>CAJTBO010000004.1 GCA_910573755.1 Lachnospiraceae bacterium | reverse complement strand
TGGTACGCAGATACCGTATAAGTGCATTATAGCACGTGCATCTACGAATAGGATGATTCTTTTGTTTTTATAGTTTGATTGCAGCCAGCGGCTGCGGTATGATATAATCAATATCAATCTCTTCAAAGGAATCCTGCAGCGCGTCCATGTTGAAAAAGGAAAGCTGGGATTCATCAAAGATAATGGAACTGAGCATACGGCGTCTGTTGCGTTCCTCCCCTCTGATCTCCACATTATCGCCGGATGTGGAGAGAATCAGGTTATACTGTTCGAGCATCCGCCTGGTACGTTTCATGACCGTGCGCAGCGTGGACATACTGATATAGAGTTCATCGCACAGATCGTACAGTGAAAGTGTTTCAGGGGAACGCAGGAGACGGATGGCAACATAGGAAGACCTCTCCTTGTTGGTCTGCGGAATATGCTGAGAAGTATCGTTCAGCAGTTTGGCTGCCTTTTCCGTGTCTATGCGGTATCCGCTGCTGGAGGATTCGATCAGGGAAGCATAGGTGCTGTTCAGTTCGGATATGTAGTTTTTTACGGTTCTGACAGAAACTCCCATATGGTCGGAAAGGGAAGCGGCGGTGACCCAGCCGTTTTGATCTAGCAGAAGCCTTGCTATCTGAGTATATTTTTGTTCCATGTGACCAATTATACTATAAGTGAAGATAAGAACAAGTTATGTTTTGCACCGGTTCAGTGAAAAAGATTGCTTGCCTGTTTTTTTATAAATTTAGTATATTTTATATTAATAATAGAAAAGAAATAGAAGGGTGAAAGGAGTAGGAACAATGAAAGTATTGTCGGGGAAGGCGGCGTTCAAGGGCGTTGCCATCGGAAAGATCAGGGAGTTTGGCGAAAAGAAAGTGGAAGTGAACAGGACCTCCGTTTCTGATGTGGAAGCCGAAATTGCCCGGTTTGAAGCAGCAAGGGACACTGCGGCTTCGCAGCTTGGCGTCCTCTATGAGAAGGCTGTCGCCGAAGTCGGTGAGGAAAACGCAGCGATTTTTGAAGTGCATCAGATGATGCTGGAGGATGAGGATTATCTGGACGGCATCAAAGGGATGATCAGGGATGAGCAGTTAAATGCGGAATATGCCGTTTCCGTGACCGGACAGAACTTTTCGGAGATTTTTGCCGCCATGGACGATGATTATATGAAAGAGCGCGCGGCGGACGTAAAGGATATTTCCGCGAGGGTAGTGAGGATTCTTGCCGGTGTGGAGGAAGGCGGCGCGGCGATGGAGGAACCTTCTATTCTGGTGGCGGAGGATTTAGCGCCCAGCGAGACGCTGCAGCTTGACCGCAGCAAGGTACTGGCTTTTGTGACAAGAAAGGGTTCCACCAATTCCCATACGGCGATTCTGGCACGCACGATGAATATCCCGGCTCTTGTCATGGTATCGGAGGCGGAACATGTGGACGGCCTGATGGGCATTGTGGACGGAAAGGAAGGAAAACTGATCGTAGAGCCGGATGAAGAGACCCTGAAGGATTATCGGGATAAGCTGGAAGCGCAGAAGAAAGAACAGGAACTGCTGAATTCCTTAAAGGGAAAACCCAGCGTGACGAAAGACGGCAGGAAGATCAATCTCTATGCGAATATCGGCGGCGTGGAAGATGTGGAAGCGGTGCTTGCCAACGATGCGGAGGGGATCGGCCTGTTCCGGAGCGAGTTTTTATATCTGCAGAGCAACGACTACCCGAGCGAGGAACAGCAGTTTGAAGCGTACAAGGCGGTTGCAGAGAAGATGGGCGGTAAGCGCGTGATCATCCGTACACTGGATATCGGCGCCGATAAGCAGATCGATTATTTTGAACTGGATAAGGAAGAGAATCCGGCGCTGGGCTACCGGGCTGTCAGGATCTGTTTAAATAAGAGGGAAGTGTTCAAGACCCAGCTTCGGGCGCTCTGCCGGGCATCCGCTTACGGCAGGATCGCTATCATGGTGCCGATGATCATTTCCGTCTGGGAAGTGCAGACCGTAAAGGAAATTCTGGAAAAGATCAAGGAAGAGCTGCGGGAGGAAGGCAGGGAAGTGGGCGAGATCGAGTTCGGTATTATGATCGAGACGCCGGCGTCCGTTATCATTGCGGATGAACTGGCAAAGGAAGTGGACTTCTTCAGTATCGGTACAAACGATCTGACCCAGTATACATTGGCGATTGACCGTCAGAACGCAAAACTGGATATGTTCTATAACGCACACCATCCGGCAATCCTGCGGATGATCAAGATGGTTGTGGATGCTGCTCATAAGGAGGGCATCTGGGCCGGGATATGCGGAGAACTGGGCGCGGATACCACGCTTACGGAAGAGTTTGTGAATATGGGAGTGGATGAACTTTCGGTGTCCCCCGGTATGGTGCTGCCGGTGCGTAATAAAGTAGTTAATATGTAATTTGAGATGAGGCGGACGCCCGGGCAAATGGTATTGACAGAAAAATGATAATAATTGATAATGGATAGAGAGTAAAAACAAATTTAATTAAGGAGGATTTTTATCATGAAAGAATTCAGTTACACGGTTCAGGATGCATTGGGAATCCATGCCCGTCCGGCCGGGCTTCTGGTGAAGGAGGCGGCGAAATTTCCCTGTGAGATCACACTGAAGTGCGGCGAGAAGAAGGGCAATGCGAAGAGGATCATGAATGTAATGGCTATGGGTGTTAAGAAGGACAACGAAGTGACCGTTGTCTGCGAGGGGGATCAGGAAGAGGAAGCTGCTGCAGCTTTAGAGGCATTCTTTAAGGAGAACCTTTAATTCTGAGCGGAAGAAAACTGGTATTTCTGGATATTGACGGGACTCTTCTGGCAAATGGCCGTCCTGTTTCCGGGAAAGTGGCGCAGGCACTGAAGCAGGCGTATGACAACGGACATTTTCTTTGTATCTGTACCGGCAGAGCGTACTCTGAGGTGCCGGAGGAGATGAAGAAATTTGACGGTATGATCAGCGCAGCCGGTGCCTGTGTTATGTGGAAAGAGAAAATTCTGCAGGTGGAATATTTTTCGGAAGAGGAAAAAGAATATGTTGCAGGACTGCTTGAGGAAGCGGGAGCAACTTATATAATGGAAGGCTTTGAAAAGCTTTACATGAAAAAGGATATCAGGGAACGCTTTTTTAAAGAAATGGAAAGCTTTGACGAAGAGGAAAAGCTGCTGCTGAGCTTTTTCCGTAAGACGACGCCGGGGAATTCGGTGAAGGAGATGGAAAAAGTACATAAGTGTTCTTACTTTTATGCTGAAAAAGACGGTATCTGGTTCAGGGAAAGGCTGAAGGAACGGGGTATGAGCGCAACGGCGTTCTCCCAGGCGGAAACCCGCGGAAACAGCGGTGAGATCACAAAGGCAGCCTTTACCAAAGGTACGGCAGTATATTATCTCAGCAGCTATCTGGGCGTTTCGGCGGAAAATACGATAGCCATCGGCGACAGCGAGAATGATCTGGAGATGCTGAAGGCGGCGGGCGTCGGTATTGCCATGGGAAACGCGTCGGATTTTGTAAAAGAGGCGGCAGATGACGTCACGGAATCTGTAGATGAGGACGGCGTTTATCATGCTTTTGTGAAATACGGACTGATATCGAAAGAAGATTAAAAGACAAAGATTTTCACTTTGACGGTGAAAATCTTTGTTTTTGAGGCAAACCGTTTCACCCCGGGGGTGAAAAAGTCGGTTTGCTTTTTTGTTTGCGGAAAAATACAATGAATTTATGAAAAACAAACAGGAGGTAGAATGATATGGCAAAACACAATGTATTACTGGTATGCGGCTCCGGAGCGAGCAGCGGATTCATGGCGGCGAATATAAGAAAGGCTGCTTCGGCAAGGGGGCTTGAGATTACCGTGACGGCAAGAAGCGAGTCCGAGGTTTTAAACTATGTTGAGGATATCGACTGTCTGATGGTGGGGCCTCATCTGGCAACAGTGATCCCTTCTCTGGAGGAGGATATCGAAGGGTACGATATCAAGATCGCTATCATTGACAAGGATGCTTATGCGAAATTAAACGGCGATAAGGCTCTGGATCAGATCCTGGAGCTCTTCGGGGAAAAGTAAGATTGGAAAATATCAGAACAGGAAAAGGAGATAATACAAATGCAAAAACTGATTAGCTGGCTGGAGAACAGCTTTGCTCCTAAAATGAATAAGATCAGTAACATGATCTGGATCGTAACGATCAAAGATTCCGTACTGCAGATTCTGCCCTTTATCTTTTTGGGTTCCATTTTCTGCTGTCTGGCAATTATCGAGGATTACGTGACACTGCCGTTTTCCTTCTGGACACCCTTTGGCTGGACCATGGGCAAGGTATCCCTTCTGATATCTTTCCTGATCCCCTTCAACTACTGTGAGAAAAAACGTTTCAGAAAACAGCGTCTGATCGCAGGCCTTTCCGGGCTGATCCTGTTTCTGATCGTGGTATCGCCTATCGTGGAGGAAGAGGGTGCAGCGGGCTTCGGCAGCTCTGCACTGGGCGCCGGCGGTATGTTCTGCGCAATGGCAACGGGTGTTATTACAGGCCTGATTATGGGTGCTTTTGCGAAGTTTACATTCTTCAAGGAAGATTCCGCTATTCCGGATTTCGTGCGTCAGTGGTTTGATGCGCTGCTTCCCATCGGCATTGTTGTTGTGCTGGGCTGGGTGATCGTTCTGATCATGCATGTGAACCTTTATAACATTATCCTGAGTATTTTTATGCCGCTGCAGAGCTTTTTGCAGACATGGTACGGATTTACATTCTTTATGCTTCTTACCTGCTTTATCTATTCGATGGGTATTTCAAGCTGGGTATTGACACCGGTAAATGAGCCTGTTAAACTGGCTGCGATCGTGGCAAATCTGGAAATGGTTGCGGCAGGCACTGCTACCGCGTCAAGCATGTTCATCTTTACAGAAGGCCTTGTTTACTGTACTTATATGTGGGTGGGCGGTATCGCTTGTACATTGCCTTTGGTCGTACTGCTTCTGCTTTCAAAATCAAAAGAGCTGAAAGCGCTCGGCAGGGCATGTATCGTACCGGGTATCTTCAATATCAATGAGCCGGTTATCTTCGGCTGTATCGCATGGAATCCGTACCTGATGGTACCTATGTGGCTGCAGGGCCTTGTGCTTCCTCTGCTGACATGGTTCGGTACAAAGGTTATTAAATTTGCACCGATTCCGGATGTGCAGTTTGAACTCTGGTACTGCCCTTATCCGATCTCCACATGGATCAATACAAGAAGCATCAGAGCGATCATCTTCCTGATCATTTCCGTGGCGGTATCCACATTGATCTGGTATCCGTTCTTCAAGGCTTATGAAGCAAACGAACTGAAGAAGGAAACCGGGAAAGAGGCGGCAGAATAAAATATAATGTTACATAGCGGCGAAGCGCCGCAGGCAGAATGCTATGACAATGGGAGGTGGCTTTATGAACGAGAATACCGTAGAAAACGCTATGCAGATCATCATGCATGCAGGAGACGCAAGAAACTGCTGTCAGGCAGCGCTTGGCGCGATAGCGGCGGGAGATATGGCGGCGGCAGGAGAACATTTGAAGGAAGCGGACGCCAAGATTGCGGAGGCCCATCATATTCAGACGGATTGTATCCAGGGCGCGATAGCGGGGGAAGAGTTTGATTATAATGTTCTGTTCGCCCATGCGCAGGATACTCTGATGACAATTTACAGCGAGATCATGATCGCGAAACAGATGTGCAGTATCTTTGCGGCATATGACGAGAGACTGAAAAAATTGGAGAAATAGACATACACGGAAGGAACGTACATGGAACCGGAATGGAGGATGAGATTATGAGCAGAGTACCAAAATCATTTCCCGAGAATTTTCTCTGGGGCGGCGCCTTCGCGGCGAATCAGATGGAAGGGGCATGGAAGGAAGGCGGCAAGGGGCTTTGTGTTGCGGATATCAATGAGTTTGTGGACAATGTTCCCGTAGATAAAAAATTTAATGAAGAAGTGACGACGAAATTTGTGAAGGAAGCGCTTGAGGATAGCGGCAGGATCTTCCCGAAACGTTGGGGTATTGATTTTTATCATACCTATAAAGAGGATCTGAAACTCCTTGCGGAACTGGGCCTCAAGACCTACAGGACTTCCATTAACTGGGCGAGGATCTATCCAAACGGCGATGATAAGGAGCCCAATGAAGAGGGACTGAAGTTTTATGACGACCTGATTGATGAGATCATTAAAAACGGTATGGTGCCGTTGATCACGATCTCCCATTATGAGATGCCCCTGAATCTGACACTGAATTATAAGGGATGGTATTCAAGGGAAGTCATTGAGTTCTTTGAGAGGTATTGCAGGACTTTGTTTGACAGATACGGCGACAGGGTAAAACTCTGGATTGTGGTAAACCAGATCAATCTGATCGTGCATGAGTCCTTTAACCATCTCGGCGTGGCGGAGGATGTTGTGGACAATGTGCTGGAGGCAAAATATCAGGCGGTGCATAATGAGATGGTGGCGTGCGCAAGGGCTACCAGATACGGACACAGCCTGAACAAGGACCTGCAGATCGGCATGATGCTCTGCGGCGGCCCTTCCTATCCGGCTTCTTCCAAACCGGAAGATGTGCTGGCGGCGATGCGTCATAACCAGATGGAATATTTCTTCTCCGATGTGCTTCTGAGAGGAAAATATCCGGGGTATGCTTTCCATTTCTTTGAGGAGAGAGGTATTCATATAGAATTCGGTCCGGATGATGAAGAGGATCTGAAGAATACGGCAGACTTTTTATCCTTCTCCTACTATTATACAAGAGTGGTGACAAAGGAAAGCTTTGAGAACGGAAATGAGGCGATAAGGAATCCGGATCTTCCTGCGAATCCGTGGGGATGGAGCATTGATCCGACGGGCCTGCGCTTTATGCTGAATGAGTTCTATGACAGATACCAGTGCCCGATCTATATTACGGAAAACGGCTGCGGCAATTATGATAAGCTGGAGGAGGACGGCACGATCCATGATCCTTACAGGGTGGATTACTACAGGGCGCATATCGAACAGATGAAGCTTGCCGTCATGGACGGTGTGGATTTAAGAGGTTACTATCTCTGGGCTCCTCTTGATATCGTAAGCTGTTCTTCCTCTGAGATGAGCAAACGTTACGGCTTTATCTATGTGGATGTGGATGACTACGGCAAGGGCAGCGGAAAGAGGATCAAGAAAGACAGCTTTGCCTGGTATCAGAAGGTGATCAGGACAAACGGCGAGGATTTAGCTTGATAATTGGTTGATTTTTGAAGATACCGGACACCCGGATAAAAATACCCTCAGGGATATTTTTATCCGGGTTGTTTGCAGGCAGGCGATAAGAGATTCCGGGCGGGTTATCTGTGATCAGGCGATAAGAAAATAAGGACAGGTTATATGCGGACGGATGATAGGGGAATAAGGGAAGGTTATTTGTGAACGGGCGATAAAAGGATTGAATTGGCAGGAGGGAAGGTGTTAAAATGGGAGAGACAGAAAAAAAGGGAGCGGGAGAGGAAAAGAAGGCGAAACCCAGAAGCTGGAAGTTGGATTTTATTATGGGGATCGTGATCATCGTGATCGGGCTTCCGTTTTTTGCTGTGGATGTAAAAACCGCCGGGATTGCCATGGTGGTGATCGGGCTTTTTTGTGTGGTCAGCGGCTTGTGTCAGAAGGTGGCGAGGAATGGGAAAGAAAGATAGCTTTTTCCGGAATTTCTGCACAAAGTTCAAATCGGTGCAGCGGGAGGATAGTGCAGAGGCAGGAGAGGAAATGAGCGGGGAAATTGTCAGGAAAAAACTGATCTTTAAAGGGGAAGTGCAGTTTGTGGGCTTTCGTTTCCAGTCCAGATATATCGCCGATATGCTGGGGCTTACCGGTTATGTGGAAAATCTGTCAAACGGGGATGTTCTGATGGAAGTGCAGGGTCCGATAGGGGTGATACAGGAGATGATCATCTGCCTGCACCAGAAAAAGCCGATCAGGATCGACTCTGTAGAGGAGGAGGATATGCCCGTGAAAAAGACGGAAAAAGGGTTTCGGTATATGTGGTAGAGTGGGCAAAAAAGGGGAGGATTCCTGAACGCTCTGTGAAGGAACTGTTTGATAATATTGGGAAATGGAGCGGAGAAGACACGACTATCTGAAAGGCGTGATGACGGCAAGGCCGCCCTGCCGGTAAAGGCAGGGAATTCTGGGCTGCTGCGGCTGCCGGCAGATTTTGCGGCTGCTTCTGCCCCCGCGCCCCCGGCCTCTGACGGAGAACAGGATAAGGGCAAATGCTTAAGCGGCGGGCGTGGACATTCAGGCTTGCGGCACAGCCCCCAAAACCCGCATGAATACGGGTTTTATACGTCGGGCAGTTACCTTGCCGGCGGGAGGGTAAATCTGAACCGTGCTCAAGACAAAGCGGATTTATTCTTTCTTTTTTGTTAAGAAAATTCCGATGATTGCGAAAATAAAGATGACCGGTGCCGTCCTGACAAACAGCCATTCCAATGAATGAAATGCCACTCCGAGAACGGCGGTTTCGGGACTGCTGTAATCCCAACCCAGGTAAGGGCTGTTTATTGTTATCAGAACGGCAGAAATTATTACTATGGCCGCACACAATGAGATAAGCAGCCAATGAAGAACTTTTCTTCTTGTGGTTTTTCTTTGTGCCAGCTGCAGGTTTACCACCTCCAATTTTTCAGAAATCGCTTTTAAGCCGTCAACCTCCGTTTCGGCAACAGTTTCTCCGAGCAATGTGCTTACAGGTGTTTCAAACACTTCCGATATGAAGATCAACATATCAGAAGAAGGAACGGACAGGCCCTGCTCCCATTTGGAAATGGTTTGCCGCACCACATTCAGCTTGACGGCAAGCTCCTGTTGTGAAAGTCCTTTTGATTTTCTAAGCGCTTTAATGTTTTCGTTAAGCATTCGTGATAACCTCCTTTTTCTTGGTCTTTGCCATAATTATATGGAGAATTTCCCGTTGCTGCAAGCAACGCATTTTAACATTCAGGTATATCCCGATCGGTGCGGGCAGCGGGGCAGCCGTATTATCCTTCTGTTATTTTAACGTTTTGCAGGCATGTATATCTTAACGGATTGTGGGTGATAATGCAATATCATAAAGCAAATTCAGGAATTTGTAAAATTCAGGAAAGATAAGGGGATTCCATAGCCTGTTATGCGCATTCCCGCAATGTCCGGTTTTTGATAAGTTCTTAGAAAATGCGTTACATTAGCCGGGGATATGCTGTATAATGGGGGTTGTTATCAAAGATGAGATCAGAAGAAAAAGCTGAGAAGGTAATACGCTCCGGGATAGGGAAACATCCGGGGACGGCTTTAGTGACATCCGGGGAACGGGAATGAGGCAGGAGGGATGGAAGATGTGGACATGTCCGAAGTGCGGGCGCACTTTTAAGAGAAGGGAACAGAGTCATTACTGCGGGAAGGCACCGGAAACAATTGAGGAATACATTGCCGCGCAGCCGGAGGAGATACGGCGGTATCTGAAAGAGGTAAGGGGTGTGCTGCGTGCGGCGCTGCCGGAGGCGGAGGAACGGATATCATGGAGTATGCCGACTTATTGGAAGAAGCATAATATTATCCAGTTTGCCGGTTTCAGGAACCATGTGGGCCTGTACCCGGGACCGGAAGCTGTCCGGGAGTTTTCCGAACGTCTGAAAGATTACAAGACCAGCAAGGGAACCATACAGCTTCCTTACAGCGGGACGGTCCCGGCGGAACTGATCTCCGATATTGCCGGATGGTGTTATGAGACCGGGAACCATCCGTAAGACCGGAAAGTATTTGAATGGATCAGAGGGGGCCAAGGGCGGGGGTTAACGCTGCCTTTTTGCCGTCGCCGCCCGTATCCCCATATAAAGCAGATAAAGCGCTATCGTGACAACGATCATCAGGGTAAACAGGGCGTAGACTTCCGTGGAGATCTTGCCCCTTGCCATGCCGTAGACTTTGATGGGCAGCGTGGTATCCCCTGCGCCGGTCACGAAGTAGCTGATGATTACGTCATCGAGAGAGAGTGTGATGGATAAAAGGGCGCCGGAAATAATGCCCGGCATCAGCATCGGGATCGTCACGCGCCGCAGAGTGCGGAGCGGGCCTGCGCCGAGATCCATAGCCGCCTCTTCGATGGATTTGTCGAAACCGGCAATCCTTGCCCGCAGGGTAATGATCACAAAGGGAACGCAGAAGGTCACATGGGCGATTACCAGCGTCCAGAAGCTGAGGGTGATGTTCAGCATCGTGAACGTGGCAAGGGATGCGATACCGATGACCAGTTCCGGGATCACGATGGGAACATAGAGCATATTGTCCAGTGTTTTTTTGAACTTAAAATCATAGCGGTGCATGCCGATGGCAGCGAGCGTACCCAGCACAACGGAGATCAGCGTACTGATAAGAGCCAGTTCCAGTGTCAGAAGCAGGGAACTCATAAGGGATCTGTTGCTGAACATGGCGCCGTACCAGTGCAGGGTAAAGCCTTTAAAGACCAGGTTATTATCGTTGGTATTAAAGGAGTAGCCGACCACCATAAAGATCGGCAGGTATAAAAACAGATAGATCAGTCCGGCATAAAGATAAGAGAATGTGCCGAGCTGTTTTTTTTCTTTTCTTTTCATTGAAATCGTCTCCTTATACTGGCGGCAGCCTACATATCCGGCAGGTGAACTGTATTATCCGGCAGGCCCTGCGCTTATGATCCGGAGAATACAGTTATCTTATTTGATAACTTATGCACATTACGCCAGATCCTCCAGATTTCCCACTTTGGTATAGCATTTCAGCACGATCAGGGTAAAGAGTATCAATATCACCGAGAAAGCGGCGCCGGAGGGCCAGTTTCTGGCTGCCATGAACTGATCCTTGATCAGGTTGCCGAGCAGCGTGGAGTTGCCGCCGCCCATAACGTCCGCAATGTAAAAAGCGTCCAGGCTCGGAATAAATACCTGGATCGTGCCGGCAAAAATACCGGGCAGCGTCAGCGGCAGGATAATGCGGAAAAAGGTGCTGATCCGGGAGGCGCCGAGATCGTGGGCGGCTTCAATCAGAGAGTAATCCAGCTTGGAAATGGAGTTGTTCAGGGGCAGCACCATAAAGGGCAGGAGTGCATATACCATACCGAACAGGGTGGCGCCGTCTGTGTACATCATTGTGATCGGCTCGGAAATGATACCGAGTTTTAACAGGATCGTGTTGATAGTGCCGGAATCCCGCAGAATATTGCTCCATCCGTTCAAGCGGATCAGCTGGTTGATCCAGAAGGGCAGCATGATCAGCAGGATGCAGAATCCCTGATATTTTTTGCTGAACTTCGATAAAATAAAGGCGAACGGGTAGGAGATGAGCAGGCAGATCAGGCTGGTCCAGAAAGCCAGTACAATGGAGCGCCAGATCACTTTCCCGTAAGTGGGATTCCAGAGGGCGGTATAATTTTCCAGTGTAAATATCATCTGTACGCCGCCGTAAATGCCCTTTTCCAGAAAGCTGATAATGATCACGTATACAAGGGGCAGCGCCAGAAAAAGCAGCATCCACAAAAAAAGCGGGCCCACAAGGGAGAATATTTCCCCCCTGTGTCCTTTGTTGGTATCAGATGTTTTTTCAAAATGTTTCTGTCTCAAAATTTTCATGGCTGTTTCCTGTTTTTTCAGAATGATTTGCCGCCTTCGGCGCGTCGGCCCTGCTTTACGGCGAGGTCGGGGCGATTGAGCAGCGCATCTTCGATCAGATCATACAGAGTATCTTCCGCGGTATGCATGATCACGGCTTTATCCATATCCCAGTACACCGTGACGGCAGAGCCGATAGCGGGAAGTTCGCTGTGGGGGTGCTGGTTTAACCGGAGCCTCTGCCCGTTTGGCAGCGCCACCACGGTCTTGATGATGGAGCCTACATAAATATGTTCTTTCACGATACCCCTTAAACGGAAATTCTCCACAGGTTCAAAAGAATATCTGGTATTTTCGGGACGGATGGAGATATAGATCATCTCGTCCTGCACAAATCCGGAGCCTCTTCCGTGGACAACGCCGTTTTCGGCGGTCAGTTCGATCAGGCCGCCGTCAAAGCCTGTGACGGAAGCTTCTATAATATTGGATTCTCCGATAAAGCTGGCGACAAACTTCGTCTTCGGGCGTTCATAGATTTCCTGTGCGGTCCCGATCTGTTCGATGACACCATTGTTCATAACAGCAATGCGGTCGCTCATGGTCAGGGCTTCCTCCTGATCATGGGTCACGTAGACAAAGGTAATGCCGAGCTGTTTTTGCAGGTGCTTTAATTCCATCTGCATCTGTTTGCGCAGCTTCAGATCCAGAGCCCCTAAGGGTTCATCTAAAAGCAGCACTTTCGGGTTATTGACTAGAGCCCTTGCGATAGCTACTCTCTGGCGCTGACCGCCGGACATCTGGTGGGGTTTTCGCTTGCCGAAGTTTTTCAGCTGTACCAGATCCAGCATCTTTTCCACCCGCTCTTTGATCTCAGGTTTCGGTACTTTCTTTTCCACAAGCCCGAAAGCCACATTGTCAAAAACGTTCATATGGGGAAAGAGCGCATAACTCTGAAAAACCGTGTTGACGTTGCGCTTATAGGGAGCGAGGGCGGTCACATCCGCCTGCTCTAAATAGACGCATCCCCGGGACGGCGTTTCAAAACCGGCGATAATGCGGAGCGTAGTGGTCTTTCCGCAGCCGGAGGGACCCAGCAGGGTCAGAAATTCACCTTCGTACACGTCCAGGTCAATATGTTTTAAGACTTCACTTTTCCCAAAGTCCTTTGTCACACCGGACAGTCTTACGATGGGTTCTCTGTCAGTTTTTATCATTCCTTTTGTAAATACCTCCAATGAAACCGGGTCCGCGGAGCGAATCCCGCAATGTGGGCATGCCCACTGTCTTAAAATGCAGAAAAGTGTTCCGGAGTATCGGGTCCGCGGAGCGAATCCCGCAATGTGAGCGTAGCTCACAATGTTACAGTACCTGTCTGCCTCTTTCTCCGGTACGGATGCGCATAACGTCATCGATATCGGAAATAAATACTTTACCGTCACCGACATTGCCGGTGGACAGGGTATCCACGATCTCGGACAGGATATCCTCCAGATCCTCATCCCAGACTACAGTCATTACATAAAGCTTGGGAAGAAGGTTTACCTCCAGACCGAGTTTTTCAAATTCCGGATTGTCAAATCCCTCCTGATGGCCGCATCCCATGGCGGAAAGCACGGTCATACCGCTGTACTCATTTTTTGTCAGTATCTTTTTTAAAGCCTCAAGTTTTTCGGGGCGGATGATCACTTCTATTTTCTTCATGAATTTCCCTCGTTTCTGCGCTGCTTTCCACATGTCGCAGGTTTGCGGATGCAGCGCGGACACAAACCTGCAAATGAAAGATTTCTGAAACGTTTACTCTTTTTCTTTCATTTGCCGCAGTATCTTCAATAGTAATAGAAAACGGCGGAAAATGCAATAGATTGTCGTAAGGATTTATGATAAAAAGTAACGGTTCTGCCATTCAATTGAATCAAAAGAAAAACTGCTATAAAATGAGGTATTTGCCAAAGGAGACGCGGAAGCATTTTGATTGTATATAATATGGTGAATTTATTTGTGGATTGTTATATAATGTACTTATACTAAAACAGATAGTGAAGAAAGTGGCAAAAGAGAATGATATTGTTAGAAACTGCTATGAGCATGAGTAATGATTTAAAGGGAGCAATAATTACTGCATTGGAAAAACATAAAAAAGCAGATTTTCTGAGGGGGTGAAAGATGGTGGATCAATGGTTAAGTATATTTAGTTTGATAGTATTGGCAATAGTCACGCAGCATATCGTATCGTGGGCAGGCAGTATGCTGAGCAGCATTGGCAGTGAGGAATCCAACTATGCGGTATTTACATTTTCTGATGATCGAAGAATGCCAATGACTACAAATATTTTAATGAATATATGCATTCCGAATGTATTTATGGTGTTTATCTTTATGCTTGCGGATCAGTATGAATATTTTTGGGTAAAAGAGTTTATTGTATTTTATGTAGTGTCTTTTTTTGCATATAGATTAATTTTGATTTGTTTAATACTGCGCAGGAAAGAGATGTATTCACCTAAATATGAATCTGGAATGGCTTTAGCCGGAATAGGGCTTGCTTTATTCTTGAAAAATTATTTTTTTGTAAAGGAGAAAGTTCTTTTTATTCAGGCCTATGAATTAAGGGAGGAATTGTGGTTTGCAATAATCATTATTTTGTTTCAATTTATCAAACAAATATTTGATAAAAAAGTCAAGCAGGATGATGTATTGACAAAAGGACAGATATCGCAGTACATAATTCACAAGTTTATAGTTTTTTATGGTAAATATCATGAATTATTTGATGTGAACAGAGAAAACAGGGATATTTGTATTTTTACATATGCTGTGATGATTTTTGAAGACTATAATAGGGGGCCGTTAGTCAGAAGAATAGAAAGATTAAAAACGAAACGGGGAAAATCCGCAACTGTAGGAATTATGCAAGTTCGCTCAGATGAACCGCTATCGGATCAGGATAGCGTATTACAGTTTTATGAATGGGCTTGGGATAAAACCGCAGGATGGGGGGATAGGGAATTACAGGAAGATGAAATGCAGGTTAATTATCTTGCATGGGAGCATAATAATGATACTTCATATGCACAATCGGTAACATATATTTTTAAGTGTCTATGTGAATATATTGATAAGATACCTAAGTATAGAAAAGCATTTCATTTTAGAGAAAATGATCCGGAAAAAGCAGAAGAGCAGGAACATGTTAATATAGAAAGTTATAGAAAAATTATATGTGACAATATGACGGATTTTTGCGAAAATATGTCTGATAATATGTATCTGGAATTATGTGCTAAGAGATATAATGTTTTAGAGGGGGCATGCGGGTCAAAGCATATTTCGCTTAATGAAGTTTATGATGGAAGAGAATTAGTGATATCCGGAGTGAATCATTTATTTATTAGTGGAAAAGGAACAGAAATTGTTACATCTGCATATTGTGCAAATGTTATTGTATTCAAAGAGTGTTCACATCTCGTATTGGAGAATATTGCGTTGGGACATTTGCCGGAACAAGAATTTTATAGAGGGGCTGCGCTTCGATTTGAAAATTGTACTGATATCCAATTACGTAATTTGAGATTATTTAACTGTGGGATGTATGGTATATTATATGAAAATGGCAATATTACAATTTCGGGTTGTAAAATATATCATTGTATTCATAGTGCAATTCGCATGAGGAATGTGGCGGGTATAATTGATGATCTTGAAATTTATAATTGCAGGGATACGATTGAAAGTATAGTGAACCTTCAAGAATCGAGTATGATTATGAAAAATACGAAAATTCATGATAATTCATCTAAAGGTTATATAATAGAAGGAGATAGAGAGGATTACATATTTGAAAATGTTGAAGTGTGGAATAATATTTGTACTGGTTCTGTCTCCAATATTATTAATGAATCGCAATTAAAGGAGTGGAATAATGATATAGAACCAGTCTGAAGGCTGACATGCCACGATGAAAAACAATAAAAAGGCAGCGGGGTTTCCGCTGCCTGCAGTACATTTTTTAAATACTCTCGTTAAACAGAGTGGATACGGAATCTGACAGGTTTTTGATCTTATCGGCCATGGCATTATAGGTGGTATCCGTAGAAGATTTTTCGGATTTTTTACTCAGGGCATCCTGTACCAGTTCCGCTTTTTTATTTGCGGCTTCCTCTTTTATGGCCTTTTTTGTATCGGCGTCATCCACTTCGCTGTAGTAGGCTTTTAACAGTTTACCGTAACTGCCGTTTTTGATGGCGGCATAATCGATCAGCGTATTATCGCCTCCTCCGCCCAGCATGGTCTTTGTCAGGTTATTCATATCAGTGCCGCCGTTAGAGCCAAGCTTCTGCATGCTTCTTGTGATAACATCGTTGGTGTACTCCGATCTCATCTGAACTGTTAATGACATAATATAGCTCCTTCTATGTGTGAAATAATAGACACAGTGAATACAACATCCTTGTAATATATTTCTCGGTCAAAGCGGGAAAAAAGTTAAGGGAAAATTGTGACAAAATTGTGAAAAATATAAAAGTCTAAAAAATAAAAAATTTGATGCATAAATAAAAAAGGAAATGAAGAAAATTTGCAGAATATATATTTTATGAAGGTATCAAATTGACGGTTATGATATCGATGATCAACAGATGACTTTGATAAAGTCGGGAAATATTGCGGGTAAAAGGGATGCAGATACGAGAGAATCTGGAAAAGAGGGAAGCGGAAATATTAAGTCCTTATGCCTGCCACAGTACAGACTCAAAAGGCAGGGACAGAGCGGAAGAGGAATGTGACATCCGTCCGGTCTTTCAACGTGACAGGGACAGGATATTACATAGCAAATCTTTTCGGAGGCTGAAGGATAAGACGCAGGTATTCTTAACGCCGGAAGGAGACCATTACAGGACCAGGCTGACCCATACGCTGGAAGTTTCCCAAAACGCCAGAACCATCGCCAAGGCGCTTCGTTTGAACGAGGAACTGGTGGAGGCGATCGCGCTGGGGCATGATCTGGGGCATACGCCCTTCGGCCATGCAGGGGAGAGAGCTTTAAATAACGTCTGTTCCTTAGGCTTTGCGCACAATGAGCAGAGCGTGCGCACCGTGGAACTTCTGGAAAAAAACGGACAGGGATTAAACCTGACAGTGGAAGTAAGGGACGGTATCCTGCACCATCAGACGAAGGGAAATCCTTCCACGCTGGAAGGCAGGGTTGTGCGGTTCTCCGATAAGATCGCCTATATTCATCATGATATGGATGATGCGATCCGGGGAGGCATCCTGAAGGAAGAGGACGTACCGAAAGAGATCGGAGAGGTGATCGGCTATAACAGCGCAGAATGGATCGATCATTTTATCCATGATATTGTCTCAAACAGCTATGAGAAAAACTGTATTGTGATGTCGGAGCCGGTGGCAGAGGCGATGGCGAGGCTCAGGCGGTTTATGTTTGAACATGTCTATACAAACCCGAAAGCGAAGAGTGAAGAGGGGAAAGCCGTTATGCTGGTGGAAACCCTGTTCGGATATTTCTGTAAACATAAAGACAGGCTTTCAGGAGAGATGCTGATGCTGTTAGAGAGGGGAGAACCGTTGGAGCGGGTGGTCTGCGACCATATCAGCGCCATGACGGACCGCTACGCCATCGCAAAGTTTGAAGAGATCTATGTGCCGGCCTCATGGCATGGATGAGCGCTTACGGTACTGGAAAATCAGTAAGAGCCCGGAGGGAGCCCAGAGAATTTACAGACGTGTTGCGGCTGTAAATTGCTCTGCCGTATCGGCACCGGCAGGGCGCTTACGGTACTGGAATAGGAGTCTGGTATGCTTTATCCGCAGGAAGTAATAGAGGAAGTCAGGGCGAGAAACGATATAGTGGATGTGGTCTCCGGTTACGTGCGGCTGCAGAAAAAGGGTGCAAATCATTTCGGGTTGTGTCCTTTTCATAATGAGAAATCCCCTTCGTTTTCGGTGTCTCAGGGAAAGCAGATGTACTATTGTTTCGGCTGCGGCGCCGGCGGCAATGTGATCACTTTTCTGCAGCAGTATGAAAACGCGAGCTTTCAGGAGGCGGTAAAGATGCTGGCGGACCGTGCCGGGATCAAGCTGCCGGAGGCGGAATATTCGGAAGCCGCAAGGGCCAAGGAAAACCACAGGGCAAGGCTTCTCGCCGTAAATAAGGAGGCGGCAAAGTATTTTTACTATCAGCTTCGGGCGCCTCAGGGAAAACAGGGGCTTACCTATTTAAAGAACAGACAGTTAAGTGAGGAAACAATACATAAATTCGGGCTGGGTTTTGCAAATAAGACAAGTGATGATCTTTCCCGTTATCTGAAGGAGAAGGGCTTTTCGGATGCCTTGCTTCAGGAAGCGGGTGTCAGCACTTTTGATGAGCGCTATGGCGTTCATGATAAATTCTGGAACAGAGTTATTTTTCCGATTCAGGATATCAATCACCGGGTGATCGGTTTCGGCGGCCGGGTGATGGGGGATGGAACGCCGAAATATCTGAATTCACCGGAGACGCCGGTATTTGATAAGAGCAGGAACCTCTACGGGCTGAATTTTGCCAGAAGTTCCAGAAAAAATCAGTTTATCCTGTGTGAAGGCTACATGGATGTGATCTCGATGCACCAGGCGGGCTTTACGCAGGCGGTGGCTTCTCTGGGGACAGCTTTTACAACAGGACAGGCTTCCCTTCTGAAGCGGTATGCGGAGGAGGTGCTGCTTGCCTATGATTCTGATGGCGCCGGCATAAAGGCGGCGCTGCGTGCCATAGGGATTCTGAGGGAGTCGGGGCTTACGGGAAAAGTGATCAGCTTTGCGCCTTATAAAGATCCGGATGAATTTATCAAGGCGGAAGGGGCGGAGGCTTTTGAAAAGCGGCTCTCGGAAGCGGAAAACAGCTTTTTGTTTGAGATCCGTATCCTGTCCGGAGAGTTTGATTTAAGCGATCCGGCTGGAAAGACAAAGTTTCATCGGGAGATCGCAAAAAAACTCTGCGGTTTTTCCGAAGAGGCGGAGCGCGCCAATTATATGGAGGCAATCGCGGAAAAATATCATATCGGCCATGAAAATTTAAGGAAGCTGGTCAATTCCGCGGCGGCCCAGACCGGACTGGCGAGGCCCATAGAGAGGCCGAAATCCGGCATACAGTCGAAAAAGACACCGGAGGATAACGCCAAAAAGGCGCAGAGGCTTTTGATCACCTGGCTGACGGACAGACCGGAGATCTATCCGAAGATCAAAAAGTTTATCACGGCGGAGGATTTTACGGATGAACTTTATAAAAAGGTGGCGGAGCAGCTTTTTGTGCAGTTGGAAGAAGGAGGCGCCGATCCGGCAGGCATGGTGGATCTTTTTGAGGAGGAAGAGCAGCAGAGGGAGGTGGCACAGCTTTTTCATACGGGAATCGGCAGGCTGGAAAATAAGAGCGAAGCGGAGCGGGCATTGCATGATATTGTCTGTAATGTGAAGCGGAACAGCTATGAATATTATTCTCAGAGGCTGGGAACCGACATTTCGGCGCTGAATCAGGTGATCGAAGGAAAAAAAGCATTGGAAGAACTTAACAAAATGCATATTTCACTTGATTAGGGAGTATACTACTTGTTTAAATAAGGAAGGATGGAAGTCATAATGGATGAAAACACAAAAGTAAAATTTGACGAGAAGATAAAAGAAATTTTAAATCTTGCCAAAAAGAAAAAGAATGTACTGGATTATTCCGAGATCAATGATTTTTTCCGGGATCTGCCGATGGAGGAAGAACAGTTTGACAAGGTGCTGGAGATTCTGGAAACAAACGGTATTGTCTGCAATGTGGAGATTCCGGTGGAGAGCGATCTGGATGGCGACGAAGTAAACCTGACGGAAGAGGACGAGGTGGATATGGAGAATATCGACCTTTCCGTGCCTGACGGCGTCAGCATTGAAGATCCGGTCCGGATGTATTTGAAGGAGATCGGCAAGGTACCTCTTTTATCCGCGGATGAGGAGATCGAGTATGCCGGTAAGATAGAAGACGGCGCGGCGGCAGCGGAAAAGCTGAAAGATATCGAGAAAATGCTGGAGAGCGCTGAAGGCGAAGAAAAGGAAGCGCTGGAAAAAGAAAAGAAAGAACTGGGCTATGTCATAGCAGACGGCGATGCGGCGAAGCAGAAACTGGCGGAAGCAAACCTTCGGCTGGTGGTTTCTATTGCGAAGCGGTATGTGGGGAGAGGCATGCTGTTTCTGGATCTGATCCAGGAAGGCAATCTTGGGCTGATCAAGGCGGTAGAAAAGTTTGATTATAGAAAAGGGTTTAAATTTTCTACCTATGCGACATGGTGGATCCGTCAGGCGATCACCAGGGCAATCGCGGATCAGGCGAGAACGATCCGGATACCGGTGCATATGGTGGAGACGATCAATAAGCTGATCCGCGTGAACAGGCAGCTTTTGCAGGATCTGGGTAGAGAGCCGCTGCCGGAGGAGATCGCGGAAAAGATGGATATCCCGGTGGAGAGGGTGCGGGAGATATCGAAGATCTCTCAGGAGCCGGTGTCTTTAGAGACGCCGATCGGCGAAGAGGAAGACAGCCATTTAGGCGATTTCATTCAGGATGACAATGTGCCGGTACCGGCGGAGGCGGCAGCGTTTACGCTGTTAAAGGAGCAGCTTGTGGAGGTGCTCAGCACTTTGACAGACAGGGAACAGAAGGTGCTTCGTCTGCGTTTTGGTTTGGATGACGGCAGAGCGAGAACGTTGGAGGAAGTGGGCAAGGAGTTTAATGTGACAAGGGAGCGTATCCGTCAGATCGAGGCGAAAGCCCTGAGAAAACTCCGTCATCCAAGCAGAAGCCGGAAACTGAAAGATTATTTGAATTAATAACAGGCGTTATTAATTTCCTTAAACAAAATATGCAAAAATTCAATTTATCAAAAAGAATGTCGGCAGTGGCGGATCTTGTTCCCCGCGGCGTCAGTGTCTGCGATATCGGCTGTGATCACGGATTTGTGGCAATTTATCTGGTACAGAAACGGATCTGTCCGAAGGTGATCGCCATGGATATTAACCGGGGGCCCTTATCCCGGGCGAGGGAGCATATTGAAGGCGCCGGTCTTTCTTCCTACATAGAAACCCGTTTATCGGACGGGATGGAAAAGTTAAATACGGGGGAAGCGGAGTGTATCATAGCTGCCGGAATGGGGGGCAGGCTGATCGTAAAGATTCTGGAAGACTATCCCGAAAAGCGAAACAGCCTGCGCTATATGGTGCTGCAGCCACAGTCGGAACCTGGATCTGTGCGGAAATATCTGCGGGAGAACGGGCTTATGATCCGGAAAGAGGATATGGTGCTGGAGGACGGGAAGTTTTATCCGATGATGCTGGCGGAGGGGAAGGCTTCCGGAGCGGAAAGCACGATCTATGGCAGTACGGAAAAGATGGGGGATAAGATGCGGTTTTCCGGGAGGAAGCAGAAAGACTCTGGTATGGAAGCGGCATATCTGGAAAGTCTGGAGGACGAGTTTGGCCCCTGCCTGATCGGAGACAAACATCCGGTACTTGCGCAATATCTGGACTGGTGGGAAAGACAGCAGAATAGAATACTAAAGGAAGTTTCGGCTTATCCGGAGCGAAGAACTCAGGTGGAGGAGGAGATCCGCAGAATACGGGACGTGCGCGGGTTAGTGTGTGGCGGGAGTGCATATGCGGAACCGGAAAACAGCATAGGCACGGACAAAGTGTGTACTGGGAGTACATATGCGGAACTGGAATAGACCAAGCTGAAAGCGGGGATACGAACAAGAAGCGAAGCATTTGTGAGTCGGAGGTTATGGTATGAAATGTTATGAAATAATGGAATGTCTGGAGGAGGTATCCCCGAAATCCTTTGCGGAAAGCTGGGATAATGTGGGGCTGCTCTGCGGCAGGGAAGAGAAAGAGGTATCTGCC
This sequence comes from Lachnospiraceae bacterium, assembly GCA_910573755.1. Classification (GTDB taxonomy): domain Bacteria; phylum Bacillota; class Clostridia; order Lachnospirales; family Lachnospiraceae; genus 1XD8-76. The sequence continues at coordinate 236,421 of CAJTBO010000004.1, read as the reverse complement.
ATCTATATTGCACTGGATGCGACAAAGGAAGTGATCGAGGGGGCGAAGGCAGCGGGGGCGGATATGCTGCTCACGCATCATCCTATGATTTTTCATCCGTTGAAGCGGGTTGCAGGGAGTCATTTTATCGGAGACAAGATACTCACACTGGCGGAAAGCGGGATGTGCTACTATGCCATGCACACCAATTTTGACGTGATGGGTATGGCGGATGCGGTGGCGGAGCAGCTCGGTCTGGAGGATAGAAAAGTACTGTCCGTGACTTATGAGGATGAACTTTCCAAAGAGGGCATCGGCAGGATCGGGGCGCTTCCCGTACCTATGACACTGGCGGAATGTGCCGAGTATGTAAAAAGCCGCTGTCATATTGAACAGGTAAAAGTGTTCGGAACGCCGGCGGAAACCATTGTGATGGCGGCAGTCTGTCCGGGATCAGGGAAAACCTGTATTGAGGATGCAGTCAGGCTGGGAGCGGATGTTTTGATAACGGGTGATATTGATCATCATGAGGGTATCGATTCGGTGGAGCAGGGACTTGCGATCATCGATGCGGGGCATTACGGGCTGGAAAAGATATTTGTGCCCTATATGGAAGAGTATTGCAAAAGAAAATTGACCGGTGTGAAGGTTTATACGGCACCGGAAAAAAATCCGTTTTGGATAGCATAAGAGACAGGGGGTAAGGCAGATGAAGGTAACAATAAACGGAATTACGACCGAATACGCGGAAGGAGTAACTTTTGAAGAGGCAGCGTCAAAGTTTCAGGAGGAGTACAAGAATCAGATTGCGCTGGTGGTCGTAAACGGAAAAATGCAGGAATTACATAAGGTGATCGAAGAAGACTGTGAGGTCTCTTTTCTGACACTGCGGGATGCGACCGGCTACAGGGCGTATATCAGAACGGCGAAGATTATGTTCCTGAAGGCGATAACGGATATTGTGGGCAGGGACAATCTGGAAAAACTGAAAATGGAGTTTACGGTGGGCAACGGTTATTACTGCACCGTAAAGGGAAATCTGGAGATCACGGAGAAACTGGCGGGAGAGATCCGGAGCAGGATGCAGGAGATGGCAGCGGCAAAACTGCCGATCACAAAAAAGTATTATCCTATGGTGCAGGGCATGAAGCTGATCCGTAAGTACGGTCTGAAGGCGAAGGAAAAGCTGTTTCGTTACCGCAGGAGCTCAGGCGTCAATCTGTATTGTCTGGACGGATATTATGATTATTATTACGGCTATATGCTGCCCGATACATCTTATGTGAAAGAGTTTCAGGTACTTCCCTATGAGGAAGGGTTTATGCTGGTTTTGCCGGATCGAAAGGACCCTCTTGCATTAAAACCCTTTAAGCCGCAGGAAAAACTGTTCAGGACGTTGAAAGAGTCGACAGACTGGGGCGCCCGTGTAGGGATCGAAAACGTGGGCGAGTTAAATGACGTGATCTGCAGCAACCGGATGCAGGAGATGATATTGCTGCAGGAAGCCGAGCAGGAGCGCCGTATCGGTGAGATCGCCAAGGAGGTGGTGAGCCATTCCCATGTAAAATTTGTGATGATAGCCGGGCCGTCCTCTTCCGGAAAGACTTCTTTTGCAAACAGGATATCCATACAGCTTCGTGCTCTCGGAAAAGTGCCGCACCTGATCAGTCTGGATGATTATTTTGTGAACCGGGAAGATACGCCGCGGGATGAAAAGGGCGACTACAATTTTGAGTGTCTCGGCGCGATTGATGTGGAATTATTCAATCAGAATATGTTAAGGCTTCTCGGCGGGGAAAAGGTGGAACTGCCGTACTTTAATTTTAAGACAGGGCACCGTGAATATAACGGGCATATGATGAAGCTGGAGGAAGAGGATATCCTTGTAATAGAGGGGATTCACGGTCTGAATCCGAAAATGTGCTATTCTCTGCCGGAAGACAGCAAATTTAAGATTTATATCAGCGCATTAACAAGCCTGAATATTGACGACCATAACAGGATTCCTACGACGGATGCACGTCTGCTGCGGCGTATTGTGCGGGATGCAAGAACAAGAAATGCTTCCGCAAAGCGGACGATTCAGATGTGGCCGTCGGTAAGACGGGGCGAGGAGGAGAATATTTTCCCGTTCCAGGAGGAGGCGGATATGATGTTTAATTCCGCGCTGGTATATGAACTGGCAGTGTTGAAGCAGTATGCGGAACCCCTTCTTTTCAGCATCAGGGAGGGAGAGCCGGAATTTTTTGAGGCGAAACGTCTGTTGCGGTTCCTCAATTATTTCCTCGGGGTGGACAGCGCATCAATCCCGAATAATTCGATCTGCAGAGAGTTTGTAGGCGGAAGCTGCTTCAAAGTGTAAGGGTGAATGCGGAACAGGAATAGACCGGGTTGAAAGCGGGGGATACGAACAAAAAGCGAAACGTTTGTGAGTCGGAGGTAATGGGTATGATTGGAGAGGTTTCGATAGTAGCAATAACAGGGATTATTTTTTCGGCGGTGATCGCGATAGGGCTGCCGGTTGTCCTGCTGATTCTGGTGAAGGTGAAACTGCATGCAAGGGTCGCCGGTGCGGGGATAGGAGCGCTTACTTTTGTTTTATTTGCGCTGGTTTTGGAGCAGATACTGCATGGCATCATGCTGCGTCTTTTTGGGGAAACACTGAGGGAAAATATTTGGCTTTTCGCGGTTTATGGCGGACTTGCCGCCGGGGTGTTCGAGGAAACCGGGCGGCTTGTGGCAATGAAGTTCTGGATGAAGAAAAGTCTCTCGAAAGAAAGTTCTGTGATGTACGGTGTGGGGCACGGCGGGATAGAGGCGATACTGATCGTCGGATTTACATGTATTTCCAATCTTATTGCGGCGCTTATGATCAATTCGGGACAGATTGAGAGCGCTTTTTCGACAATAGAAGACGGCGTTGGAAGGGAAACGGCGCTTCAGGGACTGTCTGTGCTCTGGACCACGCCGGGCTATCAGTTTTTCCTTGCAGGAGTGGAGCGGATTTCTGCGGTCACATTGCATATATGTCTGTCCTACCTTGTTTACAGAGCGGTAAAATACGGGATGAAGAAATACTATTTTCTGGCGGTCGGCATTCATTTTCTGGTGGATGCGCTTACGGTGCTTCTGTCAAATTACACACCCCTTATGATACTCGAAGCGGTTCTTCTGATCATGATCGGAGTTTTGGCTGTCATTGTCAGGAGGATGTATATGGGAGAAGAAGGGGAAGAAGGAATTTATTAAATAATTACATTTATTACTTGCCAAACGTTCGGTTCGCTTTTATAATGCATAGTGACATAATGATGTTTTATAAGTAGGACAAATGACCGCGCCTGTGATCTGTTTGCAGGGACAGGTGAGGAAAGTCCGGGCTTCACAGGGCAGGATGCCGGATAACGTCCGGTGGAGGTGACTCCAAGGCTAGTGCAACAGAGATATACCGCCAGCGCACGAATGCAGCTTGCTGCACAGGGCAGGAAGAATCGGCGAAGCCGATCTTTCGGCTTGACACAGTTTACTGTGTTGGGGCTGGTAAGGGTGGAAAGGCAGTGTAAGAGACTACCGTCCGTCTGGTAACAGGCGGAGCCATGTAAACCCCATTCGAAGCAAGACCAAACAGAGAACGATAAACCGGCCCGGTTTGTTCTCAGGTAGGTCGCTTGAGACTGCTGGCGACAGCAGTACCAGATAGATGGTCATTGCCCTGCTTTGCAGGGAACAGAACCCGGCTTATCGGCCTGCTTATCAACATAATCAGCGGAGGGAATTTCTGTTCTGACAGAATAGGAAGGGTAAGAAGTTCTGATATTCCGCGTAAAAGAATCCTGCATGCAGGATTTTTTTATTAGCATAAGGGAGTGATATATCTTAAAGCGGGAAAGTTATGCGGAGAGAGATGTATCAGAAAAAAGCAGCAAAAAAGGTATCGGAAAAAGTACCGGAAAAAAATAATAAAAAAGGTATCAGGAACAGGGGATGAAAAGAAAAATAACGTGTGTAATTATATTTCTTCTGTTGAGTTCTGTTTCGTCGGGAATATTGGCAGGCTGCGGAAAAAATACAGAGATAGTGAAAGATCCGGTTGAAGAAAACTCTATGATAGAGGTGCTGCCAAAAGGAAACATTGCAGAAGAAGGGAGTGATAAATATATACTGGAGGAGGAAGCAGAGGCGGCAGACAACAGTTTATCCGGGGGACCGGAACTGGACTGGATAACGCTCGAGGAAGTGCTGCGCCCTTCTGTTTTGCAGATTACCTGCGGCGGTTATACGGGAAGCGGCGTAGTATGGGAGATAACGGAAGAAGAAGTAAGGGTGGTAAGCAGCGGGCATCTTTTGAAATACGGGGAGACCTGTGAGGTGGAATGCTATGCCGGCATTTATTATGAGGCGGAAGTAGAACAGGTGCTGGAGGATTGCGATGTCGGTTTTGCGGTATTTTCCGTTAAAGCGCTGCTGGAGGATCAGGTGGAACTGACGGCGGTCATACCATGCGGAAGGGATAAAAAAGATCTGATACAGGGAGAGGAACTGGCGGTTTACGGTTCTATGGACTATGTGGCGGGGAATTTTGTGAAGGGATATCTGATAGAGGCGGAGAAGGAGATGCAGCTTGAGGGATATGAAAGTGCCAAAGGGCTCTTGCTGGGAGGCATTTTACAGGAGGGAGACGGGGGGCGTGCCGGCATATCGGATGTCGACAGACCGGGCGGCGAAGAAGATACGGTGAATATGAATGGTCCGGGTGGTGAAAGAGCAGATGCAGCAAACAGGAATGGATCAGGTGAGGCCGATGGAATCGCTGGCAAAGGAACACATGAAAGAGGTATGATAGATGCCGGTATGTCCGGCAGCGGCGTTTTTGACAGACAGGGACGGCTTTTGGGGATCCTTGCCGGCGGGGACGGCAGAGAAGGATTTGCGGCTGTGCCGGTATGGAAATTTGCGGGAAAACAGGGGCAGGCGGTTTCTTAAGAATCCATTAACTGTTTACCTGTAAACTTGACAGGTTGAAGGATTTGGAGGAAAATAGGGAAGAATCATTTATAGGGATCAGAGAAACAGGATTTACGGGTAAAAAGAATTGCCCGTTTAGAAAGGGTGTGGGTATTAAAATGACAAAGATTGATATTGTTTCAGGATTTTTAGGCGCGGGAAAGACTACTTTGATCAGGAAGCTGTTGAAGGATGCGCTGGCAGGGACAAAAGTGGTGCTGATTGAGAACGAGTTCGGACAGATCGGGATTGACAGCGGATTTTTAAAGGAATCGGGTATTGAGATTAAAGAGATGAATTCCGGCTGTATCTGTTGTTCTCTGGTAGGGGATTTCGGGACTTCTCTGGTGGAGGTACTGGAGACCTATCAGCCGGAGAGGATTTTGATAGAGCCTTCAGGAGTGGGCAAGCTTTCTGATGTGATGAAGGCGGTGGAAAATGTAAAGGCAGGCGGAGAAACGCATTTGAACAGTGCCGTAGCCGTGGTGGATGCTTCCAAATGCAAGATGTATATGAAGAATTTCGGTGAGTTTTTCATCAATCAGATCGAATATGCAGGAACGATCATACTCAGCCGTACCGGCTCCATGAAACAGGAGAAGATTGAGGAAGCTGTTGCGCTGATAAGACAGCACAACGAAAAAGCGACAGTGATCACAACACCCTGGGAGGAGCTGGAAGGTACAAAAATTCTGGAGACAATAGAAGGAGCGGCTGATCTGGAGGCGGAACTGATGGCGGAAGTACTCGCGCGCCATGACGAAGAACATCATCATCACCATCATGATGGAGAGGGACATGAGCATCATCACCACGACGAAGAAGAGCATGGCCACCACCATCATGATGAAGAAGAGCATGGATGCCATCACTCTCATGATGAAGAGGGACATGAGCATCACCATCACGACGAGCATGAGCATCATCACCATCATGACAAAGAGGAGCATGCGCACCATCATCACGAAGAGCATCATGAGCATCACCATGATCACGGAGAAGGCTGCAGCTGCGGCTGTCACGATCATGACCATGATCATCACGGCCATCACCATGCGGATGAGGTATTCACAAGCTGGGGAATGGAAACGGCGGCGGTCTATGAGAAGGAGCAGATTGAAGATATTCTGGATGAACTGGACCGGGAGAAAGAGTACGGCATTGTCCTGAGAGCGAAGGGAATGGTTCCCTGTGCGGACGGAAGCTGGATTCATTTTGATTATGTGCCGGGCGAGGCGGAAGTTCGGACGGGCGTGCCCGATGTGACCGGAAAATTCTGCGTGATCGGTTCGGAACTGAAAGAGGATGCGCTGAAAGAGTTGTTCTTACAGAAGTAAAGGCGGCATGACAGAAAATCGTACGGCTATGTGCAGTGAAATATCTGCGGAATCAGAATGTTTGTAAGTGAAAGGCGGAGGGGATTGCGATGAGACCTGTATATATCATCAATGGATTTCTGGAAAGCGGCAAAACGGAGTTTATCATCTATACGCTGGCGCAGCCCTATTTCAGAGTCAAGGGAAAAACACTGCTGCTGCTCTGTGAAGAGGGCGAGATCGAGTATGATGAAACGCTGCTGAAAGATACGAATACGATTCTGGAACTGATAGAGGAAGAGGAAAACTTTACGCCTTCCGCGCTGATGGAACTGGATAAAAAATATAAACCGGAACGTATCATCATAGAGTATAACGGCATGTGGAATTTTAAAAATATGAAGCTGCCCTGGCACTGGAGTGTGGAGCAGCAGATCACCTGCATCGATGCGTCCACATTTCCGATGTATTATACCAATATGAAATCGCTGCTGGCGGAAATGGTAAGAAAATCCGAGATGATCATTTTTAACCGGTGCGACGGCATTCAGGATCTGGCCTCCTATAAACGGAATATAAAAGCGGTAAACCGGCAGGCGGAAATTATTTTTGAGGATTCCAACGGCGAGATCGACGAGATATTTGAGGATGATCTTCCCTACAGCCTGCAGGATGATCCCCTTGTGTTGGATAACAATGGTTATGGTATCTGGTATATCGATTCTATGGATCATCTGGAGCGGTATCTGAATAAAAAGGTTCAGTTTACGGCGCAGGTGCTGAAACCGGAAAATTTTCCGGCGGATTGCTTTGTGCCGGGAAGAATGGCAATGACCTGCTGTGCCGAGGATATGAGTTTTCTCGGATATGTCTGCAGATTTGCAGGGGCGGCGGCATTGAAACAGCGCGAGTGGGTTAAAGTGACCGCAGTGGTAAAAGAAGAGTATTGGGCTGATTATAACGGAAAAGGACCGGTGCTTTACGCAGAAAAGGTGGAAAAGACGAAAGCGCCGAAGGAAGAAGTGATATCTTTTATGTAGGCTGTTCCGGCGGATAAAAAACGGTTGCCCGGCGTGTTTTATGGATCAGTTATATCAATTATATTTGATATGTCTGATCCGGGCGGGAATCATATTCAGCCTGTATGATAAACTGCTTCATGTATAATTTTGATTTTCAGCCGGGATGGATCGGAAACAGAGAGAGTTGCGGGGAATCACAGATGGATGGGGAGAAGGAAATAAGACAGCTTCAAAAACGCCTGAAAGAACTGGCGGAGCGAAGCAGCAGACAGAATATTTATACTTTTACGGGCTTTCTCGGCATGGCGGAGTTAGATGCGTTCCACCGGATGGAACAGGAACTTTTTTACGCACATCCCGTGCTTTTCGGAGGCAGTGAAGAGGCGGAGAGAATGGTAGTGCGGTTTGGCGATCCGGAGGATATGGGTTATGAGGAAGCATTTCCGATCACGTTGCTGAAGATAGAACCTCTTTTGCAGAAGTATGCGGATGCGCTGGGCCACAGGGATTTTCTGGGGGCGCTGATGAATCTCGGAATAGAGAGAAGTACGCTGGGGGATATCTTTATTAAAGATAACTGTGGTTATCTTTTCTGTCTGGATTCCATTGCGGATTTTATTCAGGAGGAACTGCGGCGGATCAGGCATACAGATGTAAAGTGCACCAGGGCAGAGGCGGCGGAAATACTGGAAAAGAGGGAAAAGGTGAGGCAGAGCCTGACCGTTTCCTCGGAGCGGGCGGATGTGGTCATTGCGTCCCTGTATCATCTGTCACGCGCACAGAGCATGGATCTGTTTCGGGAGCAGAAAGTGTTTATCAATGGCAGGGTATGTGGGAATAACAGTTGTTTTTTAAAGAAGGAAGACGTAGTCAGCGTGCGGGGAAAAGGGAAATTTTTTTATGACGGCGTGGACAGGGAAACGAAAAAGGGAAAACTGAGTGCAGGAGTATTGTTATATCAGTAAAGGAGGAAAGCGGCGTTGTACCCATACACAATGACACAGTGGTTATTTTTGTTTTATTTTTATTGTTTTTTGGGCTGGTGTGTGGAAGCCACATATGTCAGCCTGAAGGAGAAACCGCCCCATTGGATCAACAGGGGATTTATACGGGGGCCTTTTCTGCCCTTATACGGCAGCGGAGCGATCATGATGCTGGTGGTATCCGCGCCTTTTCAGCATAATATATGGCTTACTTATGTGGCAGGCTGTATCGGGGCGACGGTACTGGAATATATAACAGGTGCTGCGATGGAAGTGCTTTTTAAAGTGCGGTATTGGGATTATTCCAACCAGCCTTTTAATTTTCAGGGGCATATCTGCCTCGGGACGACGTTGGCCTGGGGATTTCTGACGATCCTGATGACCCGTGTGATCCATAAACCGGTGGAAGGGCTGCTTTATATGATACCGGACGGTTTACTGGCAGTTTGCGTGTTTCTTCTGACCGTCTACATTGCGGGAGATTTTGCCCTTTCCTTCCGGGCAGCGCTGGATATCAGGGATATTCTGCTGGCAATGGAAAAAGTCAAAGAGGAAATGGCTCATATGCAGAAGAGGCTGGATGTGATCGCGGCTCTGACGGAGGAGGAAATAGGGCAGTACCGCAGCGCGGCTGAGATGCGGATCGAAGAACTTGCGGAGAGTGTGGAAGGGAAACTGCACAGCATGCGTGAGAAAATGCAGATTTATCAGGGAGATTATCTGGAAGGCGCAAGAAATGAGGCGTTGGAGATCCGTGACAGATTTATGAATATCAGGTATCGTGCTTCCGAACTGAAGACGATACGGGATCACTGGAAACGGAGTATGATCCTGGGTAATCCGGGCATGCAGGGAACAAAGAAGGTGCGGTACAGCCTGAATGAACTGAAGGAGGCAGTGAGAGGAAAGCTGAAATATAATAAAGAATCATGATAAACCAACGACCGCATGCCTGCGGCGGGGTATGAACAGGGGGCTGCTGTTTGGCGTCAGCCCCCTGTTATTGCAAAGGCAGGTTATTTTATGCCGGCTCTTTCATCCCAGTATTCGCAGGTGACGTCTGCCGTTTCGGAGGTAAAGGGAGTGCCGTCATTTTTTCTGTAGTGGTCGGTTGCTTTGAACACATATTTGCATCCCAGATATAACAGCGGGATATTGGCAAACACGATCAGGATATTGCCCAGATCGGAGATCGCCCACATATTGCCCAGATCAAGTCCTGCGATGGAGCAGAAGATGCCGAAGAGGGTAATGAAAATGCCGAGGATACGGACGCCGTTGATAAAGGATCTCTTTGAGGTGATCCTGCTGGCAGCGATCTCGGAAAAGCTGAAAAAGCCGATCACGCAGGTGAATGCAAACAGGCAGAAGCAGATGGTGATCAGGAAGATCACGATATTGTCAAAGATGCCTGTTCCCGGCGTCAGTGAGGAAGCGGACGTAAGGAATTTGGGCAGTCTGTCCAGTTCCATCCAGGTTTCAGCGCCATCCCCGGTCCAGAGATGCGCCATAACGATCACAAATCCGGTCAGCGTACAGATCACGATGGTATCCAGAAAAACGCCGATGGACTGCACACAGCCCTGTTCGCAGGGATGGTCGGTATTGGCGGCGCCTGCCGCCATGGTGATGGTACCCTGGCCTGCTTCATTGCTCATCAGCCCGCGCTTGATGCCCTGTGCCAGTACGGTGCCGAAAGCGCCGCCGAAAATAGCCTGAGGCGTGAAAGCGCCGCCGAATACGGAAGCAAAGAAGTAGGGAACCGCGTTAAGGTTCATCACTACCAGTGATAATACGGTGACAATATAGATAACAGCCATTACTGGTACGGCAGTGTCGGTCACTTTCGTCACTTTTTTGATGCCGCCGAAGGCAAGGTATGCGACCAGCAGGATTAAAACAGCGGCTGTTATGTAATATAAGGGCGAAGTGGTGGAAATGGCACTGCCGGTCAGGATCTCGCCCATCTGTCCGATGGAGCTTACCACGTTAAAGCCCTGGGCGGGAAGACAGCACATCGCGTAGACAATAAACATAACGGAGAGAAAGATACCGGCGCCCTTTTTGTTGCCCAGCAGTTTTTTGCCGTAGTAGGGCAGGCCGCCTACGAAATCGTCATCCTTCTTTTCCTTGAACATCTGTGACATAACGGCTTCCGTGTAGGCGGTGGACATACCGAAGAAGGCGGAAAGCCACATCCAGAACAGCGCGCCCGGGCCGCCCACGGAAATGGCTCCTGTCACGCCCAGAATATTACCCGGCCCCACCCGCATGGCAGAACTCAGGAAGAAAGCGCCGAGTGAGGAAATACCGATCTCGTCGCTTTTCTTTTTGGCGAGAATCCGGATTCCCTCTTTAAAGTGTGTTACCTGTATAAATTTAAGTTTTATCGTAAAGAAAATGCCTGATCCCACCAGCAGGATAATGGCGAGAGAAAAATTTCCGAGGATGGGAATATTGGCATACCAGTCGAAATTTGTGGGAAAATCCCAGAAAAAATCGGAAACCGGGATGACAAAAGAAAATACGTTGTTGATCATTTCAAAAATACGTTCCATAGGTGCCTCCTTTATCATGGTTGTGTCTGTGAATATGGCTTTGTATCAAGTATAAAAAAAGACGGAAGGGAATACAATGGCATAAAGTGAGAAAAAAGTTGCAAAAAGTGCTGAATCGATATCTGATATAAAATGAGGAGGGAGCAATTTTGGGGGAATTTTATGCTGTTTTTAAAGGATTATGAGAATGTGTCCGTTAAATGTGGGAGAATTTACAGAAGAAAAGGGTTGACAAAAATACTTTGCTGTACTAAAGTATTAGGCATGAAGATTCTTATAGAGAATTCTTCAGAACAGAATATTGCAAACCGTTGAGGAAGAGTAGTAAGTAGCCGGAACCGGTACAGAGAGCTGCAGGTGGTGGAATTGCAGTACGGGGAACGTTATGGAATGGACTTCTGAGGGCGCTTCAGAAAGCGGCGTGTCTGCCAGTAGGGAGCGACGGGAACCGAACCCGTTATCAATCCGGCATGTATGATAGTACATGACAGAGTGGGTGTTTTACACCAAGTCGAGTGGTACCGCGATAATAAACTGTGTTTATTACCGTCTCAGACAATATGTCTGGGGCGGTTTTTTTAATGTATATCATACGGCCTTCCAAGGCGGGATGCGGAACAGGAAAACAGCAGATGCCCGGAGAGCGCACAAGACAATTTACAGACGAAGAAGCGGCTGGAAATTAGTCTTCGGATAGGGTGTACCGGAGGGGCATCTGCGGAACAGGAAAACAGCAGATGCCCGGAGAGTGCACAAGATAATTTACAGACGAAGAAGCGGCTGGAAATTAGTCTTCGGATAGGGTGTACCGGAGGGGCATCTGCGGAACAGGAAAACAGCAGATGCCCAGAGAGTGCACAAGACAATTTACAGAAGCGGAAGCGACTGGAAATTAGTCTTCGGATAGGGTGTACCGGAGGGGCATCTGCGGAACTGGAATAGGAGGCAAAAAATTATGAGAAACAGATCTATGTTACTGAAAACGGCAGGAAAGAAAGCAGGCGCGGCATTACTTGCCGCAGCCGTAACGGCGGGTATGCTGGCGGGCTGCGGAAGTGAAAAGGATATGATCGGCGGCGCCGACGGTCCGACGTCCGTCTATGTTGCGGAAGGCAATGAGAATGAGGAGACGGCAAAGGAAGCGGAAGCATCCCAAAGCACGCAGGAGACGGCAGGCGACGGAGCGGTATATAAAGTCGGAATCGTGCAGTTTGTGGATGATGCGTCCCTGAATCAGATCAACAGCGCTCTCTGCGAGCAGCTGGACGCAAAAGGGGAGGAACTTGGCGTCACTTTTGACTATGCAGATTACAATTTTAACGGTCAGGCGGACTCTACCATGCTGAATCAGATCGCACAGCAGCTTATTGCGGAGGAAGTGGATGTGATCATACCGATCGCCACGCCGGCGGCAGTGATTATGCAGGCGGCAACGGAGGATTGCCGGATACCGGTTGTATTTTCCGCGGTCAGCGATCCGGAGGGCGCAAAACTGGTGGCATCTTTGGAGGCGCCCGGGTCTAATGTGACAGGTACGTCAGACGCGCTCAACACAAAGGCTGTGATGGATCTGATGTTTGCGGCAAACCCTGATATCAAAACGGTGGGACTGCTCTATAATAAGAGCGAAGATGCTTCCAGAGAGCCGATAGAAGACGCAAAGGCGTATTGTCAGGAAAAGAATGTGGAAGTAGTGGAAAAGACGGGAACCACCAACGATGAAGTGATGCTGGCGGCGGACGCGCTGACAGCGGCAGGCGTAGACGCGGTGTTTACGCCCACCGATAATACGATCATGACGGCGGAGCTGGCAATTTATGAAAAATTCACGGAAGCGGAAATTCCCCACTACGGCGGAGCGGATTCCTTTGCCTTAAACGGCGCGTTCTGCGGCTACGGCGTAAATTATGTGGAACTGGGAAAAGCGACCGCGGATATGGCGGCGGACATTCTGGTAAACGGAAAAGACCCTGCGGCTGTGCCGGTGGTATCTCTGGATAACGGCATCGCCACGGTGAACACGGATACGGCGCAGGAGATCGGACTGGATTACAGTATGTTTGAAGGAATGTGCAGCGAATTGAAGGAAATCACCACTGCAAAGGAATTTGAGTAGCCGGATGCAGAGAAATGAATGGTAACAGTGAAGCCGGAGGCTGAACCGTTACCATGAATGAGCCGGAAGATGAAGCTGTCCGCATCGGCACAGTCCTCAGGGCGGACAGCGCCGGTTCCTGAATAATAGAAAGAACAGGGAGGCTGTCATGTCAACCATTTTTACCTTATCCATCTTACAGAGTGCTTTGGAACTGGGATGTATCTACGCCCTGATCGCCATAGCACTGTATATATCTTTTACTTTACTAAATATAGCAGATTTGTCCACGGACGGTTGTTTTACGCTGGGTTGTGCGGTGGGAGCCATGGTGACGATGGCAGGACACCCGGTGCTCGCTCTTTTTATGGCTATGGGTGCCGGTGTCTGTTCCGGTTTTATCACTGCCTTTCTTCAGACAAAGATGGGTGTGCAGTCCATTCTGGCAGGTATTATCGTCAACACCGGCCTGTATACCGTCAATCTGGCAGTGATGGGCTTTTCTTCCAATATCAACCTGTTTCACTGCGATACTCTGTTCAGTCTGGCAAAACAGGTTTCGGAAAACAAGATATACAGAGACTGGTATGAACTGGGGATCGCGGCGCTGATCGTTCTGGCGGTCTGCCTGATTCTGGGCTGGTTTTTAAATACCTCTTCAGGGCTTTCCATCCGTGCCACCGGAGACAACGCCCATATGGTAAAGGCGTCCAGCATCAATCCCGGGAGAATGATCACGGCGGGACTCTGTATCTCAGGTTCCCTGACGGCGCTTTCCGGCGCCATTTTGGGACAGTACCAGAAATCCTGTGATATCAATTTCGGAACAGGCCAGGTGACCATTGCGCTGGCAAGCCTGATCATCGGGAATACACTGGTCCGTCGGGGCGGCATGCTGAAGCGTGTTTCCGGGGTGGTGCTCGGAAGCTGTCTGTACCGTTTTATCGTGGCGATCGCGCTGCGGCTCAATCTTCCGGCGGAAGCGGTGAAACTGGTATCAGCCGTTATTGTGGCGGCGGCAATATCCTTCCCCTGCTTAAAGGAGAAGGCCGGATTTACAAAGAAGAAGATGGAGATGCGGAAAAAAGCCGCAGTCAGAACCTGAACAGGAGAATGAAAACACATGTTATCTATTAAAAATATCAGCAAAACCTTTCATGCCGGCACAGTGAATGAAAAAACCGCATTGAGAAATGTCTCTCTGGAGATGAAAAGCGGGGATTTTGCCACGATCGTGGGCAGTAACGGCGCCGGAAAATCCACGCTGTTCCATGCCGTCACCGGCGCCTTTTATGTGGACGGGGGACAGATCATTCTGGACGGCGAGGACATTACTTTCAAAAAAGAACATCTGCGCAGCAGGGATATCGGGCACCTGTTTCAGGACCCGCTTCTGGGCACGGCTCCCCATATGACGATAGAAGAAAATATGGCGCTCGCCTATATGCGTGTTTCGGGAAAACATTCTCCCTTTGGCAGGGTTACCAAAAAGGACAAAACACTGTTTCGGGAAAAGCTGGCGCTTCTGGATATGGGGCTGGAGGAGCGGATGAAAAATCCCGTGGGCCTTTTATCCGGCGGACAAAGGCAGGCGCTGACGCTTCTGATGGCAACCGTCGTCACTCCCAAAATACTTCTGCTGGATGAACACACTGCCGCTTTGGATCCGGCAACAGCCGAAAAGGTAATGAAACTGACCAAAGATATCATAGCGGAGAGGGGGATCACCTGCCTTATGGTGACACACAACATGCATCAGGCGCTGGAAACCGGAAACCGTACCCTGATGATGAACGACGGCAGGATTATTCTGGATATCACCGGCAAAGAACGGGAAAGCATGACCGTGGATACCCTGCTTGAAAAATTCCGGGAGCAGGCGGGGACCAGGCTGGATAACGACAGAATCCTGCTCTCCGGAAGGTAGGAGAACTAACTGTACGCAGACGGGGGGAAGCCGGGCTGTGCCGGTGCAGCGAAGAGACAGGATAAAAGCCGGGCTGTGCCGGTGCAGCGAAGAGACTGGATAAAAGCCGGACGGCATCTGTGCGCCGGGGGAAATCGGGGCGGATTCCGCAGCAGAGAAGCCGAAGGCTGAACTGTTATGATAGATCACAAATCTTGGAAAAAATAGTAGTCTTCCACACAAAAATATTATATAATTTTTGTAATAGGTTATCTTCTTAACCGATACTATTAGAAAAAGGAGATGTGAACAATGGTTTATGAACAGACAAAACAAAAACACAGAGTGTCCGTAATACATTCCATGCGGACAAAAATCATGTTGCTAGTGCAGATCGGAGCACTTTGTTCTTGTCTTATGGTACTGCAGATGACGGTGCCGAGAGCGGAGGAGGAACTGACTACGCTGACGCAGAATTCTATGCTCAGTCTTGTCGAAGCTTATGCCGCCGGGATGGAAACGGAGATCATGGAGTATCAACAGAACGACAGGACATTGAATTACGAAGCCTATGCGGGAATCCTTGCAAATGCGAAAATGGAAGGCGTGGAGTCTTCCTATGCGTATATGGTATCACCGGACGGAACGATGCTGTATCATCCGACAAAGAGCAAGGTCGGAGAGCCGGTGGAAAATGAAGTGATAAAAGATGTGATAGCGAAGATCAAGGCGGGAACCACACCGGAGCCGGAAGTGGTGGGTTATGAATTTGACGGAAAGGTAAAATACGCGTCTTATTATGTTCTGTTCACGAATGATGTGATCGTGATCTCCGCGGACGAGGAAGAAGTCTTAAGCGGTATCAAGACAATGATGGTACATTCCGGAGAGGGAATGCTTGTGGTGATGATCCTGCTCGCGGTGGTGATCTTTATCGTGACCGGTATCATGATGAATCCGCTGAAGAAGATCACGATACTGATCAATGAGATGGAGGAACTGAAATTTGTAAGCCATCCCTGGAACAGGAAGCTCAAAAAGGGGAAGGATGAGTGCGGCGCCATGGCGAATGCGGTGTCGGCAATGAGGGATAGCCTCCGGAGCGTGATCCGGGATGTCAGCAATGCCAGTGCGCATCTGAATGAGATCGTACATACGCTGCAGGCTACGACTTCGGAGGTAAATGACTCCTGTACGGATAATTCCGCCACCACCGAAGAACTGGCGGCAGGCATGCAGGAGACGACGGCGACTACCCAGACCCTTGTTTCAAGCATTGAGGATATGAAGGAGGAATCCAATGATATCCAGAGAATGTCCATAGAAGGGGAAGAACTGTCAAATGAGATTGAGGAGCGGGCGGCGAAGTTGAAAAAATCCGCCACCGAGTCCGTGAAACTGGCGCGCGAAATGTTTGCGTCATTACAGAAAAATTCCGCGAAGGCGATCGAAGAGGCGCGTGCGGTGGAGAAAATCAATGAACTGACCGAGGTTATCATGCGGATCTCTTCCCAGACCAGTCTGTTGGCGTTAAATGCGTCCATCGAGGCGGCAAGGGCGGGCGAAGCGGGAAAAGGCTTTGCCGTGGTGGCGACGGAGATCGGTAATCTGGCGAATCAGACTTCCGAGACCGTGGCAGACATCAACAATATCGTTGCAGAAGTCAATATGGTCGTGCGCGATATGGGAACAACGCTGAATGATACGACACAGTTTATGGAAAATCAGGTGGTGCCGGATTATCAGGCGTTCTATGATGTGAGCAACCAGTATAATGATGACTCCGTGGCAGTGAAGAAGAGTATGACATCCATTCAGGAATCCGTTGTACAGTTGAATGAAACGATCCTGCTGGTTACAGACGGACTTGAGGGTATCAGCAAGACGATCAACGAGTCCGCCATCGGTGTGTCGGATATAGCGGAAAAGACGGCCTCCGTGGTGAACCGTATGGGTGAAAATATGGAAATGGTGGCAGGATGCCAGAATGAGGCGGATAAGCTGAAGGGTATTGCTGCACGGTTTTACATAGAGGGATAAATACCACAAGGCGGATTTTTGGAAAAGTATCGTAAAGGAACTTGAAAGCCCCCTTTTCTTTTGTTATACTTGTCTATAGGATTTGGAACTGCAAAAAACGATTATCATGACAAGGGAGGTATTTCATGACCGCAAAAGAATGTATTATGGAGCGCAGAAGTGTCCGTCAGTTCACCGAGCAGGCAATCGACCATGAGCTTCTTTCCGAGATTGTGGAGACGGCTTCTTATTATCCGAGCTGGAAACACACACAGATCGTACGGTTTGTTGCCGTGGAGGGAGAGAAAAAAGAAAGGCTTGCGAAGGAATGTACTGATATGTGGCAAAATAACGGTAAGATCATGGAGTCCGCGCCGGTGGTAATGGCAGTTACCATGATCAAAAACCGTTCCGGTTTTGAGAGAGACGGTTCCTACTCCACTGCTAAAGGCGACAGGTGGCAGATGTATGATGCGGGAATTGCTTCCCAGACACTCTGCCTCGCAGCCTATGAACAGGGAATAGCATCTGTTATTCTTGGTCTTTTTGACGATGTGAAAGCAGCGTCTATTTTGGAGATTCCGGAAGACAGAGAGGTGGCTGCTCTGATTCCTATGGGATATGCGGCTGAGACACCTAAGGCGCCAAAGAGAAAACCGGTAGAAGAATTATTGTCATTTTGTTGATTATGAGAGCGAAGGGATCTTTATCCCTTCGCTTTTTAAGGCTGTCTTTGTTTTTCATGAAGCCGGCCGCTGCTTATCGATGTACGCGGGCAAATTGAGAAGTTTCCCATACAAAATAGTAGGAGGTAAAGTATTATATGAATCATCTTTTAAGTCCTCTGGATTTTTCGACCGAAGAACTGGATGCGCTGTTTGATCTGGCGGACGATATTGAAAAAAATTCTGAAAAGTATGCCCATTCCTGTGCCGGAAAAAAACTGGCTACCTGTTTTTATGAGCCGAGTACAAGGACAAGGCTGAGTTTTGAGACGGCTATGCTGAATTTGGGCGGCAGCGTTCTCGGGTTTTCCGACGCGGCGTCCTCCTCTGCATCGAAAGGGGAGAGTGTTGCGGATACGACCCGTGTGATCTGTTGTTTCGCAGATATCTGCGCTATGCGGCATCCGAAAGAGGGGGCGGCGTTTGTGGCAGCTTCCCATTCCTCGATCCCGATCATCAATGCCGGGGACGGTGGGCATCAGCACCCGACACAGACATTGACGGATCTGATGACGATCCGTGCGCTGAAAGGGCGTCTCGGCAATTTTACGGTGGGACTCTGCGGAGATCTGAAATTCGGGCGCACCGTGCATTCTCTGATCCATGCGCTGGTACGTTATGAGAATGTTACGTTTCGGTTTATTTCCCCGGAAGAGCTGCGGGTTCCCGACTATATCATAGAGATGCTGAAGGAAAAGAAGATTCCTTATGAAGAGGTGATCAGTCTGGAGAACTGCATTCCCGAACTGGATCTGTTATATATGACAAGAGTGCAGAGGGAGCGATTCTTTAACGAAGAAGATTATGTGCGGTTAAAGGATTTCTATATTCTGGATAAGGCGAAAATGAATCTGGCAAAGCCGGACTGTCTGGTGCTGCATCCGCTGCCGAGAGTGAATGAGATTTCCGTTGAGGTGGATGATGATGAAAGGGCGGTCTATTTTAAACAGGTGCAGTACGGGGTATATGTCCGCATGGCGCTGATCCTGACTTTGCTGGAACTGAACAGGTAGCGGTTATCCGGGAAGGATATCTGAGGTACTGGAAAAACAGCGGTTATCCGGGGAGGATATCTGCGGTACTGAAAAAACAGCGGTTATCCGGGGAGGATATCTGCGGTACTGAAAAAACAGCAGATATCCGAACAGTGCAAAAAACAATTAACAGACGCATAGCGGCTGTTGATTGTTTTAGGTCAGGATTGTACTGGAAGGATGTCTGCGGTACTGAAATAGGAGATTACAAAATGCTGAATGTGGGAAAAATAGAAGAAGGCTTCGTGATGGATCATATCAAAGCCGGGAAGAGTATGGAAATATACAGATATCTGCAGCTTGATAAGCTGGACTGTACGGTTGCGATCATCAAAAATGCACGCAGCAATAAAATGGGAAAGAAGGATATCATCAAGGTGGAATGTGATATCAATACATTAAATCTTGATATTTTAGGGTATATAGATCATAATATTACGATCAATGTGATACAGAAGGGAGAGATTGTAGAGAAGAGGGCGCTTCATCTGCCCGGAGAGATCAAAAACGTGATCCATTGCCACAATCCCCGGTGTATTACTTCCATAGAGCAGGGACTTCCTCACATTTTTATACTGGCTGATGAAGCAAAGGAAATTTACCGGTGTAAATACTGTGAGGAGAAATACAGTAAGAAAGCGTCGCATGATAAATAGAAATGTTCCCATTGACCGTTGCTGGTGAAATGTGTGTATAAAACTATATGCAACATTATAAACAGGTGAACTGCAATGCGAGGATCGGTTGGCGGGTGAGAGTAAAGGAGAAAAAAATGGAATATATTGAAAGAAAACGATTGTTATTTTTTGGACTGCCCTGGACATTTACAAAATATACGATCAGGGATGAAATGATCACGATCAATACAGGGCTTCTGAGCACGAAGGAAAACGACTGTTATATGTATAAAGTGCAGGATGTGGAGTTGTCCGCCTCCTTAGGAGAGAGGATATTCGGAATGGGGACAATCATCTGTTACACGGGCGATACAACGAATCCCAAACTGTACATAGAACATGTCAGAAACGCAAAGGCGATCAAGGATTTTATTTTGGAAGCGTCGGAGGAAGCACGGATGAAACGCAGGACGATGAATACCCTGAGTATCGATGCCGACGTGGATCTGGACGGTAACGGGATACCGGACAGGCTTGAGGATTGAGGTAAAATATAAAATGCGGAGATTCGGAAAATAGGTTTGCAGAAACAGAAAATGAGTATACCCGCCCTGTTATAGTTTCCGAAACCCGTCTTTCAGTGTAAATTTTTCCAGAAAAAGCCCGGCTAAGAACCAGTTTGTAAAAAAGTCAAGCCGGATATGGGGACCTACGCGGAAACGGCATCGGCTGTAATCCCAGGGCACAAGCTCCTTTTTGTCAAGAATTTTTCCGGAAAGGAATTCAGCGAAAAAAATAATCAGGGCATATAAAGTACCGCGCAGAGGGAGCCATAGTTTACGGGTGACGCGGAACAGCGGGCGCAGAAAAGCAGCGCAGCCGTAGATCGGGAACATCCATAAAGAAGTAGTTCCCGTCAGCCGGAAATCGCGGCGCTGCAGCATTTTAAATGATGTATAAAGAATTTCAAAACACCAGCCTGCAATGCCGCAGTGGAGGAACAATTTGAAAAGCGGCATGGAGGCTTCGTTTTTTTGTATTTTAACGGTCGATTTTTTCATTTTCATAGGAAAAAGTATGGACAGATCAGAGAAGATTATTCATAATATTATTTTGATAACAGAATCTCTCTTTTGATTCTGTTATTTACAGCAATGGAAAATCCGGTATGTGACAGAGGGAGGAGCAGGCGGATGAATTATCGGGAGAGTATGGATTATATTGAGGAGATGTCTGAACTCGGGAGTGTGCCGGGGCTTGAGAGTACGACAAAGCTTTGCAGGCGGCTGGGGAATCCGCAGGATGATCTTTTTTTTGTGCATATTGCCGGGACGAACGGCAAGGGATCTGTGCTTGCTTTTGTTTACAGTGTTTTGAAAAATGCGGGATATCGGGTTGGGCATTATTCATCCCCGGCGGTTTATGCCTATCGGGAGAAAATACAGGTAAACGGAAAAGAGATATTGACAAAAGAGTTTGCCGCGCTGATGAGTCTGGTGCGGGAGGAGGCGGACGCCATGGAGGCGGAGGGAATGCCGCATCCTACCGTATTTGAGATGGAAACGGCGGTGAGCTTTTTGTATTTTAAAGAGCAGCGCTGTGATATCGTGCTGCTGGAATGCGGGATGGGCGGTGATCTGGATGCCACTAATATCATCAAAAACACGCTGGCTGCCGCTTTTTCTTCCGTCAGTATGGATCATATGGCTTTTCTGGGAAATACGCTGCAGGAGATAGCACATCATAAAGCGGGGATCATCAAGCCGGGGGCGGAGATTGTAAGCGGAGTGCAGCAGCCGGAGGTACTGGAAATTTTAAAGAGAAGAGCCGGGGAGGCGGAGTGCAGGACGGTGGAAAAAGAGCGGCTGTCCCATATAAAATACGGACTGGAAAAACAGCGGTTTGATTATCTTTCCAGCAGCGGCATACTCTACCGCCGTCTGGAAATCTCTCTGGCGGGCGTGGTGCAGCCGGAGAACGCGGCGCTGGCGGTGGAAATTGTGGAGGCGTTAGGGAGAAAGGGATTTTCCGTATCGGAAAAGCAGTTGAGAAGCGGGCTGTTTCAGGCAAAGTGGCCCTACAGATTTGAGATCGCGGCAAAAAGACCCGTGTTCATTTTAGACGGCGCCCACAATGAGGATGCGGCGAAGCGCCTTGCGGAGGGGATCCGATTTTATTTTACAAATAAGAAGATTCTCTATATAATAGGAATGTTGAAGGATAAAGAATATGAAAAAGTCATAGCGCAGACCTATGCTTACGCGGAACAGATCAT
Organism: Lachnospiraceae bacterium; assembly: GCA_910573755.1. Taxonomy (GTDB): domain Bacteria; phylum Bacillota; class Clostridia; order Lachnospirales; family Lachnospiraceae; genus 1XD8-76. Next base: position 214,888 of record CAJTBO010000004.1, on the reverse strand, counting down.
CACGGTTACGCCGCAGGGGCAGCCCCGCGCTCTGCCGTGCCATGAACTGGCGCTGACGGCTTTGGAATATCATCCCCGTGTGACAGAGGCTGCCAGTCTGGAAGAGGCGGTGGAGATGGCGTATCTGCTGGCGGAAAAAGACTGGGTTATTCTTGCCTTCGGTTCCCTTTCCTATCTGGGAGCCCTCGGCAGGATCATAAAAGACAGGAGCGAGAAACATGATAGATCAGGAAAAAGTAAAAGAGGCCGTTAGACTGCTGCTTAAGGGAATCGGCGAAGATACCGGACGGGAAGGGCTGATCGAGACACCGGATCGGATCGCGCGGATGTATGGAGAGATCTGCGGCGGGATGGAGATGGACGTGAAGGAGATCCTGTCTAAAACGTTTGTGACGGAAAAGACGGAGATGGTACTGGAGAAGGATATCGTGTTCTATTCCATGTGCGAGCATCATATGCTGCCCTTTTTCGGAAAAGTGCATATCGCCTATATTCCGGACGGACGGATCGTGGGGCTCAGTAAACTGGCGAGATGTGTGGAGGTTTACGCGAAAAGGCTGCAGCTTCAGGAGCGTATGACGGAGCAGATCGCGGAGGCGGTGATGGAACATCTGTCTCCGAAGGGAGTGATGGTGCTGACGGAGGCGGAGCATATGTGTATGACTATGCGAGGGATCAAAAAGCCCGGCAGTAAGACCGTTACTTATGCCGTGAAAGGGGCTTTTCGGGAGGATGCACGGCTGCAGGAGAGTTTTTTTCGGCTGCTGGGGATATGAATCGGAAGGAAGCAGACAGGCCGATGCCGGGGATATGAATCGGAAGGAAGCAGACGGGCTGATGCCGGGGATATGAGTCGGGAGGAAGCAGACGGGCCGATGCCGGGGATATGAGTCGGGAGGAAGCAGACGGGCTGATGCTGCGGAAATTATGCAATTTGCGGGGACGGGAATAAAAAGTTGGAGCGTGTCAATAAAATATTAAATCATATACGATATAAAGAATATCTGGAAAAGAACAGGATGGCAGAAGAGGGAAGGCGCTTCTGTCATCATGATATGGGGCATTTTCTGGATGTGGCGAGGCTGGCGATGATCTTCAATCTGCAGCAGGGGTTGTCTGTGTCAAAGGAAATGATCTACGCGGCGGCACTGCTCCATGATATCGGCAGATGGAAACAGTATGAGGACGGGACGCCCCACGAGAAGGCGTCAGCCCTGTTTGCGCCGGAGATCCTTGCGGAGAGCGGCTTTACAAAAGAAGAGTCGGAACAGATACTTTCCGCCATCTTAAACCACAGGAATGCGGCGATTGGGCAGGATGAGACGCTGGACGGCATTTTGTACCGTGCGGATAAGATGAGCAGGAGCTGCTTTTGCTGTGAAGCGGAGAGGGAGTGCGACTGGAAGGGCACCAGGAAAAATCGGGAACTTAGATACTGAGAGGCGCTGCAGGAAAGCGAAAGGCATACGGAGATATTATATTATGAGAATAGGCAGCAGAGATTTTGACACAAAACATCATTGTTATATCATGGGGATCCTGAATGTGACGCCGGATTCTTTTTCCGACGGCGGAAAGTTTCAGGACATGGATCAGGCGCTTTTCCATGTGGAGGAGATGATACGGGAAGGGATGGATATCGTGGATATCGGCGGGGAATCCTCAAGGCCCGGGCATACGAAGATTTCGGCACAGGAAGAGATCGGGCGTGTTGTGCCTGTGATAGAAAACCTGAAAAGAAGATTTGACATTCCCGTATCGCTGGATACCTGCAAGGGTGACGTTGCAAAGGCGGGAATTTCGGCGGGGGCGGATCTGATCAATGATATCCGGGGACTGAAATACGATGATAAAATGGCACAGGTGATCGCGGAGGCGGAAGTTCCCTGCTGTCTGATGCATAACAGGGATAATACGGTTTACAAGTCATTCATAACAGATGTTATTCATGATCTGCAGGAAAGTGTTTCATTGGCAAAAAAGGCGGGCATTGCGGATGATAAGATTATACTGGATCCCGGCGTAGGTTTCGGAAAGACCTATGAGCAGAATCTGGAGATCATTGCAAAGCTGGAGAAGCTGCATACATGGGGATATCCGCTGCTGCTCGGATGCAGCAGAAAATCTGTGATCGGGCTTACGCTGGATCTGCCGGTATCGGAAAGGTTAGAGGGCACGCTTGTCACAACGGCAGTCGGGGTTTTAAAAGGCTGCAGCTTTATCCGGGTGCATGATGTGAAGGAGAATGCGCGGGCTTTGAGGATGGCGGAAGCGGTCAGAGATTATTGTTCGGCATAGAAAATTCTTGGATAATCCTTTTTCATTCAGTGATCCTTCGGGCGGTTGAAGAGAAGGTGAAAGGATTGGACACAGGGCAAACGTAGAGTATAATGGAGCCGTAGAAAAAACAGCTAAGAAAACGGCAAATAAAAATGCCGGAAAAAACAACAAAGGAAACAAGGACTATGGATCAGATCAGGATCAGGAATCTTAAAATATTTGCCTACCATGGCGTATACGAGCAGGAAAAGGAGCAGGGGCAGAACTTCTGCGTCAATGCGGTGCTCTATACCGATACGGAAAAAGCGGGAAAAAGCGACGATATTGCGGATGCCGTGGATTATGGCGCGGCCTGCCTGTTTATCGATAATTATATGCGGGAAAACCGCTTTGATCTGCTGGAGGCCGTGACAAGGCATGTAGCGGAGGAGCTTCTGCTTGCGTTTCCGGCGATCCGGAAAGTGGAACTGGAAGTCGAAAAGCCGGATGCGCCGATCCCGCTTCGCTTTGACAGTGTCTCCGTAAAGACAGAGAGAGGCTGGCACAGGGTTTTTATCGCGCTGGGTTCGAACATGGGGGAGCGGTTAAAATTTCTGGAACGGGCAGTGGCAGATCTGCGGGCGGATGTCTGTTTCAGGGGCATCAGGGTTTCTGATTACATAGAGACGGCGCCCTACGGCGGTGTGGAGCAGGACGATTTTTTAAACGGTGTGCTGGAGGCGGAAACCCTCTACAGCCCCGAAGGATTGCTTGCAAGGCTGCAGGAGGAAGAGAGGCTTGCGGAAAGAAAGCGGGAGATCCATTGGGGCCCCCGGACTCTGGATCTGGATATCCTGTTCTATGATGATCTTGTTCTGGCAAAAAAAGAACTGTCGATTCCTCATCCTGATATGAAGAACCGGCAGTTTGTATTAGAGCCGCTTTCGGAACTGGCGCCGTTTTATGTGCACCCTGTTTACAGAAAGACTGTGAAGGAAATGCTTGAGGAACTGGAGGAGACTGGCAGGGCGTAGAAACTGCCGTCTCCTGTGCGGACTCAGATCAGTTTTCCTTTTCCTGATCCTCCGGCGCGGCTTCCTTCGCTTCCGGGAAGTTATCGACTGCCACAGGGCCGAAGGTACTGGTGCGGTAAATGATGCTATCGTCATCAAAAGGCTGGAAATAAGTGTAGGCGGAGGTCGTATTGATCCTGTGATAAACGCCTTCCATAACGACTTCCGGATTGCTGCCGTTAATGCTCATACGCATCAGGGCGGGCGTATCGGTACCGTTTGTCTGATAAAAGATCACACTGTCATATATATTATAAAAATCCAATCTCTCGTTTGTCAGTTCCACCAGTTCCCCGCCTGACAGATCGTAACGGCACAGATGATAGTCGTTGTCGACATCCATATAATACAGATAATTGCCGATCACTGTGGGGTAGCTTGTGTTGCCTTCCCAGATAATGTCGGTGGTATCGCTTTGGGTATCCCAGGCGTGCAGGTAGTGGTCATCGGTGACGCCGCTATAGTAGATCATTCCGTTTTGAACACAGGCGGTCTCCACGATGTCTTTGCTGAGTTCTATTTCCTCCTTGCTTCCTGCGGCGGGAATCTTATGGAAAGTACTGAAATCGGTATTGTCATAATGCTGGCAGTAGATCGTATCGCCCACGAGCACCATCATGGTCGCCATATCGCTGTCGAGACAGGAACTTTCTTTTCCTTTTAATGTGGAACGGTAAATACCTGTGGTGGCACGGATATAACCGAGGCCGGAGCCGCCGTTTCTGCTCTCAAGGTAATAAAACAGATAATTCCCGCCGGCGTTAATATAGGAAACGCTGGAATTCAGCAGTTTTTTCATTTTGCTCCCGTCAGGGTTCATGACATACAGCGTATCATTGTCATAGGGATTGGAGAAATAAACCTTCCCGTCATATTCACAAAACTTTCCCTCTCCCCGCAGATTCCCGGCGGTATTGCCGATCGTATCCTTCGGGATGGGGGACAGGTGGACACCCCGTTTCTCCAGATAGACCGCAAGGATCAGAAGTACGATCAAAACGGCGGGTATGATAATATACAAAGGCTTTTTCATATTTTTCTTCATAGCAGAACTCTCCTGTCTTAATAGGTTTCCATGTATGATCTTATTGTGCCGGGCGTAAGATCCGATCCGGCATTTTGCATCCTTGTTTTTTTAATACTGTTTTATATTATAATCCGTTTTTCCTCCGGTGTCCAGAAAGCTGCAATGAAAATCAGTTATCCTTTATTATAATGTTATCCCTACTTGCTATCAAGAAATAAATGTACTAAAATATAGAATAAATAATATGACAGAACAGATGAAAAAGAGGAAAGAAAATGATAGATTTACTGACGCTCAGAGGGCAGATCGACGAAATCGACAGAGAGATCGTATCTCTCTATGAAAGAAGGATGAAAATTTCGGGGCAGGTAGCCGAATATAAAATAGAGACCGGAAAAAAAGTATTCGACAAACAGCGGGAGGAGGAGAAGCTGGCGGTTCTCAAATCCCTTGTCAGCAATGATTTTAACAGGCACGGCATCACGGAACTGTTTGAGCAGATCATGTCCATGAGCCGGAAGCTGCAGTATCAGATGCTCACCGAGAAGGGCGCTCTCGGAAAGCTTCCGTTTATCGGTGTGGATAAGCTGGATACGGAAAAAGCGCGGGTGGTCTTTCAGGGGGCGGACGGCGCTTATTCTCAGGCGGCGATGATGCAGTATTTCGGGGATCAGATCAGCAGTTTTCATGTGGACACGTTCCGGGACGCGATGATAGCCATAGACGAGGGCAGTGCGGATTTCGCGGTACTGCCGATCGAAAATTCCACGGCGGGCGTTGTCAGCGAGATATACGATCTGCTTGCGGAGTTTGAAAATTATATCGTGGGAGAACAGGTGATCAAAATAGAGCACTGCCTGATGGGGCTGCCGGGGACAAAGCTTTCGGATATACACACCGTCTGTTCCCACCCCCAGTCGCTGATGCAGAGCGCAAGGTTTTTGCTGGAATACCCTTCCTGGAAGCAGATCAGCATGAAGAATAATGCCTTTGCTGCGAAGAAAGTACAAAAGGACGGGGATAAGAGCCAGGCGGCGATCGCCAGCGAGTATGCGGCGAAGCTTTACGGGCTGGAAGTACTGCAAAAGGGCATCAACCAGTCCAGTTCCAACTCCACGCGGTTCATTATTGTCACGAACCAGAAGATATTTAAAAAGGACGCGAAAAAAGTCAGCATCTGTTTTGAGGTGCCCCATGAGAGCGGCTCTTTATACCATATGCTGTCCCATTTTATCTACAATAATCTGAATATGAACAAGATCGAGAGCCGCCCCATCGAGGAGCGGAACTGGGAGTACAGGTTTTTCATTGATTTTGACGGGAATCTCGGGGATTCCGCAGTGAAGAACGCCCTGCGGGGACTGCGGGATGAAGCGAGAAATATGAGGATTCTGGGGAATTATTAGGAAGATGTGGATAACCGGGATTTATCGTACCGGTTCAGGGAGGAAGAAATAAGGAGCGTTTGATCATAAACAGACGGAAGGGGTTTGAGGACGGAAGGGAAAACAATGAGAGAAAAAGAACTGATTGTATACAGAAACATGTCCAGAGAAGAAGGAAAACTTCTTTCGGACATGTCCTATATCATAGACCACTATAAAGAGATATATCATTATAAAGGAGCATCCGGAAGGCTGGAAGAGCTAAAAGAACTGTTCTACGCCTGTATCCATGAACTGCTGGAGCTGGCGGGCAACCACGGCTTTTACGGAAACCTCTGGCACTGTTATCTGGCAAATCTTCTTGTCAATGATGAAAACAGTTACAGCCGCGCCTGCGAGGTGGTGGGGCCGGCGGAGGGCAGCATCAATCAGGCGGTGCTGCATGATATTGTGATATTCAAGGAGTTTTTTGACTTTGATTTCGCGCCGGTGGTAAAGCTTTTCGGGGCGGAGAGCTGGGCGCTGATCGAGCAGTATCAGGGCAGCGACGAGGAGAGCAAAGTCTATAATACAAGGATACGGCAGCGGATCTGCGATCTGGCGGAACAATTCTGCCGCGACAATACGCCCGAAGAGATGAAGGACACACTGACGCAGTTCTACAGGGACTACGGCGTCGGGAAATTCGGGCTGCACAAGGCGTTCCGCATTGTCCCGGGGGAAGAAGGTGCGCGGATCGTGCCGATCACCAACATTGCCCATGTGCACCTTGACGATCTGGTGGGATATGAGAGTCAGAAGCAGAAGCTGATCGATAACACGGAGGCTTTTGTGCGGAATAAAAAGGCGAACAACTGCCTGCTGTTCGGGGATGCTGGTACGGGGAAATCCTCCAGTATCAAAGCCATCGCCAATGAATACTATGAAAAGGGACTGCGTATCATCGAACTGTATAAGCACCAGTTCCGGGATTTAAACGATATCATCGGTCAGATCAAAAACAGGAATTACAAATTCATCATCTATATGGATGATCTGAGTTTTGAGGATTTTGAGACGGATTACAAATATTTGAAAGCGGTGATCGAGGGGGGACTGGAGAAGAAGCCGAAGAATGTACTGATCTATGCGACTTCCAACAGGCGGCACCTGATCCGGGAAACCGCTTCCGATAAAAACGACAGGGATGAAGATCTGCATACCAATGATACGGTACAGGAGAAGCTTTCTCTGGCTTACCGGTTCGGTGTGACGATCTATTTCGGAAAACCTGCACCAAAAGAGTTTCAGAATATTGTCAGAACGCTGGCAAAGCGTTATCATATTGATATGGAAGAAGAAAAGCTGCTGCTGGAAGCCAACAGATGGGAACTCTCCCACGGCGGCCTCTCAGGGCGGACGGCGCAGCAGTTTATAGATTACCTTCTCGGGAAACTGTAAAAACGGCAGGAAAATCGCGGAAGGGAATAAGGGGGTAGTAGTTGTGGCGATAACGACATTTGCGGCAATCGATATAGGTTCCTACGATCTGGAGATGAAGATATTCGAGATGTCCGGCAAGGGCGGCATGAAGCAGGTGGACGATATCAGATACCGGCTGGATTTAGGCAGCGATACCTATGCGGAGGGCAAGGTCTCCTATGAGGCGGTGAACGAACTCTGCGGTATCCTGAAAGAGTTCCAGAATATCATGAGATCCTATAAGGTCAGTGATTATAAGGCATACGGGACCAGCGCCGTGCGGGAGACGAAAAATACGAAGATACTGCTGGATCAGATCCGGCAGCGCACCGGGATCAGGATTGATGTGCTGAGCAATTCCGAGCAGCGTTTTATGGATTATAAATCCATTGCTTCCAGGACGGAAGATTTTGACAAGATCATGGAAAAGGGAACCGCCATTGTGGACATCGGGGGCGGCAGCATCCAGATATCCCTGTTTGAGAAGGGAAGCCTGATCTCCACCCAGAATATGCGTCTGGGGGTTTTGCGGCTGCAGGAGCGGCTGACGCATTTGGATGCGGCGTCCTCTAAAGTAGAAGGACTGATCGATGAGATCGCCACGGCGCAGCTTTCCGTTTTTAAGAAAATGTATCTGAAGGACTGCCGGATCGAAAATATCATCGTGGTGGACGACTATCTTTCCGTGATCCTGCAGAATCCCGCGATTACCGGGGAGAGGCCGGGGATGATCGATGCGGATCAGTATATGAGTTTTCTGGAATCGGTGCAGTCAAGGACTCTGCTTGAGATTGCGGGCACCCTGAATATCCCGCGGGAAAACGCATTGCTTTTGTTTATTTCCGCGGTGCTTGTGAAGCGGATTGTAAAGATGATGGACGCATCGCTCCTGTGGGTGCCCGGGGTGACGTTATGTGACGGTATCGCCTACGAATATGCGGAGCAGCATAAGATATTCAAGGTGGAGCATGATTTTGAGCGGGATATCCTCTCCAGCGCCGAAAATATCAGCAAGCGTTATATGGGCAGCAAGAAGCGGGGAGAGACGTTGGAGCGGATCGCGCTGACGATCTTTGACAGCATGAAGCGTATCCACGGACTGGGAAAGCGGGAGAGGCTTCTTCTGCAGCTTGCCGCAAGGCTTCATGACTGCGGCAAGTATATCAGCATGGTGAATCTGGGGGAATGTTCCTACAATATCATTATGTCAACGGAGATCATCGGACTCTCCCATAAAGAGCGGGAGATCGTGGCGAATGTGGTGAAATATAACCATTTGCCTTTTGTATACTATTACAATGCGGACGGCAGGAGCCTGCTGGATGAGGACGCCTATCTGGTGGTGGCGAAACTGACAGCGCTGCTGCGGGTGGCGAACGGGCTCGACCGGAGCCATAAGCAGAAATTCAAGGATGTCAAAACCGTGGTGAAGGACGGACAGCTCGTGATCCAGGTGGATACGGCGGCGGATATCACACTGGAGCGGGGGCTTTTTACGAGGCGCGCGGATTTCTTTGAAGAGGTGTACAGTATCAGGCCGGTGATCCGGCAGAAGAAGAGTTTTTAGGAGGGATGGCGATCATGGGAGAGAAAAAGGATTTTACAGATCCGTCTTACTATACAAACAGGGAGTTGAGCTGGGTGATGTTTAACCGGCGGGTACTCAGCGAGGCGAAAGATGTAAAGATCCCTCTGTTTGAACGGCTGAAATTTTTAAGCATCACGGCGTCCAATCTGGATGAGTTTTTTATGGTGCGGGTGGCGTCTTTAAAGGATATGGTCCATGCGAAATACAATAAGCCGGATATCGCGGGGATGAAGCCGAAGGAGCAGCTTGAGGCGCTGAACAAAGTGACCCACGCCCTTGTCAAAGAGCAGTATCAGGTTTATAATAAGCAGCTCCTGCCATCGCTTCTTCTGGCAGGAGTGAAGATCGTACAGCGCCATGAGGATCTGACGGAGAAGCAGGCGGTGTATGTGGACCGCTATTTTGCGGACAATGTCTATCCGGTGCTGACGCCGATGGCGGTGGATTCGTCGAGGCCCTTCCCCCTTGTGAGGAACAAGACGCTGAATCTGGGCGCTCTTGTGAAGAAAAAACAGGGGAAGGGAGAAGTGGAATTTGCCACGGTGCAGGTGCCCGGCGTGCTGGCAAGGGTGGTGGAGATCCCTGCCGATGAGGAGGGGAAAAAGTGCCTGATCTTCCTTGAACAGATCATTGAGCGGAATATCGACAGATTGTTTTTAAATTATGATATCGAGTGTGTGTATCCCTTCCGTATCATGCGGAACGCGGATCTGAGCATTGAGGAGGACGAGGCGGAGGATCTGCTGAAGGAGATCGAAAAACAGTTGAAGAAAAGGCAGTGGGGGCAGGTCATCCGTCTGGAGACGGAAGCCGGTATGGATGAGAAACTCTTAAAGATACTCGAAGAAGAACTGATGGTGCAGGAAGAGGATATTTACGCTATCAAGGGGCCGCTGGATCTGACCGTGCTGATGAAACTCTACGGCATGGAAGGGCATGAGGAGTTGAAAACGCCGAGATATACGCCGAAGCCTGTCCCGGAATTTCTGGAGGAGGGGGATATCTTCACTCAGATCAGGCGGCATGATGTTTTCCTGCATCATCCCTACCAGACTTTTGAGCCGGTGGTGGATTTTGTCAGGCAGGCATCGAAGGACAGCGAGGTGCTCGCCATCAAGCAGACGCTCTACCGTGTCAGCGGCAACTCCCCGATCATAGCGGCGCTGGAGCAGGCAGCGGAGAACGGAAAGCAGGTTACGGTGCTGGTGGAATTAAAGGCGCGGTTTGATGAGGAAAACAATATCCTCTGGGCGAAACGTCTGGAGAAAGCGGGATGCCATGTGATCTACGGCCTGGTGGGCTTAAAGACCCACTGCAAGATCACGCTGGTGGTGCGCCGGGAGGAGGACGGCATCCGGCGGTATGTCCATCTCGGCACGGGGAATTATAACGATTCCACGGCAAAACTCTATACGGATGTGGGGCTGATGACCTGCAACGAGCAGATCGGCGAGGACGCCACGGCGGTGTTTAATATGCTTTCCGGTTACTCCGAACCCAGAAGCTGGAATAAACTGGCGGTGGCGCCGCTGTGGCTGAAGGACCGGTTTATCTCACTGATAGGCAGGGAGAGGGATTACGCGCTGAAAGGGCACCACAGCCATATCGTCGCGAAGATGAACGCCCTTTGTGACAGGGATGTCATCGTGGCGCTGTACGAGGCTTCCGCGGCGGGGGTAAAGATCGAACTGATCGTGCGGGGGATCTGTTGTCTGAAAACCGGAATCCCGGGTGTCAGCGAAAATATCACGGTGCGTTCCATTGTGGGAAATTTTCTGGAGCATGCCCGGATCTTCTATTTTGAGAATGACGGCAAGCCGGAAATCTACTGCGCCAGCGCCGATTGGATGCCGAGGAATTTAGAGCGCCGTGTGGAGATCATGTTCCCGGTGGAAAAAGAGGGATTAAAACAGAAAGTGATGCATATTCTGGAATGCCAGTTAAAAGATAATATGAAGGCGCATACGCTGATGCCGGAAGGGAATTATGAGAAAGTAAACCGGCGTATTCAGGAGCCCTTCTGCGCGCAGGATACGTTCTGCCTCGAGGCGGGCGAACTTGTGAAACAGGAGAGGGGCGGCGCCGGAGAGCGGGTATTTATCCCGGAGATGCATGTGGAAGGCTGAAGCGGAATCTGAGCCTGTGTATTTTTCATTTTTCAGGATAACGAGGAAAGGTTGGTAAAAAGTATGACTTACGAGTATGATGATGCTGCCGTTCTCTGTTTTTTAGAAAATCAAAGGCAGTTATTTCCGGAGGACGTGGTGGAGAACGAGAGTGAAGCGGAGGCATTTCTGGAGGAGTGCATGGCTGTGATCGCCGAATCCGCGGATGAGGTACTGGAGTATTTTGAAGAACAGGGAATAGATACGGAGGAGGCGGATGCGGAGAACATTCTGGAAGCCTCGGAAGTCTTCGAGATCGGAGACGGGCGATATCTGATAGTGGAAGGTTAGAAGGATAAAAAAGATCAATGACAAGAACAAATATGGTAAGAAAAAATGTCAGGCGGGTCAAGGCGCTTCATGTGCTGATGACGCTGATCTGGCCTGTGGCAGTTGTGTTTGTGGTATCCGAGGGAAGTTTTCTGCATCGTACATACCAGAAGGTTTATACGCCCTACTATAATCCGGTCGGGATTATGCTGCTGCTGTTCTGGCTGTTATATGTGTATTTCATGATGGTCATGATGCGCAATTACAGCCTGCAGATGATAGCCACTCAGGAGTGCGATTTTGACGCCTATCTGGAATGCGTGAAATATCTGGAGAGGTTTCAGTTTCCGGGCATGCGGCGCAGCCAGCGCATCAACCGCACCGACGCCTATCTGGTGATGGGGGATTTCGACGCGGCTTATCAGAACCTGATGGAGATGAAACCGAAGTACGAACTTTGCAACAACAGGGCGAGGATGATGTACGATTATTTCTGGTGCCGCTTTTACGGGGAACTGGAGGATATGCAGAATTTTCATGTGTGCATGGACGCTTTCCGCAACAACTGGATTCATAATCCTCAGGTGAAGAGGAAACTGCAGGCGCAGGCAATCGCCCTTTTGCAGGAACTGAACTTCCGGGATATGATGTTTGCGGGTAAAAATGACAGGATCAAGGCGGATATGATGAACCTGTATGCGGCGGGCAGGCTGGGGAGCCGTTATGAGTTTGTCAGGTATTGCTATTATATGGGCAGGCTGGAATACAATATGAACAACCTGCAGGTGGCAAAACACTGGTTCGCCCAGACCGTCAGTTTCGGGCTGCATGAATATATGAGCAAACGGGCGGCGGATTTCCTCGCCATGCTGGATGCCATGCAGGTGCCCTACTCGGCGGTGCCGCCTGCGCAGAACCAGTATTATTGTAATAAAAGGAACTTTAATATGGCATCGGGGATCATCAGTATTTTGATGGGGCTTTTTCTGGTGCTGACGGCTATGGTATATCTTTAAAAACATCTGGAATATAGAGAATGGAAAAGCTTGAAGATGAAATAGGAAAATGATAAAAAGAATTAAATAAAAAGAAAATCCGCACCGCCGCAGTCTGCCTGTGGCGGTGCGGGTTTTTAAAGCTTTATTTTCCAGCCAGACGAAACAGTATATCAGCCAGTCCGTCATGGTTATTATCTTCGGTGGTGATGATGGAAGATACTGCTTTTACTTCATCACTGCCGTTTATCATGGCGATGCTGTTGCCCACTGCCGTCAGCATGGAGAAATCGTTGTTGGCGTCCCCTGCGGCGTAGGCGTCCGAAACCGGCACATGATACAGGTCGCAGACATATTTTACGGCGCTTCCCTTGCCGGAGCGGCAGTCCACAAACTCCAGATATTCCGGACAGGAGAAAACGGTAGTCAGTTTCCCTTCCATCCAGGGGGTGAGTTTCTCATTTAACCTTTCCAGTTTCTCACGGTCATTCATGGAGATAGCCAGCGCTTTGTGGGGAGCTTCGTCCAGACAGGCAAGGATGTCATCGTCATAAATATAATCCATCTGGGTCTGCTTTTTATAGTAGTCCGATTCGATGTCATGATGCCTGCAGATTACTTTTGTGGAGGAGTAGGTCTGACAGTGGAGCCCCATTTCTTCTGCGGTATCGATAATGTGCAGCGCGTCCTTCGGATCAAGCCGCAGATCCACCAGCGGTTTCTCCAGCCCGCAGTCATAGATCATGGAACCGTTATAGCAGATCAGCAAAAGATCCTGATATTTGTCAAGTCCGGTCCGCTTTGCCACTTCCCGGATATTGTTAAAGGGCCTGCCGGAGGTGATGATAAACTTATTGCCTGCTGAAATATAGGCATCTATAGCTTCCAGCGTTTTTGGTGTGATCTGTTTTTCATCGTTGAGCAGTGTGCCGTCCAGATCAGTAAAAAAGAGGTACATGGTTTTCTCCTTTCATGGGGCGTTGCCCGTTTCGCCTTCGTTTTTCGGCGTTTGTCAGTTGTCTTCCTCGTCGGAAGCGGTCTTGGTGTAGATTGTCCTCTTCCTTGCCATTTCATCATTTTCCAGATACTCATCGTAGGTGGTGATTTTGTCGATCAGGGAGCCGTTTGGCAGGATCTCCATAATGCGGTTTGCCGTGGTCTGTACGACCTGATGGTCATGGCAGGAGAACAGCTCCACACCCGGGAATTTTTTCATGCCTTCGTTTAACGCCGTGATGGATTCCATATCAAGATGGTTGGTAGGCTCGTCGAAGATCAGGCAGTTTGCGCCGCTGATCATCATCTTGGACAGCAGGCACCGTACCCGCTCGCCCCCGGATAATACCTTTACTTTTTTCACGCCGTCATCCCCGGCAAAGAGCATACGGCCGAGGAACCCCCGGACATAGGTCACATCCTTCACGGGAGAGTAGGCGGTGAGCCATTCGGTGATCGTATAATCGTTGTCAAATTCCGCGTTGCTGTCCTTGGGGAAGTAAGCCTGGGAAGTGGTCACGCCCCATTTATAAAAGCCTTCGTCGGGTTCCATCTCGCCTGTCAGGATCTGGAACAGGGTGGTCTTTGCCAGTTCGTTTCCGCCCACAAAGGCGATCTTGTCGTCATGTCCCACAATAAAGGATATATTGTCCAGCACTTTCTCTCCGTTAATGGTCTTGGAAAGATTTTCCACAAGCAGTACATCGTTGCCGATCTCGCGCTCGGGACGGAAATCGATGTAGGGGTACTTGCGGCTGGAGGGACGGATGTCGTCGAGCTGGATCTTTTCGAGCGCCCGTTTTCTGGAAGTCGCCTGCTTGGATTTGGAAGCGTTGGCGGAGAAGCGGGAGATAAATTCCTGCAGCTCCTTGATCTGTTCCTCCTTTTTCTTGTTGGCTTCCTTGCGCTGCTTTAAGATCAGCTGGCTGGACTCGTACCAGAAGTCATAGTTGCCTGCGAACAATTCAATCTTGCCGTAGTCGATGTCCGCGGTGTGGGTGCAGACTTTGTTCAGGAAATACCGGTCGTGGGAGACCACGATAATGGTATTTGGGAAATTGATCAGAAACTCTTCCAGCCAGTTGATGGCATCCAGATCCAGATGGTTTGTGGGCTCATCCAAAAGCAGGATATCCGGATTGCCGAAAAGTGCCTTTGCCAACAGGACTTTTACTTTCTGACTGCCGTCCAGATCGGACATCTGCGCGGTATGGAGTTCCGCATCGATGCCGAGGCCGTTTAAGAGCATTGCGGCATTGGTGTCCGCATCCCATCCGTCCATCTCCGCAAATTCCGCTTCCAGATCGCTTACGCGGATGCCGTCCTCGTCGGAAAAATCCTCTTTGGCGTAGAGCGCGTCCTTTTCTTTCATAATTTCATAGAGGCGGGCATTGCCCATGATCACCGTGTCCATTACGGTGTAGTCGTCATATTTAAAGTGATCCTGTTCCAGTACGGAGAGGCGCTCGCCGGGGGTGATCGCGATATCGCCGTTTGTGGTTTCCAGCTCACCGGAAAGGATCTTTAAGAAGGTAGATTTTCCCGCGCCGTTGGCACCGATGATGCCGTAGCAGTTTCCTTCCGTAAATTTTATATTGACATCCTCAAACAGGGCTTTTTTCCCTACTCTGTAGGTTACATTATTTGCACTTATCATCTTTATACCTATGCCTTTCTACAACCTGCAAACAGCTTATTTTTGCTTTATTACGGGGCTACCTCTCTATTATACATAAACCTTTTGCTTTTTCAAGGAGAAAACGATATTTAAAATGTTTCTTCTGTGCGTAAAATTGGTAAAATTTTCTTGAGTTGGGGGAAAATATTACTTTTTTGTAAAAAAATAGACGCATTTGGGGCAGAATATGATATACTGTTTGTGTTAAAAAAGCTGTATGTAAAGAAAAGGAGAGAAAGTATGGCAAAATGGGTTTATTTGTTTACTGAGGGTAATGCAAATATGCGCGAACTTCTGGGAGGAAAGGGCGCGAATCTTGCAGAGATGACGAATCTGGGTCTTCCGGTTCCTCAGGGGTTTACGATTACGACAGAGGCATGTACTCAATATTATGAGGACGGCAGAAAGATCAATGACGAGATCACCGGCCAGATCATGGAGTATATAGAGAAGATGGAGGAGATTACCGGCAGGAAATTCGGCGATAAGGAAAATCCGCTGCTCGTATCTGTCCGTTCAGGTGCAAGAGCGTCTATGCCCGGTATGATGGATACGATCCTGAACCTGGGCCTGAATGAAGAAGTGGTGGAAGTGCTGTCCAGAAAATCCGGCAATCCCCGCTGGGCATGGGACTGCTACAGAAGATTTATCCAGATGTATTCCGACGTTGTGATGGAAGTCGGCAAGAAATACTTTGAAGAACTGATCGACCGTATGAAACTGGAAAGAGGCGTGAAGCAGGATGTGGAGCTTACCGCTGACGATTTAAAGACGCTTGCAAATCAGTTTAAAGAAGAATATAAATCCAAGATCGGCGCGGATTTCCCTGATGATCCGAAGGCACAGCTGATCGGCGCGATCGAAGCCGTGTTCCGTTCCTGGGACAACCCCCGTGCGAATGTATACCGCCGCGACAACGATATCCCATATTCCTGGGGAACGGCAGTCAACGTACAGATGATGGCGTTCGGCAACATGGGCAATACATCCGGCACAGGCGTTGCCTTCACGCGTAATCCCGCCACCGGCGAGAAGGAGCTGATGGGTGAGTTCCTGTTAAATGCGCAGGGCGAAGACGTGGTTGCCGGCGTTCGTACTCCTCAGCCGATCAGGGAACTGCAAAAGAGCATGCCGGAAGTATATGACCAGTTTGTGGACATCTGTGCGAAGCTGGAAGATCATTACCGCGATATGCAGGATATGGAATTTACGATTGAGGACAAGCATTTATACATGCTGCAGACCAGAAACGGCAAGAGAACGGCGAAGGCTGCCCTGAAGATTGCCTGCGATCTGGTGGATGAAGGCATGATATCCGAGGAAAAGGCAGTTTCCATGATCGATCCGAGAAATCTGGATTCCCTGCTGCATCCCCAGTTTGACAGCTACGTGATCAGCAAAGCGATCCCCGTGGCAAAGGGGCTGGCGGCAGCACCCGGCGCAGCCTGCGGCAAGATCGTCTTTACGGCGGATGACGCAAAGAAATGGGCGGCAAAGGGCGAGAAGGTTGTTCTGGTACGTCTGGAAACCTCCCCGGAAGATATCGAAGGCATGAAGGCGGCGCAGGGTATCCTGACTGTCCGCGGCGGTATGACTTCCCATGCGGCAGTGGTTGCGCGTGGTATGGGCGCCTGCTGTGTATCCGGCTGTTCCGCGATCGAGATGGACGAAGCGCATAAAGTATTCCGCATCGGCGCGCAGGAATTCCATGAGGGCGATGTGATCTCCTTTGATGGTACCACCGGTAATATTTATGACAGGCCGATCCCCACGGTGGATGCAACCATCGCAGGTGAGTTCGGCAGGATCATGGAATGGGCAGATAAATATCGTGTCCTGAAAGTCCGCACAAACGCCGACACACCTTCAGATGCACAGAAGGCACGTGAACTCGGCGCAGAAGGTATCGGCCTTTGCAGAACGGAGCATATGTTCTTCGGCGGACATCGTATCGATGCATTCCGTGAGATGATCTGTTCCGATACGCTCGAAGAGCGTGAGGAAGCGCTGGCAAAACTGCTCCCGCTGCAGCAGAGCGACTTTGAAAAACTGTTCGAGGCTATGGAAGGCGACCCTGTTACGATTCGTTTCCTGGATCCGCCTCTGCATGAGTTTGTTCCTTCCGAGGAGGAGGATATCAGAAAACTGGCGGATGCCAAAGGAAAGACCATGGAAGAGATCAGGAAGTTCATCGATACTCTGCATGAGATGAACCCGATGATGGGACACCGCGGCTGCCGTCTGACAGTTACTTTCCCTGAGATCGCTAAGATGCAGACACAGGCGGTGATCCGTGCGGCGATCCATGTAAAAAAAGCGCATCCCGACTGGAATCTCGTTCCTGAGATCATGATCCCGCTGATCGGCGATGATAAGGAACTGAAATTCGTTAAGAAGAACGTGGTGGAGACAGCGGATGCCGAGATCAAAGCGGCAGGTATTGATCTGAAGTATGAAGTGGGTACGATGATCGAGATCCCGAGAGCAGCCCTGACAGCAGACCAGATCGCGAAAGAGGCTGAGTTCTTCTGCTTCGGTACAAACGATTTGACTCAGATGACATACGGCTTCTCCAGAGACGATGCGGGCAAGTTTCTGGAAGCTTATTACAAGGCGAAGATATTCGAGAACGATCCGTTTGCGAAACTCGACAGGAACGGCGTAGGCCTTCTGATGGAGATGGCGATCAAGAAAGGTAAGGAGACAAGGCCCGAGTTGCACTGCGGTATCTGCGGCGAGCACGGCGGAGATCCTTCTTCCGTGGAATTCTGCCACCATATTGGACTGGATTATGTTTCCTGTTCACCGTTCAGGGTGCCGATCGCAAGGTTGGCGGCTGCACAGGCGGCTATTAACAGCAAGTAATACACTGGAAGCTGAGTAAATAGTAGTTTGATTATTTACAGATATGAATAAAAAAGTCCTCTGTTACTTTATAGAAAAAGTAGCAGGGGACTTTTTTGTGTGCAACAGTTGAGTTTTGAGTGTCAGTGAGATGTGTTGAAATAAAAATTTCATACATAGTATTTGTGATAAATATGGGGAGCAAAGCCAACAGATGGTTTTGCTCCTGTTTTTATGATTCGGAAAGGAGCGCATATGTATTCAGACAGACAAACAGAGTTAAGCGTATTTTTAGAACAACTGCGACAATCAGCAGAGGAAAAGACAGAAGAAAGGGTTATCATTCATGCAGTGACAAAGGCGGACGGACAGAAGATTTTTGAGATCATCATAGGAGAGAACCCACTGTTTGCCCCAGTGGTATGTGTGGAAGCGTCCGGCACAGGCTATGGAAAAAGCGGTTTAGATGATATTTTACAGGGACTTTGGACTGTGTATGACAGATATAAAAAACTGGATAGAAAAGGTTTTCCTTTTGACAAAATGAAAGCAAACGTGTATCTTCGGCTTGTTCCGTATGAGAGATATAATGGATTTTTAGATAATCTGGTTTATTACCCATTTCTTGACATGGCTGTAGTGCCTGTACTTGTTCTGGAGGTGAGTACTGAAGACAGGTGTTTTTCTCTTGCAGTAAATATTCAAAAGGGAATGTGTGATGTCGGTGAGGAGGAATTGTTTCAGACTGCCAGTGAGAATACAAAGAAAGATTGTATGGTAAAAGGAGTGGAGTTCTCGGCGGAGGAATCAGGCTATGAGATACTCGCAATGAGCAATGGGCATCATTCGGCAATCCTTGATACAGGCAGATTAAGAGACTTAGCAAAGGAAATATATAGTAGTTTTCTTTATATTGTTCCGGTCAGTATTTATGAGGTTCTTGTTATTCCCGAAGATAATGTGTTCGACCTGTCGGAATTGCAGGAGTTTTCCCGAAATAGAATAGAGCTACTGGAATTTGAGGGAGCTGTGCTGTCTGAAAATGTATATAGATATTCACTGGAAAGCGGTGATGTAGATTTTATTTGATATTTTGTATGATGATGGTTTTCATGCAAGATTTTGAAATTGCAAATGGAGGGATATGGCAGGTATGGTAGAAAAAATATGGAGAGTAGCACAGATACAGAATTTATTGGCTTTGCAGGAAAAATATAAAATACCGCAGGAAGTGATAAGGGTGGTAGAGCATATCGCTGAAATTCTGGATGCAGAATACGGAATGGAACGGGATGTAGATAATGATGATGGGGGCTATATACTTCTGCTGTTGCCGGAGAAAGATATGGATGATACGGAAATCTTGTATCATAGGTTATTGGAAGAGTATGGACTTCGATATGGAACAGAAGAGATGAAGAGTGTTATATGTAGATATGGAGGAATGGAATGGTTTGAGGAACTGTATCTGATTACGAATGACTATGGGATTACGGTGGTCTATTCAAAGTGAGCGTTATAATCGGTTTAATATAATGAGACACAAAACGGCTCTTTCTTTTTCAGTAAAAAAGGGTTGTGGTTCCCTTTTGGGGAATTTTCGGGGACTGTGCATTTCTGCTTCGCCAGAAAGAGCCATTTTGTGTATAGATTTTAATATGGACAATTTTTTATTATATCGTATGTCTTTTTCATTATTGTTTCTAAGTTTTCATATTCGAATACAATAGTTACACAATAGCTGTGTTTATCAATATACAGAAAATAGGGTGGTGTACTACAGTCTTTACAAAAAGCATCTTCTATGAGATCTTCAAATCCTTTTTTATCTAAAATAAAATGCAAGTACATGAGAAAGTTTTTCGCTATTTTTTTTGATTTGGTTGCAGTGTCAGTGTTTGAAGAAGAAATATTTTCTTCTGTGCTTGTATTGGCAATCAGTTCATCTAAGGGAGACAAAAAACCTTTAAGAGTCTTTGGGTATAGCATAGGTTTAGCATATGTATTAAGTAAAGTGATGTCATTGCTGCCATAAATGAGACGCATCTGTCTTAAAGAATAATTTATATCATATCCCAATGAATCAAATATTGTATCGTCCGTTGAAATTCGTGCTATTCCATATTTGAAATCTATCTTGCAGTCGTCCATATCCTTTTTTAACGTTTGATCTGATGGGATGGGATCGATTTTTTTTTCAACTAGCTTTTGACGGTATTTTTCCAAAAAGTCCTTTTTGGTCTTTAGATTATTTGACTCATCAGCGGCAAGCATACGACATATTTTACGGCGTTTTCTAATAGTAGATTTTTTTGATCTGCCATTGATGACACCTTGTGATTTTGGGGATCTTGTTTTGCTTTCATTTTCAATCATAGATAATTCTCCTAAAAAAATTAAAATAGGGTATTGACATCAAGGATTGCGTTAGTAATGTGTGCTTGATAGCAATTAGAGAAGAAACACTGAATCCTTAGTAATCAGTATATTACTAATAGTTATATAATATGACTGAATGATAGCAAATAATAATAAATTTTCTTCAAAACCTCGGTGTTATAATAGAAAATATAAGTTGATCAGCTTAAATATGAAGTTAGCATCCCTTAGCGCAAAGGGATGCGAAAGGAGTGTAATAGTGCAAATCAAGTTTGAGAAGCCCGAAGTTTAGGCAGGCAAAGAATACAAAGGTGAAATCGCGAGATACAAAATAGATGAAAAAAACAAGGCATCTGAATAAACAGATTAATTTTAAAGAATTTAAAGGAGGCAAACGAAGATATGAAATATCGTCATGGAACGATAACAGATTATACACTTGATAAAAAGAAACACACTGTAATCATTTATTTCTCATTTTATCACAGGAATAAAACGGTACAGAGACGATTCTGTATTATGAAAGCGGATCGTATGTACAGCAAATTTCGTAATCTTCCTATTTACAGACTGGACGGGACAGTAGACCTGTCATATCTGGAAGGTATGCGGGTAAGCGTAAAAGCTGTGGAATGTTTCAACAGGATTTTTATAAAAGAAATGATATTTGATCTGTCTTATTATTGTTTCAACGAAGAAAGGAGTAGTGACAATGGCTAAGGATTTGCAGAAAGACCTGCAGGAACTTCTCACAGGAGGCTTTTTAAAAGTTGTGAAGGACAACAGGGGAGAGTATTATTGTTTGACTGACAATCAACAGGGTAATACCGCCGCGTACCCTTTATACGACAACGAATTTAGAAAAGAACTGAAAAAGCTTTATTATAACCAGTTTAACGAAGTACTTTCTGTGCAGGAGGTACAGAGCGCAGTCGAGATTATCGAGATCATCGGGACAGACACGACAGAAGAGGTAGAAGTTTGTAAGCGTATATTTAACAACAGCTATCAATATGCCTACGAACTGAACAGGGAAGAGGGTACGGCTGTATGGATTGAAGACGGAGAAGTTTCGATAGAAAAGACATCAGGCATCATATTCCGTCACGCAGCGAATTATGCCAACCAGATAGAGCCGAATCTAAAGGTTCAGCCGGAGAAATTACTGGATTATATGAGGAAGCATTTCAACCTCTCTTCCGACAGGGAGATAAAGCTTCTTACGCTGTATCTTGTGACCTCTCTGTGGGGGCTTAGGATCAACCATCCCATTCTGGTGCTTACAGGCGAAAAGGGTTCCAGCAAGAGCAGCAGCTTCAAAAAGCTGGAGGAACTGATTGACCCTAAGTCAAGCGAACTGGGAAGCGGCATTCCGAGAGGCAGTGACGGGCTGGAGGTAAGGCTTTATAACGGCTACTTTGTAACATTTGATAACTTATCGTCCCTTAGCCGTAAAATATCGGATATTCTTGCAGTGGCAGTTACCGGGGGAAGCTTTTCAAAGCGTGCATTATATCGCAACGCAGATGAGATTGTGTTGGATTTAAAGGCGATTGTTGCGGTCAACGGGGTTTCGTTGGTTGCGAAAGAAAGTGACCTGTTAGACCGTTCGGTCATTCTCACTTTAAAAAGGATTGCTCCTGATAAGGTTCTGACAGAGGAAGAATTGTGGGCAGAATTTGAAAAAGACAGACCGAAAATGCTCGGAGCCTGCTTCAATGTTTTGGCTGCAGCCCTGAACGATATGGAAGAGGTGCAGGTCAGAAATAAAATCCGGATGGCAGATTTTCATGTCGCCTGTGTGAAAGTCGGGAGGGTATTAGGCATTTCGGAGGAAGAGGTATCTGATATTTTATGGGAGAACCAGAAAAATATCAATCGGCGCACACTGGATGAGGATGTGGTTGCCCTCTGTGTCATAGAGCTGATGCAGGGCAGGAATAAATATGTAAACTCTATGTCGGGATTACTGATTGATCTTCTTGATATTGCAGATAAAAACGGTATGCCGTCAACCGTGATCCCTAAAACGGCGAACCATTTAAGGAGCAGGCTGGATAAAACGAAGAGCAACCTTCAATCGGAATACGGCATCACCTACCATGTTAAAAATATAGGAACCTTTAAACAGATCACAATAAAAAATTTGAAGAAGTTAGCGAAAGTTGCGACAGAAGAAGATTCTTGATAAACAAAGCAGCAAAGATGAACTGCCGCAACTTTCGCAAAGAAACCTAAAATAATTATTTTTGCCCTGTCAGTCAGTTTGAAGCAGATATAGAAATGTATATTATATCTATGATGGCTGACAGGTGCAGGAAAGGAGTGAATATGCAGGAAAAACAGCATAAAAGTATCCAGATGGAGACCGCATTGTGCGTTCGTCTGCTTAAAATGTTGTTATGCAGTAAAGTCATCAACCAGCCGACCTATGATAAGGTCATAAAACGATATAAAGGAAAGGAGGCAGCATAGGCAGATGGGCGATTTGACAATGAAAATGCTGCACGGAAATGTCAGCAATAAATACCGTACATTACAGAACGATAAAGTGCGCGTCTGCTTCTATGGCAGAGTATCCACACAGCATGAGGCACAGATGAACGCACTGGAAAATCAGATGCAGTGGTACGATAGTATCTTGTCAGACCATCCAAACTGGGAAAAGATAAATGTATATGTAGACAGAGGGATCACAGGGACACAGGCAAAAAAGCGTCAGGGTTTTATGAAGATGATAGAAGATGCTTCCAAAGGCATGTTTGACCTGATCTGCACAAGGGAGGTATCAAGGTTTGCACGCAACACGTTAGACAGCCTGAATTATACAAGAGAACTGAAAAAGATGGGAGTGGAAGTGTTCTTCTATAATGATAACATATGGTCCTGTGAAAATGACGGGGAATTAAGGCTTACAATTATGTCCGCAATGTCACAGGAGGAATCCAGACATATCAGCGACAGGGTGCTTGCGGGGCAGAGCATTTCCCGGCAGAAGGGGGTACTGTATGGGAATGGAAATATTCTCGGCTACAGGCTCGTAAGAGGGAAAACGTCCAGTGAAAATACTTATGAGATCGTGGAGGAAGATGCAGAAACGGTACGCATGATCTATGATTTCTATCTTGATGGAATGGGAGCAAAAGCCATTGCCGCAAAGATGCAGGCATTTCACAGGGAAACAGCAAGGTCAGGGTGTAAATGGGATGCAACAAAGGTTCTGCGCATTCTGGATAATAAGACCTATGCAGGTTATATCGGCTACCATAAGTCCCACACCACAAGCTATCTGGACCATACAAGGGTTGCTGTGAAAGACCGTACACAGTACGAGTATATTAAGGGCAATTTTCCTGCCATCATTCCGGAAGAAACATGGAATCGGGTGCAGAGGCTGAAAGGAAAGAAAGTGACACATCTGGACCAGGGAATATCAGGAAAGAAGCGCTCAAAAGACCGCTGGATCAGAGTTCTTACCTGTGAATGCGGCAGGACTTTCCATAAATATAAATGGAGAGTCAACCAGTCAGGGGAGGAGTGCTGCGGATATACCTGTTGGAACCAGATCAATAACCGAAAGAAAAGTTACCGGATTGCTAATGGACTGGACGCTTCCGGCTACTGTGATGTGTCGACTGTCTGTGAGTGGAAACTTGATTTTATGCTGAAAAGCATTCTGCACAGAATATGGAACAATCCCAAAGAGGCAGTGACCGTGCTGATCGGAAGCATTGCGGATGATTATGTGCAGGAACAGGAAGGCAGTACGGAACAGGGCAGGCTTCGAAGAGAGCATGACCGCCTGAAATGCAGGTTGGAGCGGCTTCTGGATATGCGTCTGGACGACAGGATTGAAGAAAGCCAGTTTACAGAGAAACAGAGCCAGCTTCAGGAGCGCATGGTAGAGGTTGAAGAAAAGCTGAAAATTTATGCACAGCAGGAAACAAAAGAAAGCACAGAGGATGTGAGCGGCACGATTGCAAGGGTTACAGAGGTGCTTGAAAATGCCTGTGACCTGAACAGGAAAAAAATAGACGATAAACTGATTGATACGTTAGTGGAACGGGTCACTCCGACAGAGGCGGGCATATACAGATGGTATCTGAACAGCGATATACAGGAGGCTGCGGTATTTGCAGAAAAAGATTATATTCTTTATGATACATTCCGTCTGAGTTTTGAGGAAGCAAAGGCATACAGGAAGCAGTACGGGAATTTTATCAGAAAGAATCAGTGGAAAGATTTAAACATTGAGGTCTATATCACAAAATGATATAGCAGGGAGTAGTAAGAACATAGAGGCACAGGAAACGGCGGCACGCATTTTGAGAGCGTTGCCGCTGTTTTTGTGCCGGAAAGGACAGAAGATGGTTACAGAAACATTTCGTATGGACATAAGCGCAGTCGGTTCTGACGATGGCATAAACACCTATGAGATACGCAGGAAATGGGTAGAGAAAGGGAAGAAAGCTTTAGTCATAGAGCTGTACCCCACGCTCACCGCCGATCAGTGCGGCAATATGGATGTATCTACTATGTGTTGTTTGGCAAATTAAATGATGCTTTCAGCGTCACATTAAATGTAGCCATTTTGTGCTGAAACTACACAAATGCAACAGATTATATAAAGCCGAATGGTCACTTTATTTAAAGTTTCAAAATCCCCCACGCACATTAAATGCATGAAGGATTCTGGGTCAGCCAAGTTCGCAGTCATTGATTGCCTGCATGGCGATGTCGGCGGTAATGATTTCTGATTTGCTGCTGTCACCAATGAGCAGGCCGGCATTGCACAGCTTATTGATGATACGCGGTGTTCCGTCAGCGGCGTTCAGGATTGCTTCCACGGCAGCTTCATGGAAAACGGTCTGGTTACAGCCTGCGCCTTTTAACTTTTCGTGGATATAGGAGTGTCCTTCCTCTTTGGACAGCCCTTCCAGATTATAATTCATGACCAACCGCTGGTAAAGCGGCTCATGGATTGCCAGCCGTAAGGTGGAATTCAGTTTGGGAAGCCCGGCAAGGAGAACGGCGGCCCTGTCCCTGGAATCCATTTCAAAGTTAAACAGGATTTTCAGGTCGTTGAGGATGGCATTGTTGATGTAGTTGGCTTCGTCAATGATAATGACAGGGGTCTTCCGCTTTTCAAGGGAAAGGCGGGCGATTTCTTCCTGAATGGTTCTGAAATTATCGGGTTTGCGGAAGGAAGGCTGTACGCCCAGCTCCTGCGCCAGATTTCGGTAGAAATCGTTTGCCGTCAGTGTGGAAAGACTGGTATAGATTACCTTGTAAAGGGAAGGGTTCAGTCCGGCAGCCCATGTGCGGATGACGGTTGTCTTGCCGCGTCCGGCGCCGCCGGTCAGAAGGCCGAACCCCTTTGTTTTAGCCAGATAATCCAGCCGGAAGAGGGTCTCCCTGCGCTCATTCGTATCCACTAAGATTTCCCTGGAATTCTTTAAAAATGGATTGAATTCCAGACCGTACCTTGTAAAATATTCCATCATTCCTGTTCTCCTCTGCATAAATGTATTTTTTCGCGTTTCACAAACGCGTTTTCCGTTTTATTTAAAAGCCGTATGGGTGTGAGTGTTCTGTCTGCTTCCACAATAAAGATATCCTTTAAATCCGGGGAATAACGCAGGGTAATGCGTTGTTTTGCAAAGCGGCAGTCCACCTCATACTCCACCTGGTCAATTACGATAACGCTGTCAGCAGATACCCTGCGCTTGATTTCCAGAAGGAAATTTTTATCAAGCTCATCTTCGGGAAGACGATGGAAGCATTCAGGCTCAGAGAAAAAGCGTTCCTGCGGTGATTTTCCCTTCAGTGAGGAATGGGGAGCCCGGTTGTAGGAATCCACGTAGGCAAGCAGATTTCCGCGCAGTTCAGCTAAAGAATGGAAATCCCGGATATCAAGGGAAGCCATCCACTGGTCTTTCATGGTACGGAACCACCGTTCAATTTTAGCCTTCTGTGTAGGGGTATAAGGCTGGTCGTAATGCAGGACGGAGCCGATTCTTGCCGCAAGCAGTTCCATCTGCCTGTTACGGTAGGATTTGCCATTGTCAAAGTTGAATATCCGGGGGCGCCCATACTTTGCAACAGCAGATTTGATAACGGACATCAGATTTACAAAGTTGTCATTGAAGAATACATCAATACCTACAATGAAGCGGCTGGCATCATCGATCAGGGCAGTAATGTATACCTTGTGTTTCTGCCCGTCGGCAGTTTTTAAGTAAGGCCCCACGCTGGAGTCGCCACACCAGACCTCATTGATATGAGGACGCTCATAGCGGCGCATATCCTGGTTGGTGGTTGTTTTCAGTTCCAGTGCAAGCTGGTTGACATAGCGGTTAACGGTGGACTCGGAAACTTCACCGGTAATAATGCTGCCATTGTCATGAAGCTGTCTGAAAATCGCAGATGCAGACATGCGCGGATAGTTCAGTTTAAGATATTTAATCTGTTCCTGTAAATCTGCATCCAGTTTTCTGGGTTTTCCCTCGTCCACGCGCCCCTGTGGGATGAGGGCATCAAAGCCGCCGTTTTTGTAATTACGGTACCAGCGTTCAATGGTGGCGGCTGAAAAATGTTTCACCGTGCCGTCGGGTGCAACGGCGCCCTTCTTTGCGGCATCACGATAAAAGGCATCCAGGGAACTGTATTCCTCTGAAAGCCCGTTTATGATGGGTGAGATAACAGAATACCGCATCAGGGCGATATCGTGCTGTTTTTCCTGTGTCATGTGAGGATCCTCCTTCGTTTTTCTATAAGTATAGGAAGAAACGGAAAGGAAGTCGTGTCAGGTTATGTGGTATTCAAAAAAAGAATATTTGGGGTGCAGTGAATCTGCATAAACTGTCTGGCAAAAGCGGAAAAACAACCACGACACAGTTCAGCTTTATTGGAAAGGGTTATCTTTTCGGAAAGGAGACGCTGTTTCCAGTGGCGCAGGAAGCAGCGGATGATATAGCGGCAGTTACTCTCATCGATGGAAGGATTCCTGTTCAGGAGGCTTTCCCTCCCTCCTTTTGATTCGTGAGCGGAAATGACTTCAGCCTGTTCATTCATGGAAATCTGTGAATAGGGAACCATGAAAGACGGAAGAAGCGCATGGGTATGGTGACAGCAGGAACAGATAACCCGGCAGATCCGGAAAAAGAGCTTTCCAGCGGGTACTTTCAGGGAACGGATATAGTAGCCATGAACGGAAAGACAGCCAGAGTGACCGCAGGTACAGGTAAGCCTGTGGAACTGCAGTTGTGCAATAAGATTATTATAAAAATTTGGCGTTAAGGGATTGTTTTCTCCTACAAATATGGTTATCATAGTCTTGTACCCATAGGCATACCTATGGTGTGTGAATGAGGCAGGAAACCAAACTTTGGACGGAGAGGTTCCTGCTTCTTTTGTTGATAGTGGCTTTGACATGATAACAGAAGGTACAGGATAAAACAATCTGACGTAATATTCATCAGAATGAATTATGCTGTACCTTCTTTTAATTTGAAGAATTTGCCGGTAATTAGGAGTGGGTAAAGTTACGAATAACAACATGCACCTGATGAACCATGTGCAGGAGTTAGGCTGGGGCGAGGTTCGAATCGTGAACCTTTATTCCAAAGTATTTTCAGAGAAGCCGACAGTGAGCCAGTTATCGGAGGACGACAACAATTTGTCTTATATTGAAGAGATTTTGGAAGAACAGGATATCGGAGGCTATGACATTGTGATTGCATGGGGGAATACGCTCATCAGCCACAGGCAGACCATACAGGCAAAAACAGACCTTCTCACCATGATAAAGGAAAAAGGGCTAGCGAAACAGGTAAAGTGCATTGTGACAAATAATTTGAAAGCCAACGGCGTGCATCCTTTATATTTAGGACTCAGATATTCTAAAGATGTATGGAGTTTGCAGCCGTTTCCTCTGGAGAAGGTACTGAATGAACTGGAAAGCACAGAGAAAAAGGCTTCTGCCAGAAGCAGTAAAAAAGCTTCAGAAGAAGAGAAAGAAGCGGTTTCTATGGAGAACAGTGAAGAAATCTCTGTTGTAAGGAAAGAGACGGCTTCTGCTGAGAATGATGAAGCAGTTTCTGGTGACAGTAAAGTAACTGTTCCTGCGGCGAATGGTGAGAAAGCTTTGAGCGAAAGAAAAGTGGCTGTTTTTGGTGAGAATGATGAAAAAGCTTCTACAGAAATCGGCAAAAAGAGAAAGGGGGTGAAGCGGGATGTATCAGCGGATAAAAAATAAACTGGATATGGAGATCATCAAAGATTTTCTGGAATCGGAACAGACCAACCAGAACGTGGTGCGCCGTATGGAAGAACTGACAGACATACTTGACGGAGCATATGACGGCAGTCGCGGTGCGTTTGATATGGGCGGCTATATCCTGTTCTTTGGAGATATACAAACTTATGAAAATCATATCTCAAAGATTATGGAGTTCTACCGTCTTGATAAGGACTTAGCTGAATATTCCAACACAATAGAAGGTACGGCTGGCAGCACGATACAATGGCGGGAAGAATTATACCTGTTATCATCAGATGATTCGCTTGTGCTGATTTATCCGGAAACTGCAGAGGCGGTGTAAGAGGGCTTTCACAGGTGGCGGTATTGCCGTCTGCAGGTAACGAAGAAAGTTTATACAGGCGGTATTCTGCCGTCTGACAGAGAGAAAGACAGGAGGAAGAAGAAATGCAGTATTTCATTTTTGGTATGCTGACCGCAGGGGCAGTGATTGTGGCGACAGAGTTGTTTTTGGAGTATGGGTTTTAGGAGGTGAGACTATGGCAGCAAATATCTTATTATTTATACTGGGATTTACCAGTATGACAACGGTGTACGAAATCGCAAAAACCGGGAAACATACGAAATCAGATAAGATCAACCGTGCAGCGGAGCCGTGGAAAAAGAAAAAGTAATTACCTGCCCTTTGAGATGATATATCAGGGAGCATAGAAAAAGGAACAGGAGGGAACGGAGCATGAGCCGTGAACTGAACCAGTATATTTTGAAGGAATACACAAGGCTTCACTCTGTGATGGAGCAGAGGGAATTTATGGAGAAAGTGCGTTTTCTGATGATGGCGGGAGAAAAAGAGTTTTCCGGCTATTATTCAGATACCAGCCTGCCGGTCAGAGAATTTTACTCTGTGGCGGATACGCTCTACAGCCTCAACAATCTCTGGATGCTGTCAGGCTTTTTGCATAAGAACAGGCATATCCTGTTTGAAGAGATTCGGGAGCGGGAGGGGATAAAACAGGACTATGATTTTATGGAACCCTGTAATTATGGAAAGGACATCATACTTTCCAGAATGTTTCAGGTCATGGAGAATTTTCGGACTGACGGAACCGTAGTCAATGAAGCGGCAGACGGTAGGAGAAGCATTCACAGGATAAAAGCTTATTCCACTACAATTAACAGCGGGAAAAATGTGCCGCAGTTCATCATACAGGGGAACTGGGTGGAGCAGTGCGGCTTTGAGATTGGCTGCAGCGTTCGCGTAGAATGTTATCCGAATAAGCTGGTGGTACTGAAAGAGTGAGGGAACAGACAGGAGATTCTATTAAAAAAAAAGGCAGATACCATGTGGGAGTTTTTTTCGTGGTATCTGTTGTTTTGAAGATAAGTACTTATTTTTTTATGTCAAATAAAGAGGTAATATCAACATCCAAAACCTCGGCTATTTCAAAGAGTGTATCCAGAGATACCGAAGTTGGGATATTGGGAGCCTCAATGTTACTCATGTGTGTTCTGCTGATGTTGACGGCTTCTGCTAATTGTAGCTGAGTCATACCGCGCAGTTTTCTATAATAGGCAATGTTAAGTCCAATGCGTATATATTTATCTGAATACTTTACCTTTTTATCCATATGATTTCCTTTCTAAATAAAAGTATATTGTAGATTATTGTGTGCATAAACAATGGATTTATTTGCAAATGCAAAGTATAATATTGCAAAACGGAAAGAAGTATGTTATACTCAATAGAAAATCGGAGAAAAAATGTATAGAAAGTTCGTATAAAGAAAACAAATGAAAGACCATTCAATAATTTTAGACGGTGAAGAGAAAGGAATAGTCTAATGTTTAGATATTGTGCAAGGTGTGGACTGATCAGAAATGAAAAAGCGGAATCTGCTGTATGTCCGGTGTGTGATATTTCTTTAAAACCTGTTCCAGGCGAGTTTTTGACAAAATCAGGGCTGATGTTTTTATCTCAGTCTGCCAGAACGGAATTTGAAAATAAAATCAGAGAGTCCGCTGAATATGATGAAATTACAGGGAGACAGAGGGACAGCATTATCGCGCAGAAAGACGAAATACACAAAAAGGAAGTAGAAGAGAGAGTACAGGAGTATCAGGCTTCAAAACCGCATAAAGAATGTCCGGTATGCCATTCTTCATCTATCTCTAAAATATCCAATGTAGGCAAAGTTGTGAAGGTTGGGGTGTTCGGCATTTTAGGAGCGGGTGATCTGGGTAAAACATGGAAATGTGAAGCGTGTGGATGTAAATTTTAAAATACAGAATATATGGAGGAAAAGAAAATGGCTTTTTTTGACAAACTGACACAGACAGCATCAAACGTAGGAAAAAATGTTGCATCATCTGCGGCGAAAGTAGGTTCATCTGCAGCAGTGGCGGCACAGGAGCAGACAGAACTTGCGCAGTTGAAATCACAGGTTAATGTAATCAATCAGGAACTGGACGCATTTTATGTTCAGATAGGGAGAAGATACATTGATTATGTCCTTGAAACTGGGGATATGCCCGGTATAGATGCAAGCGACCTGTTAAAGCTGATGGATCCCAAGATGACGAAAAAGAAAGAGTTGGAGCAGCAGATCATAGAACTTGAAAAAGAGATAAAGAATAAATCTGTTCTCAGGGAGAAACAGCAGGCAGAGGAAACATATCTTGCAGAAAAAGCAAAGCTGGATAAAGCACTGGCAATGGAACTTATGTCACAGTCCGAATATGAGGTGAAGCTTGCCATAGCGAAAAAGAAATATGATAATCTTGAGGAAATCCGCAAAGTACAGCAACTGGCAGATATGAACCTTATCACAAAGGAAGAAAAAGAGGCTAAAATCAAGGAATTGACAGAGTAAAGTACATATAGCAGTATGGTGAGAGAACTGTTCCGTTGGAGCAGTTCTTTTTTCGTAATTTTTTATTGCAGGATATAATTTCTAATGTTATGATTAGCTGTAAGCAAGACAGCGAGCAAAGAACAAGTGGGAAAAAAGTTGTCAGCAATAAGATATTTAGAGTATTTGGAGGATATTGTTTGCTAAGAGAATTAGAGAAAAATGGGTTATCTGTTCAAATTCTTCGTGAATTGTCTTACAAAAGTAAAATGGGAAGAAGTCTTGTTAATAGTTTGCGGAAATTTGACAAGGAAGATTTGTTTAAAGAAATCTTTGAGATGATAAGATTTTATCAGGAGGCCGATATTCTTGATCTTGTCGATTTGGATTATCGTATTAAAAGTGAGGATTCATGCATACGGAAATACAATAAATTTTACCCTGATATGCGAGTAGAAAAGGTATTTAATGATATTTTAGGATTTCGTATGTTGACGGACAGCTATAAGAATCTGTTGGAGGGAGAAATTCCAGAAGAAGTACGGGTTGTCGATATGAGTCATGGAAAGGCGAATGATGATGGTTATCGAGGGGTGCATATTTATTTTCAACCGGATCATTCCTGTTACCCGATAGAAATTCAGGCAAATACTTATTATGACAGGCAGTTGAATAACTGGCTGCATAAATATCTCTATAAAAGGGAATATCCTGATTCTGTAGGAAGAATATTGCGAAGTGAGTATGAGAATGGTAAAATATTAAGCGAGCAACAGTTTGAGGAGGTGCTAAGTTATGTGTTATCTCATAGCGAAAGAATTTGATAAAAAAGGCTGTATTGCAGTAAAGACCAGACATGGCAAAGCATTGGCGGATTTTACCGAAAAGCTACAAAAGCAGATAGGAGCAAACGGTGTGCAGTTGGTGACAATTAGTCGCCCCAGTGCGTATGGAGAATACGAACCTTATGAGATTGTGGAAAACAAGGAAAAGTTTCAGGAGCGTGTGCTAAGTCTGTAGAAAGGGGCAATGATGGAAAAACCTGTTTTGAGTCCCGATTTTACTATAGAAGATATTCATAAGTTAAGAGAATATAATTATGAAGTGACAAAGCATATGACAGACGAGGAACGAATGGATTACTACAATAAAGCAGGAAGAGCATTTCAGCGTGAAATTGAAGCGGCAAGGCTTCAGGAGGTACGCTAAATGAGATAAAATAACGCAATAGGGAATGGTTCTCATATTGTAGAATAAATAAACGGTATACAGTGTCTCACTGACTGCCATATACCGCCCAGGCGGCGATCGCGGAAAGATAGGAACCGGATAGGCTGATGATTTTGCAGAAAGTTTTTGTTTTATAGCATAAGATAATTTTTGCTAAAGTTGTAATCAAAACTTAATAGAAATCAACCAAAACGAGGATCTTGGAGAGTAACATTTTCAAGATCCTCTTCTTCTTTTTTTCTCTCTCGGCATTTAGTTGAGTGTGTCGGAAGATAAGAAGAGGAAAAAATAAAATCTGTATACAGCGAAAGAATTTTCTGCAATGACAGTTGAAAAGATAAGCCGTTGATTAGTTTATAGTGATAAGGATAAAATAAAAATCCCCTGTCACGAAATAGATGTGGCAGGGAATATTTTTGTAATAAGAAGAGATTAAGGATAAATAGTATAGTACCTCTCCTTTTCTCTTCATCGTACTCCCAATAAGAGATTCTATTCATTTTTATCTATGCCCCAATTGAAATCAGTCTTCCTCTCTCGATTTCTTCCCAATATCACAGAAATCCCATATTACAGTGTTTTCTGGTATGGAAGACTGTGA
Organism: Lachnospiraceae bacterium; assembly: GCA_910573755.1. Classification (GTDB taxonomy): domain Bacteria; phylum Bacillota; class Clostridia; order Lachnospirales; family Lachnospiraceae; genus 1XD8-76. Next base: position 181,828 of record CAJTBO010000004.1, on the reverse strand, counting down.
TGAGAGAAGAAAGAGGAGAAGAGGAGACAGAGCAGGTATCCTTGGAGTGCTGATAAAGAATTTTTATGCGGCGTCGCAACAGTTTTTGGGTAAAATCGGCTTGATATAAAAGGAGTGCCGTTCAACCATTTATTTGAATGATTTTGCGACACTCCTAATATTTTTACTTTGGTGATATCATACTGGACATTTGTTCCCTTAGTGCCTGAAGCTCTTCCTGATTCCGTAGGCAGTATGTTTTATTGCAGTGTTCCGATAAATAACATGTCTCACAGAGTATCTGGTTTATGCTCTGCTTGATTAGATCATCATCACTCGGAAGCTCATACGAGGTTATCTGCCGAATATTTTGAGGATTCCTTAAGGAATAATCCAGAACTTTACCATTTCCTGTCTTGATGTATCTGTATATATCCGCATAAAAAGAAGCACAGTCACCGACTTTAAAATCTTCAAATCCTTGGATATCCATCCAAACATGGTCTTCTTTTCCTTCAAAACAGTCGCCATCAGGGTACATGCCACTGACATAGATTCTTTTAAAGCAGATATTCTTCTTTGTCTTCTTTTCTATACATCCCATAAATTCACATGGAATGCTATAGTAGCACATTGCGAACCAGGAACGCTGTTTCCCATAAGATTGAATCTGTATATCGAGATAATCATCATAGGAGAGTTTTTCACCGCCGACTATATCTACTTTTCCATTAAGTGAAAAATCTATGTTTCCGAACTCAGACATCACCATAATATCATCGCCATAATGTCCAATCAGGAGCGCTTTCATATCCTCATTATCCTGATATTTCTGGATTAAAGCTGTTGCCTTTACTGCTTTGGACTCTCTATCCTTTTTCCACTGCCTTTCTTGATTCTCTCTTTCAAGGATTTGCTGTTGTCTGATATAGGACTGTTCCTCTTGGGTTAGGAGTGGATTGATATGTTCGGTGTTATCGTACTTGTCGGATTGGAGCTGTTCCTTAAAGCGTGTAAGCACTGCTGCCAGCATTTCTGTGGATAAATATCTTGCATCTCTAATGGAACAACTGTGATAGCAGCCAGTATTTATGTTGCCATGTCCATCGCCATAAAGGATTGCTGTGTTCCATGGACAGAGGTAATGCTCTTTGTGGACATATTTTCCATGCTTGAGTCCATCATCAAACTCTGGAAATATTTTTGGGTTTCCGCATCCCTCATAATCATCTGTCCAGAATCCAGATGCTCCTTTGTCGGCGTGTTGGATCATGACATCAATTAAGCCGATGGTTTTCTTTTTGGTTTGTTTGCTTTTCATTTCTTTCAACCTCCGTTAATAAGTGCTGCATAGTTGGCAGCCTGACATGCTAACATTGGTTTGGAAAGCAATCATATTGTTCTGAACAGAGAAACATATTGCTGTTTCATCTACTATACTACATAGAGACTGGATTTTCAATGTGTTTCTTTGCAGAAATCCATTGTCCTTTGCATGATATCCTTTAAATTCTCTATATTTTTTAGAGTATCAGCACATTCGAGGGAATGATTGCATCCTTCATATACACTTATCGGAATGTGGTTTGCATTTGAGAGGCGGATAATCTCATCTGTATCACTCCATGGATCTGCTGTCCCAATATATGCGATGGCATTAGTTGGGGCAAAAAGAAAAGTCTGTGCCAAAGGCGTATAAAGAATATGCCTTGCTTTTCCTAATTCATATTTCTTAGCATATGATGTGGAAATGATAGTTCCTATACTCTTTGAAATAAAAAGAATATCATCATATGCAGACCAGTCAATATCTGTAAGCGCTGCTTCAGTCTGTGAAAGCAGTGCTTCATATGCATCTTTCATTTTCTTTTCATTGCCACGGATGTTTCCGGCGTTATATGTGTAGCTCACATTTTTGTAATCTTTATACCCAAGCTCACAAGCGCAATTCCTACTATAATAAAGAAGAGGTTTATCGCAATGATACCCAATACCAGGGAAGTAGACAGCTATTTTTGACATAATGGCTCCTTTCATTTGCTATAGTTTGGAGATGCACATTTGCTCCCTATGATTTTGGACAGTTAAGAATCATCCATAAATATGTTTTCCAAATTCATACGCTTCTTGCAAATGTTCTGTCTTATCAATCTGTGGTCTGCCATTGGTATCACCACACCCACCAGCAAGCAGCATCCCTTTGTCTTTAAATCCAATGTAATTCACAACCGCAAATTGATAATAGGAGACTGCCTGTTCAAATGTCCAGAAAAAATTATCTGCTGAAGTCATGAGCAAAGCACAGTCTTTGATTGGATACTTCTCATATCGGCCCAATGGGGGATTAGGGTCTTCTTCAGCAATGCAATAGAATCTTTCGATAAATGCCTTGATTCTGGAAGATATGGTCCAAAAGTAAAGGGGTGACGCAAACACAATACAATCTGCATCTTTTATCCTGGGAATAAGATTATTAAAGGAATCCTTTTGGATGCATGGTTTTCCATAGCGACATGCATTGCAGCCAAGGCATCCTTTAACTTCATTTTTTATGAGTGAGATGAGTTCAATAGAATGACCACACTCTTTTGCACCAGAAATAAAACTGTTAATCAATTGTGCTGTGTTCCCATTGGGACGGCCTCCGCCTTGTATGATAAGAATATTTTTCATGATGGGCTCCTTTCGCACCTATAAATAGATAATTATACAAAGCTCTTTTTAATTCCTTTTTTGAATGTCAATATTACTTTTTCATTATTAGCACAAAATTGATAGGTGACTAATGAATATCCATCTTTATCCATTTGATTGCATAACTCATCAATGGATTTTGCTACCATCTCAATGCCACCGAATCTATCTATTACCTTTGTAACATACATTTTTGTTCTCCTCAATTCTTTTCAATGTAGTAGCAGTAAATGGATTACCATTGTACTTCATTTTATCACAGACTTCTCCGTAATTCTATGAAAATCCATCAAAAGGTGGGGGAGAGGTTCCTCTTCCTCCCCTCATCTTCCCTGTTCTCCCCAACAATATTACATATCCCTAAGTTCTCATCTTAATAAAGAGAGAGTCTGGAGAGACAGAAGAGGGATCTATGCAAAAAGATTGGATAAAGAGGATGCGTTATACTTATATTGTCGATAGGCGAGAGAGAATAGGGAGAGAGGAGGGGGATAACCTAAAAATTTCATTTTTCAAAAGTTTTCATATTTATAGTGTATAAGAAAATATTCAGAACAGGAGGTTTCGATGAGAGGAAGAAAATTTGGAAGAATCGGTTGCATATATGAGAGAGGGATGAGGAGAAGAGGATTTGGCAGCTTAAGCAGCCGGATCTCTAGCGGAGAATTCTTTGGAAGAGTTGTTAATGCTCTTGCCAGACCGTCCACTTAGTTCATGCCAAATTTCGTTGCTTTTTCAATGATTTGTAAATAAACACCTTCTACTTTTTTGTCTATGGGTCATAGCAATTTTGAATTGCTATGACCACTCTTTTTTTGCATCAGATTTTTAATTTCATTTTCTTGAAAAATTCATATTTATTGTGACTTTATAAAATCAGAAAAGGAGAACAAATCAATGATGGGATGTAAAAGAGGAGATATCTACATGGCGAGGTTAAGTGCTGATGAGGATGGCGGAAGCCTCCAGGAAGGGATGAGGCCAATACTAATCATTTCAAACGACAAAGCAAATGAGCATAGCCCTGTGATCACAATTGTCCCGCTTACGAGCAAATTGCGGAAACATCGTCTTCCGACTCATGTACTTATTAACAAATGTGGTCTGGTTAAACCAAGCATTGTCTTGGCAGAGCTGATTATGTCGTTGAATAAGACAAGATTAGAACGGAAAGTAGGAAGCATTAAAGAAACCGTATATGAATCACAAGTGGATCGGGCAATTAAAGTTCAACTAAATGTGTAATGGAAACAAAAGAGATTTACATATCTCACCGAAGAATCCTGGCGGAAATTCCGTCAGGGTTTTTGACTCTTTTGATTACTGTGAAACATAATCTTCCGGGTAGCCAAAAAAGCGCAGACTGCCCCTATCAAGCTTAAAAGAAGTTTTTGACCCTGTCTGGAAGACTCAGGCGGCAACTACCGGGGCTTCCCAACCAAGTGCTTTTAACTTTTTCAGATACGCATTGATTTTGCGTTCTTTGTTGAACTGGTTATAATAATCAGCTCCAAGATCCTTGAACACCACTCCGTCTTTGAGGATATGGTAAATGGCTATGAGCATGGAATGGGCAACTGCGACATAGGCCCTCTTCTTTCCCCTGTGGGAGCTGATCCTCATGAACTGCGCATGGAAATAGGACTTTTTATTCTTTACAGCTGAATGCGCGCAGGTAATCAGGGTTGTCCGCAAAAGGGAGTTCCCTTTTCTGGTCTTGCCGGACTTCCTCTTCCTGGCGCTTTCATTATCACCAGGGCATAATCCGGCCCATGACGAGATATGCCTGTCCGTAGGAAAACGTTCCATATCCGTGCCAATGACGGAAATGATGGCCTGCGCGCTGGTATTCCCTATACCAGTCACATTCTGGATGGCATGGGAAGCCTGTTTTTCCTCCGGCTTCATGAAGTTGTCAATCTCATCATTCAGATTTTTGATGTGGATATTAAGCTCGTCCAGGTGTGCCAGGAGCTCCTTCATCATCCGGCGCTGGAGAGGGCTCATCACACCATTGAGGTCGTCTATGATCTGCTCCTTGGTGGCCTTGAGATTATGGGCGATGATCTTCTGTTCATACATCTCATCATATTTCGGTCCATCCACGGACGCCCCGGTGAGAAGATACTCCAGGATGTTGCGCGCGCTCTTGCCGTTGATATCCGACACAGTACCGGACAGCTTGATGTTGGCGCCTTCCGGCATCTTCTGGAGGCGGTTGAGCTCCCTGGTGCGTTCACCAACAAGGCTCTTGCGGTAACGGACCAGCTCACGCAGTTCCCGCTGCTCTTTATCAGGGATGTAACTGGGCTGGAGCAGCCCATGCTGAAGAAGATCCGCAATCCATTCAGCATCCCTGACATCTGTCTTGCGTCCTGGGACAGCTTTCATATGGCGGGCATTGACCACCATAGCGTTCAGGCCAGACGATTCAAGGATGTTATACAGAGGCTTCCAATAAGATGCCGTGCTCTCCATTGCGGTCATTTCACAGCCGCCGTCTTTGAGCCAGTCAGCCATTTCGAGAAGTTCTCTGGTTGTTGCGCCAAACTCCCGTATCTCCTGCTTATTGCCTTTTCGAAAGCAGGCAACGATGAGTTTTTTGTGCACGTCAATACCACAACAATTGTCGTAAATTCTATCCATAAAGGCACCTCCTGGGTAAATTTACGGCACGGTACTCTGTCTGTTATCATTTTACTGTACGTCCTTTTGCCGTAAGAGGCTGGACAGGTGGTGGTGCAAATGAGAGTACCTGAAATCAGTTTAGAAAACGGGCTGCAGGCCCAAAATTAAAACGATCTTTGCCGTTGGTTATAGTATAGACAATGGCAAAAACAAATTCAATAACCTATCGCTTGCACAGTTTCATTTATGGTGGTGCCAAATGTGGGGCATGAGGGTTTAGAAAGAAAATCTATCAGTTTTTTGACCGATAAAAATGCCAGCTCTATAAATAAAGGACTGGTAAAATTTTCGATTTTGGGGTTTGGAAAATATAAGATTCTTATTATTGGTCGATAAGATATTCCTCGTATAATTTATTTCTATAGAGTTTATCTTGTGTGACTCTGATTACATCCTGTGACCGCTTATCTTCCATTAATCGTGCAATCAATTGGGAAAGTTTGTCTTCACCTTTTTCAACATTGATTTGGTCTCTCATCAGTAGCGTCATATACTCATGCCTCCATTCCCGATTCTGTTTTGCCTCTTTTACAGCTTCATCAAGTTCCTGAACAAAAGTATCATTTGTAGTTTTTCCGGCAGCATAATCTAAAAATGCCTTTAGTTCTTTGCTGATATCATCCATGTTACTGTCTGCGTTCAGAAAGATTTTTGTGGTTTCATCCCCCATGGAAATACTGGAATCCTCTTTACAGAGATTTTCAAATGTATAAATATGCCGTCCATGTCCAAAAATATCTTCCAGACAGATAAAGATAATGAAACTGCGGTTCAATGTCCGGTATGTCTGCCCCTTATCAATCAACTGCAAATCTATTAAACTCTGATAGTACCTGCTTCTTTTAGGGAGCTCTTTGGTGCCACTGGCCTGCATTTCGATATTGTATACAATATTTTTATTATCTTTTACATAGACATCAAGGCGGATGCTTTTTGCATCAGCATCTGGTTTAATTGCTTTCTGTAATTCTGGATATTCAATATGATCTATTTTTAAATCTGGAAGAATTCTTTGCAATAATTCCTGGCATAATCTGGGATTTTGCATAACTTTTCCAAACAGAAAGTCATTTGATATACCCAGATCTTCCCAATTTGTATGGTTGGCTCCCATCTGATTATCATCTCCTTTTTTTATTTTATCATGCTTTTAGTCCTAATTCAATTGGAACTTCGGTATTTAGCTATTGTTCAGACACAGTTGTTCGGAAGTCTGCTGTGTTCTAAGCAATACAGGATTTTTGGTTGTAAGCGTATCTTTGGTTATAATACATTCCGCAATATTTTCCATAGCTGGAATATTAAACATATATCCATCAGGACATCCTCCCAAATCGTCCTTAATCCTCTCGCTCCCGTTTTGTTGGCAAGTGCCAACCACGCAATCTCATGTAGTGCGTCATCCTCGAAATGCAGATTGATTCCATCTCTTTTAAAAAGCATTTGGTATTCCTTTACAATTGAATCCTCTGGTTCAGTAAGAATCCGAACCAGATCATCTTCCTTGAGGTCATCCAAAGTAATGAGGATTGGTAGGCGGCCAACTAACTCCTGCATCAGTCCATATTTTATGATGGCTTCATGGGTGATAGCAGAAGATTTTTCTTCATTGGGTCCTACAGAGGAATGGAAGCCAATTGGATTTCCTTGCTTATTAGTAGTATCTAAACCAGAGAAAGCACCACCACAGATAGGGGTATTGGGAGTACTGGGTTACAAACTGTTTGTGTTTTTGTTTTCTAATAAACTCAAACTTCGCACATAGATTTTAGCTATGCACCTTGAAAATTCAATATCTGGCAGTGATTCAATTATCAAAGAACAGTCTTTTTATGCCGCTTTGCTGCAACTAATTGCGATTGTAGCAGAGATGGCAACGTGCTGATGAATGCTTCAACCAGTTCATCTATCTTTTCATCAACGAGATCGCAGTGTTCCTCTAAAAGTTTCCGGAACATTGGGAGCAGCATCTGAAATGCCTGTATCCATGTAATGTCAGACATTTCGTCAGTAAAGTATAGAAATAATTCCCCAAGAGACCGGTTGTCCTTTGATTTCCTGTTTTCGATGGACAGCATCATATATCTGGTAAAGACAACCGCTGTGTGGGCGCTCATTGCATCAAAAGAAAGGGAATGGCATTCTTTGCTGAGCCTGAGATAACTCTTGCAGGCTTTGAAGAATACTTCGATATCCCGGCGTTTCCCATAAAGGCGGATGATTTCTTCTTCGCTTAAAGACATATCCGTTGAGATAAGGCACAGGTACTCTTTCCGCTTATTCCGGTTGCGGACATATACGACTCTGGCGGGGATGGATTTTTCTCCCCTGATCACTTCCTCTTCTACTGATAAGAGATATCTGGAACGCCCCCTGCGTTTCTTGTTCCTCTTGTAGATATGGATAAGTGAAAGGGCTTCTCCATTGTGCCAGAAGAACATCTTTGGTGTCTTCTTGATCATTCCGATTACTTCATAACCAAGATTTTTTACAGCATGAAGCGATTTTGGAGAAGAAAACCAGCTGTCAAAGAGAACATATTTTGCAGGAATGTCAGCATTTTTAGCGGCTTTGAGAAGTTCTAACATAGCCTGCGTCCCTTTTGTCATAGAAAGTTTGCGGCGCTTATAACCAACGGTTGTCTGGGATATTACATTTATAAAGCATTGTTCAAATTAGTTCGAAAAGAGTTGCGTGGAAAATTTCAGGCGAGTAAAGTCAATGATTATATCGAAGTGTTGTTTTTCACACTATATTCATTTGCGGTTATGGTTACAATACAACCTGTCATAATTCACAAGCTGTTTCAATTGGGATAAATATGTTTCATGAAACCACCTCTTTTTCGATATCATGGGTAATTCGGTCTCGCAAAGTAATGTATTTGCTTTCGGAGATATATCATAAATAGAAGATTATAAAGACAAACCGCCGCACTATGGCTATCATCCGCCATATGCGGCGTCAGGCTTATCAATGAATGCCGCCAGAGCGGCATGACAGATGCTGACTGGTGTCGTGAAAACGGCATTGCAGTAAGCACCTTTTACAACTGGGTCAGCCGCTGTCGGAAAACGGCAGCGGATCAGATCCCAGCGGCGAATTACGGTCATCTTGAGGTTCCCCTCCCGAAACAGGACGTGGTCTCCATTGACATTGTGCCGGAGCACATTCTGGAACAGCATACAGCATCACAGATGCAAAACTCGTACCTTGACAATTCACATACGATTGAAGTTGCCATGAAGGATATCACAATCCGTATCAGCAATGATGCGGATCCGGTCCTGCTTACCATGAAGCGTTTTGTCAAGTGCTTTTTTGAGTTATTGACGCAAGCCCTTGTTGGTGCGGCGGGAAACGGGGCAGGAAAAGGGGCGTGAAACGCGCCTGTGGACGTTTAGAAGCCGTTTTCGCGGGTGGGTAGTAAAAACCCCTTACCAGGTGGGTTTTCGTGTCTGAAACGTCTTGAAAATCAAGCCTTTTCAAGCCCTATTGCGTAACATTCCATTCTGTTCCTTGGGAGAGGTCGGGGGCGCGGGGGCAGAGCCACCGCAAAACCTACCGCCCGCCGCCGAAGTAGTGTAGACGGTCTGGATAGTCGGAACGGACGGTAGAACGGGGATTGTTTTTCGTAATTGGGTATGGTATAATTTTCTGTTACAAACCGATAAATCGGTATTTGTAAAGGAGATATAAGATGTATATCAGAAAAGCAATAATAGATGATTTATCAAGAGTAGCTGAAATATATGTTTTCAATAATAGGATAAATTTTTTCCCTATATTCAAAGATGAAAGTTTTTCTTTTGGGGAGTTGCAGGTTGTTTCGTTAGTAGATAATTACTTCAAAAAAGATGAAATTATCAAAAACATATATGTATTTGATAATGGATTGATAAAGGGCTTTATTCAAATGGACGGAACAGAAATTTGTAAATTATATGTAGATACGTCTTTTCAAAGTGAGGGAATTGGCAATGAACTAATTGAATTTGCAATTAAAGAACTCCATGCAAATAATTTATGGGCATTAGAAAAAAATATTAGAGCAATTTCTTTTTACCAAAGGCATGGCTTTCATTTGACAGGTCAGAAAAAGTTTGAAGAAGATACCACCGAATATCTTGTTAAGTTAGAAAGATAAATTCCAATTTATCGGTCTAATAAAAGTCCAAAACAGGGCGACGGTGGCAAGCATTGACTATTCCGCCGCCCTTTTCGTTACCGCTCCATATCCTGCTTTCTGTGGAGCTGTTGTTCCCGCTGTTCCTGCCGCAAGATACTGTAAACGCTCTTTCTGATTTTCTCCGCTTCTTTCACTTCCTCTTTCAATGCAAGATACCGCTGATTAAGCGTTTTCCTCTCGGCGGTCAGCTTGGTGTATTCTTCTTTCCATGTCTTTGTCGGGATTGTGGTCTTGCCGTTCATCACGCCTTTGAGATAATCTTTCGCTGTTGTGAATAAGATTTGCTCGGCTTCGGTCAGCGGCTTCTTTCCTTTACACTTGAAATAAATGTCGGCTTGCTCTAAGTGCTTTTTCAGAGTGGCAAGCCGCCGTTCAACGGGTTTCAGTTTCCCTTGAATATCCAGTTGTTCCCCTATCATGGACTTGAATTTTTCATCAAGCCCCGCCATATCCATGATGTTATTGGTTTGCAGGAAATTCAGCATTTTTGCCGCGTCTTTGAGATTATACAGCGATTGCGAATATTCTGGTTTTCCCGCCTGTACCTTGCGTGACAAAATACCTTGAATGTAGTCGGCAAGGGTGGGCGGCTCGGTGTTCTCGCTTTCTTCTTTCAACCAGTCTTGCAGTTTGGAGATACGCGCCTTTAACTGCCGTAACTTCTGGTTTGTCACTTCGATTTCCCGGTTAAGGTCGCCGCGCTCGGTGCGGATGCCGCGTTTCTCTATAGCGGACGCGGCAACGCCTAAATGGACGGTGGGTATCTGGTCTATCCCTTGTCGTTCATAACTGCGGTGGTCGATACGCTCCGCGTGTCCGTACTCGAGCTGTTGACAAACCCCCTAATTTCGTAAATGTCACAAGATATCATGATAAAAATCTAGCAAAGATAGCAGAAATATTCCAAAGAAAAAGGTCATGGTTCTCTATGCCATGGCCTTTATCATCCTTTTAAGATTTAATGCCGTTGACGATAAGAGGCACTGCTGTTCAGCCGCCTCTAATCCTCTTCTGTATAAGAATTTCAAGTTATGTCTTGATTTTTGCGCTGCAAAGCTGCCTTCGCTCCATATCTGTCGCAGAAGCAAAACCCTGGTGTGTGTTTCCGTACCGTCTTTTTCATGATTCTTTTTTACAACGTCTTCAAAAATATTTACTTGGATTCTTTTATCAGAACCTTTTTCGCCTATGCACCTGTTACGGAACGGACAGTCTTTACATTCAGCTTTTGGACAGCGGTACTCTTTTGTTACAGTATTTATTGTTCTATTAAGCCGGTGCAGCGGAAGTGTTTTTCCTCCGGGACAGATGAATTTGTCATCCTTTTCATTATACTGAAAATCCTTCCTTTATGTGCATCTTGCGAAAGACGATCTGCTCGGTTCCTATCCGTGGAAAGGCGGGCTTGACCTGCTGAATATTGTCCTGATAGGTATATCAAATGAACTTCCGGAGCATGATGAAAAGTATGAGCTGCACCGTTTGCTGAGTACGTTGCTTTCGGCGGAATTGACCGTTGATGAGAAATTAGGGATTATTAAAACTGAGTACAGTATTCCGGTAGATGAAAAATTGAGAAAGGATATGAGCGCTATGTGTAATCTTTCACAGGGGATCAGAGAAAATGCAACAGATAATGCTATAACTGGCGTGATTATGAATATGCACAGAGATGGTTATTCATCAGAACAAATAGCAAGGATTGTTGAAAAGACCATAGAGGAAGTGGAGGCTGTCATTAGAAAAAGAGAGCCGGTATTAGCATAATTACAGCAACTTAATAACACAGGTAGTAAAGCAGTGAATTTGTTTTTGCATTATATAAAACAATTCGCTGCTTTTTTGTTTTCGGGAAGAAAGACAGTCATACCATGTTTGATACTCCATATCCAGTGGACTCAAAGCGTACGATAAAAATTTATAAGAAGTTAAAACAGGAACTGACACTACTCCAAAAGCAGATTAGTTTTAAGAACTCAGGAAAAACGGCGACAGGAAAAAAGCACCAAATGATAAAGAGGTCCAGAATTTAATAGAGAAAAGGAACAAACTGGAGAATAAACTAATGAGGTTTCCCAAAGAGTTATTAGGCATACGGAAAGAAAAGGCGTATTTTTCAGCAAGTTCCGTTCTATTGGAACAGATACCTTTCGTATCAGCACATATCTGTTTCTGAAAGAAGATTTATATCACAGATGAAGAACGTGCAAAATGTCAAAAGGTGGCTGATGCGTTTGCAGAGCTGTACGAAATGGCGGATATTGTAGTGCTTGATATAGGCAGATATGGTTTTGTGATGCTCAAATATTATACGCCGCCGCATGGCTTTGAGGAAGATGCAACTTTTACGGACAGCAAGGCATTGTTTGAAGCATTATGGCAGGAATGGCTTGATATGAAGCTGTATCTTATAGCAAAAGGTACTCCATTGCTAGAAAAAGGGTATAAGGGTGTGTTTGAGAGCCTGACAAAAGAAAAACAGTCGGAACTTATCGGGCGAAAAGCCGCTTTTGTAAGAATGGCGGGAATAGATTTGTAAAAAGATGTTTCCAGCAAAGAAATAGATAGAGAAATGGATTCCATAGCCAGTTATGCACATTTCCATGATGCAGGTCTTAAATACTTGAAATGATTCGCCCAACCGCATATAATTATATGACAGAGATTAAAGGAAGGGTGAATGAAGATGTTAGAGTATATTTCTGCCCCGGAAGCGGCAAAGAAGTGGGGGATTTCAGAAAGACGGGTACAAAAACTGTGTGAGGAAAACCGTATACCGGGCGTGGCAAAATTCAGCCGCTTGTGGCTGATACCAAAAGATGCTGAGAAGCCGGCTGATGCCCGCACAAAAGCAGGAAGGACGGGGAAGCATGAATAAGGTTTTGGTTATTGATGATGACAAAGAACTTTGTGCGCTTATGAAAAAATGCGTAGAGCAGGAGAGCCTTGTTGCGGTTGTCGCTAACGGCGGCATAGAAGGGCTGCGGATATTGGAGGAAAACAAGGATACCTGTTTACTTATTATTCTTGATATTATGATGCCTGATCTGGATGGTTTTCAAGTATTGCAGCAAATACGGCAGACAAGTAATGTTCCTGTCCTTATGCTGACTGCAAAAAGCGAAGAAGAGGATAAAGTGTCCGGCTTGCGGATGGGGGCGGACGATTACCTGACAAAGCCGTTTAGCATCAACGAGCTTATGGCACGGGTAAATTCCTTAATCCGGCGTTATACCCTGCTTAATCCTGTTTCCAGTCCTGGAACAGACTGCATGACGCTTCAGGGGATGACAATCGACAGACTTAACCGCCTTGTCTTTCAAGGGAATGAACAGATTGAGCTTACGGGAAAAGAATTTGACCTGCTTTCTTTTCTGGCATCAAATAAGGGCAAGGTATTTACAAAAAAGCAGATTTATATGCAGGTTTGGGCGGAAGAATATGCTTTTGACGACAGTAATATCATGTCATTTATCAGCAAATTGAGGAAAAAAATTGAACCAGACCCGGAGCATCCGTTTTACATTTTGACTGTCCGTGGCGTTGGCTACCGTTTCAACAGGGAGGCTTGACATGAGTGTTAACCCATTTTTATTGATTATGTTTTGTACAGCTTTGTTGGTAATCCTGTTTCTTTTCACAAAACTCAGGCGTGTACGGGGGCAATTGTCTATTATCGAGGAAGCGCTTGAAGATATAAAATCCGGGAACTTAAACCGTCGTATGCTGACTAAGAAAAATGATATGACAAGAAAAATCTGCTATGGCATTAATGAGATTGCAATGAACAGCCAGACACAGCTTATCAGACAAAAACAGTCTGAACAGGCGTATAAACGGTTAATGACCAGTATCTCCCATGATGTCAAAACGCCTCTTGCTTCTCTGGTTGGGTATTTGGAAGCAATAGAAAGTAAGATAGTGGCAGGAGAAGAAAAAGACGAATACGTCCATGTCGCATTTGAGAAAGCCTGTTACCTGAAGCATTTTGTGGAAAATCTCTTTGAGTGGGTGAAACTGGATTCCGGAGAACAGATTTTTCGCTTTGAGTTATTGGATTTGAATGAAGTATCCCGTAACATTATAGCGGATTGGATTTCAGTTTTAGAAAACAGTAATTTTGAGTATGAGTTTGATATTCCGGAAATGGAATACCTTATGCGTATAGATGTAAATGCCTATAGCCGTATCCTTAACAATCTGCTCCAGAACGTGCTGAACCATAGCAAAGGAAATAAAGTAATATATCGTATTTCAGAAAATGACCAGCAAGCCCGGATTACATTAGCAGATAATGGAAAAGGAATATCTCCAAGTCATCTCCCACATATTTTTGAAAGAATGTACCAATGCGACCAGTCACGGTCTGCAAAAGGAAACGGGCTGGGCTTATCTATTGTAAAAGAACTTGTGGCAGCCCATAAAGGAACGATTGCCGCTGACAGCACTCCTGATAAGGGAACTATATTTACAATATTGCTTCCAAAATCCCTGTAGTAATACGGGGATTTTTCAGTTTGTCAAATTTCTGTTAGCTGTAAAAACATGAAAAAAGCAAGGTTTTGGCAAGGTTTTGGCAAGGTTAGCGTGATAGAATAGCAAATATGAAAAGGAGGTAAAATCCTCTGCTCCTGCAAGGGCAGTCGCATTTTGCTTTGCAAAACAAGGAGGATTGCAATGAGCAAATATGTAATTGAAACAAAAAATCTTACCAAACAATACGGAACACAGAAAAGCGTTGCGGATTTGAATATCCATGTAAAGCAGGGACGCATCTACGGTCTGCTTGGCAGGAACGGAGCCGGAAAGACAACGACCATGAAAATGCTGCTTGGGCTGACACAGCCCACTTCCGGGGAAGTTACAATCTGGGGACAGCCTTTACGGACAAATGAGAAAAAGCTCCTGCCCCGGATTGGCTATCTGATCGAATCCCCCGGATTTTACCCGAATCTGACCGCCACAGAAAACCTGCGCATTTTTGCAACCCTGCGGGGAGTGCCGAGCCATAATGCAATTAAAAATGCGCTTGATTTAGTGGGGCTTCCCTATAAAGACAAAAAGCTGTTTTCCCAATATTCCCTTGGCATGAAGCAGCGATTGGCGATTGCCCTTGCCATTATGCACGACCCGGAGCTTTTGATTTTGGACGAACCGATTAACGGTCTTGATCCGATTGGAATTGCGGAAGTGCGCTCTTTTATCCGTGACCTCTGTACGGAAAGAGGGAAAACAATATTGATTTCCAGCCATATTCTTTCCGAAATTGCACTTTTGGCTGATGATATAGGAATTATCGACCACGGCGCATTATTGGAGGAAGAAAGCCTTGCAGAACTGGAAGCAAAAAGCAGCAGACATATCCGTTTTACCGTTTCCAGTACAACACAGGCGGCAAGGATTTTAGAACGCAATTTCCATGAAACGCAGTTTACCATACAGGACGATTATAAGATGCGTCTACATAATTTAGACATTCCTGTCGGTGGAATTGTAACAGCCTTTGTCGAAAACGGGCTTACCGTGTCAGAAGCCTATGTCTGCGAAGAAAGCCTTGAAGATTATTTCAAGCGTGTAACAGGGGGTGAAGGGATTGCTTGATCTTGTAAAGTGTGAGTTTTGGAAATTGAAACGGAAAAAGTTTGTCCTTTTCGTAATATTTTCTGCGTTGCTTTTTCCTATCCCGTTTACTGCACTTGTGCTAAAAGGGAATGTGGGCGATTTGAACGCTTTTGACGGCTTATATGATATGCTCTTTTGTATAGGTGTCCCTGTCATGCTTCCCTGCATACTTGGCATTATATCGGCTATGCTTTTTTACATGGAAAGAGATAATGCAACTTTGAAAAATTTGATGGCTATTCCTGTTTCGGCATGGAAAATTGCGACTGCAAAAATCATAGTATTATACTTTATCAGCCTTTTATTCACTTGTGTGACATTGTTCTCTGCAATCATCGGTGGGATAATAGCCGGAACTGATTTGGGCAATATTTGGAATAAACTTGTAATTGCCGTTATTACAGCTATTCTATATGCCACGGGTACACTTCCGATTATAATTGCGATTGTAAAATTTAACCGCTCTTATATATTTGCAGTTATTTTGACATTCTTCTATACAATGTTTGGATTTTCCCTTGCTTTTACAGGGCAATTCACATCAGAAAATCAAGTGTTGAAAGTGCTTACCAGTCTTTTACCTACGCCTGTTATTTATCGTTGGCAGGCTTCAAGAATGATTGGGCAGGGAACAACTGCTTTTGAAAACTGGCATCCTTACTTTCTGAAATTAGAAATTGTAGTATTTACCGTTTTTATCCTTGGAGGTATCTCTTATTTTGCGATTATCAAAATCTACAAAAAGCAGGAAGGGCAGGTGTAAGAAATGGCAAGGCTCATAAAAACAGAACTCTGGAAATTAAAACGTTACTCTGTTATCTGGATTGGAATTGCAACTATGCTGTCTGTTGTTTTACTAACCTGTTTTATGGAGATTGGTACGCCGGGAACGCCGACATTTTCCAGTTTTTCAGATGATGTAATATGGAACAGCTTTTCGCTGATCTTTCCGGCGACAATCGTACTGATTGCGGGTTATATGATTGAACGTGAAAGAACAGACGATACGCTTAAAAATATAATGGCAATCCCGGTATCTTTCCGAAGCCTGCTTTTGGGTAAAGTATTTGTCTGCGGAATGATTTCTGTCTTTCTGGCGATAGTGGAACTTTTATTTACTGCTCTCATTTCGCTTTTTTGCAGATATGAGGGAATTGCTCTTGGCAGCATAATGAGATCGCTTGTCCAAATGGTTGGAATGAATTGCTTTGTATTTATATCGGTGCTTCCTATTATTGTATTTACAGGGCAAAAGGCAGGAGCATTTATGACGGGCGTAGCTTTTGCATTTTTTTATGGTTTTATAGGGACTTTTGCTTCCGGTCATGGTTTGTCCTGTCTTTACCCGGTTACGATAGGACTTGGTTTCATCAATTATCAAAATGGCATGGAAACCGGCACATATAATATTTTCCGGTGCGTTGTTGTACTTCTGATTATGCTTGTTATAACTGCGGTTATGCTGCTTCTGGCATATGACAGGAGCAAAACGCAAAAAATAAAAGGCAAAGGAGATATTCAATGACAGGAAAAAGAATACTTTGTATCATTTTAATATGTATGGGTGCTTTATCGCTTTCCGGCTGCAACAGCATTTATCAGGCACTATCAGACGGGACGGAAAAGATACTTGATGTGGCTTCTGATACCGTAGGCGACACTCCAAAAAATACTGCTTTAGACATCATGGATGCGCTAAATGAAATTGGCGGAAACACTGTTTTAACTTCTGAATCTTCTTTGCAGGGGGAACGTACTACAGGGATTGATAATTACGTTGGAACTTATTCAGCCGAATATGAGGACTTTTCAAAAACGGAATATCTGTTTGGCGGTGTTGATGTTGAAAGAGAGCGGGGAAATGAATTAACTGTAGAGTGCGTCCTAAAAGTTGACAGTGGTACTGCCAAAGTATTTTGGATTTCAGGAAGCGAAAACCCAGTTAGCTTGATTGAAACGGACGGAACTTATAAGGAAACAATTACATTGTCAAGTGGCAATAACTATATTGGTATTGAATGTGAAGATTTTACAGGAAGTATGGAATTGAATATCGAATAATGACTGCTGGACGCCCATTCTAATCAGGGGAAGCGATATGACAAAGCAGATCTGCTTCCGAAAGTCCTGTGAATAGCAGGATTTTCCCTTTCAAAACGTGAAAAAGAACACGAGGCATTTGGGAGGGGTAAACTGCTAATTTCTCTCCAATTCGACAAATCAGTGTGCAACAATCAAATATCGCTGCTGTTACAGAATGTTTCCGTCTGGCTGCTGATGCGGTCAGGCGCTTTTTTTGCCCGATCACACCAGCCCAACAAAGCGGTAGTAAATTTTAATGTCCTGGTGTCTTTGACCGTCTATGACGGTTCGTTCTTCAACTTCAATGCGGTCAATCAGTTCCTCAATGATTTCCCGGTTCAGTTCCTGCAAGTCCAGATACTGCCGTATGGTTCCGGCCCACTGGTGGATATTGGCGATGTCCTGCTGGGCTTTCCGTTCCCCGGCTAACAGGCTGTCCAGGCGTTCCGATTTCTGGATGCGTTCCTGCTCGTTCTTTTGAATCAGAACCGAGAAGGAATCGCCGCTGATTGCCCCGCTTACCTTATCTTCATAAAGTTTTGCGGTGATCTGTTCCAACTCCTCCAAACGCCGCCGCAAACGGCTGATTTCCTGTCGGCAGTCCTCTTGTTGCGCGGCGCTTGCGGATTGGATGTGCTGTTTCAGCTTATCCAGTACAGCGGCTTCATCGGCTGCAACCGCTTTGCCATGCGCCCGGATTTCACTCAGCACCAGGTTTTTCAGGCTGATCTCAAAAATCCGGTGCCAGGAGCAGATGCTGTGTCCGGTAGTGGCAAACCGGGAGCAAAAATAAGAAGTATAGTGCTTGACAGTTCCGTTTTTCCGGCGCTGTGTTTCGCGGGCGGCAACCAGAGGATGGACAAAGAGCAGCGTATGAAAAGTCGGGGCCTTTTCACCGGATAGCTGCCGGTAGGCGTATTCCACCAGCATATCCTGTAGCAGCATCCCTTTCATTTTGTCCATACACAGCGTCGCGCCCCGTTGCTTGGCCTCCTGTTCGTAGTCCTCTTTATCATGGCAGGACACCAGAATAAAAGGCAGCTCCTTGTCTGTGGCCCGCACCTCGTCCAGAAAGTCCATGCCGGAACCGTCCGGCAGGTCGAGATCACAGCAGATTACCAGAGGCATTTCCTCTTGGATGGCTGCCCGAGCTTCTTTCAGTGTGGAAGCCGTTTCTACCGGGTAGCCTTGCCGTTGTAAATATTTTTGCAGGCATCATATATAGGTGTCGCTGTCATCGATCAGCAGTATTTTTTTCATATGTCCTCACCCCCAACATTGATTTACTACAAGCATAAACTACAAATGTTACACAAATGTCCGAGGTGCCTTTGATTTCGACAGAAAAACAGGCTGAATTGTTACAAAGCTCGGACATTTCAAAATATTTTGTCAAGGGATAGCAAAAATCAGTGGCGCAGCCACTGCACCTCCACCTCCTAAAACCAATGTAGGCATAGCAGTTCCTAACAGATATTGCCACTTTTTCAACGGTTCGAAGCAAGTGCAATATGGAGATAAAGTACTCCAAACGATTCCGAAATCAATCGCATGAAAATGATTTTTTGCAAAAATCCCCCAGGTAATTCCATGTATCAGCTCATGCACGATAATCAGGCATAAAATAAGCAAAGGCAACGCCACAGCATATCCCCAGGAAATACCATCTAAATTAAAACTATTTACATTATTGTAGAGCCAAAATGTTAAAGCCATAAACGGTAACATGACTAAAAGAGCTAAATACTTTGCTTTTTGTGTATTGATAACCACATTTTTTATTTTATATCCTTTTTGTTGCATTTCAGAGCTTATTTTTTCAAAGTCATTTTTACGTTTCAATTCTTTTTCTGTTAATTTTCTTTTATCGTTATCCATAGATAAGTCCTCCAAATTTTATACGCTTATTCCATAGCCCGCATTTGTTCAATCAGGGATTGTTTTTTCTGTCTGCGGATTGTCCAGACAGACAAGATCAGCTCCATTCCGAACAATACCAGAATGAACAGACCCATTTCCAAAACAGGGAATTTGTAAGGCACTACCTTTCCGGCAAAAGTATCTATGCTCATTTTTCTGCAAGCAAAGATGGAAGCGGGAAGCCCAACGATCAGCGTCGCCAATGTTGCAAAGAGCGCATAGCACAATCCCTCGCAGATGTTCATTTTACACAGCTGTTTTTGTGTCAGGCCAATGGAGCGCAGAATACTGTTTTCCCGCTTTCGGGCTATCTGGTTAGAGAGTGTCGTATTGATAAGGTTGATAACGCCAAAGAGGAACACCATCCATGAAAGTACCTCCATACTGCCAAACGCAAGAGAATTTGACATTTTTTCATATTCAATCGCTGTATTGATTTCGTCTAAGGCAATATTACTATGGCTGGCTACAATATTTTTCAATTCAGACTCTACATGGTCCGCTTTTTTCGGATCGCTTACAATGCTCCATGAATAATCAAACGAGGTTATTTCCGGATGCAATTCATGGAATAATGCTTCCGGTGCATATTCAAGCGGACCATCAAGGTGGAGTGCTCCATGTCCATTGGTTGGTATGCTCTTGCTGTCAAACACTCCGGATATCGTAACAGGAAGGGTTGATTTTCCGGAGATAAGTTCAACTGTTGCGCCTGCTCCTATATTATTATTGTTACTTGTATACGAATCAATTATGATGCTGCGCGCATCCGGTGGCATAGTTCCATCTATTAATGCAGCTTCAACCGCAGAATAGTTTTGTTCAGTCAGTATATCACACATACCAGCACCCTCAATTCCGTTGGCACGATAATTTACATGAAGGCTTTGCCTTTTTGCAATCACATCGGTTACACCATCAATGGACAAAATTTCCCGCTTTAGTTCTTCATTTAGTGGATTTCCTGCTGCCATAACTTCTTGTTCCGTCAACTTAGAATCCAAATAAATTTTATAGTCACCATCCGGGAAATATTGTCTTGCAAGCGCCTCTGGGGAACGCAGCAAAACAATGGAGGATACCACAAGCAGGATAATTCCGCCTAAGCTTAATGACGCAATAATACTGATTGTCTTTTTTGGGTCACGCTTAAAATTCGCAATTCCCATTGAAACAGGATTGAGCTTGATGTTCTTTTTCCGGCTGCGGATGTTCTTTTGTACCGAGGTGAAACGGACGGCTTCAATCGGGGAAATCCCTGCCGCAATTTTTACCGGCCTATGGATGGAAACAGATACCATAATCCAACTGCTTATGAGCGTCAAAATAACCGTTGCCACATAGGAAACAGTGTTAAATCCCTTGGAAAACAGGAGAAAACCGCCGCATACGCCCAGCACTGTGCCAATCAAAATTCCGATACTGCCGAGTTTGCGTCCCTCCCGCTTTACAATCCGCTTGATTTGTTTTGGCGTCGCGCCAATTGTCCGAAGCTGTCCGTAGCTCTGGATTTTGTCATTGATGGAGATACGGAAGATACTCTGGATCACAATGTAGCCGCCGATCAGGGCAATGGCAGTCACGCCAGCCATCAGTGCAAAATCAAAGGATTTAGAAGCATAGACAAAATACTTGCCGTTCATTTTAGGCATAGGAAGCTGATATTCCTCCGCAATCTCCCTGCAATAAGAGGTCATCAGTTCTTCGCTCAACTGCTCGCTGTTTTTGAAATGGACATAGGCACGATACCCAGCCGGGTCAAACCCATTCCATTCTGTCAGGGCAGCTTTGGAAAGAATGATGGCACAGGCATTCGCTTCTTTTTCATTTATGCTGTCCATAATGCCGCTAACAATATAATCACCATGAAAGCTTTCTGTATCTAAGGTCACAATGTCCCCGATCCTGGCATTGTTTCCATAGGTGGAAAGAAAGTATTCGCTAACGACAACTTCATTTGCTTTTTCGGGAACCCGGCCCTCTAATAACTCCATCTGTGCCTTGGTAATCTCCATCATTTGCGCATCACAATACACATAGGACGCATGATAGCCCTGTTCCGAAAGCTCCTCACCGAGCACATAGTAGCCGCCTACACGCTCAAACGCCGGCACTCCTTTCAGGTTTTCAATGTCGTTTTCCTCCACGCCCAGCCAGACCGCCTCATAAGTATCGACAACCTGATTGCGCTGCATTTGTGCCAGAGAATTAGACACAATTCCCGTAAAGCAGATCAGAAACGCCGCCAGCGCAACGGCGATCACCACCATCAGATTCCGGCGCTTCTCGCTTTGTAAACTTTTCTTTGCCAGTTTCTTTGTAATGGCGCTGGTATCATTTTCAAAAGGCCATGTCATAGCCTGCCACCTCCTTATTCCACAATCCTGCCATCCTCAATGCGGACAATCCGATCTGCAAGGCGGGCAATGTCATTGTTGTGGGTAATCATCACGACAGTTTGCCGGAACTCCGCGCTGGTGCGTTTGATAAGCCCCAGCACCTCGGCGCTGGTCTTGCTGTCAAGGTTGCCGGTCGGCTCGTCGGCCAGCACGATAGCCGGTTTGGTAATCAGGGCGCGGGCAATCGCCACACGCTGCTGCTGGCCGCCGGAAAGATTGTTCGGCATATTTTTCAATTTATCTTCCAGCCCCAGCAGGTGAACGATCTCGTCCAAAAACGTTTGATCCACCGTGTCCCCGTCCAGCTCCACCGGCAGGACGATGTTCTCATACACATTCAGGATGGGAACAAGGTTATAGTTCTGGAAGATAAAACCGATGTTGCGGCGGCGGAAGATGGTGAGCTGTTCGTCGTTCTTCTTTGCCAGTTCTTCGCCCCGGACAATCACGGTTCCGCTGGTGGGAGTGTCCAGCCCGCCCATCATGTGAAGCAGGGTAGACTTGCCGCTGCCGGAGGTTCCCACAACGGCCACAAATTCGCCCTCGTCTACGGAGAAGTTCACGCCGTCAAGGGCGCGGGTAATGTTCGGCTCTGCACCGTAATGCTTTTTCAGGTCAATCGTCTGTAAAATGCTCATATTCAAAACTCCTTTCAAGGCTTTCTGCCTGTTGATAAGGGTATTGTAAAACCCAAATGTCCGCGAAATGTTACAGCGGCCAAAAAATTTCATCGAAAATCACGGTGAAATGTTACAACACCCGGACATTTCAAAAAAATTTACGGCGGGCAGCCGGAAATAGCCGTCCGCCGCGTTCTATTTTGTCGGCAGCATAATGGAAAATTCCGAACCCCTGCCCGGCTCCGAAACCAGTCTGATATAGCCGCCCTGCCGCGTTATGATCTCGCGGGCCAGATACAGGCCAATGCCCACGCCCTGTTGTTCGTGTACTTCTTCCTCACGATAGAAGCGCCGGAAGATGGCGGCCTGATTGCTTTCGGAAATGCCCTTGCCGGTGTCGGCCACTTTGATCTCCACATACATTTCCCACAGCACCACTGACACAGCGATTTTCCCGCCTGCCGGGGTGTACTTCACCGCATTGTCCAACAGGTTAAAAAGGGCTTCGGATGTCCATTTGCTGTCATGGGAAACGGCCAAATCCTCCGGGCAGTCCACAGACACGGCGATTTCTTTTTTCTCCGCTGCATACACAATCCCACTCATAGCCTGCGCTACGGTATCAAAAAGGCGACCCGGTTTCTTATCCAACTGGATCACGCCCGTTTCCAGCCGGGAGGTTTTCACAAGGGCCTGAAAGAGAAAGTCCAGCTTATCCGTCTGGCTGCGGATTCCCAAGATAAAGTCAGTGCGCTCCGCCTCGGTCATGGGCTTTTCCAGCAGGGTGTCCGCCGCCATTTTCAGATTGCTTACCGGAGTTTTCACCTGATGGGAAATATCCGATACAAGGGCCTGTAACTCCTGCCGTTCCTCGTCCACAAGACGGCGGTTCTCCTGCATGATCTGATAAAGCCTTGCCAGCCGGTGTCCGATTCTGGCAAGCTGGGTTTCGCTGTCCTCTGGACGTTTTGGCGCTTCATTCCCGGCGATCATGTGGTCTAAGGTCTGGCACAGGTCAGCGGTAAACTGCGACAGCCGCTTTCCAAACACCTGCGTCAGTACAAAAATCCCCACAAGGGCGCACAGCAGCAGCGCCCCGCCGGTCAGCAGCGCCGCCGTTTGTTTTGTCACAAAAAACAGGGCTATGGTAATCCCGGACATAGAGAGGACAAGTCCCATTGCTATCCGGCCAAACAGCCGCTTTACAGATAGGTTTTGAAACTTCATTTCGCCTCGCCTCCCGTCCACTGATAGCCCATGCCGTAAACGGTCTTGATGTAGGGCGCGCCGCAGTCGGATTCGATCTTGCTGCGAATCCGGCTGATGGAGGTTGTCAGGGTGTGTTCATCCACAAACTTCTCGTCTATATCCCACAGCTTTTCCAGAAGCTGCCCACGGGTCAGCACTTGCCGGGGATTTTTACGGAACAGGTTCAGCATTTTGTACTCCATCGGGGATAAGGTCAGGGGCTTGCCGTTTAGGGAAGCCGCCTGCTCCGAGAAGTCCAGAAACAGCCGCCCGTCGTCGTAAATGTCCCTGGCCGGTTTGTGGTGTTCCAGCATGGCGAACATGGCTTTGATTTTCCGCTGCAAGGCCCCGATCACAAAGGGCTTTGTGATGTAGTCCACCGCGCCCACCTCATAGCCCCGTATCTGGTCGCTTTCCTGATCGTTGGCGGTCAGGAAGATTACAATGGTGTCCGGGTGCTGGGGCTTTATCAGCTTGCACAGTTCAAAACCGTTCCCATCCGGCAGGTTGATGTCCAGCAGCACTAAATCAAATTCCCGCTGGCGCAGGACATCGGCTGCGGTCCTGGCATTTAGGGCAGAAGTCAAGCCGTACCCGTCTGCGGTCAGGTTATAGGCCAACATCTTATTCAAAAAACTGTCGTCCTCGACAATTAAAATCTGTTTCATATCCTCACTTCCTTTGCTTTTTGCAGATAGTATAACAGGCAAATGTCCGCGAAATGTTACAGCGGACGGATTTTTTCAAAAAAATATCCACCTCTATTATAATTTGATTTGGTTAGTGATACAGACAAAGGCAATTTTTGAGGAACTGGGCGGCAGGATTATATTCTGTCGCTTTTCCGGTTTCTAATCAGGGCAATTTCTATTAAGATAATTTTAAAAAGTTTTGTTATATTAAATAGGGAAAGGAGTGTCATATATGAACAATAATACAGTTGTAGAAAAAATAGTAGACTATATAGAAACGCACATTAACGAGGATTTGTCGCTTGATAAAATAGCAAATGTATTAAATTATTCAAAATTCTATATAGCCAGAATTTTTACTGAAGAAACAAAATGTACGGTTTATAAATACATACAGGGCCGTAGGTTGACTTTGGCTGCTCAAAAGCTTGTAGAAACAGAGCAGCCCATTGTTGAAATTGCTTATGAAGCGCATTATGATTCACAGCAGGCTTTCACATTAGCTTTTAAACGGTTATATGAATGTACGCCTAATATTTATCGAAAAAACGGTGTGTTCTATCCTAAGCAATCGAAGATATGCATGATGAGTCCGGTTGATGGATGCTCATTTATATATTATTTAGCAGGGGGTAAAATGGCAGCATGAGTACAATTCCGTATGTTATTGAACAGACAAGTCGGGGAGAACGAAGTTATGATATTTTTTCAAGACTATTGTCCGATAGAATTGTTTTTTTAGGAGAAGAAGTAAGTGATGTTTCAGCAAGTTTGATTATTGCACAAATGCTGTTTTTAGAATCACAAGACCCGGGAAAAGACATTCAGTTATATATAAATAGTCCGGGCGGTTCTGTTTCGGCGGGGTTTGCTATTTATGACACAATGCAATATGTCAAATGCGATGTTTCGACAATATGTATAGGTCTTGCTGCAAGTTTTGGAGCCTTTTTATTGGCAGGAGGTACAAAAGGAAAACGTCTTGCTCTGCCTAATGCAGAAATTATGATACATCAGCCGGCTATTCATGGAAATGGGATTCAAGGACAGGCAACCGATATAAAAATTACATCTGACCACATACAAAAAAGCAAAAAGCGATTAAATACCATTTTATCAGAAAACACAGGCAAAAGTATTGATGAGGTTGCTGCTGCAACGGAACGTGATAATTATATGACGGCAATAGAAGCAATGGATTTCGGCTTGATTGATAAAATTATAGATAAGCGTTGATGCTTTATCAGTATCTTTACAAAAGAGAAAATATAAAGTCGATGAACATGTGATATATAAAATCACAGTTTATCGGCTCTATTTATTTCATAAGGTTTTAAGGCAAACGCCCACCATTGGGAAAAGCACGCGGATTGGTTCAGTATCAGGAAGAATTTCCGTTTTACTTCAAAATGGTACTGGATAAAATCAATATTGATTTTGAGAGCCGCGATTATCTTCCCGGGGAAAAAGAATTTTATGTTTTAGATTTGTGTACCGGTACAGCGACAAATGCATTAAAAATTGTAAAATCAAAGCCTGAAGTGCTATAATAAAGAGTATTAAACCTCAAAAGGTCAGAGTATTTAGTTGAAAAAATCAAATTTACGAGGAAAAATGTATGATTAGAATAAGACCATATAAAGCTTCGGATGTAGATACAATATTATCGTGGTGTCAAAATGAAAAAGCATTTTATCAATGGACAGCAGGCATACTCGGTAACTATCCGATAACACAAAAGGAATTTCGTTTTGTTGAATCGCTAATGCCGTTTACTGCATTTGATGAAACAGGAATCGTTGGCTTTTTTACACTAAGAAATCCTGATGAATCATTGGATGAACTACGTTTTGGATTTGTTATTATAAATCCTCATAAGAGAGGAAAAGGCTATGGAAAAGCTATGCTCCGGCTGGGGTTAAAATTTGTATTTGAAATATATGGAGCAAAAAAGGCATCATTGGGCGTTTTTGAGAATAATCTTCCGGCTTATTATTGTTATAAAGCAGCCGGTTTTAGAGATATTGTTCTTGATACGGCAGAAACATATTGTGTTCTGGGTGAAGAATGGAAGTGCAAAGAATTGATTATGGAAAATAGATAAGTTCCAGTTTAGCATACTGGAAAACTGTTATTCGCAGGAGGCAGTTATAAACTACAAAATTAGAAAATATTAAAGGGAGAAGTCAGTCTGCTTCAAGATTTTTTGTATGAAGCTATCTTTGTGCCGGAGGGAATGCCCGCACCGCCCGAATCAATTATCAATCAGCCGGAATTGCAGGTATATAACCGACTTTGGTGAGAAAAAAGACGATATAGGTTTGGATGCGGAAGTTGATAAAAAGGTTGTTGGTGCTGTCCGGGTGCGCATTATGGATGATTATGGACATATAGACAACGGCACTTTGTCCTTTGCTATTTCTTTATATAAAGATTATCGGGGATTTGGAATTGTGGACGAAAACGGGGAAGAGTACATTATGCTTTGTCGTTTGTGACAATACGACTTCCGGTTTACCTGGCAGAATAACTGCGCTCAGAGCCAACAGACTTGTGAGAAATTACAGTTTGTTGGCTCTCTTTATGTAAAGAACCAAGCTGTTTCTCCGTAAACTTTTTTCTATTCCTTGACCGCATTTTGACTTTTGGTTTTTATAATGAAAGTCGAGTCAAAAACAAGTAGGAGGATAGACGATGCGAAAGCGATTCTTATCATTAGCTATGATTTTTGTTTTGCCCTTTGCTGTGGCGGCCTGCGGAAATTATAACATTGCGGACGGGAATGCCCCGCCGCAAAATGTAGAAGAAGACCCATTCGCCGGGGGGCAGGAGGACGGAGATTTAGGGTTTCTCAGCCATGGGGAAGCGAACCCCGCCAGAGCGGATGACCAGAGTGTTTTGCCTTATGAGTATAATGGCGGAGAATTTGTTCTGGACTATCAGTTTTCATCAGAGGGGAAATTGGACAGCATTGGCTTCCTGCTTTTTTTGGACGGAAAGCCACAAGCCTACAAGGTGAACGACACGGGGGCGGAATATGAGTATCTCCACTGCTTCCGGACATCAGAAAAGCACGAAGAGAAATTTTCCTTTGTGTTCACACCGGATACAGGGAAAAAGGGTGATACTCTGAATATGACGGTCGTGAGCGTCACCAGGCCAGATTTTCAGCCTGATATGAAAGAAACCTCAAGCTATGGCTGGTATCATCAGAGTTTTGAAAGAGTGTTGAAACTGCATTTTAATGAGGATGCTCCGGAAAATGACAGCATTAATGGAGAAAGTATAACTGCTTTTCGTGACGTCAGCATTTCAGAGGAAAAAGTCACTTCTTCTTTTATTGAGAATGAGCTTGTGAGAGCAGGATGGAATGGCGTTACGATGGATACTCTGGATAACAGTGTCTATTGGACGCTTGTCTATGACGGCGAGGTGGTGTATGACAATATCAACCTTACCGGGAAAGATACGCTTACCGTGCGCTACACCCTTTGCGGAACGGCAGGCGCAAGATATGGCATATCATTTTTCTTAAACCATAAGCCCGTATCTTTTGATGGAGTGGTTTCCTATGATGTCACATTAAGTAAAGGAAATGTGTGGATCATTGAAGCAACCATAGATACCGCTAAGCTGGATGGTTTCAATACTTTTTATGCGACAGCCGTCGCAGCGGACGGAAATTCAGTTACAAGTAAAACGGGTTCAATTTTATTATATAAGGAGGACTAAAAATGAAAACAAAATGGATGTGTATGATACTTATGTTTGCTTTGGTTCTTAATCTGTCGGCCTGCGGAAGCAGACAGGAGAATGGGAACAGTTCTGAAAATGAAACCATAAACATTGAGCCGCAATCCGTAGAAGATGATTTGTCGGAAAATACCGGAAATGAAAGCAGCGAAATGAACGTGATTGATCTGCAGGATAAGGGTACGGATAAAAATATTATGGCGGTCAGCACGGTTAAGGATTCCGCTTTTTCAGGAAAGGTCAGCGGCTGCTATTATGCCGGTGGAAGCCGGATTATCGTTGCGGCGGATCAACTTTATCTTTACGATACGGGGAAAGGCGAAACAATTGCTAGTGCGGATATTTCCATGGAAGACTTATGCGTGCAGACCTTTACAGACGGCTACTTTGTTGTGGGCCAGGGAAAGGCTGGCGGCGGAGGCAGCAACGGTTCATTTGCTGCATCAGAAAGCGGCGGTATCAATGGATACATACTGAATAAGGACTTTGCTGTTCAGGATACCATTTCCTTTAACGGATTATTAAGTGACGATTTTATCTTGCAGATCACAGGGATCGCTGTTTCACAGGACGGAAAACAGGTTGCTTTCGGCGGACTTCAGGGGCTTTACCTTTATGATGTGTCTTCCCGGAAGGTTCGTACCATTCTGAACTATTCCGAAGAAGGCACGGCAGGTAATATGCAGATTGTAACCATGGACAGCCTTGCCTTTACGGCGAACAACACTTTAGTATATGTAGGCATGGCTACAGATACCTCCGTTGGCGGAGACGGGGTCAGTGTTTATGGTACAGTATCCACAGACGGCGCAAATTTCACGATTACCGGAAAGGGGGATTACAAGGTAGATACGGAAGAAGTGCAGAAGGGCGGAAACCTGCTTATTATGCCCCAGAGCTTTGACAAAAATAATGGAACCCTGCTGATGCTTGATACCACATCCAATACAGAAAATACGATGTCGTTCTCAAGCCGCAGTGAGGGAAAAGACGGTGTTTACTGCTCCGGGCAGGGAAAATATGTGGCTACGGCTATTTTGGAGGAAGGCAGTGTTACAATCAATATTTATGATACGGCATCGGGAAAAAGTATCCATACGGAAACCGTTCAGGACAGCAACAGTACCTATTTCCTGCGTGTTCCACAGATTTTGATTCTGGATGAATCCGGCACCTGTATCGTTGTGCTTGGACGGGGGATTGACGAGGTAAGCACCTTGATAACAACCTTTAGCTTTGCGGGGTGATTTCCTGTGAAAATATCATTGCAAAATATTTCAAAGCAGTATAAAGGCAGGGGCGCCTTTGGCAAGTATGCCAAAGGCATATATGCCCTGAAGGATTTTACCACGGAACTTACGGAGGGTGTCTATGGGCTTTTGGGCGCTAACGGTGCGGGAAAGACGACACTGATCAATATATTTGTGGGTATTTTGGGAAGCGATGGCGGAACGGTTTTGATTGACGGACAGGATGCAGGAACTTTGGGTAAGGACTTCCTGTCAAAAATCGGATATATGCCGCAATATCCTGTCTTCTACCGGGATTTTACAGTGATGGATTTTCTGCTGTATATGTGTGCACTGAAAGGAATCCCTGACGAACAGGGAAAAAAACGGGCTTTGGAGCTTCTGGACATTGTCAATCTTTCAGATGCTAAAGATAAAAAGATTGGCGCTCTTTCCGGTGGTATGCGGCAGAGGGTCGGCATTGTTCAGGCGATGCTGGGCGATCCTGAAATTCTTATTTTGGATGAGCCGACAGCAGGGCTTGATCCCAGTGAACGTATCCGCTTCCGCAACCTGATCTCAAAATTCGCACAGGGGCGGACAATTTTGCTCGCCACCCATATCGTTTCCGATGTGGAGTGTATTGCAAAGGAGATTATAATCTTAAAGGAAGGCTCCTTAATAACCCAGGGAACTACCGACACATTAGAACAGAATATCTATGGGAAAGTGTGGGAGGTGACAGTAAACGGGGAAGACGCTGCCGGACTTGGAAGCCGATATTATGTCAGCAATATGAAACAGCAGGGGGAACGCTTTTTAGTAAGAATCGTAAGTGATATGCCGCCTGCTTCAGACGCAGTAAAGGTTTCCCCTAACCTGGAAGATGTATTTCTGTATTACTTCCGCGGGCAATGAGCCAGGCGGACATGCTTGCATGTCCATTCATGACAATAGAAAGTATGCTTTCTATTGTATGGCGAATGCCGCGGGAGTCGCAAGACCCTCCGCGGGCAATGAGTTAAGGGAGAGATAATATGACACGCTTAATCAAATATGAATTTTACAAATTATTCTGCAAGCGGTCAATACTTGTTGTACTCATATTGTTCAGTGTAATAAACCTGTTCAAAATAAACAGCGAATTCCACTCGTATTCCTATCTGGCGGACGGAAATGACAGCCGCAGCTGGAACAGCGTGTATTGGCAGCTTTATGAGGATTACAGAGGTGAGATCACTGCTGAAAAAATCAATCATCTTCTGTCCATATATCAGCCGTTGGCAGACGCTACGGCTGATATGACAGCAAGCACAGCCAATGATAATCCGGATATGATGACGGGGAATATATACAGTGACCGGAATATCCTGGAAAAATACTATGTGGAGCCTATGGAATATTTCTATCATTATCGGACTTATGCGCTTCAAGTGGCAGAGAGGGCAAAGGAAAATGCCGTTGTGTACAAAGAACGGGGGCAGACTTATGAAGCACGTAAAAACAGTGTGATCTATAACCTTTATTCCGGAAGGAGCATAAAAACCTTTGCCTATGAGGAGATGTATAACTATTATCTGAACTATGATTTTTCGGGCATATTGGTTTTATTTCTTTGTCTGTACGGGGTTGTCAGTACCTTTGTCTGCGAAAAGGAAACACAGATGGATATGCTGCTGCTGACAAATCCGGGCGGCGGTAAAAAGACCACATTTGCTAAAATTGCTGCGGCTTCCTTGTTTGTAACCGGTGTGGCCATATGGTTTTCTGTTGTGGATTATATTGGCTTTGTGTATTTCTTCGGAACGGCGGAAGGAGGAAATCTTCCGCTGTATGCTGTCAGCAATTTCAGCACGGCTGCGGTAAACTGTAATTTATGGCAATATGCGATTTTGTCCGCAGTGATAAGGGCAGTGGGCGTATGGACAATGAGCATGGTGTTTCTATTGATTTCCTTGTTCGGGCACAGTGCCCTTGTTCCGTTTGTCGCTGATTTCGGTGCAGCCCTGTTTCTCATTATTACAGGTGCGTCACAGAGCTGTTTCAGTAATATCTGGCTCAAAATCATAAACCCGTATTCGCTGCTTGCTAACCGCATACTATTTGGCAAGACCGAGTTTATTGATTTTGCAGGATATCCGGTACAGAGTTTCCAGGCAGCGATTATTTTTGCCGTAACCGTAGGGGTGGTTTCCATAACGGCAATGATGATGCTTTCTAAAAGGAACTCTTATATTTTCTGCTGGACGGTAAAGTCGCGAAGGCGCACGAGAGGAACTTTCATGAGTGCCCTTTCGAATGAAAGTTCCTCTCATTAAATGTGCGCCGAAGTGACTTTACCCTTTAGTGCTGTCGCGCAGCGACTTTAAAGTAGGAGGATAAAATGTCTGGATTTATGTACGAAGTAAAAAAGATTATGCTCTGGCAAAGGGGGCTGTTCTATATTGCCCTTGTCCTGCTCCTTGGCACGGTCTGGCTTGCCTTGTCCGACAACCCCGCAGACATAGCGATGGAGCAGTACAAAAATGAATATGAATGGTATCTGGAAAAGGTAAACGGATACTGCACCGAGGAATCTTCCCTTTATCTGGAGCAGGAGGCGGAGCGGATTGCAAAAGCGAAGGAGAGGCAGAACAGCCTTTTGGAAAACTACTATGACGGGAAGATCAGTGAAAGTGAATATAAAAAAGAGAGCCGGGAAATAGAGAAGGTTCTGGAGCGTCAAAATGGATTTGAGGTTATCTATCAGCAGTATCTCTATATCTGCGAAAATGCGGGGAACCGCTGTTTTCTCCGGACAAACGGATGGATGGGGCTTCTTGGCAAAGGTACGCTTAATTTTATTCTCTTCCTCGGCATTTTGCTGATTGCTACGCCTGTTTTCTGTTCTGAGTACAGCTGCCAGATGGACACCCTGATTCTGA
Organism: Lachnospiraceae bacterium; assembly: GCA_910573755.1. Classification (GTDB taxonomy): domain Bacteria; phylum Bacillota; class Clostridia; order Lachnospirales; family Lachnospiraceae; genus 1XD8-76. The sequence continues at coordinate 149,789 of CAJTBO010000004.1, read as the reverse complement.
CTGCAAGGGAGGGGCGAAAAAGCGCTCTGTATAAGCTGATCATTATTACCACGGTTGTTCTTTTCCTGTCGCTTTGCATTTCGCTTATTGAATACGGATTTTACAGGTTCAAATACGGACTGCCGGATGGGGATTATCCGATTCAGAGTATCCGTTACTTTGCAGACAGCAGCAAGAATATGTCGCTGCTGGAGGGGTATGTATCTATAGGGCTGCTCCGGATGTTTGGCGGTGTGTTTCTTACGATACTCCTGATGTTCATTTCCGTTTTGGCAAAAAAGTATGCGGTCACCCTGCTGACTGGTGCGGTGTCCGTGATTATTCCCTATATAGGCTTATCAAAAACCGGCATTTACCGTCTGCCTCTGCCGCTGCCGTTTCTGCTTGGAACAGACTTTTTTGCAGGGGATATTGTTATGAGCGATGCCCTGACGGGTGATGAGAAAATTATTTTTGCGGAGGTTGGCACGGTTACGCTGTGGACCTTGCTCTTTGTATCCGTGCTTTTGTGTACTTTGGCTGTTGTCTGGATTTTACGGCGCAATTCTAACAGATGGCTGATGAAATCAGGGCAAAAGAAACGCGGGGCGGCTTTCGTTGTCATGTTTGGTATGGCATTGGCAGTGACAGGATGTTCAGGCCGTGGAAAAACGGGAAGCGTTGTCTATAATTCATCGGCAGGCTATGACTGTATGGGTTATGAAATCATACAGGATGCAGGGAATTTTGATTATTCTCTCAAAAATACTTCCACGGGGGAAATATATCCTTTAGCACGTTCCCCTATGTTTGGGGTATTTTCTGATGAAGAAGAAATACGTGCGTTTTATGTGTGTCCGCCATATCTGTATTACACCACATCGGTTATGGAAAGCTATGTCAACCGGGTGGGAAACTATAACAGCGATATAACGAAAGTGTCGGTTGTAGAGTTGAATCTGATTACCTTTGAGGAAAAAACAATCTTTGAGCAGATTACAAATTCCGGGCGTTCTCTTTTGGGCATTGACTATGAAACGGGGGATAAATGGAAGTTCCTGGATTTTCACCACGCTTTTTTCCTGAATGACGATAACCTGTTTTTCATTGGCAATGATGGTATAACAAAAGTAAACCGGTATACCGGAAAAACTGTAAAGCTCAATATACCTCCAAACGGAAATATTTCATTCGATGGGGAAAGTATTTTTTACAAAAATGAACAGGGGGTTTTAACAAGATATGATGTCTCCGGTAATGAAGCTTACACTTATGAAAATATAGTTGCATATGATTTCTGCATGGATGAACAGTCAATCTATTATGTTTCCAGAACTGACGGCGGAGATTTGTATTCCTGCGGCAAGGACGGGAACAACAAGGAATTGATCAGTCATATACCTGCAATGTCTGTTACCTGTGATACAGGCAATATTTATGTATTATCAAAAGAAAGCGGTGAGGAAATCGCTTTACCAAAAAGCCATTGATTCCCGCGGGGGTGTTGACTTATTCCAGATTGAGGAACAAATGCGGCAATGAACAGGAAACAATACGAAAAGAGGAAAAAACTCAGGAAGAGAAAGATTAAGCGGCTTATGATTGCGTATCTGCTGAGGATAATCGTCATATTGATACCGATTATAATGATGATACTTATGGTTTGCGGATGTCTTTACATATATGAGAGATTTACAAAGGAAGATGAAAAGATAAATAAGTACACGGATATATACACAGATAGAAACGCAGGCAACGACACTGCTTCTGTTACTTCGATAGAGAATAATACTTCAGGAGTTTGCGTTGTCGTGGATGCGGGGCATGGAGGAAGTGACGGAGGTACTGTCAGCGGCAAGGCAGTAGAAAAGGATATTAACCTTTCGGTTGCATTGAAGCTGAAAGCTATTCTGGAGAATGATAATATAGAAGTTATTCTGACCAGAAGCACCGATGAAAATATGAACCTTGCAGATCGTATTTCTGTTGCAAATGACTCCAATGCAGATTTTTTTATCAGTCTTCATTGCAATTATTATGAAAAGGACGCCAAGATAGCAGGTTTGGAATGTTATTACAACAATTCAAATGCGGTAGAAAGCAAAGGGTATGCAGAAAGTATCATCAACGCAGTTTCGCTAAGTGAGGATATTGAAACGAGGTATGCAAAAACAGAGGGCTATTATGTTTTGCGAAACACGCAAATGCCCGCTGTTTTGGTAGAAATGGGATTTCTCTCAAGTTATTCAGAGAGTCAAAAGCTGTTGGATAACGATTATCAGGAAAGTCTGGCACAGAGAATTGCAGAAGGAATTTCCAATGAAATAAAGAGAGGGGAGACTCTGTGAAGAACAATCAAAAAGGCGATAGCGCCAATATCGAGATAGAACTGGTTTGCAGATTGTGTTGGAGAAGCCGGATTTAAAGGTGATGGACGCCCGCACTCAGGTGCTTGAAAAGATTGCGGAATTTGTTGGTCTTTCAGTTGATGAAGTGAGAAAAACCCACTTGTTTTTATTCCCGCTGTCTTTCATATAACCATATGGCGGACTGCTCGCAACGTGCTTTCCGCTTTTGCCTTAAATGTTGACTTGATTTTCTTGCTGATGTCCTTCGCATAGTCCGTGATCGGTAAAATGGCGTATACCCGTAAACCCATTCTTTTCTGCATAGCCCTCTAACATTGCCTTTTGGTTGGATATGCTGTTGCTCTTGCCCTGCAACTCGTCATCATGGCTCAACATCTCGTATAATGCCGTTAAATCGTGACTCATAATCAATTCCCTCCTTTCCGTCAGTATCGCATAAATGCTAAGCTGTGGCTATTTTGTATTTATTTTGATTAAGAAGTCTTTTACAGTTTATAACTCCCATTGTCAGACGGATATTCCGGATGACGTTAGAGGGTTATGGTCCTTATCAGATTGCGGCACAGCTATCCAATGAACATAACCCCGTATTGCCTGCCACCAAGCGCAGTCGGGCGTGGGATTGCGGCAGGACGGGGAAATTAAAAATCCCTGCAAATGGGGAAGTTCCACCATAGCACATATATTACAGAAACGTGAATATTTAGGGCATACGGTAAACTTCAAGACACGCAAGCATTTCAAGGACAAAAAGAGCCATAATGTAGATATAGACCAGTGGTTAATCTTTGAGGACACCCACGAAATGAAACTTGCTTAATTGATACAAAGGAAATGAACAGAATATCGGGGAAACCGCAGAAATAAAGGGCTTTGGGTACATTGGGCGTGACCGGAAGCCCTTTTTGTTTTTACGGGTGTTGCAGCATAAGCGGGAGAGTGTTTGTGCATGAACCCTCCCCACAGAAATTTGAACCCCTAAAGGCAAAATCAAAGGGTATAGTTGTATTGCTTAAAAGGCATAAAAATGCTATAATACAATCTGTAAAGCATGGATAAAGGTGAGAGGAGTTTGCATATGGAAATCAGGGTTCTTCGCTATTTTCTTACCGTAGTAAGGGAAGAAAGCATTACAAAAGCCGCAGAAGTTTTACATATTACACAGCCGACGCTTTCCCGCCAACTTGCACAGATGGAGGAAGAAATTGGTGTGCGATTGTTTGACAGGGGGACACGGAAGATCCGGCTGACGAATGAAGGTCTGCTGCTCCGGCGCCGGGCAGAGGAGATTCTGCAGCTGGTTGATAAAACAGAAAAAGAATTGGTAGAGCAGGAAGAACAGGTAGAGGGAAAGATTTCTATTGGATGCGGGGAAGTTGCGTCTGTGCAGATGCTTCCGGATCTGATCCGGAATTTCCATCAAAAATATCCCCTTGTTACTTTTGATCTGTTTACAGCGACTGCGGATCTGGTAAAAGAACAGATGGATAAGGGACTGCTTGATCTAGGATTGCTCCTGGAGCCGGTTGAGATGGGGAAATATGAGTTTATCCGCCTGAATATGAAAGAGAGATGGGTAGTTTTGATGCCGCCGGATGATCCGCTTGCAGGGAAAAAGTATGTCAAGGCAGGCGAACTGGCAGGACTGCCGTTGATTCTTCCGCGAAGAATGCAGGTGCAGAGTGAACTGGCAAGCTGGTTCGGGGACTATTACAAAAATCTGAATATATTGTTTACCAGTAATCTGAGTACTAATGGTGCAGTTATGGTAAGCAGGGGGCTGGCATATTCTTTGGTCATTGAAGGTGCGGTTCCTTTTTGGGACTTATCAAAGATTGTCTGCCGGCCGCTGTATCCGGAGCTTATGGCAACATGTGTTTTGGCATGGAAACGGGAACAGCCATTTAGTCTGGCGGCGACAAAATTTATAGAATACGCAAAATGCTTTTTAAGCATGAGTAAGCCATAAAAACTAAGTATTTGATATGTTTCAGGTATATGATTATAATGTAAGTGCAGGGATGAGGCAGGCTGCTTCGGAACCGCACTTACATTTTTGTTTTAGGAGGGGATGCTTTTTCATGGAACCAGATATCTATGCGCTTTCCAAAGCCGGCTTCAGTAAAGAGAGGATTGAGGAAATAACCAGGTGCGATGATAAGGAGATACAGATACGGATGCTGCGGAAATGCCGGTATCAATTACTGGATGAAATACATGGAAAGCAGCAGTCCCTTGACGAGATTGATTACATCATCTGCAAAATGAAAGAACAAAAATAGAAAAGAGTGGGGCATTTTATGAGAAAAATTTTATCTGTGTTGTTGGTGTCTTTGCTGATTTTCTCCTTTGCCGCCTGTGGCAGTGAGAAAAATATTTCACAGGGAAGCGGTGAAGAAAGCACGGAAACTTCTGAACAGGAAAGCAGCGGGAAGGATGATTTTTCACACGAGTGAGATTATGCTAATAAAAAATTGGAGGTATTTATAATGAAAAAAGTGATTACTGTTTTAATTTCTCTGTTGATGATTTTGAGCCTGGCAGCTTGTGGAAACTCTGCAAGCCAGACCGGGCAGCCGTCTACGGAAGAAAAACCGATGGAAAGCATCGCAGATAATGTTGGATCCGTAGAAAGCGGCACCAGCGTGGAAAATACAGAGGCTGCCGGAAAGCAGCCGGAAGAAACAGAGGCTTCAGGAAATGCGGATATTCCGGAAGATCCGGAAGAACAGGGAACAAAGGTGCTGGTGGCTTATTTTTCCGCCACCAATACAACGCAAGGGATAGCAGAGCATATCGCAAACGGATTAAATGCGGATATTTACGAAATTGTTCCGAAAGAACCATATACGGATGCAGATCTGGATTACAATGACAATAACAGCCGTACCACAATTGAAATGAATGATCCGGATGCCCGTCCTGCTATTATCGGTTCAGTGGAAGATATGGAACAGTATGATATTGTGTTCATTGGATATCCGATCTGGTGGGGTGAGGCACCGAGGATTGTCGGCACTTTCGTGGAGAGCTATGATTTTTCAGGAAAGACGATTGTTCCATTCTGCACTTCCGGCGGCAGTGGCGTGGGTTCTTCCGCAACAAATTTGGAGCAGCTCACAGATGGAGCAGAATGGCTTCCGGGAAAGCGATTGAATGGCAGTGATTCGCAGGATACGGTTATGGAATGGGTAAACGGTCTTGGATTGGATTTTGGAGCATGATTTTGGGAATGTGCCGGAAATTGACAGGCAGCAGGGAAAAACCGCAGGCTGTTACATGGATTTTACGAGTGATGGCAGCCTTGCTTGCCATGTACGGGCTGTATCTCTTTGGCAGAAAGGATATTTTTTCTTTTATGTTCCTTAAGCAGCAGTTTGTGTTTTTTAATTTTGAGCAGAGTGCGGAGGCTGTATTTGCGGAATATATTGCAATGATGGGCTTTTTGGTTTTTGCTGCCTGTAATGCCTAAAATAAGGCATTATCCGTACAGACTTAAAGAAACAGAAAAGGAACGATATAATGGGCGGGAATGATTTGTTTTCTGATCAGGAACTGAAAAAAATGATTGTGCCCCTGTTTTTAGAGCAGCTTCTGGTGATGTTTGTAGGGCTTGCGGATACTCTGGTTATCAGTTATGCCGGGGAATCAGCGGTATCTGGGGTGTCCCTGGTCAATCAGTTCAATACCATATTTATTTACCTGTTTACAGCACTTGCTTCCGGAGGGGCTGTTGTGATCAGCCAGTATATAGGCAGACAGGATACAGACCTTGCGGGAGAGTCCGCAAGCCAGCTTTTGATGTTCTCTTTTGGTTTTTCCGTACTGCTTGGGGCGGCGGTCCTGCTTGGGAATGAAGCGATGCTGTGCCTGCTGTTTGGAAAAGTAGAGCAGCCGGTCATGGAGGCATGTATGATATACATGAGAATTTCAGCCTATTCCTATCCGGCGCTTGCCGTTTACAATGCGGGGGCGGCTGTTTACCGCAGTCTTGGAAAAACACATGTGACGATGTATCTCTCAGTAGTGTCCAATGTGATCAATGTTATTGGCAATGTGATCGGTGTTTTTGTTTTTCGCGCCGGGGTAGCCGGTGTTGCATGGCCGTCCTTCCTTGCCCGTGTTTTTTCCGCAGTGACCATCACTTTTCTTTGCTTTCGGGAAAAGAACAGGGTGGTGTATAGGGGAAAGTGGATTTTTAGCTGGCATGGCAGTTTGATGAAAAGTATTCTGAATGTGGCTGTACCAAACGGGGTAGAAAACGGTATCTTCCAGCTTGTCAAGGTAGCGCTGAGCAGTATCGTGGCATTGTTTGGAACTTATCAGATTGCCGCAAACGGTGTGGCACAAAGTATCTGGTCGCTGGCAGCTTTGGCAGGTGTCGCCATGGGGCCGGTGTTCATTACTGTGATCGGGCAGTGCATGGGAACCGGAAATACCGAAGCGGCAGAATATCACTTTAAGAAACTTACAAAGCTGACGCTTTTCGTTTCGGCGGTATGGAACCTTTTGGTCTTTATTCTAACCCCGGGGTTTCTGCATTTTTATTCGCTGTCGCCGGAAACAAAACGGCTGGTAGTCTGGCTGGTGCTGATCCATAATGTGTTCAATGCTGCCTTCTATCCTTTTTCCGGGGCGCTCAGCAACGGACTTCGTGCAGCAGGGGATGTAAAATTTACCATGTATGTGTCAGTTGTTTCTACGGTTGCGGTGCGTCTGCTTTTGTCGTATCTGCTGGGGATCACCCTGCAGATGGGTGTGATCGGGATTGCCCTTGCCATGGTGTGTGACTGGGTAGTCAGGGCTGTTCTGTTTATCTGGAGGGAAAGAACCGGAAAGTGGAAAACTTTTCAGGTGATCAAACAATAGAATTCATGCTTCGCAAGAATGCTATTGTCATGAATCATAAAATTATGGAGGTAATTGTAATGAGCAAAAAAATGTTAGTAGCATATTTTTCAGCAAGCGGCGTGACGGCCAAAGCAGCATGGAAGCTGTCAGAGGCGGCAGGCGCAGACTTGTATGAGATTAAGCCTGAGATTCCTTACAGCAGGGAAGATCTTGACTGGATGGATAAGAAAAGCCGCAGCAGTGTGGAAATGAATGATCCCGCATCCCGCCCTGTGATTGCCGGGAAAATGGAAGATATGGATCAGTACGAAGTGGTGTTTGTCGGTTTCCCCATCTGGTGGTATGTCGCGCCGAAAATCATCAACACATTTTTGGAAAGTTATGATTTTTCAGGTAAAACGATTGTAACCTTTGCCACTTCCGGCGGAAGCGGGATGGGGAGTACAAATGAAAAACTTGCGCCGAGCTGCCCTGGCGCGATTTTACTGGAAGGAAAAATGCTGAACGGCGTGGTGACACAGGCAGAACTGAAGGCATGGGTAGAAAGCCTGTGAGAAAATGGATGACCGGTTTATATAAATACAGTAGCTGACAACGGCGGAAAGGAAAATAATGAAGTATACAGATTTAGGAAAATCGGATTTGAAAGTGTCCCGCATTTGTATGGGGTGTATGGGATTTGGCGATGCGGCTGCCGGACAGCATAGCTGGACAGTGGATGAAAGCCGGACAAGGGAGATCATAAAGCATGGTCTGGAGCTTGGCATCAATTTTTATGATACGGCGATTGCCTATCAGAATGGAACCAGTGAGCAGTTTGTCGGGAAGGCGCTCCGGGATTTTGCAAAGCGTGATGAATATGTGATTGCCACAAAGTTTACCCCGCGTACACAGGAAGAAATTGATTCCGGGGTCAGCGGGCAGCGGCACATTGAAAATTACCTGAATAAGAGTCTTGAAAATCTTGGCATGGATTATGTCGATCTCTATATCTGCCATATGTGGGATTACCATACCCCGATGGAGGAGATTATGGAGGGGCTTAATAATGCCGTCAAGGCAGGAAAGGCTCGTCATATTGGTATTTCCAATTGTTTTGCGTGGCAGCTTGCCAAGGCGAATTACTATGCAAGGTCACAGGGGTTTGCAGAGTTTGTATCCATTCAGGGGCATTATAACCTGATCGCCCGTGAGGAAGAACGGGAAATGGCGCCTTTCTGTTATTCGGAAAATATTGCCATGACACCATACAGTGCGCTGGCAAGCGGAAGGCTGTCCCGTCACCCCGGAGAAACTTCAAAACGTTTGGAACAGGATGCTTATGCGCGGTTCAAATATGACGATACGGCGGAGGCTGACGGAAAGATTATACGGCGTATAGAAGAAATCGCAGAAAAAAGGGATGTTTCCATGACGGAGGTTTCCCTTGCGTGGCTTCTGACGAAGGTGACAGCGCCTGTGGTGGGTGCGACGAAGATTTCCCATGTGGATGGCGCGGTAAAAGCGGTGGAGTTGGAACTGACAAAAGCCGAGACCCGTTATCTGGAGGAGCTGTATGTTCCCCATGCCCTTGCGGGCGTTATGGCACAGAACGGCAAACAAAAAGCAGGAAATGTAGTATAAATGATGGGAGGATAAGACAATGGAGAAAATTATACAGACAGCAGGAAAGATGCAGTTAGGCGACTTCGCACCGGAATTTGCGCACTATAATGACGATGTGCTGTTTGGGGAAAACTGGATAATCAGGATATTGACCTGAAAACACGCTGCATTGTAACGATGGTGGCGCTGATGTCTTCCGGTATTACGGATTTTTCCACAATGCCGGCGACTACGGAATCCCCCCTATTTTACCTATCTTTTTATAAATTCTTAAATTTTCATTAGGGTATTGCATTATCACCTACAAAGTGTTAAGATGTTTACATACCTACAAGATGTTAAGATAAAAGGAGGACAAAATGGCACAGCAAATTTCTGAATCCGAGTTGGTACTAATGAAAATCATCTGGAAGAATGGAGGAGCGGCTTTATACTCCCTCATCATGGAGGAATTGGAAAAAGACAAAAACGAATGGAAGAACAACACTGTACTCACTCTGCTTTCCCGTTTAGGAGAAAAAAAGTTTTTGAAAGTGAAAAAAATCGGCAGGAAGAATGAGTATGTGGCTACGGTGACAGAAGCGGAATACCAGACCATGCAGACCCACAGCTTTCTTGATAAAGTCTACGGCGGGAATGTGAAAAACTTGGTATCAACCTTGTTGCGGCAGGATATTCTTTCGGCAGACGAATTGAAAGAGATTGAAACATTTTGGAGAAAAGAAAATGAGTGAATTTGTGAAAATATTATTGTCGCTGTCTGTTTCCGGCGCACTGTTACTGCTTCTCATTTCGGGATTGAAGCCGCTGTATAAAAACAAATTCAGCAAGCGTTGGCAGTATTATATCTGGATAGTTGCTGCGTTGCGGTTTCTGCTTCCCTTTACTCCCGATACTACGATTGTCGGGAGCCTGTTTGAAAAGTTTGACACAGCAGCAATAACGAATGAAATCCCTGCAAGCCCCAATGTACCCGTTCCCGCAGATACGGCTAACAACAAAGCGGAGCCGATACAGACAAACCGGGAAATAACCACCGCTGCCATGCGTGAGCCACTTAACAAATATGTCTGCCTGTTTTTTATCTGGTCAGCATTGGCGCTGGTTTTATTTGTCCGCAAGATAACGGTTTATCAAGGCTTTTTCCAATACATCAAAGCAGGCAACACAGAGGTATCGGATATAAAGATTTTGAATCTGCTATCTGATTGTGAAGAAAAATTAAATATTAAGACGAAGGTTGAATTATCCTATAATTCGTTGATTGCTTCCCCTATTATGATTGGATTCTTTCGACCAAAAATTGTTTTACCTGTTCGTGAATTGGAAGATAAGGAGCTGTCTTATATCTTTATGCATGAGCTGACCCACTGCAGGCAGAGGGATATGTTTTATAAATGGCTGATACAGATTGTTGTGTGCGTCCATTGGTTCAATCCTTTTGTATATCTGCTGGAAAAGGAAGTGAATAAATCCTGCGAATTGTCATGTGATGAAAAAGTTATATCTGTACTTGACGATACCGCAAGACGTGAGTATGGAGATACACTAATTTCCTTTTTGAAATCAAACGATCTCTATAAAAGTTCTTTAGCTTCCGTCACTTTGTCAGAGGGAGCCAAACAGTTAAAAGAAAGGTTAGGTGCTATTATGAATTTTAAGAAAAAGAATAAACCCGTTGTTATTTTGACAAGCGTATTGACACTGTTTCTTGTTACAAGCGCTGTTGTTATTGGTGTCTATACAACAGGCTCAGGTGCCGCGAATGCTCATGCAGTCCCTCTCTCTAATCCACAGTTGGACACGGAGGGAAAACCCTCATTGACATTAGATGTGAGCAGTTGTGCAGTAAATGTGCTGCCGGCAACAGATAATAAAATTTCTGCCGAATACAACAGCAATGTTTATGATGTGAAGATTGACGGATCGGATGATAGACGAAAAGTATCTATTTCCTGCAAAACAAACACGAATACAAATGATGAAACCATAAAACTATATATCCCGGATATTGCTTATGGGGAGGTGAGTTTAACAGCAGATAGCGCCCATTTAACGTATGATTTTATAAGGTCTGGCAACATTGCGGGCAACTTCAATATGGCATCTGTCTTTTTGGCTTTGCCGGAGGGGTTTAATGGTTCATTAAACGCAGTAGCAAACAGTGGGTATTTCCAGTTGATTTCCAAAGATGATTTTAAAAATACCACCACAACCATTACAAACAGCGGAGATTGGGGAGAAATATATACGCCTAAAAATTTCACAGAAAGCAACGGGAACTATACGTTTACGGACGGCACAGGGAACAATGTTATCAATGTGACAAGAAAAGGCTCTGGCGTCATGGGAATTTACACTTCGGACGCATTTGATTCCTCAAATTTCCCGGAGGAATGGGAAGATTTATGGTCTGATACATGGCAAGGTACACCGTGGGAAGATGACTGGTGGCAGAACAGTTGGAAAGAGGAGGATTAAACGCAGGTTATAAAGCATGGGGTGACAGTCTAAGTACTATCGCCCCTTAATTTATAAAAAAATGAAGATATTTTACAAGACGCAGGAAGAGATAAGGGGTAAAATGGCTCTTGATAAATTTCAAAATTGAAATCGGGGTAGTGTGCATGAAGAAAGAAACAAGGACAGTGGTATATGATGATGAATTAAGGATGGAAGCATACCGTTTTGAGGGAATCGTACAGCCGTTTCCGGGCCATTTCCATGAGCATTATGTCATAGGGTTTGTGGAGGATGGGGAGCGGATTCTTTCCTGCAGGGACAGGGAATATGCGATAGAGGAAGGCTGCATTGTGCTTTTCAATCCGGGCGACAGTCATGCCTGTGTACAGAGTGACGAGGGAACATTTGACTACCGGGGATTTAATATTTCAAAGGAGGTCATGCTTGATCTGGCGGAGGAAGTCACAGGAAAACGGGAACTTCCGGGGTTTTCGGAAAATGTTGTCTATGATGAGGAGGCAGCCTGCCATCTGCGTTCACTGCACGAGATGGCCATGAAAGGGACAGGAGAGTTTAAAAAGGAGGAAACACTGCTGTTTCTGCTTTCGCATCTGATCCGGAATTACGGGCAGCCCTTTGAAAGCTGCATCCCGGAGTGCAGGCAGGAGATCAAAAGGGCATGTGAATACATGACAGAGCATTTTACAGAGCGTATTTATTTAGACCGGATCTGCCGTCATGCAGGACTTAGCAAGTCAACGCTGCTGCGGGCTTTTACAAAAGAAAAGGGTGTCACGCCGTACCGTTACCTTGAGACGATCCGCATCAATAAGGCAAAGAAGCTGTTATCGGAAGGGGTGCCTCCCGCGGAGGCGGCAATTCGGACAGGGTTTTCAGACCAGAGCCATTTTACAAACTATTTCAATCAGTTCATAGGACTTGCACCGGGGACTTACCGTGAAATATTCTCGGATAAAGACGGGGACAGCTCCGCGGCTGCAGGGCTTTTCCTCTCTGAATATAACGGGAGGGGGAGTGACGATAGTGAATGAGCATGCAATAAGAACGGAGGAGCAGATCATCAGCCTGTTTCAGGACAGGGAAACTTTAGTTTGCTCGGGATGGATATTGAAGAAAATGGGAGGCTGTCTTTGGGTCTATCCACTGTATTATAGGTTTTCACAGGGGAATATACCGGACAGTATAAGGAAGTGTGAGGAGATCAGCCGCCGGAACAGGACGGACTGTGTGTTCCGTATAGCGGAGCATACCAATTATCACCTGAGTTCCATACTTACGGATAACGGGTATGGGCTAAAAAACTGTGGTGTGGTCGGGGAATGGAACACGACAGAGGAAGCCGGAAATTTTTGTGTTGAAGAGGACGGCCGGTATCTTAAAAACGTGGCAGACGGGGAGGATACGGAGTATATCATGACAGGCACGGATAAGGTTATCGGGATAAAACAGCAGAGGCTTTTATTCCTGCCGGACGGAAACCTGTTATGTGCGGGCATAGAGGATATCCTGCGGTTTGGGGCGGCAGACGGGGTTACAAGGATACTGGCAGATATTCCGGGAAAGGAAGAACTGCCGGAACAATATGAGCGGGCAGGCTTTCGCAGGGCTTATCTTTACCGCTGTTATCATAAGGAGGAGAAATCCTCCGAAAATCAGGAGGATTGAAAATGGACTTACAGAACGAGAAATGTGTCATGGTGATTGACGAAAACCTGCCGTCCGGCATTGTTGCGAACACGGCGGCTATCATGGGCATTACGCTCGGAAAGCAGAGACGGGAGATTGTGGGTGCAGATGTATATGACAGGACGGGTAATAGACATCTGGGGATCATTGAATTTCCGGTGCCGATCTTAAAAGGTAATGCGGATGTGATCAAAGCTATCCGGGAGAAATTGTATGAGCCGGAGTTTTCGGATCTGACGGTGGTTGATTTTTCGGATCTGGCGCAGGGGTGCAAGACTTATGACGAGTTTATCGGAAAAATAAAAGATATTTCGGAAACGGAACTGAATTATTTCGGGATTGCCATCTGTGGCGCAAAAAAGAAGGTCAACAGATTGACAGGAAGCATGGCTCTGCTGAGGTAAAGGGGTTTGTGAGGCTTATTAATAGATTTGAAGCTGCAAAGCAGAATGCCGGAGGTGCCGGCAGGTACGGGCGTACTGACCATGCCGGTGTATGAGGCGCTGCCGGATGCAGACATCACTTGTATTTTTTCGTGATCGCCGCGGATTTTTCCCGCGCTGCAGATATAGGCTGCGTTTCCGGAATGCCCGTATCCCGCTTCAAAGGCGGTCTATCTGCCGTAATATAAAAGAGGTTAGCCGCAATGGTATCCGGTACCGGGAAAGTAAACGGCTATTCGGGGCATAGTGCATAATTCCGGGGCAGGCTGCTGCCGCGGGAGCATAAACGTTTTATGGTAAAAATGGAAATGGCGTGATATAATGGTGAAAAAGTCAAAGGGGGTGCGGCGCTGCACGGTAAACGCCTGCAGAGCGCCCGGGGAGGGAAGACTATGCTGTATCATTACACTGATTTTGCGGCTTTTGACGGTATTGTCCGGTGCGCGGAGCTGAGGCTGAACAATATCCTGAATATGAATGATGCCTCTGAAATGAGATTTTTTATGAAGGGGATCTGCCGTGCCGTCATGGAGAAGCTAACGGCGGGCGGAGAGGAAGAGAGGAGCCGTGTGATAGAGAAGTTTTTCCGCAGGGAACTGGAAGAAGAGTTCCGGTATTCGGCGTATGCGGCGTGTTTTTCCAAGTACAGGGATGATGCCGCACAGTGGGAGCGGTACGGACATTTGGGGCAGGGCGTCTGCATTGCCTTCCATGAAAACCTGATGCAGAAGATGACAGGCGGAGCCGTGTCGCTGCAGACGGTATATTATCAGAAGGATATGCGGGAACACCGGCTCGTGGAAGAGTTTTACAACCTGATGATGAAAGAGAAGAAGTTTGCGGAAATACAGCAGGAGCTGCGGGAGATCATGAATGATGCGTGGGTTCAGTCGGCGGCATTCAAGCATCCTTCCTTTGCGAGAGAGAAGGAGCGCAGGCTGGTCATCTCCCCGTTTATACTGAATGAATTCGCAGTGGAACCGAGATATCATGTGTCGCCGGGGCGGATCAAGAAGTATTACCCGCTTGACTTGAACAGGATGTGCGGAAGGCTTGGGCTCCATATGTCGGAACTGATCGGGGAGATCATAATCGGGCCGGCTTCCTCGCAATCTCTGCCGATTCTGCAGGACTATCTGGTGGACTGCGGAATGAATGCGCTGCGGGACAGGATCAGTATGTCGGACTGCCCGCTCCGGAAGCCGACTACTTAGCGGGGATAGTTCTCTTTTAACGAAGCAATCCATTCTTCGATAGTCTGTGCCGGTATATGCCGCCGGCGCAGGACTGTCATACCTGTCTCCGGAATTTCCTGCATATTTTCTTTTTTTCGGCATATTTTCTTTTTCCTGCATATTTTCTTTTTCCTGCATATTTTCTTTTTTCCTGCATATTTACTTTTTTTCGGTATATTTTCTTTTTCAGAATATTTTCTTCCGGATAGGATTTCATGGTTTTTACATTGTTCTCGAGAAACAGGTGATCCGTGTGGAAAATAAGATGTTCCATTGCTGTCTGTGCCCGGGTAAAACGAAAGGAATGGGGGGAGGCGGCCCGGACGGGGAGCGGCGCGAAACAGCCAGACCCAAGGGTGGTCGTTAGTTGCACCGCAGGCGGGAAAAAATCGGTTTGCGGAGAAAACGGAAAAACTGTATAATGGCTCCGTACAGATCGGAGGTAGTTATGAGTATAAAAGAAAAAAGAGCGGTAATTCTGGCAGCGCTGTCGGGCTG
The DNA here is from genome assembly GCA_910573755.1 of Lachnospiraceae bacterium. GTDB lineage: Bacteria > Bacillota > Clostridia > Lachnospirales > Lachnospiraceae > 1XD8-76. The sequence continues at coordinate 134,639 of CAJTBO010000004.1, read as the reverse complement.
CATGTGGGGAAGTATAGGGCTGTTTGTCCATAAACTGGGAATGTACGGTATCGGTTCCATGCCTATGGCGGCAGGGAGATATCTGGTTGCGGTGGTTCTTGTGGGGATCGTTCTGGGGGCGGGAAAGAGAGAACTGCTGAAAATCCGTCTGCGGGATCTGCCGTGGTTTTTTGTGACGGGAATATTGTGTCTTTTGTTTTTTAATGTATGCTACGGGTTTGCCATTGAGAAATCTTCGATGCCTGTGGCGGCGGTGCTGCTGTATACGTCCCCGGTGATCGTGACACTGGCATCAGCCGTGATCTTTCGCGAGAAGATCACGCTGCGCAGGATGGCTGCGGTTTGTATGGCGGTTGCCGGCTGCGCCTTTGTGTCCGGTATTATGCATGGAAGCCTTGCCTATCCGCTGCCTGCGTATCTCTGGGGACTGGCGGCGGCTGTGGGCTACGCCTCTTACAGTATTGTGGCGGGGGTACTGCTGAAGCGTTACCATGCGGTGACGGTGCTCTTCTATTCTTTTCTGACGGCAGCAGCCGGCGGATGCGTCCTGATCGACGTGAAAGGACTGGCGGAGACGGCTGCGGCGGATCCGGCAGCCGGTTTATGGCTTGTGACGGCGGCTGTTGTCTGTAATATATGTCCTTATTTTTGTTATAATCTCGCTTTGGAAGACATGGAGGCAAGCCGTGTGGCGGTGATCGCTTCCATCGAACCGGCGGTTGCGTCCCTGCTGGGGGTTCTTGTGATGAAGGAGCAGATGGACGTCTTCGGGGCAGCCGGTGTCGGTATGATCTTTGCGGCGATCGTTGTGCTGAACCGGAAAAAACAGGATAAAGAAGGGTGTTGAGGATATAAAGAGGATGTTTCTATCCGCCTAAGGTGACATCCTGTTTCCGATACCAGTTTAATGCGTCCTCAAATTGCTGTTCCTGAAAATCAGGCCAGAGTTCCTTTACGATATAGATATCGGAATAGACGGTCTGAACGGGCAGAAAGCCGGATAAGCGGCACATTCCGCCCCAGCGGATGACCAGGTCGATCCGCGGTATTTCACGGGATGCCCAGTTGTTTTTCATATCCCACTCCCAGCCGTAATCCGCCAGAAAGTTGACCCGCATTCCTTTGTCCGGACGGGCGGTGGGGCGCATACGGCCTGTATAGGGAAGCAGCTCGGCAGGAAAACAGGGGGAGCTTGTGTTGCCGAGTACATAGATATCCGCCTGTTCCTGTTCGAGCACTCTGACAGCCTCGATACATGCTCTGGAGAAGGCAAGAACCTGCTCCTTTGGACGTTTGCAGTTCTCCACTGTGAATCCATAGAACGTCAGCTCCTGTATGCCGTGGTTCTGTGCGGCTTTCAGGAGCCTTAAACCGGGGGCAAGGCCATAGGTGTAGCCCTCTTCTTTTTTCAGTCCGTTTTGTTTTGCCCAGCGTCTGTTGCCGTCGGGAATGATACCGATGTGTTTTGGGATTCTTTTCATGTTTATTAATATGGACAGTCGCCGGAAATTTATACGGACAATGGTATCAGAGCCTGTTTTTATCGCCCCAGTCACACATCAGATCCAGGATCGGCATCAGCGATTTTCCGCGCTCCGTAAGGCTGTACTCCACTTTGGGCGGGATCTGGGGATATTCTTCCCGATGGATGAGCCTGTCTGCTTCAAGCTCTTTCAGCGTGGAGCTCAAGGTCTTGTAGGAGATATTGCCGATATATTTTTTCATCTCGTTAAACCGGACGATCCCGAATTCCATTAAGGTGTAGAGGATGGTCATTTTAAATTTTCCGTTGATCAGGGACAGAGTATAGCTGAAACCTGTGTCCTTTAAACATTCCTGTGCAATATATCGTTTTTCCGTGTTCATCATTCGTTCCTCCCGTTTTTTCCAGATACGGATCATAATGAAAAATTTATTTTCACACTGACACTTTCCTTTAGGCCAGTATATGATCTGATGTTTGGTACTATATCTGAATATATATACTTTAATATCCGGTATCTGCATCATATCATTTCGGCTCTGTATTTACAAGAATAATTCCGTTAAATTACTTGACATATAATTCTTACCAATGTAATATCTACGCAATGCTTAAAAATATCAGGCTGAATTCAGAGGCTTGAACTTGATGCAGGGAATAATGAAAGAGAGGGTTTTATGAAGAAAAAGCTAAAACTTATATTTATGCTTGTATTGTTATTTATGGTTTTCATAGCGTGCTGTTCCCCACATATAGAACCGGAAAGGATGGTTGTGAAAGAAATTACAGTGGCAACAGATATGGACATAATGGAAATAGAGAAAAAATGTGATATAATCGAAAAAGACAAAACCCTCAGGAGACATAAAGGAGAACAACATGAAATTTTTAATCGATGATGCAAATGTGGCAAAGATCAGGGAGATCTGCGAATACTATCCGGTGGACGGCGTTACCACCAATCCATCCATTCTGGCAAAGAGCGGAAGGAATCCTTATGAGGTGCTGAAGGAGATCAGGGGGATCATAGGGGCGGAGGCGGACCTTCATGTGCAGGTGATCTCATCAGAGGCCGGGGCGATGGTGGAGGAGGGGCATAAGATTCTGGCAGAGCTCGGCGGCGGCACCTTTATAAAGATTCCGGCCACGCAGGAAGGTTTAAAGGCGATGAAGATCCTCTCGGGGGAGGGCCACCGGGTGACTGCGACGGCGATCTATATGCCGATGCAGGCATATCTCGCAGGCATGGCGGGGGCGGATTATGCGGCGCCTTATGTAAACCGCATCGATAACCTCGGCGCAAACGGCATCGAGACGGCGAAGGTGATCCATGATATCTTTAAAAAGAACGGTTTAAAGACGGAAGTGCTCGCCGCCAGTTTCAAAAATTCACAGCAGGTGCTGGAACTGGCGAAGTACGGTATCGGGGCGGCTACGATCGCGGCGGAGGTGATCGAAGGACTGATCAGAAACGCCAGCGTCGCCGCCGCCATCGAAGGGTTTGTTTCTGATTTTGAGGCATTATGCGGAGAGGGGAAAACAATGTTGGACTGTTAAAGACAGAGCGGCCGGCTTCAGAGGGGCAGCTGCGCGCCGGCGCAGGCTGTATTAAAAGAGATAACTGCTGTCATAAATATGGAATTCTTCAAAATAACGTTCGGCGTCACTGCGGCTTCGTGCCAGCAGTTCCCTGATCCGGGAGAGAACCTGCTCTGCGGCGCGGAACTGCGGTATACAGACGCTCAGGGCGGCAATCACCTTTTCCTGATGGCATAATGGCACCGCGATACAGCAGATATCTTCCGTCAGCTCGGCTCTTTCATAGGCAAAGCCGGTTTTTCTGGTCTCCTCGAGTTCCCGGAAAAGGCTTTCCAGGTCCGGCAGCGTATGTTCCGTATAGCGCTTCCAGGGTTCGGGGTACATGGCGGAGATATCCTCTTTGCTGTGGCTGGATAAAAGCGCCTTGCCGATACCGGTACAGTAGGCGGGCAGGCGCTGCCCGATATGGGAACGCAGCATGATCGGGTTGGGCGATTCCTTTTTGGCAATATAGAGGATGCTGCTGCCGGTCAGGATGCCCAGATGGCAGGTTTCCTGACACTCCTTGACAATCCCTTCCATAAGGCCGCTGATATAATCATAGACGGGTCTTGTACTTTCATAGGCACTGCCGGTGAGAAATGCCTGCTGTCCGATGCAGTAGCGCTGGGCGGCAGTGTCAAGGCGCAGAAAGCCCCGGTCTTCCATTGTGTGAAGAATGGGAAACAGGCTGCTTTTCGGTGCGTCCAGATATCTTGAGATCTCGGCCATTGTATAGCCGGAACGTTTTTGTGCCAGTAATTCCAGAATGTCCAGCACTCTGGAGGTGGAGCGGTGTTCGGTGTTGTTCATGAAGTTTCTCCTGTATTGGTTTTTATTAAAACACGTTATTTTATTGTAACAGTATCGGTGGATTGAGACAAGCGGGAAATAAGGGGAATTATACAGGAGAGAAGGACAAAGCGGAAGGACGGAAGGATAAGGGGGAAGGACAAAGCGGAAGGACGGAAGGATAAGGGGGAAGGACAAAGTGGAAGGATGGAAGGATAAGGCAGGAGGATAGAGCAGAAGGATGGGAGGAAGGAGAGGAAGAAAGATAAAGTGGAACGATGAACGAACGATGAACGGGAGGGCAAAAAGAATAAGGGGGACGAGGAGGCGGAAGGAACAATAAAATCGGCAGGTTCCTGTCATGGATCCTGATTTCGGATCAGAACCTGCCGATCTTCCCCGGCATAAGGCTGCCCGCAAAGCATACAGCAGTTGGGTTTATGGGCTTGAGCCTGTCGGGTATGGCAGTTTAGCCGGTATCCCGCATTCGGGGGATGTCAGATGATATCCCGAAAAGACAGGATCAGCAATATGCATGTTATAAGGATCAACAGGGCAGTCAGTATAACGCCGATGTTGAGCCTGGCTTTTTCGGGGCTGCGGGTTGGTTCGATCAGATTCAGACGCCGCAGCGCTGTGATAACAGGCTTATATAACAGCAGGGTGGCAGCCGCGTTCAGCCCGCCTTTGATCAGGTTAAAGGGCAGAAAGGCGGGAAGCAGAAGTTCGGCGACGGCTTCTCTTGTATATCCCATATAGACCGGCGCGATCAGATAATTCCACAGCAGCATGACCGCAGTCTGGCAGCATACGCCGCAGATCAGACCGGATATGGCACCGGACAGCCTGCGCTTCTTTTTATAGAAGAAAGAAGCGGTACAGGCGAAGCAGCAGCTTGAGATGATGTTCATGATACAGCCGAGTATGCCGGTGCCGCTGATCGTAAACATCTGAACCACAGATACGATCAGGGTGATGACAAGTGAGGTGAGCGGGCCGAAGATCAGCCCGCCGATGACGATGATAACATCTTTGGGATCATACTTTAAAAAGAGTATGAGAGGGACGCGCCCGAAGGCGGCTGCGGCATAGGCGAGTGCGCATAACATGCCTGTTGTTGTGAGTTTCCTTGTTTTGTTTTTATCCATCTGGATACCTCCTTAAAAAAATAAATAAACACCTGAAAGCCGTATGCTTCCGGGTGTTGTTTTCCTAAGGCGTATCGAAGATGCCGGCAGGGCGTTTGGTAAAAGAGAGTGCATAAACAAAAGCCAGATAACATCTGACATCCTCAATACACCTTCTTTAATCCGGACTATACCGTCGGTTCCGGAATTTCACCGGACCCCGTGCTCTCGCACCCGCGGACTGTCACCGCCGATCGGGAATTCCTGTTTTCCGAACGCTGCCGCGCGGAAAAAGGTCACCCTGCCCTGAAGACATTTTGTTATTCAGTTGTGGTTATTCTTTGATCACCCCTTAATGTCAGTAACTGATCATTATACTCAAAGCCGCCGGAACCTGCGAAGCAGCTTATGGCGTTGATCCTATGAACACTATTTTAAAGCAGTTCCATGACAAAATCAATGGAATTTTTTCTTTTTTGACAGAATGATCATCAAAGGGGTTACTTCTCACGGGATGGGGAAATAAGTTTTGTGATGCTGGAATACTATATGCCGCCGCAGGGGTTTGAGGAAGATGGAACTTATACGGACGGCAGGGCACTGTTTGAGGGATTGCGGCAGGAATGATGCGAAATTAACAAATCGGCGGGAGGTATCCTAATTGAATCGCCCTGGTTACAGCTTCGACAGAGGAGGAAACATCAAGTTTCTCAAATATATGCTGTAAATGGTTGGAGAGGGTACGCTCGCTGATATAAAGTGTGCCTGCAATTTCTTTCCGCTTTCTGCCGTCTGCTATAAGCTGCAGAATCTGTTTTTCACAGTCAGTTAATTCTTCTAAAAACGGAACTGAACCGTTGAAGATAAATTTTCCCTGCATGATCTGTGAAAGAAAAGCTATCAGCATTTCCGGTTCTGTATTTTTGCTGATAAATCCTTTTGCCCCGATTTTTTTTGCTTCGTTGCGGTATACCGGAAGATCGTATCCGGACAGGATAACAATTTTCTGCTCCGGATAACGGTGTAATATCTGCTTTGCCAATTCCAGACCATCTTCAGATGTTATATTTTTTAAATTGATATCCATAAGCAGGATGTCCGGGGCATCTTCTTCAATGAATTTATCCAACAGGGAAATATCATTGATACTTTTAAAGGTTTTTATATCCGGGCAGTCCGATAATGCAATCTCCAGACTTTTGGAAAATAGAACGTGGTCATCGACTAATAAAATATTGATAAGAAGCATCTCCTTTCATTGGCAGGTTGATACAGACGCAGATTCCATGCGGGAAATTCCGGGTGATACTTACGGTACCGCCCATGCTTTGCACACGGTCAGTGCTTAATGCAAGACCTCTGTGTTTTGATGAGTCTGCATAGGTGAGGCTGTCGGTATCGGCACTCCCATTATCTTTTACGCATAATACGATCATTCCGTTATCCTGTGTAAGCGTTATCCATGCTTTTTCTCCGGTAGAGTGTTTGTAAACATTCGTGACGAGTTCTTTCATAAGCCGGTATATGAAAATATCATAAGGCGGAACTAGAAATAAAGAGTCCGGACAGTTAAAAACAATGCCGACATGGCGTTCAGGAAACAACTGTGCAATATATGCAAGCAAATTCTGATAATTTTCTTTTATAGTAAGTTTTGACAGTAATACAGGATGATAATTCTGCATCTGCTCACGGATATAGATATTCATACTATCAAGGGTTTCTGTGATTATTTTCTGTATATCAGGTCTTGCTGATTTATGCATCATATTTTTTATGGAAAGCAGGTCTTGAAGTATATTATCATGAAGAAAATTTGAAAATTCAAGATTTATCCGCTCTTCCTGCTGTAACTGCGCTAATGCTGCATTGTATTTGCTTTCCATAACCATGTTGCCTCTTCCCTGCCTTAAATTAAAATCCAGTATGATATTGCAGACATAGATAAATACAAACATGGCGTCCAACATAAGAAGGAAGGATAACCAGCCGATCCCCAGAGTCATTGTGATCAGAGCACAAACGGCAACACCGAAAAGCAGGATCAGCATTAACTGGAATCTGCTGAATATGGCGGATAATGGAAAACTGTGATGCTCTTTCAGTATAATACTATGAATACTCATGGAGAACAGCAGGACAGGGATATACACTCCAAAGTTTGAAAGATTTCCTTTTATTCCCATTGTGGTAAGACAGTATGCAATGAATAAAATGATGATTACCACAAGAGAGGACAGAATGGATTTCCATTCTGCTTTAAGGACAAAAGCAGTTCTTTTTCTATGGTAAGCGACAACAAATACGAAGCAAAGCCAGCTTAGCAAAAACTGGATGTCATACAGCAATGCAAACATATTATCTGATATTAAAATGCCGGCAAGGGAGCAGATACAGGTTCCGGTCAGGCAGAGATTTGCTGCTTTTTTGAATTTATAACCGCTCCCCTGAAATAAAAACATGAGTATAAAATTTATGAAAATGCACCATATAACTGGACTTAAGGCATAAAAAACAATATCTGCTGCAGCGTTGTCCGAAACGGAAAGAAGCATATACCAACCGTCTAATGCCAGCAGGCCGCAAAACAAAGAGATAGCTTTATTATCTCTGATGTTGCAGGAACTCACATAAGCGGCGTCCATCAACATCAATGATGACAGGAAAAATGATACGATTTTGCTGATGCTGCACGGCATCCGAATGTTTATTTCCAGCCCCATATATATTATAAGCAGGGTAGAGTTTATAAAAAGCAAAAGCTTAGGATTAATGCGCTTCATATTTTTGCCCCCTTATCCATGCCTAAATTATATCATTTATCTGTATGCCTACAACTAGAATTTTCACATGATTCCGATAGCCCTGCATAATCTTTATTTTTCCAAAACCGTTTTACAGCAGGTATGGACAGTCATACAGTAATAAATCAGATAAATGATCAGTGTCAGCGCAATAGCCAATATTGCAGGAGCGTATAAAACAAGGCTGTTCGCCAGAAGGTTCTGCATAAGCGCTGTTTTATATACTAATGTGGCAAAGATACAGTCTGCCAGTCCGAACAGGAACGGAATGCTAAAAAATGTGATTGCCTGTTTCCTGATAATTTTTTTTATCTTCCTGTTCGTATATCCCATTTTTGTAAGGATATCGTAATCGGATTTTGAATCGGCTATCGCCGAAATATTATTAAAATACAGGATGCTTCCTGTTGCTATAAAGAATAATACCACAAGAAAGCCTATCAACAGGAAGGTGGAACTGCTCAGGGAAACCACTTCATGTATTCTGTGGGAATTGCCCTGCAGGTAAGGACTTTTATCCAGATATGCGGATAGAGCCTGAAACAGATCCTCGTTACCTGTTATGGAATTTCCATTTATACTTAAGACTTTTGTTTCGGGAGCAGCATGTTCAGATATCATTTTATATAAACGGTCACTTACAATTAAAGTACCGACACTGTTCGCAAATGAAATAGGATTATCTAATGTGGTCATAGCCACAGTGACAGGTATTTCAGTATTGTTTATAAGCAGTGGATAAGTGCTGCCTGTTTCGTCCTTGCCGGAAGCCGGCTGGTATCTTATAAAAATACACTCATTGTTGTTTAGTGCTGTAAATTGCTCCAAAGCCTTTTGCCGCCCCTGCGCTTTCAGAATGGCGGTATAGTCAGAATATGAGATGCATTCAAAACCTGCATTTCGAAGAATCTTTTCGTTGTCGGCATCTCCCTTGGAAGTTCCGACACTGTATTCCATGGGAAGCTGCCCGGCAGTAGAAGTGACTTTATAAATATCGGTCTGCAGGAATGTAATATCATCTCCGGATGAATAGTTGTTCACGATCTCCATGATTGCGGACAGATCGCTCTCTTTTTCAATGCGGCACTCGATTTCTGACGGCGCAATACGGGATATTGCAGCGACAGGATAATACAGGGTCAGGGCCATAACGCTTGAAACAGTCAGAGTTGCGGCTGACAGTAATGTGAGCATGATCAGCGTTTTTGAATTGGAGCGCATCCGGTATATAAAACCCGGTGAAGTAATAATTCTTGTTTCCGTATAAAATTTCTTCTTATTTTTCTTGCCGGTCTGTACCATATAAGGGAGAAACGATGCAATAAAAAGCACTGTCCCCAAAAGAATGAGTGTAAATGTGAGCATTCCAACAGCATAAAAACCGACTGAAAACCAGACAGATTTTTCGCCCCGCAGGATGTCAAGGGCAATACAGTATCCCGAAATGACAGATACAAACCCGATTATGGAAGGAACGGCATGAAACTTTGTCCGCTTTTCCGCGCTTTTTTCAAACCGCACTAAATCCATAAGGGAAGATTTAAAAAGAAATCTGCTGTTGGACAGCGATAATATGATAATAATGGCAAAAACAAAGCATGCCGTCTTTATCATGGCATTCAGGTTAATAAACGGTATTTCTGAATTGTTGACTGTCAAGTTCAATAATTTTGTAATGCCGGACACAATGCCTTTATGGAACAGACCGCCCGAAAGGATTCCGATTACGAAAGCCCCGAAACAGGAGAGCAGATTTTCTGCTGTAAGCAAGGACAGTATCGTGGATTTCCGATATCCCAATAATGCATAGATACCTAATTCCTTTGTGCGGCGGCGCAGGAAGAAACGGTTTGAATAGGACATATAAAAAATAACGAATGCCATAAGGAATATGGAAATCGTGCTGCACATGGTTTCTACCCGGCCATCGCCTGATATTTTTTCCAGCATGATTTTATTCATGGAAAACGAAGTGAATGCAAAAAAAATAGTAATTACAAAGGAAATGGATAATAAATAGAGGGCGTAAAAGGAAAAATTATTTTTCAGGTTCTTAAGTGCCGTAGATAAATGATTCATGAGTACAACCCTACCTTTCTATGTCTAATTTTGCGGTTGTCTGTGCAATGGATTCATAGAATGCACGCCTGCCGGCATTTTGTTTCGATAATTCCTGAATGATGCAGCCGTCTTTAAAAATCAGGATGCGGTCGGCGAAACTTGCAGCATAAGCATCGTGTGTGACCATTAGTATCGTAGTATGGAGATTTTCGTTTGATTCCTTTAAAGTGTTCAGCAAGTCTGTTGCGGAACTTGAATCCAATGCCCCGGTCGGTTCGTCTGCAAATAAAATTCTTGGACGTTTCACAATAGCCCTTAGAGCGGAAGCACGCTGCCTTTGTCCGCCTGAAAGTTCACTTGGATATTTATCTAACTGTGCGTCAATACCAAAGCTTTTCGCCAGGCTCCGTATCATGCTTTCTATTTTTGAGGGCGGGAGTTTCTGTAACGTCAGCGGAACAGCGATATTCTCAAAAATAGTAAGGCTGTCTAACAGCAGATATTCCTGGAAAATAAAACCCAGATGATCCCTGCGGAAATCCGCTGCTTTGGAATCAGTCAGATTTTTAAGACTGATACCGTTTATTGTAATGCTGCCGCTCGTGGGTGTATCAATCGTGGAAAGAACATTTAGCAATGTGGTCTTTCCTGATCCGGAAGCCCCCATAATGGCGATAAATTCGCCGTCCGTTACGCTGAACGATACTTTATTAAGGCTTGGGCGCTGTGATTTTGCATAAATTTTAGTTACGTTTTTTGCTTCCAGTAATGCAGCCATTTTACTTATTCTCCTTTGCTTCTTGATAACAGTATTGTAATTTGGGAGCCGTAAAAAAGAGTGAGTAAATCACGCAGATGTTTGGCGCTGTTTGCGCATTCTTTTTAAAAAGCATTGTAGAATAAAAGCCGTGTATTGCTTGACAGGCAAGGGAATTTGTGGTAATTTATAAGCATAGTATGTTCCAATATAAGAACGTGTTCGTAAATACGAACGGAAAGGAGAAGTGGGGTATGACACCAACGAAAGAAGAGATCATTCAGAATGTGTACGACAATAAGCTGATCGCTATTGTCCGGGGGATGGAGCCTGAGTACTGCGTGAAGCTGGCGGAAGCGCTCTGCGAAGGCGGTATCAATATGGTGGAGATCACCTTCAATCAGAAGAGTACAGATCGCTACGAGGCAACGACAAAAGCCATCCGTGCCATCAGCGGGCAGCTGGCGGGCAGGGTAATGGTCGGAGCAGGTACCGTGCTGAGCAAGGAGCAGGTGGATCTGGCAAAGGAGGCAGGGGCGCTCTATATCATCACGCCTTCCACCAAGCCGGAAGTGATTCGCTACGCAAAGGAGCAGGGGCTGGTGACGATGCCCGGGGCAATGACGCCCTCCGAGATCGAGACGGCTTATGAAGCGGGGGCGGACTTTGTCAAGATCTTTCCGGTGGGGAATCTGGGTGCGGCTTATGTGAAGGCTGTGAAGGCGCCGATGAGCCACATTCCCGTACTGGCAGTGGGCGGAGTAAACGAGAAAAACATTGCGGAATTTATCCGTGCAGGCGCTGTCGGGGCCGGTGTGGGCGGTAATCTTGTAAATGCGGAATGGATCAGAAACGGTGAGTTTGATAAGATCACGGCGCTTGCCCGTGAGTTTGTAACCAACGCAAAGAATGTATAAAACAGCAGGTTTCATAAAGGCGCACAAAAGGGCTTATCGATGCGCAGCAGAGAAAAAGCCTTTTCCTCAGAGGTGTGCCGTAGGGACATCTGCGGAACTGGAACAGGAGGATTTCAAATGTCTAAAGTAGTATGTTTTGGGGAAATTATGATGCGGTTGAACCCGGAAGGGTATCTGAGATTCGTGCAGGCGGGAAGATTTGAGGCATCTTATGCTGGCGGAGAGGCGAATGTATCGGTGTCTCTTGTCAATTACGGAAATGAGGCGTCTTTTGTGACAAAGCTGCCGGATAATGATATCGGAAAGAGCGCGGTCAACGCTCTGCGTCAGTTCGGCGTGGATACCGGGGATATCGTGACCGGCGGTCCCCGCCTGGGTATCTATTTTGTGGAAAAGGGTGCTTCCCAGCGTCCTTCCAAAGTGATTTATGACCGTGCGGGTTCTTCCATTGCGCTGGCAAAACGGGAAGACTTTGACTGGGATAAGATCTTTGAAGGCGCTGACTGGTTCCATTTCACAGGCATCACACCTGCGCTCGGCGGTGAGAATCCGGAGATCTGTCTGGATGCCTGCAAGGCGGCGAAGGCAAAAGGGGTAAAGATCAGCTGTGACTTAAACTTCCGGAAAAAACTCTGGAGCAGCGAGCAGGCGGGAAAGGTAATGGGCGAACTGATGCCCTATGTGGACGTATGCATTGCCAATGAAGAAGATGCGGCGGACGTATTCGGCATCCATGCGGAAGGAACCGATATCAATACCGGCAAGATCAGCCGTGAGGGCTATATCGGTGTGGCAAAGCAACTCTCTGAGCGCTTTGGCTGCGAGTATGTGGCGATCACTCTGCGCGGCAGCATCTCCGCTACGGACAACAAGTGGGCGGGCATGCTCTACAAGGACGGACAGGCGTGTTTCTCGCCGGAATATCTGGTACATATCGTGGACCGCGTGGGCGGAGGCGACTCCTTCGGCGGCGGCCTGATCCATGCGCTCAGAAAGGGAATGGATCAGCAGGATGCGATCAACTTTGCGGTGGCGGCTTCCTGCTTAAAGCACACCATCGAGCATGACTTTAACCTCGTATCTGAGGCGGAAGTGCTCTCCCTTGCAGGCGGCAACGCGTCGGGACGTGTGCAGAGATAGGGAATGCGATAGACAGAAAGTGCGATGGGCGGAAAGCAGCCGGCGTAAATCAAATGAGCAGTCAGCAGATCAGGTCCCGCGGAGAAGGCAGGGGCCTGATCTGTATCGCATGATGGAAAAAGATTCCGGAGATGCATATCCGCATCTGCCGGAATCTTTTTTGTACCTTGTAAGAAAAGGACTGTGATCGCAGCAGGCCGTAAAACCTGCCGCGGCAACAGAAACAGCTTGCTGCAAAATCCGTAAAAACCATAAGAATACGAAAACGCAGATCACCACTCCGCAATAGATCCGTCCTCATGTCTCCAAACGGGATTCTTCCAGTTATGGTTGACTTTCGCCTCTTCCAGAACCAGTTCTTTGTTCACGTCCACGCCGAGGCCGGGCAGTTTAGGCAGGTTTACATAACCGTCGATAAACTCGAAATCCTCCTTGTTGTTTACATAATCCAGAACGCTCTTGCCCACGTTGTAGTGGATGCCCATGCTCTGTTCCTGGATCACTGCGTTGTAGCAGGTCGCGTCCACGTTCAGGCAGCTTGCCAGAGCGATCGGCCCGAGAGGGCAGTGGGGCGCCAGCGCCACATCGTAGGCTTCCGCCATAGCGCCGATCTTCTTTACTTCGGTAAGGCCGCCGGCATGGCTCAGGTCGGGCTGGATGATATCCACGCCGCCTGTCTGCAGAAGGCGTTTGAAGTCGTACTTGCTGAAAAGACGCTCGCCGGTGGCGATGGGGATATTGCAGGCTGCCGCGATCTCGGGGAAATATTCCATGTTTTCGCACAGCACGGGCTCTTCGATAAACATCGGATCAAATTCTTCCAGCTTCTTGGCGAGGATCTTTGCCATGGGTTTGTGCACACGGCCGTGGAAGTCGATGGCGATGCCGAAATACTTGCCGCAGGATTCACGGATCGCAGCCACGCGCTCCAGCACTGCGTCCACTTTGTCATAGGTGTCCACCATCTGCAGTTCTTCGGTGGCATTCATCTTAATGGCTTTGAAGCCGGCGTTTTTCTTTTCCAGAGCAGCCGCGCCCACGTCGCTGGGGCGGTCTCCGCCGATCCAGCTGTAGACTTTCATCTTGGTATGGCAGGCACCTCCCATCAGTTCATAAACGGGCACGCCGAGTGCCTTTCCCTTGATATCCCACAGGGCCTGGTCGATGCCGGAAATGGCGCTCATCAGCACGCCGCCGCCTCTGTAGAAGCCTGCGCGGTAGAGGGTGCTCCAGATGTCTTCGATCTTCATCGGATCGGCGCCGATCAGATAATCCTTCATCTCCTGTACACAGGCGAGGACGGTACTGCAGTGGCCTTCCAGAACGGGTTCGCCCCATCCGGTGATACCGTCATCCGTGATGATTTCCACAAAACCCCAGCGGGGGCGGACGGTGTAAGTGTTTACCTGGGTGATTTTCATATTAATGACCTCCTTTGATTTGTGAGTTGTATGATTAAAAATTATAGAAATCTTAAAAAATTAAAAAAATATAAAGTTGATGTACAAAAACGGGATAATAATGGCAGTTCCGGAAATGTATTCCTAAAAAACAACATTTGGCGGATTTGTCTGAAATAATAATTTAGGATAATTATATACCATTGTTGAACAAAAACAATAGGACAAAATGCACAAAATATAGATTTAAAATTGTGCATAACATAAAAAAATGCCTGCCAAATAAAAGAAAAGGCTTTTTCAATTGACAAAATTGTAAAGGGATGGTAGATTTGTTCTATACTCAAATTGGTTAGACAACTTGTACGGAGCGGAGTTGTCTGGCACTATAAAAATTCAAGGAGGAGATATTACTATGTTAGATTCCAGGTATGTGCCGCTTTTTATCGGCGGCTTTCTCGCCTACATTTGTATTATGATCCTGATAGGCGTGATCTCAACAAGAGGAAAATCAAGCGGTTCCAACTTCCTGACAGGTGGTGCGAATCTGGGCTTCTTCCTCATCTTCTGTACCGTAGGCGCAACGATGATCGGTACAGGTTCTTCCATGGGCGCCATCGCCAACGGTTATAACAGCGGCTGGGCAGGCGCTATTTATGGTCTGGGTGCTTCCACAGGTATCCTTTCCATGTTGTTGTTCGTTAAGATCCGTGATAAGAAATTCCTGACAATGTCAGAGGAGGCGCAGTATTATTACGGCGGTAAAAAGATCGTTCGTCAGACGATGGGATTCATGATGTTCGTGGTGGAGATCATCTGGCTGGGCAACCATATGAACGGCGGTTCCAAGTATCTGGCTTATATCACGGGTATGAGTGATGTTTTATGTAAGGTTATCACCGTGCTGGCTTTCGCGGTTTACGTATTTATCGGCGGTTATCTTGCGGTAGTTGTTACTGACGCGGTGCAGTTCTGTGTTATCGTTGCAGGTTTCGCGCTGATCGCGATCAAGGCTATCCCGGCAGCAGGGGGCTATGCGAACATCGCGGCTACTTTTGAATCTGTCGGAAAACCCGGCGCTATGGGCTTTTACGGTCTGGCACAGTACGGCCTTATGCCTGCCATTGCACTGGTTCTCTCCACTTACATGGGCGTTATCGGTACACCGACACACCGTACCCGTATTTATACGTCCGCTAACGAAGGCACTGCGCGCAAAGCGTTCCTTTCTTCCGGTATCATGCTGTTCTTCTGGAGCTTTGTGACGGCTATCATCGGTATGAGCGCGTTCACGATCGCAAACGGCCAGGGCGTGACACTGGAATCCGCTGACTATGCGTTCTCCTTCATGGCAACTCATGTACTTGGTCCTGTATTCGGCCTGGTGCTGATGATCGCGGGTCTGTCCGCTACGATGTCCTCAGGTGACTCCGATGCCATTTCCGGTATCACAATCCTTCTGACGGACGTATATCCGAGCGTAACAGGCAAGACCATCAAAGAGGAAGATTATCCGAAGTACTCCAGAATCGCTCTGGTGGTAACGCTGGGGGTTGCTTTTCTGATCACATTGTTTGTAAACGACGTTATTACATATATCCAGAAGGTGGTAGGTTCCCTTCTTCCGGGTCTTGCGATCTGTATGTTCATGGGACGTTTCTGGAAACGCGCAACATGGCAGGGCGGTATGGCTTGTATCATTTCCGGTACAGGTTTCGGGCTTCTTTACCTGCTCGTTCCGTCTCTCAGCGGCTGGGTGGATTCCGCACTCGGCGGTGCAGCCGTTCCGGCAACGGTCATCTCCCTGATCTGCGGCGTTGTAGTAAGCCTTGTTACACCGGCGGACACAACACCGGACGAAGAACGTGTGAAAGCTGTATTTGATGCACGCGCAGGTAAATAAGAAGGTTAAGATCGAAGGATCATAAGGTCAGCCGCTTTATATCATGCCGGGCTGACAGGGGAGGTTCCCGTACTGTTGACAGGAACCGCAGACAGAATATAAAAAAATAACCATATAAACGGGGGTGGAGGCTTTCTTCATCCCCATTTCGATAGAAGAAATGCAAATAAATATGAGGGAAAAGCTATGGGCACGATATTGTTAAAAAACGGCATTGTTTATGACGGACTCGGCAACCCGGGAAAAGCCGGGGATGTGTTGATAAAGGACGATAAGATCGAAAAGGTGGGTTCTCCGGAAGGCACCGGGGCGGATCAGGTGATCGATGTGGAAGGGAAAGTGATCTGTCCCGGTTTTGTGGATATCCACAGACACTGTGACGCAAAGCCCTTCAATGATCCGGCTTTCGGGAAAAGGGAGCTGGCACAGGGGATCACCACGACGGTGGTGGGGAACTGCGGCATCAGCCTGACGCCGTGCCCGGAGACGGACGCAGGGGCGAGGGAGATGTATGATTTTGACGAGGCGGTGCTTGGGCCGATGGAGCTGGGGCTGCCGAGAACCTACGGGGATTATCTGGAGGCGTTGGAAAAGACGCCGCTGGCGGTGAACTTTGCCACGATGATCGGCACAGGCGCCGTAAAGATCACGGTGAAGGCTTTTGCTGACACACCCTATACACAGGAGGAGCTGGACGCGGCAAGGGCGCTGATCGAGGATGCCATGAAGCGGGGCGCCGTGGGCGTATCTCTTGGCATTATGTATCTGCCGGAGTGTTATTCGAGCACGGATGAGTTTGCCTATATTCTGGAGCCGGTGGGAAAATACGGGCGTGTGATCGCCACCCATATCCGGGGAGAGGGCGACTCTCTGGTGGAGAGCGTAAAGGAAGTGATCGAGATCGCGAAAAAGGCGGGCTGTGCGCTGGAGATCAGCCATTTTAAGAGCTGCGGCGTGCACAACTGGAAAAAGCAGATCCATGAGGCGATCGCGCTGATCGAGAAGGCGAGATCCGAGGGGCAGGATGTGACCTGTGACTTCTATCCCTATGAGGGAGGAAGCACGGCGCTGACCACGATGCTTCCGCCGGTGTTTGTGGCGGGCGATATGACGAAGGCGCTGGAGCGTTTAGGCACGCCGGAGGGCGTTGAAGCGTTCCGGGAAAGCAGCCGCAGGCCCTATGACGACTGGGACAATTTCTGCGTGACTTTGGGATGGGAACGTATTATAATCAGTGGTGTAACAAAAGACAAATTTAAACCCATGCTGGGCATGACGGTAACGGAGGCAGCCGGGAAGTTCGGCTATACGGATGCGGAGGCTCTGGCGGCGGAACTGATGCACGAGGAAAACGGCAAGACAGCCATCATCAATATGAGTATGTGTCAGGAGGATATCGACACGGTGGCGAAGCTTCCATATTCCAATGTGATCTCAGATGCGATCTATGCGGCTACCGATACGCCTCATCCGCGTATGTACGGCGCTTTTCCGAAGGTGATCCGGGAATATGTTGGAGAGCGGGGGCTCTATACGATGGAGGAAGCGATCCATAAGATGACGGGCCTTCCGGCGGCGCGGATGAAGCTGGCAGGAAGAGGCGTGCTGAAAGAGGGCAGTTATGCGGACATTCTGGTGTTCGATCCGAAGCGCTTCAGGGATCACGCTACGTTTCAGAACCCGGCACAGATGGCGGCGGGCGTGGACTATCTGTTTGTGAACGGAAAGCTGACGATCCGGCAGGATGAATGGGTGGAAGAAGCGCATAACGGAGTACTGCTGACGGCGGAGTGATGAACCTGCGGGGATGTATTTCGTATAAGACAAAGGGAGATAAGAAATGGCAGAAGCAAGAACATTGGAAGAGATCAAACTGGATAATGCCTATAAGTTCGGGGCAGGGCGTTATATCCAGCAGAGACAGGCGCTGGAGACGGTGGCTGAGGAAGCGGGCAGGCTGGGGAAAAAGCCGTTCATTATTGCGGGCCCGAGAGCCTGGGAAGCCACGGAGGGCAGGATCGAGAGGACACTGAAGGAAGCGGGCATGGATTTTGAACTGTCCGTTTATCCGGGGCAGAATACCTATGAGAAGGCAAAGGAGCATGCGGCAAAGGCGATTGAGCTTGGCTGCGATGTGATCATAGGCGTGGGCGGCGGAAGGATCATGGATCAGTCCAAAGCGGCGGCTTATTACGGCGGTGTGACGCTGGCCCTGCCGAGAGGCCATATGCCGGTGGTGCAGATACCTACCAGCATTGCCACCTGCGCGGCTTTTGCGCCGCTGAGCGTGATGTATACGGAGGAGGGCGCGTCTTTGGGAAGCCTGCGCCATAACTTTGAGATGGATGCGATCCTGGTGGATATGGACGTGATCGCGAAGGAACCGCCGAGATATGTGGCAAGCGGTATTCTGGACGGCATGTCCAAGATGGTGGAGATGCAGAACGGGCATGACCATATCGATATCGAAGAGTTTGACGTGGGGCTCGTGACGGCGTTTACGCTGGCGAAGTATACGATGGAAACCTACAAAAACCGCGGGATGCAGGCGGTAAAGGATGTGGCGGAAGGGAAACTGACGAAAGCGGTGGAGGATATTGCCTACTTGAATATTGCGGTGGCAGGTATTATCAGCGGCTGCAGCAAGGGTTTCGGGCAGACGGCGTTAGGACATGAGTGCTACGAACTGATTCGTACCCATTTTACACAGGAGGCGAAGGACTTTATCCACGGCGAGATCGTTGCCGTAGGGCAGTGCATGCAGCTTTCCTTTAACGGGCAGGAGGATCAGATCCCGGCGCTCAGGGAGATGATGAAGACCTTCGGCATGCCGATGACGCTGAAGGATATCGGTATCGAGCCGACTGCGGAAAATGTGGAGAAGCTTTATCAGGATCTGTACCACAGCCCCTTTGTAAAGGACTGCCCGGAGGAGGCGGAACGCCTGCGCAAAGCCATGAAATGGCTTACGGAGTAGAGGACAGTTACAACTTGCGGCGTGACTGTCCGCCGCGGTGTAATTTAAAAAGTAAATAAAATATATCATATTATCAGGAGGACAAAACAATGGACGTATATGCTAAATTAAAGGAAATGGGTATCACACTGCCGGAGCCGCCGGCAAAGGGCGGGATCTACACACCGGTCATGGAGTTCGGCGACAGGCTGCTCTACTGCAGCGGCTGCGGTCCTGCCATCGGCAGTGAAAATGTGATCGGCAAGGTCGGAAAAGACCTGACGCTGGAGGAGGGACAGAAGGCGGCTTATAACTGTGTATTGAATCTTCTGGCTAATCTGGATGCAAAACTGGGGGATCTCAATAAGATCAAACGGTTCGTGAAGGTGCTCGGATTTGTGCACAGCGCCGATGATTTCACACAGCAGCCCCAGGTGATCAACGGCGGCTCCCAGCTGATTCTGGATCTGTTCGGAGAAGAAAAGGGACTGCCTGCCCGCACGGCGATCGGCACCAACGCAACGCCGGGCGGTATTGCCGTGGAGATCGAGGTACTGGTGGAATACGAATGATCCATGCCTGCGCAATGCGCAGGGGATACCCGTGAAGATCTTGCGTAACAGTTCGGCAAAGCGGCCGGACTGTTACGCCTTTACAGACTTTGGAAAGGATATGGTTAAGAGCAATGACATATGCGTTTGAGGGGCAGGATGCTGTGATATCTCCTCAGCTTGTATATTATAAGGATATCATAGTTGACAATATAGAGAAGATGATCGCATTGGCGGGAGGGACCGAACGCCTCTGGCCCCATGTGAAGACCCACAAGATGATAGAGGTCGTGAAGATGATGATGGCGCAGGGGATCGACAGGTTCAAGTGTGCCACCATTGCCGAGGCGGAGATGTGCGGGGAGGCGAAAGCGTCGAGGGTGGCCCTTGCCTATCCGCTGGTGGGACCGAATATCGCGCGTTTTCTGTGTCTGATGGAGGCTTATCCGCAGACGGAGTTTTTTGCGGTTTCCGACTGTACGAAGCAGGTTGAGATGATCGGAAAGGCTGCGCAGGAAAAAGGAAGGAAAGTGCAGCTTTTGATGGATGTGGATACCGGACAGCACAGAACGGGCGTTCTGCCGGAGCGGGTGGAGGAATGCTATCGGGCATGGGCTGCCATAGAGGGGATCGAGATGCGGGGACTGCACTGTTATGACGGGCACCGGCATGAGTCGGATATAGAAGTTCGAAACCGTGAAGTGGCAGCGGCGGATGAAAAAATAGCCGGGATCAAGGGCAGGCTGCAGGGGGCAGGGTATGACTGTTCGATCCTGATCATGGGGGGAACGCCCTCTTTTCCGTGTCATCAGAAGCTGAATAAGGAATATTTAAGTCCGGGAACCTGCATCATTCAGGATGCGGGATACGAGGCGGCTTACCGGGATCTGGATTTTGTGCCCGGAGCGGCAGTTTTGACCAGAGTAGTCAGCGTGCCCGGAAATAATACGTTTACACTGGATATGGGTACCAAAGCGGTGGCGACCGATCCGAATCCGGAGCGGGCTGTGCTTGCGGGAATGGAATATGCAAAAACAGTGCTGCAGAATGAGGAGCACTGGGTGGTGGAGGTGCCTGCGGAGCATGCGGGGGATATCCCGGAAGTGGGAACGGTTATGTTTGCGGTTCCGATGCATGTATGTCCGACCAGCGCCCTTTATCCCGAGGTACCGGTGGTGTCCGGCGGGAAGCTGGAAGGCTGGTGGCAGGTGACGGCAAGAAACAGGAAGATCACGATTTAGCAGTGCAGATATATCAGGTGCAGAACTGACGGAAACAGATCTGCAGATACAGATTGGCAGGCAGGATAGGCAGCAGCAGGTAAGGCAGAGGTGAAGAAAATTTGAACGGAGCAGCGACATTAACAGAGCAGATACTGGAAGAACTGATGGAGTATATCAGGGAAAACCGTCTGCAGCCGGGGGACCGTCTGGGGACGGAGATGGAAATGGCAAAGCGTCTGGGCGTCAGCCGCGGGACGATACGCGGTGCCATCAAAATTCTGGTGGCGAGAAATGTACTGGAGGTGCGTCAGGGGTCCGGGACCTATCTATCGGATGAAAAAACGCCGCCGGTAGGAGATCCTCTGGGTCTGGAACTGATTCAGGATCAGTTTAAACTGACCTGGGATCTGCATGAGATCCGGATGCTGCTGGAGCCGGAGATCGCCTATATGGCTGCGAGGAATATTACGGAGCAGCAGCTTGACAGACTGCGGGAGATGTGTGACGAGATGGAGCGCCTCTCTGCCCAGAGGAAGGAACGGATGCCTCTGGATGTGGAGTTTCATGTCTGTCTGGCGGAGAGCTGCGGGAATGTGGTGATGCCGAAGCTGATCCCCGTGCTGCGTCAGGGTGTGGAACTGTTTATCAAGTATACCCACAGGGAGGCAACGCCGGAGTCGACGGCGAAGCACCGGGATATTCTGGAGGCGCTGGAGGCCCATGATCCTCAGTGGGCGAAGGACATGATGCTGATGCATCTGACCTATAACAGTCAGGAGATCAGAAGGGAAGCGATCAGAAGAGGGGTTATATATGACGGGTGAGCGCCGGACTGAACGTGGCGTCAACTGAATGATAAGATCATATAAGATGATAGTAGAAGAAGGAAAAGAAAATGAGGTCAGGGCAGGAGGAAAATGATGTATAAGAGTCAGGAAGTAAGGAATATCGCGCCGGAAATGGATCCTTTGAGAATGGGGATGGGATGGAAGGTGGAGGATCTGGAAAAGCCTCAGATCATCGTGGAGAGCACCTACGGGAACAGCCATCCGGGTTCCGGACATCTGAATACCTTTGTGGAGGAAGCGGTCAGGGGAGTGGATGACAACGGCGGAAAAGCCGCGCGCTACTTTGCAACGGATATGTGCGACGGCATGGCACAGGGACATGACGGGATCAATTATTCTCTGGCACACCGGGATGCGATCGTAAATCTGGTGGAGGCGCAGATCGGTGCGACCACCTTTGACGGCGGCGTTTTTGTGGCAAGCTG
The DNA here is from genome assembly GCA_910573755.1 of Lachnospiraceae bacterium. Lineage (GTDB taxonomy): Bacteria > Bacillota > Clostridia > Lachnospirales > Lachnospiraceae > 1XD8-76. Next base: position 112,674 of record CAJTBO010000004.1, on the reverse strand, counting down.
TGACAAGGCGATGCCGGCGATGCTGATGAGCATCGGGCGCAATAAGGATATGAGCGCCATTGTGGTGACGGGGGGCGTTATGGAAGCCACCGTTGTCACGCCGGAATATGTGGAGAACGATCCGGGCTGTAAGATCAACGAACTTTTGACGCTGGAGCAGATCGGGAAATTCAGCGCCCGGTTTGAGCGGGGCGAGATTCCCGAAAAACAGCTTACCTATTATAAACAGAACGCCTGCCCGAGCTGCGGCGCATGTTCCTTTATGGGAACGGCGTCCACGATGCAGATCATGGCGGAGGCGCTGGGGCTGATGCTGCCCGGAACGGCGCTGATGCCGGCTACCGCCCCGGAACTGAAGGAGGCGGCTTATAAAGCGGGAAAACAGTTGATGGAACTGGTGAAAAAGGGCGTGACGGCAGGCGATATCGTGACCATGAAGAGTTTTGAGAATGCGATCATGGTGCACGCGGCAATCTCCGGCTCCACCAATGCGGTGATGCATATTCCGGCTATCGCTCATGAATTCGGCTTTGAGATTGATGCGGATACCTTTGACAGACTGCACAGGGGAGCGCACTACCTGCTCAATATCCGCCCTGCGGGCGATTGGCCTGCACAGTATTTTTATTATGCGGGCGGCGTGCCGAGAGTGATGGAAGAGATTAAGGAAGTGCTGCATCTGGATGTGATGACCGTGACGGGCAAGACGCTGGGCGAAAATCTGGAGGAGATGAAGCGGAACGGCTTCTACGGGCATTGCGATGCGATCCTGCAGGAAAAGAGCAAAGTGATCGGCAAGGAGATCAAAAGTACGGATATCATCCGTGACTTTGATCATGCATTAGGGACGGATGGCAGTATCGCGATCCTGCGCGGCAATCTGGCTCCGGAAGGGGCTGTGATCAAGCATACGGCATGCCCGAAGGCTATGTTTCAGGCGAAACTGAACGCGATGCCCTTTGACAGTGAGGAGGAGGCGATCGAGGCGGTGCTGAAGAAAAAGATCAAACCCGGCGATGCGATCTTTATCCGCTATGAGGGGCCCAGAGGTTCAGGCATGCCTGAGATGTTCTATACCGGCGAGGCGATCTGTTCCGATCCGGAGCTTGCGGCGAGCGTAGCGCTGATCACCGACGGAAGGTTTTCCGGCGCTTCCAGAGGACCGGTGGTGGGGCATGTGTCCCCGGAAGCGGCTGCCTGCGGCCCCATCGCTCTTGTGGAAGAGGGCGATATCATCGAACTGGATGTGGAGGCAAGGAAGCTGGCGATCATCGGCATAAAGGGAAAGGAAATGTCCGAGGAGGAAGTGGCGGCAGTGCTGGAAGAGAGAAAGAAAAACTGGAAAGGGTTTACTTCCAAGTATGACAGAGGGCTTCTGAAACTGTATGCGCAGCATGCGGTGAGCGCGATGAAAGGCGCTTATATGGATTAAATCGTGAAAAGACCAAAAAAGCTGTGGTGTAATGATAATGTCGGAGGTGTGGAAATAGAGACTCAGGATTACAGAGTCGGTGATTACCTGATGATGGGGGCGGCTGGGAAGATTGACTTTTTGTGTAGAGTGCACAGGGAGGAGATTTCACGGGTGGCATTTTCCGGTGCAGTGGCTTCTGGCGGAAGAATCCTTTCCGGCGTTAAAAGAAGCGGTGCGGGAACAGGCGCCGGAAGTACAGAAACCGGTGTCGGAAATTTTGGACGGTATCGATACAGATCAGGTAAAAAGAGAAGAGCTGAAAATCGTTATGATGTGTGAATAATAAAGATATTTAATTTGGAAATATAAATAATAAGAGGAGAAGGAGTTAAGTTATGAGCAGACAGATGGAAGAGAAGATTGCGGAACTGAAGGTGGTTCCGGTGGTGGTGCTGGAGGATGCGAAGGATGCGGCGCCGCTTGCGAAAGCGCTCTGCGAGGGCGGGCTTCCCTGTGCGGAGGTGACTTTCAGGACAGCGGCGGCAAAGGACAGCATCAAGGCGATGAGCGAGGCTTATCCGGAGATGCTGGTGGGCGCGGGCACGGTCCTTACAAAGGAGCAGGTGGACAGCGCTGTGGAAGCGGGCGCGAAGTTTATCGTGAGCCCCGGGTTTGATCCGGAGATCGTGGATTATTGTCTGGAAAAAGAGATTCCGGTATTCCCCGGCTGTATTACGCCTTCGGAAGTGGCACAGGCGGTGAAGAGAGGGCTTCGGGTTGTGAAATTCTTCCCGGCGGAGCAGTTCGGCGGCGTCGCTACGATCAAGGCATTGTCGGCGCCTTATGTGGGACTGAAATTTATGCCTACCGGCGGCGTCAGTGCAAAGAATCTGAAAGAATATCTGGCGTGCAAGCCGATCGTGGCCTGCGGCGGAAGCTGGATGGTGAAAAAGGATCTGATCGAGGCGGGAGAGTTTGATAAGATCAGAGAGCTGACAAAGGAAGCGGTGTCACTGGCAAACGAAGCATAAAATGATTGTTCTTGTAAATTGCGCTGCATTTGACGGTGCAGTGAGGGGAACTTACAAAACTGGAACAGGAGGACAAGTATGGATTTGAATTTAAGGCCGGAAAGCGAGTGCAGGTATGACGCGGTTTCTCTCGGAGAGGTCATGCTGCGGCTGGACCCGGGTGAGGGAAGGATCCGGACGGCAAGGCAGTTTCGCGCCTGGGAGGGCGGCGGAGAGTACAATGTGGTGCGCGGCCTGCGCAGATGCTTTGGCATGAAGACGGGCGTGATCACTGCTTTTGCGGATAATGAAGTGGGCATGCTGATGGAGGATTTCATTCTGCAGGGCGGTGTGGATACATCTTTGATCAAGTGGATGAAGACGGACGGTATCGGGCGTGTGTGCAGAAACGGTATTAACTTTACGGAGCGGGGCTTTGGCATCCGCGGGGCGGTGGGATGTTCTGACAGAGCCAATACCGCAATCTCCAAAGCAGCGCCGGAGGATTTTGATTTCGATCATATTTTCGGTGAACTGGGCGTACGCTGGCTTCATACCGGCGGCATTTATGCGGCGCTTTCCGAGCAGTCCTGCGAGACGATCCTTGCGGCGATCAAAACGGCGAAAAAGTACGGCACGGTGGTATCCTATGACCTGAACTACCGTCCTTCCATGTGGAGCGCCATCGGCGGCAGGGAAAAGGCGCAGGAAGTCAATAAGGAAGTGGCGAAGTATGTGGATGTGATGATCGGGAATGAGGAGGACTTTACGGCCTGTCTCGGATTTGAGATCGAAGGGAATGATGAAAACCTGAAGGAACTGAATCTGGACGGTTATAAGAAGATGATCAACGAGGCGGCAAAGGCCTATCCTAATTTTAAGGCGGTGGCAACCACGCTGCGCGAAGTAAAGACTGCTACGGTCAACGACTGGAGCGCGATCTGCTGGGCGGACGGAGAGATCTATAAGGCGAAAGATTATAAGGGGCTGGAGATCATGGACCGCGTAGGCGGCGGTGATTCCTTTGCCTCCGGGCTGATCTACGGGCTGATGACTACGGCGGATGCGGAACTGGCGGTAAATTACGGTGCGGCGCACGGCGCGCTGGCGATGACGACGCCGGGCGATACGACTATGGCGAGCAGAAAGGAAGTGGAAGCTGTCATGGGAGGCGCAGGCGCGAGAGTGCAGAGATAAGGAAAAATAAAGCGGGCAGTCCGGGAAACGGACTGCCCGTTGTCAGTGTATTATTTCTTATTTTCCAGCCGCTGGAAAATAAGTTCATAGCCGTCGTTGCCATAGTGCAGGGAGCGGTTTACCCTGCTGATGGTGGCGGTGGAAGCGCCGGTTTTTTCCGCGATCTCCAGATAGGTTTTTTTATTCCGCAGCATGGCGGCAACGTCAAAACGCTGGGAAAGAGATAAAAGTTCGTTCACAGTACACAAGTCTTCAAAAAAATTATAGCATTCTTCTTTTGACTGCAGCTGCAGGACCGCGTCAAAAAGGTAATCTACAGCATCGTTTTTCAGTTTGTTGTTCATAACTTCCTCACACTTTCATGCAATAAAATTTTAAAGTCCTAAACAGCCTTTATTTTAGCATATCCGAAGGGGGTTCGTAAAGGAAATTTTCTCAGAAAATTCTAAAATTTGTACAAAATATCTTGTCATCTAGTAATGAAAACCATATAATGAATACATGGGAAATTTATATGGTTTTACGAAAGAGCATTGTTTTCCTGTATCATTGACGGACAAGTGTTCATCAATACCGAACAGGGAGCGCGAAAGCGCGGATTTGCAAGCGAAGGATCAACATTAATCAGGGTACGCCCGGGGAGGAATATTTGAATGACGATAGATATGCATGATTTGCTGAACAGTATCATTAAGAGTCTGGACAGGGTAGAATATATCAAGCCGGAGGAACTGCCGAATATTGAGCTGTATATGGATCAGGTGACAACGTTTATGGAGCAGCGCCTGAAAATGACAAGCCGTAATCCGGAGGACGATAAGATCATGACAAAGACCATGATCAATAATTATGTAAAAAACCGCCTGATGCCGCCGCCGGATAAAAAGAAGTATTCCAGGGAGCATATGCTGCTCCTCATTTTTATCTATTATTTTAAGGGATTTATGTCGATCGGGGATATTCAGACACTGATGCAGCCTTTGACAGAGCGGTATTTCGGGGCGGATAAGGCTTTTAAACTGGAGGATATCTACCGGGAGGTTTTCAGTATGGAAAGGGAGGAGATCGACGTACTGAAAAAGGATGTGATCAAGAAATTCAGAAAAGCCGAGAGCACATTTGAAGAGGCGCCTGAGGAGGGGCAGGAATTCCTGAAAATGTTCTCGTTTATCTGCCAGTTATGTTTTGACGTGTATCTGAAAAAGATGATGATAGAGAAAATGATAGATAATATATCAGAGCTTGAAGTTCAGAAAGGGCTGGAAAAACAGAAAAAGAAAAACGAGAAGTAAAGAAAATATCAGAATGAAAAAATGAATCCGATAAAAAGTTTTCCTATTTGTTTATCCACTAGTGTTACGATCTATTAACCGTCCAGAATATATATTGCATGGGAGGATATAAATCGGGACTTCAGGACAATGGTATTTGCGAAAAACGGGGTAAGAGAACGATAATATAATAGGGGATGAAAACGATATTAGTGGATAAAGAACCACTAATGAGGCGGAAACTGGAAGAGATGGTGGGAGACATCAAAGTAGTTGACGTTATAGGAAGCTTTGGAAGTTCAAAAGAAGCATTGGGATATGCAGAGAGAAATACAGTGGAATTCGCAATTTTAGATACTGAGATGCCGGAAATGGACGGAGTGGAGTTAGGGAAAGCGTTAAAGAATATATATCCGGGGATTGTACTGATCTATACAACAAAAAAATGTGAGCGGCTTGTGGAAATTTTAAAAATGAAAGCAGATTACTGCATCATAAAGCCTTATGACAAATATGATATCGAAGATGCTGCAGAGCGGGCGATACTGTTGTGCAGGCGGCAGAAAAAGCGTTTGAGGGCGCAGATGTTCGGACGGTTTGATGTATTTCTGGACGAACAGGTTCTTCACTTTAAGAATGCGAAGTCGAAGGAACTGCTTGCCCTGTGCATGGACAGGTGCGGCGGTATCGTATCTATGGAAGAAGTGATCGATAAACTGTGGCCGGAGAGGGCTTATGATGAAAAGGTAAAAAGACTTTACAGAAAAGCGGTTATGAATCTGCAGGGAACACTGAGGGAAAAGGGAATCACGGAACTTTTCCAGACGGCGAGGGGAAGCTGCCACATCAGCAAAGATGAAGTAGAGTGTGATTATTATACGTATCTGGTAGAACCTGAGATAAACGGGAAGATGTTTCAGGGCGATTATCTGTTTGATTACAGTTGGGGCGAAGAGACACTGGCGAATCTGATGAATGCATATTAAATATTTGCATAGGCTAAACAATGGCGGTGTAAATGAAAAAAAGAAAAAACTGGTTTCTGCTTGGGATCTATGTATTGGTGGTTATAATAAATGTGCTGTCGCGGTACAGCAGAGGCTTTGGCAATCGGGTTCGCCGGAGTGTATTTTATATGACACAATATATACAGGGGCATATCAGCAGTCTGTTTCCTTTTTCGCTGGGAGAATTTTTACTGATTCTGGCAGTGATACTGGCGGCGGGAGCGCTTGTTCTGGCTGCGGTTTTGTTATCGGTATGGGTGGCGGGCGTTCTGAAGGTAGGCGGGGGAACTGCGGGCGCAGGCCATGAAAAGGTAGGCGGGGAAACTGCGGGCGTTCTGAAGGTAGGCGGAGAAACTGCGGGCAGAGGCCATGAAAAGGTAGGTGGAAATCATGGAAAGCGGAGCAGATGCAGCGGAAGGTCAAAGATTCTTCGATTCGCGGGCGGATATTTTTACGGGCTGCTATGGATCATCGGAGTTGTTTCTGTTATTATGTCAATCAATTGTTTTGCTTTGTATCACTGCAGCAGCTTTCAGGAGAATTATATGCCTAAGAAAGGGCGGGAATATCATGTCGGGGAGCTGGCGGCTGTCAGGGATCATGTGGTACGGCAGTGCAATGAACTGGCTGAGATGATGGAGCGGGACGAAAACGGATTTATTGTTTATCAGGGGGATATCGGGCAGCGTGCCGTATCGGAGATGGAAAGGCTCGGAGAGGAATATCCGCTGCTGGACGGTTATTATCCTGTGCCGAAAGAATTCGCGTTTTCCGGATTTTTCAGCCAGCAGTATATCATGGGATATTATTTTCCGTTTTCAATGGAAGCAAATTACAATGGAAAAATGTATATAGCCAACGTGCCGTCGACAATCTGTCATGAACTTTCCCATGTAAAAGGGTTTATTTATGAAGACGACGCCAATTTTATCGGGGATCTTGCCTGTACGACTTCGGAGGATGCCTTTATCCGCTACAGCGGTTATTTAAGTGTGCTGGATTATCTGAACAGGGATCTGTATGAAAATCTGGGAAGGTCCAGGGAAGCTTATCTGACTTATGAAACATGCAGTCCTTTGGTGGAAAGCGATAATATCTTTCTGACAAGGCAGGCGTGGGAAGAGGTGGAGAGCAATGCCGTGATCAGTATGGAAACCGTAAAACAGGCGTCCCGCAGCTTTCTGGAAACGAATCTGCAGGTAAACGGCATAGAAGAGGGGATAGCCAGCTACGGAGATGTGGTGGAAAGGCTTCTGGTTTATTATGACGGTGAATTATATTAGGAGCCGCCGGCTTATTATGGCAATGGGGTTATTAAGTGGCTGCCGGTATATTATGGCAATGGGCTTATTAAGTGGCTTACGGTATATTAAGGCGGTGGGCTGTGGTTAAGCGTTTTTCGGTATATTTATAATGGTGAACTATAGTTCGTTTCCTGTCTGGTATGGCGGCGGGGGAAATAAAGCAGGAAGCAGAAAAATACGGGAATGATGGAAGGAAGCGGATCGCTGCATGGAGAATATTATAGATTATGTAAACAATTTTCAATATACTTTTGCGCAGAAAGACTTTAGCGATGTGGATTCCCTGGTGTTATGTCAACTTAGCTATCTGAAAATGAAAGGGCTGGTTCCCGGTCTGGAGGACGGACAGGAATTTGTGTCCTTTGAGGCCGTTGCAGGAAAGGCGCATGAGGAACAGGTCTTCGCGGACGAGAGATACCGGGAGGACAACCGGAGGCTGGCGGAGGCGGTGATAAAGAGCAGGCGGTTTGAGGGTCTTCGGTTAAATTATTATATCGATATTCTGGATAAGGAGATGGAGATACAGTTTTCCGCGGTCACGTATCTTTTGGGGGAAAATGCGGAAGGAAGGCAGATGTATTATATCGCTTACCGGGGGACTGATGAAAACCTGGTGGGCTGGAAGGAAGATTTTACGCTGGCATTTTCCGAACCTGTGGTGGGACAGCTCTATGCGGCAAGGTATATGCGGAAGGCGGCGGGGCATCTGCCGGGGGATTTTTATCTGGGGGGCCATTCCAAAGGCGGAAATCTGGCGGTGTTTGCGGCGATGAGCAGTTCCACTGCGCTGCAGGAGCGGATTTTGCGGGTGTACAGCCACGACGGTCCGGGTTTTAAACCGCAGGTAATGGAGCGGTATGAGTATGGAAGGATCGCGGATAAGGTGAGAAAGATCCTGCCGGGATCTTCGCTGGTCGGGATGCTTTTGGAGCGGGGGAGTTCCTATAATGTGGTGGAGAGCAGTTCTTACGGGCTCTGGCAGCATAATCCCTATACCTGGACCGTCAATATGAGAAGCGGGGCGTTCCAGCCTATGGATGATCTGAAAAACGGCGCCAAGTTTATGGACAGTGCCGTGACGGACTGGATACTCAGTCTGGATGACGAGCAGGTGAGCCGGTTTTCCGACGTGCTGTTCCGGGTGCTTGCGGCGTCGGAGGCGGATAATCTGATCGATTTCAAGGCGGACTGGAAGAAAAGCCTGACCGGTATTCTGCAGGAACTGCGGGAAGTGGATGATGAAACAAAAAACGAGATAGAGGAGATCATCAAAGAACTGTTTGAGATCACCGGACAGATGACAAAGAAGGAGATCCAGAGCAGGATTCAGGAAGGCATTCAGGGCATGCAGGAAAAATTTTCGCGAAAAAAGAGAGAAAAATAAAAAATAGGTATTGACAGATCTGCCTAAAGTGTGTAGAATAATCCCGTTTTAAACACTTATCGAAAAGCAAAATGGCTGAATCTCCCTGTTTGTGGGAACTTCAGCCACTTCTGTTTTCTAAGGTTTGTTGTACGGAAACTTTATCCCGAAATTTTTTTGATCTTTTTATTCAGCTCCTTCGGCTGGTAATACTGCCTGTCTAACTGCAGATCAAATACTGCGTTTAAGGCAGTAAGTACCTGCGATCCCGTATATGTGGATTTGTAACACATATCCCCAATATTGATTACATTCATGTTTTGCAGCGTTTCTATGATATTCCCAATGGTAAAATGCGTCCCCTTATCATCCAGTTTCTTCTCCAGCAGACGGTAAATCAAAAGTGCCGTATAGCAGATCATGAAGTGTGCCGTGATGTGCTCCCTTGTGTGGTGGAACACGGGCCTTCCGGAAAAATCTGTTTTCATGATCCTGAAACAGTCCTCGATTTTATAGCGTTGTGAACTGATATTTACAATCTCTTCTGCGCTTTCATCAAGGTTTGTGGCTATGGCATAGTAGCCGTCATATTTTTCTTCCTCATCGATAGCCGCCTGGTCAATGGCGTATGATTTCTTCACCTTTCCTTCATCAGAAATGTTTTCAATCTTCTTAATAAATCGTGTTACATCATTAGGTCCTTTCTTGTAGGTTTCCGGATCCATGTTTTTTAACAGCTGTTTCGCACGTTCTATCTGTCGGTTCCTGACAGTTCTCTGATATTCCATCATTTTACGTGAAAAGGTAATGATAATAGACTGGGGAACCATAGCAGTTGATTTTATTCTCTGCTTTTTGCCATTCTTTAAGGTCTTTTCTTCATAAAATCCCAGATCCACAGCTTTGTCAGCGGGGATTGTCTTATATGCCCTGTCAAGATAGAGATGCCGCAGGCCGGGATCTGATCTGTCAAACTCTTTCAATGCCTGGATGGATACAGGGGAGCCGTCGGATAAAAGGCGGTAGTCATAGTCGTTAAAAACAGCCTGTTTTAAACCGGCAGAGAGCTTTTTTACTGACTGGGTAACGATAAATGCCCTTCCCCCCATGGAGTTGAAATTCCTTATGTTTAAGGAACCAAGTCCTGCATCGGCGCAGTAAATGAACTTTCTGTTATGCAGCATTTTTGAGAGTTTCTTTTCCAGCGGGACGACTGTGGTCTGTTCATTATCAGATCCGGATGTGAGGCACATCGTAAGGGGGATCCCGTCCGCGTCCATGAACAGTCCCATTTCCACCAGCGGCGCCGGCTGGTGCTGTTTGGAAATCCCATATTTACGGAAGCCTTTTACCAGTTCACCCGTAACTTCGTCAAGATAATCTTCATCCGGCGATTCCGTTTCAAAGTAGAAGTTGGTGCAGTCATAATAGCATACTGAGGTGTTCCTCCTGACGATACTGCAGCTGGTTTCATACAGATGGGAAATGTATTCATCGTAACAGCCTGCCATAATATCCAGCGTACGGTGGATGTGCTGGTAGTCGAAAGAAGGCTGCTCATAATAACGGTTAAGGTGTTTGAGGCTGTTAAGCTTTGAGCCGGGATACAGGATACGGTCATAGGTCAGGAAACGGTTCACAAGGTCAGGGTCAAAAGTAATTCTGGAAGCTGATGTGATTTCCTTAAAAAACGGGCTGATGCCAAGCCGGTGGTAAAGCTGCTGGAGAAACAAGTAGCCTATGTTTAAGCTGGTGCTGGAGGAAGCAGGGACGTTAGAGATTTTAATTTTCTCGTTAAAATCAATTTTAACCTCCATAGAAACCCTGCCATTTTTTTCTTCCCGGTTATATCTGGCGACCTGTTCCCTTGCATAGGAAAGAGGGTCATCGGTGATCATAAGCAGCTCAGAATGTTTTCCGATCCGTGCAACATTTTTGGTTGTTGTCTTGGAACCGTTTCGGAATCCTTTCTGAATAAAATATGTGGGATCTTTTGATTTTTTATCATAATTAAGTTTCATACTTTATTATAACCGATTTTAATGTAGAAGTCAACTATATACAACTCCGTACAACGTAACTATTTTAAAATTTGACAAAAAAATAAGCCGCAAAAGGCTTGTATAAAGGATTATTTAAAATTTGAATGACTTAAAAGTGTTTAAAACCCGCCGCAGGACTTGCTGTAAGAAATCTTGTGCTTATACCAGCGCTGGCATAAGTATTTTTCTTATGCAGAAATTTTGCCATTTTGCGTTAAAAATCATTGATAAGTGGCCTAATACGGCGGTGTTATATCTGAGGAATTATAAAAAGACACCTGATAAAATGAGGTATGTGATAAAAACGCCTGGCGGAAGCGTAGAGTATGATGTGCCGATTATGAAAGTACAGGAATATTCTCTGGAAGATATTTTTTCAAAAGGGCTGTTACTGTTAATTCCATTTTATATTTTTTCACATGAAAAGAACTTTCAGGTGTATAATAATAATGAGCAGAAATTGACAAAACTGAAAGCAGAGTATCAGGATATTTTGGAAAGGCTTGATAAACTAGAACAGGAAGGGATTATTGGGGCGTTTGACAAACGTACAATTATAGAACTTTCCAGGGATGTGGTCAGAGAAATTGCACAGAAGTATGAGAATGTGCAGAAAGGGATAGGTGGAATGATGAGCGGAGCGTTACTTGAGACAGAAGCAAGAAAGATTTTGAATAAAGGGAAAGATGAAGCTAAAAAGGAGACAGCACTAAGAATGTTGAAGGATGGTGAATTGTCGATTGATAAGGTTGCGAAATATTCAGGACTTGATATTGCAGAAGTGGAGTTGCTGGCAGGGCTTCAGATGGTGTAAAAGGAGCGTAGGTATTTGGTTATAGTTAGGAATCAGGAAAATGACTTTTTAAAAGCATTTTCTTGATTTTTTGATATTCCTGCAAAGTATGTCCTTTTTGACAGTTGTTTTTTTCTCCCAAATCGCTTCATGTTGTAAAAAATCTTGGCTGTGAAGTGATCGGATTAACCATAAATAGTAAGAAATTGTAAAGCATTGTTCATACAAACTTGAATGTTGAAGAATGCAGAATATATATTTGTGGAAATGGGTGACTGGTGAGTGAAAAGTTTATACCAAATGTTTGATACAAATAGTTATAGTTGGAATGAAGGGGAATTATAATAAATAAATTAGGTATTAGTTAACATTTGGTTGGTAGACGATTTGCATAAATACTGGTCTTCTTATGGGACAAATATGATTATTGCCCCATTTACTGACTAACACCATAAATTATTTAAAGGTATTGTGCATAATGCAGGAGCATTAACATATGTAGAGGAGGAATTGTAAATTTGAATACGCAAGATGCTATAGATAGAATCAATATTGGAAAATGTGAAATCATTAGAGAATACAATAATACGGTAGATGATTATAATGATGTTTATAATTATTGTAGAAATCATACTTTAACTGATGAGTATTTAAGAAAGCTAGTTGCTATTGGGGAAAGTCTATATGAAATATATGAAAAATCTATGAAATATGTAATTTTTAAGACATATTATGAAAAGACACAAGATGGAAGTATGACGTTTAATGACTTTGAACAACAAGTAGTATATCCCTTAGATAAAGGTTCGAAATCTTCTTTATTTAATACAAGATTAACTATTAAAACATTATGCGAATGGATGGCAGAATATGCGAATCCACAACTCCAGGTTTTCGATGGGAATGGGAATCAGATTTCATCTCGTCTTCCCAGTACACCAGTGCTCATACCCAAAACTGAAATAGATACAGTTCTTTTACAGAATTATGCAGGTGATGCTCACAATAATAATAAGCATAAATTTGATTATTCAGCTGATGCACAGTTGCTTCAGATTTGTGGACAGATTTTTCCACATATAGAAGGAATGGTAACAAGATATGTAGGGGATAATTGCGCTATTAAGAAATATGGAATTACCATTTATTCAGGTATCCATGAAATTGATAAGCGGTTCAATGCATGGACTCCGCATTCTATATACAAATATGTGTTGATGGTTGATAATATGGAACTATCTCAATCTGAGCTAGAAATATTGGCTTCTTTGCCGTGGGCAATGGTAATTGACTTTGATATTTCTTCTCAGCAGAGTGGTTTATTGAAGGCATATATGGGGTGTAGAAAAAGTCCAATTATTCTTACCCCATCAGCAACTAACAAATTTGATATATCTGTTATTGATACTTTTTGGGTTTTTCCAAACGGTAGGCAGGAGGAACCTCAATATTTGGTGTGTAATGATAATCAGTGGAGAAGGATTGCTAGAAGGAATTTTCAAAAATTGATAGAGGAATATCATCAAAAGGTGGACATGCCTCTTAAAATACTTGTTTTAAATAAAACATATGCCGAGAGAACGGGAGAACTCTTATTGGACTTTTTTGATGAATATCAGGGCCAATGTGAGAGAAACAATATAGATATTGTTTCTCTCAGCAATAATGTCTTACACGGACAAGAAAAGTTAAAAACAATTCAAGGTGAAGAATTGTATTCATATTATGATGTGAAAATATCTGATTTGGCTAATTATATAAAGCTAAATATTATAACTTTAGAACAGAGGAGTGAAACAGAATATAAGGTTCCAGTACGTGGAATACCCCGTAAAATAGATACTGGGGTGTATAATACGTTGACTGTTTTAGATCTTGACATTTCTAAAAGAGAAGAAAATGATTATGACAAAGTTAATAAAATGAAGTTTTATTTGGGAGAGACAAAGCTTAGTTGGTATGGTGTGCAACATCAGTTCCCTGTTGAATGGACCGAGTATTATGATGTTCTGCATACTCATAAAGAACCATTGGGTGCAGTAAAAAGTCCGTTGAAGGTCATCCTTCATGAGCCGGGAGCCGGGGGAAGTACTTTTTTGAGAATGTATGCGTATGAAAGAAGTAAAAGACAGCCAACAATTATGCTGGAGCAGTATTCTTTAACGCAAACTGCAGCAGAAATCGAGAGGTTTTATTTAGCTTGTGATAAGGTACCTATTTGTATCTGTGCTGATAGTGGTGACTTGTCTTTTGAACAATGTTTAGAATTAAAGGATGCTATTGATGCGTTATCCTTAGTACATGATTTCATTTATGTCCATCGTCAAGGGATACAGGTATCTTCTATATGCGTAATCGCTGAACTGCGAGATGATACACTTAGAAATATGAAGAAACAACTGTTTGAGTTGATGGAACAAGTGGATGAACATAATATAAAACGGTCAAAAGAAGAACGTAAAACAGACATTGAATTTATTGTATCAAGTAGTGATAGATTGAGAGATCGAATGCCGTTAATTATGTCGTTATATGCTTTTGAGGATGAATATAAAGGAACTAAAAGCTATATTCATAATTTCTTGAAAGATTTAAGTGATCCACAAAAGAAAGAACTATTATATGCAGCTATTATTGACGAATATGCTGGAGAAATGCTAAAGATAGACTTTTTTACTGAAAGGCACGAAGAAAAATTTAAATATGGCAATGACAAAAGATATTATTTGTTTAATGGAACTAATGGTGAAATTGTCTCGGATAAATTATTTGTTTTTGAAGAAAAAGTCAATGGAATTTTTTCGAAGATAAAGCATCCACAGTTTTCACGACAAATTATAGATGAATTATTAAAAAGAAATAGCAATACTAATACACAATTTTATAGTAATTTGGTAGATTGTATTTGTGATTTGATTGCATTTTGTGCAAGGCCGGAGACAAAAAATAGCACATACATAATAAATCTTCTGGGGATTCTTTTTATTACAAAAAATAAGGATGAATTGATAGAAGTAGAAGGAAAACGATACTTTGGAGTTATTGTAGATAATTTGCGTGAAGAAATAGATAACTTGCAAACCAGAGTATATTTGATTGGACGTATATTTGAAAAATTGACAGAAGCTTATCCTGATAATCCTCATTTTGAAGCGCATTATGGTCGATATTATGGGATTATAGCTCGCAATTCATTGAAAGGAATGGAGCATGCGCGTAATGCTGTCAAAATTGCTGAAAAGGAAGATGAAGTTTTATACCATATTCTGGCGACAAGAATAAGACAACATATAAGATTTTTAATATCTCAATATAAACAAGCTGCAGAGGGCGAGAAAGAATCCAAAGAAGTTGAGATATTGCAATATGCTGACGAAGCTTCCAAATATTATGAATTTTCAAGAAAAAATAAAAGTCAGGCTGGATATATATCGGATATTGAACTCTGCATAATGTTAGTGGATTTTGGGGTGCAAAAAAACGCGCATTCTGACTATAAGATTATTATTAAAAATGAAAAAAGCGAATATCATAAATATTACGAACGTGCGCTGGCTTTGTGTCGTACAATTCGCTCTAATGAAGTATTTATCATCGACAAAGGCAATATGGATGATAAACTTTTGGAAATTGGAAGCAAGGTTGAACTGCTGTTACTGAATTTAGAAGAAACTATTAATTATTGGGCGTATCAGATTCAACGAGAGAAAAACAAAGGGAAGTTGGTTATTGATCGAAGCCTATGGGTTCAAGCAATGCTTCATCGCCAAAAAGAAGATATAGAAAAAAAGGAATTTGAACAATGCGTAGATTATATGGAAAAGAACTTAGATTATATGTACCGTTATTCTGATTTAAATGATTGGTTTGAACTAATTACTATGGTACATCAGGATGGAGACTACAACTATTTGATGGAGAAAGATATTAAACTTCGAGGATGGATAGAAAGAGACTCTGAAATATTAGAACTATATTATTATCTCTTTTTGATTGATTCGCTCTTGGCATTAGGGGGACATAGCAGTTATTCAGTAAGTATTCGAGATATTGTGAGGAAAATGAACTCGCTAACGTCTATGTTTAAAGGAAATAATATTCCAAGAAGGGTGTTGACCGGACAAGGAACACAACTTAAGGACTTAATGGTAGTGACCTGTATAGATGAGAATGTCAGAGAAAAAGCTATGATATTAGAGGGAATTGTTGACAGTGGAAAATTAAGATCCAGAAAACCACAGATAGATTGTAAAGGTATACCCGTTTATTTTAATGTAAATACGCAACATTTATTTCCACAAAATAGACCAGGTGAAACAGTGAAATTTAAAATGCTATACAGTTTCCAGGGGAGTATGGCTTTGGACAATTCTGTGATTAGTGTTCGCAAATAAAAAGTATTTCTTTGTAGGGAGCATCGCAAAATAACTGATTAATATAGTTGTTAAGCAGTGTTCCCTCGTTGTTTATTTAGAATACAGAGTCTGGATTTTGCGTGATTAGATGTACTTTGAAATAGTGTCAAAAATTTTTCGCAAAGTAATTTTGGATTAGCCACTTGACACTAATTCACCGTCAATTTTGCCCTAACTTAGCATTAGCGAACCATACGCCCCACGAGGTTATGCGGGTTTCAGCGATTTTCATTCAAAAAAGTGAAAAAAGTTTGTGACATTAACTTGACATACGCGGGGGGCGCTTTGTGTTGAAAATAGTTTGCCTGTGTAAAAGAGAGTAGATTTTTAGGGAAATAAGCACTTTGTTCTTCGTATATGGTGCCGAATAAAGTGCTTTTATGATATATTTTTGCCATTGTGACTTGTACCATTGGTTCTTTTAGAGTGTTATAAATATTTAAGCATAAAGAGTCAACTAAATGTGTGCAATATCATAAAGAAAATTGGCTTACTTTCTCACAAAAAATCAGATTCTACTTGTAAATAATAAAAAAATGATTATAATAATTATTAGATTTAAAAATGATTAGAATTGGTTGGAGGATATTTTGTGTTCGTAGAAAATAAAACAACCGAATTCAAGCGAGAATATGTTGAGGATATAAAAAATACTATTGTTGCATTTGCAAACTGTGATGGTGGTACACTTTATATCGGGGTGAACGATGATGGAACAGCTTGTGGTGTCGGTAATGTTGATGATACTATGTTGCGTGTAACCAATGCAATCAGAGATGCTGTGCGGCCAGATATTACTATGTTTGTGGAATGCCGTAATGATGTAATGGACGAAAAGGCAATTGTATGTGTAATTGTCCAGCGCGGTACGGCAAGACCGTATTATCTGCAAGGAAAAGGAATTCGTCCGGAGGGTGTTTATGTTCGTCAGGGAGCATCGACAGTTCCGGCAACAGATACCGCTATCTTGAATATGATCAAGGATACCAGTGGTGACAGTTATGAGGCGGCTCGCTCTCTCGATCAGCATCTTACTTTTAACAAAGCTGTCGATTTCTTTAGTAAACGGAAAGTAGAGTTTGGAAGAACTCAGATGCGTTCACTTCACCTGATTGGCGAAGATGGTATGTACACGAATCTGGCATTTTTGCTGTCTGAACAGTGTACACATATGATCAAACTGGCTGCTTTTGAGGGGAGTAAGAAATCTGTATTCAGGGATCGACAGGAATTGTCGGGTTCCCTTTTAAATCAGATGGAGGAAGCTTTCAATTATATTGATCGTTACAATCGTACCCGTGCAGAATTCTCAGGACTGGACCGGTTAGACATGAGAGATTATCCCACGGAAGCAATCCGTGAGGCACTACTGAATGCAATCGTCCATCGAGACTATTCTTTTAGCGGTGCTACGCTTATCAGTATTTTTGAAGACCGAATTGAATTTGTAAGCATTGGTGGTTTGGTGAAAGGTATTGCATTGGATGACGTGATGCTGGGAGTGTCCGCGTTGCGCAATCAGCATTTAGCGAATATTTTTTATCGTCTGAGATTGATTGAAGCATATGGCACAGGGATTCTTAAGATTAAGGAATGTTACGATGATTATGTTGTGAAACCTGTGATCGAAACAACAAGTAATGCTTTTAAGATTACGCTTCCCAATACAAACTTCCATGCAGAAGAACAAAAAGTTCAAAATATCCTTAGAACGGGTGGAACTACCAGTGCGACAAAAAAGGAAGAACGAATTAATACTGTTTTGGAACTGTGTCGCAGTAAAGGTTTTATTGTTCGTAGTGATGTAGAAATGGAACTGGGTGTGTCCCAATCTACTGCAATCCTGCTTTTGCGAGAACTAACTGACGAGGGCGTGCTGATTAAAAAAGGACGGACTAAAAACCTGCGATACTACGAGAATAAATAAAGGAACGGTTGAAATTATGCCATTCAAATATGAGTGTAAAATTAACCAGTTTCGTATCAAAAATACTTAGGTAAAGATGGAGTCGAAGATATGCCTACGTTAAGTGAGATATTTGATAAACGGAAAATTCTCCTTTATCAGAACGAAAGTCTTGATCTGGATCACTATTATCAGGAACCTTATCAGGATGAAAACGATGAAATCAAAGAAATGGGCAAACCATTTGAAACCGATGAGTCGAAGAAAATACGTTCTCTTGATTTGATAAGCGAAGATCGAACATATTCTGGTTTTAGTTATTTTATGGATGGCTCTCGTCGTACATATAAAATTGGAGATATGGTCTTAGAGGGCATCAGGTCAGGGGATAAATAAAGAATATTTAAAATAGCGGTAAGATGGTTGCGAAGATATGCTTGCTTTAAGTGAGAAATTTTTTTATTAACTTTTTGGCTTCCAGTGTTATAATATAATCATATGGAAGATATTGGCAGTTAAGAGTTTGCTGTCAATAAAAAGCAGGAGGTTAGAAAATTGAAACAACGAATTCTTTCAGTTGCGCTGGCTTTATGTCTGTGTGTTTCTTCTCAGTCGGCGGTATACGCATATCAGGAAGCTGTTTTGCCGCAGGAGGATACTTTTACGGAAGAAACCGGAAAGGAGACGGATACAGCCGGCGATGAGACTGCTGTTTCGCAGGAAAAGCCCCCGCGGCAGGAGGACGGCCTTACGGGAGAAAACGCGGAAGAGCCCCCGCGGCAGGGGGACGGCCTTACGGGAGAAAACGCGGAAGAGATCCTGCAGCAGGAGGACGGCCTTGCGGAAGAAGCCGGGGATGAGACGGACACTGCAGAGGATGCGGCTGCTGTTCCGCAGGAAACGGATCTGCAGCAGGAGGATGTTCTTACAGAAGAAAATATAAGCAGAGTGGCTGCGCGTGACAGTGTGGTTCCGACTCCGGCGCAGGCCTATGCAGCGATGATCGCACTGAAGGATCAGGATGCATATAAGGAGGGGACGACCTGGACCAACGATGAACCTTATTCAGATTCAAAGGGATATTATCACTGGAAGGGAGGAACCCTTGACGGAGTAAACATCAGTGCCGTGGGCTGTGTAGCATTTGCTTTTATACTCAGTGATGCGGCATTCGGCAACCTGCCGGCAAGGATGTACGCGGCGGGAGGATTTTCGTATGAGGACATAAAAGCCGGAGATATCCTGCGGGTAAGCAATGACGCCCATACCGTGATTGTGCTGGAGGTGAACGAGGCGGGTGTGGTTGTTGCCGAGGGAAATATCAGCACCGGAGACCACAAGGGCAAAGTCCATTGGGGACGGGCGATCTCCAGAGAAGAGGTGATGAAAACCGCCAGCCATTATATCACCCGCTATCCGGAGGGTTATATTCCGCCGGATGATCCGGATGCCAATGTATCGATTGCAAGCGGAACGCTTGACGGAGGGCTTGGCTGGAATCTGACGAAAGCAGGCACACTGACCGTCTCCGGCAGCGGGGCTATGCCGGATTTTGCAGGTGCGGGGGAGCAGCCGTGGAGCAGTAAGGCAGGACAGATCCGGAAGATTATTATCGGAGACGGCGTTACCAGCGTCGGTTCCTGTGCTTTCTGGAATTGTGAGGCTCTCAGCGTGGAAATTTCCGGCACTGTGGTAACCATTGGCAGCAGTGCCTTCCGCGGATCTTCGCTTATCTCCGCGGTGATTCCCGCCGGTGTGAAAACCATCAGCGACAGCGCTTTTCGTGAGTGTGAAAATCTTAGTTCGGTTACGGTCCGCGAAGGGGTGGAAACGATTGAGCAGAATGTATTCCGTGCCTGCTCAAGTCTCGCTTCTATAGCGCTGCCGGCAAGTATCGGGGAGGTGGGCGCCGGTGCGTTTATGGAATGTACAGTAATGAAAAGCGTGACATTTGCGTCCGGCAGTAAGCAGGTAAAGTTAGGCGATAATATATTTACACGGTGTTATGAACTGACAGATGTAACATTGCACGCCGGTATAGACTGTATCGGTAAGGGGATGTTTTTAGATTGTATAATGCTTGAGAGAGTGGAGATTCCGCAGGGAGCGGAAAGCATCGGAGAAAGGGCATTTGCTTCCTGTTCCCGTTTGACGGATGTCGTAATTCCGGACAGCGTAACGACAATAGGAACAGCCGCATTTTCAAAATGTCCCCTGACCGATATATACTTTACCGGTACCGAGGCGCAGTGGAACAGTATAACAAAATTAGGGGATACGGTATCTGCGGTGTCAAAGGCGACGATACATTATAACTACATCCCGCCCCGGCCTGATACCGGCGGGAACGGCAGCAATGGAACATCGTCATCATCATCGTCATCTGCAGGAAATACCGGCAAAAAGGACGGAAAAACATGGGAGCCTGTGACGCCCGATGAGTTAAAACGGTATGCCTGTATGGGAAAAGAAGAGGTTCATTATATCCAGCCGAAAGACAATGCCTGTCAGATCGTTATAGAAAATGCAATGCAGGGACCCTTGTGTTTTGAAGCTTTTGAGGCGCTGCTCGGGGATTATACGATCGGAAGGACTTATAATATTTACGAGCCTTCTGATATCTCCTACAGCATGGAGGAGAAAATACAGTTTACAATAGAAATTCCCTCAGCCATTTATAAGGACGACAGGGAATATAAGATGATCTGCGTTACGGAAGGCGGACTGCCGGTTATGTATGATGATTTAGACACTGATCCTGAAACGGTCACGATCAAAACAGATAAGTTCTATGCGTATGCACTGGTTTACAGACAGAAACAAAACCGGTAAATGTATCCGGCACAGTCCGGTACAGCGATGGATACAAAGGGCCGTTTTGCACAGAAAAAGAGGGGTTTTCCGGAAGAATCTCTCTTTTTTGAATTGTGAATAGAAAAAAGGATATAGATGTGGTAGAATATCTAAGGTGTCCGGGTGCCGGACGGAGGAAAAGAAGTGAAAATTCGGCCGGAAGACGGACGAATGAAACGACACGGGGAGGAAAGCGATGCAATCAGAAAAACAGAAGAAGAGAACCGGTTTTATTATAGGAGGCGGAATTGTGCTGGCGGCGTTTCTTCTGATATCGATAGTATGGCTGATGCAAGGCGCAAAAATAGGTACAGGCGTGGTTGCCTGCTTGACGGAAAAGGCGGGAATGGAGACTTCGGAGGTTTTGCACAGATTCCTGAGTCAGACGGCTTTGGCAACGGCAGTGATGCTTCTGGTGTTTTTGCTGTTGGTTTATCAGTCCAGAAAGAATGCAAGGATTCTCCTGGAACAGGAAAAAGCGGACAATGACCGGTTCAGGGCGGCTATCGCCCAGATTGAGCGGGAGCGGACCGCGATGGAAAATATTCAGGCGGCTTTAGGTTCGGGACCATGGAGTATGGATTTTAACGAACGCGCGGAGATCGTCTCCTGTATCTGGACCGATATGTTTCGGAAGATGCTTGGATACAAGAGTGAAGAGGACTTTCCGAACAGACTGGAATCCTGGTCGGATCTGCTGCACGAAGAGGATAAAGCGTATGTGATGAAGGAATACTGGGATACGGTAAGGGATTACAGCGGAGAGAAGACCTATGATGTGAGATACCGCCTTCTCACTAAAAATGCAGGGTGGAGATGGTTCCATGCAGCCGGCAGGCTCTCCAGAAGGGAAGACGGTTCCCCGGTCACTTTTGTAGGCTTTTTTATAGATATTGATGACGAGAAGAAGATGGAGGCGCGGCTGGAGGCGCAGAGGGCGGATCTTGAGGATGCGCTGGCTGCGGCGCAGCACGCCAACAGGGCGAAGACCACGTTCCTTAACAATATGTCCCATGATATCCGGACTCCGATGAATGCTATTATCGGGTTTACGTCGCTTGCCGCCGCGCATATCGACAATACGGAGCAGGTGAAGGATTATCTGACGAAGATCGCCACATCCAGCAATCATCTGCTGAGCCTGATCAATGATGTGCTGGATATGAGCCGCATCGAAAGCGGAAAGGTAAAGATCGAGGAAAAGGAGTGTTCCATTCCGGAGATCCTGCATGACTTAAAGACCATTGTTCAGGCGGATATCATGTCTAAGCAGCTGGATTTCTATATTGATACGGTGGATGTGATAAACGAACATGTTATGTGTGACAGGCTCAGGCTGAACCAGATTTTACTGAATCTGCTGAGCAATGCCATGAAATTTACAAAGCCGGGCGGCATGGTAAGCGTTCGGATTCTGCAGAAGAGAAACGCGCCGGAAGGCTATGCCGATTATGAATTTCAGGTAAAGGATACCGGAATCGGAATGAGCCCGGAGTTTTTGAAGAATGTTTTTGAACCCTTTGAGCGGGAGAGGACAAGTACGATCAGCGGAATACAGGGAACCGGGCTCGGGATGGCAATCACCAGAAACATTGTGGATATGATGGGCGGCAGCGTTTCTGTGGAGAGCGAGGTGGGAAAAGGGAGCACGTTTACGGTATCTTTGCAGTTTAAGACCTGTTCCGGCCCGGTAAGACAGGAGACGATTCCGGAACTGCTGGGGCTTCGGGCGCTTGTGGCGGACGATGATTTCAATACCTGTTCCAGTGTGACAAAGATGCTGTCTGATATCGGCATGCGCCCGGACTGGACCACATCCGGCAAGGAGGCGGTGCTTCGGGTAAAGCTTGCCGGAGAGCAGAATGACGAGTATGCCGTGTATATTATAGACTGGCTTATGCCGGATATGAACGGCGTGGAAGTGGTGAGGCGGATTCGCGGACTGATCGGGGAAAAGACGCCTATCATTATCCTGACTGCCTATGATTGGGCGGATATAGAAGAAGAGGCAAGAAAAGCGGGCGTCACGGCTTTCTGTTCCAAGCCGATCTTTTTATCGGAACTCAGGGAGGTGCTGGAGTCGCCGTTTGCAGTCAAAAATCAGGAGGAAGTTCCGCAGGAGCCGATTTCTTTCGAGAGAAAGAAGATTCTGCTGGTGGAGGATAACGAACTGAATCAGGAGATCGCAGTGGAGATCCTGAAGGAAGCCGGTTTTTCCGTTGATGTTGCGGATGACGGCGTTGTTGCGGTAGAGCGGATGAAAACGGCGGAACCGGGGCAGTATGATCTGATCCTGATGGATATCCAGATGCCGGTCATGGACGGTTATGAAGCGACAAGACAGATCAGGGCGCTGGAGAATCCGGATATTGCCTGTATCCCGATCCTTGCTATGACTGCCAACGCTTTTCAGGAAGATAAAAAAGCGGCGATAGAAGCGGGGATGGACGGCCATATCGCAAAGCCCATCGATGTTTCCAAACTGTTTGGGATATTGGGAGAAATAATCAGGCCTGCAGGATGCTGAGCGGGATTTTGCCGGAAATAGCTGCCGGCTTTCCGGCATAGGGGTACATAATGTGCGGCATCGGAAAGCCTTCTGTTTATTATTTCAGATAGTTCACTGCTAAAATGGCGCATCCGAGGACTGCCAGCACGATGCCTGTCACCCGGTTTAAGGTGACGGCGCTTGCCTTGTTGGCAAATCTGGCGGCGATCCTTGCCCAGAGCAGGGTGGATACCACGCAGAATAACAGGCAGAGCATATCCGGCATACCGCCGATGGCAAAGTGGCTGATGGCGCCGGTCAGGGCGGTAAAAGTCATAATAAACACGCTGGTGCCTACGGCGGTCTTTAATTCGTAGCCTAAGACGCCGGTCAGGATCAGAAGCATCATCATACCGCCGCCTGCGCCGACAAAGCCGCAGATAAAGCCGACAAGGATACCGCAGATAACAGACTGGAGGATGCGCTTTTTGGCGCTGACAGCCTGCATGGATTCCTTTGTTGTCATAACCGGTTTTACGATAAATTTAATACCCAGCAGTAGTGTCATAAAGACGGAAAAGCTGCCCATGGTGGTATTCGGTACAAGGCTTGCGATAAAGCTTCCGGCCAGTGTAAACAGCAGGACAAATATCATCATGACAATGCCGTTTTTGATGTCAAGGTTTTTATTTTTTCTGTAGGTATAGGCGCTGACGGCGCTTGCCAGTACGTCGCTCGCAAGGGCGATGCCGACGGCTTCATAGGCCGGAAGCCCTAAAAAGGTGATCAGCATCGGGCTGATCACGGCGGCGGCGCTCATACCCGCAAATCCCGTGCCGAGTCCTGCGCCTATCCCTGCGATAAAACATATGATAAACTGAAACATTATTCTGCCCCCTTCAAATATAGATTGATATTCTGCCGCATGCGGTCGGTATAGTGCCACATGTTTTCCGTTTCCTCTTCGGAAAATCCGTTCAGCATGATCCCGAGAAATTTTTTCTGTGCCGCCTGTCCGTCACGGATGATCTTTGCTGCCGCGCCGCATATCTTCAGGTGGGCTGTCTTCCGGTTATGGCCAGCGTATTCTTTTCTGAGAAACCCCTTTTCCTCCAGCAGTCTGATGGAAGATGATACCTGGGATTTTGCCAGATACCGGATCTCGATGATATCCGTTGCGGTATCATAACAGGGGTTATTGGCTAAAAAAAGCAGGATGTCAAGTTCCATCCGGGTGAGTTTATAAGCGGTACA
Source organism: Lachnospiraceae bacterium (assembly GCA_910573755.1). Classification (GTDB taxonomy): domain Bacteria; phylum Bacillota; class Clostridia; order Lachnospirales; family Lachnospiraceae; genus 1XD8-76. The sequence continues at coordinate 88,357 of CAJTBO010000004.1, read as the reverse complement.
GACTTCCTCGATGCATCTGGCATAGAGGGTTTTGAGTGCGTTCTGGTGTTCCCAGGGGTTTAATGGAATCATAGGTTGTCCTCACTGTTGTTTTGTTCTTTTTAGAACTATTTTATCAGGAAAGAAAAATTTGTCAAGAGATTCCTTTATCATGACGATACTGATGATGTTTCCGGTGTAGCAGTCCGGGGCGGGATGAAAGGAGGTTCTCAGCTTATGTCGTTACAATATTTTTATTCCTTAGAAGAAGCATTAGGTGCGCTTTTTGGAGACGGCGCCGCTATTGCGAAGACAGAGCGGATATCCGGAGGCGATATCAACGAGGCATACGGCCTGACGCTGACAGACGGCAGCCATGTTTTTATGAAAGCCAACAGCAGGGCGGAGGCGTCCTTTTTTGAGGCGGAGGCGGCAGGGATCGAAGCCATTGCCCGGACGGGGACAGTCGGTACTCCGCAGGTTTTAGGCTATGGCGTGAATGCGGGCAGGATGGGAAAATCTTTTCTGCTTCTGGAGTTTGTCGCTGCGAAAAAAAGGATGCCGGATTACTGGGAGATGCTGGGGCACCAGCTGGCGGATATGCACAGGGCGGATACGGCGGGCTGTGTGCAGAACGGAAGGTTTGGCTTTAAAAGTGACAACTATATCGGAATGCGCAGACAGATCAATACGCCCCATGAAAGCTGGATTACATTTTTCCGGGACTGCCGCCTTCTTCCGCAGTTTCAGGCGGCGTCCCGCTATTTTGATGCGGCGGATTTCCGGAAGATCACATGGCTGCTGGACCATCTGGCGGATTTTCTGACAGAGCCGGACTGTCCTTCCCTGCTGCACGGCGATCTGTGGGCGGGGAATGTAATGACCGGGAATGACAAAAGAGCGTGGCTGATCGATCCGGCGGCCTCCGTGGGCCATGCGGAAGCGGACATTGCCATGACGGAACTGTTCGGCGGCTTTCCGGCGGCGTTTTACGGCGCCTATCAGGAGGCGGGCATTTTGCAGCCGGATTACAGGCAGCGCCGTGACCTGTATAATCTGTACCATCTTCTGAATCATCTGAATATGTTCGGCAGCGGTTATCTGCCGTCCGTGAAGCGGATCGTGGAGCGGTATGCGCCGGTATCTTTGTTTTCGCAGTGATGGACTGATTTATGCCGCGAAAAAAGGTCCGGATCGGGAAGGAATATGAGATCATGGAAGACGAAGAGAGGAGATACGATATGTGTAAGGTGTTTTGGATATGAAGCAGGAAGGGATAGAAGAAGGAACAGAAAAAGAAAGGATCCCGCATCTGATAGAAACGGTTTGCAAAATATCGTCATATGATCAGGATTGTAACACGGAATTAGGGAATTAAGGCTGACAGTAACCATGACAGTAACCGGAATTAACAGCTTGTTGACTTCCCCACTGATAAGTGGTATAATGTCACTATGTTAAAAAATTAACAAGATCATGTAAGGAGGATGAAACATGGCAAGATTTACATTACCGAGAGACCTGTACTACGGAAAAAACGCGTTGGAGAACCTGAAAAATCTTTCAGGAAAGAGGGCTATCGTAGTATCTGGCGGAAGTTCGATGAGAAAGGGCGGATTTCTGGACAAAACCGAGGCTTACTTGAAGGAGGCCGGTATGGAGGTCAGATTTTTCGAGGGCGTTGAACCCGATCCTTCCGTGGAGACGGTTATGAAGGGCGCGGAGGCGATGAGGGAATTTGAGCCGGACTGGATCGTGGCGATCGGCGGCGGTTCTCCTATCGATGCGGCGAAGGCTATGTGGGCATTTTATGAATATCCCGAGACCACTTTTGAAGATCTGTGCACACCCTTCAACTTCCCGAAACTCAGAACGAAAGCAAGCTTCTGTGCGATTCCGTCAACATCCGGTACGGCTACGGAGGTAACGGCGTTCTCCGTTATAACGGACTATGCGAAAGGGATCAAATATCCCCTTGCCGATTTCGAGATCACTCCTGATATTGCAATCGTAGATCCGGCGCTGGTGGAAAGCCTGCCTGTAAAACAGGTTGCCTACACGGGAATGGATGCGCTGACCCATGCGGTTGAGGCGTATGTTTCCACGCTGAACAGCCCGTTTACCGATCCCCTGGCGATCAAGGCGATTGAAATGGTATTTGATTACCTGCCGGCATCCTATCAGAAGGATATGGATGCGAGAGAGCAGATGCACTATGCGCAGTGTCTGGCGGGGCAGGCGTTCTCAAACGCTCTTCTGGGAATCGTGCATTCGATGGCGCACAAGACCGGTGCGGCGTTCTCCACGGGACATATCCCCCACGGATGCGCAAACGCGATCTATCTTCCCTATGTCATCAAGTACAACGCCCATGAACCGGAAGCGATGAGAAGATATGCGGATATCGCAAGACGTGTTGGGCTGGGCGGCACTTCGGAAAAGGCACAGGTGAATGCGCTGATCGAAAAGATCGAATCCTTCAACCGCGCTATGAATATTCCGAAGACGATTCAGGAATTCGGCGTGAAGGAGGATGAGTTCCTTGAAAAGCTTGACGCGATCGCCGCAAATGCTGTCAGCGATGCCTGCACAGGCTCCAACCCGAGAGCCATCGACAACGAACAGATGGCAAAACTGTTTAAATGTACCTTCTACGGAACAGAGGTTGACTTCTAAACCGTATACATAGAAAAAAGCAGCGCCGGCAGGTATTCCGGCGCTGTTTTGCTGTCCTGGATTGTAAAGCCGTGGCGTAAAAGATCTGTCAGGCTTTACAGAAGGAGAGAAAATACTGATGAATCCTCCTGTCTGTGTCCAGTTCGGGGTGAAAGGATATGGCCAGTTGGTTCCGGTATCGCACGCCGACGATATTTCCGTCCACCTTTGCCGAAATTTCCACATCCTCCCGGGCGGATTCGATATAGGGAGCGCGGATGAACGTCATCGGGATATGCTTCATGCCGCCGAAATCCTGCACGGTATGAAAACTGCCGAGTTGTCTGCCGTAGGCGTTTCTTCGGACCGTGACAGGCAGCGTCTGAAAATAGGCCCGTTCATCGTTGCTGCTTTTTTCTGCCAGAAGGATCAGGCCTGCGCAGGTGGCAAGCACAGGAAGCCCGTCCCTGATCTTTTCCTGCAGCGGGCGGAACATATCCAGTTCTCTCAATAGTTTTCCCTGAGCGGTACTTTCGCCGCCGGGCAGGATGAGTCCGTCAAAGGATTCTTTCAGATCTGCTTTTTTCCGCAGTTCGATGCAGTCTGCACCGAGTTTGTGCAGGATATCTTCATGTTCGAGAAAAGCGCCCTGCAGCGCAAGTACCGCGATCTTCATATTAACCTCCGTATGTTGTCCGGTTTATGCAGGTATCGGGGAAAACCCGGATGCTGCCGTTTTATGCAGATATTAAGGATGGCTGCATACTGCCCGGATATCTGCGGCTTACTGTCCCCGCTCTGCCATCAAAAGCTGAATTTCCTGCTCGTTAATGCCGACCATCGCTTCCCCCAGATCCTCCGACAATTCGGCGATCAGTTTTGCGTCAGTATAATTCGTGACTGCCTGTACGATGGCGGAAGCCCTCTTTTCGGGATTGCCGGATTTAAAGATGCCGGAGCCCACAAAGACGCCCTCTGCGCCGAGCTGCATCATCAGCGCCGCATCCGCCGGGGTAGCCACGCCGCCGGCGGCGAAGTTGACGACGGGAAGCTTTCCGTTTTCCCTGACATATTTCACCAGTTCAACGGGAACGCGCAGTTCCTTTGCCGCCTCAAAAAGTTCATCCTCCCGCATGGAGGTGATCCCTGCGATTCCCTGATTCATCCTGCGCATATGGCGGACAGCCTGCACCACGTCGCCGGTGCCGGGTTCGCCCTTTGTGCGGATCATGGAAGCCCCTTCGCTGATCCGGCGCAGCGCCTCCCCGAGATCTTTCGCGCCGCAGACAAAGGGCACTTTGAATTTCGTTTTATCGATATGGAATACGTCGTCCGCCGGGGAGAGTACTTCGCTCTCGTCGATATAGTCGATCTCGATGGCTTCGAGAATCTGCGCTTCCGCAAAATGGCCGATCCGGCATTTTGCCATCACCGGAATGGAGACCGCCTCCTGAATCCCGCGGATCATTTTCGGATCGCTCATCCGGGAGACGCCGCCCGCAGCACGGATATCCGCCGGAATCCTCTCTAACGCCATCACGGCGCAGGCGCCTGCCGCCTCCGCGATCTTTGCCTGCTTTGGTGTCGTCACATCCATGATGACACCGCCCTTTAGCATCTGCGCCAGTTGTTTGTTTAACTGATATCTTTCTTCTGACATGTCAATAACCTCCTGATAAAGTTTAGGATGCAGCGCTGCTTTGTTGCTTTTCACGGGTCGGAAATGCGAATTTACTGCGCGTTCCGTGAGAACATGGTTCATTACTTCTCACAGGTCGGGAAGGATACCGCCTGCCGCGCTTGCAATCCTGTCTGAGATCCAGTATAATACAATCTGACCATGTTTAAATAGCCACTTTGAAGAAAATCAAAATAGCCAGACGGGAGGATATTTGCAACATGCTTACCTACGCGCTTTCAGAGGCAGGACCGGAACCGCTATATCAGTATCTGTATCAATGCATCAAAAACGACATAGTGCAGGGCTCATTTCGGGCGGATGAGAAACTGCCCTCGAAGCGGAGTTTTGCGAAAAATCTGGGCGTGAGCACGATCACGGTGGAAAATGCCTATGCACAGCTGATTGCGGAGGGTTTTGTATATTCCCTGCCGAAAAAAGGTTTTTTTGTGACCGATATCAGGAGCAGCCTTCCCGGCGGAAAGGAAAAAAGCCGCAGGAGGGAAGGAACGGAGCGGGCGGAGCCAAGAGAGTATCTGGCGGATTTTACCAGCAATCAGACCTGTTCGGAGCAGTTTCCCTTCTCCATCTGGGCAAAGCTGATGCGGACGGCGCTGAAGGAGGACAGGGAGGCGCTGATGCAGAATGCCCCCTGTGCCGGAATCCGGCCTCTCCGGGAAGCCGTTGCGGGACATCTGAAAGCTTTCAGAGGGATGGAGGTTGCGCCGGAACAGATCGTGGTGGGAGCGGGAACCGAGTATCTTTACGGCCTGCTGCTGCAGCTTCTGGGGATGGAAAAATGTTACGGCGTGGAGGATCCGGGCTATCATAAGATATATAAAATATATAAAAGCCACCAGGTGGCATGCAGTTACGCGCAGATGGACCATGCGGGCGTACTGATATCATCCCTGGAGGAGAACGGGGTGGATGTGGTACATATTTCCCCGTCCCATCATTTTCCCACGGGGATCGTAATGCCGGTGAGCCGCAGATACGAGCTTCTGGGCTGGGCGGCAAGGGAAGAGGGGCGCTATATCATTGAGGATGATTACGACAGCGAGTTCAGGCTGACAGGAAAGCCTGTGCCCTCCCTGCAGAGCATCGATGTGCAGGAGAAGGTGATCTATATGAATACGTTCACAAAAACCCTGTCCTCCACGGTGCGGATCAGCTATATGGTACTTCCGCCCCATCTGGCACAGCAGTTTTCAGAGGTGCTTTCTTTTTATTCCTGTACGGTGTCCAATTTTGAACAGTATGTGCTGGCACGTTTTATCAGGGAAGGCTATTTTGAAAAACATATCAACCGGATGCGGAATTATTACCATGAAAAACGGGATATCCTGTTAAGGCAGATCGCGGAAAGCCCTGTCGCGGACTGCTGTGCTATTTCGGAGGAGGATGCGGGGCTGCATTTTCTGATGAAGGTCGACACCTGCCTTTCCGATGAGGAAGTCTGCGCTGCGCTGGAAGAGGAGGGGGTGCGGGTTTCTTCAGTGGCACAGTATTATGTGAATCCCGCAAAGGAGAACGAACATATATTTGTGATGAATTACTCTTCTCTGAAAGAAGAGAATATGGAGGCGGTGATGCGGGGGATGGAGCGTGTTTTTGTGGAAAAAAGAAAAAAAGAATAAAAATATAATACATTATTGAATAAATACACGAAAGAAAGATATGTTCATTTTGCAAAATATATGGTATGATAAAAAGGCAGTGGGCAGTCCGGTAAACGGGTGTGCATTGCGGAGGTAACGGAATATGGCTTCAAAGCGGCATAAGCGGAAAGTCGGCTATACGATCATGATCGTTTCCGATTCCGTTGAGAAAAATCAGAAAAAATTCCATATCAATACCGGTCTTCTTTCAATTGTGGCTTTTGTGCTGCTGGTCGTAGTGGTCTGTTATGCGGAATATACTACGATCCTGATGCACGGAGCGACGGAGCGGAGCGAAGTCTATGCGGGGCAGATCGCCGCGCTGCAGGAGGAGAACGAGCAGCTTCTTCAGGAGAAAGAGAATCTGGAGAAACAGGTCGCGAACCTGAATCAGACACTGAGCCAGAAGGAAGTACAGGTGCAGAAGCAGGAGGAGGATATCCAGACCGCGGCGGAAGAAGAGGATATGCCGAAGGGATTTCCGGTCAGCGGGGCTGCGCAGATCAAAGAGGCGGACGGGGAAGATGCCGCCGGGCTGCAGCCGAAGGAGGAATGGAAAGAGGTGATCTTTACCGCAGCGCCGGGAACCAATGTCATTGCCACCGGAGCAGGTACGGTCGCGGGGGTCGTTTCGGAGGGAGACGAACCTGCCGGTATCAGTATCGACCATGGCAACGGATATGTCAGCAATTACCGTAATATGGGAGCCCCGCAGGTTACTGTGGGAAGTACAGTGGAAAAAGGAACTGTGCTGTTTGGGATAGAAGAGAATAATGTGGAGATCGGATACAGTGTCACGAAGGATAATGTTTTTCTGGAACCGATGGAAATTATTGAAATCAAAGGATAAGGAGAGAAGAACCATGTTAAAGAAATCAACAGAACAGACAAGCGCAAAGATCAACAGTATCATAGGCTCGGATATGACCGTGGAGGGTAATATCAGGGCGAAGGAGACTGTCCGCGTGGAAGGAAGCGTGACCGGCAATGTGGAAACGGATGGCTCGCTCATCATCAGCGCTACCGGCAAAGTGAAGGGGAATATCAGAGGCAGCAGCATTGTGGTAGGCGGCCTGTTAGAGGGCGATCTGGCTTCTACAGGAAAGACGGAAGTGATCTCCACCGGTAAAGTGATCGGCAATATCCGTACAAAGAGCCTTATCGTGGATGAAAATGCGGTATTCCAGGGACAGTGTATTATGAACACAAACGAGATGCCGAAGCTGCCTGAGGCAGAAGAGGTGAAACAGATCGAAACCAAGAAACCGGCTGCTGCTAACAGTATGGCAGGCGGCGCGGGCATAAATACAAACAGGATGACAAGGCCGAAGGAATTATAAGGAAATAATAGAGGAAACGATAAAGAAAACGAAGAAAACTGATAAATACGTGTCGGGCGGGTGCTTTGCACTCGCCCTTCAGCGTCCGGCTGGTCCGATCTTCAAATTTCCGGGAGATTTTTTATGAGAAAATTTTTTAGAAGTGTCTTATTTACATTGGTGCTCCTTTCTTTATGTGCGCTCAACGCTTTTTTGATCTATCTGTATTTTTTCGGATCAAAGGAGCAGGATCTTAGCGGCGAATGGACCGCGGATCTGGATATGTCAGAGCAGGCGGCTGTCACGGTTTATATCTGGCTGCAGGATATCGAAGGAGTTTCCGTCTCTCCGGAGGAGGTGGAGTCCCGCATACCGGAATTGACTGTTGAAGTCAATATGAAGCTGGAACAGACCGGTCAGGCGGAGGGAACTTTCCAATGTATGATCAATCAGGACAGTTACGATGCCTGCGATCAGGCAGCCTACGAGGCTTTTGCCGCGGCTTTCAGGGAACTTACAGCCGAGAGGCTCCGCATGGCGGGGTATGAGGGCAGCACGGAGGAGGAAGCCGTGGAGGCGCTTGCGGCTGAGGCCTTCGGTATGTCAACCGTTTCCTATCTGAGAACCTGCGCCCCGGCGCTTCTGCCTTCTCTGGAGGAACTGCAGGCAGAATATGACGGCAGCGGTACCTATGAGACGGCGGAGGGAATTCTGATCAGACGGTCCGGTGATGAAAATGGGGCTGTCACAAGGTCGGAGAGCTATATCAGGGAAGAGGAGCATCTGATCCTGATCGCGGGATCCGAAACGGAGGCTTCCGGTTTTGATGATCATCCTGTGGTATATACTTTAAAGCAGGCGCAGCAGCAGCCTGCGGCAGAAGAGCAGTAGAGCGTGAAGGGAGATACAATGAAAAAGATTCTGCAGAAAATAAGTGCACTGATACTTGCCGTGATCCTGATATGTTCCGCTGTGCCTGTCAGGGCGGCGGGCTTTGAGATTCCAGGGATCTGTCAGGTACAGACGGACAGCGGCGCCGCCTATGCCGTAAAAACGCTGGATTACAGCTACGCCGGCAATACCTATCTCTCTCTGCGGGATATGGCGATGGTCTGTAAGGATACGGAAAAATCTTTTTCTCTGGAGATCACAAAAAGTACGGTTTCCCTGAATCCGGGAGGCGTCTATACGCCTGTGGGGGTGGAGAATATTCCCTGGGAGGACAGCGCGGGCAGGGAGATTTCTCTGAGACGAAACGAATGTAAGGTAAACGGGGAAGTTGTATATTACTATACCATGATCATGGAACTGCCCGGTGTCGGATACGATTGTTTTATGATGGCGGCGGATCTGGCGATGATTCTGGATGTGGATATCACGGTGCCCGCCGCAGGCGTTCTGCAGATCAACCTGCAGGAGCCCTTTTCCGTCTCCCCGGAGGTTTTGGAGCAGGAGGGCTATTTTTACGGAGTCAACAGTGTGCTTGCGGGAGATGCCTCAACCGGGGAGATTTATTACCGTTATCAGTCCGACACCGCTTATCCGATAGCCAGTACTTCCAAACTGATGACCTGTCTTCTTACCATGGATGCCATTTCCGCAGGCCAGATCAGCCTGCAGAGCGAGGTTACTGTTTCCGGGGCGGCAGCGCTGCTTGCGGCCACGGACGACGGAGTGGTCCCGTTGGAAGCCGGCATGCAGATTCCGGTGGGAGATCTTCTGCTGGGGACGCTTCTGCCTTCCAGCAATGAATGCGCTCTGTGCCTTGCCGAAGCCGTTGCCGGTTCGGAGGAGGCTTTTGTACAGAGGATGAACCAGAAGGCGCAGGAGTTGGGGCTCTCTCAGGCGGTTTTTTATAACTGCAACGGCCTGCCCTGCTATACGGGAGGGGCGGTGCCCTCAAAACATCAGAACCGTATGAGCGCGGAGGATATGTTCCGGCTGGTGTCCGGCCTGTTGACGGTCTATCCCCAGATCACGGAGATTACGTCCCTGGAGAGCGCCACGCTGGAATCCCTTGAACTTGAGGTGCGCAATACAAACCCGCTGCTGCATAATCTGCCGGAAGCCACCGGTATGAAGACCGGCACCACAAACAGATCCGGTGCCTGCCTTGTCACGTCCCTGCGTGTGGACGACGGAGTTTCGGAGCATGACCTGCTTGTCATTGTGTTTGGCGCCGAAGATTCCATAGAACGCGGGCGCGTCTCGGAATTACTCGCCAGATATGCCCTGCAGGCATTTTACGGGGAGGCGGAAAAACCGGATGACGGGGCTTTGGATCAGGGACCTGAAAATCTGCCTGTTCATGCGGAAGCGGCAGTGAAGCAGATTCTGCGAACTGCTAAAAAGCAGGAAGCAGGAACAGAAGGGGCATAGAAAAAACCGCTTTTGCTATGGCAATGAGTATAGCAAAAGCGGTTTCGGTTATTTTGCGGGATTATTTATTTTCTTCCAGCGACTGCAGCTTCATGGCACGTACTTTGGAGGAAAGTCCAAAGAGGTTGATAAAGCCGTTCGCGTCATGGTGATCATACAGATCGCCGGTGGTGAAGGAAGCGATGCTCTCGTTGTAGAGGGAATAGGGGGAGGTGGTTCCCGCCTTGATGATGTTGCCCTTGTAGAGTTTGAACTTCACTTCGCCCGTCACATACTGCTGGGTGCTCTCGATAAATGCCTGTACGGCTTCCCGGAGCGGTGTGAACCATTTTCCTTCATAGACAATCTGTGCGAATTTATTTCCCATATCCAGTTTTAACGCATAAGTATCACGATCCAGGATCAACTCTTCCAGCTGCTGGTGCGCTTCATAGAGGATGGTGCCGCCGGGGGTCTCGTAAACGCCGCGGGATTTCATGCCCACCACACGGTTTTCCACGATATCGATAATGCCGATGCCGTGTTTTCCGCCGAGTTCGTTCAGGGTGCGGATGATATCGGAAACCTTCATGTTCTGACCGTTGACGGAGACAGGAACGCCCTTTTCAAAAGTCATGGTCACATATTCGCCCTCATCGGGAGCCTTTTCGGGGCTTACGCCGAGAACCAGAAGGTGGTCATAATTGGGTTCGCTGGCGGGATCTTCCAGTTCCAGGCCTTCGTGGCTGATATGCCAGATGTTGCGGTCGCGGCTGTAGCTGTTGTCCGCGGAGAACGGAAGGTCGATGCCGTGCTCCCTGCAGTATACGATTTCGTCTTCACGGGACTGCAGTGTCCATTTATCGTTCCGCCAGGGCGCTATAATCTTTAAATCGGGAGCGAGCGCCTTGATACCCAGCTCAAAACGGATCTGGTCGTTTCCCTTGCCTGTCGCGCCGTGGCAGATAGCTGTTGCGCCTTCCCTGCGGGCGATCTCCACAAGGCGTTTGGCGATGGCGGGACGCGCCATAGAGGTGCCGAGCAGGTATTTGTCCTCATATACGGCGTGTGCCTGCACGCAGGGAACAACGTAATTGTCACAGAAGTCATCCGTGATATCTTCTATATATAATTTGGAGGCGCCGCAGAGCTTTGCGCGCTCGTCAAGGCCGTCCAGTTCGTTGCCCTGTCCGCAGTCCGCGCAGACGCAGATCACTTCATAGTCAAAATTTTCCTTGAGCCAGGGGATGATAGCCGTGGTATCAAGCCCGCCGGAGTAAGCTAAAATTACTTTTTCCTTCATGATATGTACCATACCTTTCTTTATTATTATAATTATAATTGGTTTTATTCCCGCGAGCAGCGAGCCGGGCAGCCGCACTTGTGCGGATATCCGGCGGCTGCCGCGAGGGTGGAATACCCATGTGTCCTTCAGGATACATTTAGCTTTGCTGCGGGGTATTTCATTGTATCGGTGTCGTAATAGCTGTTTCAACCTTACCTGAAATAATATACAATATGTCAGGAAGAAATGCAAGTGTAAAAATATACAGTTTGGAAAAAGAATTTGTGTGAAAAAATGTAAAATATATTGCATAATATTCATTTGTGGTGTATTATTATGCAATGTGGCCGTGAGAAAGACGACCGGAAAGAGCATTTGGGTATGTGAGATCATTGTCCGGGAATGGAAATAAGGCATAACCGCAGTTACATTTTTATCCACCAATTGCAGGAGAAGGAATTTATAAAATTTTGTTTTGGCAACATGGTATGGATCAATATTAATGTGAAAATTGATTGAGAAGCATGCGGAAGAGGAGTATAATCAATCCAGAATAAAATTTACAGAGCAAGGAGAAATTTTTATGGAAAAGACAAAATCTCAGATGCTGGTTATTCCGGCCGGCGGCAATGATCTGAAGAATCCCGAGATCCTGGTGAAGCGTTTGTATGAGGCGGAGGATTTCCGGGTGGAATCTGCGGAAGCGGGGGAGGAGTGTCTGCAGGTCACAGTCATCTGCGGGGAAGAGTCATTTTCAATGGAGATGTATCCCACCGGTTTCAGTATACCGGAGCTGTACCGCTGCCAGCATTTCTTTCCTGATATTGATATAGAAGCGATACAGAAGCTTGAGTACGGTCTGGCAGTGGAGATGGTGTTCGGCGTAAATGCCCTTTCTTCGTATCATCTGCAGCTGAAGCTGATCCATGCGATGCTTCCGGATGCGCTGGCGGTGATCGACGACAGTTCGGAAAAGATCCTTTCCGGGCGCTGGGTTGCGCTGGCGGCGGAATCCGAGGTTCCGCCTGCTCCCCGCTATCTTTACACGGCGCAGGCTGTGTCGGGGGAGGAGGACTGCGTATGGCTTCATACCCACGGGCTGAACCGCTGCGGCCGTCCGGAACTGGAGGTGCTGGCTTCCACGAAGGATAATTATCAGGAGCATTATAATGTGCTGGAAATGCTGGCAAACCGGATATTGGAGGACGAGGAGGTTCCTGAATTCGGAAGTCCCTATTTTCTGGCTTATGTGGCGGAGGGAATGCCCCTTGTGGTGACGCTGATCGACTGGGAGGAAGCGGTAGAGTTGTATGAGCCGGATATGCTGGGCGGAAAAAGGGACCGGAAGGATGGGCATGATCGGGATACCTGTGTTGTCTTTGTTTATCCGTCTCAGGAGAGTGCGGATAAGGGAGAGTTTTATCCGCTGGATATCTATGATAAGTTTATGAAGGAAAATCCGGTCTTTATGATTTCCAATGAGGAGACCGACCGTATGCGGGCGCAGGCGGTGGAGCGGATATCCTATCTGTTTGACGCGGCTGCGGATCAGGATAATCATATTTTGGTGAAGATCGGGCTGCCGGTGGATGAGGAACACAAAACCCAGGACAATGAGCGGGAGCATATCTGGTTTGAATTGTTGGAGGTTTCCGGAGATCGCTTTCAGGCGAAGCTTACGCAGGAGCCCTACTATATTAAAGATATGCACGAAGGTTTTGTGGGAGAATACGGGCCGGAGGATGTGACGGACTGGCTGATCTACACGCCGGAGGGCAGGATTTCTCCGGATGACGTCTACAGGCTTTCTGTCTGAGACGGATCATGACAGTCCTGCCCTGTGGACTGGGGATCAGGATAGAGGTCGGAGAAGCAGGGGGAGGAATATGGTGATAAGAGAATTTTCGGAAGAGGTGGAGGTCAATTATGACAGGAAATAAAAGTGCAAAGATCAAAGTCGGCATCATCGGAGCCACCGGATATGCGGGAGCGGAACTTGTCAGAATCCTGCAGGGGCATCCGGAGGCGGAGATTAAGTGGTATGGCTCGAAAAGCTACATAGAAAAGGAGTATGCTTCCGTCTACAGGAACTTCTTTCAGGTAGTGGAGGATATCTGTAAGGGGGATAATCTGAGTGAACTGGCGGATCAGGCGGACGTGATCTTTACGGCAACGCCGCAGGGGTTTTTGGCTTCGGTGGTCACGGAGGAAATTCTGCGGAAGGTGAAGATCGTGGATCTGAGCGCGGATTTCCGGTTAAAGGATGTGGCTGTCTACGAGAAGTGGTACGGAATCGAACACAGGGCGCCGCAGTTTATTCCGGAGGCGGTTTACGGGCTCTGTGAGATCAACCGGGAGAATATCAAAGGGGCGAGGCTGATCGCCAATCCGGGCTGTTATACAACCTGTTCGATTTTGACGGCGTATCCTCTTGTAAAAGAGGGGCTGATCGATCCGGGAAGCCTGATCATCGATGCAAAGAGCGGGACATCCGGGGCGGGACGGGGAGCGAAGCTGCCGAATCTGTTCTGTGAGGTGAATGAAAATATCAAGGCTTACGGTGTGGCAAGCCACAGGCATACGCCGGAGATTGAGGCGCAGCTCGGGCTTGCGGCGGGAAAAGATATCGTGCTGAATTTTACGCCCCATCTGGTGCCCATGAACAGGGGGATTTTGGTGACGGCTTACGCAAACCTGACGCCGGAGGGCATGGATGCGGAGAAGGTGCGGGCGGCATATGAGAAATATTACGGAGCGGAAAGGTTTATCCGGCTGCTGCCGCAGGGAGAATGCCCCGAGACAAAGTGGGTGGAGGGCAGCAACTTTGTGGATATCGGTTTTGTAATCGATGAGCGCACCGGCAGGATCATTATGATGGGGGCGCTGGACAATCTGGTAAAAGGCGCGGCGGGGCAGGCGGTGCAGAATATGAATCTGCTGTTCGGACTGCCGGAGCATACGGGGCTTATGATGATGCCGATGTTTCCGTGATATCCGGGAGGAGAGTGGGTGTCTGTGTTTCCGCGATATTCGGCGGAAAGGATGAGGGACAGTGAATATGATAGATGAAGAATCTGTTAAAAAAGCGGAGGATCTCATGCGGAAGTATGAGCGCAACTGGGGAAAGTGTTCTGGCGGGCTTTCATAAATGTTTTGGTGACAGGGGAACGATGAAGAACGGACAAGAAGGAGATACAGATTGATGGAGACAGTAATACGTTCCATGACAATAGAAGATTATCCGGCGGTGAAAGCGCTGTGGCGGAGCATCCGGGGCTTCGGCATCCGCAGTATCGATGATTCCGAGGAGGGTGTAAGGCGTTTCCTTAACCGAAATCCGGGCATCAGCGTTGTGGCGGAGCAGGATTGCGAACTTGTGGGCGCTATTCTCTGCGGACATGACGGCAGGCGGGGATGCCTGTACCATGTCTGTGTCAGGGAGAAAAACAGGATGCAGGGGATTGGAAAGGCGATGGTGGTCTTTTGTATGGAGGCTCTGAAGAAGGAGCAGATCAATAAGGTGTCCCTGATCGCCTTTACGAAAAATGATGTGGGAAACGCTTTTTGGAAACAGATAGGCTGGACAAAGCGGGAAGATCTGAATTATTATGATTTTGTGTTAAATGAAGAGAACATTACGGCGTTTATCAGTTGACGGAGACGGATGCGGAACTGGAATAAAAAACTATGAGAAAAAACGGTTTTTATGTTTATAGAAGTAATATTTATTACGGATGCTATGAGGAAGAACAGGTTTCCGGCAGATGGAAGATTTCAGGGATCAAGCCGGAGCGCATTTTGACAGATCACCCTGTTGGTGAAGAGGATTGGGCAGTCCGGCATATTCTGCCGACAGATATGGTGCCGGCGCCGGGCGGAGCGGGTATGTATTACGAAAGCGTGTTGCAGATACGTTATCATATGTGAATCGGATATTGCCGGTTCATGCTGTGGACTACAGAAGGAATAATATATAATCATATACGGGAGGTATATTGAAATGCAGAACAACAGGCCTGAAAATATGGAAGCGGTTATGAAAAAGGCGGAAGTGCTGATCGAGGCGCTGCCCTACATTCAGAAATTCAACAGGAAGATCATCGTGGTAAAATACGGCGGTTCCGCCATGAGTGACGAGGAACTGCAGAAAAATGTGATCAAGGATGTAACGCTTTTAAAACTGGTAGGCTTTAAGCCGATCATTGTGCACGGCGGCGGCAAGGAGATCAGCCGGTGGGTCGGCAAGGTGGGCAGGGAGTCCCGGTTTATAAACGGTCTTCGGGTTACGGATGCGGAAACCATGGAAATTGCGGAGATGGTGTTGAATAAAGTGAATAAGAGCCTTGTGACGATGGTGCAGGAACTGGGAGTCCGGGCAGTGGGCGTCAGCGGCAAGGACGGCGGGCTTTTGTCGGTGGATAAAAAATATGCGGACGGGCAGGAGATCGGTTTTGTCGGCAATATTAAGGAAGTGAATCCGAAGGTGCTCTATGATCTTCTGGAGAAGGATTTTCTGCCGATTGTGGCGCCGGTGGGGCTGGACGATGCGTTCCATACGTACAATATCAATGCGGATGACGCGGCATGTGCCATTGCGAAAGCAGTAGGGGCGGATAAGCTTGTATTTTTAACGGATATTGAGGGGCTGTACAGAGACATAAACGACAAGTCCAGCTTTATCAGCAGACTGACGGCGGGACAGGCGGAGGAGCTGATAAGCGGCGGCCTGATCGGCGGCGGGATGCTGCCGAAGCTGAGCAACTGTACATCTGCAATCCAGAACGGTGTAAACAGGGTGCATATTCTGGACGGGAGGATTCCGCACTGTCTGCTGCTGGAAATCTTTACCAATCAGGGTATCGGAACGGCGATCGTCCGGGAAGACGAGGAATTAAATTAAGGAAACTCAGAACAGGAGATAAATTAAATGCAGGAATATATCACACAGGCGGAGCAGGATCTTTTGCACACTTATAATCGTTACGGAATCGTATTTGACAGAGGGGAAGGCGTATATCTGTATGATAAGGAGGGAAAGAAATATCTGGATTTCTTTTCCGGGATCGCGGTGAATGCGTTGGGATATCATTATCAGGATTTCGACGAAGCGCTGAAAGAACAGATCGATAAGCTGCTCCATATTTCCAACTACTTTTATAATGAACCGGCTATTCAGGCTGCGGCAAAACTGAAAAAGGCATCCGGGATGGACAGGGTATTTTTCACAAACAGCGGTGCGGAGGCAATCGAGGGTGCGCTCAAGGCGGCGCGGAAGTATGCGTATACGCGGGACGGGCATGCAGGATCCTTTGGAGGCGGTTCTGCGGGCGGGGAGATCATCGCCATGAACCATTCCTTTCACGGGCGTACCATGGGGGCATTGGCCGTAACCGGAAATCCCCGCTACAGGGAGGCTTTTGAGCCGTTGATCGGGAATATCAGATTTGCGGATATGAATGATTTTGAATCGGTAAAGGGACAGGTGACGGAGAAGACCTGTGCCGTTTTATTTGAGACACTGCAGGGTGAGGGCGGTATTTATCCGGCGGAAAAGGGATTTATGGAGCAGGTGAAGGCTCTGTGTGAGGAAAGAGATATCCTGCTGATACTGGATGAGATCCAGTGCGGCATGGGACGTACCGGAGAGATGTTTGCATGGCAGCATTACGGGATAAAGCCGGATATCATGGCGTGCGCCAAAGCCATCGGCGGCGGTGTGCCGGTGGGCGCTTTTCTGATGACGGAGCGGGTGGCGGAAAAATCCCTTGCGGCGGGCGATCACGGCACAACCTATGGCGGAAATCCCTTTGCCTGTCAGGCGGTTTCAAAAATGTTGGACTTATTTGAAGAAAATGATATAATAGGGCATGTGCAGAAAATTGCGCCCTGTCTGGAACAGTGCCTGAATGAACTTGTCTCTGAGTTTGATTTTGTGAAGGCGCGGCGCGGACTGGGGCTGATGCAGGGATTGGAATGCAGTGTGCCGGTGGGAGGCGTGATCAGCGGCTGTCTCGAAAAAGGGCTTGTGCTGATCAATGCGGGCAGTAATATCCTTCGGTTTGTACCCCCGCTTGTGATCGAAAAGGAACATGTGGATGAGATGGCGGAAATCCTGCGGACGGTGTTGGCAGATCAGTAGGTGGGGGAAAGTGTACTGCAGGTGGATCTGCGGGACTGGAATAAAAAACAGCAGATGCACCGGAAGTGCACAAGACGATTTACAGACGCAGAGCGGCTGGAAATTGTCTTAGGCTAAAGTGTACTACGGGTGGATCTGCGGAACTGGAATAAAAAACAGCAGATGCACCGGAAGTGCACAAGACGATTTACAGACGCAGAGCGGCTGGAAATTGTCTTAGGCTAAAGTGTACTGCGGGTGCATCTGCGGAACTGGAATAGAGAGGATCATATGAGTTATAAAAAAAGAGTTTATGCGGTGCTTTTAAGTATCTGTCTTTTGGCAGGTGTGTTCGGTGTTGGAAAGAGCGGGATGCAGATGAAGACCGAACAGGAAGAGGCGCAGCAGGAAAACTTTTTGAGAAGAAAAAAGGATACGCTGCGGCTGTGGTATACGGATGAAAGCCTGACGGATTATTTAAATGCGGCTGTGGTTGCCTATAATGAGCAGAACGATATCCGTGTGGAGGCGGTGCTTGTGGACGACAGCGAGTATGTGGAGGCTGTCAATGAGGCGTCTCTGGGACGGAGCGAGAGGCCGGGGCCGGATCTGTATCTGATCACCAATGATTGTCTGGAAAAGGCATATCTGGCGGGGCTTGCCACAGAGATCACGCATCATGATATGTTTCGGGTCGATGAATATGAAAACAGCGGCGCAGAGGCGGCGGTGACCTATGACGGGAAAGTGGCTGCCTATCCTTTTTATTATGAGGCATGCGCCCTGCTTTATAATAAGTCATATCTGGAGGATTATGCAAGGCTGCAGCTGGAGGCGGAGGCAGATCAGGCGGCGGGAGAGGCAGCGCAGGCGGAGGCTGACGAGGGCAATGTGGAAGAGGAGGCTTCCGGTGAGGAGGCTTTACATGAGTTTTCGGAGGAGGAGATCGCTGAGCGTGTATGGGAATGTCTGCCTGATACGATAGCGGAACTGGAGGAGTTTGCGGATTCCTACAATGCGCCGGAACAGGTGGAGGCTGTCTTTAAGTGGGATGTGTCGGATATTTTGTACAATTACAGTTTTGCCGGCGACCATTTGATCGTGGGCGGAGAAAACGGAGATAACCCGGACCGGATCGATATTTATAATCTGGAGACGCTGCAGTGCCTGACAACTTTTCAGAACCTGAACCAGTTCTTTTCCATTGAGACAAGGGATGTAGATTATGAAAGCGTCATGCAGGATTTTCTGGACGGGAAGATCGTATTTACCGTGGCGGGGACGGAAGCCGTAAACCGTATGGCACAGGCAAAGGAGGATGGAAGCTTTGCCTATGAGTATGGTTTTTACAGTATGCCGGATATGACGGAGGAATTGAAGAGCCGTTCTTTATCTATCACTACCTGTGTTGCGATAAACGGTTATACGGAATTCAAAGAACAGGCAAACGATTTTGCGTGGTTTTTGATCAATGACTGGACAAACGGATTGAAACTGCAGGAAAGCACAGGCAAGATGCCGGTATACGGTTTTCCGGAGCATGATGAGAATTATACGTTTATCGGCTCGTATCATGAATCCATGCCGATTCCGAAGATGATGACCACTGGAAACTTCTGGGTGCAGATGGAGATCGCCTTTACGAATATCTGGGAGGGCGGAGATGTGAACGCCCTGTTAAAAGGTCTTTCCGAGCAGATAATGAGTCAGGTGACGGGCGAGGAATATACGGAGGAGTATATTGAACTGCCGGTGGAGGAAGTGCTGGAGGAAGAAGCGTTTACGGAGGAGTAAGCGGAGACGGGCAATAATAAAAAATCAGGAGAGTTTTCCATGCGGGGAGGGCTTGCCTGATTTTTGTTTATAATCCGCTGTCATTTTTGGGGCGGGATATGATGGGTATAATATGGGATCAATAGCGGAATAGAATTATAAAAACTGCCCATACTGAAAATAACTGTGAAACAAAGAAAAGGGGGATTTTCAGTATGGGTATGATTATTGCGGTCATTTCAGGCGCCCTGATGAGCATTCAGGGTGTTTTTAATACGAAAGTGACAGACCAGACGGGGGTATGGACCGCCAATGCCTTCGTACAGTTTACGGCGCTGCTTGTCTGTCTTGGGGCATGGGCGGCGATGGAGCGGCATTCTTTTATGGAACTGGCAAAGGTAGAGCCGAAGTATATGCTTCTTGGCGGCGTGATGGGGGCTGCGATTACCTGGACGGTGATCCAGAGCATGAAAAGTTTAGGGCCTGCCAAAGCGGTGCTGTTTATTGTTGTGGCGCAGATCCTGGTGGCTTATCTGATCGAGCTGTTTGGTATTTTCGGCGCGGAAAAGCAGCAGTTTGAGTTTAAGAAGATGATCGGGATGGCGCTTGCCATTGTCGGAATTATTATTTTCAAATGGGAATAAAGCACTTGTAAAAAAGCGGGCTTTGACATACAATAAATTTATGCTGCGGTTTCGGGCTGCGGCGGAGGGGCTTCTTTTCCGCAGAGAGATCAGAATGTCCAATCAGGGCATGAAACGTAAAGCGGGAATTGTGCAAGATGAAATAAAAGGCATGACAGGTTTGATATTGTACATTTCCCTTACAGCGAAAATGCGGAAAGGAAAAAGAATGAAATTACAACATAAGATAATACGATTGGAAGAAAGCCTGCGGACAGGCTTATTGGCAGCGGCATGCTTTCTGGGCGTTGTGTGCCTGTTGGCGGGCTGCGGAACTGACAGCAGGCTGCTTTCCGAACTGAGGCAGGAGGGCACCGGTGCTTTTCCCGGTACGGAGAGTGACGGGGAAGCAGACGGGAAACAGGACGGCGGGAACGCTGCGGAAAACACTTCGGACAGCGGCGGGGATGCAGAAGCAGGCGCCGCGGATAAAGCCGCCGGGGAAACCGGAGAGGGCGCGGACGAAGGTGCAGGCAAAAGCGCAGGAGCAGAGAGCGGCAGTGCGGATGCACAGGGCACGGGGCAGATGGCTGCAGCAGGCAATGCGGAAGAAACGGAAATGATTTATGTCCATGTCTGCGGCGCTGTGGTAAAGCCGGGAGTTTACGGGATGCCGGAGGGAAGCCGTTTTTATGAGGCGGTGGAGGCGGCAGGCGGTTTTTCGGAGGATGCCTGTCAGGATTATCTGAACATGGCGGCGCTTCTTGCGGACGGGAGCAGACTGGAGATCCCGACCTTGCAGGTGATCCGGGAGAGAGAGACGGCGGAATATAAAAGCGGACAGTCCGGTGAAAGCGGCAAAGAAACGGAGCATCATTATTATACGGTTCCGGAAGCGCCTGCGGCAGAGAAGGAAAGCGCTGAAAGTGCCGGAGGCGGACTTGTCAATATCAACACGGCAGATATGGCGGGGCTCTGTGCGCTGCCCGGTATCGGAGAAGGGCGTGCGAAGGCGATCATTGAGTACAGGGAGAAACAGGGCGGTTTTCAGAAGAAAGAGGATATCATGCAGGTTTCCGGCATAGGAGAGAAAATGTACGCAAGGATGGAGGAATATCTGACCGTAGAGTAGGATGGCGCGGGGACGGATAGAGGGAGCCTGCGGAGTACGCCTGAAGCGGATAAAGAGAGAATGCGGAATGCATCTGAGGCAGATAAAGGAGCCCGCAGAGTGCATCTGCGGCGGATTCGGAGAGACAGAAGGAAGCAGAAAACGATTTACGGCAGGAGAGACAGAGATCCGGCAAAGATCGAACTGTCGCTGAGACATAATGAATATGAGAGGCAGGATATGGCGAAGAAGGTTTTGGTTGTAGACGATGAAAAACTGATCGTAAAAGGGATCCGGTTCAGTTTGGAACAGGACGGTATGGAAGTGGACTGTGCCTACGACGGCGAGGAAGCGCTGGAAAAGGCAAGGAATAATACATATGACATTATATTGCTGGATGTGATGCTGCCGAAGCTGACCGGGGTTGAGGTCTGTCAGCAGATCCGGGAATTTTCCGGCGTGCCGGTGGTGATGCTGACCGCAAAGGGCGATGATATGGATAAGATTCTGGGACTGGAGTACGGTGCGGACGATTATATCACGAAGCCCTTTAACATTCTCGAAGTAAAGGCACGGCTGAAAGCCATTATGCGCCGGACTGCGCCGAAGGATGTTAAAGACGATAAAAGTGCGATGCTGGAAAGCGGTGATATGCGGGTGAACCGGGAAGACCGCCGGGTATATATCGGAGACCGGGAGATCAATCTGACATCCAAAGAGTTTGAGGTGCTGGAACTTCTGATGTCAAATCCGGGCAAGGTGTACAGCAGGGAGAATCTGCTGAAAGCTGTCTGGGGAGTGGATTATCCGGGAGATGTGCGGACTGTGGATGTGCATGTAAGGCGTCTGCGCGAGAAAATAGAAAACAGTCCCAGCGAGCCAAAGTTTGTGCAGACCAAGTGGGGCGTGGGCTACTACTTCAAAGAGTAAGGAGCAGGGAAACAAGCGGATGTTTTATCGTTGGGATGACTTCAAATCAAAAATCAGATCTTTAAGAAGCCTGAAATCAAGAATTTTCATACTGATACTGCTGGCTGGGATTATTCCCGGCTGCTGTATGCAGTATGGCATCTTACAGAGCTACGAGGCCCGCGCCATCTCGGTGCGGAGTTCGGAAGTGCAGGCACAGCTCAGGATCTTAGCCGATCATCTGATCACCTACAATTATCTGCAGGATACCTCCTCTCCTGTTATCAATGCGGAATTAGAGCAGCTTTCCAATCTGTATGGCGGGCGCGTTCTGATCATTTCCGGAAATCTGAAGGTTATAAAGGATACCTATGGCATCAGCGAAGGGAAAACGATCATATCCGAAGAAGTGGTAAAATGCTTCAGAGGGGAGAGCATGTCCAATTATGACGCGGAACTGGGCTATATCGAGATGACGATCCCCATTTCGGAGAAGGTCGGCATCGGAGAGCCGGAAGCGGGGGCGGAGGAGGTAAAAGAGGTAGTCAGGGGTGTGATGCTGATCGGCATTTCCTGTGATACGATCCATAAGACGATGGACATCTTGAGCAATAAGGCGAATATACTTATGCTTATTATGCTGCTGATCATTCTGGGATTCGCGCTGCTTCTGGCAAATTTCATGGTAAATCCGTTAAACAGGGTTACGCTGGCGATCAATGAGGTATCGGAGGGATTTTCCGATCAGGCGATCAGTGTGCCGGATTACGCCGAGACGGTACATATCATTGATGCCTTTAATAAACTGCTCAGCAGGATGAAGGTGCTGGATGAGTCAAGGCAGGAGTTTGTGTCAAACGTCTCACATGAGCTGAAGACACCGATCACTTCCATGAAAGTGCTGGCGGATTCCCTGCTTGCGCAGGAAGATGTGCCGGTGGAGCTGTACAGGGAGTTTATGGAGGATATCGCGAAGGAAATTGACCGGGAGAACAAGATCATCACAGACTTGTTGTCTCTGATGAAGATGGATAAAAAGGTGACGGATATGAATATCACGGAAGTCAGCATGAATGAGCTGACGGAGGTGATATTAAAGCGTCTGCGGCCTATTGCGAGAAAACGGGATATTGAGGTGACTTTTGAGAGCATCCGCCCGGTCAAGGCGACGGTGGATGAGGTGAAGATATCTCTTGTGATCTCCAACCTTGTGGAAAATGCTATAAAGTATAATAAGGAAAACGGCTGGGTCAAGGTGGTGCTGGATGCGGATCATCAGTTCTTTACATTGACTGTCAGTGATTCCGGTATCGGGATTCCGAAGGAGTCGGTCGCCCATATTTATGAAAGATTTTACCGGGTGGATAAATCCCATTCCCGGGAGATCGGCGGAACAGGCCTCGGGCTTGCGATTACAAGGAGTGCGGTTTTGATGCACAGGGGTTCCATTCAGCTGGAGAGTATACCCGACGAAGGGACGACTTTTATCGTAAAGATACCGCTCACGTATAAAGGGTAATGCAATATGAAAAAAAGAATGATCTTGGCTGTCGTCGTGCTGCTTGTTACGGCAGGGCTGTGTGCCTGCGGCAGGGGAAAGCAGGAGGGCAGTTACAGTTATCAAATTTATTATGTAAATAAAGAGGGAACCCGTGTGGTTTCCGAAGAATATGTGACAGATACTTCATCGGAAGATAAAGAGGAACTGCTGCAGGAGTTTATCGGGCTTTTGAAGGATACGTCGGACAGGCCGGAATATCTTTCGCCGCTGTCTGATTCCTATCAGGGTTATGCGTTGAATGAGGGGCAGGTAAATCTGGATTTCAGCGAGGATTATGCAAAGCAGGGGCACATTGTCGAGGTGCTTGGCAGAGCGGCGGTGGTGCGGACGGTGACGCAGATAAACGGGATTGATACGGTTACGTTTTCCGTGCAGGGGGAGGCGTTGGTGGATGCTATCGGTATACCGGTAGGTGCAATGACGGCGGATTCCTTTATTGATAATGCGGGGACGGAGATCAACGCCTATGTGGATACGGAATTCAGGCTTTATTTTGCCAATGAGACAGGCGATGCGCTGACAGAGGTGAGCAGGAATGTGATCTATAACAGTAATATTTCCATGGAACAGCAGGTAGTGGAAGAGCTGATCAAGGGGCCCCGGCAGGATGATATCGCCGGCTATGAGGCAGGCTATCCTACGGTTAATCCGGCGGTAACGATTCTGAGTGTGACTGTCCGGGACAGAGTCTGTTATGTCAATCTGAGTGAGGAGTTCTTAACGCCGGTTTATGATGTGACATCTCAGGTTGCTCTGTATTCAATCGTGAATTCGCTGGTGGAACTGCCGGGAGTAAATAAGGTGCAGATTTCCATCGACGGCAACACGGACGTTACATTCCGGGACAGTGTCAGCCTGACTACGGTATTTGAGAGAGATTTGGATATTATAGAGGAGAATGAGTAAATGCAGATGAGAAGGCCGCTCAGTCTGCTTTCTCTTGTGTTTGTGCTGCTGGTGATATGCTGTGTATACGGTAAGGAACCGGAAAAGGCTTATCTGCCGGAAGAAGGAGAAAAAATAGTGTTGACCGGTGTGGTCGAAAATAAAGACTGCCGTGTCATGTACGGCAGCAGCGTTCCGGTTTTATATGTCAGCAGTGCAGAAGCGGGGAATGACAGACAAGTCATGTGTTATATGAAGGATCCGGGAGGCGGGGAGATGCTTCCCGATATCGGTGAAACCGTCAGAGTTTCCGGAAAGGCAGCACTCTTTCGGGAGGCTTCCAATCCGGGGGAATTTGATCTTAAAGCGTATTATCAGATCTTAAACATTTCTTATAAATTAAATCAGACAGAAATTCTGGAGCGATCAGGCTCCGGCTTTCCATTAAAAGAAACTTTATTTAGATTCAGATGCAGATGTTCCGAAATACTGGAGAAAATATATCCGGAAAAAGAAGCTTCGGTTTTAAAAGCGATGCTTCTGGGAGATAAAAACGGTCTGGAGGAAGAAATAAAGGAGCTGTATCAGTTAAACGGGCTGATCCATATCCTTTCCATATCGGGGCTGCATATTTCCCTTCTTGGAATGGCAGTGTCGGGCTTTTTGAAAAAATGCAGGATTCCTCTCTGGCTGAGGGCGCCGGCGGCTATAGGGATCATGTGGTGCTACGGGATTATGACGGGAATGGGGGTGTCCACCCGGCGGGCGGTTTTTATGTTTTCCCTGCATCTGGCGGCAGAGCTGCTCGGCAGGACCTACGATATGCTGACAGCATTGTCATTGGCAGCAGTGCTTATGCTGGCGGGCAACCCGCTTCTTGTTCTGCACAGCGGATTTTTACTGTCTTTCGGAGCGGTGCTCGGGATAGGGACAGTGCTTCCATGGTGGAAAGAGATATTGGAAGAAATGACAGGGGTGTCGGAACATAAGGAAGCAGGACATAAGGAAGCAGGACATAGGGAAGCAGGACATAAGGAAGCAGGACATAAGGAAGCAGGACATAGGGAAGCAGGACAGAAAAAGGCAGGGCATAAGAAAGCAGAACGGAAAAAGGCAGAATTTGAGAAGGCAGAATTAAAAAAGGCAGGGTATAAGGCGGCGGGATTGGTCAGGGAAGGATGTTATCTGAGCACAGCGATAACTCTTGCCACACTGCCGGTTCTGCTTACCTTCTATTATGTGTATCCGGTCTATTCGCTTCTTTTAAATCTGTTTGTGATCCCGTTGGCGGGTTTTGTATTGGGATTCGGGATAGTCTCTCTGATCTTTGGTTTTTTCCTGCCCGCGGCGGCAGGTTTTATGGGAGTACCGGACAGAGTGATCTTATGGTTTTATGAAACTGTCTGTAATCTGGCGCTGAAACTGCCAAACGGCATAAAGGTCGGCGGAAAGCCTGAGGTCTGGCAGATTGCAGTTTATTATGGTATTTTGTTCTTTCTTGTTATATGGGACTGTCGGGTACGGGAGAATTTGAAGTGGCGGAGCCGGGAGGAGGGGCTGAAACGTCAGGGCCGGATACAAGAGGGGATAAAACGTCAGGGATTGATGCGAGAGGAGATAAAACGTCGGGACCGGACGCAGGAGGAAATGAACCGGCAGAGGCAGACAAAAGAGGGCTTAAAAAGGCTGAGCAGAAACAGCGAAGAAGAGAACCGGTGCGGAGCGGGAAAAGAAACGGCAAAGGGCGGAAACGGGAAAGCAGGGATTATCGCTTTTGCAATACCTGCGGTCGGTCAATGGCTGCTTGTGCTGGGAATGATCTGGCTGCTTGTGCAGCGTCCTTTTAGTGGATTTACGGTTACATTTCTGGATGTGGGACAGGGGGACTGTATTGTCATGCGGGGAGAAAACGGAAACTGCTATATGGTGGACGGCGGTTCCACCAGTAAGTCAAAAGTTGGAAAATATCAGATACTGCCTTTTTTGGAGAGCGAGGGGATCGGGGAGTTGGAAGCGGTCTTTCTGACCCATCCGGACGAGGACCATATATCCGGGGTTCTGGAACTGATGGAACAGTCAGGCTACGGGGTAAAGATAAACAGCCTGATCCTGCCGGATGCATCACAGGAAATCAAAGAGGGAAAGCTTCTGGAACTGAGACGACAGGCGGCGGCATACGGAATTCCGGTTTACTATATCGGGAGAGGGGATGTTCTGGAGGATAAAAAACTGAAATTTACCTGTCTCGGTCCTGAAAAGGAAATTATGACTGATGAGGTCAATGAAATATCGATCGTACTTTATATGGAATATGAAGAATTCCGCATGCTGCTGACGGGGGATGTGACCGGAGCGTCGGAAGATGAACTGCTTTTGGAACTGGAGGGAAGAGAGCCGCTTACGGTGCTGAAGGTGGCGCATCATGGCTCAAAGTATTCCACGCCTCAGGAACTTCTGGAACTGACCAAGCCGGTCTATGCGGTAATCTCCGCGGGAAAGGATAACCGTTACGGCCATCCCCATGAAGAACTGATGGAGCGGCTGAAAAGACAGGGATGTCATATCTGCCAGACGCCTGAGGGCGGCGCGGTTACGATGCAGGTGAGAAATGGGAGGATTCGGGTGGAGGAGTTTACAGACGGAAAGAATAAGACTTGACAAAAAACGGAAAGGAGATAAAATGTAACTAACAGGCAGTTACATACAAACAATAGATGAGTAGATATACAAAAGCAAAGAAACGAATACTGAGTATTCCATCAGATTATACTTATGGAGAAATGAAATATTTATTGAAAAAGGCGGGCTTTCACGAATATAACAAGGGAAAGACATCAGGATCAAGAATAAAATTTTACAGAGAATCCGACCAGAGGATCATTATGTTCCATAAGCCGCATCCCGGAAATATTATGGACAGAGGTGCGGTGGAAGATGTAATAAAAAAGCTGGCAGAATGGGGGGAGTTATAATGAAAGATAATATTCTGGAATACAAAGGCTATCACACTAGTATAACGTATGATGCACGAGCCGGGCGGCTTAGAGGCGTTATCAGCGGTATCGATGACCATGTGGATTTTTCCAGTGATAAAACAGAAGAGATTGAACAGGAATTTCATATGGCAGTAGATGAATATCTGGAGTTTTGTAAAGAAGTCGGAAAATCTCCCTGTAAAGAGTATAAAGGAGTTTTTAATGTCCGGGTTAAACCGGCTCTTCATAAAGAGTTAGTTCAGATTTCAGAAAGGGATGGTGAAACGTTGAATGCAGTGGTGGAACGGGCACTGCAACTATTTGTAAAAAGTGTAGAAAAAATGAGAAAGGACACTTATGCATGCAAAGAATCGCGGAAGATATTAAAACAGGACAATTAAAACAGATTTATCTGCTCTATGGCGAAGAGGCGTATCTGATCCGGCAGTACAGGGATAAACTTAAGCGTGCGCTGCTTGGAGACGGAAGCGATATGAACGTAAACCGCTTTGAGGGAAAAGGCGTTCCGGTGCCGCAGATCATCGATATGGCGGAAACGCTGCCCTTCTTTGCTGACAGACGTGTCATTATTCTGGAATATACGGAACTTTTCAAATCCGGCGGGGAAAAACTTTCGGAATATCTGAAAAAACCGGCGGAGAGCAGCAGCTTTATTCTGGTGGAAAGGGAAGTGGACAAGCGGAGCGGCCTTTATAAAACCGTTAAAAAACTGGGCTACGCGGCGGAGTTTGGCAGGCAGGATGCGAAAACACTGCAAAAATGGGTATGCGGTATCCTGAAAAAGGAAAAAAAGCAGATATCGCAGGAGACACTGCAGCTTTTTCTGGAGGGAACCGGGGACGATATGGAAAATATCCGGAAGGAACTGGAAAAACTGCTCTGTTATACGTTGGACAGTGAGGTTATCACATCAAAGGATGTGGAAGAGATCTGCGTGCCGCAGATACAGAATCATATTTTTGATATGATAACCGCCATTGCGAACGGCAGCGGCGAACAGGCGCTGAAACTGTACTATGATCTTCTTTCGCTGCGGGAGCCCCCTATGCGGATACTGGCTCTGATCAGCAGGCAGTTCAACCTGCTGTTACAGGTGAAGGAACTGGCGCAGAAGGGATATCCGCAGGCGATGATCGGAGAAAAAGTGGGGCTGCACGGCTTTATTGCCGGAAAGTATATGAAACAGGCGTCCGGCTTTAAGGTTCCTTTCCTGAAACAGGCGCTGGAAGACTGCGCGCAGACGGAGTATGCGTTTAAGTCCGGAAAGCTGGGGGAGAGGATGAGCGTGGAGCTTCTCATTGTGAAATACAGCAGCAGAAACAGAAACCGGACGTTATAAAGGAACAGGAGAAATCCTGCGGGGAAATGCTGTTTCCGAAAAGACTTGCCGGACGGCGCGGGCATCCGGCGGTGCAGATATGGTAGAATGGTTGCGTACATTATTATTATATTCTGCGGAGGGAAAAGGCATGGAAGAATACAGCATGGAAGAACACAGGATAACAGGCGGAAGTCTGGCGGAATTTGGACGGTATCTGAGGGAGGAGGAGTACGGGAAGGCGACAGTGGAAAAATATCTGAGGGAGATCAGGTATTTTTGCAGATGGCTCGGAAACCGGGAAGTGGATAAAAAAACGGCGGCGGAATTCAAGGGCAGCCTGCAGGAAAAGAGGTATGCGCCTTCCACAGTCAATGGGAAGCTTTCGGCATTAAATGCTTTTTTCCGGTTTGCCGGATGGGAAGAGTGCAGAGTGAAGTTTCTGCGCATACAGAGGCAGATTTTCAGAGACCAGAAAAAAGAACTGAGCAGGGAGGAGTACAGGAGACTCTTAAAGACGGCAAAGGACAGGAAAAACAACAGGCTGGCGCTTTTGATGGAGACGGTCTGCGGTACAGGCATCCGGGTCAGCGAGATAGAGTATATCACGGTGGAAGCACTGAAAAGGGGAAGGGCGGAGGTCAGGCTGAAAGGAAAAGTGCGTGTGATCTTTCTGCCGGGGAAACTCTGCCGCAGACTGTTAAGCTACGCCGGAAAGCAGAAAATCGTCTCGGGTGAGATATTCCTGACCAGAAACGGCGGGAGGCTTTCGAGAAGACAGGTGTGGCGGGAGATGAAGGAACTGAGCCGGTATGCGGGGGTGGAGGAGGCAAGAGTATTCCCGCATAACCTCCGCCATCTGTTTGCGGAGGCATATTACAGGGTGAGCGGGGATATCGTGAAGCTTGCGGATATGCTGGGGCACAGTTCGGTGGAAACGACGAGGATCTATTTGAGCACGAGCGGGAAAGAACATATGCGTTATCTGGAAAGCATGGGGCTGCTGACGTAGGCGGGATAAACAGTGAGATGCGGGAACTGCGTCTGTGTTAAATCCGGGGGAAAGCATAAAAGGGACAGAATTCATATTCTGTCTACAAAAGACATAAAAAATGCCATTAAAAAACGGCATTTCAGTCTAAAACCAAACGCCGCCGTCTTATGCACCTCTCCTACAACAAATTTCAGGGGACAAAAACAAAAGTCGAAGAAAAAGAAACGCTTCGGCTCTGTCTCTTATGCCCTGAAATACCCTCGAATGCAGAAATATTATTGCCAATAAGCTGTCAAGTGTGCTATAATATCGAAAATATTTTATTGGTCGATTCTTTTTGTGGACAGAATATGAATTCCGTACACAAAAGCACAAAGCAGGATCGAGAGAAAGGAAGCCGGTATGGAAGCGTCGGAAAACCATATCACACCGGAACGGATCGTTTTCGGGAACAGATGTATCGCGGCGGAGGCACCGCAGGGGAAGAAGTACCGGATTTTTTATAAGGACATTGTCTGGGCATACATCGGTGTGCCGGGAAATGGGGACAGGGACTGTATAAAGCCGGATATTGCGGATATTACGGATGGTACGGAAGGGGAACTTGTGGTGTGGGATAAAAAACGCTGCAGATGGATATTCCGGACCGGCGTGAGCGGCGAGACAGCAGGCAGCCTTTTAAAGAAGCTCTGTATGTATGCACCGTATATCGTGGCGGGTGGGCAGGACTGGTTTGACATCTCCGATCAGGCGGAGTTCGATATGGTCTGCCGGATGGTAAAGACAAGAAGGGGTTGCGGTATATAAAATTGGGGGGAGGTATGTAAATTGTGAACTGGAAGCAGATAAAGAAACAGACAAGAGGGGAGAATCTGGACAGTCTTACCGGCGTTCTGAAGAAAAATGTTGCGGAAGAAAGGATCGCTTCGATCGTCAACACCGAACATACAGGAACGCTTTTTCTGTGCGATGTGAACCGGCTGCAGAGGATCAATAATCAGTATGGCCATCTGGCAGGCGACGAATGCCTGAAGCAGGTGGCGCAGATATTGGACTATATGACGCATCGGGATGATATTCTCGGCAGATACGGAGGAGATGAATTCATTATTTTTGTGCCTTCCTGCAGGAGAGAAGAGCAGGCGCAGGAGATCTGCAGGCGCATTGAGAAGCGTTTCCGTGACAGCGCGGGCAGGGAATCGGACAGGATCAGTCCAACGGTAACGGCAGCGTATGTCTTATGCAGGCCGGAAGATACCTATAAGAGCCTGCTTGGACGGATCTGGGAGGAACTGGAAAAACAGGGAGCCGGGCAGCATACCTCCTCAGAACAGAAACCGGACAGAAGAAATCACTACATAAAAGATGTCAAAAGAGTTCGGAGGGAACTGATTGAACAGATAAAGGAGCCCGGGGCTTTCTGTCAGAATTATGAGACGTTTAAGGGTATTTACCGTTTTCTGGAACGCGGGCTGATCAGGAGCGGACAGGAAGCATGTGTGATCCTGCTCACCGTAGTGGATGAACAGGGAGGAAGCCTTATC
Organism: Lachnospiraceae bacterium; assembly: GCA_910573755.1. Classification (GTDB taxonomy): domain Bacteria; phylum Bacillota; class Clostridia; order Lachnospirales; family Lachnospiraceae; genus 1XD8-76. The sequence continues at coordinate 57,590 of CAJTBO010000004.1, read as the reverse complement.
CCTTATGAAAAAGATACATTAATGGAGCAGCTGGGGGAATATATCGGAGCTGCGCTTCGGATCGGCGATGTATATACACGGTATTCCAGCAGTCAGTATCTGGTTTTGGTCATTGATACCACAGAGGGACAGGCGGGCATGATCGCTGAACGTATTAAAGAACGGTTTCTTGAGGATGGCAGAGGGAAGGATATCCTGATCCATCATTGCTATGAACTTCAGCCTGCCCGGTTCGGGGAGGAATAGGAGTGACAAAGCCGGGAGGCTTATGGGAAAGGGGAGAGAGGGTGTGGCAGGAAAAAAATTATCGGTGAGGATGTTCGGCAGATTTTCCGCCAGGTACGCAGATGAAATACTTGCTTTGGGGAGACAGAGGGATTCTAAATTCAGACAGCTGTTCCAGATCCTGATGACCAGGCCCGGACAGGACTTCAGCAAGCTTGCCGTTGCCGAGAGCCTGTACGGATGGGATGAGGTGGAGGATTCCAATGCCAGTCTCAATAACACCATTTTCCGCCTTCGCAAATATCTGGAGGCATCACCGCTGCCGCAGGGAGAATACCTTTTCTGTGAAGCCGGCATATTGCGCTTTGGCGGAAATATAACGGTGGAATCCGATGTCTGGGAATTCGGGAAGCTGGCAGATGAGTTTGACAGGGAACAGGACCGCCGGAAGAAACTTGCATTGTGTGAAAAGGCGTGCGAACTGTATCAGGGGGAATTTCTCCCGCAGTTGTCCAACGAGCAGTGGGTCATAGAGCAAAGCAGGTATTATCAGAAAATGTACACGGCAATGCTTCGATATCTGCTCGATAGCCTTAAAGAAAACGGTGATTATGAGGGTGTGGAAAAATATGCCAAAAGTGCGTCGGAGATATACCCGCATGCGGGATGGGAGAACTGGCGGATCGACAGTTTGGTTGCACTTGGGCGGCATAAGGAGGCGGAGGAAATCTACCGGAAAACTGCGAAGGATGCACAGAAAAACGGCGGACTGCTGTCAAAGAAACAGCAGGAACAGCTCAGGAAGATCGGGGACAGAGTGTTCTGTTCCAAGGGGACGGAGGAAGATATCGAAAAATACCTGATGGAAAATGAGCCGGGGGCGGGGGCATATGCCTGTACGCTTTTGGGTTTTTCCGACTGCTTCCGTATGCTTAAGCGTGTCGTGAAACGCGGGAAGGTTTATTTCAGTCTGATCCTGTGCACGATTCTGGATGCCGGCGGACATCCCGCAGTGGACCGGGAATACTGCGAAAAACAGGGGAAAAAGCTTCGGGCAGCTTTCCGGACACATCTGCGTCAGGGGGATATTTATACAAGATACAGTGAAAACCAGTACCTGCTCCTGTGTATAGGAGTCGGGAAAGAAGACAGCTTTGAGATAGGGGTACGCATTGATGCGGATTTCCGGAAAAGGTGCGGCGGGCGCGGCAAGATCAGCTGCCGGCTTCTTGATGACGGCGAATTATTTTAGGAACCGGTCTGGTTTCTGCAGTATTTGACGCGAGCGAAATATTTTGGAATTTATCGAGAAAAAATGCATGAAAGCCGGGGACGAAAGAGTTTGCGAAAGAGTCCTTTTGCTATACTGTACTCAAGTAACTTTCCAATAATAAGTTATAGGGTTATCGTTTCATGTGGAAGAAAGGAAGGAGTCATGAAAAAGAAAAAGGCAATGAAGGCGATTGCGGCAGCGGGTGTTGCGCTTGGAGGTGCAAGTTACTTCCAGGATGCGAATGTCGTGTATGTGCAGGCGGCGGAAAATGATGGTTCAACTGAAACCGTTATCGAAGCGTCGGAAGCATCGGAGACGAAAGAGGCGGAAAAGACGGAGGAAAAGCCGTCGGAAACAAAAGCTGCAGAATCAACTGAAACAAAGGGTGAGACGTCGGCAGATGGTGCAGGGGCACCGGCGGATGGTGCAGGGGCACCGGCAGATGATACGGGAGCACCGGCGGACGATACAGGGGCAGCAGCGGATGATACGGGAGCACCGGCGGACAATGCAGGGGCATCAACAGATGATACTGAGACCGGTGCATCACAGGAAAATGTGCCGGGTGATGTGACGACATCGGGAGCGGTGGAAGACGATGAGACGAGTGGCTTGGATACAGTGACACCACCAACTAGCGGGACACCAGAAGGTTCAGGAAGCGGTTCGGGGGAAGAGGATAACTCGAGTGAGACACAGGAAGGTTCTGAAACCACAGGTCCCTGGAGTGAAGCTGAGTCCACATCAACAGTCAATTCTACGGAATTTTCTAACAGTTATAGCGAGGTAACAAGTGTCAGTGAGGTGGGTTCTGCATCGCTGTCTACGGAAACCAGTGAATATACATCTACAAGTGAATCTACGAGTACAGTAGAATCCACGAGCCTGTCAAAGGCTGAATCGGAATACACTTCGCTCAGTACGGCTGCCAGCGAGGCTACCAGTACATATGGTAGTGCTTCGACATCGCTGGATAGTGCGTATACTTCTGAAGTGCAGAGTACGGCGACTGTAATAGACAGCATGAAAGCTGAGGCGCTTAAGGATAAAGAAATTAGTGATGAGGAAGCAGAAAATTTAGCACAGGCTATCATTAAATATGATATGGCTTCAAAAGGAGCAAGCATAAAAGGGGAGATAGAGTGGGATTCAACCCTTAATGCATACCGTGTTTCTTATACTGATTCTCAAGGGATGTTGTTACAGAAACTGTATCAGTATAAAATAAATGAGACGAAGGATGACATCACAGTATTTGAAGCGGAAGTAGGATATAATGTAGACGAAGACAATGTTGGTACAATAACTCAGGGGAACAAGGTTGATAAGGATCATAATCTCATCATAGATAAAAATGAGTCAATAACTGATTCCGAAACGGCTCCAGAAATAAGCTATACAATTGAGACGGACAGTACAGGTACAACGTTTAAAATCACTGTAAAAGATGGCACGGGAACGTATGAATATGATGCAACTAACACTATCAGACAAGTGAATCCAGATGGGACGATTTCTTATATTTTAGATGATGGATATTCAGAGGGTACCAGTGGATACAGGAAACTTTTAAATCTGGATAGTACTGGAAAGGTGAAATCCTATACTGTTTATAAGTATGACAAGACTTTAGTAAATAATAGTAATACGGGGGCTAATTTAAGTCATGTTACTGTAGGTGAACATAAATATGACCTATTGGGCGGAAGTCAGAATATACTATATGATTTTAGTTACGTCGTTGTAGCAGATGCGAATGGTGGCTGGCATAAATTAACAATCGATATAAATGGTAAATCTTGTCCGATTGTATGGAATGCAAATAACGGTAAGTTTGAGTATCAAACTAATGTCGACTCGCCTTTGGGTATGTATCGGAAGGAGTTTGACAAGGGGTGGTATGTTGGTACGGATGCTAATGGCAACTATTATATATATGATGCGTCAGGAGTTCCTAAATATGCGCTTGAGATAACTAAGGGCATTGATTATCATACGACTACGGAAATTAAAACCTATAATTATAATGAAGTAATTACATCGACTGAGGAAGTAACGGGTTATAATAAAGTTGTTGAAGATCAGAGTACTGTAGCAAGTACAAGTGAATCTGCTTCAGCCGCATCGGAAAGTACGTGGGAGAAACGTTCGACGATTGATAGTACAAGTGATAGCAATTCGATAAAAGACAGTACGAGTGCATCGGCTGAGCAGAGTGCTATTACTTCAGGTAGTACTTCTCAGTCTGTGTCGATGTCAGAAGCAAATAGTACAAGTGATAGCAATTCAGCTTCGGCAAGTACTTCTTATTCAGAAGCGCAGAGTACGAGTGGATCGACCAGCACTAGCCAGAGTACGAGTGGATCGACCAGTGCAAGTACGAGCGCATCGACTAGCGTAAGCACGAGCACATCAACAAGTGCGAGCACGAGTGCATCGACCAGCGCGTCAACGAGTGCAAGCACTAGTGCATCGACAAGTGCATCAACCAGTGCAAGCACGAGCGCATCGACCAGTGCAAGTACGAGTGTATCAACAAGTGCAAGCACGAGCGCAAGTACTAGCGCATCAACGAGCGCATCGACCAGTGCAAGTACGAGTGTATCAACAAGTGCAAGCACGAGCGCAAGTACTAGCGCATCAACGAGTGCATCGACCAGCGCATCAACAAGCGCAAGCACGAGTGCATCGACAAGTGCAAGCACAAGCGCATCAACCAGTGCAAGCACGAGCGCATCAATCAGTGCAAGCACGAGTGCATCAACAAGCGCAAGCACCAGCGCATCGACCAGTGCATCAACCAGTGCAAGCACGAGCGCGTCAACAAGCGCAAGCACGAGTGCATCAACGAGCGCATCAACGAGTGCAAGCACGAGCGCGTCAACGAGTGCATCAACCAGCGCAAGCACGAGCGCGTCAACAAGTGCATCGACCAGCGCGTCAACAAGTGCAAGCACGAGTGCATCGACTAGCGCGTCAACAAGCGCAAGCACGAGTGCATCAACCAGTGCAAGTACCAGTGCGTCAACAAGTGCAAGCACGAGCGCAAGTACGAGTGCATCGACCAGCGCATCAACGAGTGCAAGTACTAGTGCATCGACAAGTACGAGTGCATCAACCAGCGCAAGCACGAGCGCATCAACGAGCGCAAGTACGAGTGCATCGACCAGCGCATCAACGAGTGCAAGCACGAGCGCATCAACGAGTGCAAGCACGAGTGCATCAACCAGCGCAAGCACCAGTGCATCAACAAGCGCATCAACGAGTGCATCGACCAGCGCATCAACAAGTGCAAGTACGAGTGCATCGACAAGTGCAAGCACAAGCGCATCAACAAGTGCAAGCACGAGCGCGTCAACGAGTGCATCGACCAGCGCGTCAACAAGTGCAAGCACGAGTGCATCGACTAGCGCGTCAACAAGCGCAAGCACGAGTGCATCAACCAGTGCAAGTACCAGTGCATCAACCAGTGCAAGCACGAGCGCATCAACGAGTGCATCGACCAGTGCATCAACCAGTGCAAGTACGAGCGCGTCAACGAGTGCAAGCACCAGTGCAAGTACGAGCGCATCAACGAGTGCATCGACAAGCGCATCAACGAGTGCATCGACAAGCGCATCAACAAGTGCAAGTACGAGTGCATCGACAAGTGCAAGCACAAGCGCATCGACAAGCGCATCAACCAGTGCAAGCACGAGCGCGTCAACGAGTGCATCGACCAGTGCATCAACCAGTGCAAGCACGAGCGCATCAACGAGTGCATCGACCAGTGCATCAACAAGTGCAAGTACGAGCGCGTCAACGAGTGCAAGCACCAGTGCAAGTACGAGCGCATCAACGAGTGCATCGACAAGCGCATCAACGAGTGCATCGACAAGCGCATCAACCAGTGCAAGTACGAGTGCATCAACGAGTGCAAGCACCAGTGCATCGACAAGCGCATCAACAAGTGCAAGTACGAGCGCATCAACGAGTGCATCAACCAGTGCAAGCACGAGCGCATCAACGAGCGCATCAACAAGTGCAAGTACAAGCGCGTCAACAAGTGCAAGCACCAGCGCGTCAACGAGTGCAAGTACAAGCGCATCAACAAGTGCAAGCACCAGTGCATCGACGAGCGCGTCAACAAGTGCATCGACGAGTGCAAGCACCAGCGCGTCGACCAGCGCATCAACAAGCGCAAGCACGAGTGCAAGTACCAGCGCATCAACAAGTGCAAGCATGAGCGCATCCTCAAGTGAGAGCGCAAGTGCAAGCAGCAGTGCTTCGATGAGTGAAAGTGCATCTGCTGGAACAGGTACCGGAACGGGCGGTGGCACCGGCGGCGGAACAGGCACAACTGGCGGCGGCGCAGCGGCAGATACAGCACCTGCAGCACCGGCTGTTACATTGCCGGATGAACTGGTTCCGCAGGCGAATGTAGTAGAGCCTGCACCGGTTGCGGCAGCAGCGCCGACAGCTGTAGTTGAAACGATTCCGGAGGCCGAGGAGATCGAAGAGATCGAGGAAGATCCCGTACCGCTTGGAGTTCTGGATGACGAAGAAGAAGGCGGACTCGAGGAGATCGAGGAGGAGGATGTACCTCTTGCGGCGATGGAGGCAGTCAGCGGATTACAGCATACCTTCCAGCATGTATGTGAACTGGTAGCATCAGGTATTTTGCCATTCTTTCTTCTGGGCAGTAACAGGAAGAAGAAAAAAGAACTTTCCGAACTGAAGGATCAGGTGGAAGGTAAAACAGGAAGGAAGGAGAACTGATGGAACTTTTTAAGAATATAATATGGGGTTTTTGTAGATGGGAAGTAGTAGCGATATTCTTCTGGGCAGCAGCAGTGGCGGGATTCGCTATACAAAGATACAGACTAAAAAAGAAAATCAAAGAAATAAAGGATCAGTTATAATCTGATCGGTATAGAAATTAGTGACTGCCTTCGGGCAGGTCACTAATTTCTATGTTAGCATAAGATCATTTATGGTCGTTGCTTAGGCGAGGAGAATTATTGTGCAGGAATTAAAAGAACATGTCGTGAAATACAAGCTGTTATACTCAGCGATTATTTTCCTTGTATACATAGTGGGAAAAAATATTCCTCTGTACAGTATAAATGTGGATGCATACAGAAATATATCCTTTGAGGCGGATGAATTGTTATTTCAGACGATCGGAGGAGATTTTTATCGCTCTTCCGTTTTTGCGCTGGGCATTTTTCCGTCTATGATATCAGGGCTGATCGTCCAGATCGGCATGGCTGTCCGGCATTTATTTACGAAGGAAGAGATTTCCCCCAAAAAAACCCAGTATATTACGGCGGCGATGACTTTTGTGATAGCCGCTTTTCAGGCAGTCACGCAGGTGACGGCGCTGCAGTTTTCGGCTGAGAAAGAGATGCTGCCTGTAGTGTGGACAATAGCGGTGGCGGAAATGATAACCGGGGCGGTTTTAATCATGTGGCTGGGGAACAGAAACGCGAAATACGGTGTCGGCGGAAGAACCGTATTTATGATAGTAAATGTTTTAGAGCGCATTTCCACGACGCTGTTTACCCATAGTCTGTCCGACCTTAAAATTCCGCTTCTGATAGCGGCGCTGATGATGCTGACCATACTGATGATGGAAAATACGGAGAAGAGAATACCGGTACAGCGGATTTCCATACATAATATCTATGCGGATAAAAACTATATGGCGATCAAGATGAATCCGGTGGGAATCATGCCGGTTATGTTTACGGCGGCGGTCTTTATGCTGCCGACGCTGGCGGTCTCCCTGCTTCTTCACTTTTTTCCGCAGCATCAGGGAATTCTCTGGTGGGAGGAGAATCTGTCACTGGCGAAGCCCTTTGGTATTTTTATCTATATTGTATGTGAGTATCTGCTCACCATCGCACTTGCCATGCTGATGCTCGGGCCAAAGGATCTCTCGGAGAAGTTTTTAAAGAGCGGGGACAGTATTGTGGGCCTTCATGCGGGGCGTGATACGAGACGTTATCTGCGGGGGGTGGTCGGCAGGATCAGCTTTTTCAGCGCCACCGTTTTGGGTGTGTGCGTGGCGGTTCCGCTGGTGATGCAATGGAAAGGAGCGGCTGACAGCGCCCTGACGACCCTGCCGACTTCGGTGATGATGTTATCGGGCTTTTCCTGCAACATATATCGGGAAATAGAGTCTTTATGGGCATATGACAGTTGCAGGCCGCTGTTTTAGGCGGGACTGGTCAGGAGGTTTGTTCAGATGTTATATTTTATTCCGGCATGGTATAAAGGCAGGGAATGGTGTGAAAATGAACAGAGCTGGCATGAGAAACGGAGGTATTCGGAATTTGACGATACCGTAAAGCAGATTCAGCTTTTTCATCGGGACGGGACATACGGGTATCAGATCCTGTCGCTTGGCTTTTCACCGAATTTCCGGCATTTTCTTCACCGGCAGAGCGTATATCGCGCCCCGTACTGGTCCTGTTTTGACGCCATACAGGAGGTGAGGCGCAAAAAGGTCAGGGTACTGTCATTTCATGACCTGAAGTGGCCGGAAGGCATTGAGTTTTTTTATTCACCCTTTGCGGTGGCTGCCATGCTGCAGGGAGAGAAATATGCGGAGATCAATTTCGGGGAGGATGGAAATCCCATATGGATCGCGCTGTATCAGGAAGGAAAAGTCTGCCGCCGCAATATCTATGATGACAGAGGCTTTATTTCCGCCACGGTACTTTATGAGGACGGGAAGCCCTGCTATCAGGATTACCTGAGGGAAAACGGGATATGGAAGCTGCGGCATGACCTGAAGGACGGGCATATACAGATCAATGAAAAATGTCCGACATATCTGCTGGAGTATGAAGGAAAGTGGAAGACGAGGCAGTTTTCCAAAATGCAGTATGACAGGATGGAAGAAGTGATATACGAAGTGTTTAACGCCTGGCTGAAGATGACAAAATCTTCGGACATTTTTTGCGTGGCGATGGACAGCCTTCATGCGGGGATTCTGGGGAAAACTCTGAGATATAAGAAAAAGATTCTTTCCTTTTTTCGGGACAGATGTGCTCCTGCGTCCGGTGCGGAAACGGAACAGAAAAAAGTTCTGGAACTGATACGGGACGCGGATTATATTGTGGCGGATTCCGGGGAAAACGCAAAGAAGGTACGCAGGATGGCACGCATTCCCGCCGGCGGCCTTATGGTGATCCCGCCCTATGATACCAGGGCGGATGCGGGAATCAGCCTGCAGAGCAATATACAGAAGATTCTGCTGCCTCTGGACGGACTGGAGCAGGAACTGGCGAAGAAAACGATATGCATTCTCGGGACATATGCGTCAAAGAAAGAGAATGTGCATATACATCTTCTGACAAGGGATGCAGGATATAACGCGGAGGAGACGATCCTTTCACAGGCGCGGTCCGCACTTGCCGCCGCGGGGCTGCCGGAGGCGTGGGCGGCGGAGCAGGGGAAGCCGGTGGTCTCTGAAAATGATCTGGAGGAAGGAGAAGCGGTTCCGGTTCTCTTTATCCCTGAGCAGCGTGTGGAAGAGTCCTCCGTCAGCATCTGTATGCGGGAGCAGTGGCTTTTGGTCGATCTGCGGGACGTTCCGGAGCAGTATCTGCAGATCAATGCGGTTAGCTTCGGGATTCCCCAGATCGTGCGCAGCAGGACGGATTTCGTGCAGAATGGAGGGAACGGCATTATCCTGAAAAAGCTGGGAGATCTGCCGAAAGCGCTGGCGTATTATCTTAACGGCCTGGAGCATTTGAATGAGGCGAGGGTATATTGCTATAAGATAAGCAGGGATTATACGACAGAGCGGCTGCTTGAAATGTGGGGGGAGGTTATGGAAAGCGTTGGATAAGATTCGGATCTTACAGCTGGGAGAAGAGGACTGGAAGGAACGTTATATCCTGCCCGGGCATGTACAGCTGGATCATGTAAAAGAACTGAAAGAACTGCCGGAGAAGCCCTATGACATGGTCTTTCTTGACAGGGACCCGTCGGAGGAGGAGACAGGGCTGCTTTACCGCGCCGTCAGGGCATATACGATGTTCGTGACGGACCGGGTGGATCGAAGAGGCAGGAGTAAATGGCTCTGCCTCAGCCGGGGAGCGCAGTATATCGCGGCAGATGATATCCAGAAGTTTCTCACGGAAGAGAGCAGATATTATTTTCCGCGGCCGTATGGAGAAAAGTTCTCCCTGAAGGATGTCGCCGTTGCGCAGGGGTTCCGGGGAAAGGTAAAATGGAACGGAAACCGGAACATACTGCTGGAGGACGATTTCGGAGAGGATTTTCGACAGGCTGCCTACTGGCGTTATAACAGTTCTTCGCGCAAGGGGGAGACGGCGGATTTCTGGCTGGAATATGACAGGGACACTTCCGTCCGGATCCGGCTGGTATTTACCCTCTTTGTGCCGGGAAGCGTTTCCGATATTCTGGAGCAGAGGGTGTTTGAGGAGGAAGACTTAGAGCAGGTGATCCGGTTCGAGAGCAGTAAGGGAGACGGCACGCTATTTGTCTCCGTGCAGGCGAAGGGAAGCGGAAGACTGTGGCTGACGGCGCTGCACAGGAGGATATCCAGAGGGAGCCACGGGTACTTCCTTCCGGGCGGGGAGCGGTATGTGACGTCCCGGCGTGAAGAGGCTTTCTGCTATTTTGAACCGGGCGATCTGAAGCCGCCTTTGAATGTCTATTTTTCCGGCTATAAGACACTGCAGGGGTTTGAAGGATACTATATGATGAAAAACCTGGGGTGCCCTTTTCTGCTTCTGGCGGAACCGAGGCTGGAGGGCGGCAGCTTCTATATGGGATCGGAGGAGTATGAGCAGATCTATCCGAATGTTATAAGGGAGTATATGCAGGTGCTCGGTTTTACGCAGGAACAGGTTATCATGTCAGGGCTTTCCATGGGTACCTTCGGAGCTTTATATTACGGATGCGATATTGAACCCTATGCCATGGTTGTCGGAAAACCGTTGGTCAGTATCGGAAATGTGGCGGCTAATGAAAAGTATCTTCGTCCGGGCGGATTTCCCACTTCTCTGGATGTGCTGCATTTTCAGTGCGGCGGTATGGGGGAGGAAGACATCAGGCGGCTGAATGAAAAATTCTGGAATAAATTTGACCGGGCGGACTGGAGAAAATCCAGATTTGCCGTTGCCTATATGATAGAAGACGATTATGACGCCGATGCCTATGAAACGCTGTTGCTGCATCTGAATTCCGGCGGAGTGCAGGCATACGGGAAAGGACTGCACGGACGGCATAACGATAATACGCCCGGGATCGTCGACTGGTTTGTCGGACAATATAAAAAGATACTGCAGGAAGATTTTGGCAGAAGGATGGATAGATGATAGGAGAGAAGTGGACTGTTTACTGGAATGAATTTTCTTCTGATACTTATCTGTACGGATCGGAGATATCCTACCGCGCGAAGGATGAAGTGGAATATGTGAATGTGCTGATGCCCTCCGGCACAGTGATCAAGCGGTGGTACTCCAAAACGAACTATCAGGGAAAGCGGATCGAACCGGCGCTGCCCATGATCGACGGCGAGGGCAGGTACCGCCTGAAGGTCAGCATTGACTGCCCGGAGGGGGAAGCGTGGCTTATGCAGCTGGTATTTTATGATAAGTATGAGACGGAGGCGGGACGGATCGCCGTGCGGGACGAAATATCCGAGTTTCAATGTCCGCTCAGGACGTACAGCTATCAGCTGGAACTGATCAATGGCGGAATGACCCGGTTTTGTTTTCACAGTGTAGAGATTCAGGAAATTGAGAATGAGAAAGAAGAGGAGTCTGAAAAAACTATATAAGATACTGCGCGAAGTCAGAAGCCACAGGGAGCAGATGTCGGCTCTTTCCGATGAGCAGCTTTCGCACCTGACGGCGGTGTTTAAGGAACGGCTGGCAGAGGGGGAAACACTGGATGATCTTTTGCCGGAGGCATATGCGGCTATCTGCGAGGCGGATTTCCGGATTCTGGGAATGGAACCATATGACGTGCAGGTTTTGGGGGGGATCGCCCTGCACCGGGGATATCTGGCGGAGATGAATACGGGGGAGGGAAAGACGCTGGTGGCTACGATGCCGCTGTACCTGAATGCGCTGACGGGGAAAAGCACCATACTGGTGACGGCAAACGAATATCTGGCGCTCAGGGACGCGGAGGAAATGGGGAAGGTCTATCGTTTTATGGGTCTTTCCGTGGCTGCCGGAGTAGCGGAAAAAGGACAGAAGGAATTCGGACCGAAAGAGAAAAAAGCCGTATATGCATCGGATATCGTGTATACAACCCACGGCGCCCTCGGATTTGACTACCTGATTGATCATCTGGCTAAAAATAACAGGGACCGGTTTTTACGCGAGTATTACTATGTGATCATCGATGAGGCGGATTCCGTACTGCTGGATGATGCACAGACACCGCTTATCATTTCATCCTCTCCGAGGGTACAGTCAAATCTGTATCAGGTGTCCGATTTTTTTGTGACGACGCTGGAGGAGGAGCGCGACTATATTTTGGAGGAAGGGTGCGTATGGCTGACGGAGGAAGGCGTTCGGTATGCGGAGACCTTCTTTCAGATCGACAACTTTTATGCCGGCGAATATTTTGAGATCAACCGCCATGTGACGCTGGCGCTGCGGGCGCATAAACTGTTTGAGGCGGGGGAGGAGTATATCGTCTCGAGGGACGGGGAACTGCTTTTGATGGATGCCAGTACGGGCCGTTCCCTGAAGGGTATGATGCTTCAGGGCGGTCAGCATCAGGCGTTGGAGGTAAAGGAAGGTCTGAAACCCACGCAGGAGAACCGCGCGGTAGCGGTGGTGACTTACCAGAACCTGTTCAGGATGTTCCCCAAGCTGTCGGGAATGAGCGGCACACTGGCGGATGCCGCCGAAGAATTGAAGGATACATATGATGTGAAGGTGGTGGTGATCCCGCCGAACCGTCCCTCCAGACGGACCGATCTGCCGGATCAGTATTTCAGGAACAGGGAAAGACAGGTCCGTGCGGCTGCCACGGTGGCTTATGAATTGCATAAGACAGGCAGGCCTGTGCTGGTCGTGGCTGCCGATATCGAGAATACGGAACAGGTATCCCGCTTCTTCCTGAAAAAGAAAGTGCCCCATAATGTGCTGAATGCCAATAACGCTTACTGGGAGGCGGAGATCGTCAGGGAAGCGGGACAGCGCGGCGCTGTGACAGTGGCGACCACCATGGCGGGCAGAGGGACGGATATCAAGCTGGGAGACGGCGTGGAAGAGTTGGGCGGACTTGCCGTGGTGGGCATCGGCAGGATGAAGAATATCCGTATGGAGCGTCAGGCGAGAGGACGTGCGGGAAGGCAGGGGGATGTAGGCAGCAGCCAGTTTTATGTATCCCTGGAAGATGAAGTGGTCGGGGAAGATCCCTCCCTTGAGAAATATATAGAAGGCAAAAGAAGGATCCGCAGGAGAAAGTTGGTAAGGATCATCAATAAAGCGCAGATAGTGGGAGAAGAGCATGCCGTGATAGGCAGGAAGAGTTCCGTCTCTTACGATAAGGTGATACAGCGGCAGAGAAACCTGATCTATGCGACGCGGGATAAGCTTCTGGACGGGGAAGAACTGTCGATGGATATCATGATGGAGATGATGGAGCAGAACATAGGAAGATTTATATCGGAGAATGCGCCGGTTGGCAGAAATGTCCTGAACCGTTACATTCTGGATCATCTTTCCTACCGGCTGGAGCGGGGGGCGGAAGAGGTCTCTCCGGAGGATAAGGGAGAACTGAAGAGGTATCTTTTGAAGCAGGTGGAGGAAAGGCTTGCGGAGCAGGAGAAGAGAGCCGGCGGCGCGGCGCGGATGAATGAATTTATGCGTGTGGCGGTGCTGAGTGCCGTTGACGATGCCTGGGTGGAGCAGGTGGATTATATGCAGCAGCTTCAGGCGGCGGTATCGGGAAGATCCACAGCCCAGCGGAATTTGCTGTTTGAATATCAGAATGATTCCTTTGAGTCATTTGGCAAGATGAAAAATACCGTCTATGAAAATGCCATGCGGAATATCCTGCTCAGCGATATCTATGTGGATGAGAAGAACAGGCTGCATATTCTTTTTCCGTGAGGCGGTTTCATATATCAGGCGGATCATGTAGTGGGCGGTACGGAATTGTCATGTATAAATCATTATGGAGGAGGAAGGACAACAATGGTATACAATTTTAACCTGGGCATCGGCTGGGCAAGCAGCGGGGTAGAGTACGCGCAGGCTTACAGGGCGAAGCTTCTGCGGGGCATCGGGCAGGAGGCAAAATTTATCTTTACGGATATGTTTCCGCAGGAAAATATACAGCATATGACGGAAAACATCGGTTTTCTGGATTCCGAGGTGATATGGCTGTATACGTTTTTTACGGACTTAAAGATATCCCCTGTGACGTTTACGCTGCGGCAGCTGGAAAAGACGTTCGGCAGCAGGAATTTTTCCGCTTCCGGAGAAGGTACCAAAGTAAAGTATACTTTTCCGGATTCTGATATCTATTATATGGCATATCTGGTAAACGACAAAGAAAAGAGAGTACATCGGGTGGAGATCGTCTCAAACGGCTGCCTGATCCGCAAAGACTATTATACTTATTGCAGGATTTATTCGGAGTATTATGCGCCGCTGGACAATAAGGCGCATCTCTATCACCGCAGATTCTTCAATGAGGACGGAACTGTCGCCTATGAAGAGATCAACGATAATGATAAGGTGATGTACCAGTTCCCGGACAGGCTGCTTTGTTCCAAGGAGGAACTGGTGGGATATATGGTGTCATGTCTTAAACTGACCAGAAAGGACGTGGTGATCATCGACAGGACGACCGGGATCGGTCAGTCGATCATGCAGAATGCAGGACCGGCAAGGATCGGGATCGTCATTCATGCGGATCACTACAGTGAAGGCGGCACGGACGATGAGGTGATCCTCTGGAATAATTATTATGAATATGCTTTTTCGCAGTGGAGAAATATCCGGTTTTTTATAGCCTCCACAGATGTGCAGAATCGTCTCCTGAAGCAGCAGTTTAAGAAATATATGGGAGCGAATCCGAAAGTAGTGACCATTCCGGTGGGGAGTCTGGATGAACTGAAAATGCCGGAAAAGCCCAGAAAAAAACATTCTCTGATCACCGCGTCACGGCTGGCAGGGGAAAAACATATCGACTGGATCATCGATGCGGTCGTGGCGGCGAGAGAGACGGTGAAGGATCTGACCATCGATATTTACGGAAAAGGCGGGGAAGAGGAACGGCTGAAAGAACAGATCAAACGACTGCACTGTGAGAAATATGTGCGTCTCTGCGGACAGCAGGATCTGCAGGATATATATAAAAGCTATGAGGCTTATCTGTCGGCATCTACCAGCGAAGGGTTTGGACTGACGTTGATGGAGGCGGTCGGTTCGGGGCTTCCTCTGATCGGGTTTGATGTGAGGTACGGGAATCCAAACTTTATCGATGACGGTAAAAACGGCTATCTGATTCCGGTGCAGGATAAGATGGAGAAACAGGACAGAGTGGGCAGACTGGCAGAATGCATCGTGCGTTTATTTACGGAAGCGGATCTGGAACGTTTTCACGAGCATTCCTATGAAAAGGCAAAAGCATATCTGACGCCGGAAGTGGAGAAGAAATGGAAAAACATATTAAAATAAACGATACTATATTGCTTTTTGATTATTACGGGACAGACAGCCAGGATCTGTATTCGTCTTTTCGGAGTGCCGGTTTTTCCTATCCGGCGATGGTGATCGAGGACAATGGTTTTTTGCCGGAGGACATACTGTCCGCATACGGCTTTTTTCTGGGAGATTTTAAGGAAGTTCTGGGGGAGATGGCACATGCAAAATTCTTCAATCAGATAACAGTCCCGGAGTATTGGGAGATCAGCGGAAATAACAGCAGCGGATCGGTCCATGACAGAGAGAAAGAGCGGGGAAGGATCTTTTATGCGGAGCCTGCGCATAAAAGGCGTGTGCAGATTATCGACTGGTATGATGAGAAGGGCACTGTGCGTTCCAGCGACCACTATAACCGTTATGGCGCGATCTTTGCGAGGACGCTGTTCAACGCCAAAGGGCAGAAGGCCACCAAGTCTTATTTTTCTGCAGAGGGCAGGGAAGTCATTGTGGAGAATTTTGTCACGGGGGACATTATTCTCAATCAGGGGGATATGGTGCGAATCTTTCATACGAAAACCGATTTTGTCGTATATGCGCTTGAGCAGGCGGGTTTCGGAGAAAGCAGGATCTTTTTCAATTCCCTGTCAACGCCGTTCTTTGTGTCAAACAAAATGAAAGCGGCATCCGCAAAGAGAGATGTGTTGTTCTGGCAGGAACCTGTGGGAGCGGAAATTCCGGGGAATATGCAGTTTCTCTTAAACGGGCATGCGGCGCGTACAGAGACGATTATGGTGCAGAAGAGGGAGTCTTATGATAAACTGATCGCTCTTGGGGCAAACCCGGATATGACGCACAGACTGGGCTTTCTTTATTCCTTTGTAAAGGAAAATGAGCACAGGCAGGAGGCGCTGATCTGTACGAATTCAGACAGGATCGAACATTGCGCGAAGATCGTCAAGGCGCTTCCGAAGGTTCATTTCCATATCGCCGCACTGACGGAAATGTCTCCAAAGCTTATGGGGATGGATAACTGCGAGAACGTGAGCCTTTATCCCAATGTGAAACAGACGGTATTGGATGATCTGTTCAAGGAGTGTGATTTCTATTTTGATATCAATCATGAGAAGGAGATCGTATCGGCAGTCAGGAGGGCGTTTCTGCATAACCAACTGATCTTTGCTTTTGAGGAAACGATCCACAACAGGAATTATATAGCAAAAGCCCATATCTATCCCGCCGCTTCCGTGGACCGTCTGATCGCTGACGTAAAAAAGGCGGCGAAAGATGGAGAGGTATTGGAGAGGCGGCTGAAAAAGCAGCGGGATGCGGCTATGGAGGAGACGGCACAGCGGTATGCAGAGATTGCCAGCGGGGAATGGAAGGAGAGACGATGAAGATATTTATAACATGTATCAACGGGATAGGCGGTACGGCTCTTGAGTCACAAGTGATGGTTTCGGATATTGCGCATCAATTGGGATTTAGGAATATGGGAATCTATTGTTATGACTCAGGTACGGAAAGTGAAGAAAGCCTGAGCGCCAGATATGACGGTATCATCGCCAGTATATCACCGGGAGATATTGTTTTTTTTCAGCATCCGACCTGGCATCAGTTAAGATTTGAAGAGGGGCTGATAGAGCGCATAAAAGCGTATGGCGGAAGAGTAGTTATGGTGGTGCATGATTTTATACCTCTTATGTTTGAGAGCAATTGGTGTTTTCTGGGAGATGTGACAGGAATTTTTAATTCTGCGGAAGTTCTTGTTGCGCCTTCCTATGCCATGAAAAAATTTCTGCTGGATAACGGAGTCAGAGCAGATATGAAATTTGCCATACAGGAAATATGGGATTATACTACGGACATCCGGTTTTCTCAGCCTGCGAAGTTTCGGAAGGAAATCCATTTCGCGGGAAAGCCCTCTAAATTTCTGTTCCCTGATCAATGGGATTTTGATGTGCCTTTGAAGGTTTATGCATCGGAACAGTGTGCGGGAGAAAATGTACAGGTGATGGGATGGATGGACAGTGACAGGCTGTTGCTTGAACTTGCAAAGGGCGGATTTGGGCTGGTATGGTATGGGGATGATTATTTGCACCAATATATGCGATATAATAATAATTTTAAACTCAGCACTTATCTGGCAGCGGGGATTCCGGTGATCGTTCCGAGAGGAGTTTCCAACCAGTATCTGATTGAGGGGAATCATCTTGGGATCGTGGCGGATACTCTGGAGGATGCCGCAGAGCAGGTGAAAAATATGAGTGAAGCGGAATATCAGGAATATGTGCGGCATGTCAGGGAATTTTCCCCGTTGATCAGAGACGGGTATTTTACCAAAAAATTTCTGATAGAGGCTGTTCAGATGCTTGTGCGGCGGGATGTGGATGATTATGGTATATCAAATATGATCTATGAAGCGAATCTGTAAAAGATGAGAGGATGATGATGAAAATATTTATAACGTGTATCAATGGGTTGTCAGGTGCGGCTCAATATGCGCAGACAATGGTCTCTGATATCGCACATCAGCTTGGATTCAGAAATATGGGGATTTTCTATTACAATTCAAGGGAGGAAAGTGCAGAAAGCCTGAGTTCGAGATATGATGGTATCATCGCCGGCATATCTCCGGGGGATATTGTTTTTTTTCAGCATCCGACCTGGCATCAGCTAAGGTTTGAGGAAGGGTTGATCAGACGAATAAAAGCATATGGCGGAAGAGTTGTTATGGTGGTGCATGATGTGGAGGCTCTTATGTTTGAGAGCAGCCGGTTTATGCTGAAAATGGTAACGGAGATTTATAATTCTGCGGAAGTACTTGTAGTATCCTCTTATGCCAGGGCGGATATGAAATTTGCCATACAGGAAATATGGGATTATACTACGGACATCCGGTTTTCTCAGCCTGCGAAGTTTAGGAAGGAAATCCATTTCGCGGGAAAACCCTCTAAATTTCTGTTCCCTGATCAATGGAATTTTGATGTGCCTTTGAAGGTTTATGCATCGGAACAGTGTACGGGAGAAAATGTACAGGTGAAGGGATGGATGGACAGTGACAGACTGCTGCTTGAACTTGCAGAGGGCGGATTTGGGCTTGTATGGTATGGAAATGATTACTGGCACCAATATATGCGGTACAATAATTCGTTTAAACTCAGCACTTATTTGGCAGCGGGGATTCCGGTGATCGTTCCGAGGGGAATTTCCAATCAGTATCTGATCGAGGGGAATCATCTTGGGATCGTGGCGGATACTCTGGAGGATGCCGCAGAGCAGGTGAAAAATATAAGTGAAGCGGAATATCAGGAATATGTGCGGCATGTCAGGGAATTTTCTTCGTTGATCAGAGACGGGTATTTTACTAAAAAATTTCTGATAGAGGCTGTTCAGATGCTTTTGCGGCAAGATATGGATGATTATGGTATATCGGGTATGCTTTGCGGAGAGAAAGAGCATTTTTCTGTGATGGATATGCAGAAAACTCTGAAATATGTAAAGGATAGACATGTCTCGGTTGCCCGTTTTGGGGATGGGGAAGTTGATCTGATGATGGGGTATTCGATTCCCTATCAGGATTATAATGAAGAGTTGGCTGGAAGATTGAAGCAGATTATTATGGCACCGGATAACAGGAAACTGTTAGTGTGCCTGCCGGATATTTTTGAAGGAAGGGAGCGTTATACTGATGCATTTCATTCCTTTTGGGATGAACATATGAAACGGTATCAGGATTTTTACGACGAAATTGCTGCAAATGGAAAATGTTATGGGAGTACCTTCCTCTCGCGTCCCTATATAGATTTAGTGGATAAATCGATCGCTGAAAAACATTTTCAAAATATAAAAGAATTATTTGCGGAGAAAGATATCCTGATCGTGGAAGGCTTCTACTCACGTTCCGGTGTGGGTAATGATTTATTTCAGGGAGCAAAGTCGGTAGAGCGGATCATCTGTCCGTCCCAGAATGCATATAGCAGGTATGAAGCGATTATGAATGCGGTTCGCCGGCATGGGGTGAATAAACTGATTTTGCTTATGCTGGGACCGACGGCTAAAATAATGGCTGCGGATTTAGCCTTTGAGGGATATTGGGCAGTGGATATAGGACATATTGATTCCGAATATGAGTGGTACAGGATGGGAGCCGCATATAAAATAAAACTGAAAAATAAACATACGGCGGAATTTAATTTTGACAGGGATATTGAACTGCAGGACGATGATGCGTATGCAGAAGAAATAGTGGAAATGTTATCTGATTAGCCAAAGGAATCCGAAAGAAGGCATGTAGTGAATAGGAATTTCCTGAAACCATGGTGTTATGGGGATAAGCTGATTTTTGTATAGGAGAAAAAAATGAGAATACTTGATAATATGGAGTCCTGTTACGGGTGTGGAGCCTGCTTTAATGCGTGTCCGACAGGAGCTGTCAGTATGAAAGAGAATGTGGAAGGATTCATGGAGCCGGTCATAGATGCGGAAAAATGTATTGCCTGCGGGAAATGCAGGCAGGTATGTCCTTCCGTAAACTGTCAGTATCCGAATAATCCGGAGCCGGATATTTATGCATTCTCTGCGGAAGAAAAGCTTCTTTATGACAGTTCATCGGGAGGAATCTTCACATTTCTTGCGGAGAATGTTTTAAAAAAGGGGGGCTATGTTGCAGGGGCGGCTTATGATGATAAATTCCGCGTGAACCATATTATCATACATGATATAGAAGAATTGGATTTACTCCGGCGTTCCAAATATTTACAGAGTTCAACGGGTGATACTTTTCAAAGGGTAAAAGAACTTCTTGAAGAGGGGAGATATGTCTTATACAGCGGCTGTCCGTGTCAGATTGCCGGATTGCTGCGTTTTCTGGGAAAGGATTATGATAAGCTGTATACGGTGGATGTCCTGTGTCATGGAATTCCTTCCCCGAAGCTGTTTCAGGAACATTTATGCAATTCATATGGAGGTGTTGAGAAGATTGAGGATGTTGAGTTCCGAAGCCGGGAGGGATGGGGGACTTTATTCAGGGTAAAATCAAAAGGTGGAGAGACAAGAACATCCTATTTCAATAGGAGCGTATATTTGTGGTCTTTCCTGCAGGATATCAATTTGCGCGCTTCATGTTTTCAGTGCCAGTACAGCAGGCTTCCTCGCCAGGGAGATGTTACGATAGGAGATTTATGGGCAGCGGGAGAAATAAAGTTATCCTTTGAATATAGAAAGGGAGTGTCCGTTGTTCTTCTCAACAATGAAAAGGGGAAGGAACTATTTCGGGGGTCGCTCTCCGGATCAGAATATCAGTTTCATTTTCAGAAAATATATGGGAAAGAGGCAGAAGAAAATTGTGATAAAAGGCTGTTGAATTCCAATATTTTTTATCCCTCTGCAGGCAACAGTGATATTGCGAAACGCCGGGAATTCTTTAGAAATTGTGGGGAGCAGGAATTTGAGAGGGCTGTCTATACATCGCTGCATAAATACGATGTGGGCATGATACTTTATATGTCGGATAATTACGGGAGTATTGCCACAAACTATGCGCTTTACAGGGCGGTGAACGAACTGGGTAAAAAAGCTGCCGTTTTGGAGCGCTGGGGTGGAATGATGCATGATAAAGCCTTTAAATTTGCAAAAAAGTATATGAAATTGACCGGAGATTTTATAGAAATGGGGGACTGGCAGGCGGCAAATCAGTGTTTTGATACATTTATAGTGGGATCAGATATATCGTGGGATTGGTGGATGCATTATATTGATCAGATTTTTCAATATATGATGCTGGGGTTTGCCGATAAAAATAAGAGAATGATAGCTTATGCTTCTTCTTTTGGGGAATTAAAAGGTAAAAAAGATATAGATGCAGAGGCGAGAGCGTTGGGAACTTACTGTTTAAAACGCTTTGATGCAATATCAGTGCGCGAGGACTATGGTGTGGATATATGCATGGACTTATTTGATGCTCAGGCTGTACAGGTATTAGATCCGGTCTGGTTATGCAGCAGAAAAATCTGGAATGAACTCAGTGCTATGTCACAGTTAAAATTTGACGAAGAGTATCTTCTGGCTTATATATTAAACCCGACGCCGGATAAACGGCAAGTCCTTCTTGAAACGGCTCGCGAACTGGATAAAAAGCTGGTTATTATTCTGGATCAGGAATCTTATAGGGAAGCGGCGAGAAGGATCATGAACCTGGATGAAAAGATTGTAAATCCGGAGTTTATAGACTGGCTTGCTTATTTTCAGCATGCTAGTTATGTGATCACGGATTCCATGCATGGGACGTGTTTTGCGGTACTGTTCGGAAAAAAATTTGCGGCGATCAAGAACAGGTCTAAAGGACGCTTTACTTCACTGGCAAAGTTGATAGAATGCCAGGATCTGTTTTACGAAGATGCCAAGCAATTACTGGGTAAGACGGATATTTTTAAGGAGATAGAGTATGAGGCTGTTTACCGGAAAATAGAATCAAAACGGATGGAATCTCTGCAATGGCTGCGTTCGGCGTTGAATCTCAAAGTGAAACAAAAAAGCGGCAATGAGAGTACAAAGGTGATGCTGCAGTTATATGATGCTTTGAGAGGGAAAACGGATCTTCTGAATAAAATACAGACAGCTTATGCTTATGAGGAAGAGCAGAGGATGGAGGCCGCAGCGCAGTTGAAATCCGGGAAGACATGGCTGGAGATTGTTTCTGAGAGGAATGGAATAGTTGCGGGCATTTCAAAGCTTAGAAAAATCGACAATCTGCATGAGTATTTTGCAATGCTGAAAGCGGATGCAAAGTATGTGGTCGTACTGTCCGGCAGAGATGAATGCGCCAGTCAGTGGGGAAGATTTTTGGAAGCTATCGGTTTGCCATTGAGGAAGGATGTCTTCTGGCGTAACAGCTATGCAGCCGTGATTGATGCGGGGGTGGTGAGGATTGACAGTAAGGCTGAGGAGGAGCTGAATTTAAACTATGAATTTGCCGCAGGCCATTCCAATTACAGCGTTGAATATCTAAACGGCAAACTGAAGGTATGCTGTGAGCCGCTGAGATATTGTAAGATCAAGGTAAAAAGCAAAGGATTTACGGTATCTCCCGGAAGGGACAGAAGCGAGATCATAGTGGACAATATTGATTATTCCATGAATAAGACGGGAATCAACATAGTAGTGATCGATAAGGAAACAGGAACGGTTGCGGATTCGATTAATGTAAACACATACGCAGATCCGGGACTTAAGATCAACAGAGGATAAGGAGTTATATAAGAATATTATAAATAGAACACTGCAGAGTGCCGGTATTTATCCGGTGGGCTTTGCAGTGATTTTTTTATGATCATTATGTCTTTTACAACTTATCTGGCAGCCGGCGGGGCTACGATGACATTATAGTTATATCTGTGCAGGTTGCTTAACTGTTCCGGAGTGATTTTCCAGTCTGTAATGATAGCAGTGATATTGGCCGGAATGAAAAGATAATGTAAAGAATTTTTCCCCAGCTTTGAACTGTCACACAGAAGATAAGTTTCAGCGGAGTGTTCCATAAGTTTGGATTTGTTACTCAGTTCTTCCGAATAATCACACAGACCCAGAGCAGGATCAAATGCACTTGTGGAAAGAAAGGTCTTGTCAAAATGAAAGGTGGATAATGTGGATATGGCAATAGAGCCCACATAGGATGCATGTCCTTTCAGGCTGATGCCGCCGGTGGAAACCGTTGTGACATTGGGATGGTCTTCCATCATCATAGGAAGCATCTGACTGAGCGTTACCAGAGTGAGGCGATATTCCGGGGGTATCATTTTGCAGAGCGTGAGGACGCTGGTACTGGCATCGGTGCCGATCAGATCGCCGTCTTTGATAAACTGCAGACATTCTCTGGCGATCGCCTGCTTTTCAGGTGTATGCTGCTGAAGACGGAAATTAAAATCCTTCATAAATACTGTATTATTGTCCACCATGAACAGACCGGAGGAAGACTTGCGTATCAGTTTTTTTTCCATTAAATATAACAGATCACGTCTGGCTGTCATAATGGAAACACCAAATTCTTTCGCCAAAAGTTCTGTGGTAGTTTTCCCTGTTGTTGAAATATAATCTAAAACCTTATCTCTTCTCTGCGATACCATTTCATTGGATGAACGCATGTACATACCCCCTTATAAAGTCCTATTATAAAATTACTATAAAAATATCATAAATGCAACGTAAAAATGCATTTTTATAAAATAATTATCATTAAGATATTAGATAAAAATGAAAAGAGAAAAATTCGGATTAAAAAAGAAATTGTTGTAAAAATGGAGAATGAATATCATAAAATATCATAAAATGATGTAAATAAGTGATATATGATATAATAAATTATCTAATATATTGCAATTATGATATTTTAATGATATTCTTTTGCTTGTAACAGAGAGTCTTTAAAACAAATAAAAAATGGGAGGTTAAGAAATGAGACTGAAAAAATTCAAAACTCTGGCAATGGGAACAATACTTGCATTGGCATTGGCTGCCTGCGGACAGCAGGAAACCGCACCGGAGCCGGCAGCGGAAGAAGAACAGCAGACGGTGGAAGCTGCGGCAGAGGGAGAAGAGGCGGAAGCTGAAACGGAAACAACGGATACGGAGAAGATTATGATAGGATATTCCCCGATGACTCTGGTAAATCCGTATTTCTCCGCGGTGGGCAGCGCGATTGAGGAAGTGGTGGAAGCTAACGGCGCGGAACTTGTGAAGTTTGATCCGCAGATGGATGCTTCGGTTCAGGCGGCTCAGATCGATGATATGATAAGCATGGGAGTAAAAGCTGTTTTATTTATTCCTGTTGATTCCGCGGGAAGCCGCAATATCATGCAGGCATGTAAAGACGCGGGAGTATATGTCGTAAATATCGATAACGTGGTCAGCGAGGAAGACTATGATGTAGTAGACGCTATCGTGGCTTCCGATAACTACGGATTGGGATATGTGTCCGGCGAAGATGTGGTAGAACGTTTCCCTGACGGCGCAAAGATCGGCATCATGCATTCTCCGACATCAGAGTCCTGTATTGTTACAGTGAATGCGTTCTGGGATGCAATCAAAGAAAAAGCCGCTGATCCGGATGCTTATGTAAATGTGGCGGAGGCAGACGGAAAAGGAAATATGGAACAGTCCTTCACACAGGCGACAGATATGCTGCAGGCTCATGATGATATTGATTTATTTTACTGTGTGAATGATCAGTCCGCATTTGGCGTTATTCAGGCTATTAAAGAAGCAGGGAAAGCCGGAGAAGTTGCCGTTTACGGTAAGGATGGATCACCGGATGCAAAAGCCGTTTTGGGACAGGACGGTTTTGTACAGAGTTCGGGACAGTCTCCGCTGAGCATCGGTAGAATCGGAGCAGAAAACTGCTTCAAGCTGATCAATGGGGAAGAGGTGGAATTTAACACTTCTATTGAAGCATTCAGCATTACAGCGGAAAATGTTGAGGAATACGGAATTGATGAATGGCAGTAAAGGAGAAGTCGTATGCTGGTCTCTTTGAAAGAGATATTAAAAGATTGTGAATGCCATAAATATGCGGTCGGGTCCTTCAACACCCCCACACTGGAAACCCTTCGGGCGGTAATACATGCCGCCGAGGGGCTGGGGGCCCCCGTAGTCCTGAACCATGCGGAAAATGAAGAGGAAGTGATACCGATAGAGGTGATAGCGCCGCTGATGACAGAGTATGCAAAAAATGCGAAGGTGCCTGTGGCGGTTCATATCGACCATGGTGAGACGTTTCCGTATCTGATGAAAGCGGTCCGTCTTGGATTTACTTCTATTATGTATGACTGCTCTAATCTGCCGCACGGACAGAATATGGAGAAAGTGAAACGGTTTGTGGAACTGGTGCATCCGCTCGGGATTTCGGTGGAAGCGGAAATAGGGGCGATGCCGAACAATATGGCAGGTTGTGCCAACGGGCATGAGAAAAGTGATCTGAGTAATCTGGAAAAATATTTTACAGATCCGGAAGAAGCGGCGGATTTTGCGAAGCAGACAGGAGTGGACGCGCTGGCTGTATCTTTCGGAACGGTACACGGAAGCTATGAAGGGGAACCGAAGCTGGATATAGAGCGGGTAGAGCGGATTAAAGCGCTTATGCCGGAGGGAACCGCGCTTGTAATGCATGGCGGCTCGGGAACAGGAAAAGAGCAGACCAGGGCTGCTGTTACGGCGGGAATCCGTAAGATCAATTATTTTACGGCCATGGATACGGCGCCGGCGCCGGTCTTGTTTGAAGTGATAAAAAGAGCTGGCGGTGAACCGGTCCATTACGGCAGGCTTGCCAGACTGGCAATGGAAGTGATGGAGGAAAAAGTAAAGGAAGCGATGGAAATATTCCTGAATTCCAGATGAAGATAAAGGACAGAAGGAGGTGGAGATATGGATGGTGCGGTGGTTTTAAAGATGCAGGATATCTGCAAATCATTTCCCGGAGTCAAAGTATTGGATCAGGTGAATCTGGAATTGAGAGAAGGGGAGGTGCATGCACTTTTAGGAGAAAACGGAGCCGGAAAATCTACACTGATCAAGATTCTCGGAGGAATCCACAATGCGGACAGCGGAAAAATCTTTCTTGGAGAGGAGGAAGTGAAGATCAGTTCTGTCGTGGACGCACAGAACAGAGATATACGGATCATACACCAGGAGATCGTGCTGGTGCCGTTTCGTTCTATTGCGGAAAATATATTTCTTGGCAGAGAACTTAGGAATAAAGCAGGATTTCTGGATAAAAAGAAAATGTATGCCGGAACGAAAGAAATTATGCAGGAGTTTGGTTTGAGTCTTTCGCCTGATATGCTGATCTCCGAACTTTCAATAGGGATGCAGCAGCTTGTGGAGATCATCAAGGCGGTGTCCACGGATGCCAGAATTATCGTGATGGATGAGCCGACTTCTTCCTTATCCGAACATGAAGTGGAATTTCTGTTCAGAACAATCCGGCTGCTGAAAGAAAAGAAGGTGGGGATCATTTATATTTCCCATAAAATATCCGAGCTGTATGAAATCGCTGACCGGGTAACGGTACTCAGAGACGGACATACGATCCGGACATGCCCGATAAAGGAGGTAACCTCAGAGCAGCTGATCAATATGATGGTGGGCAGGGAACTTACAAAATACTACATTAAGACGGAAAATCCGATCGGGGATGTTTCCTTGGAGGTAAAAGGGCTTTCCTGCGGCAGGCTGTTTGAAAAGGTGGATTTTTATGCCAGATACGGAGAGATCATAGGTTTTTCAGGACTGATAGGAGCGGGGCGGACCGAAGTGATGAAGACGATCTTCGGCATATTAAAAAGAAGCGGCGGCAGTATTTATCTGGATGGAAACGAAGTGGATATCAGAAAACCAAAAGACGCCATAGAAGCCGGAATTGCCTATATACCTGAGGACCGGAAAAATGAAGGGCTGGTGCTGATCAATTCGGTTGCCTTTAATATGACACTGGTGGCACTGAAGGAGATCATAAAGGGAATCCGGGTAAATAAGGCAAAGAGAGCCGGGATCGTTAATCATTATGTGGATGCGTTTTCCATTAAAGTGACATCAGGGGAACAGATGGTGGGAAATCTGAGCGGCGGCAACCAGCAGAAGGTGGTGCTCGGGAAATGGCTTGCCGGCAGACCGAAGGTGATCATTCTGGATGAACCTACAAGAGGGATCGATGTTGGGTCAAAATCCGAGATATACAGGATCATAAACCAACTGGCGGGAGAAGGTGTTTCCATTATTCTTGTTTCTTCGGAACTTCCGGAGGTGATCAATATGTGCGACCGGATCTACATTATGGGGGAAGGCCGTATCAGAGGCGAGATCGAACGGGCGGAATTCAGTCAGGAAATAATTATGGATTATGCAGCAGGGAGGAAAACAAATGAAGCAAATGAATAAAAAAATGAATCCCGTCATCGGATGGTTTCAAATGAATCTGGGTTCGCTGTTAGGGCTTATGGCATTGTGTGTAATAGTGACACTTATGTCAGATAAATTTATTTCAAAGGATAACTTCCTCAATATTTTAAAATCGGTATCTACGAATATGATGCTGGCATGTGCGCTGACAATGGTGATCATACTGGGACTGATCGATATATCGGTAGGCTCCACTGTCGGATTATCAGGAATTATATGCGCAACACTGATAGGTTCCGGGAAATATCCGGTTTGGCAGGTGATTATTCTCTGTCTTGCGATAGGCCTGCTGGTAGGGGCGGTGAATGCGGTACTGATCGCCTACATCAAGATACCTGCTTTTATCGCGACACTGGCAACGCAGAACATAGGCAGAGGCCTTTGTCAGGTTATATGTGACGGCGCGCCTGTAAGATGTTCCGAAGAATCCTTTACAAAACTGGGGACTACTACGTTTTTCGGCGGGGTTTCCATAACGGTTGCCTATTCGGTATTTTTTGTGATACTGATATGTATTTTGATGTATAAGACAAGAGTGGGGACATATCTGTACGCAATAGGAGGAAATGAACTGGCGGCAGAGTATTCAGGTATCAATGTAAGGGTTATAACGGCGATACCCTATCTGATCGGAGGATTTTTTGCGGCATTCTGCGGCGTGATA
The DNA here is from genome assembly GCA_910573755.1 of Lachnospiraceae bacterium. Lineage (GTDB taxonomy): Bacteria > Bacillota > Clostridia > Lachnospirales > Lachnospiraceae > 1XD8-76. The sequence continues at coordinate 29,842 of CAJTBO010000004.1, read as the reverse complement.
TGGACGGCGAGGCTGGGTTCAGGCTCACCGACACTTGGCCAGAATTTTGAATTGGATGCCATTGCGGCCACGGCTCTGGGAGGCGCCAGTATGTCGGGCGGTATCGGGCGTATCGGCGGCACGATGATAGGTGTTCTGATGATAGGGGTTATCAATAACGGACTGAATCTGATCAATCTGAATTCCTTTTACCAGTTGATCGTAAAAGGGCTTGTTGTTGCCATATCGGTGATCATAGATGTAATGCGTAAAAAACGGACAATGAAATCATGAAAGGAAAGATAATAAGAATATGTTGGTAAATTTAAAATCGTTAATTGAGGATGCGGAAAAGAATCATTATGCAGTGGCGGGTTTTACAACGCCTACACTGGATACATGCGAGGCGGTACTGCAGGCGGCGGAGGAGATGAATGCGCCTGTGATCATCGGACAGGCCCAGCTGTATGATGCCTTTGGCCCTGTTGAAAAACTTGGCCCTGTTATGGCGCGTATGGCTGAGGAGGCAAAGGTGCCGGTGTGCCTGCACCTGGATCACGGCACCAGTATTGATTATATTATGAAGGCGGTCAAAGCGGGATATACTTCTGTAATGGCGGATTTTTCGGACCGCAGTTTTGAGGAAAATGCGGAGATTGTAAAAATGTGTGTTGCGTTCTGCCACAGTATCGGCGTAACGGTGGAAGGGCTTGTGGGAAGAATGCCTAATGTAGATATGGTGGAAAAGGCGGAGGGGAATCTGGAATTGAAGGAATTTTTTACAGATCCTGACGAAATCGAAAAGTTTATCGAGATAACAGGGGCGGATGCGCTGACGGTATCCTTTGGGACAGTACACGGGATGACTGTGGCAAAACCGGTATTGGATATGGAACATCTGAGGCGCTTAAGAAAGGCATCGGACTGTGCGCTGGTGATGCATGGTTCTTCCGGCGTGGCACCGGAACAGATGAAAGAAGCGATTACATACGGCCTCAGTAAGGTAAATGTCTATACAAAAGTTTCTACCAGTGCGCAGAAGGCAATCATGGAAGCAGTAGATGCGGAAAGGCCTCTTTACTATCATGAGATAGAAGCGATTGCGAAAAAAGCAATGAAAGAGTCGGCAAAAGAGACGATTCGCCTGCTGAGTAACGGATATATTTTCCGGTAAATTTAAATGTGGAAAGGAACCGGGCGAAAGGGGTGGGAGCATGGTGTTCGGAGGGTTGGATATCGGGTCCAGCGGAGTAAAGTGCGCGCTGTTCAATGAAAAGGGCAGCAGGATTGTACTTGCCAGACGGGAATATGATTGTATGGCAGAGAACGGACGTTACGAACTGGATGGGAATCTGGTGTGGGAGAAAACAAAAGAGGCACTGCGGGAAGCGGCAGCACGGACAACAGAACCCATAGAAGCGCTGGCGGTATCCGCCATAGGTGAGGCGGGAGTAGGGCTGGATGAGCATGACAGAGTTGTTGCCCCCTCTCTTTTATTTAACGATATAAGGGGAATGGAGGAGAGCAGACGGCTTTGTAAAAAACTGGGCAGACAAAAAATATATGAAAAGACCGGAAATGTGCCGAACGGGACGTATACGATAGAAAAGCTGATGTGGATACGGGAGCGGGAGGAGTATTATAAAAACATTAAAAAAATCTTCCTGTATGAGGACTTTATCATTTACATGCTGACAGGAATGCGTGGGATCAGCTATTCTCTGGCGGCAAGGACGATGGCTTTTGATATCACAAAAAAGAAGTGGGATGATACGGTTTTCGAAGCGGCAGGAGTGAAGAAGGAACTGATGTCAGAGGCGTTTCCCTCTGGAACTGTGGTCGGGACGATCCGGTCTGAACTGGCAGAAGAACTGGGGATTTCGGGGAACGCTAAAATTCTGACCGGAGGACATGACGGATGGTGCTGTGCATTGGGGGCCGGTATGACGGACCAAAAGATCGCGGTAAATGTGTCCGGAAGCTGCGAAACGATCAGCGTTCTCATGGACGGACCCTGCAGAGAGACATTTATGATGGAATCCAACTACAGCTGTATACCTTATATTATGGAAGATACCTATGCGACATATGGGCTGTGTCTGACCAGCGGTTCGATCATAAAATGGTTTAGAAACCGGCTGGGCGGCGGATGTTCCTATAAAGAACTGGATCAAAGCGTGTCCGATAAACCGTCCGGGATCATTGTAATACCGGATTTCTCGGTATCCGGGACGCCCTGTTTTTCCCTGGATGCGAAGGGAATGCTGTACGGGATAACGCTGGATACCTCATTGAGTGATCTTTTCCGGGCAATGCTGGAGGGGACGGCTTTTCATATGAGGATGAATATGGAGATCATGGAAAAGAACGGGATCGTGATACCGGATATACGGACTGTGGGCGGCGCGGCATTTTCACCTGTCTGGATGCAGATAAAAGCTGATATATGGGAGCGGGCAGTCGCAACGGTAGAGGGAAACGAAGCGGGAGTCATGGGCTGCGCCATGCTGGCGGGCAAAGAGGCGGGGGTTTTTGATACGTTGGAACAGGGCGCCGAAAAGCTGTTACGGCTGGGCAGAACATATATGCCGGATAAAAAATACAGGGAGTATTACAGGGAATTATATGAACAGTTCAAGGAAATGTTTGAATGGAAAAACAGGAGAATGAAAAATGCTGGTAAATACGAAAGAATTGCTGAATGATGCGGAAAAAAATAATTATGCGGTGGCAGGGATCAATACAACGAGCCTTACGATGTTAAGGGCTGTGATAGAAGCGGCGGAAGAAGAAAATATGCCTGTGATATTAAGCCATGCGCAGCTCCATGAACCCTATGCCCCTATTGAAATGATGGGACCGCTGATGAAAGCGGCAGCCCAAAGGGCATCCGTACCCTGTGCCCTTCATCTGGATCATGGGACGACAGAGACATATATTTATAAAGCGCTGAGTCTGGGTTTTACCTCTGTTATGGCTGATTTTGCCCGTTTTTCGTTTGAAGAAAATGTGCAGAGGACAAAAAAGATGGTGGAGGTCTGTCATGAGAAGGGGGTTTCCGTGGAAGGAGAATATGGTGAAATGCCCAGCAATGTGGAAGGGCAGGGAAGGGCGCTGCCGGAGGGGAAGACATTGGAGTACTTTTTTACAAAGCCGGAAAAGGCGGCGGAGTATGTCGGAAAGACCGGAGTGGACAGTCTGGTTGTCTCGTTCGGTTCCGTACATGGAATATATATCGAAAAGCCTCAAATGGATTATGAACGGCTGAGCGCGATCAGAAAGGCCTTACCGGATTTTCCGCTTGTCATGCATGGCGGTTCGGGGCTGAGTGAAGAGGATACGTGGAGATGTATTGACGGCGGAATCCGGAAGATCAATTATTATACCTATATGGCATGCGAGCCTGCAAAACAGCTGACGGGATATATTGCGGATTCTGAGAAACCGCCGTATTTCCATGAAATCTGTGAGTATGCGAGAGAACTTATGAAAGAAAAGGCAGCATACGCTGTCAGGCTTTTTAAAAACAGGGGATAGGAGAGAATGTATTTTATCGGATTGGATATCGGAACTTCGGGAGTAAAAGCCCTCTGTATGGATGAGAATGGAGCGTCAGAAAAAGTCTGCCGGGCCGGCTATGGATACAGGCCGGCAGGCAGAGGCATACGGGAGTTAGATCCGGAGGAGGTGTGGCGTTCTGTCTGTAAATGTCTGAAAGCGGTAAGCGGTACCAGGGAAATAGAGACGATAACGGTATCCGCTTTGGGAGAGGCCGTTATCGCAGTTGATACGGAGGGAAACGCCCTGACAATGGGGATTACCGGTACAGATGAGAGGGGCGGGATTTATCACACACAATTTATAAATAAAACGGGGAGCAGGAGAGTAACGGATATAACGGGCCTTCCTGTATCCCCGCTTTATTCTCTGGGAAAGATCTTATGGATGAGGGAAGCGGTTCCGGAGATATTTGAACGGATCTGGAAAGTATTTACCTTTCAGGATTTTATTATGTACCGGCTGTGTAAAACGGCGGCAGTAGATACCTCTATGGCTTCAAGGACAATGCTTCTTGACTATCGCACCGGTAAATGGTCACCGTGGCTGTTTGAACAGGCAGGACTTGAAATGACACTTATGTCAGAAGTAGTGGAGCCGGGAACCATTGTGGGGGCTTTGAAACAGAGCCTGCGAAAAGAACTGGATATAAAAGGAAAGGCGCGGATAGTATGCGGATGCCATGATCATATTGCGAATGCATTGGGCGCCGGAGTGTACCGGGCCGGAGAGTGTGTGAATGCAGCAGGAACGACAGAAGGGATCACTGCGGTCATCGCTCCGGGTATATTGAACACGGACACGATAGAGGCATATCAGATTTCCTGTGAACCCTTCGTAATAACGGGCTTGTATAACACAGTGGCCTGGAGCAATGCATCGGGCTCTGTGCTCAGGTGGTTTGTGGAGAAGATTTTAAAGGGGGGAGAAGAACTGTATGGGATATTAGATCGCAGTATAAAAAATGAACCGTCTGCAGTCCTGTCCCTGCCCCATTTCGCCGGGGCGGCGACTCCTTATATGGATGAGCATTCCAAAGGGGCTTTATTGGGATTAACTCTGGAAGCGGGATGTGAGGACATTTATCAGGCACTGGTGGAAGGAACACAAATGGAACTTTGTCTCATATACAGAAGTCTGCAGGATGCGGGAATATCCGTGAGAAAGATAACGGCGACAGGAGGTACGGCATCAAAAGAGATATTACAGTTGAAGGCGGATATATTGGGCAGAGAGATATATACGGTAGATTGCAGAGAGACGGGGGCGGCAGGAAGCGCCATATTGGGAGCGGCAGCCTGCGGCGTATACGAAAACCCGGGACAGGCGATAGCATGTATGGTCAGGGAAAAAGAATGCTTTATTCCGGACGGAAAGCGGCATAAAAAATACAAGGAACGGCAGGAAATATACGACAGGCTTTACGGGCAGCTTAAAAAGATTTATCATGATATGGGGTAGGTTTCTACCCTGTATTTTTTTGTCAAATTTTTTGGACAAAAAAGACACTTTCTCCATCTAATAAGTATAAAACAAACAAATTTGTTAAAAAAACATGTTTACAGAATTTGCAGATCTGAAAAAGAAAATTCCCGGGATGAAGAGTGAGAGCGAACGTTTTGCCGATTGCAGGGGCATGGCGGGAAGGGAGAAAAATACAGATGGAACAGTTGGTAAAGAAAGCGAAAAGGCACAACAAGGAAGCCTTTGAGGACCTGATGCAGGCGCAGGCGCAGAATATGTATAAAGTGGCAAAAGCCATCCTGAGAAATGATGAGGATGTTTTAGACGCCATGCAGGAGACTGCGCTGACATGCTGGGAGAAGATCGGCTCGTTGAAACAGGACCGTTATTTCAAGACATGGATGACGAAGATACTGATCAATCACTGCAATGAAATATGCAGGCAGAGAAAATATATGGCACCCGGTGAGGAGATCATGGAGAGGGGGGCTCAGGAGGAAAGCTTTATCAATGTGGAGTGGGACGACTTTCTGAACTGTCTGGATCAGAAACACCGCACGGTTGTTATTTTATATTATGTACAGGGGTTTAAGACAAGGGAAGTTGCGGAAATGTTAAAGGTCAACGAGAGTACGGTGCGAAGCCGCCTTGCCGCCGCAAGAGATAAGATGGAGCGTGCGTATGAAAGAGGCGGTATGGCAGGCGGCAGGAAATTCGGCGCAAGGGCGTAGAGGAGGAAAGATCTATGAGCAGATTTGATGATATGGTAAACGGACTGAGAGATGAAATGGATATCCCGGAAAATGTATGGCGCGGGTATGTGCAGACACTGGCGGAATTACCGGAGAAAGGCGGCAATGGAGGAATTATGAAAAATTATGATAAAAATTACGGTAAAAGTTATGGCAAAAACCAAAAAGGCGGCAGAAGAAGAAAGTCATCGGCGGGAATGGCGTATCTGAGAGCGGCGGCGCTTATCCTGATATCGGTTATGGTGCTTGGAACAGGTGTCTATGCGGCGGAGAAGTATTTCGGCATACTGGATTTTCTGAGAGAAAGCGGAAATGAAGAGACAGTGCCTTTTGTAGAGGCAGAGGATCTGATCGTATCCGCTCCGGAGCAGGAGAAGGAAGAGATCACTGAGGGTATGCTTGCGGACTACACCGTGAAAGAGGCAATGTGCGACAGCGACAGCATTTATGTCGTGCTGGAGGCACGGGCAAAGGAAGGGGGGCGTTATTTCTTTATACCGGAGGATGCCATAGCGGAAGATCCCATAAGTGACTGGGGCATGGAAGAAGGTATCAGCGCCGGGGAATATGCGGCTTCCAAGAACCTTGAGATAGTGCATGTCAATGCGGGAATCCAGAATATGGAGGATCTGGGCATAGCGGTGTCCGCAATCTATTTCCAGTCGGTAAGCGACGATGTGATGGATATCATGATCGAGTGCGGGAAAAACGTGAAGGAAAAGACGCTGGATGTGGTCTGCACCGGTATCGTCTGGGACGAGAGTATGGAAAGCATGGACGATGTTCTGCGGACCGAGATCCGCTTTACACTGACGGATATCAGCGACGCGGTGTCGGAGGCTTATGTACCGGCGGGATCTGCGGAGATTCCCGGAACAAGCGCCGTTATCGAACGGGCGGAAGTGACTCAGACAAAACTCGGTACTTATCTGGAAATCGTATATAAAGATGAGAGCGAAGACTGGCAGCAGATGCCCTGCTTCCGGCTCGCGGGCGCCGCTGCAGGAGAAGAGCACCAGGTCAGAATAGCTTCCGGTACGGAAATGCTCGGAAACGGAGAAAATTTATGGAAACTCAGCCTGACAAAAACGGAACTTGGCGATACGATCGAACTGGAGGCTTATAATGCGGAAACGAAGGAGGTATACGGGACGTTTGAGCTGATGAGACAGTGATGGGATTGATAAAAATGTAATTGCATCAGAAAGGTAACGCAGCGAAGAAAAATTGCTGCCGCAGGAAATATCCTTTAAGGAATCATAGAAAGAGCGTGGTGACGAAGGGATATTTCCGCGGCAGTAATTTTCATTTTCTTCCATAATTGTCCTGATTATAGGACACATCTTCTGCTATATTGGGCATGACAAAAACGGTTTTTGGGGGTATACTAATAATGTCTGTCATAAAATAAGTAACAGGCAGACAGAAAGAAGGTTAGAATGAGACAGCTTCCAAAACCGGGTGAAATTTATAAACATTTTAAAGGGAACTGCTACCGTGTCATAACAGTGGCAGAACATACGGAGACCGGAGAAAAACTGGTTGTTTATCAGGCGCTTTACGGAGAATTTGGCGTATATGCAAGAGAGCTTTCCATGTTTCTGGGGCCTGTGGATAAGGGAAAATATCCGTATGTAACGCAGAAAAAGCGGTTTGAACTGGTGGAGAGCGGCGCTGCCGATCCTGTAGCAGAGGGAGCGGATGGTATGCCGAAATCAGGACGGACAGGGCCAGATAGGCAAAACGGAAATTCCGGAATATCCGTATTAGCCGGGATGAAAGAAAATGCCGGAAGCGACAGCGGAAACGAAAAGACAGTTACATCTGAAAAAGAGCAGTCCCCCGAGAAAGAGGCGGAGCCGGGAATAGATCCTATGGTATTGGCATATCTGGATGCCGATACCTGTAAAGAAAAACTGCAGATACTGACGACCATGAAAGACAGGCTGACTGACGCGATGATCAATACGATGGCGATCGCCATAGATGTGGAAGTGAAGCCGGGAGATATTACAGAGCGGTATGAAGAATTGAAATACTGTCTTGCCACAAGAGAAAGGTTTGAATGCAGAAGGCTCCGTTAATGCCGGGATATGCGGCGGAAAGGAGCAGATATGGCGTTTGATTTAGACAGCAGGCTTGTGATCGGCGTATCTTCGAGAGCGCTCTTTGACCTCTCAAAGGAAAACGAACTTTTTGAGAGGGAGGGCGTGGAAGCATACTGTGATTATCAGGTGGAACATGAACATGAACTGTTACAGCCGGGCCCCGGGTTTGCCCTGATCAGGGCGCTGCTAAATCTGAATAAGATACCGGGGCAGGAGGGGCGGGTGGAAGTTATTGTGATGTCCCGCAACAGCCCGGACACTTCGCTCAGGGTATTTAACGCAATTCAGGAATACGGGCTGGATATCACGCGGGCGGCGCTGGTCAGCGGCGTTTCCCTTGCCCCCTATCTGACGGCTTTTAAAACGGATCTGTTTTTATCGGCTTATGAGGAGGATGTGCAGGGTGCCATAGACTGCGGTATTGCGGCGGGGACCATCTGCGGCGAGGGAATCCATACTTATAACTGCGACGGGGACATCAGCCAGATACGTATTGCCTTTGATGGAGACGCGGTGCTTTTTTCCGATGAATCGGAGCAGATCTTTCAGGCGCAGGGGCTGGAGGCTTTTGAGAGAAACGAACAGGAAAATGCGAAAAACCCGCTGCAGGCGGGGCCCTTTGCCAAGTTTCTGAAAACTCTCTCACAGCTGCAGAAGGAGTTTCCGCAGGAGCAGGCTCCGATCAGGACAGCCCTTGTGACGGCAAGGAGCGCGCCCGCCCACGAGAGGGTGATCCGCACGCTGCGAGCCTGGGGCGTCAGGATAGACGAGGCTTTTTTTCTGGGCGGGGTTCAGAAAAAGGATATCCTGAAGGCGTTCGGGGCGCATATTTTCTTTGACGATCAGGCGGTACATACAGACCCGGCTTCGGAGGTGGTCCCGGCGGCGAGGGTGCCGATCCGGCACGGGTGCCGGGCGCCTTAAGGCGGTACCGGACAAATGTTTTCCGGTATAAATCCGGATGAATTACGGGATGATAATAACAGGAAAGAGACTGTCGGGTGAAATTCCGCACCATATACCGGGCGGGAGCGGGACAGTGACATAAACGGGAAAAGGTGCTGATACAGATGAAGTATCAACAGATAAAAAAAGGAATTTTCCGATCCAGGCCAAATCGGTTTATCGCTTATGTGACAGTGGACGGGAAAGAGGAAAAGGTACATGTGAAAAATACCGGCAGATGCCGGGAACTGCTGAGAGAGGGTGCAGCCGTTTATCTGGAGCATTCGGAAAAAGAAGGGCGTTCCACGGCCTATGACCTTGTGGCGGTGGAAAAGGAAGGCAGGATCGTCAATATGGATTCCCAGGCGCCCAATAAGGCGGCGGGGGAGTGGCTGCTTTCCGGGGGACTTTTTTCGGATGTTACCTGTCTGAAACCGGAAATGACCTTCGGGGAATCAAGGTTTGATTTTTATGTAGAAGCGGCGGGTGAAGATGGCGGTATCAGAAAAGTTTATATGGAGGTAAAGGGCTGTACGCTGGAAGAGGACGGTGTTGGCAGCTTTCCGGATGCACCCTCGGAGAGGGCCGTAAAACATGTGAAGGAATTGATCAGGGCAAAGGAAGCAGGATATGAGGCATACCTTCTCTTTGTCGTGCAGATGGACCGGGTGGACTATGTGGTGCCCAACCGGAGAACCCAGCCCGAATTTGCGGAAGCTTTGCTGGAGGCGCGAAAAGCGGGTGTCCGGATCATCGCCAGAGACTGCCTTGTGACGGCGGATTCCATGAAGATCAGAGATCCCCTGCCGGTATATCTCTCGGAAATGGACCGGATACCGGAGCCGCTTCTCGCCTGGTACGATAAAGGGAGGCGTATCCTGCCCTGGAGGGAGGAGCCGACGCCTTATCATGTGTGGCTTTCGGAGATCATGCTGCAGCAGACTCGGGTGGAAGCGGTAAAGCCTTATTATGACAGGTTTTTAAAAGCACTGCCGGATATAAAGGCTTTGGCGGAGGCGGAGGAAGAGGGGCTTTTGAAACTCTGGGAGGGGCTCGGCTATTATAACAGAGTGCGGAATCTGCAGAAGGCGGCAAAGCAGATCATGGAGGAATACGACGGGAAAATGCCGGCGGAGTTTGAAGAACTCTGTAAGCTGCCGGGGATCGGCAGTTATACGGCAGGAGCGGTATCCTCTATTGCCTATGGAAAAAAGGCGCCGGCGGTGGACGGGAATGTGCTGAGGGTACTCTCCCGGATCATGCTGGACGGGCGGAATATTCTGGATGCGAAGGTAAAAAAATCGGTGGAGCAGGAACTTTACTTTGTGATACCGGATCATCGGCCCGGAGATTTTAATCAGGCGATGATGGAGCTTGGCGCCATGGTCTGTCTGCCGAACGGAAAGCCGAAATGTGAAGAGTGCCCGCTGCGGGGGTTCTGCGGTGCATATCGTCAGGGATGCATGATGGAATACCCGAAAAAAGCGCCGAAGAAGGCGAGAAAAGCGGAAGAAAAAACGGTGCTTGTTATGCAGGACGAAACAAGGGTGGCGCTGGCAAAGCGGGAAGAGAGGGGACTTCTGGCAGGTTTTTATGAATTCCCCTGCCTGCCCGGAAAGCAAAGCGACAGGCAGGTGCTGGAATATTTGAAAAGGCTGGGATTTGTGTCTCTGCGCATACAGAAGATCGGAGAGGCAAAACATATTTTTACGCATAAAGAATGGCATATGACCGGTTATCTGATCAGGACGGATGAACTGGCAAACCAGAAAACGGCGGCGGAGAAAGCCGGGTTTATCTTTGCGGAAAAAGAGGAGATAGAAAGAAACTATCCGTTGCCTTCGGCTTACGCGGCGTATGCGAAATATCTGGATATCACGCAGGGGGCAGATAAGTTCAGGAAGGCGGATAAGCGTTAGAGAAGCGGATTTATTATGTTCGGGAAAAGTGTGTTTAGAAGATATGGTATGAGGTGACGGAAAATGAAATTATTATCGGTGGCGGTTCCCTGTTATAATTCGGCGGCATATATGAGAAAATGCATCGAGTCTCTGCTGCCCGGCGGAGAGGACGTGGAGATTCTGGTAGTCAATGACGGCTCCGTGGACGAAACGTCCCGGATCGGCAGGGAGTATGAGCAGAAGTATCCGAATATAGTAAGGCTGATCGATCAGGCAAACGGCGGACACGGGGCGGCAGTCAATACAGGTATCAGGGAGGCAAAAGGCCTTTATTTTAAAGTGGTGGACAGCGATGACCGGGTGAGGGAGGACGCTTATCTGGAAATACTGGAAACACTGCGTTATTTTGCCGGTTCCCGGGATGTGCTGGATATGCTGGTCAGCAATTTTGTCTATGAAAAAGAGGGGGAAAAGCACAATAAGGTAATGCGTTACCGCCATGCACTGCCGAAAAACGAACTGTTTACATGGAAGGATGTAAAGCATTTCATGAAAGGGCAGTATATCCTGATGCATTCAGTGATTTTCCGGACGAAGCTGTTAAAGGAGTTCGGGCTGGAGCTTCCCGAAAAAACGTTCTATGTGGACAATATTTTTGTATTTGAACCCCTGCTTCAGGTAGAGAATATGTATTATCTGGATGTGAACTTTTACCGTTATTATATCGGAAGGGAGGACCAGTCGGTCAACGAGTCTGTGATGATATCCCGGATCGACCAGCAGATAAGGGTGAATAAACGGATGTTTGATTTTTACAATGAACATTTGCCGGAGATTCATGCGGAAAAGCACAGAAAGCAGTATATGTACAACTATCTGGAGATCATCACGGTGGTTTCCACGATCATGATGGCGATTTCCGGTACACAGGAGAATCTGGAGAAGCGGAAAGAACTCTGGAATTATTTCAAAGAAAAAAATCACAGGTTGTTCCGCAGGCTTCGCTACGGACTGCTCTGCGGATATACAAATCTGCCGGGGCGGGGCGGACGCCGGATTTCCATAGACGGTTATAAATTGTGCCGGAGATTTTTTAAATTTAATTGATGTTATTGGTATGAAAAACAGACAGCCATGTTGACTGTCTGCTGTCCGTCTGTTGTCTGTTCTTCTATAATATAGTTAAGAAATTAAACTCAGCATAAAATAGAAACTCCAGAAGAAATAAATGATATAAAGCAGCACGAAGGCAACCGTGTAAAGTACAGGGACTGTTTTTTTCTGCTTTAATACGTAAGCACGCCAGATAAAGTAACCCGGTTTGCAGAAAATTGTGAACAGTATCATTCCCAGGATGGGATATCCCTTTTTGTGGACATGTACAATATCTATGATTGAAATCACGATGATCGCAAATCCGAGCAGGGAATTCAGCACGGAATAAGCTGAATAGCCGGGGGCATTAGCAAAGGAATTCATCATAGAGGAATATGTGGAGGCAAAATCATCTCCTGCGATCGCGTTAAAATCAACAGAGGCAAACATGTTCGTAATAATGCCCTTTGCGGCGATAATACCGATGATGGCGGAGATGGCGGTAAGTGCCATTAAAATATAGCAGAAGATATTGGTGACAGGTTCTCCTGCCGGTTCTGCAGGCCTGTAGGCGGTTTGCGGGTTTGCGTATTGCTGTCCGCCGTAGTACTGCCCGTTGTTATAATTGCTGTTTTGTCCGTAGTACTGCCCGTTGTTATAACCGTTATTCTGCCCGTAGTATTGTCCGTTGTTCTGGTTGTAGTACTGTCCGTTGCTGTAGTTGTTGTTCTGGTTGTAGTACTGCCCGCTGTTGTAGTTGTTGTTCTGATTGTAGTACTGCCCGTTGCTGCAGCCGTTATTCTGCCCGTAGTACTGTCCGTTGTTATAGCTGCTATTCTGGTTGTAGTATTGTCCGTTGTTGCAGCTGTTATTCTGGTTGTAGTACTGCCCGTTATTTGGGCCGTAATATTGTCCGTTGTTGCTACCGTTATCCGGTCCATAGTACTGCTGGTTATCATAACCTGCATTTTGCCCGCCGTTATAATACTGTTGTCCGCCGTAATTTTGCCCGCTGTTATAATTCGGGTCATTATTCCGGGGATCATGATATTGTTGCCCGTTTGTATCGGACTGGTCAGGGTGATCCTGCCGGGAATTTTGCGTTTCCGGGTCAAATTCTGTATTCTGGTTATTAGGGTTTATTTCACTCATTATGATATTGCCGCCTTTCCTGTTTGCTGATGGCTTAAAAAATAAATGTTATTTGCGGCAGTCTGTTTTCGACTGCGGTTATGATATCAGTATAAGTCTGCCCGGCGGTTAGCGCAAGGCTGTTTGAATGAAAAGTTTTGAATGTTTTGTGAACGCAGTCAGATGGCAAGGGCTTTTACGATCTGTTTTGCCACATCAGGCTTATTCATGGTATAAATGTGGATGCCGTCTACGCCGTTCTGTAAGAGGTCATTGCACTGGCGGATGGCATAATCGATACCGGCATTATACATATCTTCGGGATCGTCTCCGTGGGCGGCGATAATATCGGATAACGCTTTCGGTACGGAGGAACCGGAGAGGGAGATGGAACGTCCGATCTGGCCTGCGCTGGTGATAGGCATAATGCCTGCATGGATCGGAGCGGTAATGCCTTTTCTCGCAGCCTTATCCCGGAATTCGTAGAAAAAGTCGTTGTCAAAAAAAAGCTGGGTGATGAACTGCGTCACACCTTTATCCTGTTTTTCTTTCATATGCATCAGGTCGGCTTCCTTACTGAAAGATTCAAAGTGTTTTTCCGGATAACAGGCGCCCCAGATCTCAAGCTCCGTGTGTTCCTTCAGAAAATCCACAAGATTGGAGGCGTAGGTGAATTCCCTGCCGTTATACTGTTCATCGGACATATCTTTTGGACGGTCGCCCCGCAGAGCCAGTACATTGGAGATATTATGCGCTTTAAACTCTTCGCAGAGCCTGCTTATATCTTCTCTGGTGCTGCCTACACAGGTCAGATGCGCCATGGCGGGAATATGCAGTTCGTTCTGGATGTAGGAAGCAATCTCGATTGTGCTTTTGGAACGGCTTCCGCCGGCGCCGTAGGTAACGCTGATAAAATCAGGATTGATATCCGCCAGTTCTTTTGCGACACGGTAGGCGGAAGAGAATTCGCTGTCTTTTTTAGGGGGGAATATCTCCATGGAGATCTGTACTTTATTCATATATAGTATTCCTTTCATCGGTTGTTATGATAGCTTTTTACAGTAAATATTATGGGTATTCTCCATATGATATTTGCTATGGGCCAGAGAAGATTATAGCACATTATGACTTTCAGGACAAGAAATAGAGTGAAGGTCAGCCGGCAGAAAAACCGGCAGGGAGTCCGCCCGGATGGAAATCAGATTCTCCGTCGGCACGCTTGCGCTCCGTGAAAAACGCAGCGGACACTAAGCTCGTGAGGGACCTCGCTAAGTGCCGGCGTTTTTCAAGGGCACTCCTTGAGAATCTGATTTCCATCCGGGCGGCGGTATCGGCAGGCTTTAGCGGCGATGAAACAGAATATCATAAATTGATATGGAAAGCAATCTTTTCAAGGATAAAAAAATATGATAGACTATGTGTGTTTGGTGGTGAGTGTGCCGGACAAAGAGACAGGGAAATAACAGGAAGGGAGAAGCTATGAGTAAAATTTTTAAATTCCATAATGATGTGGATACGGATCAGATCATTGCGTCACAGTATTTGCTTTTGCCAAGTGTTGAGGATATGAAGGGATACACGTTTGAGTCGCTGGACGAGGAGTTTGCAAAGAATGTTAAACCCGGTGATATTATTGTGGCAGGTGAGAACTTTGGCTGCGGTTCCTCCAGAGAGCAGGCGCCCGGCGTATTAAAGGCGCTCGGCGTTAAAGCGGTTGTGGCAAAGTCCTTTGCGCGGATTTTTTACCGGAATGCGATCAATATCGGACTGCCTGTACTTGTGAGCAAAGATTTTTATGATGTGGCACAGGCGGGGGAAGAGGCCAAACTGGATTTATCGGAAGGAACCATTACGGCAGGCAGTGTTACCCATACCTGCACAAAGCTTCCGCCTTATATGCAGAATATATTGAATCAGGGCGGGCTGATCGCGTCATTAAATAAGGAAGAGTAGAAAACGGCATGAGCCCGGACAGTGCGGGAAATGATCTGTCGATGCATTACGGCGGAAAAGGTTTTTCCGATGCATTAACGGCGGGAAAGGAGTTTCGGGTATGGTGTATCTGCAGGGCGAATGCGGGATTGGAATAGGAGAGTAATCGTATGAGCATGACAATAGGGGAAAAGATCATAGCCAGGGCGGCAGGCGTCGAATCTGTGAAGCCCGGTGAGATACATACAATCGATGTGGACTATCTGATGAGCAATGACGGTACGACGCATCTGACCATCGATATGTTTTACAATCAGTTAAAAAATCCGCGGATCGCGGATAAGGATAAGCTGGTCTTTATCATAGACCACAATATCCCGGCAGAGAATCCGAAGACTGCCGCGGCGCATAAAAAGATGCGGGAGTTTGCGAAAAAGTATGATATCGCGTTTTATGAGGGCAAAGGCGTGTGTCATCAGATCATGCTGGAAGATTTTGTGGAGCCGGGGCAGTTTATCATGGGGGCGGATTCCCATACCTGTTCTTACGGGGCGGTCGGCGCTTTCGGCACGGGAATCGGCTGTACGGACTTTTTATATGCTATGGTGACAGGAAAATCATGGGTACTGGTGCCGGAGACGATACGGTTTAACCTGGCGGGAAAACTGAGAGAGGGCGTATATCCGAGAGACCTTATATTGACGATCATCGGGGATATCGGCGCGAACGGCTGTAACTATAAGATCATGGAATTTGCCGGCGAGGGCGCTCACGGACTTAGCGTCAATGACAGGTTTGTACTCTGTAATCTGGCGGTGGAAGCAGGGGCGAAGACCGGTATCGTAGAGCCGGATGAAAAAGTAGTGGAATTTATGAAGGGGCACGGGAGAAGCTATGACAATCTGTATCGGAGCGATGCGGATGCTTCTTTCCTGCAGGTATATGATTATGATCTCTCAAAGATAGAGCCGGTGGTCGCGGAGCCGCATTTTGTGGACAATGTGAAACCTTTAACACAGGTGGGAGAGGTAAAGATCGATGAAGCGTTCCTCGGTTCCTGCAACAACGGACGTATCGATGAACTGAGAGTGGCGGCGGCTATCCTGAAAGGAAGAAAGGTACATCCGGACGTACGGTTTCTGATCACACCGGCGTCCAACAGCGTTTATCTGCAGGCGCTGGAGGAAGGGCTTGTGGATATTTTTCTGGAGGCAGGCGCGATGATGATGAATTCCAACTGTTCCGTCTGCTGGGGAAGCTGTCAGGGCGTGATCGGAGAGGGGGAGGTGCTGATCTCCACCGGTACGAGAAACTTCAAGGGGCGTGCAGGACATAAGGATTCCAAAGTATATCTGGCATCGGCGGCGACCGTGGCGGCGTCTGCGGTGGCAGGGAAGATCACGGGACCGGAAAAACTGTAAAAAGCGGCAGTAGTAAAAAAAGCGTCTGTAACGGAACCGGAGAGCAGGCGTTTCCGGGCGGGCGAATATTTGTTTATTTTGTAATGCAGTTGGTGCCGGAAGAATATGTAGATGATAAGTACAAAATGGAAGGAAAGCTGGAACAGGATAGGAGAGTATAGAAAATGACACAATTTACAGGAAAGGTATGGCTTCTAGGGGACGACATCGATACGGATATCATTATCCCTACGGAATATCTGGCGCTTCCCGGTGTGGAGGATATGAAGAAGTACGCGTTTTCACCGCTTCGCGAAGAACTTGCGGGGCAGATCGGTCAGGGGGATATTATTGTGGCAGGGAAAAATTTCGGCTGCGGTTCCTCGAGGGAGCAGGCGCCGGAGATCATCAAGCAGCTTGGCGTGCGGTGCGTGATCGCAAAGTCCTTTGCGCGGATCTTTTTCAGAAATGCCATCAATAACGGACTTTTGTTGATCGAAAGCGGCGGGCTGCGGGACGATGTGGCGGAAGGGGATGTTATCACTGTGACAATGGGTGAAAAGATTCAGGCAGGCGGTAAGGATTACCCGATCACGCCGCTTCCGGAAAATCTGATGGATATTTTGAATGCCGGCGGACTGGTAAAGGCGATGCAGGCAAGGAACGGGGTGTGAATATGGGGCATACATTAATTGAGAAAATTGTGATGAGAAATACCGGTGAGCCTTCCGTATCTCCGGGAGAGATCAAGACGGTGAAAGTAGACCGGGTGATGATACATGATATCTTTATCCCGTTTGTGGTGGATAAATTCCGTGAGATGGGATTTCAGAAAGTCTGGGATCAGGATAAGGTTGTGCTGATCTATGACCATCTGGTGCCGACCAGTGCGGTGGAGGATGTAAGGCATTTCAAGATCGGGGACGCCTTTGTGAAGGAGCAGGGACTTAAGCATTTCCACAGGGCGGACGGTATCTGTCATCAGCTTATGCCGGAGATGGGCTATGCGAAGCCCGGCAATATTGTATTCGGAACAGATTCCCATACCACGACTTACGGCTGTGTGTGCTGTTTTTCTTCGGGGATAGGCTATACGGAGATGGCGGCGGTGCTGGGCACGGGGGAGATGTGGATCAGAGTGCCGGAGACCATAAAGGTAGTGATCAACGGAAAACTGCCGAAGGGGGTCTATGCAAAGGATATCATCCTGCGTCTGATCGGGGATCTAAGGGCAGACGGGGCTACTTATAAAGTGCTGGAATTTTCGGGCAGCACAGTGGAGGAGATGAGCGTCTCTTCCCGTATGACGATCTCCAATATGGCGATCGAGGCGGGCGCGAAGGCGGCGCTGTTTGCGCCGGATGAAAAGACCTGCGCGTATTCCGGCGTAAAGATGGAAGATGTTGACTGGCTGTATGCGGATGAGGATGCGTCATACTGTCAGGTGATGGAATACAGGGCGGAGGAGATGGCGGCAGTGCTCGCCTGTCCTTCTCAGGTGGATAATATCCACAATGTATCGGAAATGGCGGGAACAAAACTGGATCAGGTGTTTATCGGTTCCTGCACCAACGGAAGGCTGGAAGATCTGTCGGTGGCGGCAAAGATCCTGAAAGGGAAGAAGGTTGCGCCGTTTGTAAAACTGATCGTTACGCCAGCCAGCAGGAGTATTTATCAGGAGGCGGTAAAAGAGGGGTATATCCGTATTCTGGCAGAAGCCGGGGCGATCGTTACGCATCCGGGCTGCGGACTGTGCTGCGGAAGAGCCTGCGGCATCCTGACGGACGGTGAAAGGGTGCTTGCCACAAACAACAGGAATTTTCTGGGGCGTATGGGAACGTCCAAAGTGGAGATTTTCCTCGGTTCGCCGGCAACGGCGGCGGCATCTGCTGCGGCAGGATATATTACAGTACCGGAACAAGAATAAAAAACGACGGATCGGGGCATCTGCGGAACTGGAAAACAGCAGATATCCGGTCAGTGCACAACGCGATTTATGGACGCGGAGCGGCATAAATCGTGTTACGGGTGATGTGTGCTGGAAGGATATCTGCGGAACTGGAATGGAGGTAATTATGGGGATTTTTGCTACACAGCTCGCCAATGTGATCGAGTGGAACGAGAGCAAGGAAGGCGTGCTTTTGTGGAAATGGGAAAATGACGAGATCAAAAAGGGCTCCAAACTGATCATCAGGATGGGGCAGGATGCCATCTTTATGTATAACGGCAAGATAGAGGGGATCTTTGAAAGGGAAGGGCGGTATGATGTGGAGTCCGATATCATTCCGTTTCTGACTACGCTTGCCAGTTTTAAATTCGGTTTTAATGCGCCGCTGCGGGCGGAGGTGCTGTTTATCAATACGAAGGAACAGCTTGTGAAATGGGGGACCAAGAGCGCGATCAATCTGCCTGCTCAGGGTTTGCCCGGCGGTATGCCGATCAGGGCTTTCGGTACCTTCAGCTGTAAGGTGGAGAGCGCTAAGGTGCTGATCGAGAAGCTTGCCGGTGTGAAAACAGGTTATACGGTGGACGACGTAAAGGGGCGTATCATTGCGAATCTGGATCAGCTTCTGATGAGCTGGATCGGTAAAGAGGGCAGAGATATCTTTAATCTTCAGATGGATGCAGCCAATATTGCAAAGGGGATCATGGCTGATCTGGACCGGGATATGCAGAAGATCGGCATCTCCATTACGGATTTTAATATTGAAAGTTTTTCCTATCCGGAAGAGATCAGGAAGATGCAGGAGAAAGCAGCGGCACAGTCCCTGCTCTCAGATGTAAACAAGTACCAGCAGATCGCGATGGCAGATGCCGTGGGAAAAGGCGGCGGAAGCGGCAGCGGGGTTGCTTCGGATATGGTGCAGCTTCAGATGGGAATGGCGATGGGCCAGCAGATGGTGCAGGGGATGATGCATCAGGGTATGGCGGCGAACAATCAGGCGGCAGCGCCTGCAGGAGCAGCGGCGCCTCTTCCGGCTGTTTCGCCGAAGTTCTGTCCGAACTGCGGAACGCCGACGACCGGGACGAAATTCTGCGGGAACTGTGGAAGCCAGCTTTTTGTGTGACGCGGCAGGCAAAAATGGGAGGGATGCCGGGTATCGGGTACGGTGGAGTTGTTTCTGTAATGGATATTGGTATCGGCAGGAAAAGCCGGCGTGCCTTTTCGACGAACGGTAAAGGGCGGGCGTGGGACGCGTGCTTTTGCTGGAAAGAATGTAAGAGTAAATGAAAAGTTTCAGGTAGATGTCCGGTGAAACCGGAGGATGGGCATAGCGTCGCGGGCAGTAAAGCGCCGCTGCCCGGGAGACATGGAGAAATGCATGAGCATATATGATACGTTAAATGATAAACAAAAGGAAGCGGTCTTTTGTACGGAAGGACCGCTTCTTATTCTGGCAGGTGCCGGAAGCGGTAAGACAAGGGTGCTGACCCACAGGATCGCTTATCTGATAGACCGGCTCGGCGTCAATCCCTGGCATATCCTTGCCATTACCTTTACCAACAAGGCGGCGGGGGAGATGCGGGAGAGAGTGGATAAGCTGGTGGGATTCGGCTCGGAGAGCATCTGGGTTTCCACATTCCATTCCGCCTGCGTGCGGATCCTGCACAGATATATCGATTTGCTGGGATATGATACCAATTTTACGATATATGATACGGATGACCAGAAAACCGTGATGAAGGAGGTCTGTAAAAAGCTGCAGATCGATACGAAGCAGCTTAAGGAGCGGGCTATCTTAAATATGATCTCCAATGCGAAGAACGAACTGATCGGGGCGGAGCAGTTTGCGCGGAATGTTTCCTGGGATTTTACGCAGAAAAAGATCGCGGCGGCATATCTGGAATACCAGCAGACGTTGAAGAAGAATAACGCAGTGGATTTTGATGATCTGATCATGCTGACGGTGGAGTTGTTTCGGACAAAGCCGGAGGTACTGCAGAATTATCAGAACCGTTTTACCTATATTATGGTAGATGAATATCAGGATACCAATACGGCGCAGTTTGAACTGGTGCGTCTTTTAGCGGACGGCAGCAGGAATCTCTGCGTGGTGGGGGATGATGATCAGTCCATCTATAAATTCAGGGGAGCCAATATCCGCAATATTCTGGATTTTGAAAAGGTGTACCCGGAGGCGAAGGTGGTCAGGCTGGAGCAGAACTATCGTTCCACCCAGAGCATTCTGGATGCCGCCAATGCGGTGATCAGAAATAATCAGGGAAGAAAGAGCAAGACGCTCTGGACAAGCAACGGAACGGGCCGGCTGGTGCGGTTTCAGCAGTTTGATACGGCTTATGAGGAAGCGGAGTATATCGCTGATGATATTGCGAGAAAATACAGGAAAGCAGGATGCGGTTTTTCGGAATTTGCGATTTTGTACCGGACCAATGCGCAGGCGCGTATTCTGGAGGAGCGGATGGTCATGGAGGGCATTCCCTATAATGTGGTGGGCGGTACGAATTTCTACGCCCGCAGGGAGATCAAGGATATGCTCGCCTATCTGAAGACGATCGACAACGGGGCGGATGATGTGGCGGTGAAGCGCATCATCAATATTCCGAAACGGGGGATCGGTGCGGCGACCATTCAGCGGGTGCAGGATTATGCGGACGCAAAGGGCATCAGTTTTTATAATGCGTTAAGAGAAGCGGGGGAAATTCCGGGGATCGGCAGAGGGCTGTCAAAGCTTTCGGCTTTTGTGACGATGATACAGGCTTTTCGGGGAAAAATGGAGTTTTATTCCTTGAAGGAACTGCTGGAGGATATTCTGGAACAGACAGGGTATCTGGAAGAACTGCGTGCATCAGACGAAGAGGACGCGGATGACCGGATCGACAATGTGGAGGAACTGGTCAGCAAACTTGTTTCCTATGAAGAGGGTGCGGAAGAGCCGTCGCTCAGTGGGTTTCTGGAGGAAGTGGCGCTGGTCAGTGATATTGACAATATGGCGGGCGGCGAAGGCAGGGTGCTTTTAATGACGCTTCACTCCGCGAAGGGGCTGGAGTTTCCCTATGTCTATCTGGCGGGACTGGAAGAGGGGCTGTTTCCGAGTTATATGTCCATTATATCGGACGATATGGAGGATATTGAGGAGGAGAGGCGGCTTGCCTATGTGGGGATTACCCGGGCGATGCAGGAGTTGATGCTGTCCTGCGCCAGACAGAGGATGGTGCGGGGAGAGACGCAGTATAACGCGGTGAGCAGGTTTGTCAGGGAGATTCCGGCGGAACTGATCGACGGCTATATCCCGCCGCTCAGAAGATGGCAGGATGATGACAGTTATAGCTTCGGAAACGATGCGCCGCTGCCTTTTTACAGTGATTCAGAGAAGCGGTCCGGAGGTACTGCGGGTGCCCCGGGAAGAGGTTACAGTGCCGGAGCAGGGGATGCAAAGGGGAGTTTTGGCAGCGCTGCAAAAAGCGGCTACGGCAGCAGCGCCATGCATACGTTCGGAAACGGCGGTTTAAAGAAGGTGACGCGGACTGCGGAGGAAAACAAGCCTTTTATTGCCAGAGGCGTTTCGAGCCTGCAGAGCATAAACGGGCTTTCCAAAGGAGCGCAGGCGCCCGGCGGGAAACCGGACTATGGTGTTGGCGACAGAGTGCTTCATACAAAGTACGGAGAGGGAACGGTGCTGGCGCTGGAAATGGGTACGAAAGATTATCAGGTGACGGTAAAGTTCGATTCGGTAGGACAGCGGTCCATGTATGCGGGGTTTGCGAAACTGAAGAAACTGTAAAAGCGTAAGGCGGTGCAGGAAGCGATCCGGGAAGTAATTGCAGTTGGAATTTGCGGAATTGAAGAAGTAGTATGGCGCAAGGTGATGAAGGAGGCGATCTGGAAGTAACTGCCGCCGGGTTTACAAAATTGAGGAAACTGTAAAGGCATAAGGAGAGGTCCGTTCGGTTTCAGGTGTAAATTTTGTGAGGAGGAAAGTTTTGTCAGTTAAATAGAGAAAATTTTTGTTAAGGTGTAGTAAAAAAAAACAATTCATGATATACTAAGAAAAATATGTGCCGGAATTATTACAAAGTGCGGGAACTGCATATTGTAAAGCAAAATTAATTACGGATAGAGAGGAAGGTATTGCTTTATGGAAGAGAGATATCGTACAGTAATGGAGACATTGAACAGGCTTACAAAGCGGGAAGAGGAAAAGCAGGATATCAGCAGGATCGTAACATGTGTTCTGATCGTACTGGGTGTTTTAGCGGCAATCGGCGGCGCGGCTTATGCAATCTACCGTTTAATGTCCAGATGTGATCTGGAAGATTTTGAAGATGATTTTGAGGATGACTTCGATGATGAGTTTTTCGAGGACGAAGAGGAAACAGCAGAAAAAGAAGCTGCTGAATCCGAGGAGAAGAAAGACGAGGAATAAGGTCTTTAAATCAGGTCCGGATGAAGCGGATCTGAAGAGTCTTTGAGAGACAGGATGAAATGAGAATAACTTAAAGTGGAAAGTGTGGGCGGTTTCGTTCACACTTTCTTTGTCTCATAGGAAATTGTGTCCTATGAAATAGGGGCAGTTTAAGGAGTGTACTGTCGGTTGTTGGATATGGGGACAGCCTGCGAAGCATACTGTCCGTTGGTCTGGAGAGAAAGGGATATATGAAGAAGGGTCAGATTTTAGAGGGAATTGTAGAGCGTGTGGATTTTCCGAATAAAGGTGTGGTGAAAGTCCGGGAGGAAAATGGTGAAGAGGCTGTCTGTATTGTGAAAAATGTGCTGCCGGGACAGAAAATTTCTTTTTGTGTACAGAAAAAGAGGAGCGGAGGGGCGGAGGGGCGGCTTATGGAAGTGCTTGAAAAAGCGGAAAATGAGGTGGAAAGCCCCTGTCCTCATTTTATGTCTTGCGGGGGCTGCCTGTATCATAATCTGTCCTATGAAGATCAGTGCAGGCTGAAACAGGAACAGGTAAAGAAGCTGCTTGATCAGGTGCTTTGCAGACAGGATGCGTGGGAGTTTGAGGCGATAAAGCCCAGCCCGGCTGTGTATGGCTATCGGAATAAGATGGAATTTACCTTCGGGGATGAGGTAAAGGACGGGCCCTTGTCTGCGGGATTACATAAGCGGGGCAGTTTTTATGATATTGTTACGGTCTCCGGCTGTATGATCATGGACGAGGATTACCGGAGGATTCTGACAGCGGTCAGAGAGTATTTTGAAAAGTCGGGACTGCCTTTTTTCCACCGGCTGCGGCATACCGGTTATCTGAGACATCTGCTGGTGAGGAAAGGGGCGAAAACAGGGGAAATTCTGGTGGCGCTTGTGACGACCGACGGGATTGACAGTGTGGCGGAGAAAAAAAGTGAGGAAGTTTCTGAGGCGGGTATTTGGGCGGATGAGATGAAAGAGACAGCTTCTGGCGTTGTGAGTCCCGGGGAAACGAAAGATGTACTTTCATATATAGACGGTTTTGCCAAAACGCTGTTGAGGCTGCCGCTTGATGGGAAAATTGTGGGTATTCTCCATATGGTCAACAATGCGGTGGCTGATGTGGTGCGGAGCGATGAAACGAGACTGTTATATGGAAGAGATTATTTTTATGAGGAACTTTTGGGGCTTCGTTTCCGGATATCAGTGTTTTCCTTTTTCCAGACTAATTCTCCGGGGGCGGAGGTACTTTATTCTACGGCGCGCGAGTTTATCGGTAATCTGAGCGGCAGGGAGGAAAGCGGGGAGGAGCCGGATAAGGTGGTATTTGATCTCTACAGCGGTACCGGAACGATAGCCCAGCTTATGGCGCCCATGGCAAAAAAAGTCGTCGGTGTGGAGATTGTGGAAGAAGCAGTGAAAGCAGCCAGAGAAAATGCGGCTTTAAACGGTCTGAATAACTGTGAGTTTATAGCAGGGGATGTGTTGAAGGTTCTGGATGAACTGGAAGAGAAGCCGGATTTTATTATACTGGATCCGCCGCGTGACGGTGTTCATCCGAAGGCGTTGAAGAAGATACTGGCTTACGGGGTGGAACGGATCGTTTATATTTCCTGTAAGCCTACCAGTCTGGCGAGGGATCTGGGGAGTTTTCTGGAGGAAGGGTACCGGGTGGAGAAGGCGGTCTGCTGTGATCAGTTTCCGTGGACGGGGAATGTGGAGACTGTATGTTTATTGTCCAAACTTCATGCAGACCAACATATCGAGGTAGAGCTTCAGATGGACGAGCTTGATTTGACGGCTGCGGAGAGCAAAGCCACCTATGAGGAAATCAAGGATTATGTGTTAGAAAATACAGGATTGAAAGTCAGTAGCTTATATATCGCACAGGTAAAGGAGAAATGTGGGATTATTGAGAGAGTGAATTATAATCTGCCAAAATCGGAAAATTCCAGACAGCCGAAATGCCCGCCAGAGAAAGAAGCAGCGATAAGGGAGGCGTTGGGATATTTTCGTATGATTTGATGGTAGCTTAGAAATGGTGGGGTACATATTGTAAGATTTTCCCAGAAAAATATGACAGTATTATCAATGGAAAGATGTAGCTTGGTGAGGATGAAGACAAAGGGGCTTGATATATATGAGTTTTTCTAAGAATGATTTTGATAAATTGGATTTACGTCTAAAAAAAATAACAGAGCAAATGGTTGAACAAATAGAAATAAACTCAGAATTGCCACCAACGATTGAGCAGTTAGAAGATAATAATAAAACATATTCTATTATGGCAGCTATACTTTTTATAGATATTCGCAAATCAACATATTTAACAGAAAATAGTCAGGCGAAAAGCATGGTTAAAATTTATCGTTCGTTTATGAGAATGGCAGTTGATTGTGTTAGAAAAAGTGGTGGTGTTACAAGACAATTTTTAGGGGACAGAATTATGGGTGTATTTATTGATTCTGTTGATAAAAATGGAAATATAGTTGATAGTGCAGCAGATAAAGCACTTAATGCGGCAAGGAGCTTGCAGACGGTTATAGATTATAGTTTGAATAAATATTTAAAATCTAATGTCAATGGTAAAATTATAGAATGTGGTATTGGAATTGATTATGGAAAGGTTTTAGTAACACAGGTTGGGATGTATGGTGTGGAAAATGATGAGGACAAAGAAAATGAGGTGGATTGTGTATGGGTTGGTAATACAACAAATCATGCCAGTAAATATTCTGATATAGCATCTGGTGGAGAGGTATTTATTTCGGAGAATGTTTTTAAAAATATGTCAGATAAGCATAAGGAAGTTTTTACAAAATCTGCAAAATACAAAGGAAGAAAGTCTTTTCAAGGATATGTAACGAGAGAGTATTATTTAGAATTTTCGGAAGAGTTGGGAAAACCAGTTAGGATAGAAGAAGATAATACAGTTGAATTTGACACTTCTGAACAGTTGGCAGATGGAATTAAGGAGATTGAAAAGTTACAAAATAGCTTGATTAAACGAGAAAGAGAATTAGCTGTTT
The DNA here is from genome assembly GCA_910573755.1 of Lachnospiraceae bacterium. Classification (GTDB taxonomy): domain Bacteria; phylum Bacillota; class Clostridia; order Lachnospirales; family Lachnospiraceae; genus 1XD8-76. The sequence goes on along the minus strand of CAJTBO010000004.1, from coordinate 4,166 downwards.
TAGAAGAAAGATTGAAAAAAGAAAATGATGAATTAAGAAAAAAATTTTCGGATGAAAATGATAAAAGGATTATGGCTGTAAATGAAAAAGAAAAAGCAAAAAAACAGTTAGCTGAAGAAATCAGTTCAGCATACTCATTTATCCATACAATTATAAGTGGTTCTTTCTGTAGAGAAATTGAATATATCAAGAATATTGGTATCAACAGGTGGTTAGATATAGATGAATTTTATCACGAGTTGGGGAAAAAGAAAGGTTATGATGAAGATATAATAAATGATAGTGCATTTGAATTTATAGAGATATATGCCTACTTTAAACAATATGATAGGTCATATAAATACATGGTAAGTATGGCGAAGAAAAATTACATATGGATATATATAAATGAATTTACTTTTAAATGGGCATGCGAACAAAATATAGGATGGGAAGTCATTAATGCAATGGAAGATAACTTGCAAAATAATAGAATACAATATGAAAATATAAGAGATTATGAAGAAAAAATTAAAAGATTGAAAAAAATAAGGGGGTTTTAAGATATGGCACAGAATGACAATCAGCAACACGAATATAAAGCATATAAAAAAGAGGATGCATATGAAACATTGGGTATCATAAATACTTGGATTGGAAATATGGATACGAAGGTTTCATTTGCATTGACATTAGCAGGAGTTTTAATAGGTGTGATATTTGAAAAGGGCATGCCAAATGCATTGAAAGCAATAGGAAAGGTCACAAAACTTTCCGAATTAAGTGGCGGAGAAGTCATAGCAGCTTGTTTAGTTTGTTTGCTTTATTTAGTAAGTTTTATTTCGATTTTATGTTTTATGTTATCTATTATAGCGAGAGTAAAAAATCTTAATAATGCACCATCTATATTTTTCTTTGGTTCTATTGGAAATATACCAATACAAAGTTATAAGAACAAAGTCAACGATATTGAAGAAAAAGGACTAATAGATGATTTAGTAGAACAGATACATACTAATTCTAAAATATGTAGCTTAAAAGCAAAATGGTATAATAAAGGAATAAAATTTTTATTGTTGACAGTTGTATTGTGGTTTGTGTGTATGATATTTCAGTTGATATAAGGGAGGGAAAAGTATGGAATCAAATCATACAATGTCTTATGATGTAGATAAAAGTTCGGAAAGAATGGATGAAATTCTAGATGCAAGTGACAATGATTATTGTGATAAAGATAGTATTCCAGCAAGAAGTGACTTAACATTTAAAAATGGCTATTATGTGAATGTATCTGCAATTTTTATTGATATTGTAGGGTCATCTGATATGACAGACGGGCATAAGAGACCGACATTAGCAAAAATGTATAGAGCATTTTTATCAGAGTGTGTTGCTATTATGAATGCGGAAATAGATTGTAAAGAGATAAATATTAATGGAGATTGTGTATGGGGAGTTTTTGATACGCCGTATAAATCTGATATTGATAATGTAATTTCAGTGGCAGCCAGATTGAATAGCATGATTAAGATACTAAATTACAAATTAATGAAGAAGAATTATTCAGAAATTTCTGTTGGAATAGGTATTGATTATGGAAGAGCTTTGATGGTTAAAGCAGGTTATTCAGGTAGTGGGATAAATGATGTTATTTGGATGGGGGATGTTGTAAATTCAGCATGCCATTTATGTAATAAAGCTGGTAGAAATTATAGGAAACCAGTGGTAATTTCAGAAGTCGTCTATAATAATTTAAATGAGCAGCATCAAGGTTTGTTTTCAAGCTATATTAATGGATGGGTAACTGAGTATGAAGGAGATATTATTAATCTTGCTATGGATGATTGGTATAAGGAGAACTGTAAGTAAAAGATAGACAAGCTTTAGTGAAGTTGCTACATAGCCTTGTGGAGCTGAAAAATCAGCTTATTCAACAGGGCAGATATACAGACTGCGTTGACGAACTGATATTTAAGGTCGTAAACGCACCAGTCAAGAGAATGAAAATTGAATATGTCTAAGGCACATCATTATGAAGCCGCTTATTCTTATTTGTTTTTAAGAGTAAGCGGCTTTTTTGCGTCCTGTCGTTCTCTGGTACTCTTACATAGCCACCTTGACAAAGTGTAAGCGTCAAATCCTTCGCTCCCTATAAATGTAATCGGTAGATAGTGTGTACCTCGACTGTGAGGGAAAAATATGTGACAATAGACTATATTTCTATCATGGTATGAAAAGTTAAGTCTCAACTTTTGATACCGGTATCAGGAGGTAAGTCTATGTATTCAGAAACAACCATGGTGGCTAAGCAGTGCCGTCTTCGGGAATGGGCTGCACAGATCCGGGACTGTCAGAGCCGCCCGGCCGGCATGAGCGTTGTCGAATGGTGCGCCTGCCACGACATCACAAAAGCGAATTATTATTACCGGCTCCGCCGTGTAAGAGAGGCCTGCCTGGAAACCATCCGGGAGGAAATGCCTGCCCGGCAGATGGTTCCTGTGCAGTCTGAACTTTTACAACATCAGGAGCAAGAAGATAGAAATCCACAGTCCGGACTGGATATTTCCATAAAAGGATTCTCCATCCATGTAACGGAATCCACGTCCATGCCTCTTCTGGAATCGGTGCTTAAGGCGGTGCGGCATGCTTAATGACGCCACCTGTTTTAAAGCCGTGTATATCGTCTGCGGATATACAGATCTGCGCTCCGGCATGGACCGGCTTGCAGCGTTTATAGAAGCACAGACCGGAAACAGGCCATATGTACCGGATACACTTTATCTTTTCTGCGGCAGACGGTCAGACCGCATCAAAGGACTTGTATGGGAGGAAGATGGATGGCTCCTGTTATATAAGAGACTTTCCGAAAGCCGTTTCCAGTGGCCCCGCAGCCCGGAGGAAGTGCGTCTGCTGACACAGCAGCAGTTCCGCTGGCTGATGGAAGGGCTGACAGTCACCCCGAAGAAGTCCGTTAGGCCGGTGGAGCCGCCGGAATACATGGGATGAATTTGTGCAAAACAGAGAAATTTCCAGGCCATTCCGGTACTTTCCGGGCCTGCGTATTCCGGCGGTATACGATCAGGTATATACGCTTTGGAGATGGTTTTAACGGACGGCACACAGAAAGGTTTCATTTGAAGACACTGTAAAAATGCCGTTGGACAAAAGGCATATGCAGGGTCAGGGGCATGGGCATTATGACGAACGCCGGAAATGTCCCTGTTCGCAAATCCTGCGGGATTCTGGTATAATAGACTCACTTGGATACCGGGGGGCGGCAGGATGGCTTTAAAGTATACAGAAGAAAAACTGAACAGCTTTGACAAGGAAACCCTCATCCAGCTGTTTCTGTCACAGCAGGAGCAGTTAGAAAATATCGACCATAATCTCCAGCTGGTATTGGAGCAGCTGGCAGACTTAAAAAGACACCGCTTCGGCAGATCATCGGAGAGGCATGAGTCCGATGAACAGATTTCTTTCATGGAAGTGGATGGAAAGATTGTATTTTTCAACGAATCGGAAGCTGTTGCCGCAGAAGATGACGGAGCTGAACCGGAAACTGTCCCCCGCCGGAAACCGAAAAAGAAACAGGGAAAACGGGAAGAAGACCTGGATGGTCTGCCTGTAGTTGTGATTGAACACTCCATGACAGAAGAAGAACTGGCAGCGCGGTTTGGGGAAGGGGGCTTTAAGCAGCTCCCTGACGAAGTGTGCCGCAGATATGGTTTTACCCCGGCAAAGGTCGAAGTGGAGGAACACCATGTAAAAGTCTATGCTGGAAAAAAGACGGATGAAATCGTAAAAGCACCGCATCCGGAAAGCCTGTTAAGGGGAAGCCTTGTGTCCCCTTCGCTGGAAGCGGCCGTGATGAATGCCAAATATGTCAATGCGGTGCCGCTCTACCGGCAGGAACAGGAGTTTGAACGTTACGGCCTGCATATTTCCAGACAGAACATGGCGAACTGGACGATCCAGTGTGCGGACCGCTACCTTGCGGTCCTCTATGATTACCTGCATGAAAAGATGTACGGCTACCATGTGCTGCAGGCGGACGAATTATGTGAAGCTTCACATAATTCGTCTTGAACAAAATCGCTGCGCGATGGCCTGCCAAGGTTACGCATAGCGATTTTTCTTTTTCATAAAAAAGCAGTAGTAAATGAGCCCTGAATAAGGTATTGTTAATT
>CAJTBO010000003.1 GCA_910573755.1 Lachnospiraceae bacterium | reverse complement strand
AAAGCAGGGCTCTTTGTCACCCTTGCCCATCCCAAATACACCAAACCGCAAAAAGGAAACAAGACAGACCGTAAGGATGCCAAATGGATCTGTGACCTCTTCATGTGTGACATGATCAAACCTTCCTTTATTCCGCCTGCTGACATCCGCCATCTGCGGGATCTGGTACGCTACCGGTTCAAGCTCACCTGTATGATTACTGGCGAGAAGAACCGTGCGCAGAACTGTCTTACCGTATCCAACCTCAAGCTGGATGATGTCTTCAGTGACGTTTTTGGAAAGTCCTCCCGTTCCATCACGGAACAAATACTTGCCCATCCTGGGGAAACTTTTGATGTGGCACCTTTTGTTGACAGACGGTGCAAGACTCCGATTGGAGAAATCCAGGCTGCCATTGATGGAGCTGTTTCTCCTGAACAGGCTGTCAAACTCCGTCAGTGCCTGGACCACATAGACGAACTGGAGATGCATATAGAAAAAGTGCAACAGGAAATCCTTCGTCTCAGTGATAAATACCAGGCCGCCCTTGATTTGGTCCGTACCGTTCCGGGCTTTGACAAAAATCCTATGACTGCAATCCAGATCCTTTCTGAAATCGGTGGTGATATGTCTGTCTTCCCCACAGCAAAACACCTCGTTTCATGGGCAGGATGCTGTCCCCGTAACGACCAGAGTGCCGGCAAAATCAAATCCACTCGGATTTCCCGTGCTGGTTCTTATTTTAAACCAGTTCTGGTGCAGGTTGCAAGTGCTTTGACAAGATCAAAGGACCATCCTGAAATCACCAATCGTTACAGGCGTATAAAAGCACGTCGTGGTCACAAGAAAGCCATCATCGCTGTCTGCCGTATGCTCCTGACCGCTATCTGGCACATACTCTCAGATTTAAAGCCCTATACACCAGACGGCTTCGTTGAACCACGTCCTGCGGAAAAGTCAAAGGTACTGACTACTGCGCAGGCACTTAGCTTGTTGAAGCAACGGGGATATGTTATCTCCGATTCTGCTCCGGTTCTAAATTAGGTGTTGTGTCTATATTCATTTTTTCGAAGCCACCACATGATGGCTTGTTTGTGGCGCAATTCACTTTCTCTCTAACCGCTACCTCTCAGTTTCAAACTTGCTACTCCTGCATCATCATTTTTCAATTTCATTGCCATTCCATATTTTTACAATATATGTTTCATAGTCTATGCTTAACAGTATAACAGGTTTCAGTGATTTTACAATTCCAATCCGCCAAATTATAAATCCTTTATGCCGGAATCACATTAAAAACGGCATCCGATCTTTTATCCCGCAGATCAGATGCCATCTTGGTATCCCTCTTAATTTCCCCTATTCTTTTACAGCGCCCGACGTAAGCCCGCCGATGATGTATCTCTGCCCCAGCAGATATACGATAATGACCGGAAGACAGGTCAGGATGATATCCGCAAAAATATAATTCCAGCTGTTTTTATTTTTACCGAAGAACTGATATACCGACATCGTCATCGGGAACATCTTGCTCTTGCTGGAGAGATACAGAGGAGTCAGAAAGTCGCTCCAGACCGTCATGAACTGCAAAATAAAGCAGGTCACCATTGTGGGTTTCAGCATCGGCACGATAATACGGAAAAACAGGCTCAGCGGCCCCGCACCGTCGATCACCGCCGCCTCATCCATTTCTGTCGGTACGGAAGAGATAAAATTGTAGATCGTAAAGACACAGAACGGTATCATGGCTCCCGTGAAGGTAATGATGATGCCGATCCTTGTATCATTTAAGTGGAAGAACTGCAGCACCCTGATCAGTGTGACATAGTTGATCGGGAAAAACAGTCCGCACAATATGAAAAAGTATAAAAACTTATTCAGTTTTATTTTATTCCTGCTCAATACAAATGCCGCCATAGCGCTCAGTATCACACCGATAAAAGTCGACACCAGCGCATACAGCAGGCTGTTTCCAAGCCCCTGCCACAATTTCGCCTTTTCAATCACTTCCGCGTAATTGCTGAACAGCCATTCCGCGGGCAGAGAAAGGCTCATTCTCGCCGCCTCGGACTTTCCCTTGAAGGAATTGATCAAAACCATATAGAAAGGAGCGATAACAATAATGCTCAGCAGAATGCAGACCGCCTGCTTTAAAACCGCCGATATTCTTCTCTTCATCATATCCTTATCCCTCCTGTCTGCTCATCATCTTTACGACTCCCACTCCGATGATCGCCGTAATGATCAGCAATACGGTATTCATTGCCGTTGACATGCCGTACTGCCCGGTGGAATAAAGCTGGAATGAATAGGTTGTCAGCACCTCCGTCGCATGTCCCGGCCCGCCGTTGGTGAGTACATAAATAATATCAAATACTTTCAGCCCGTAGGTAATACCGAACACCAGATTGATCATAATGGAGCCCTTTAACATCGGAAGCGTTATCATCCGCAGCTTCTGCCAGAAGTTTGCGCCGTCTATGGACGCCGCCTCATAGTAGGAACTCGGGATCGCGCTTAAACCGGCGATAAAGATCGTCATAACATAACCGACGCCGCGCCATGCATCCACCGCGAAGATGGATTTCCACACCACCCCCAGATCCGAGAGCCACTTCTGTTTTAAAAAACCGAGATGCAGGAATTCAAGCGCCGCATTCAACAATCCGTTATTATAATTCAAGATCGACTTGAAGATAAGTCCGATGATCACAAACGGCAGAATCGACGGCAGATAAAACAGCGTCCGGTACAGGCCCCTGCACTTTATGCTCTCATTCAATAATATCGCCAGAAACAGCGCCGGGATCAGCTTGATGATATTGGACACAACCGTAAACATCAATGTATGTAAAATACCCTGCACATAATTTTTGTTGGATGTAAAAATATCAATATAGTTTTTTAACCCTACGAAGTGGATTCCCGTCTTTGCGCTTTTGGAACTCCAGTCTGTAAAGGAATAACCCACGCCCAAAATGCTGGGCAGCAGGAAAAACAGCACATAGATAACAAGCGGCAGCACAATAAACCATTGTGGATATATCTTTTTCTTATTCACGTTCACTTCCCCTTCCCTATCGGAAAAGAAGTACAGGAAGGACTCCTGTACTTCTCAATAATTCATCCCTGTTTCAGATTACTGCCATGCCTCGTCTCCTGCTGTCGCAGCGCCTGCGGCTCTGTTTGCATCCATATTCGCAAGCACGGTATCCGCATCCATGGTACCCTGACAGTAAGCGATCAGATCTGCACCGAAATCCATCCAGTAGTCATTTGTATACTTGGTGCCGGTCTGCAGTACCGGTGTCAGCATCTTGGATTTATCCACCGTATTCATGAATTCCTCTTCTTCCGGCAGCCAGTGCTGTTCCAGATTTTCATCCGTCACATCCAGATTTGTATATTTACCGGAATTATCCAGAATTTCCTGCAAGCTTTCCGTTGTGGTCACAAAACGGAACCATTCTCTCACCAGTTCGGGATGCTCTGTTCCGGCATAACCGAACATAGTGGGGCCTGCCGGATTTGTCGGGAATGTATCGTTATCTCCCAGAGGGATCAGGAACATGCCAAACTCGTCTTCGCTTCCCGTCTCGTCCTTGATCTGTTTTACATAAGAAGAATTCGCCATTGCCATTGCGCAGGTCCTGTCCCCGAATTCATTCGCCATATTGGAACTGTCCGTTCCGATCCAGTCCTCCCCGAAATATCCCGCATCCGATAATTCCTTGAACTGTCCCAGCACTTCCAGCATCTTTTCATTTCCCGCAAAAACAGCCGTATTATTATTCAGCGCTTCATAGAGGCCGGGATCTGTCTCCTCATAAACACCGCCGATCTGGAAGAACGCAAGCTGATGCTGCCAGCCGTCCGCTCCGGGCATGAACCAGGGTGTGATCCCTTCCGCATAGATCTTTTCACAAACGCTCTTAAGTTCTGCATATGTTTTCGGAACCGTCAGGTTTAACTCCTCAAACAAGGACTTATTGTAGACCATAACGTACTCCGGCGAATTATGCCAGATCTGCAGGCCGTATAATTTATCTTCATACTTACAGGAAGAAAGCCTCGCTTCCGGCATAATGCCCTCCCATGCCTCCCCTGTAAAGTCCAGACAGTATTCCTCCGGATTTCCGATCACAGAAGCGATCGCGAACGGATTGGACTGAATCCAGAATACGTCGGTACATGTCCCCGTCTCCAGTTTGGACTGCAGAATATCGGAATACTGATCCGCAGGGATCGTCTGCAGATCCACGGTAACACTGTATGTATCCTCGAAACGCGAGATCGTCTCGTCATAATAATCATTCATCCAGTCTGCGGATACGATGATACTCAGCTCCTCCCCGGCAAAATCATCGCTTCCTGCCGACTCCGTCGCCTCTTCCCCGGCTTCTCCGGCAGCTTCGGAACTATCCTGCCCCCCCGCTGTGGATTCGTCGCTTCCGGCATCTCCTCCGCAGGCGGTCAGGGAAACCGTCATGCCCAGACATAATAATAATGCCAACACTTTGTTTTTCATAATGAAAAATCCTCCTTTTTTAATTATTGCCCAAATCCCCGTGGCTTTTTTTTATATTTCTATTCTATCTGTCCAAAAAGAATTAATCTATGCACTTTTCGTGCCTGTTGTTTGTACTTTTTTCACAATTATGTTTCTTATTCCCGTTTTTCATGGTAATATTGTATAAAAACAGATCAAGCGGGAAAAACAAAGGTGCTTTTTTATGAAACATATTAAATTTCAAAGAGCATTATTTTTTACATATGTACTCGTCAGTTTTCTTGTACTGATGATATTTGCCATTTTCTTTTATCAATATATGTCAAAGCTCCTGATCGAGAGGGAACTGAGTTCGTTGTCCGCTTTGAACGCTTCGTTTGCCTCGCAGACAGACGCCGTGATCAAGGATATCGACCTTACCTCCGCAAATATCAACTACAGCTCCCTGATGCAGAGCAAGCTGGACGAAGATCATGAACCGGATCTGTCCTATGATAATCTTTCAGAACTTGCAGATTTATTTGTGACGATCAACGGATCCGATATCAAAGCCGACCAGATTAATTTTTACTCTCTGGAAGGGAAAATGGCACGGGTGGGCATGATCACTTCCATGACTACCGTAACTATCAGTGAACTTCCCTGGTTCAACGATACGCTCCTTCTGGGCGGAAAGAAAATGATCGGCCGCCCCTATGCCACGGATACCTACTCCAAATCCGCCAAATATTCCGAGTGGTTTATCTCTCTTTACCGCGCCTATTCCAATCAGTACGGACAGATCGTAGGGGCGATCGAGACTGTAAAGCGCTGTAAAAGTGTATTTAAATCCATTATATCCTATCAGAAGGGGACAAAAACCGATCCCGCCTCCGTTTATGTTTTTGATGAGGAAGGCGTTTTACTTTTTCCCTATGACTGGGACAGCGAGCAGAAAGAAGCCGCCCATATTTATTACACGCAGGCTCTGCAGCAGAATAGTTTTTTATCCGGCTCCGGTTCTTTCCACAACCACAATACCCAGACAAAAGAATATTTCTGTTTTGAACATTCCGCCTATACAAACTGGACCTACATCTCGGTTCAACCGAAAAAAGTAATTTTAAGGCCGCTTCACCGTTTAATTTATATGACTTTGCTCGCTTTTTTCATATTGCTTGCCGCCGCCGTTTACCTCTCCTACCATTTTTCCGGCATCCTGATACGGCCTATCAGGCACCTGAAACACATTATTCAGCGGATTGAACTTAATACGCTGGGGGAGGAAAGAACGGATAACTATAATACAACTTTCATAGAGCTGGAAGAACTTTATCAGGCTTTTCAGAATATGAATGACAAGCTGAAAATCTCCATGAACGACCTGCTGGAATCCAAGCAGCAGGAATTCAGGGCTGTGAACCTCGCCCTGCAGTCTCAGGCGAATCCGCATTTTTACTATAACACCCTTTCCAGCATTATCGTACTCAGCGAAAACGGCCAGAACGAAGATGTAATCAGGCTGTGCCGCAACCTGACCCAGATCATGCGCTATATCACGGACGGCCAGACCACAGTTACCACTCTTGGAGAAGAGATAGAGCATGTGAAAAAATATCTCTACTGCATTAAGATCCGTTATCAATCCAGCCTTAACTATACGCTGGACATCGCACCGGAGATTCTGGAGATACCTATCCCCAAGCTTCTGATCCAGCCGCTGGTGGAAAACGCCATCAAATACGGCACCGATTGTACGCCGCCCTGGAGCCTTTCCATTACAGGAAAGAAATATCATGACAAATGGCAGATCGATATTACGGATTCCGGAAACGGTTTTTCCGAAGAAGCCCTCCTCAGGGTTTCCCGAAACATTGCAGCGGCTTCGGAAAATTCCGGTATGCCCAAACTGCATATCAACGGGCTTGGCATTGTCAATGTATATCTGCGCTGGAAATTTTACGCAAAGGAAAGCATGATCTTTCAATACGGAAACACCCCGGAAGGACACGGTTTTTATTCTGTCGGCCAGCAATTTACTGCCGGCGGCAGCGATCCGGTATAAAAAGAAAAAAGGAGAATAATATGAAATATTCCTGCATTATCGCCGAAGATGAAGAATTACTGCTGCAAAATCTGGTAAAAAAAGTAGAGCAGTCCGACGCCGGCTTTTCCGTAGCCGGTACTGCCCAGACAGGATTTCAGGCATACGAACTGATCGAAAAGACCAATCCTGATCTTGTGATCAGTGATATCCGCATGCCTGTTATGGATGGTATCGCCCTTCTGAAAAAAGTCAGGGAGCAGTATCCCCAGATCGATTTTATCATTACCAGCGGATATTCCGACTTTGAATACGCAAGATCCGCCATCAAATATCAGGCCGCTGAATATCTTTTAAAGCCGATCGATCCGGAAGAACTGAACGCTTCCCTTCATAAGCTGAAAACAAAATATATGCTGAATCAGAGTACACTCGAAGATATTTTCAATCAGGATACCGCCGCCCATTCCCCTGCTCAGATCGCGGATATTCTGAAGGAATATCTGGTCCGTCATTACATGGAGGATATCAATCTGAATCTGATCGCTTATAACATGAACTACTCCTCCAGTTACCTGACGAAGCTGTTTGTTGCCCGCTATGAGTCTTCCCCCTCCAAGTACCTGATCAACCTCCGCATGCAGAAAGCCCAGCATCTTCTTCTGCATAACCCTACCCTCTCCATCAAGCAGATCGGGGATGCCGTAGGATATCACGATCAGGCATATTTCAGCCGTATCTTTAAAAAGTATTGCAAAGTCTCTCCTGCGGAATATCGGGAAAACGGGGAAAATATCATCGGTTGAGTCCTATCTCCACCGCATCGCCCCGATAACGGACAACGGTTTCTTTTTGTCCGTTTATCCTTATGATAAAATCTCTCTCCGCAAAAGAGCCGTGATAGCTTCCCTTTTGTCCGCCGATAAACAGTATATTTTCTTTATCTTTCCAGTTCAGGGAGATCGTCAGATACTCACCCTGTTCATAGCGGTAATTGTTTCCCTCATCCTCATATAACGTAAAACTGCCGTCACTGCCCGGAAAAATATGTAATATCACCGGTTCCCCTTCTTTATCCTCCGCATACTGCATCCCTTCTTTCACAGGAAGGATCGTCCCCGCCTTTATGAACAGCGGGATCCGGTCCAGAGGAGTCTGCCTTTCTATATCCCTGCCCCCTGTAAAATATTCTCCGCTCCAGAAATCTATCCAGTCTGCTCCTGCCGGAAGATAGCAGGTTCTGCTCCTGTCCGCCTTTTCTATCCTCCTGTTTCCCGCCAGATAGTACATGGGCTCTGTTACCGGGCAGACCAGAATATTCTTCCCGAACAAAAATTCATCTTTTATGTCATAGGTCTTCTTATCTTCACCAAAATCAAAGAAAAGGCTTCTCATGATCGTTCCGTTTTCCAGCCGTACCGCGCCTGCCAGTGAATATATATAAGGCATAAGCTGATAGCGCAGCTTTATAAACTTCTCAATGGCATCATAAAACGGTGTTCCCTTCTCTCCAAAATTCCAGATTTCTCTCGGCGTATCGGTTCCATGGGAACGAAACATTGGCAAAAAGGTTCCCATTTCCAGCCATCTTACATACAGTTCCCGGTAACCGGCATCTTTTACCCCTTCCTCATAATCTCCCCGCCAGAACCATTTCGGTGTCGGATCATTATGGCAGCCGCAGCCTCTGCCCTGCCAGTTTTCATGCACTGTAAAAAAGCCGCCGATATCCAACGTCCAGTAAGGATAACCGGAAAGCCCCATGTTCAGCCCCTCCGTTATCTGCCTTTTCATCGTTTCCCAGCTTGCCGTGATATCTCCCGACCACAAAACGGCGCCGTATTTTTGTCCGGATGCATAACCGGAGCGGGTTAAATTCAGTACTCTCTTCTCTTCACAATCTCTTCTCTGATTTTCACAGATACCCCTTGCATGCATCAGCGCATAGATATTTGCCCTTTCCGCATCCAGATATTTTTTGTGTTCCTCCCCGACCAGCATATACCGCTCCCAGGGTTCCCTCTTTTCCTCTCCTCCCCAGTCCGGCCCCGAAAAAGGTTCCGTGGAATCACACCACCAGGAATCAAAGCCTTTATCAAAAAGCCCCTCCTTTGCCTGCCTCCAGTATATACTCCGCCCTTTTTCCGAAAATGCATCATAGGTTGCGTAGTCGTTCAGCATACATCCGTTTTCCATCAATTCCGTATGATTTTTTCCGCCGCTGTTCATATTCGGCCATACCGATATCATGGTATGGGCGTGCATCTGATGAATCCTCTCCGCGCACGCCTCCATATCCCCGTAACGCTCCTGATCCAGTATTTTTTCTCCCCAGTTCCCGGGCTCCCAGCTGTTCCAGTCCTGCACCACACAGTCAATGGGCACTTCAAGGGCACGGTAACGCGCTATGACCTCTTCCAGTTCCTTTGCCGTATAATACTGTTCTTTTGACTGGATATATCCATAAGCCCACTTCGGAAGCATCGCCGCTTTCCCCGTCAGAAAACGAAAACCATCGATCACCTCATCGGGAGATAAGCCCGCTATCACATAATAATCAATCTGTTCCACGGTATCCAGAAACAGATAGCTTCCGTTTTCATCATCCGTAAACGTCATCAGGCTTGTACAGTCCACAAACACTCCGTACCCGTTGCCAGAGTAAAACATGGGCATCGGAATCCGCATATTATGCTGATATAAATACTGCGTATGATGCCGCAGATTGTAAATCCCTTCTTCTGCCTGCCCAAGCCCGTAAATTTTTTCTTCTTTGTCAAATAGAAAATTAAGTTTTCCGCGGTAAGCTTTCCGGTCCTCCACCTTTTTCAGATTTTTGATAAAATTCCGCTCTCCGTCTACCGTTTTCACCCTGTCGATCACAGGTGCTTCTTCGCCTGTGGTATATTTATAAACCGGTTTTTCCACAAGGCTTCTTCCGTTCTCCGTAAGCAGTTTTTTTCCGCTTTCGCTCATCCTCCATGTTATGATACCGGTATCTGCGGAAACTTCCGCAGTCAGTTTTTTCAGGCCCAGAAAAATCTTCCCTTCTTCCTCCCTGATCACCGCCTCCGGCTTTTCCCTCTCCCGGATATTTTCCTCCACAAGAAAAGAGGGCATATCCTTTACTTTCTCGCGTGCCTGCCTGACACGGATGATATCTTCCCTGACTGCCTCTATCACAATTTCTACTTCCCCTGCTTCATCCCACAGGCGAAGCCCTTTTTCTCCCGCTTCATATTTCATAGCATTTTTCCTTTCATCATCCCGATCCAAAGTTTACAAAAATATTATGATCTTACACTGTCTCCATATTTTTTATACAGCCTGTAAAAATTTGACATATTGGAAAAACCGCACGCCATTGCAATCTCATACATCGTAAGATCCGTTGTCTTTTCCATCTCCTTTACCTTTTCCAGCCGCAGCTTTGTCACATACTCGCTGAACCCGTAGTGCGACACCTTTTTGAAATAGGAACTGAAATAATTCGGGCTCATACAGGCGGCAGATGCCGCTTCCTCCAGAGATATTTTTTCCGTAAAATGCGAGTTGATATAATAGAGCGCTTCCTCAATACGCCTCATTGATTTTTTCTTATCCGTAAGCCGCAGATTGCTCTTTTTTTCCGCATCCTTCTGATAATACCGGATCAGCAGCGTCAGAATGCGGAGTACCTGCGCCTTTATCATCAGACGATAGCCTGTATTTTTCTCCTCCCACTCCTGCGCGATATCCCGGATGATCTTGATGATCTCCTCTGCGTTTTCCTCCCCGGCTTCTATCTTATTCCGAAAATTTCCGCCCCGTTCCAGAAACGGTTTCAGGTAATCATTGTCAAATACCGTCAGCGGAACCGATACGAATTCCGTGGGAAAGATCATAACTTCCACTTCCATTGAATCCGCCTGCACCCACCAGCCGTGCAGTTCCACATTGTTAAAAATGATCAGATCCTTTTCCCCGACTTCATATTTTTCGCCGTTTACATAATAGTAGCCATGTCCCCTTTTGATGTAGGTGATCTCACAATAACTGTGCCAGTGGAACGTATCTTCCCTGTTGTCTTTTTCATACAATATCTGATCCATGATCAAAAACGGAAATTCCGGACTTAATTCAATCGCATCCTTTGTAATGATCATATTCGCACCCCGTTTTACAGAATTTCGGCTTTTACGCCGCAGTCAGGCTTTCGGCTGAAACGATGCCGCCTGCCTTTCCTCTGTCCCGATATATTGTTTTATTCTCTCCATTTCCTCTTTCTCATGATCCCCGTGTACCGCCATCCGGAAAAAGTCATTACCGATAACGCCTTTTAAAATATAGTGGTCGGCTTCCAGCTTAAAAAACGGACTTTTCAGCATTTCCAGAAATACAAAGGAACCGCCTATTCCCCGCAGGCCCCTGATAAATTCCTTATCCATCGGGGCATTCAGTAAAAAATCATAGGCAAACCACCCTGCCTCCGCGCATCTTTCTCTGGATTCTGTTATTTTTGTGATCTTCATAAGCCGCTTTCCCCCTTCCGCAAACCGGTTCCTCTCATTTTAAAATATACATTTCCGGCATCATGAAACAAAACCGCCGATCTCCCTGACCGCTTTTACCAGACTTTCCATCTCTTCCCATGTATTCAGGTCAGAAATACCCACTCTCACCGTTCCGCTTTTCTCCGTTCCGAGATAAGCATGGATCAGCGGCGCACAGTGAAATCCCGCCCGGGTAACGATCTGATAGCTGTTCTGTAAAATATAAGCCGTATCCGATGCCGCCAGAGCGTTTATATTAAAACTGACTACCGGTCCCTTATTTTCTTCGGCGTTCCCATATAAAATAACCGAAGGAATGCGGGAAAGTTCCTGATACAGATACCGGATCTTCTCCTGTTCTTCCCGCTGTATTTTTTCAATGCCTCTTTCGAGAAGATATCCCGCTGCCGCATACAGCGCCGCAATACCGATCCCGTTTTGGGTTCCTGCATCGTATTCATAATTTTCCGCTTCATAGACAAGCCTTTTACTGTCCTTCCCGCTTCCGCCGAAAAACATGGGACAAAAGGCTGTCCCGCTCCTGATATAATAGCCGCCGCTTCCCTGAATGCCGAAAAGGCTTTTATGGCCGGTAAAGGCTATCGCATCCGCTCCCCAGCCGTCCGCCTCCACCAAAGTACAGCCGGCGCTTTGAGAAACATCCACGATCAGCAGCAGGCCTCTTTTTTTCACGATCTCTGAGATCGCCTCCATATCCTGAATGCATCCCGTCACATTGGAACAATGATTGACCACAACTGCTTTTATCTCCGGAGTTATCCTCTGTTCCAGTTCTTCCGGTAAGATCTTTCCCTCTTTATTACAGGGTACGATACCGGGAGTGCCTTTTATCGAAGGAATGTTATAGAGCGGTCTGAGCACACTGTTATGTTCCGTTGCCGTTGTCAGGATCCGAGACGCGCAAATGCCAAGCCCATACAGTATTTTATTCAGGGCTTCCGTAGAACCGGATGTAAAACGGATATTCTTCGTTTCCTCTATCCCCAAAAGTTTTCCCAGCCTTTTCTGGCAGGCTGAAAAAATATCTCCCGCCTCAAAGCTGCCGCTGCTCCGGAACTGTCCTTCCGGCAGCCTATGAAAAACCGCAGTGCATGCCTCCTGCACGCACTGCGGTTTTGGATATGTAGTTGCTGCGTTGTTTAAGTAGATCATCTTTAACCTTCCAGCACTTTGAATCCCATCATTTTTGACAATTCCTTTATCTGTTTCATATAATCACCGAATATCAGCACCTGATGATGCCCGAAACCGGCGAGATTATGCATATAAGTTCTTGCATCGTCCATCTTGATAAAGTAATAGGGGCTGCAGTATACATCGTCATATTCTGAACGGATCACCTCGCCTACTTTTACGCATATCGTATCCCCTGCCGGATTAAACCGTCCCAGAGTCACTTCATTTGCATGATTTTCGGCAAAATCAACCTGCAGTTTTCCGCCAAAGCCCTGTCCTGTAAACGCCCACAGCTTGTAGCTTAAGGGTTTCGTTCCATAGCCGTTCATGCACAGTGCCGGTACCGCGTGATGGATTCTCAGCAGTTCGTCTGTCTCATGGTTCGGATTTCCCATGAACGCGGGCCTGTCTGCCAGATACTGCATAATGCACATCGCCATTAACGCGTTTAAATCTTCCTCACAGCCGCTCGGAATCCCCTCGTCTTTCATAATGGAATGGCACATACAGGGAGTAAACTTGCGCTCCTGCGGGATTTCGGAAGTACATAACTCATGGCATGCCGTCGAAAAAGCATTGCAGTCATAAACATCCATCATTTTCTTTGCCGCCAGATAGTATTTGATATCATTGATAAACCAGTCTGTGTTTACCTTTGTCTCTCTTGAACCGTTGATGATCTCATCGGCGATCGGTTTCGCTTCCTTATCAGTGATCTGATCCATATAGGAGAAAATCTCCCTGAAAGGCAGCTTGATCACTTCCAGACCATATTTCTGGCGCAGTATCTCCGGATCGCGGATCAGGCTCTGAATGCCGAAGGTAGGCTGTCCGCCTGCCGTGAGCACTAAGGCCCTTGTATTTTTAACGGCTTTTCTCACCCATAAAAGCTGCGCAATTTCGTTCAGATCCCGCAGATCCATCGCCACATAAGCTTCCAGTCCGATATTTCTGCAATATGCTGCAAAATCGATTCCTTCATTTCCGTTCTGCATGATAACAACCGGTTTTCCGTATCTCTCCAGCTTGGGAATTCTCCAGTTCATGCACAGGAAAAAGTCTACTTTATCCGCATCCTCATCGATCTGCGCCCATACCTCTTTTGATACGACAAATTTCTCATCATATCTTGCGTCGATCGCAGGCAGCAGTTCCATTTTTTCAGAGGCTCCCTTCAGGATCTCCTTTGCCGCCTCAAACGCCGCATCCGCCGCCTTCGCTTCAGCCTCCTGTGTCATATCCTCCTTATGTCCGGCGCGGCAGGGTCCCTCCCAGAAATGGGAATGTGTAAGACAGCCGACGATAGGCCGCACGATCAGTTTTGTTTTCATTGCCAGTTCTTTCATTTTGATAACCTCCAATACCGTACTTTAATAGATAAATTCATTGTAAGCACAACCAAAAAATAAATCTTCTCTCTTTTTACAATTTTTGTGTACTTTCTTACGATTTATCGATCCGGCAGTATAAAAAAAGCTATCCTGTGAAAAAAGTGCAAACGGATTCCCTGAAAATCCATATATTATGTACCCGCAATAACCGGATATCGAAACAGGAAAATCGGCAGGCCTGTTTCGTCCGATCTTTCCGTTCTAATTTCTTTCTGTTTTAATCTCTTTCATCTCCATTTTGACCCGTCACATGATCCCTTCTCATCAGGCTCTCCCCCAGCCCCAGCATCATATAAATATACGGCACGTTCAGCACCTGCGCAAAGCTGAACTGGTTGTGCACAAAATAGGACAGCAGGCTTGCCGCAAACACATAACACAACGGCTCCCTTTTCGCCTTCTCCAAAAGCCTCTGAAAGCTGCTCCAGAAAATACCGATAAAGGCAAGCATTCCGAAAATACCCACATTTATCAGATGTGTAATACATTCATTGTGGGCGTTCGTCAGCCTTGAACCCGGCCACTCCTCCGTCAGTCTCGCCGACAGTTCAGGTATACTGTAGCCGTAAATGGCAAAACAGTCCTGCCCAACACCGAAAAGCCTCTCCCGCCAGGAAAAAGACTGATAGATCGCAAGTCCGTCCCGCCATGTAGCACCACGGGCGCTTCCCCAGTGTCCGTCAAATAAAAATATGGAATGCTTTGATAAAGCGCCCAGACTCCCCGGCGCCCTTGTATTGATGATAAGGAGTATCAGAAAAACAGTAAGCCCTCCTGCCGTAACTCCTATGGCTGCATATTTCAGCCATTTCCATTCCCGGATCAGTTCCTTTTCTGTGGATATTGTTTCCTTTGATGTTTTTGCAGAATTTATTTCCAATCGTTCCGTTTCTTTCGATATTTCTTTTGATCTCTCCTTTGATGCTCTTTCTGTTGCTTCCTTCATTTTATCTAATTCAATATATTTTTTATACTCCCTATCCTTTTTCTCCAGAAAGATCCGCAGAATGCACAGCACAATAAGTACCACAAGCGTCAGGTTCCCCAGCATCAGCCACATCGTGGAAGTGTCCATACTGAGGCTCTTCCGGTCCAGCTTGACGATAACCCGCATCACCTGACATGCCGCACAATAAAAAATTCCCAGCTCCAGCAGTCTTTTCATATAAACTGTTTTTTGAAAAGACAGGAGAAAGAGAAAGAAAAAGACAGCTCCCATAGAGAGAAACGCGGAATCGCTCCCCTCCACCGCCGCAAGCCCCAGAGCAAGTATACTGTAAATACCGGATAAAATACGTATCCACTGCTTTGAAGCGATCACATACAATACTACCCCTGTCACAAAAAATACAGACCAGAATCCGCAGAACCAGTTGATATTTCCCATACTGGAGATAAACTGCTCGCTGTCAAAGTGCATATCGATCGGATAGATGGAAAACCGGTTTAAGATTCCCCACAGAAAAACCAGAAAAGATGCCGTCATTAAAAGAGGAAGTACATTTATCCTTCCGTCATAAAACCGGGAGATAAAAAAATAAATCCCTATAAAGAAAAGCTGCATGGCAAATCCCATATACCAGCCGTCCGTTCCCCACAGCGCCTCTTCCCGGTATTGCGTAAAATAGTAAGAAACAATATTGAGACACAGATAAAGAAACATGAACAGATCCGTCACTGAAATCTTTTCCGGTACGCTCTGCCCTTGCTTCTTACCTGACGGCAATATGTAATATAATACGGCAAACGGCGTCATGACTCCTGCCGTGATCAGACAAAGCTTTCTGAAAAACAGATATTTATTTGTCGCGATCTGAATATAACCCTCCGGGGCATAAAAAGAATAGATGCAGACAAGAAAAAAAAGAAAAATGCAGACGCCCGCGCTGCAGATAAGCCGCATGCCGTCTTTCACACTCAGCCGTTTTTTCTCTTTTGCCATGCACTCTTTCTCTTCAGCCGGTTCCGTCCTCATCTGTTCCTACTCCTTTTTAAAATCTTTAAATATTTCTCCCGCAGGTTTACTCACAAATAACATTTCCTCACCGGTCCCCGGATGCACCAGCTTCAGCTTAAAAGCGCAGAGGGCTACGTTTTTAATGCCATGCGCCTCCGAATAAATGGCAATCGCAGGGTCCGCATATTTTTTATCTCCCAGAATCGGCATTCCCGCATGTGCCATCTGCGCCCGGATCTGGTGGAACCTTCCCGTTTCCAGCCGGACTTCATAAAGCACCCTGCCCTTATTTACAGCAATCAGTTTATAGTGAAGCACTGCCTTTTTGGCTCCCGGCGTATCCGCCGTAACGATCTTTGCGCGGGAGCCGTCTTTTACCATATAATCTTCCAGCATCCCCTCCTGCACACATGGCTGATTGAACGCCACCGCATAATAAACTTTTCCAAACTCCCCCTGTTTTAGCTGCTCGCTTAAATTTTTTGCCGCCTTTTTATTTTTCGCAAAAACCAACAGGCCTTCCACGGGCTGGTCAAGCCTGTGTACCACTGCCAGATAATTTTCGTTTTTCTCTGCCAGATAACTTTTCAGTTCACTGACAAGATCCGGCACGGATACTCTGGCGCTCTGCGTCGGCAGCCCTGCCGGTTTTCTGCAGACAAGGATATCTTTATCTTCATAAATAATATTAATATCTGATCTCAAATTGTTCATTCCTCTGCCATTTTCTCTGTCTTTGCAGCGGCGGCCTGCGTCAACCGCCTGTCTGACTCTCATCTTACCAAAAAATATACTTAACTACAAGACAGAGCCCGGGAAAGTTTTATGGATCGCCTTCCAGAATATTCCCGCCATCCCGCAGCAAAACCTCACTGCAAAAAATCTTTCATTATTTTATAAATATTTAAGATATCGGAAATTTTTTGTGTTACAATAGACAAGACCACAAAACACTATCGGAGGAATTTCTATGGAACGCTACAGCTTTGCTATGGAAGTAAAAAAAGGACAGATGAACCTTTACCGCAAAAAACTCGGTGAGATCTGGCAGGAACTTGTCGTATTTCTGGATGAAAACAACATCCGGAATTTCAGTATCTGGAACTGCCGGTCACTGATCTTCGGGTATTGTGAGACAGAAGAGAAAAAGGATCTGTATACAGCAGCACAGGAACAGATCTCCCCGTTGATCACACAGATGGAACATATTGTTACCTGGATCTCGACTCCCGGACAAAATATGCGCCTTATGTATCATAATTTCGGCATAGTGAGGGAAAATAAGGAATTGATCCGTCACAGAATGTTTATGACAAAATTGAAACCCGGCTGCGAAGAAGAGTACAAAGCCCGGCACGATGCACTGATCGAAAAAAGGGGCACTGTTCCCGACCCCGGCCCGGACAGCAATTTCAGCATCTGGAGTGCAGGCGGATATATCTTCGGTTATGACGAAATCGATACTTCCATGGAAGTTGAAGAGACACCCGAGGCACATATGGAAACCGTCGCCTGGGAGAGCAGACAGCTTGAGATCATGGACTGGATCACGAATGATGTGGACTGGCTTACGGAAACCTGTCATCCCGCCAGTATGCGTCTGGCATGGCATGCAGGCAGATAATACAGACTAATTATTTTAATTGACAAAAAGCCTGCCGGGAATGTCCGCCCGGCACGGAAACAAAAACCCGGCAGGCTGCGGAAAGGCATAAGTTATTATGAAAAAGAATACTGTTTTAGATGATGTAAAAAGAACGGCGCTGATCATTGCCGCCGCCTTTTTAATGGCTATGAACATCAAAAGCTTTGTACGGGCAGGAGATCTTCTGCCCGGCGGCTTCAGCGGACTGACACTGTTGATCCAGCAGATAGCACAACATTTCTGGAATCTTGATCTTTCTTATTCCCTGATCAACTTTTCCTTAAACGCCATCCCCGTTTTTATCAGCTTTAAACATATCGGCAGGAAATTTACCGGATATTCCTGTCTTATGATCGTCCTTACAGGTATC
This sequence comes from Lachnospiraceae bacterium, assembly GCA_910573755.1. Taxonomy (GTDB): domain Bacteria; phylum Bacillota; class Clostridia; order Lachnospirales; family Lachnospiraceae; genus 1XD8-76. The sequence goes on along the minus strand of CAJTBO010000003.1, from coordinate 283,603 downwards.
TTTACGGATATTTTATCAGGGTTTCAGATGACAAACGACACTTTGCTCGTCTGCGTATTCGGCGGCATCTTAAATGCCTGCGCTATTTCACTCTGTTTGTATGCCCACGCCACCAGCGGCGGCACCGATTTTATCGCCATCTTTTTTTCCGAAAAATACGGCATTGAAACCTGGAACTACATTTTTGCCGGAAACTGTATTATCCTCCTGATCGCAGGTTATCTGTTTGGATGGAACGAAGCGCTGTATTCTATTATTTTCCAGTTTACATCCACTCAGGTCCTGCATTCTTTGTACAAACGTTACCAGAAACAGACGCTGCTCATTATCACCTCCAAGCCGGATGAAATCTATGAGCAGATCCGGAAAAATACAAACCATGATGCTACGCTTTTTAAGGGAATCGGATGCTACAGAAAGCAGGAATGCAATATGCTCTACTCCGTTGTGGGAAGGGATGAAATCAAGACGATCACCAAAAAGATCCGGCAGATCGATCCTAACGCTTTTATTAATACAATGAATACACAGCAGCTTACCGGACGGTTTTATCAACGGCCGAATGATTAAAACATTTATGATATGAAATATATCCGGGTATTTTGTGGGAAGTGGGAATTGCGCACTTCCCACTTTTGTTCTATAATAGATATATTCAAATCGGAAGGAGATCTGTTTATGGGAAATATCACATCGCTTCAGGCCGCAAAAAAATGGAATATCTCAAAAAGGCAAGTCAATCTGTTATGTGCGAAAGGTCTGATTCCCGGCGCAAAGATGGAGAACAGCAGGTGGATGATTCCAGACGATTTTGTTTACCACCCAAGAAAACAAAATCAGAATATGGGCTATCCCAACAGAATTTCCGGAAAATATATCAATATCGGAAACGAAGGTTTTGCATCCATCAGAAACAGTGAATATGTTGACAAATCAAAATTAATCAGTTTTGTGAATGCATGTCTGAATACCCCGCAAAAACTGATCTGTGTCAGCAGACCGCGTAGATTTGGCAAATCTTTTGCAACAAAAATGCTGTGTGCCTATTACAGCAGAAGTTGTGATTCACTGGAATTATTTGAAGATCTTGCCATTGCAAAAGATATCTCTTTCAGAAATCATTTAAACAGATATGACGTTTTATATCTGGATATTACATTGTTTCTTTCTACTATGCAGCAAAATCAACAATTGGTGGATCGCATGGAAGCAGCAATCATTGAAGACCTTGCGGAAAGTTATCCGGTCGCTTCCGGTCAGCATAACTTGATTGATGCTTTAAGGAGGATCAATGAGTTTACAGAAAACAAGATGATTTTGATCATAGACGAATGGGATGCCTTGTTTCGGGAGTGCAAGGGACAGGATGCGCTTTTGGATCGATATATAATGTTGCTTCGCTCTCTTTTTAAGAGCAGTCTGACAGATCGTCTGTTCGCAGGGGTTTATATGACAGGCATCCTGCCTATCAAGAAATATGGTCACGAATCAGCAGTCAGTGATTTTTATGAATACAGCATGGTGGAACCCAGACCATTGCAGACTTATATCGGTTTCACAGAAGAAGAAGTGTGCACATTATGTAAAAAATATCATATGGATTTTCAAGCGATGAAAAAATGGTATGACGGATATTGTGTCGGAGATGTTCATATTTATAATCCCAAATCCGTGATGGAATCTATTTTAAGGAATAAGTACAGTAATTACTGGACTAAGACAGAAACTTATGAAGCGTTGCGGGATTACATCGACATGAATTTTGACGGATTAAAAGATACGATCATCAATATGCTGGGAGAAAACACTTGTAAGGTAGATACTGGTTCCTTTCAAAACGATATGACTTCCATGAAAAGCCGGGATGATGTTCTTACATTACTGATCCATCTGGGTTACCTTGCATATGATGAAAAAAATCAAACCGTCTGCATTCCCAATACGGAAATAAAAGAAGAATTCATAAGAGCAATCAGAAATGGAAACCGAAAAGAACTGATGAAAGCTGTGATAAGATCTGATGCCCTGCTTTCTGCCACATGGTCTGCAGACGGAGAAAGAGCTGCGGAAATCATTGGCGATATTCATAATGAAGAAACAGCAATTGATTTCTATAATAATGAACAGGCACTTCGAAGCATAATCAAAACAGCTTACCTAAGCAGTATAGATCATTATACAAGGATGGAGGAATTACCCGCCGGAAAAGGATATGCGGATATCATATTCTGGCCCAGACGTGAAACAAACCATCCGCCTATCATTGTTGAGCTGAAATGGAATAAAACGGAAAATGCGGCACTTCAGCAAATGAAAGAAAAAAATTATCCGGCAGCTCTTTCCAGCTATAAGGGAGATATCCTTTTGGTAGGTGTAGCTTATAATGTAAAAACCAAAAAACATTCCTGCGTTATTGAAAAAATAACCAAATGAATGTTTTCATTTGACATACAATAAACTTTATATTGAAATTTAAGGGCATGCACTGCATGCCCTTATCTCTTATACTTTAAACCGATACCCTACCCCCCAGATTGTCTCAATATACTGCGGCTTCGAGGTGTCGAATTCAATTTTCTCACGGATTTTTTTAATATGCACCGTAACTGTCGCAATATCCCCGATGGAATCCATATCCCAGATTTCCCGGAACAGTTCCTCCTTTGTATAAACATGGTTTGGGTTTTCCGCGAGGAACGTGAGCAGGTCAAATTCCTTTGTGGTAAATGTTTTTTCTTCTCCGTCTATCCACACCCGGCGGGCGGTCTTGTCGATCTTGATCCCCCGGATCTCCACAATATCATTGCTCTTCTGCGCAGAGCCGACCAGCCTGTCGTAGCGCGCCATATGCGCTTTTACCCGTGCAACCAGCTCACTTGGGCTGAAGGGCTTTGTCATATAGTCATCCGCACCCAGGCCCAGCCCCCGTATTTTATCGATATCGTCTTTTTTCGCGGATACCATCAGTATAGGGATATTTTTCTTTTCACGTATCTTTTTACATACATCAAAACCATCCATACCGGGAAGCATCAGATCCAGTATAACAAGATCAAACTCCTCTGCCAGCGCCGCCGCCAGCCCGGTATCCCCGCTGTTTTCAATATGCACCTGAAAATCACTCAGCTCAAGGTAATCTTTTTCCAGATCAGCAATCGCTTCTTCATCTTCAATGATCAAAATTCTGCTCATAGCAACTTTCCTGCCTTTCTAAAAAATCAATACTCAAGATTTGCAAATCTCTGTTCCGAAGGATTTTCTTATTTTATCCGTTCACTTTCGTCCTTTTTCATCTGTCCTCTTTTACGTCCGCCTTCCGGCGCATCCGCGTCCACATCGTAACTCTTCGTCTCCTGCTTCACTTCTTCATATTTTCTCAGCACGATATGCATACAGGTTCCTTCGCCCTCTCTGCTGGTAGCCCAGATATATCCTCCATGGTCTTCCACAATCTTTTTAACGATGGAAAGCCCGATACCGCTGCCGCCCTTTGTGGAATTACGGGAAGCATCCGTCCGGTAGAAACGTTCAAATATCTTCGGCAGATCCCTCTGCGCGATACCCCTTCCGTTATCTTCTATCTCAATGCGGATCGAATCTATTTCATCCAGAATACGGATATCGATCATACCCGGTTTTTTATCCTGATATTTGACACTGTTGCTGATAATATTATTAATAACCCGTTTCAGCTGCTCCGGATCGGCGATTACCATTGTCTCAGGGGTCACCAGATTGGAATAACTCAGTTCAATATCTTCCGATTCCAGATCCAGCCCGACTTCCTCCAGACAATCCTGAAAATAATCCGCCACATTCAGCCTGTGAAAATTATAGGGAATCCTGTTTGAATCGATTCCCGAATAAAGTGATAATTCGTTGATCAGCCGATCCATATCGTTTGCCTTATTATAGATCGTTCTGATATATTTATCCATCTTTTCCGGCGTATTGGCGATACCGTCCATGATACCTTCCACATAGCCTTTGATCGCGGTAATGGGAGTCTTCAGATCGTGTGAAATATTGGAGATCAGTTCCTTGTTCTGATTTTCACGCTGCAGTTTTTCCTCCGTCGACTCTTTCAGGCGCAGACGCATGTCTTCATAATTGATCGCAAGTTCCGCCATCTCGCCCTTCTGTCTGTGTTCCGGCGTCGGCACCTGATAATCCAGATTTCCCTCCGCTATATTCTTCATGGCGATATTCAGTTCCTGTACCGGATTAAATACGCTTGAATAGATCCATATGCTCAGTACCAGCGCTGTAAATACAAGAATGACCGCTATCGCCACTGACATGGACACAAAAAAATTCGGCTCGATCAGGTCATTGAAATAAATATACATCTCCGGATCCATCGGAAACTGTATCCCCTGCCCCTTGATCGCTTTTCCAATGCTCCAGAAAGCCACAGCCGTAAGAGTCAGCGGTACAAATATCATAACCAGAAATGCAATTAACAGTCTTGTTTTTAGTTTCATACGCCCTTTCCGGATTTCATAGTATCCGAACCTTTTTTCTTAGTGGGTATTATAACACAATCTCACCATCCTTTTGTAAAAAGAGAAGAATAATCTTCTTAAAAAAATATAAAAATAGATGGTGGGTGTTGACAAGTCAAAAAATTATGTTATATTAAAATAGTAATCATTCCTATTTTTAACAAGGAGACTTTATGGCACTGAAATACAGCAGGCAGAGAGAGGTAATCAAAGAATGCCTTATAAATAGATATGATCATCCTACGGCAGATATGGTCTATATGGATGTGCGGGAAACTTTTCCCAACATCAGCCTCGGCACTGTTTACCGAAATCTCCAGCTCCTCACAGATCTGGGCGAAATCCAGAAACTGAACGTGGGGGATGGTGTAGATCATTTTGATGCGAAAACTTTTCCGCACTATCATTTCATCTGTAAAGAATGCGGCAGTGTGATTGATCTGCAAATGGAAAATATCGATACAATAAAAGATATTGCCGGAGTTAATTTTGACGGACAGATAGCTGGGCATATTACCTATTTTTATGGTATATGCGGTAATTGCTGCAAAAAGACGGAAACCTCTGCAAATTGAGGTTCTACCCGTTTTCTAAAGGTTTATAGCCGGATGCTTTTCCGGTTTAAATAACAAAATCATGTAAAGAGAAAAGGAGAAAAAACAATGAAATTTGTATGTCAGGTATGCGGTTATGTTCACGAGGGAGATCAGCCCCCCGAGAAGTGCCCCCAGTGTAATGCTCCCGCCGAAAAGTTTACGGCTCAGAGCGGTGAAATGTCATGGGCGGCAGAACATGTTGTAGGCGTAGCGAAGGGTGTTTCCGAGGATATCCTGGAAGATTTAAGAGCAAACTTCAACGGTGAGTGCTCCGAAGTTGGTATGTACCTCGCTATGGCAAGGGTTGCCCACAGAGAAGGGTATCCTGAAATCGGCCTCTACTGGGAAAAAGCTGCTTATGAAGAGGCTGAACATGCCGCTAAATTCGCGGAACTGCTCGGTGAAGTTGTAACAGATTCTACCAAGAAGAATCTTGAGATGAGAGTGGAGGCTGAAAACGGCGCTACAGCAGGTAAGTTTGACCTTGCCAAGAGAGCAAAAGCCGCTAACCTTGATGCAATCCATGATACCGTTCATGAGATGGCAAGAGATGAGGCTCGCCACGGCAAAGCATTCAAAGGTCTGTTAGAGAGATATTTCGGTTAATCTGCAAACCGGTCCGATACAGCATATATAATGTAAAATTATCTGTCATAATCTTTCAGGACAGATAATAAAATACAAAAGACAAGGAGAAATCATTATGGACAAATATTTTTGCAATCCCTGCGGTTACACTTACGATCCCGAGAAAGGCGATCCTGAACATGGTATAGCTCCCGGTACGGCTTTTACCGATCTGCCGGACAACTGGGTATGCCCTGTATGCGGTATTGACAAATCTATGTTTAAGAAGGTTGTGGAAACACCCTAAGCTACAATTTACCTGAAGAAAAGCAGATAATATTACGGCAGCAGAAGACAGCATTTCTGCTGCCTTTCTGCTCTTATCCGGTTCCTTGATTTTCCATCGCGGATTTCCGTAAAGACAAAACCTTTTCATGCCGATAACATCATATAATTAGGAATCACAATATATTCACAGAAAGAAGGCGCTTCTATACTATGCAGCAAAAAAAGAAAACAGCAGACAAACAACAGAAACAAACTTCAAAAACCGGATCGCCTGAAACAAAACGATTCCGATTATATGTTACACTGGGTGTTGTTTTCGGTCTGACGGCGGGTCTGTATCTTCTGATCGGCTCTGCCTATCAGAAAGTTTTCTTTCCCGGCACCATTGTTAACGGCATCAATGTTTCAGGGTTAAGCCCCGCCGAAGCACAGCAGGCCGTAAGCGCTGCTGCCGGAGAGTACATACTGACTTTAGTGGAGAAAGACGAAAATGTGGAATATATACCCGGCGGTGATATCGGACTCTATGTGGCGGACGATACCGCTCTGCAGGCGATACTGGACAGTCAGAATATGTTTGCCTGGGGAGCGGAAGCCTTCTATGATAAAAAATATTCTCTGTGCATCGATTATGACGAAGAAAAACTCCGCACAGCAGTGGATTCCCTCTCCTGTATGGATAAGGGTAAATGGACTGCCCCGAAAAATGCCTATATTGCCTATGAGAAAGATACCGGATATCAGATCGTACCGGAAACCGCAGGCAGTGAGATCCTGGCAGATGCACTGCTTGATGCGGTATCGGAAGCCGTCCGTAATCTGAGCGGCAGCCTTTCTCTTGCGGATGCAGGCATTTATAAGGCGCCCAAAATATCTTCGGAAGATCCCGCTTTGCAAAAGCAGTTCGCCCTGCTGCAGTCCTATTCTGACATGACTGTCACATATCAGTTCGGCAGCCAGACCGAAGTAATAGACAGCGGCATGATCTCCGAATGGATCTCCGTGAGCGAAAGCGGAAGAAGAACCATCGACAGAGAAGCCGTAACCCAATATGTAAAAGAACTTGCAAAAAAATACAATACCGCCTACTCCCCAAAAACGCTGGAGACCTCCTACGGCGAGACTGTCACAATCAAAAACGGTTTTTACGGCTGGATGATCGATAAAGAAGCCGAAGGCAATGCACTGATGGCGATACTCCGCGAGGGAAAAAGCGTCACAAAGGAACCGGCGTATATCATGGAAGCCGCAAGCCATGACGGCCCTGACTATGGCGATACCTATGTGGAGATCAACCTTACCGCCCAGCATCTGTTTTATTATAAAGACGGAGAACTGGTCATAGAATCCGATTTTGTATCGGGCAATCCCTCCAGGGGAAACGATACGCCGGGCGGCGCTTACTCTATTACATACAAAGAACGCAACGCCACTTTAAAAGGCCAGAACTACAGGACACCGGTTTCCTACTGGATGCCTTTTAACGGAAATATCGGTATGCATGACAGCACCTGGCGTTCTACTTATGGCGGTTCCATCTATAAATCAAACGGTTCCCACGGCTGCATCAATCTTCCTCCTGCCGTGGCGGAAACGATCTTTGAAAATATAGAGCAGGGTATTCCTGTTTTGTGTTATCATCTGAGCGGAACGGAACAGGCCTATGCCACTAACCTTTCCGGTGATAAGGTATCAAGCCCCTCTGCCGCTCCGAAACCGGAGCCAGAGATACCGCTGCTGCCGGAAAACGGCATGCTGCCTTCTGATATACAGCCGCCTTCAGAAACCGGAACGCCTGCTCCTGATACACAGTATACACCGGACGGCGGATCTGCCATTCCCGAAACACAGCTCCCCCCGGACGATGGGTCTGTCGTTATCCCTGAAACGCAGCTTCCGCAGGAGGGCGGTGTTGTTCCTGACGTATAAAATTTCTGCCGGATAAGAAAAAACAAAAAAGAACATACTGCAAAGCCGTAATTTCGTCAAAATATTTACCGCTTTACAGTATGTTTTTTTCTAACAGATGATCGACAGCAGCTTTTTCCTGTTTTCGATCCTCACCACATTCTCTTCTCCGCCAAATTCTCCATCCAGCGCCCAGGCAATTTTTTCTTCCGAGCGCAAAATCAGTTTCGACGTCTTTTTATAAAAAATATGCTGATTATCCTCCGGCTTATCACTTAACAAGGAAAGCCCGATTTCATTTAACGCCGCAAGGCTCTTTGGCACCTTCACAAATACTACCTCGAACAGCCCGTCATCTAAAGAGGTATCGGATGGCAGAATATTTTTAAACCCTCCGATAGACAGGGAATTTGTGACCATCCCCAGTATAAAATCGCCTTCTATTGTTTCCTCTTCTATCTCCGCGGTCATATGATAGCTTTTTAAATCGCCTATGCTTTTTATTCCTTCCAAAATATACGCCGCATGACCAAGCAGGTTTTTCGCCTTCTGAGATGTAGTATAAGAAACTTTCGTGAAAAGCCCGAAAGCTGCCACATACAAAAAATACCGGGAAGCGTTAAAGCGCCCTATGTCAATCCATCTCGGCGCGCCTTTCACCGTATTTTCCAGCAGCATATCCACATCGCCGGAAAGCCCGAGACTGTAGGCAAAATCGTTGGTAGAACCGGACGGGATATAGGCGATCTGTACCGGCAGATTTTTCCGGATCAGAAAAGAAACCGTTATATTTAATGTTCCGTCCCCGCCGCTGCATACAAGAAGATCATAGGATTTAAAATCGATGTCTTTTGCATAATCCTCGAGCCGGTTTACCAGACAGACCGTGACAAGATAATCCCGGCTGTCATAAAATTCGATCGCCTTTGCCAGACTGAGTCTGGTCTTTGTCATGCCGGATACGGGATTATAGATGAGCAGAAGTTTTTTCATGGCTACCTCTTTTTCATTTTAGTGATGACTTATGCCTAATCTATTATATCCAAACCTGTTACCTGCGACAAGCATTTTCTTTTGCGTTACATCACATCGCCTCAAACCAGGTTTATGTTTATCCCCCTGTCAGATCTTCCCTATATTTTCTGCTGTCAATGCCTGAAACAATATCTCTGTTTTTGTACTCTCCAGTCCCTGATCTTTCCGCCATTTCTCGTAATCGCTTTTGCAGATCGGTTCTGTGGCGGAAAAATCGTAATTATCCCCTTCCATTACAAAATATACAATACCGCTCTTTTCCCGATCGATCTCTTCAGGATAGGGGTTTCCATTATATTCTTCCCGCAGAACATCCGCTTTTTCATCATAATCATACACCACCTCCCGCATACCCGCCATGGATGTCGTTGTAATACAAAGAATCAATTCCCTTTTTCCGTCCTTATCCACATCGATCACCGCGAATTTGTTATCAGAAACAGGATAAAAACCGTCAAAACCACAGTTTGCTCCGTCCGGATATGGCTCGTATATGCTATTTTACCGCCCCTACCAATAAGTAGATCAATGTCGCACAAAGCCCGATGGAGAATATGATCAACCCGTAGGAAAGACTCCTTGTGATCATATAGATCGTTTCCCTCATACTCCAGTAATCAAGCGCCATTTTGTGTTTATAGTCTGTTTCCTTCGGATGCTTTTTCCATAAAGTATGATTTAAAATCCTGCATACGGCATTTGCCGCACTCCCTATCATATAAGTCAGAGCGTTTCCCTCTTTCAGTTCGCCCATCTTCGTGCGGTCTCTGTAGATCGTTTTTCTTAAAAGCACCACAACGGCATCCACCAGCGTGTCAAGAAGCCCCGCCGCAACAGACCCTGTCTTTATCAAAAATTTCGACAGTGTATCCGTCATCTTATCCAGAATACCAAAGATGCCCCCGCAGAGCGTCGGCAGTATCACAAGCAGAACGGGTCTGTAAAGATACTCTTCCAGATCCAGAAGCCCCGGCCACCTGTTCAGATAAATCCTGCTGCCATTCTCCTTCTTTTTCATCATCCACAGCCTGCCCGCCAGAATATAGAGCAGCGCGCCGATGGCAATGGAAGTCAAACCGCCCTTTAAATTGCCAAAACTGAAATATGCCGTCTTTTCCCCTGACGCCTCAAGCCCCATAAAACCCTGCCCCAGATCCGCCAGCCTATCCATTGTCGCTCCGGAGAGCATGCCCATAGCCGGAAACAGCAGGCTTGCAGCCAGCAAGACAGCCCTGCTAATGCCATTCATATAATCTGTCTGCGCATCGTATTTCTCCTGCAATGCCGCATCTTCATTCTTCTCTACAAAGACTGCGATAAACAGCTTTGTCATGTAGGCGACCGTCAGCCCGCCGCTGATCAGAAATACCCATTCTATCGCTTTCATGCTTCCTGCGGAAAAGAAAACCGCTTCTCCCGGATTTTCCGCCAGTATCTCCGTGTACTCCACAATGCTTTCATGCAGCAGCGTCTTGCTGATATAACCGCTAAAGAACGGCATGCCGCCGATACCCAGCGCCCCCATCAGGTAAATAAAGGCGAGCAGCGGTTTCTTTCTTCCAAAGCCCCGGATCTCATTTAAATCCAGCTTGTGCAGGTTCATATAGATAACGCCCGCCGCCATAAACAGCACCAGCTTAAACAGGGAGTGGTTCACCATATGGAGAAAGCTTCCCCGCACCGCCAGTCTGTTTTCCCTGCCAAGCAATCCCTGCATACCGATTCCCACCATGATAAATCCGATCTGGGAAACCGAGGAGCAGGCAAGCGTCCGTTTAAAATCAATAGAAAACAATGCCAATACCGCGCCGATCACCATGGTCAGCACACCCAGTATCAGGATGAAGGTCCCCCATATTCCGTCATGCAGAAAGATCTTACAGCTTATCACAAGAACGCCGAATATACCGGTTTTTGTCAAAATTCCGGAGAGCAGCGCACTGGCAGGCGCCGGCGCCACGGGATGCGCTTTGGGCAGCCAGATATGCAGAGGAAATACCCCCGCCTTTGCGCCGAAACCAAACAGCATACACAGCGCCGCCGGATACACATTCCTCCCCCGGCAGGCTTCATAAAGCTTATCAATCTCCAGTGTTCCCGCCTGATGATATAAAAGAAACAGCCCCATCAGCATCACCAGGCCCCCGATCACTGCCACCGCCAGATATGTGGCAGCCGCCCTGAGGGATTCTCTTCTTTCATCCTGCGCCACCCAGACATAGGAAGCAAAGGACATCACCTCAAAAAATACAAAAGTCGTATACAGATCCGCCGACAGAAAGATCGCTTCGGTCGCCCCCAGCGTGATCAGCTGAAACATATAGTAACGGTTTCTGTTCCTGTAATGCGCAAAATATTCCGCGGAAAACAATGAAGTGCACATCCACATAAACGCTGCAATACAGACATAAACCGTTCTGAATCCATCCACCGTAAAGGTAAGCCCCATGCCGCACACGCCTGAAAGTTCTGTGACTCCCGTATATGACACATCTGTCATATGCCGGTACAGCAGAAAACCCGCCAGCACAAATTCCAGAACCGCCACGGTTCCGACAAAATAATCCCTGTACTTTTTATACTTTTTCCCGATAGTAAAGGAAACCGCCGCTCCTGCCACCGGCAGAAAAACAAGGCCGTATATTAAGCTGTCCATAAAACGCCTCCCGCCTGCTGCTCTATCATGTAATCTATCAGACTACTCTGTACTCTATCATGCAACCTCTCAGACTACTTTGTACTCTATCATGCAACCTCTCAGACTACTCTGTACCCTATCATGCAACTCTCAGACTACTCTGTGCTCTATCATGCAACCTCTCAGGCTACTTTGTATCTCTATCGCTGTAAACAGCATCCCGTATCCCTCCGTTCACCATCAAAACCTGAAAATATCCGATATCAGACACCCGATATCCCGCCTATCTGCTAAACCCCGGCTGCCTCCCGCAGAAAATGGACCAGCGGTCCCGAAAAGATCCCCAACACCGCGACGCTTATCGAAAATACAAGAAGCGGCAGGCACATCTTCCAGCTTGGATCTGTCACGCCCGCAAGTGTGCCATAGTTAAAATCCTTTCCCGGGAAAAAGGCATGGATCACGGTATTCATCATATAGATCGCCGTCAGAAGAGCGGATGCCAGCAGACATCCGATACCAAAATATGCCTGCACATTCATGCTCTCCACTGCGGCGGATGCCAGATTCCATTTGCTGATAAAACCGGCAAGCCCCGGCACACCCATCAGCCCGAGCGCAGATACGGTAAAACACCCGAACACGATCGGCATCTTTCGCCCCACACCATCCATTTCATAGATATAACTCTTTCCCGTCTTCTGCATGAAGGCACCTGCACAGAAGAAGGCATTGATCTTCATCACCGCATGACAGATCAGATGGCAGAGCGCTCCTGCCAGGCCCAGCGGCGTCATCAGCGTAATGCCGAAAATAATATAAGACAGGTTACTTATCGTGGAATAAGCGAGACGCCGTTTTAAATGCGTCTCCTTCACCGCCATGCTGCAGCCGTAGAGAATCGTAAACATCGCAAATCCCATCACCACATTCTGTACCCAGGTTCCCCGCAGGAAAGAAGGCCCGAAACTGTAATAAGTCAGCCTGATCATCGCAAAAACGCCTGCTTTCACCACCGCCACTGCATGCAGCAGTGCCGTCACAGGCGTCGGCGCTACACCGGCATCCGGCAGCCAGGAACCCATAGGCCAGATCGCCGCCTTGACTCCAAAACCCATAAAAGCAAGCAGGTACACCCAGAGCAGCAGATTTTTGCGCTCTCCGATCAGCGCCATATCCAGTACGCCCCCAAGCTGAAACTCACAGGTCACACCGTAAATGATCACAAACACCAGCCCGATCATCGCAAAAGCCGCTCCGCCGATCGAGTAATACAGATACTTTCTCGAGGCAAGAACCGCCTCTCTTTTCAGCGTATGCAGCACAAGCGGCACTGTAGAGAGCGTCAAAAGCTCATAAAAGAAATACATGGACAACAGATCCGAAGCAAAGGCAATGCCCAGTGTGATACCGTAAGTGATACTGTAAAACATAAAAAAGATCTTTTCCCGCTCTTCATGCTCCATATACTCAAAAGAATACAGCACCGCCAACGGCCAGAGCAGAGATACAAGCCCGGCAAAGATCATAGATATGCTGTCGATCTTAAAGGAGATCGACAGATCCTCCACAAAATGGATAATATGAAATACTTCTGTTGTTCCGTTCAGAATCAGCTTCCACACGATGGCGGAAGTTGTCAGCATGACAATCTCCAGATAGCACATCATTATTTTTCTGTTTTTAAAAGGAATGAGCAAGGTCAGTACCCCTCCGAAGATCGGGAGCAGTATGGCTGCTAAAATCCAATATTCGCTCATGTTATTTCTCCAAATGCGGTAAAAAGCAGGCCTGCTGCATTTTGCCGCCATGTTCATTTCATCATTAAGCTATACGATATGTCCGGTAAACACTTATTTTTACAGCACCGTACTTACGATCGTCCGGATATACTCTGTCAGCGGATTCGGGAAAATGCCGAGTACTACGGAAAGCAGCGCGAGCACGATCAGCGGAATGACCATCCAGAGATTCGGCTCTCTTTTCTGCAGGCTGCCGTAGTCGAAATCCGCGCCCGGAAGGAAACCCTTTATAGTGATCGGAAGCAGATAACCCGCCGTCAAAAGGGCAGAGACCAGAAGGACTACAGGCCCCAGCCATGTAAAGATTCCCGTTCCGGAAGAAAGAGCGCCTTCCGCCAGATACCATTTGCTGATAAAGCCGCTGGCGGGCGGGATACCGATCAGCGCCAGTGACGCAAAGGTATAACACCATATCGTAACCGGCATTTCCTTTCCGATTCCCGTCATATCGTCTACGTTTGTTCTGCCTGTCTTATAAATGATCGCACCGGCGGATAAAAACAGTGCGGATTTGATAAAGGCATGGAACACCACATGGAGCAGCGCTCCCGTCATCGCCTCGCCCTGCAGCAGGGCAAGCCCGAACAGGATATAGGAAAGCTGACTGACCGTGGAGTAGGCAAGCCTTTTTTTCATGATCTTTTCCCGATACGCCAGCATGGAACCCATAAAAACAGTGATCAGGCTCAGCGTCATCCATGCTGTCTGCACCCAGGTTCCTCTGATAAAAGATTCTCCGAATAAAAAATATACTGTACGGATAACCCCGAGTACGCCCGCCTTTACGATCAGGCCCGAGAGAACCGAACTTGCCGGCGCAGGCGCCACCGGATGCGCCGTCGGCAGCCATGCATGCATCGGGAACATACCCGCTTTTACACCAAACCCCAGTATCATAAAGAACACCACGACAAGCAGCACCTTCTCATTGCCTGCCGTCAGTTCCCCGTTCAGCGTGCCGCCTGCCGTAAAGGTCAGCGTTGTCGCGTATCTGTTCAGAAAAAACAATCCCATCAGCACCATATACGCGCCGCAGAGGGAATAGAACAGATATTTCAGGCCGCCCATCAGCGCTTCCCTCGTTTTGGAATGCAGCACAAGTGGCACGGACAATAATGTCATCATCTCATAGAACAGATAATATGTTACAATATTTCCCGCAAGATCCAGTGCCAGCAGCACGCCGAAGGTCATCAGGTAAAAGCCGAAATACCGCTTCTCTTCCTTTTCATGCTTCATATATTCAAAGGAATAAAAGCCTGCCAGAATCCATATGATCGTCACGATCACAATGAAAATGCGTCCCAGGTTATCCAGCCGGAAAAATATCTCCAGCTTTTCCCCCAGAGAAAACAGGCATATCCCCGCTTCCCCGCTTCCCAGCGTAAGAAGCGCCAGAATACCGGTGACTAAAAGCCCCGTCCCCACCGCTCCGAGCAGACGGTTTCTCGAAGAAAACTCCGGCATCAGCAGGATAACCGCTCCGAATAATATAGGGAAACATATCGCCGCCAACATTATAATTGCATCATTCATACTTCCGATAACCATGTCCTTTCCATAACCTGCAAGCTTTTATACATATTTGGTACGCATTGCGCAGGCACAATATTTGCAAGACAAAACATCCTTCTCTCCCTGCTATGCAAAATTCGCAAGTCCTGTCTCTATCAAATGAATGACGGGCTGGGAATTCATGCCCAGAATCAGATTCAGGATCACAAACAGAATGATCGTCACCGTATACAGCCTCTGCTGATTCCAACGGATACCGTAATACCCCTTCTCCTCTTCCACCAATGCGCTCTCCGGCGTATAAATGCGGATCACTGTCTTTAAAAAATAAATCGCATTCAGGATCGTGCTGATTGCAAGCACAATGACTGTCGGAAACATCTTCCAGGTCGGATTGATGATCGCCGCCTTTGCGAACAGGAGTTTACTTACAAAGCCGGAAAAGCTCGGTATGCCCACCATGGACAGCGAACCCACCGCAAAGCCCACACCCGCGATCCTGTTGCGGTAACCGGAACCGTTCAGTGCAAAGAAGCTCCTGCTGCCGCCGGACACCTCCGTCAGCCCGATGGCACTGATAAAAAGCAGGGACTTCGTCGCCGCATGCACAAGAATATGATAAACGCTCGCCACCATGCCTTCCTGCGTCCCAAGTCCGAAGCCCATATAAATATAACCGATCTGCGCCACCGAGGAAAAAGCGATCATTCTTCTGATGTCTTTCTCCCCGATCGCGCTGAAGGAACCGAAAAGCATGCCGCACAGCCCGAATATAAAAAGAATACCGATAATATGGCTGCTGTATATGATGTCCAGCCCGATCACCCTGTAAAATATCTTGATCAACAGAAAGATGTAACCTTTCGATACCAGAGAAGAGAGCATCGCCGCCGAAGAAACCGTGGCATAGCCGTAGGCGTCCGGCAGCCATGCATGGCATGGAAACAGGGCGCTCTTGATCGCAAGCCCGATGGTCATGATACCCACCGTCACCAGCATCGGTATACGGTATGTGCCATTTGCCATGATATCCGCCATCGCCTGCTGGATATTGCTCATCAGAAGATGCCCGGTCAGGTCATACAACATACATATTCCCATCAGCAGAAGGCCGGAGCCCAAAAGGCTCATGATCATATAGCGGACAGCCGCCTCAATGGTTCTGCCGTTCTGTCTGATCATGATCAGGCCGCATGCCGCGATCGTGTTGATCTCCACGAAAACATAAGCCGTAAAAAGGTCGTTTGTATAGATCAGCGCCAGCAGGGAACTGAGCATCATATCCACCAGAATATAGTAGATATTATGCTTGGAGTACTCCACCTCATCAAAGAGTTTTTTCCTGCCGCCGGTCATGGAAAGCAGCATCACGATGGAGAAAAACATCGCCATCCCCGCCTCCAGTACGCCTGCGCGGATCTCATTGCCCCAGGGCGCCGGAAAATGCCCCATCATAAAAATATAACTGCCGCATCCTGTACGGCAAAGCCAGATGAGCAGCGCGCCGGACATCACGCCCACCGCAAGGATCACCGCCGTATTTAACCGCTTCGCCCATTTTTCGGAGAGGATCGAAGAGACGATTCCTGAGAACATGGATATCATGATCGAGAAAAAGGGCACATTCTGTATAAAATCCATCAAAGCCCCTCCTTCCTGAGCTGCACGGATATCTCATCCAGATCCAGCGTATGGTACCGCTGATACAGTCGCACGGTGAGCGAGAGCATCAGCGCCGTCACCGAAACGGATACCACAATTCCCGTCAGCACAAGCCCGCTGGGGATCGGATTGATGTAAGCCTCCACCTCCTGCACGCCGCTTACGACGATCGGCGCCGCTCTGCCGGTAATATATCCCTTCTCCGCCAGAAACAGATAAACCGCCGTGTCCATGATATTCAAACCGATGATCTTCTTGATCAGGTTTTTTTGAACCAGCAGGTTTGCAAAGCCGATGCCGAACAGCAGGATCGCCACTTCCTCCCCGTAATTTACCAGAAAATTTGTCTCAAGCATATCTAAAATCCTCCCTTACGGAACAATGCAAAGAAAGCGTACATCGTACACGCCACCACCAGCCCGACACAGATATTCAGCGGCAGGATCAGACCGCTGCTTAAAATATTGCCCGCTGTCCCCAGCGGAATCCCGCTCTCAAGATGGTGCGCTCCCGTATAAAAAGAATAACTTTTTGCAATACAGTAAAAGCTGAGCGCGGAGAAACTCACCCATTTGTAGGTCTTTGCCGTAAAAAACCGTTCTGTCTTCTCGAAGCCGAAGGCATTCAGATACAGAATCAGCCCTGCGCCGATAATCGCGCCGCCGGAAAAGCCGCCCCCGGGCGAAAGATGTCCGTTCAGGATCACATAAATCCCGAATAATATGATAAAGGGCACCAGAATCAGCGCCGCTGTCTGCAGTATCTTATCGGCTTTCGGCTCATAAAAGCTGTCCCTGTGTTCCTCCTCTTCCGCGCTGCCTTTCCCCTTCTTTTTATCATTCCGCATCAGGATCAGCACGGTACATGTCGCAATAAACAGGACATTGGATTCTCCAAAGGTATCAAAGGCACGGTAATCCAGAATCATACCCGTCACAATATTCACCGCACCGGTATCCTGCAGGCCGTCCTCGATATACTTTGCAGCCACCTCATTGTGTGCCGGATTATCCGCACTGCCCACCGGCGGAAGGTAAGCCACCGTGACAAGCAGCATCACTGTCAGCGTCAGACAACAGATCAGCGCCGCCGCCTTATAGAACTTCCGGAACAATATATACTGGCTGTTATTCGCAACATCGTGAACCTTCCGGATCACACTGACTACTTCCTCCTGATGTTCCTTCAGCAGTTCCTCATTCTCATCCTGCCCTGCCCGCGCCTTTACCTCCACATTTCCCAGATAAGGGTCCCTTATACCGCTCATCCACTGCCTGAAAGCACCCGCCGGCTTTTTTCCGTATTCCTCCTCGGGAATCAGTCTACTCATCTTTTTCTTCGTCCTCCTCCCTCATGGCGTGGATCTTTTTCAGCGTCGCAAAAAACAGCACACTCGTAACCCCTGCGCCGACAGCCGCTTCCGTGATCGCAAGGTCCGGAGATTCCAGTAAGATCCAGATGATGGACATGATCAGGCTGTATGACATAAATATCAAAATAGAGTTTAACAGTCGTTTGGAAAAACTCACCGCTATGGCGCAGACCACCAAAAATATAAGTAAAATGTATTGAAAAATCTGCATCTTCAGTCCTCCTGTCCGGATATCCGCCTGTTTTGATCCTCTGACCTCACTTCACAATATTTCTCAAGCTTCTCATTCGTGATATATTCCAGTCTGGAGATCAGATGAGATGAAACCGGGGACGCACACCACAGAAAGATAAGCACGAGCGCCAGCTTCAGCGTCACAAACTGAAAACCGAACAGGATCATCAGTCCCGCCAGAGAAGCGCCGATCCCCATGGTATCACCCATTGCCGCCGCATGCATCCGGTTCAGCACATACCGGAATTTGAATACGCCGAATACTTCCAGTATAAAGGTTGCCACACCGATACATAAAAGCCCTGTGCCTAATATAAACCTTATCCATTCAAACATCCGATCACCCTTTCCGCCATTCCTGCTCTTTTGCCTTCTTCTTTTCCTCAAGGCGCTTTCTGTATTCAATATATACACCGGTATATACCTTTGTCAGCACCACCACCGCAAGAAAACTGATCATCGCATAGATCAGACAGATATCCACCAGATAGCCCTCATTTATCAGCAGGGCAAGCACGGCGATCATAACCATGACGATCGTACCCATCATGTTGACCGCAACCAGCCGGTCCGCGATCGTCGGTCCCTGTACCGCCCTGATCAGGCAGAATATCGTAAGCACGGCAAGTATCACCAGTATCACATGAAAAATTTCGGAATATTCTTGTATCAGTTCCATTTTATCCTCATTTCCGCATAGCGGGTTTACATAACTCCATTTATCATTGCAACGGGTTTACATAACTTTTCTTATCCTTTTTCGGGGACCGCAGATCCGCTTATGCTTTCCATCTTTTCCAGTAATTTCTCGAATATCATATCATCCATTCCCTCCGCCATTGACTGATCCAGACAATGAATCACAAGTTTATCCCCTTTCAAAGATATGGTGATCGTCCCCGGTGTAAGAGTGATGGAGTTTGCGAGGATCACCCGGCCGAGTCCCGTTTTCAGGCGGGTCCGGTATTCCACAACCACCGGTTCCACAACCTCCCTGTCTGTCAGCGCAAAATGCATGACCTGTATGTTGGCTTTCACGATCTCCAGGATCAGTATCCAGATATAATATAGAAAGAACACGCTTTTCCGTATGAGGGCAAAATCTTTTCTGACGCTGTAATCCATAAATCTGCACATGAAAAAATAAATGAGCGCGCAGAGAATGATACCCAGTACCGTGATCTCAAGCGTTATTTTTCCGTTAAATATGAACCAAATCAATAACAATAAGATAAACATGCTTTTCTCCTGTTTTTATAATCCGCCTTCACAAAGCAGATACCGGCTGCAAAATAGTAAAGCTGCGGCGCACGGTCAATTACAAGGCCGGATAATGTACTTATATATCGGATTTCCCTTTGAGGAAAATCTTTCTTCATATTCTGTCATAATGTTGCCCTGATTCATCTTTTCATCATGATGCAGATCGTAGGTAATCTCTTTTATCTCCCAACGGGCGGGTTCGGTTTCTTCCACGCCGAAATCAAACAGGTCTTTATTGTCGGTTTTGAATTCCAGGTGCCCCTGCGGCGTCAAGAGTATTCTGTAGCGATCCAGAAATTCCCGGGATACGAGGCGTCTTTTGGCATGGCGCTCTTTAGGCCAGGGATCGGAAAAGTTCAGATAGACCCGGCCAACCTCGCCCTTTGCAAAATACCGCAGGATATGTTCCGCCTCCATGCGGATAAACCTGACATTCGAAAGCGGATTCTCTTCCATTTTCTGGACGGCGCGCAGAAGTACGCTGGAATATTTTTCGATTCCGACATAGTTGATCTCCGGATGCGCCTTGGCCAGTTCCATCAAAAACCTTCCTTTTCCCGTACCGACCTCCGTATGGATCTCATTTTCATTGCCGAAGATCTCATGCCATTTTCCGGCACACTCGCTCTCCTCCGGAACCACATATTCGCAGGCACCGATCGCTTCTCTTGAGCCGGGGATATTTCGCAGGCGCATAAAATTTCTCCTTCTTATTAAAAATTTATAAAAACTTAATTTTCTTCCCTATTGTACTCTTTTTCACAGAAAAATCAATCTCAAGTTTATAGAAAAAAGACCGGGCTTATGATATAATGAGCGTTAACGCAAAGAATGAGCTCACTCATTCGGCGAGCGGCGAATGGCGATCATGAATCGCAGATTCATGATCTAATGCCGTTATTTATATGCAGCCGGAAGTCTGTCCGGATGGAAAATACCGGTTTTTAGTTTCAATGATACGATGACGGAGAACAGACTCTTCTATGAATTTTCAAAAGAAAAAACATTTTTTTTTATATATTATTACCGCTTTATTGTCTGTATCTGTTTTGATGCAGGCCTCTTTTCCTGTATCTGCAGCCCCTGACGACGAGCCCTTAAGCGAAGTGGGACAGGCAGCCCGGGAGCGCCTTTTACTTCCTGTCGACACAAACAATCTGCCCTACTGGCCGAAAGGCCCTGCTATTACGGCGGAATCCGCCATTTTAATGGAAGCCGACACCGGAACTATCTTATACGCCAAAAATATCCATAAGGAACTTTACCCCGCCAGTACCACGAAGATGCTGACCTGCCTGATCGCAGTGGAGCAATCTGCCATGAACGAAACCGTGGATTTTTCCTATGAAGCAGTCAGTTCCGTTCCCGTTGACGGCTCCAATATGGGCATGGATGCCGGAGAATATCTGACGATGGAAGAATGTCTTTACGGTATTATGGTGGCTTCCGCCAACGAAGTGGCAAATGCCGTGGCGGAACATGTGGCGGGATCCTTAGATGGTTTTGCCGAAATGATGAATCAGAGGGCGGCGGAGCTGGGATGTGAAAACACCCATTTTGTCAATGCAAACGGGCTTCATGTGGATGATCACTATACCAGCGCCTATGACCTTGCCCTGATCGCAAGGGCTTATTTTCAGAATGATGTTTTACGCCGGATCGGCAATACGCCGTCCTACCACTTTACCCCTTCCGCCGGACAGCCCGATGACTTTTATAAGACCAACAAACACCGTCTGATCAACGGAGAATTTTCTTATGACGGCGTTATCGGCGGCAAGACCGGTTATACCGATGAAGCCGGGCAGACCCTTGTTACCGGCTGTGAACAGGCGGGTATGCGCCTGATCTGCGTTGTCATGAAGGAGGAGGCGCCTGCGCAGTTTGAAGATACCATGACGCTGTTTGACTATGGGTATCAGAACTTTGTAAAATCAAATATTGAGGATAACGATGTCAGGCATATCATCAACAATTCCAACTTTTTCTATACCGGGAACGATATTTTCGGAGATTCTTCACCTATTCTCTCCATTGCGCCCGGCGGATATGTTGTGCTGCCGAATATGGCAAGATTTGACGACCTTACTTCAAAGATCGACTATGAAGCTGCAGACCTGCAGCAAAATGAGATTGCGGAAATCTCCTATTATTATCATGATACGCTGATCGGTTCCGGGAAGATCGTTTTTTCCTCCCAGAATACGCATACCTATGATTTCAGCAGTGATGACGAGCCTGTGACCGGCAGGCCTGATAATGTGATCTTTATCAATATCAAAATGCTTATCATCATTATTTCCGCCGTTGCCGCCGTTATGATCTTTTTCCTGATCCTGCATTCCGTTTTTTACAGCAGGCAGGATTACCGGCATGAACGCAGCCGGAAAAAACAGCTCCGCCGTGATAAACGCCTGAAACGCCAGGAGCGCCGGGCTGCCAGACGCAAACGAAAAAGAAGACGCCGATAATTTTTTATTGCCTTCGCGCTTCTTTTGTGTTACACTAATTGGCAGGGAAATTTTTAATATGAAAATTGTTTCTGTAGTTCAGCGGGATAGAGCACACGCCGCCTATGCGGTAGATATTTGATTGCCGGAGCAACGTAAAATCGACAATTTCATAGCTGAATGACTTGCTTATTAGCAGGTTTTTCATACAAGTCCTCGTAGCTCAGTTGGATAGAGCGATCGCCTCCTAAGTGGTAGGTGTTCGTTTGCCAGAGCAACGTAGAATCAACAATTTCATAGCTGAATCACTTGCCTATTAGCAAGTTTTTCATACAAGTCCTCGTAGCTCAGTTGGATAGAGCGATCGCCTCCTAAGCGATAGGTCGGACGTTCAAGTCGTCTCGGGGACGCCTCAAAGCATTGAAAACACTGGATTTTTCAATGCTTTTCTTTTTTATCTTAAGAGAAAACCTGAAGTCGGAGGACTCGGTTTTTTGAATATTTATTATCATTCATTGCTAACAGGGAATCGAACACTAAATTATACTTTCAGAGCTGTTGCTAATAATCTGCTAATTGCAGAATTAGCAGAAATCAGCTGCTAATAGCAACCCTTTTTCAGAACAAGGTTAGTACGGGCGTTTGCTTTTCCTCTTAATCGATGTATGTTCTTCAGTTGTCAAAGAACGGAGAACTAGCCACGATAAAAAGCCGAAAAAATTCACCCTTTTCGGAATTGTGTACCCGCTGAAAACGAGCATGTAAACGAGCATGTAAATATATATTGCAAGCAGCAGACACATATTTTATAATTAAATATATAAACTCGAATCTGCATAAAATAGAAGGAGAGAAGGCTTGTGAAACCTAAAATTATTCCTAAACAAGAAACGATTCCCTCATTTGATCCGAATGCGGTTGCAGTAAAATATATTGATTATTATAATTCCAGAGCGGCATACACAGAAGATGAAATCACACCGGAGATCATCTCTAAAATATTAAAGGAAGTTTATAAAGGTATCAATGTTTGTTTGTTTTTAGACCCTGACGGAGAAACCGACTGGATGGAAGTGCTCTCAGACGGGGAATGGCTGTATTTGGCTCGCTTCAGGCTTTACGAAAAGGGCAAGGAGGACGTATATATTTTTTCATACAATCCTGAATACGCTTCTACTGATGCGCAAATAGTGGAATTTGATTATTCTGACAAGGGTGTATGGACAGAACTTCTGAGCGGCGGTCAGTACATGATTCCCAAAATTCATGCTATCTCGGATATGGAAAGCGGTGTGAAAGCAGTGGAGTTTTTTATTCGGACAGGAGCGCTTTATCCGGGAATCGATTGGATACAGGAGCAATAACAATTCCGGTTTGAAGAATTGTCAAATAAGTGTAAATTAAATAATCCTATACAAAAATATTCTTATAGTTCAACTTTTCAGCGTTGGGAACACTTTTCCGAAAAAGGAGAAAAATTTTTCCGTGATTTGTCCGGTTGCAGGAATAACGCCTGTACTTCAGCAACGGTATTTCCTGATACGCCTAAAACTTTTGACACCTCCTCTGCTCTTGAATTTTTTTACCGGAAGTTTAGGAATACTTCTGACTTTTATCACATTTTCATGTTACCCTATATGGAGAAAGGAAGTGAAGTCATGCGGCTGTTAGTAGTTGAGGATGACCACCTTTTGAACAATACACTTTGCTACAATCTTTCCGCTGCCGGTTATACTGTAGATGCTGCTATGACAAAGACAGCAGCAGTATCTTTCTGCGAGGCACAGGATTATGACTTAATCATCCTGGATATCAACCTGCCTGATGGGAACGGATTTGACCTATGTGAGAAAATCAAGGAACGCCGACCCGATACTTCGGTGATTTTTCTGACGGCAAACGATATGGAGAGCGATATGCTGAAAGGCTTTGAGCTGGGGGCGGATGATTATGTAACAAAGCCGTTTCCCATCAGCGTATTCCGCAAAAAGGTTTCGGCACTGCTGGCACGCATCCAAAAGCAGACTGGCGGCGATTGCTATACGGACGGTACGCTGTCCATCAATTTTTCGGAACTGACCGCCGCTCTCGCAGGCGAACCGATTATTTTCACGCCAATGGAATACCGCTTGCTAAAGGTGTTGGTGAGAAATCCGCAGATCGTTTTGACAAGACAGGTGCTTCTTAAAAAACTGTGGGACGCAGACGAAAACTTTGTGGATGAACACGCTTTGACCGTTGCGATCAGCCGTATCCGGGGAAAGATTGAGATAAACGGCCTGCAGTATATCAAAACTGTCTATGGCATGGGCTATATGTGGATCGGAGGGCAGAAAAAGTGAATGCTGACAAACTTTCCATCAACCGCGCCTGTGCGCTTTGTGCTGCTTTTTTAGGCATAATCTCTATTGCTGCTATCATCGCGGCGTTTCTCTTAACAAAAAATCTGACGGTCGTGTGGCTGGAGTTACTGTTCGTTGTGCCGGTATTTGCCGGTGTTGCCGCTTTTGTGACCTTTCTCCGCCACAAACTGGTTTTATTCTCGGACGACCTGTGTCGGACAATGGATAATATGCTGAATGGATCGGCTGCACCGCGGCAAAGCTATGAGGAAGAAAATCTGTTTTACAAAATCAATCACCGGCTGACGCGCCTGTATGAAGTCCTGCGGGAGAATCAGGAGAGCATAGCAAAAGAACGTGCCAACCTGCAGGAATTGATTTCCGACATATCCCATCAGGTGAAAACGCCCATTGCCAATCTCCAGATGGTGAATGCCACGTTGCTGGAACAACCTGTGCCGGAGGAAAAACGGCAGGAGTTTTTAGTGGCATCCGGCGGCCAGCTCGAAAAGCTGGACTTTCTCATGCAGGCTATGATAAAAACCTCCCGTCTGGAAACCGGCGTCATTTCACTGGATAGAAAGATGCAGCCTCTTTATGATACTCTGGCGGCAGCGTTGGGCGGCATTCTGCTGAACGCTGAAAGGAAGAATATTCATGTCAGCATAGCTTGTCCGGCAGATATCGTGCTGGCCCACGACAGGAAATGGACAAGTGAAGCCCTGTTCAACATCCTGGACAATGCGGTGAAGTACACCCCGGCAGGCGGAGATATTCAGGTTTCTGTTCAAAGTTGGGAGTTCTATGTAAAAGTAGATATAACTGACAGCGGCAAAGGGATAGCTGAGGGCAGACGGGGGATGATCTTCAAACGCTTTTACCGGGAAGAAGAAGTACACGACATTGAGGGCATCGGCATAGGATTGTACCTTGCCCGCGAGATCGTCACCATGCAGGGGGGCTACATCAAGGTTGCTTCGAAGGTGGGGGATGGCTCAACTTTTTCCATATTTCTGCCTCATGGATGAATGGAAAAGGGCAACCGATTTTCTCGGCTGCCCTTTGGTTATGATTCTTTTACTTTATGGAATCTACCACTACAAGAATATCGTCGGTAGTTGCTGTATCGGGAGAAATCCCAACATAGATGTCGCCATAAGAAATATGGAAAGTAAGACCACCAATTTCTTCAAGTTTGCTTTCTATAATATCTGTTGGTTCGTAAATTTCTCTTTTCACTTCTGGTTTATAATTCATGATAAAGACCACCAAACTATTGCCAAGAGTATTGGGGTCAGGAGCAACTTCCTCTCCTGAACTTCCCTGTGGGGTACCATAGCCTGTGGTATATTGCACACGGAGCATATAATATACCGTACCATCTTTCATTGTGGTTTCATAAAGATCTGCTTTCCCAAAATGATACCCATCCGGCAGAGAAGCTGGTAAATATTCGCCCAAAGTATCAAAGCCATAAGCGTCCACTTCCGCAATACTTTCAACCGTAGCGTTTGCGACATCTTCAATACTTTCTGTGGCGGGATATACTGCTATGGACGCAATTACAGGGTCTATCCCGTCGGGATGCGTTCCTCCCGGGTCAATGCCTGCACCGTGGTCGGGGAAAACATTGGGGATTTGGCTTACGGCAATTCCAGTGACTACAAGGCATAAACAAGCCGCGATCGCTCCCCACTTGATCCAAATGGGCTTTTTGCTTTTCTTTTTGTAGTTGATAGCTTCATCAACATACTTGCTGTCAAGCTCGCTCAGGGCTTCGGAAAACTTCTTTGAGTTCATACAAATACCTCTCTTTCTGCTAAATAGCTTTTCATTTTCTGACGGATACGAGTCAGCCGGACAGAGATATTTTTCTCCGTAAGCCCTACAAACTCGGCTATGTCCTTACAGCTATCGGAAAACCAATAGCGGCGCATGAAGATAACGCGGTTTTCAACAGTCAGCGTGTCCAGAAAACTTTCGATGATACGGGCTAACTCTCTGGCTTCAACTTCGGCTTCCACTGTGTTCGGGTCTGCTATACAGGCTTCGATCTCCTCCATAGCAATCGTGTAAGTGCTGTTTCGTTTGGCTGCTTCCTTTCTGTAATAGATTTTCAGTGAAATGTTCCGAACGATCTTACAGACATAGGTCAAAAGCGGGTTTGGCTTTGCTGGAGGGATTGCGTTCCACGCCCCTAAGTAAGCGTCATTAACGCATTCCTCCGCGTCCTGCCTGCTGTTTACAATGTTATACGATAGCTTGTGGCAAACCTTACCGTATTTTATATCCAGCTCCCGTATGCCCTGTTCGGAACGCCCAAAAAACATTTCAATGATTTTTTCATCTTCTATCATTACACCGCCCCCCTTTCCGGCTTCACCTGTATACTACGGTTTCAGCGGCAAATACTACATCAAATCCAAAAGTTTTTCAAAAAAATTATACCACACCTTTTTGCGTGCGATGTAACAAGTTGCCTGAATATACCTTTGCCGCTTTGCTGGCGGCTCTGTGTCGTCCCTCGTTGAAAGAGGTGGTCAGACAGCTATCCTCACCAATGAGGTGCTTGCCGCTGTCCTGTTCAAGTTCCGTTTTAATAAATAGGAAGTATAAGAAAGCGCTTTCATTTTTGGAAAAACGGATATATAATAAAGCAACGACAAACATGTGTAAAGTTGAAAGGAGATTTCTATGAGCGCAGACCTGCCTTTTTTCAAATACCACCCTGATCCATTCGCCACTGGGACTTTTTGCAGGATGGACGAGCCGGTTTTCTGCCCCTGCTGTGGCCAGGAGACCTCTATCATCTACGCGGGGCCTTTCTATTCTAAGGATGAAGTGAATTACCTGTGCCCCCACTGTATCGCCAGCGGTGCGGCGGCGGAGAAGTACAGCGGCGAATTTCAGGACAGTGAATCCACTGACGAGGTGGACAGCCCCAACAAACTGGACGAATTGGTTCACCGCACCCCCGGCTACTGCGGCTGGCAACAAGAGTATTGGCGCGCTCACTGCGGCGACTTCTGCGCCTATCTGGGCACGGTGGGCTATGCGGAGCTTGAGGAAATGGGCTTGGTGGATGAGGTTCGGGAAACCCTGCTCGATGACTGGTATGAAGAAATTTTCACCGATTTGACAAAGGACGGCAGTACGGTTGGATACCTGTTTCGGTGCCTCCACTGCGGGAAATACCTTCTACATATCGACTGTGACTGAAAAGAACTTAGTGCGAATCATTTTAGTTTTTCGGGGGATTTCATCTTTTGGGCGAAATCCCCCTTGACAAATGCTCTCACGGGTAAAATTTTTAAGAAAACTTGCGCTTGTGACATTTCTGTGACAATTGGCTGTTATGATAGCGGCATAGTGAACAATTGTTTCAGAAGTTTGTGGGCTTTGATGTGTGGAGAAACTCATTATTCGGCTTTTCTTGACATGTTGGATGCTCTTGCAGTGGGAAATATGAAAACACTGGATTTACTTGTCCCTCATAAGACAGAACCGATAACAAATATTTTTCCTGCATACGGACCTGCCCGGAGATCCTATATAAAAAGAGGCTATATTCCTGATGGAAAAGGGGTGTATTATAAAGAAAAAGTATGTGAAACAGATGTTGTTTGCAGGAATGATGATGAGCTGACACTATGTCTGGCAAAAGAATTGTGAATCGTATTTCAAACTATCTGAATTTAGGAGGAGAGATAAAATGGTAGAATCGGGGTTTAAGACAAAAGCACAGGAATTGATTAAGTTGATGGTAGATACGATTGCAGACAAAGAATACGCAAAACTTGTATCCAGCATTCCACCAAAACTTTCATGGGCCGCTTTTATTGACGCAGAACCGACATCAGAAAATGCCTGCCTGGGATTTGGGAAGTGGTTGGTTGAACAATTGGCTATGTGGGAAGAATATGAAGATAAAGAGTTTGTGGTAGACCATTTCCAAAAATCCTGTATGGAAGATATAGATGATACGGACGAAGCAAGGCTTGAAACGGATAATAGTGATGTGGTGTGTTACAGACCAATGAGTTTTGGAGAAGAGTTGGATTTTTGGTTTGAAATAGAGTTTTTCACAGAGGATGGGCAAATAAAGGCGGTATTCGATGTAAATATATAAAAGCTCAACTTCCGGTTTGAAGGAGGTAACACAAATGGATCTGTAATGGATTTTATTATTGCATACCCTGATGAAAAAACTGCTTTCATAGGCTTTTTTATGACAGCGGCATCGATTCAAAATACTGGCATTGGAAGCAACATTATTGACGATCTGTGCCGCTATCTGACCGACATCAGGCTTTCGAGCATACGGCTTGGCTGGGTGAAAAGCAATCCCCAGGCAGAGCATTTTGAGCATAAAAACAATTTGAAAGAAACGGGAATTACATACGACACGGATAACTACACTGTGGTTGTAGCTCAACGAGTTTTATAGATCAGGATTTGATGAGGGGAGGAGACCAAAATGTCAGAATTATACAGCATTCCGCTTACCTGCAAAGAAGGCGTGTACAGCGTTTTTGATTTTTATCAGGACGCCGATGGTGAGGACGCAATCTTCTTTGACTATGACACACAGTATCAAATGCTCACCTATGATATCCCTGTCGGGCAGGACTGGCGTGAGATGACGCTGTACAGCGTGCCGGAGAAAGACATTTTTCGGACGCTGCGCGCCTGCTATGGGGAGGACGGAGGGCTTCTGAAAATTACGGCTGTGCTGAACGGTCACGAAACACTTTTGTATATACGCTATGAAGATGAGGAAGATGCCAGGAAGAAAATCCGGAGATTTGCAATCCGAAACGCAAACGCCATCATTGAGCAGATCCAGCAATGCAAGGATGCTGTGGCAAGGCTTTTCGTTGATTATTACATTGATTCGGAAACAATCGATTATCATGCGATGATCGGCACCGCAGCGCAGATGGAGGCGGTCAGACAGAAATACCATGATGAGGATTCATGTGACCGTTCCGGCAACTATCCGTCTGAATACATTAAGGGTGACAATGAGATGCTGATCACCATGGTGCGCTGTGCCGAGGGCCATCCGTCAGCGAACTTCCAATATGCAGTGGAAGTTATGTCAAAGCACATCGAGAAGTACGCCTTGCCAGCCTTGCGCAGGACTGAGGATTTCAAATTTATCTGCGAGGAATACGATTAAGCAGCTGAGTGCGGATGGCGGAACAGAAGAGGGCGAACAAGATGTCAAAGCATAGCTTAAATATAGCCGTTAAATATGGGGAATCTTTAAGAGAATTTCGTGATCAATCCGAGGCTGAAAATTATTATATTTCATATAAAGACGATTTGCTGAACAGATTGAAGGCAATTAGTACGCAAGCGTCCGCGTTTTTTCCTGACTATACGATTGAAAGCCTGAAAAAATTAGAAAATTGGTATTTTAATTTATATGAGAAACAATCATTTGATAAGGCAGGATCAACACAAGAAGACTTTGAAAGCATGATGTCTGTTTATTGGGGCGAGGTCATTATTAAAAATAACGAAGACGCTGAATGGGTAGTTGAGAAATATCCTTTTTCACAAAAAAAGTATGAATTGTTGGTACATAAAGGGTTTTGCAGTGTATCAGTAGTTGATAAATATCATGATCTGTATCACAAGCAGGGCAATAAGCGAAGAAATCTGTTATTTAGAGAGTATAACAGGTATTTTGCAAGATAGCTTTCCACTTGTAGATGAAGCAGGGAAACAGTACAGGACTTTTTCCAAGAAGGCAAAGGAACCTGAGTATAAACCGGCGGCCTGTGACATTTCTGTGAGAATTGGCTGTTATGATAGTGGTATCATAGACAAACTATACCTTATGGCACGAAGTGCCCCAACTCTGAAAGAGCATGAATTACGGTGTGCCCTTGGGTATGATTTTGTGTAAAATTTCAAGATACTATGAGGTGTGAATTTATGGAACTCAGGGATGTGGAAATATGTTTGGGGATACAATTTCCGGAATTATTTCATACGATCAATAACCGTGGGATGATGGATTACTTAAGGCACTCTAGGGAATGGATCGAAGATAAAATCGCGAACGATATGAATTATGTATGGCGAGGAGATTTTTTGGAGGTTGGCTATATAAATATTTATCCCAATAGTGCGTGGGGAGCATTTGGAGGAAAAGGCTACCCGGAAATCGTTGATTTTGGCGTTTTAGAAAAATATCGGAACCGGGGAATTGGTACAGTTTTGATGATATAGCTGAAAAATCGCCGCTACATATGCGGACATAGTGTACCGGGGTGTTGGACTTCACAGTGGCTATGGAAGTGCTCAGCGAATGTATGTAAAGCTTGGTTATGTACCAGACGGTTCTGGCGTTTGGTATCAGGACAAAATATGCAAGCCCTATGAGGAATGCAAAAATGATGACGATTTGGTTTTATATTTTTCAAAGAAATTGTGAGGTGACAGATACTGTAATTGTAGCTCAACGAGTTTTATAAATTGAAATTGAACGAGATATATAATTGTGAGAAATCTTCTTTCAATAGAGCATGAAAAATTAGGAATATTATATAAAGAGTCTCAATAAAAGGAGCAGAAAATGGAAATATATGAAGTAATGCTTGACAACAAACAATATGCCCTACTGAAAAGTATGCTGATTGGAGATAGAAAGGGGGACTTAATAAGAAAAATACCAATCAGCGGAAACGATTTATTTTGTGATATGATTCATGAAATATATTCACCTGTAATTGATGGATGGAGTACGCTTGAAATTGTGTTGAAAGAGTCTGCCAATGCACTGGATCTGTTAAGATTTATGACAAAGCAGATATTTCCAGAGGACGAAAACTATTTTGTGAGACAGATAGGGAAAAAATGGGCAAATATTCGCTTGGAAAAGGATTGCGCCTTTAGGATATATAAGGTCAAGGAAGAAGGTATAAAATAAATATCCCAACAAAATACCAGTTTGTAGATTAAGGGGGAAAACAGTATAGGACTATTTTCAAAAAAGCCAAAGGAACCTGAGAATGATGCAGTGAACTGTGAGAGAAAGAAAAAAAGAATGAGGGAAGTTTTTACCGAAGCGGTCAAAGATGGAGATACTTATGAAGTTCTGTATGCTTATATGTCAACCTCAAAATTTGAAAGAGGTTTTGTATTTGATTGGAATACTACTACGTTTTTCTGTTACATCGTTGGATTCAGGCAAAGCGATTTTAGCTTAGTCCTTGTGCAGACAGACACGGATTTACAGGAGCATTCAGATCCGTTTTATGTTGACATGGACAACATAGGCAATGTATCTTATGAGCCAAAGGTGCGTCAATTATGTTTCGAGTATAAAAAAGGCTCAGAAGATTTTGGGGAATTGCTGAACATCGGCGGGACAAGCTCCAAAACTTTGTATGGACCCAAAAACATACATCAGCCAGAGGAAATTGAGAGATTTCTTGATTTTGCGGAGGCGTTTCGCGGAAAGCTTGAACAAAATGGATTTAAACTGGATAAGTGGAAAAGGTAAACCGGGTCAGGAGGGACAGACAAGTGGATCAGTTTTATAAAGATTTAGTGGAAAAGATTAGGGATGCGGCAGAAAAGGACATACAGAAGATCATGGGCGAAACAGGCGGCGAAAAGATATATGTGGCAGCTTTGGTAACGGACAGCGACTGCGTCACCCTGTTTTTGGCCGTAAACACACTGGAGTATCTGAAGGATAATGGCGGCCTTGAGAGCGAGGACAGATGGCTCCCGGATGAGTGGGGGTACTCCGATGAAAGTGGCAGCGAGCTGTCAAAACTCAGCAGGTTATTGTTTGAACATGATAGAGCGATATCGAGTGATGGATACACTGACGAGGAATGGGAGCAAAACAGGCGGCAGTTTTTTGAGGCGGCAGTCGCTGCCTTTGTGCGGCTCAAAGCAGGGAATGTGTTTGGAGAGCGAACGAAGGAAGTTACCTGCTTTGTTTCGATTTCCGATGATGACCGGGCCGAGGATGTGGAGAACTGGTCGGCACAACTGCTGAACACACCTGAGTTGGCGTCAGCTTTCGTGGATCGGTATCAACAATAAACCCAGAAAGATCATGGTACGATAAAGCTGCCGACAAATCGGAGTCGAGCAGCCTCCAAAGGCAACGCGCAAAGGAGATAAAATGGACTACAAAGATTTCATGGAATATGCATTTCAGAAACTGCATGAAAGAGGATGGCTTATGGAATTGATACCTTCTTCCATAACCGAAACAGATATTGCCGAATTTGAACAGGAATATCTTATGGAGTTGCCTGTTGTTTTGAAATTGTATTTGATGGCATATAAACCTTCGCTGACTGACATTGTGGGGATGGTGTATGACGATGAGAATAAAGGAATCAAAATCGATACAATAGATTTTTATGACCTGACAGATAATGTTTCTGACTGGTCAGAGTGCCTGAGATGTTTCCGGGAGGAATTTGAAGATTGCGAAACTCCCCTCCGAGAAGAAATCTATAAGAACTTGTTCCCAATCGGATATATGGACGGCTGGTATTGTTTAGATTTAAGCCAATCAGACGGCAAGGACTGTCCGGTTGTTTTTTTGGAATATGGAGGTTTTTGGGATTGTTATTGTGACTCAGATGGAATTTTGCACGGTAAGTGTGTTGCTTCCAATTTTCGCACATTTTTGGAATGGTACTTTTGTGGTTCTTTGGAACCGGAATATGAGAAGATAAATCATGTAATTGTAAACTATGAGTTCTATAGTTTATGGCATGATCAGCATTTTATTTCGGAACTGAATTTCCCCCGGCGGTAAAAGGGATTTTTTTGATATGTCAATGACCGTCGGATTTTGTCGATACGGTATGTGTTTCATGGCGGCTACCTCCTCGTTTGGCAAAATTAGTCTTATTCCATAAGCAAGCCCCGCCATAAAAAACGCTGTTAGAAACACCAGTATCCAAATCAGAAAAATTCCTGTTATACCAGCAGCAAGTCTGACATGGAAAAGCAGACTAACACACCCCATTATTCCCACTTCAAGGAAAGTGCATAATACCGCTTCAGGAAGCTGCCCTAAAACAATAGAACTTCGTTTAATAGGTGCAATCAATACACGATAAAAGCTACCGTCCGACTTCATCATATAATTCACAATTCCGCTGTTGCTGCAGGTAGAAAAACTAACTAAAACCACTATGCCGGGAAGAATAAATGCAGTATAGTTTTCTATCCCTGTATTTTTCATAGTCTGCCCAGCATCAGCACTGTAAAACACAAGCCACAAGATAGGCTGTAAAATTGTAATTACAATGGTAAATGAGTTATGAAAACGCCATTTTACATTTCAGTACAAAATTGTGGATACACTCATATACATTCCCCCCTGTCATGCGCTCTTTTGAAAACTTTACTCTATTAAAAATTTTTGTTCAATCCTATTTTTGAGATAAATAAGCACATGACCCAATGGCTTATCACTATTTTTGATGAATTAAAGCTTGACTAAATTTTAAAACTGCGTTACTTATACGGAGGGTGCATGAAAATATTGAAAAAAATTGGGCGTCATAATTGCAGTCGGGATTATATTTTCCTGCACAGCTTGTTCAGGATCGGACTCTTTTGCCGATAATCTGAATGACTAAGAAAACTGAGTGCAGATAGCAGAAAGGAGAATGTTATAATGAGTGAAAAAAAGTATCAGATTTCCCCCATAGAGCTGGTTCGGTGGGCCGAGCCGCTGTTCGGCTTTGGAGAGGGGAAAGCAACAGGATTTTCCGAGAAGACAGTCGCCGCCTATGAAACGGCGGCAGGGATACGCCTTCCCGCTGCCCTGCGGGAATACTATCTTGCCTGCGGCAAGGCCAGCCTGAACTGCGCGTTGCATGAGATATTCATCCCGGACAAAAAGGCCAAACTCTTTAAGAAGCGTCTGACCTTTTCTTACGATCATATTGATGAGGACTTGGAGTCTTTCAGCAAACCGGGAGAAGAAGACTATGAGGAGCTGGCGAAGCTGCGCGCCCTGCCGCGAGAGCGATGGGGCGAGGTAACCGGCAACTATCTGCTGTTCTGGTGCGAAAATCAGGGCTGCTGGTATGCGGGCATCAAAGCGGAGGATTTGGATCAGCCCAACCCGGTGGTGTACTACAACGACCAGGACGATGTATACAGCTGGGCGCCCTTCTCCGATTCGGTTCAGTCCTTCCTTCTGGACATCCTGCTTGTAAATCTGGAGCCACGGGCCCAGCCGGACGAGATTGAGGATCCCGCCGAGATTCAAACGGTTTTGTCCGAGGGTGGCGTGGACTTCCAGCGCCTCCAGGAGCCATACCCCTTCCCCGGCGGGCGTTTCTGCCATACCTGCCTGGACACGGAGGCCAATACGCTGTATGTCTATGGGGAGCCGGCAGAGAACCGCCCCGCATATTTGAAGGTATTCAAACCAGACGAGGAAGAATAGACAACTTCCGGTTTGTAGATTAAGGAAGAAAACAGTATGTTTTTTTCCAAGAAGGCAAAGGAGCCTGAGTATAAAACGGCGGCCTGTGACATTTCGGTGACGATTGACTGCTATGATAGCGACATCACGGATAAATTCCGAGTTTGGGAGATTATAGAATGATATTGTTTTGTTGATACTCAAAATTTAATTATGAATAATGACTTATATGAATTTGAGACTTTTGTATATCGTATTAAAACACTGATCAAAGAGGCGCGCAATAATAATATAGAAGTTATTTATGTTAGGCATGATGATGGTGTTAAACAGAAATTAACGAAAGGCGCATTAGGCTATGAAATATACGAAGAATTTCAGCCAATGCCAAATGAGCGTGTTTTTGATAAAAATGTAAACAGTGCTTTTCGAGATACAGGGTTGTTGGAGTACCTGCATGAAAAAGACGAAGATACAATTATTATTGTAGGGCTGCAAACAGATTACTGCATAGATGCAACAGTGAAATGTGGTTTTGAACATGGACTTAAAATGATTGTTCCAGCAAATACAAACAGTACGTTTGATAATGCGTATATGACAGCGGAAAAATCTTATAGATATTATAATGAGTTCATGCGGAATGGAAGATACGCCGAATGTATTTCATTTGAAAAAACGCTTGAATTAATGAATAGATAAACTCCCGCCTATTCAAATGATTTCACATATCTTCCACACTGATATGGTAAACTCAAAATACCGGGAGGTGCTTATATGGCGACATTGCTTATTGTGGAAGATGACAGAAAAACAAATGAGGCAATATGTGAATATTTGAGATCGGCAGGACATGAAATCGTTCCCGCTTATGATGGTGCGGAAGGCTTGCAGATATTTGACAGGGATACTGTTGATCTTGTTGTACTGGATATCATGCTCCCCAAAATATCGGGGCTTTCCGTCCTGCACGAGATACGGCAGAAAAGCGCAGTACCCATCCTCATACTTACTGCAGTCGAAGATGAATATACACAGGTGGCGAGTTTCGACGGACAGGCGGATGATTACATCACAAAACCTTTTTCCATGATCCTGTTGGGCAGGCGCATCACAGCCCTTTTACGGCGGAGCGGGAAAGGTGCAATATCCGATGTCATGACTTTCGGGGATGTAACGGTAAATTTTTCCGGCTATACGGCAAAGGACAAAAACGGCAGGATTGACATTACTCCGAAGGAGATAGGCCTGCTAAAGCTGCTTGTGGAGCATAAAGGGCTGGTGCTTACCCGCTCGCAGATACTGGATGACCTGTGGGGCGACAGCTGCCCGATCATTGACCGGACGGTTGATACCTATATTAAAAATCTGCGGAAGAAGCTGAGGCTTGACTGCATTGTTACCGTTAAAGGCATAGGCTACAAATATGAGGTGGAGCAATGAAGAAGATGAAGATATTCCCGAAAACTTTTTTTTACACATCGGGGCTGATGCTCTTCATCGTCGGAATTGCCCACTTATTGCTCTATGTATTTACGAAACCGGAATGGCTTGTCATCTCAGTCAGCCCGAACGATGAATTGTCTCTCAACACAAGTTTGAATGTGGCAGACTATGTTACGCAGACTGTTCTGAAAGCCTTGCCGCTATCCCTGCTTTGCTGTGTGGTTATTTCCATAGCCTGTTCCTTTGTATTTTCACGCAGGATCACGGTTCCCATAAAACAGATCGGGGCGGTGACGGAGCAGATGGCACGTATGGAAAAGGATGCCGCCTGTAAAATCAGCTCAAAGGATGAAATAGGCGTACTGGCAGATAATATCAACCATCTATATCAAAGCCTGCTGTCGGTTATTGAGAGCCTTGAGATCGAGAAGTGGCGTGTAAGTGAGAGCGAGAGGTCAAAGGCTGATTTCCTGAGGGCTGCCTCCCATGAATTGAAAACGCCGGTCACGGCACTGAACGCCACGCTGGAAAATATGATACTCGGTGTCGGGAAATATAAGGATTATAACACTTACCTGCCGGAGTGCAGGGAGATGACGGGACGCCTCTCGGACATGATACATGATATCCTTGAAACATCGAAAGCAGGGATGTCGGCAGAAAATGAGGAAGCCGTGGAAACTAATCTGTCTGAAATGCTTTCCTCATTGTGTGAGCCGTATATGCTGATTGCCGGGGCAAGGGGAATCAGCTTCTGTCTGGAATTGCCGGACAGTTTTGAAGCGGTGCTGCCGCCGCAGATGTTCGGGAAAGCGGCGGCAAATATCCTTGCCAATGCCGTGGCATACACGGAACCGGGAAGAACAGTTTCCGTATATTTCGACGGGTGCGATATCATTATAGAAAATGAATGTGTCCCCATACCTGAAGAAGCACTGCGGCATATATTTGAGCCGTTTTACCGTCCTGACTTTGCCAGAAACCGGGACAAGGGAGGGAACGGGCTTGGCCTGTATATTGTAGACACATTATTAAAAACGATGAACATTTCTTACTCATTCCGTCCGATGGAAGAACCACAGGGAATGAGATTTGTTATCCACTTATAATAATTCTATGAAAACCATGAATGGAAAAAGATCTCCGACAGACCGGAAATTTTTTTGATTTCTTTTCTATTCCACATATGTTTCATACCGGTTCCACATAGGGAGCATAAGATACCAACGTCAGAAAGATTAAACAAAGAAAACGGAGGTATCAAAATGGGAACAATCAAACGGGCGTATCTCTACGTCACACGAAAAAAGGGAAAAAGCATCCTGCTGTTTTTCATTCTCCTCATTATGGCAACTTTTGTATTGACCGGGCTTTCGATTGAAAAGGTGTCACAGGCGGAGCAAAAAAATCTGAGGGAGGCTTTAGGCGGTGAATTCCACATTACGGTTGAATTATCAGAAAGCAATCCATATTTCAGGGAAACGGATGACGGGGAGGGAAATGTGGAACTTGGGACAGAATTTCCCATTACACAGGATGTGATTAATGCTGTCATGTCCACGGACGGCATTAAGAGCTATGATGCTGAAACAAAGACTTTTGTTTCTACAGACCTTGATGTATTTCCGGGAAATGTCCCTATGAAAGCGGAATTTAACAATCTGGTATATGCCAGGACTGTGGCAGATACTGAAAACAGCAGTTTCTTCCAATCGGGAATTGCAAAATTGATTGAAGGAAACCATATCACGGGAAATGAAAGTAATGTTGCCGTGATCAGCAAAGACCTGGCTGATGCGAATAGTCTGGGATTAGGAAGTTTTGTTTCCCTGCAGGCTGACAGGACTGTGGATGTCAAGGTCATCGGTATTTATGAGATTTTGACTCCCGATTCGCCGCTTGCCAATATTGTTACTTATGAAAAAGCGGAAAACCAGATTTTTACTGACATGAATACTTTGCA
This sequence comes from Lachnospiraceae bacterium, assembly GCA_910573755.1. Classification (GTDB taxonomy): domain Bacteria; phylum Bacillota; class Clostridia; order Lachnospirales; family Lachnospiraceae; genus 1XD8-76. The sequence continues at coordinate 245,585 of CAJTBO010000003.1, read as the reverse complement.
GGACTTATTCGGGGATAAACCGGTTGGCTTTGACAGTGCGGCATTTACCGTATATGACCCGGCGCAGCTTGACAGCATTATTTCAGAAGTGAATAGCCTGTCTTCTGTTGACTGGCGTGCCTTTACGCTCACAACCAATGACCAGACTTATCTGGATGCCGCTGCGCCATTGCAGAAACTGCAGTCTTTGATGTCATCCATAATATGGGGGATAGCACTGGTGAGTGCGGTTATCCTCTCATTGATACTTACCATGTGGGGAAGAAGCCGCATCTATGAAACAGGTATATTGCTATCCCTTGGCATTGGAAAGATAAAGATTATCGGGCAGTATCTTGCTGAGGTCTTGATGGTTGCGGTGATTGCCCTTGGATGCTCTTATTTTACAAGCAGTGCGTTTGCAGGACAGTTTGCAAATGGATTGCTGCAGCAGAATATTCCGGCCGGTGAAGAACAGGCAGCGGGAGTGGATATTACCAGAAAAGACGGATATGGTGATGATGTGGTAGTCAGCATAAAAGATGATTCCGTTTTGCCTTCCGGTCAGGATGCCGCCCCGGAAGCGGAAGTTTTGACAGACGGGACAAAGGCAGATACGGAACAGATCCGTGTTACGATTGAGCCTTACAATATGCTGCAGCTCTACTTTATAGGCATTACCGTTATCATTCTTTCAGTGGGTGTTTCCTCACTGTCGGTAATGCGTTTGAAACCCCGTGAAATCTTATCGAAAATGAGTTAAGGAAAAGGAGGACTATAAAATGGCTGTGTTGGAAATGAAAAAGATATTCTATGCCTATGAGAAAGACAGGCCGGTATTGTCAAACGTAAATACTCAATTTGATGCAGGAAAAATGTACGCCATCCTTGGGCCGTCCGGTTCCGGCAAGACAACTCTGTTGTCACTGATCGGCGGACTGGATACTCCGCAAAAAGGTGAAGTCTTCTTTGAGGGCCGGAATATTTCACAGTGCGGGCTTGCCGCTCACAGGAAAGATCATGTCTCACTGATATTTCAAAGCTACAACCTCATTGATTATATGACACCGATTGAAAATGTGGCTTTGACAGCGAAAAAGGATGTCCTGCCCATACTGCTGCGGCTTGGACTGACAGCCGGGGAGGCAAAGCGCAATGTAATGAAGCTGTCAGGCGGACAGCAGCAGAGAGTGGCAATCGCCCGTGCCCTGGCTTCTGATACCCCTGTTATTTTAGCGGATGAACCGACAGGGAACCTTGACGAGGACACGGCGGGAGAAATTACGGACATATTGAAGGAAAGCGCACATGAACTGAATAAATGCGTGATAGTTGCAACACATTCAAATAAACTGGCGGCACAGGCGGATGTTGTTTTGAACTTAAAGCGTGGCAGCCTTTATACTGCATAGATTTTTACTCTGAATAATACACAAAGCAAAGTTCCAGCCAGAAGTACGGGCTCCGTTGTCCATGTGTATGACAAAAACGGTGATGATATACTGACCTATACTGCGGGCGTGGGCCGGCAAGAGAAGAAATCGAAAGCGGAGACGGAAGTACATGGGCCACAAGATTATGACATTTCTGTGAGAACCGGTTGTTATGACAGTGGTATGGCGGGCAAATCCTGAAATTAAAATGTTAGAGCAGAATAAGTAAGTTTTTTTGAAATGTCACAAAATTGTAACACTTCAAGGGTGAAAAAACAGCGTCCGGTGACATTTCTGTGAGAATTGGCTGTTAGAATGACGGCATCACAGAAAGGATGGTGCTTACTATGAGCATTTTGCAAACAACTGACCTCAAAAAATACTACGGTGCGGAGCCAAACATCACAAAGGCACTGGACGGCGTGACACTCTCCATTGAACAGGGGGAATTTGTCGCTATCGTTGGAACATCCGGCAGCGGCAAATCAACCCTGCTGAACATGATGGGCGGTTTGGACGTACCGACCTTTGGCAGCGTCAAAGTGAAAGGTAATGAGCTGGCCAGACTGAATGACGAACAGCTTACCCTTTTCCGCAGACGCAACATCGGCTTTATCTTCCAGAATTACAATCTTGTCCCTGTTCTGAATGTCTATGAAAATATCGTCCTGCCCGTGGAGCTGGACGGAGATACCGTAGACCGGAAATTCATGGATGAAGTAATGCATCTTCTGACCCTGGAGGACAAACTGAATCATATGCCAAACAACCTGTCCGGCGGCCAGCAGCAGCGTGTCGCCATTGCCCGCGCCCTCGTTTCCAAGCCTGCTATTGTTTTGGCAGATGAACCCACAGGCAATCTGGACAGCCGGACCAGCAACGATGTGCTGGGGCTTTTGAAAGTCACCAGCAACAAATTTCATCAAACCCTGGTGATGATCACACATAACAACGAGATAGCCCAGCTTGCCGACCGCATTATCCGCATTGAGGATGGCAGGATTTTCGAGTAAGGAGGTGCTGACGATGAATGACATTTTATTCGGTAACAACAACGGTGCAGTGATTAAAAAGCTGTCAGACCGCTATTTCAAATCAAACAAAAGCAGAAATATCATTGCGGTTATCGCAATCGTTCTGACAACCATACTCTTTACCACGATCTTTACCCTTGGATCCGGTCTGATTGACACTGTTCACGACCAGAACATCCGCAAGGCAGGCGGCGATGGACAGGCGGTACTAAGTTATATCAGCGATGAAGTTTATAACGATGTGGCAGGAAATCCCCTGATTGACCGTATTGCCTATGCGAAAGCGATTGCCTACCGGCTGAAAAATCCGGGTCTGGAGCGTTGGCGGTCTGACTTATGGTACATGGATGATACTGCTCTGGAATTTGCCCGCTACACGCCCACAACAGGACGCCGGCCCGAATCGGAAAACGAAATCATCGCGGATACAAAAACGCTGGATGCTCTGGGCGTGCCGGCACGGATCGGGGAAACCGTTTCTCTGACCTATGAAGTAAAAGGAAAGACATACACCACAGATTTTACCCTCTGCGGCTTTTGGGAAACAGACAGCCTGAGCAATATCGGACGGTTGATTGCGTCGAAAGCCTTTGTGGAGGCCCGTTCGGATATTTTAACTTATACCTATCCTGTGGATAATGACTATTCCGGTGTTGTCTGTGCCTATGTGATGTTCAGAGGACGGGGTGATATAGAAGCCCGGCTCCATCAGCTTCTTTCCGAAACCGGCTATACCTGCGATACAATGGGCGGCAGCAAGGGGGACAGCAATTATGTGATTGCCCGCGTCAGCCCGGCTTACCGGAACGGCGCATTGACAGACAATCCTGCCATGCTGGTTTCCGGCATCATTGGCACCCTGCTGATTATCGTAACAGGGTACTTGATTATATACAATATTTTCCAAATTTCCATCATCCAGGACATTCAGTCCTATGGACAGTTAAAAACGCTGGGCACGACAAAGTGGCAGATCAGACGGCTGATCAGACGGCAGGCGCTTCGGCTTTCCCTGACCGGTATTCCCATCGGTCTGCTGACAGGCTTCTTTATTGGCCGGGCCCTGGTTCCTTTCCTGATGAACGGAACGAGTTATACTGCGGATGCCGGTATCAAGGTGACGGTAAATCCGCTGATTTTTATCGGCTCCACCGCGTTTGCCCTTTTTACAGTCTTTGTCAGCGTCCGCAAGCCCGCGAAAATCGCCGGTACCGTTTCCGCAATCGAGGCTATCCGCTACACCGAAAACGATACAGCAACGTTTGGAAAGTGCAGGGTCAAAGACAAAAGATCGATCCACGGCGCGAAGCTCCACTTCATGGCTCTGGCGAACCTGGGGCGGAACCGCAAACGCACGGTATTAGTGATTGTGTCCATGACGCTGAGCCTGGTGCTGTTCAACACAGTGTTCACTCTGTCTGGCGGGTTTGACATTGACAAGTACATTGCAAAATTTATGGATACAGACTTTGTGATCTCTAACGCAGACTACTTTCAGTACCAGGTTGAAAAAAGCGAAAATGACCTGTCCGGTAGTTTTATCGAGGCCGTCAAACAGAATAACTGCTTTGAGGACGGCGGCAGGCTTTATTCCTCTTGGATGCTGGAGGAACCGTTTTCCACAGAACACAATGCTTTTTTCAGCTATAATAAGGATCAGAACGGCAATCCCTATATAAGTCTGTATGGTGCGGATGATTTTCTGCTGAATAACATGGAGGTCATAGAGGGGACGATCGATCCGGAAAAGCTGAAATCAGGGAAGTATATCCTGCTGAGTGTGGATTGCAATGATGACGGAACCGTCATAGATAACCCGAATATCAGTGTGGGGGACACAGTGCGGATCAACCATCTGAAGGCGGAGGAACTTTCCACCACCATTACGGACAGCTATGACTTTATCATCCTGGCAAAAGTCCGGGCCAACGAGAACACAGCCACCACCCGCAACACGGGCGAAACCCGGTTCTATCTCCCGACAGATATTTTCCTGCCGCTGTGCGATAACCCCCATCTGGTCAATTTCCCCTTTGATGTGAAAGAGGGAACAGAAGCTGAAATGGCGGAATTTTTGAATGACTATATCGACAGCGTGGAGCCGGATATGGATTTTGAATCCAAAGCAACCTATGTCAGTTCCTTTGATGACCTGACCTCCCTGATTATCACAATCGGCGGGGCGCTGAGCATCATTATCGGCATTATCGGTATCGCAAACTTTGTCAACTCCGTTCTGACAAGCATTATCACCCGCAAAAAGGAGTTTGCCATGCTGCAAAGCATTGGTATGACCGGCAGGCAATTAAAGAGTATGCTCTCTTTTGAAGGACTGTATTATGCGGTGGGAACGATTATCACATCGACTGTCCTTGGTGTTCTGTTTTCTGTGGCAGTTGTAAAGGGAATTTCCAGCGGAATTTGGTTTTTCACCTATCGGTTTGTCATATGGCCCATGCTGGTGATCTATCCGTTTCTTATACTTCTGACCGTGGCAATACCGGCGCTTTTATACCGGCAGATTGCTAAAGTCAGCATTACAGAACGGCTGCGGCAAAACTGAATCTTCTTTGAATAACGGAGTTGTGCCGGAGGGGCATTGACAATCACAGAAAAATGTTTTGAAAGAATGAAAAATGATCCAGAATGTAAGAATACTGTCCCGGACATTGTGAGAAATACGGATTCATCAAGCAGAATTATGGATTCTAATATGATTAGCTATCAAGTTAGCCTGAAAACAGGCAACAAAAGGGAATTATAAATACCGGTACCGCTTAACTGAAACTTAAAGCACTGAAATCCTGAAATTTGTCAACATCAAATTTCAGGATTTTCTATAGGATTTATATGACATGATGAATTTAGACTATACAAAATATAATGACCAAATTGAAACTTACATTATTTTGCAGAGTGATAAACTACTTTAAATGAATCAACTGTGATCTGCCTCTTTCGAGATTGCTCTAACGCTTTATTCGCCGCAAGCCGGGAAATTCTATACCTTGCCTCAGAGAACAGATACCATCATCATTGAGTATGACCATGTATGCCGCCCGTATGCCTACCTGAAAATGCGGTATGGGAAACACAGGATATGGACCTATCCCGGCAGCGAAGGCCGTCCATATAGAAAAACGGGAAAACCTGAAAAGCCGGGATTTATTTCAGCAACTGATGCCGTATTCCAATACAGATATAAAATTCTTCATAACCTCCCGCCTTCTTAAGAGCCCGTCTTTCCACAAATTTATCCTATTCGTAGTCTATGCACCGCCAGATGCCCCGCCTTCCTCACAGAAAACCCGACTGCTCCCGCAAGGTACGGACGCTCTTTGTCCACATAACAGATCAATTCCCTTCCGTCCTCATCCCGCACGGAAATCCTGTTATCCATGACCGCAACAGTCAAGGTATAACGCTCTCCATACTTCCATTCATATGGTATGGAGATAAGCTCCCTGTAATCACACTCCTTTTTCCAGAGTCCCAGCCGCCCTCTTTCATCAAATCCCGCCGCATAGGAGCGAAGACCGCCCTGCACACGCACATTGATATAATGGCCGCCTCCGCAGACCGGTTCCAGCACGGCTGTCACAGTATAGTTTCTAAACAAATGGCTGCCTGTATAAATTTCTCCGCAGTCATCCGCGGTAAGATGCAGCGCGTTTTTTTCCAGAAAAGAGTATCCCTTCAGTCTCGTAAATTGCGTGATCTCGCAATGTCCCATCGGAAGCATCAACTCCCGCTCTTTTGCAAAATCTATTGTATAATCCGGACTGCCGCCATATTCCAGATCATCGATATATGCCGCAAAGTCCTGCTGCCCTGCGCTATTTCCGGGAACGGTAAACTGCACTCCGGCTTCGCTCAGCAAAGCACCTTCCATCGGCGGGATCCGAAACACAAGCTTTGTCCATACCCCCGGATTCAGCAGTATTGTTTCGCCTGTATATACCTGCTTCCCATTATGATCGAACACATACATACATGCCTGTACAGCCGCTCTTTCCTCCGGAATTCTTACCTGCGCGCTCAACTGCTGTCCTGGATAAATCTTCGGCGAAAATGCCGGCTGGTATCTGTCATCATGAAGCTCCGTGTGCTCAAACCAGGTCTTCTGATATAAATACACCTTCTGCCCGCATTGAAGCGGAAACGCATGCATGCGAAGACTCCTCTTCCCGCCGGCAGCCGTTTCCTCCGTATTGCGAAGGTGATATTCCGGATGAGGCGCATCAGGATTTGTTTCACATCGCACCCTCATCGCATGGGTGGAACCGGGAAACTCAAAATGGCTTTTTTCTGTCCGGTCTGTAACAAGCCCTCTCCAGGATTCCAGCAGTTCCTTCCCCGCCAGTTCAAACGCGCGCTCCGCCATATACACTGCCCCGTAAGGTACGTCCATGATATTGAGGCTTCCGACCGCTCCGGAACATAAAAGCAGATCATTTACCGGCTTCCGCCAGCGGTCATAGTCAATCCCTTCAAGCCCCTTGCGGATTCCCATGATCGTGCCGAGATTTCCGACATTGCAGTCCGTATCCCAGCCGCACATATTTCCGATGCAAAGAGTCTTTGTAAAATCATCCTCTCCATAAAGCAGAGCCAGTATGATCACCGCTGCGTTGGGAATAATATGACACCAGCCCGGATAACGGTCATAGCCGAAATGCTCTTTCACATATCGGAATGCCGCTCTCCAGTCTTTGGACACCTCTTTCTCATAAAACGCTCTCACCTCCCGGACCGTGCGCGCATATTCCGAATCCTCCGGGATATAGGAAAGCGCGGCATCCAGCATTTCCCGGATCGTGCATCCGGTAAAGGCGGCGCTGATGCAGACCGCTATAAAGATGCCTCCGTAAATCCCGTTGCGGTCGTGGGTTACCGATGCCGCCTGCTTCGCAAGTTTTGCCGCAAGGTCCGGATTTCCCGGAGCCACAAGCCCCCATGCATCAATAAAAATCTGTCCGCCGATCTGTTCTGCCATCGTAGAGCCGTTTTTTAATATGCTCCCGCTGAGCGGCGCCGGAATCCCCTTTTGAAGATTCAGATAGGCCGTATGTTCCGTAGAGACACCGTAACCGCCCCACCAGAAAAATCCATGCTCACAGGGCGCATAATTCAACAGCGCATCCGCCACATCCTGTGCGGTAAGCTCTGCGCCGTGTCCGCTGTCCTTCAGCGACCGGACAAAGAAAACCGGCCCGTTGCTGTCATCGTCAGCTGCAAAGATATTGTAATCTACGGGATAATCCCATATTTCCCCATAGACCTCCGCGATCTTTTCCGCTGTCCAGTTCTCCACCGGCGCTCCCAGACGAATACCTATGATCTTCCCCAGCCATCCGGCGTATATTTGTTCTATCGTTTTTTCAGAAAGCTGATATATAGCCATAATAATCGTGCATTCCTTTCTTTTTCATTTCTGTTTTGAGATGTGTTTCCTGACAGTATAACACGGATCCCGGATTTTTATATAGCACCCGAGTTCAGACAGCCAGCAACCCTGTGATAAAACCGGCTTTTAATCTGATTTTCCGCACCGCTGTTCCCACTGCTGCCCCGGCTGATAAACATGATAAAAAGTCCTCACAAGCTCTGCCGCCTTTTCCATCCCGTCCGGAATCCTGATTCTTCTCGGACACATCGAAATACAGGGCATATCCGTACATTCTCTGCACAGCGCAGCACTTTTTTCAATTCCCAGATCCAGCTTGCGCAGCGCCCAGTAATCTTTTCCCTGAACGTCTCCGGTATCCTGTCCCATCGCCGTCGCCCTAGCCTGATCCGCCATCTGCTCCATAACCGCCCTTTCCTTATCAATCGTATCACACTTTTCCGGCTGCATATTCCTCCCGCCGGAATTCGCGGTACACCATAAATATCGTCACCGCCCCCGCCAGAAAGTCCGCCACCGGCCCTGCGTACATAATGCCGTCAATCCCCACAAACAAAGGAATGATCAAAAGCAGCGGCAGCAGGAATATAATCTGTCTTGTGAGAGATAAAAAAGTACCCCTCTTCGGCTTTCCGATAGAAGTAAACAGATTGGAACTGATGGGCTGCATAAAATTGATAAAAGTACAAAATAGATATATATGAAAGTAATTCACCGCAAACCTGTAATATTCCTCCGATCCGTTCCCGAATATCGAAATGATCTGTCTCGGCGCAAACTGGAACAGCAAAAACGCAACAAGCGCCAGACCAAAACCGCAGGTGATCGCGAAAAGATAAGCGGATCTCACCCTCTGATATTTCTTCGCACCGTAATTGAAACTGGTGATCGGCTGCAGCCCCTGCGAAATACCGATGATAAAAGATAAAAATACCTGATTTACTTTCGTGATGATGCCTGCGCAGGCGATCGGTATCGCTTCGCCGTAGTCCGAAATGGAACCATAATATTTCAATGATTTGTTCATGACGATCTGTACGAACATCATGGCAAGCTGGTTGCTGCAGGGTGCCATCCCGAGGCTCATCGCCCGCACTACCACATTCTTTTGCGGTTTTAAGTGTTCTCCGGTAATCTTCACGCTCTGGCAGTGGCTTAAAAACCAGACCGCCATCATACCGGAGATGATCTGCCCTATGATCGTGGCAAGCGCCGCGCCCGCCATCTCCATATGAAAACCGAATACAAAAAGAGCATCCAGAAATACATTGATCACCGCCCCGGTTATATTGCAGAGCATACTGATCTTCGGCCTGCCGTCCGCCCGGATCAAATGTCCGCCGCCCGTCGTCAGTATCAGAAACGGAAAACCGAACGCCACGATTCCCGTATAAGTCTTTGCATAGGCAAGCACATCATCCGGCGAACCGAAAAACCGCAGCAGGGGCTCCAGAAATAAAAGTGTAACTGCACACAAAACCACGCCGCAGCCAAACAGCATCACCGCCGCGTTTCCGAGATAATAGACTGCCTTCTTCGCATTTCCCTCCCCCATGGAGATATTGAACGCGGAAGCCCCGCCGATACCGAATAAAAGCGCGATCGCCACACAGGAAATGGAGAGCGGAAAAGAGATGTTCGTCGCCGCATTCCCCAGTTCCCCGACGCTTCTGCCGATAAAGAACTGATCCACGATATTGTACAGGGAACTGACCAGCATGGCGATAATGCTGGGGATTGCAAACTGCACCAGCAGTTTCTTTACGGGCTCTGTCCCGAGAGGGTTTTGTCCTTTTTTCACAGTATTTTCTGCGGAAAGATCCGGCGTTCCGGATACAGGTTCTTTTGTTTCTTCTTGCATATAAATCTCATCCTTTCGCGCAGGCACAGGCAGCAGCCTGTTTATGCCCGATTCTTACAATAAATATATTCTACTACAAAAAGAAACCTTTTTCCTGTCTTTTTTCTTTAAATTCCATAAAGGAAACCAGATGTATTCAGAACAAAAGCTTCTTGAATTTATGCGGGAAACGACATTGCCGTTTTGCGGAGGCAGACCGGGCAACAGAGGCCGTCCACTCAGAAAAACCGGCGGAACAGTGCAGAAAAGGAAGCATATCCTTCTTAACCACTAAAGCGGCATCTCCATTCACTATTAACTACAAATACCGTTTTTCAATCCTTCCAAAAAATACATACCTGCGGTTGCCCCCTGATCAGCAGTCCCAACCGCTCTGGCAGAAAAAACTGCCGCCTTACCGAATTTGGGAACCATGTTCTTTGTAGACTCTACACCTTCTCTGGCACCTTCAAGAGCCATTGTAATCACTTTACACAAATCTCCGCCCTCCTCTTCCGCCGCCGCCGCTTTTTCCGCCGCCGGAAGCATGGCATCCAATATAGTGCAATCTCCCGGCTGACACTTTCCGCGTTTCTGAATACCGGCTGCAAAGGCCTGTAAAAATATTACCATCTCCAATGCCCCGAATTCTGCAGTTCCTTTTAATGCCTTTCCCCCTTCCAAAATGCCGCTGCTCATCAATGTACCCATAGTACTTGGCACAAGCCCGGCCATTTTCATCGCCGCTTTCATCAATGTTTTTCCTGCATCTTTCTCCTCCATATTCTGACGGATAAAATCCGGTAACGCTTCAAAACCCTTACTCATTGTAAGCCCCAGATCCCCATCCCCCATATTGGCATCCATCGAACACAACTCTTCTTTTTTTTCTGCAAACACAGCCGCTGCTCCCTCAAAGAGTTTTGGCAGCTGTTCCACATTGTATTTTTTCATCGCCACTTCCTCCAGTCCCGGTTTTGCTTATACCTGTACATAAAATGGCGTTTTCACCGGGAGATCAATCCATTTTTTCATCTCTTCATCTACTTTACAGATAGAAACAGAAGCCCCTGCCATCTCCATGCTGGTAGCATACTCTCCTACAAAGGTACGATAAATCCCTACTTTTTTCTCATCCAGGTATTTTTTCACGCTTCCGGAAAGAATATAAAGTTCCTCAATGCTACTGGCCCCAAGACCATTGATCAGTACGCATACTTCTTCACCTTCAGCCACTTTCATATCCCCAAGAAGAGTATTCAGGCTCTCCTTTGCCAGTTCATCCGCCGTCTTAACAGGTCCGTTCCAGATTCCCGGTTCCCCGTGAATACCCATACCCATAGCCATCTCGTTTTCTTTCAGCGTAAAATTAGAATGTCCCACCTCAGGAATAATACAGGGTGTCAGGGCGAATCCCACTGTACGTGTGTTGTCTTTGGCTTTCTGTGCCGCTGCCAGAACTTCATCCAGTGTTCCCATTTCCACCGCCTTTGCTCCTGCGCATTTATACATAAAAAAGATTCCTGCAACACCTCTTCGGCTTTCCTGATCCGCACTGCTGTTCACATCGTCCGCCCCTACAATACTTCTGGTCTCTATATCGTCCAGCTCACACATCTCAGCCGCCATATCAAAATTCATAATATCTCCTGTATAATTACCATATAAGTACAGGATTCCCGCACCTGCCTCCACCTCCCTGCTTACTTTGTAAATCTGCTCAGAAGACGGGCTCTGGAACACATTTCCCACTGCGCAGCCGTCCAGCATTCCTTCTCCCACATACCCCAGAAACAACGGCAGATGCCCTGTTCCTCCACCGGTAATAATAGCCACCTTCCGATCTGCCTTTTTAGCTGTACAGTAACAGCGCAGATCATTTTCTGCACATTTTACCAAACCGGCATGGGCTCCGTAAATCCCTCTTAACATGTCATCTGTGTATGCTTCCGGTGCATTCATTATTTTCTTCATTGGTTTAACCTCCTGTTTTTCTGTTGTTATCTTTTTCGTATATTTCTGTCAATTTTTCCGATGAAACCATCTCCCGCAGATATTCCGGAAAACACTCTGCAATAATCTGATCAAACTCACCAAATTTTGCATATTGGAATTTTGTCTTGCGATCAAATTTTTCTGCCGTCCCCATAAGAATCTTCTTTTCCGAACGCTCAATGACATGCCTGTTCAATGCAATGGCATCTTCCGTCAATGTACCGGGGCCATCCATTCCAAAACACCCGTCCATTCCGAGAAGTGCCACATCAAACATAAACTTCTGCAGCATATCATAGGCAAAATGTCCCTCTGTCCGCCTTCCGGAATGAGAATACGTTCCACCCAGAAGAATAATCTTGTTTTTACTGGCATGAGCCGCCTCTGCAAACTCCAGACAATTTGTTACGATCAGCACATTTTTTCGGTAACTTAGAAGCTTCCCCAACGGAAGTACGGTACTGCTGGGGTCCACAAAAATACTGCTGCCATTCCGGATATAGCGAAGTATTTCCTGACAGATATCTTTTTTCACATCGTGATTCTCTTGAATACGATATTCCATAGGAATATCCATATAGGTTTCCCGCACAACGGCACCGCCATGAGTCCGGTAAAGGATTCCCTTGTCTTCCAGAGTTGTCAGATCCCTGCGGATAGTTTCTTGTGTCACATGCAGCAGCCCCGCCAGTTTATCCACACTTATCTGTTTATTCTGCAAAACCAGCTGTGTAATTTCTTCTTGTCGTCTCTCTACTTTTTTCTTCATAGCCACTCTCCCTAAGTATCGCGATTGAAAAAATTATACCCAGCTTTTCCAAAAAGCACAATGCGGCCGAAACCTTTCCGGTTCGCCCGCATCTGCCTTTTAATCCTGCTTCATATATCCAAGATCAAAAATATAATGCTTTTTAATAGGTTTCTCCACACACCACCAGCATTCCAGATGGGGCTGAAACGTTACCAGATCCCCTTTTGAAAAATAATAGCGTTCGCCATCCATAGTCTCTACATAAGCATTGCCCTCTACCACAAGACAGGTTTCCTCTCTTTCATCATAATTGGTCTTCCATTTCTCAGGTTCATGCTCCCAGGTTGGCTGTGCTTTCAGAAGCGCTTCCTCCCTTTCATCAGGCTTTCTTATCAATACAGGTACCATTAATTATTTCCTCCTTACATATCCGGATAATGTTTTGCTTTTACATCAGCCCACGGTGTTTTCTTATCCTCCGGAACGGGCTGAAAATAGCCATCCAGCCCATCTTTTACCATTTCCTCAAACATCCGGGCATCTTCATCGCTGAAAGAGATCGGGCCCAGCACATTTTTGCGTCCGGCACCACCGCCAATGCTGCCTACCTGAAGAGACGGATACCTGAATCCCGCATAATATGCTTTATGAGCCATCTTCATTCCCTTAAACAAAATAAAGATCGGTTCTGTGTCTCCCAGACCATTTTCCACCCAGCGCTTTCCTGCTTCCTCAGCCGTAATCACTTCAAGCTTCGTGCCCACCGGCGTAGCCATGTAAAAAATCTCTGCAAGGAATTCATCTCGCGCAATGGTGTCATCAATAATATAAATTTTCTTTGCACCTGTTCGATACAACCATTGTGTACATACCTGACCATGAATCAGACGTGCATCAATTCTCACCAACGCCAACTGTCCCATAAATCTCTCCTTTCCGTTTACATTATCTAATCTTCAATCTTAATCCAGTTTTTTCCGACGGAACCGGTTACTTTCATATAATCCATTGTGCGCTCTTTATAACCTGCCCACATTATGTTACCCGCCATACGTGCTCCTATATTTTCGCCTGCCTGATACCTTCCATCTTCAAACAGCTTCTGAAGTCCATAATTGTAGGCATCTGTCCCCATATTTACTTTTTGACAACCAATCCGGCAGCATTTTGCAATATTGTCATAGCCGGAAAAGGAACCACCGTGAAATACTAACGGCACATCCACTTTTTTCTTCAATTCCTCTAACCGTTCAAAATCAATATCCGGGCTTCCATTTGTATATTCTCCATGGGCCTCGCCTATGGAAACCGCCAGACAGTCACAGCCGGAAAGTTTTACAAATTCTGCTGCTCTGTCCGGATCTGTCAGATATTCTTCTCTTTTTTCCGCGTAATCACAACCATCCGCTATCTGTCCGAATTCAGCTTCTATCGTGATACCCAAAGGTTTGCATATCTTTTTAAAATACGCCACCTCCTTCGCATTCTCCTCAAAGGATAAAGCCGCGCGGTCTACCATAATTCCCGTAAACCCTCCATAAATTGCCTGCACACAGGCTTCAAAGGTATCCCCGTGATCCAGATTCAGCGCAACCGGAATACGCACTTCATTTGCCATCTGTCTGATGATATGTCCGAAAGATACCAGGTCTTTATGATTACTCTGCAGCACGTCGATAATTATGGGGGAATCCAGTTCCACCGCCGCTTCCAGACAAACCCTTACAGAATCTTCATTAAACACATTGGGCGCTAATACGCCATAACCTCCTTTCTTCGCTTTCTCTAAAATTTCCAACATTGGTACTAACATGATTAGTTTTCCTCCCTGAATATAAAAATATTATTTTTTCTGCATGCACTGACAACATATCATATTTAAAAAGCGCATCATATCCTGAAATACTTGTTCAGCTTCCACATCAAAAAATTTCTCCGCCGTTAGTCCGTGGCCCATTTGATCATGTCCGAAAACTGCATAGCCGGCATTTGCCAGCCTGCGCATTATTTGACCGTAACGTCCTATGTATCCTCCACGGTCATGCACAAATTACACCATGCCGCGAAATCTTCCCACAGGGAACCGCAAAACCCCGCTTATCATATCCCTGCCGTTTGTGCTCAAAAACTGATACTTTTTCTCTCTGACCGCCATGCAGTTCAACCCCAATTAACATCTGACATTTACGTCATTTTTAGGTTTTCTTCTATACTTTCTCCACAGATCTTTTCCAAGTACAAACAGTATCCATGCCGTCAGAAGGCTTATAACGACCCACTCTGCAGCCGGGCCTTTTGGCGCACTCTCGGACACAGCCGCGTCTGCGCCTACCCGTGCCGCTTCACCGATCGTCTGCGTAAACCCATCTGTCATGGAATAATAAATTGAAAAAGTCAGAATCAACCCGCCTATTACCCTTCCTGTTTTTGAGCAGCAAAATTTACGCAGCATACCTTTCATCTCCTTCTATATCAAAATCCCCAATCCGCCCAGTATAATGGCGATCGCCAGAATCCACAGTGTTGCTTTCAGAATATTTCCGCCTTTCTTCAGATAAGCATATATACCGAATACCGTTGCCAAAGGCAGAAGGCCGGGTACAATAGCATCGATCAGCGTTTCTTGCAGGCTTATGGTCTCCGTAGCATAAGGAAGATTAATCCCGAGGGCCACAGATACGTTCTCAGCAGTCATCACACCCATCACAAACAGGCCCAGAATGCTGAAAAAAGTTATTACTTTCTGCACGGCATTATTCCGCAGAATAGAAGCCGCAGATTTACTTCCCAGCTTATAGCCGGTATTGTACATAAACCAACCCTCCAAAATCAAAATGACATACAGAAGTACTACATACACGACAGGTGCCCAGATGTATCCCCGCTGGGCAAAACCCATAAAGAAAGCAGTGAGAACCGGTTTGATCGTTGAATAATTCAGCGTATCGCCGATCCCTGCAAAGGGACCCATCATACCGGATTTAACCGAATTGATAAGTTCGGAACTAACCACTTCGTCGGGATCCATGCCGTTTCGATACGCTTTGGCGCGTTCTTCCTCCATGGAGAGTACGATACCGGGGATAATACCGCCGATCATATTTTCCGTGATAAAAAACTCCATATGACGTTTCAGCCCTGCAATCTGCTCCTCCTTATTGTCCGGATAAAGTTCTTTCAGAGCCGGAACCATTGTATAAGCCATACCTGAGGCCTGCAGACGCTCCACATTATCCACATGACAGATCGCCATACGCCAGTTAAACCATACCTTCTTAAACGTCTTCTGGCTGATAAGCCTGTCCTTCCAGAAATCTTCGCCTTTCCGGGTTTCTTTCATAATGGAACCTAAATCTCCAAAGAGCCCGCCTGTATCCTCTTTATCCTTCGTAGCCATCATATAAAACCAGCCGAGGAATGCTCCCAACAGAGCGCCGACCACGCTGCCAAGCCCTGTATATTGAGCAAAGAAAAATCCTGCTGCAAAGAAAGGAATCAGAGCTCCCTTGCCGATCACCATAATAACCATCGCAAATCCAAGCGCCGGCATCATGCCGCCCGCTACAGTAAACATATTTGATGCCCACTCCGGAAGCCCGTTCATTAATATACCGAGTCCCTGTGTACCGAATTTCAGCACAAGAGTCATTGGAATCATGAAGCATGCCACACGGATCAGTTCGCCATAAATAAAGATTGTTCTGCGAAGCCCTTTCACATCGCCTTTTTCCACACATCTATCACAGCGATGGACAGACCAAACCTGAAGCACACGGTTTAATGTATTTAACTGTGCCATGACCAGAGAAGCGGCGGCAGCTACTACCAGCGCTTCCTCCAGACTGATACCCTGTGTGATCACCATGGCCGTAGAAACTATACCTGCCGCACATTTATCAACCGGTTTAGCTCCTCCTACAGCAGTCAAAGCCAGATACATAGGCTGTATCGTACCGCCCACAATAACCCCTGTCCTGACATCACCCAGAACTAGCCCTGTCAACAGGGAAACGAACATCAGATCAATAAAACAATAGGTCCAGGGAACAAATATTTCCCCACAATAAAGCAAATACAAAACGCCAAGTATTGCCGCTTGAATAATTGTCATTGTCTCTCCTCCTTCATTAAAAATTTATTTTTCCTTCATTCTTTGCCTTTAAACCCTCAAGCATGAAGATATACCCCTTTAATTCCTTCTTTTGCTGTCAGTTGAGCACTTTCGTACAACTCTTCCAGGGAAACCTCATCCTTTCGGAACATAACATCCAGAATTACGCCAAGATTCATTCCAGTTATCATACGATAAGATGCACTTCGAAATACAGAAATACATGTATTACATGGACTCGCTCCAAACAAGTCCGCAAAGATCAGATAATCTGCCTCCGGCTCCTTCATAAGAAGCACTCTTGCCTCTTCTTCAAATTGTTCCGGGTCTTTTTCCGGCGTCATGCACAGGCAGTTAATCTGCTCCGCTGTTTCCGGACCTGCTATCATAGCTACCGTGTTTCGAAAACTGACTGCCAGATCTCCGTGCGCTACAAGAATAATTTTTACCATAAACCCTCCTTTTGCCATGTCTAATGTACAAGTACCCCTTTCAGAAACTGCACTCCGCCTGACAAAATACAGATGCCGCCGCCTGCCCAGGACAAAATCAGTTCCATATCCTGAAGGTTCAGGTCATACGCATTCATCACCAGCAGGACTCCCAGAGCGATCAGCAGTATACCCTGCTTTTTCTGCTTTTTAGGCTGAATGCCGTCCTCTCCATTTGCCATACATGGCTTTAACGTTTCCAGACGAACATCTGTCTTTGTCCTGCAGGATGGAAGAAACTTCAGCCGGAAAATAAGTTCCATAACCACACTCACGGCCGCCGCCACCACCAGCGCGCTGAAAAAGTGATGAAATAAAATATAAACGGCAAACCCTAAAATAAGTCCGGTCATATACCGGAGAGAGAGCACCTGATACTGCATTCGGTTATCCGTATTCAGATAATACAGAGTATTTTTTTTATAATCATAATACCCATATTTTTTGTTTCGCTCTCTAAATACATGCGGTTTCAGAAAATTTACATTTTCCAGCATAAATTTGCGACTCCTTTTTGTGTATTTTGTATAATTTAATTCTATAAAACCTGTTTTTTAAAATCAAGAACCGTTTCTGTGTTTGAGCAAAGCGGGCATTTTTACCTTTATGTTACAGGGTTTTTTCCGTTTATTTTTTTTGTTTCAAAAAAATAAACGATAAATACAAAAC
This sequence comes from Lachnospiraceae bacterium, assembly GCA_910573755.1. Taxonomy (GTDB): domain Bacteria; phylum Bacillota; class Clostridia; order Lachnospirales; family Lachnospiraceae; genus 1XD8-76. The sequence goes on along the minus strand of CAJTBO010000003.1, from coordinate 227,875 downwards.
CGCTGCAGAATTTTAACCTGCAGCGGTCTGGTATTTTTACCTTTATTATTCTGTCCGTTCTATAAACAAGCTTTGTCCATACCTCCGGATTCCGGAAGTACGTACGGTTGGGCAACGGACGGTATGTTGCTGATATATGCGATAGCGCCGTTGATGGCAGGGGCTTTGTTATTACCTTGCCGCAAAAACCGGTCCTGATTTTCTGCGGGCTTTTTACAGGACCGTTTTCAAAAAAGCCAGCCTCTCCAACCCTTTAGGGGCATCTCTGCCCTATGGTGTGACCGTTACAAAAAGAGAGGGCATACGGCCCGTGATATTTGTCATGAACTTTTCTTCTGCGCCCTGTGAGATCGCCGGCCGCGGAATCTGGAAAGATGCGGAAACCGGCAGTATCTATCGCGATAAGCTTTCTCTGGACGGCTTTTCCTGCAAGATCCTTTTGGACGGAGAATCCACAAAATAAAACGGCATATGCAAAATTCTGCGCTGAACTGCTATATAAAATGATCCTGTGTTTTCCGCATTCATTGTAAAATGCGCCGGACTGTGGTACGATAATCTGGACAAATACCTCTTTCTCAATCAGAAGGGAGATACATGAACTATATTGTATTCGATTTAGAGTGGAATCAGGGCAATCCGCAGCGGGAACCGGAAGTATACGGCGTTCCTTTTGAGATCGTGGAGATCGGCGCCATAAAATTGAATGAAGATAAAGAAATGATCGGCGAATTCAACCAGCTGATAAAGCCCCAGCTTTATCATGAATTAAACCATATCACCAGAAAACTGATCCATCTGCAGATGGCACAGCTCGAACACGGTAAACCCTTTCCGAAAGTCTTTGAAAACTTTATGGAGTGGTGCGGAGAGGATGTTCTGTTCTGTACCTGGGGACCGCTGGATCTGGAAGAGCTTCAGAAAAATATGAAATACTATAATCTGGGACCGCTCTCCGACAGGCCCGTGAAATTTTATGATGTACAGAAACTTTTCAGCATCGCTTTTGAGGATAAAAAAACAAGGCGTTCTCTGGAATATGCTGTGGATTTTCTGCAGCTTGAAAAGGATATTCCTTTTCACAGGGCCTTCAGCGATGCCTATTATACCGCCCGGGTACTGGCAAGGATCACGGATCGAAGCGCTCTCGAGCATTTTTCCTTCGATACCTTTATCAAGCCCAAAAACCGGAAAGAAGAGATCAAGATCATCTTTGACAACTACGCGAAATATATCTCCAGAGAATTTCCGACAAAATCGGATGCGTTAGCCGACAGGGAAGTCACAAGCTGCCGCTGTTATATCTGCCATAAAAATATCCGTCGGAAGATCAAGTGGTTCACTCCCAACGGAAAGCATTATTTCGCGGTATCCTACTGTGATAAGCACGGCTATATGAAGGGGAAGATCCGCGTCCGTAAAACCGATGAGAACACCGTTTATGTCGTTAAAACGGAAAAGTTTATCTCCCCGGAAGAAATGGAATCCATTAAAAGCCGTCTGCAGCATGCGAAAGAAATACGCAGGCACCATAAAAAGAAGAAAATCAGGAAACCCCGTAAGTCTCCGGAAAATTGATGATGCCCTGCATCCAGATCGTCCCTTTAAACCGGCGTCCCTGCAGGGGTTCACCATACAGATCCTTTTTATTGATGCATACGTCAAATACCAGATCGTTACAGGAGAGGGCCATAATGCAGAGTTCTTCTCCTGTTATTTTATTTTTTGTGCTGCTGCATTCGAGTATCTCGCCCAGTACGGAATACTGGTCGCATTCCACACCGTAAGGCATAAAATAAGTATCCACCAGGCTTAAAATATCCTCTTTCCGGATCTTTTTGGAAATGGCGTTGTAGGTATCCATATCCTCAAGAGTAAGCGTCTCAATCGCTTCTTCATCCCCCTGTCTTGCCTGCGCAATCAGCCTGTTGCGGTTTGTTGTCTCCTTCTCGATCTTTGCCATATCCGCCTCGTTTTTGCAGATCGGCAGAAGAATCTTTCCGCTGGTGGAAAGTGCGCTCAGCGTCAGGCTGGTCCCGCGCACCGGAAGGCGGTTCCCGTATTTTATTTTGGCATAATCCATCATATTCTGCAGATAAAAGATCAAAGAAACCCCTATCCGCATATCATTGCAGACACCTGCATAGGATTCCTTCTCGGCATGGCGTTCCACGGAAATATCCTCCTCTGTGGAAATGCCGTCGCCGCGGAAATAGGGAAAACTGTACTCATAGGAAAATTCGTCTTTTTCGTCGAACTCCCCGCAGACGGTAACGCCGATACGGTCAGCGAAATCCTTGCTGAATTCCGCCAGCATTGTATTTTCGGAATTTGATGTATAGTTTCTTTTATCTGCGTTCTGGATCACATCCATGACCAGATCGTGCATTTGTTTCGGCGTTTCGATCCTGCTGAAGCCGACTGCGCGTAAATATTTATGCAAAGATTTCACCTCCTTCTTAATTTGTACGAAAGTCCGTCCGGTCAGGAAGAGATATCCCCGACCGGATCTTGCTGCCGCAGGCTGCGGCGGCCAACAGCCCTGCGGATCTGTTTCAGGAAATTTTTTCCTTCCCTCCCATATAAGGCCTTAATACGTCCGGTATCCTTATACTGCCGTCCGCCTGAAGGTTGTTTTCGAGGAAGGCGATCAGCATTCTGGGAGGTGCTGCCACCGTATTATTTAATGTATGTGCAAAATACTTGTTTCCGTCACTGCCTTTTACGCGGATCTTCAGCCTTCTTGCCTGCGCGTCGCCCAAATTGGAACAGCTTCCCACTTCAAAATATTTTTTCTGTCTCGGGGACCACGCTTCCACGTCAAAAGATTTCACCTTTAAGTCCGCCAGATCGCCGGAACAGCATTCGATCGTCCGCACCGGGATATCCATGGAACGGAACAGATCCACGGTATTCTGCCAGAGTTTTTCAAACCACATCGGGGATTCCTCCGGCCTGCAGACTACGATCATCTCTTGTTTTTCAAACTGGTGGATCCTGTAAACGCCGCGCTCTTCCAGACCGTGCGCGCCTTTTTCTTTCCGGAAGCAGGGGGAATAGCTGGTCAGTGTCTGAGGCAGTTCCCCTTCCGGTATCATTGTATCGATGAACTTTCCGATCATGGAATGTTCGGAAGTTCCGATCAGGTATAAATCCTCGCCCTCTATCTTATACATCATGGCATCCATTTCCGGAAAACTCATTACACCCGAAACAACGTTGCCGTGGATCATATAAGGCGGGATACAATAAGTAAATCCTCTTCCTATCATAAAGTCTCTGGCGTAGGAAAGTACTGCGGAGTGAAGTCTTGCGATATCGCCCATCAGGTAATAGAAACCGTTTCCTGCGACTTTTCTTGCGGCGTCCAAATCGATGCCCTTTACCCGTTCCATTATCTCGGTATGATAAGGGATCTCAAATTCAGGTACGACGGGTTCACCGTATTTCTGAACCTCGACATTTTCGGAATCATCTTTACCGATCGGTACGGAAGGGTCGATGATATTGGGAATCACCATCATGATATTCATTACTTTTTCTTCCAGTTCCGCCTGCTTTTTCTCAAGTTCCGAAAGGCGCTGCGCATTTACGGCAACTTCTTTTTTCTTTTCTTCCGCTTCTTCCTTTTTGCCCTGTCCCATCAGCATGCCGATCTGCTTGGCTATTTTGTTTTTTGCCGCCTTCAGTTCATCGGCTTCCTGTTGTACTTTTCTTCTGTCGGCATCAAGGGCGATCACCTCATCCACCAAAGACAGTTTGCTGTCCTGAAACTTCTTTCTGATATTCTCTTTAACCACTTCAGGATTTTCTCTTAAAAACTTGATATCTATCATACACTCCTCTTTTCTGATCCTTTTTGCGGATCATGCATTATATCATTATAAACGTTTCCCGTTTTTTCATACTCTTTCAACGCCCCGCCTGATAACGGGAACATTTCCGGACCATCAGCTGTCCATCGCGATATTCAGCGCCTGTTGTTCTTCTTTTCCGAGGGAAATTCCGCTTGTACCGCCTTTTATTTCCTTTGTATAAGAATAACAGCCCTCACTGCTGTGAACGGAATTGATGATAAATCCGTCATTATTCTCATCCAGCAGCGCCAGGGAAAACGAAAGCTGTCCGCCCATATGATTAAACGCATCATATTTTACAATGCCAAGCTTCTGGAAGGTTCTCTCCATATTTTTATATAATATGCGGATATCCTTTTTATTTTTATCCACATAGGTTTTCAGAAGCTTCATATCTTCAAAGACGCCATGTACATTTTCTTCCAGACTGGCGGCATTTTTTCCTTTCATAAACCTGTCATAGCGTTTTTTCAGTTTATTATATTTTGCGATCAGTACGATCAGTATGATCATAAAAATCAACAGCATTCCTGCAATGCCGACCAAAATATAACCGATATCCACGCCGCCTAAACCGATCATTGTTAAAAAATCACTGTTCATCCGCTTCTCCTTTGTTCCTTATCTCTGCCATAAGCCAGACAGCCGCCGTTCTGCAGCCGGGATATACTTACCTCCCTGCACGCCGGTCAGTTTCCCTGCCTGATCTTCATAAAAAATTCCGTGATCCTCTCAAGCTCCTCATGGCTGAAAAACTCAATCTCCATTTTTCCCGCTCCGTTTTCCCTGGATTGGATGGAAACCTTTGTTCCGAGAGATTGTTTCAGCCTTTCCTCAATATCCCTGTATACAAGCTCAAGACTTTCGTTTACTTTCTTTGGTTCCTTTTTCGGCTTCGGGCTCTGGATACTCTTTACCAGCTTTTCCACCTCGCGCACATTCAGTTTTTCGTCAAAAATCTTCTGCGCCAGTTCATACTGCAGGTTCTGATCCTCAATACTGATCAGCGCCCGGGCATGTCCGGTGGTAATCATATCATCGATGATCATCTGCTGAACCCGCTCATCCAGCTTCAAAAGGCGCATGGAGTTTGTAACCGTTGTTCTGCTCTTGGAAACACGCTCCGCCACCTCATCCTGTGTCAGTCCAAACTCTGTCAAAAGACGTTTATAGGCAAGGGCCTCCTCAATCGGATTCAGGTCTTCTCGCTGGATATTTTCGATCAGGGATATCTCAACAATCTCCTGTTCCGAAAAGCTTTTGATGATCACCGGCACTTCCTTGAGGCCGGCAAGCTTTGCGGCGCGCCATCTTCTTTCGCCTGCTATGATTTCATAATAATTCTGTCTGTCCTGCACAAGAATCGGCTGCAGCAAACCAAACTGTTTAATGGAATCCGCAAGTTCCTGCAGGGCGTCCTCATCAAAATTCTTTCTCGGCTGTTCCCTGTTCGGTTCCACCTTCGTGATCTTGACAAGTTTTTCCTGTCCTTTATCTTCAGAAACTTCTGTTGTGCCTTCTGCTGCCCTCTTTGGTATCTGCGCGCTCGGTATCAGCGCATCCAGTCCTTTTCCTAATCCTCTTGCCGACTTTGCTGCCATAATGCCCCCGTTCTTATTTTTTTTAATATTCTCAGCTTTTCTTTACGATTTCCTTTGCCAGTTTTGCGTAGGCTTCTGCTCCCGCGGACTTTTCATCATATTTATTGATCGGGACTCCGTGGCTCGGCGCCTCTGCCAGCCGGATATTTCTCGGAATAGCCGTCTCAAAAATATGCTGTGTCAGATTACTCTTTACGTTCTCCACAACCTGCATGGAGAGATTTGTTCTGGAGTCGTACATGGTAAATACCACGCCCTCGATATCCAGCACCGGATTCAGCCTCTCCCTTACAAGGTTTACCGTATAGATCAACTGACTGAGTCCTTCCAGCGCATAATACTCACACTGAATCGGCACAAGTACCGTATCCGCCGTTACCATCGCGTTTACCGTGAGAATACTTAAGGACGGAGGACAGTCTATCATAATATAATCATACTCCTCCCGGATATAGTCAATCTCATTTCGTAAAATAAATTCTTTCTTTTCCGCATCGATCAGCTCAATTTCGACTGCCGCCAGATTTACATTTGCCGGAATCAGCGATACATTCGGAACCACATCCTGCAGCAGGCATTCTCCGACCGAGCATTCCCCCAGCATCAGTTCATATATCGTATTTTCCAGTTCATTTTTATTCACACCATATCCGCTGGTAGCATTTCCCTGCGGATCGGCATCGATCAGTAAAACCTTTTTTCCCTGTTCAGCAAGAGCCGCCGTTAAATTAATGGAAGTCGTTGTCTTTCCCACGCCGCCCTTCTGATTCGCAACTGCAATTACTTTCGCCATTCTTCTCCTCACCCGCCGCATAAGCGGCTTTTTATCTTTTCCTTATCTTATGTTTAAGTGTCTACCATAGAGTATATCATTCTTTTTTTCTATATTCCATAACAAATAATTCTATTTTTATTCCTTTTTTGCGGTTTTTCTATGTAGATTATACAAAGAAAAAGCACTTGGCAGACAGTTTAACAATTCCCTGTATAAACATATCTCAGATATTTCCCTGCCGTATCTGCAAGACTGTAAATATGTTCCACCTTTGTTGCCGCAGCATCTGACATCCGGTAACGGGGAAAAAAGCGGCTGATATGAAGAGGGATTTCTTCATTCAAAGAAGCAATCCAGCGGGCTTCCTCCTCCATTTCCTGTACACTGTCATTTTCTCCGGGTACGATCAGCGTGGTCAGTTCCACATGGCACGTTTTTGCCGCCCTGCTGATAAATTCTTTTACGGCAGAAAGGCTTCCGCCCAATTTCTGATAATACTCTTCACGAAAGCCTTTCAGATCGATATTCATCGCATCGATATACGGCAAAAGCCGCTCCAGAATTTCCGGCGAAGCCGTCCCGTTGGTGACCAGCACATTTTTCATGCCGGATTCTTTTACGGACTTTGCCGTATCCAATACATACTCCCATCCCACAAGCGGCTCATTATAAGTAAAAGCCACACCTATATTTCCTTTTTCCCGACACTCCTTTGCAATATCCGCAAGTTCCTTTGGAGACAGATAATGATCCTCCGCCATTTCCGGCTTTACCATCGAAATTTCATGATTCTGACAAAACGGACAGCGCAGGTTACAGCCGTAACTCCCGACAGACAATATCTTACTTCCCGGGTAGAAACGCCTTAACGGCTTTTTCTCGATCGGGTCCAATGCAAGAGAAGAAACCTGTCCGTAATTTTTACAGACAAGTTCCCCGTTTTCATTTTTTCTCGCTCTGCAGACACCCCATTGCCCGGGCTTTAACCTGCACTGACGCATACATACCTGACAGATTTTTTCCACTTTTTATTTCCCTTTATCTCTCATCATTATATTCGTTTCCATAAACCCGGCTGTTATGATATCCCGTTTTCTTTTCATTTTGCCACAGCCTTTTACTCAGACATTTTTAAACATGTCTTATCACTTCAAACCGCTCCAGTCCGACTTCCTCATTTTCCCTGATCCCTGCTTTCTGCTTTGCGATTGCGATCTGCTCCTCCACCGTATCGATCCCTTCCAGATTCGGCAGCAATAATCCCCGCTTATGTCCTCTTGTCACGATCACCCCATACCGCTCTGTATCCAGTTCTTCGGGTGAAGAAATTTTTTCCGGCTCCCCGAGTACATCCACACTGATCACCAGATATTCCAGCTCCTCCGGCTCGACCGGCGAAAATCTCGGGTCCCGCACTGCGGCACTGACGGCATTTTCCACGATTTCTTCCGCTATACAGTTCCGGACCGCCTGAATGGTTCCGATACAGCCACGAAGCTGTCCGTCCTTTTTGATGGAGACAAAGATGCCTGCCATGCGTCCAAACATTTCTTCCGGCATTTCTTTCCGCATCTTCTCCGGAAGTTCCTCCGGTATTTTCAGCTTTCTCCCCGAAATAATATATTTTTCTATTGTCCGGCGGGCAAGCTTTACATAAATATCTTCTCTGTCCCGCAATTCGGACAGCCGTCGCCTTTCCTTTTCCTCAAACTGTTCTCTGAAATTTCTTTTTACATTTTCTCCCTGCACTTCATAACTGCAGATGCCGTATCCCACGCCGAAAGGTCCTTCGTAGGAAAGCTGTTCTGCTGCCACCTCCGTCCTGTCAAAGGTGCCCGCCATGATCGTAAAGGAACGATGTCCGCATTCTCCTGCTTTTTCACAGAACTTCTCTGAAAATTCAAATAATTCCGCAAAATTCCCGCTTCCCATAACCTCCATGATCCGTTTATCGTATCGGGGTCCTTCCGCCTGATAGCCGTATGGCCCGTCCTCTTTCAGCCTATGGGAGAGATCTCCGCTGGCAACCACCACTGTTTTCCTGTTCAGCCGTTTTGCCGCTTCCTTAATACACTCTCCCAGTTCATAATGTTTCACAAGAGGCAGCCCTGACAGACCGATCCGCACGATCTTATAATCCTTCAAAAACCGGTCGATAAAATATAGCGGCACCATCGTTCCGTGATCCAGTTTTTTGTCGCGCTCTCCCATTGTGCCCGCAGGCAGATTCCGCTCTTTCGCCAGCAGGCATAACTCCTCCACAAATTCCGTATCATAGGAAACTTCAAATACTGTATCTTTCGCCCGGAAATTTCCGAAATCCCCTTTTGTGCCCCTGCCCGGAGAAATATGGAAATAGTCGGCATACATGATCTGGTGGGGTGAGAGCACAACGATTGTATCCGGCTTATACTCTCCGGCCCGCCTTGCCGCTTCCCTGTATGCGTCTGTTGTTTTCTGAATTTTTTTCTCTTCCCCTCTGCCGATTTCCTGCACGATGAGCGGCGGATGAGGCACCATGAATCCTGCTGTTATCCCCATGATCTTTCCTCCTATTTAAATCGCTGCGCGATAGCATTTCTTAGCTGGACTTTTTTCTATCATAACAAAGTCGGCTTTTTGTATCAATGCCCTGCTTCATATTTTACCCATTCCTATATCGACCCACTGTTCAGCATATATCCGGCATCGCACCTTCCGGTCATTTTGATAGTGAAAAAGCAAGCAAAAAGGAGCGGCAGCCTAAGCTCCGCCCCTTAAAGTTACTCGATATCCAGTTCCGGCGGCACATCCAGTTCATGAGGAACGGGCCTGCCGTTTTTCTTCCGCTGCCGTACACATTCCGTCAGCAAATATTCTATCTGGCCATTTACAGATCGAAAATCATCCTCTGCCCAGCCTGCAATGGCGTCATATAACTTTGCCGACAATCGAAGCGGTACCTGTTTTTTACCGTTATCCGCCATGTATCAGTACAGGCTTCCCGAATTCACGACAGGCTGGGCATCCTTGTTTCCGCAAAGCACTACTAAAAGATTTGATACCATCGCCGCTTTTCTCTCCTCGTCAAGTTCCACCACTCCTTTTTCCATCAGACGGGAAAGCGCCATTTCCACCATGCCCACAGCGCCGTCCACGATCAGTTTTCTGGCATCAATGACTGCCGCCGCCTGCTGCCGCTGCAGCATCGCCGCCGCAATTTCCGGCGCATAGGCAAGATAGGTGATCCTTGCCTCTATGATCTCCAGCCCCGCTTCGCTTACCTTGTTCTGGATCTCCTGTCTGATCCTCTCCGCCACCACTTCACTGGAACCTCTCAGGCTCCCGTCATCGGCAACGCCGTCCCCTGTGGTATCCACATTCTCAGCCACATCATAAGGATACATTCTGACAATATTCCGCAGGGCACTGTCGCACTGCAGGGAGAGGTATTCCTTATAATTATCCACATTAAATACCGCTTTCGCCGTGTCCGTCACCTTCCACATGACCGCAATCCCGATTTCCACAGGATTTCCGAGACAGTCATTGATCTTCTGGCGGTTATTGTTCAGCGTCATGATCTTTAATGAGATCTTTTTATTTCCGCCGCTCTCCTTCATACCCGTGTTTATGCCTGCCAGCGAATTAAGCTGCGTCAGCTTTCCTGCCGGCGCTTTTACATCACCGCTCTGGTTCAGTTTGGTGTCCGCCGCCGGATTGACTGCGGAGCAGAAGGGATTGACAAAATAGAATCCCTCTCCCTTAAGGCTGCCGATATATTTACCGAATAAAGTCAGCACCACCGCTTCCTGAGGCTTTAATACTGCCAATCCACAGAAAGGTATCCATCCCAGCGCCATGTAGATAACTCCTGCCGCTATCAATACTTTACCGGCTCCGCCGGCCGTATTGGCGCCGAGAACGATCACCGTTGCAGCAACAATATAAAGCAGTATAAACAATATCATCATTACCATTCCGTTTTTCTTTTTCTGTAACACTTTTTCTTCCATGATCAATTCCTCCGTCTGTGCAATTTCTGTTTGATATTTACATGATATCATTTTGATATCATATTGTCAACAAGTATTTTAAAGATCTTTTTTAATGAGCCAAAATGGAAACCCGCTTGTATTTTATAAAAAAATAATGTATTGTAGTTGCATAAGAAATTTCACATACTTCACAAAAACAGGTGCCCGTCAGGGAGAATAGGGAAGAAAGTTGCGCTTCACGGTCACGCCGCTGTACAGGTGGAGTACAGGTTCATATGCCGCCGGTCATCCGGGAAGGCGGATCTGTATAAAGATGCCTTAGTCAGAAGACCTGCCTGTTTGGGTAATATCATGCGTTACGAGGGATGACGTCATGATGCAAGGTTTATTCAGGCTGCCCGGATTTTCCCGGCAGCCTTTTTATCTGCCTGCATTTACCCGCGAAGCGTGAAAGACGCTTAACATATGCCCATCCGCAGACATATGACGGCTGCCCTGCCTGAATTCACTTGCAAAACGTATGGGTATCGATTTCAGATTTATAAATCAAAGTAGAATGGAGAAACTTATGAAAACAGAACAGAAAAACACAAAGAAAATTCTTATTTCCCTGATCGCTCTGGTCATTGTTATCGCTGCGCTTTTTGGCATATACCGCTTTACAAGGCCGGCTGCGGTGCAGGGCGAAAAGACCGTCACGATCGATGTCATCCACAAAGATGCCTCCCAGAAAACTTTTGAGTATCAAACGGATCTGGAATACCTCGGAGAACTCCTTACAGAAGAAGGGCTCGTTTCAGGAGAAGAAGGCGCTTACGGCATGTTTATCACTACCGTGGACGGCGAAACTGCCGACGACACGAATCAGGAATGGTGGTGCATCACAAAGGATAAGGAAAAGCTGAACACCTCCGCGGATCAGACGCCGATCGCTGACGGCGAAAAATACGAACTGACTCTTACGATCGGATATTAGATCAATGAAACGGACTGACTCCTCAGATAAAATAATCCATATCGTTGTGATGGGGCTGCTTGCCGCCATTTTGCTGATCGGACAGGTCGGCATGGCTTTTCTGCCTAATATAGAGCCGGTCAGCACTCTGATCATATTATATACTTTAACGCATAAAAAATATACTTTTTATATCATCTATGTTTTTGTTCTGCTGGAAGGCATCCTCTACGGTTTCGGCATCTGGTGGGTAAGCTATCTGTATATCTGGAGCATTCTCGCCCTGATCGTGCTTGCCCTGCAGAAGATAGATTCCGCCCTTATCTGGGCAGTGATCTCCGGCGCCTTCGGCTTATCCTTCGGCGCCCTCACTGCCATACCCTATTTAATATCCGGCGGCTTCGGCGCAGCCTTTGCCTATTGGACAAACGGTATTCCCTATGATATCCTGCACTGCTGCGGAAACTTTGTTCTGACTCTTATTTTATATAAGCCGCTGCTGCCTGTCCTGAAAAAATTCTCAGTACATAACTGAATGTTTAAAATGCTGCCATACTATTCCGCATATATTTTCCGAATAATATGGCGCGCTTTTCTTCCGTCCACCGGATTCAGTATTTCCTTCGGCAACAGATAAAATTCCATGTTGAATATATTTTCTTTCCTGTTTATGGAGGTTTCCGTCTTTTTCAGATACCAGCTTCTGATCCCTATGCCATTCCGCAACAGACAATATGCCAGAACTAAACAAAAGAAGGTTATACCATTACGGCAAATCAGATGAACAGCAGAAAACCGATTGTAAAATGAGGAAAAAAATGATAATATAATTACAAAAATTCATTATGTGCGGAGAGTGTTATGAAAAAAAAGAGCAGTATATGGCTCCCGGCACTTCTGTTGGCCGTATTTTTAACCGGATGTCAGCAAAACAGTCTGGATCCTTCCGGCGAAGAACAGACTTCTGGTTCTGATACGGTCAATCTGACTGTCTGGGGCGCCGAAGAAGATGAGGAATTGCTCCGTCAGATCATAGACGGATTCGAAACCGAGTATCAGGGACAGGCCGATTTTCAGATTACATATGAACCCCAGAGTGAAAGCCACTGTACCGACGCGCTAATGGCAGATCTGGAAAACGGCGCGGATGTATTTGCCTTCGCGGACGATCAGTTAAACACTCTGGTTGCCGCCGGCGCGCTGGAACCGATCGAAAACGCGGATACCGTCAGAAATTCAAACCTGCCCGAAGCCGTCCTTGCAGCGTCTGTAAACGATACGCTGTATGCCCTGCCGCTGACGGCGGACAACGGATATTTCCTTTATTACAATAAACAGTATTTTTCGGAACAGGATATCGCATCTTTTGACCGGATGCTGGAGATCGCCGCCGGACAGGAGAAAAAAATTTCCATGGAATGGTCTTCCGGCTGGTATGTTTACTCCCTCTTCGGCAATACCGGGCTGACGCTTGGATTAAACGACGACGGGATCACCAACTACTGCACCTGGAACAGCACGGAAGGGGACATCAAAGGAACCGACGTAGCGAGGGCAATGCAGAATATAGCTGTCCATCCGGGGTTTGTCAGCGTGGATGATGCAGGATTTGTAGAAGGCGTTAAAAACAATACGATTATCGCGGGCGTCAACGGTGTCTGGAACGCCGTTGCCGTAGAACAGGCATGGGGCAAAAACTTCGGCGCCGCAAAGCTGCCTTCCTATACCTGCGCCGGCAGACAGGTTCAGATGGCTTCCTTTTCCGGTTATAAACTGATCGGTGTCAACGCCTACTCCGAGAACAGGGAGTGGGCTGCAAAGCTGGCGGAATGGATCACAAACGAAGAAAATCAGAAGCTTCGTTTTCAGCTCCGCGGCCAGGGTCCTGCCAACACAAAAGCCGCGGCATCCGAGGAAGTGCAAAGTTCCCCCGCCATTGTCGCTCTTTTAGAACAGTCGGAGTATTCCTGCCTGCAGCGTATCGGCGGTAATTTCTGGGACCCCGTCAGTACCTTCACCGCAGATACCCTCTCCGGAAACCCCTCCGGCAAAAGCCTTCAGGACCGGCTTGACACCATGGTCGAGGGAATCACTGCGCCTTAACCTCCCGGATATTTATATCAGATATTAAAGGAGTATCAGATGATGAAAGATATCAGCTTAAAACAGCGTTTGATCATACCGATCGCCCTTTTGGGCATTGTGGCGCTTTTGTCAAACATCCTTTCCATTATCAATATACACAACGTCAATTCGAGCGCTGCCAATATCGCCGACAATTACATGGACGGCAAAAGCCGACTGGCACAGATCAGCCAGTCCTCCATGACCATCCATAAAATGGCACTGAGCCACATTGTGGCGACAGATTATGATACCATGATAAGCCTTGTCCAGCAGATCAAAGAGGAGGAGGCCCTTCTGGACGACATGCTGGCGGAATATGAATATCATATAATACCGGAAGATCAGGTACAGTATGAAGCGCTTTTATCGGATTACGCTTCCTTCAAGCACGCGCTGGTCCATCTGGTCTGTGCCAGTGCAAGCCATAAGACACAGGATGCCTACGCGCTTGCCAACGGGGATGTGGCTTCTTATGCGGAAGCCATGGAAAACGATATCAATGCCCTGAACACTTCCATCAGCGATCAGACTTCCAGAGCAAGAACACGACTTACCATTGTATACATTATATCCCTGGTGGTCGCCGCCGCCGCGGTTATCGCCTGCATCGCTCTGGTTTTTACGGATATGAAGCTTATCACCAACAATGTTGTGATCCCGATCAAGAGTATCTTGAATACCATCCGGGAAAGTTCCGGCCATATCAACAACATGACCGGCGATGTTTTAAAAAGTACCCAGACTTCCAGAGGGAGCGCGGAAACCCTCTCCGGCCTTGCCCAGCAGCTTTCCGCAACCATTCAGGAAGTGGCAGGCAATGTATCGAGCATCAATGACAATGCCCGAAATATTGCGTTGGATGTACAGAATATAGCGGAAAAATGCAGTGCGATTACCGATTATACCATCCATATGAACGGACGCGCAGACGCCATGCAGCAGTCGGCACAAAACAGCGCGGAGACCGCCGGCGCCAAAGCAAGTGAAATCTTGCTCTCCCTCAACAATGCCATTGAAAAGAGCAAAAGTGTGGATCAGATCGAAACGCTTACCGGCGAGATACTCTCCATCGCCCGGGAGACCCGGCTGATTTCCCTGAATGCTTCCATTGAAGCCGCCAATGCAGGCGCTGCCGGCAGAGGTTTTTCCATTGTCGCAGAAAAGGTGAGCGCCCTTGCCGATTCCAGCAGGGAGACCGCCAGCCGGATTCAGGCGATCAACAGTGACGTGACGGCTGCCGTATACAATCTTGCGGAAAACGCGCAGCACCTGATCGACTATATGAACCAGTCCGTCCTAACGGAATTTCAGGTATTTATTCAGTCCGGCAGCCAGTATAAGGAAGACGCCGCCTATATCCGTCATGCCATGGATGAATTTCAGGAAGAGACCGAAAACCTGAAAGGTTCCATGTCCGAGATTGCAGACTCCATCGGAACCATCACAAATGCCATCGATGAAGGGGCAGACGGTATTGCCGGCGTCGCCGACAGCACCAGAAGCCTTGTCAATGACATGGAAGACATCACACAGCGTATGGGCACCAACCAGAAGGTCGTAACCGAACTTGAGAAGGAAACTGTGGTATTTGATAATCTGTAATGAATATCCATGGAATGATCTCAACATAAGCCTATACCATGAAGGCGCAAAATGAAAGATGTCATAATGTTCTGTATAAAAGGAAAACGTACCATATCCCCTGAATATGGCACGTTTTCTTTTTATATCGGAACGCTGTGCTTCTTTGATCCCTCAGCCCTCTATCTCCAGTTCCTTTGCCAGCGCCTTTACCGTCAGACAATATACCGCATACAATAACAGGATAATCAACAAGATCACAACGCCGCAGATGCCCAGCGCAAGTATCTCACTCACCGTTATCTTCCCGTCATTGCCATACATGATCATCATATACAGCAGCGTCATCATAAGAATTCCGATGATCGCCGGTGTACGGATCACCGTACAGCACTGCCTTTTTATCTCCTGTTTCAGAAAAGCGGGCGGCGCCCCCAGTTTTTTCAGATCATCGAATACATACCGGTTGTTTACCGCGATAGTCTGGCATCTTGTATAGCAGATCACGCATGCCGCCGTAATACAGATCAGGAAGATAAAGATAAACACCATCAAAAATACCCCATAGGTGCATATAAAATCATTTTTGTCCATGATACGGAATTTCGGCATATACCTCCATAATGTTCTGAACGCCGAACTGTCGGGCTCCTCAAAATTGACCCCTGCCATATCCATATCTCCCCAGTATGTGTCTCCTTTTTTATTATCAGATATTTTCTGTACCCTGTCATAATAGTACGGTATCTCACAGCTTTTGTCAAAGGAAGAAACCAGCGTATGGAAAAGCCGCTCGGCAAACCGGTAGTCATCTTTTCCGTCCGCATTAAATATTGTCATCCTTCCGCTCCACTCTCCCGTGATTCCTTCCGCTATCTTTTTATAGTCCGCATCATTCAATATATAGTATCCGGTCCCACCCGCCAGAAAATCGCAACATACATAGTCTGCGAAACGAACCTCCAGGGTCTTTTCCGTCACCATATTTGTAAAAAGTGTACTGTCCGTGGTAAGCTGGCGCGAATAGATACTGTCCCCGTTATCACTAACGGCAAGGTAAGTGCCCGGCTCCACGGTTACGGACAGTCCGGTCAGTTCCCGAAAATCTTCCTCCGAAAAAAAGTTTCCCTCCGTTTCAAGCTCTTCGTATTCATAGTAAAATTTATTTCCGTCTTCCTTATAAGCCATACCGTCCATCCCCAGAGAGATATAGGGCACCTCATGCCAGTCCTTCAGGGATACGCCGTACTCTGCCGCCAGGTTTTCCGTCTCCTCCCTGCCCGGCACCTTCTGGTCCGCCCTGTAATCATACAGATAATCATAGGTACGGTTTCTGACATTCAGAAAATTTCCGGATGCCATCGAAGGTACATAGAATACGGCAAAACATGCCCCCGCCAGCAGCACGGTGGACACCAGCAGGTTATTCACGGTCTGTTTACCCTGAAATTTCATCATACTGCGGGAGACCAGATTTTTATAAGAGACTCTTTTTTTGAAATGCCAGCCATACACCACCGTATGAAGCAGCATCATGTATAAGCCGATAAACACCGGTATATAGAGCAGGTTCAGCCACGCGCCCCCATATGAATACGTAAGCTTCATATATACTTCCGGCGCGTAGTATGCGATAACAGCACCCGCCAGTAAAATAACGATCCCTGCCGGTCCGCACCATTTTCCCAGTTCTTTGATCGGCTCGTTTTTATGTTCCTCCTGAATCGTATCAAGAATATCCGTTCTTTTCAGATAACGCTTCGCCGTCACACAGGCAAGAACCATAACCAGAACAAGAAAAACAAACGGAATCCCCAGACATTCCATCCGGATATTCAGAACCATCTCCTTACTGTCCACGATCAGCAGGCGGAAACCGTTCCAGATCAGCACCACAAAAGGAAACCCTGCTGCCATGCCGCAGACGGAAGAGGCAAACCCCAGCACAAGAACTTCCCGGTAGAGCATCGGCGCAAGCTGCCTTTTAGAAGCGCCAAGCGCCATTAAAATTCCCACCTGTCTAGATTTTTTACGGAAAAACAATGCAGTGGCATATACAGTAAAAGCCACGCAGCCCACTGCCGCCAGAACAAAGATCGCCACCATCTGTTTTCTGGAGTCCCCGCCCTCCGGCAGTACCTCCAGCACCGTAGGCGCCATCATCATAATAGAATATGCCGTGATCAGCATCAGGGATATAAAATTGCAGAACAGATAAAGCTTCGCCTGATGATAATCCTGCCTTCTCAGTTTTTTTTCCAATTCTTTCATTGTCATCTTATATCCCTCTCGCTTTCCGCTTCGCTCATCTCTTTGATCGTGTCCAGAAGATAACCCTGAAAACTGCTCTGGCTTCCGATCCTGTCAAGCTGCTTATAGATCACGCCGTCCCTTAATAAAATAACCCTGTCGCAGAAGGATGCGGAAAAGCTGTCATGCGTCACCATCAGGATCGTGGAATTCATTTCCGCCTTCGCTTTTTCAAACGCCTCTATCACTGCCCGGCTCGATTTACTGTCCAGATTTCCGGTGGGCTCGTCGGCTAAAATAAGCAGCGGATCATTGATCAGGCTTCTTGCCACCGCAGTCCTCTGTCTCTCCCCGCCGGAGATTTCCGCAGGATATTTATCCCTGACATGGATGATCCCGAACAGTTCCATCAAATGATCCGCATAGTCCTGCGCCTGCTGATCCGCACTTTCCCTGATGATTCTGGGAATCAGGATATTCTCCTTGACAGAAAGCCCGTCAAGCAGCATAAAATCCTGAAACACAAATCCCAGTTTTTCATTCCTGACCTTTGCCAGCCCTTCTTTATCCAGTACGCCCAGGTCCTGTTCTCCCAGCAGGATATTTCCCTTTTCATAGGGAATATAGCAGGAGATACAATTCAAAAGCGTACTCTTGCCGGAGCCGGACGATCCCATGACCGCCACAAATTCTCCCGGTTCCACCTGAAAGCTGATTCCTTTCAACACCGGATACCGGGTTTTCGTTGTTTCATATGATTTGTATAGATTTTTTACCTGCAGCATAATATGTCTCCTCTCTGAATTCTGATGGTTATTTTATCAGATTTCTCAACGGGCAGATTTTGCCCTGTCAAATTTTGCTCTTTTCATGTAAAACCCGGTACTTCTCTGCGCAAAATGTAAAGTTTGGCAGTTTTCATGTAAAGTTTGGGATCAGAAACAGGAAGAGACACTTGCTAAATCTGCAGAAAATATAGCATAATAAAGGACAGAGCCGCCTTGCCTGCGGATCTGCCTGCCGCTTTGTAAAAAAACTGTAAAAACCGGAAAGGAAACTATCTTTATGCTGCGGATCGCAATCTGTGACGATGAAGAAAACGCAAGGGATATACTCAGGATACAACTGGAAAAGATCATGGACGAAACGGAGGATGAGATCGTCTATGAATTTTCAAACGGGCGTACCTGCGTAAACTGGATCACCGCACATCCCGGGGAAGTGGATCTGCTTTTTCTGGATGTGGAGATGGGGACGGAAAACGGTATGGATACCGCCAGAAAGATAAGGCGCTCGGGCTGCAGCCTTCAGATCGTTTTTGTCACCGGGTATACCGACTATGTATTTGACGGTTATCAGGTAGATGCGCTGGATTATCTGATCAAGCCCCCTTCCCCGGAAAAGCTGAAGGAAGTGCTGCTGCGGGTAAAAAAAGCGCTTTTATCACAGACGGATCGATTTTTTGTGCTGAAAAACACGGAAGGCATTTACCGCCTGCCCTGCAGCGATATTCTGTATTTTTACAGCGACCGCAGATATATTCATCTTGTCACCAATGTAAAAACCTACACTTTTTACGGCAGATTGAACGACATTGAAAAACAGATGCAGAAAAATTTTATCCGCATCCATCAGCGCTATCTCGTAAACAGTGACAGGGTAACTTTTCTCGGCAGCGATTTTGTGACGGTAGATAATCCCGCCTGTGAAAAGCTTCCTGTCAGCAGAGCCTGTAAAAAAGACGCGGTAGAAAAACTGGCAAAAGCGCTCTTAACCGGCGTCCCGGAAAAAAACTGATTTTTTCATTGCCCGCAAAAGCTAATATACAACGACAGGAGAATCTGCATGCTGGTTCTTATTTTTGAAATCCCCGCCTATCTTTTTCATTATCTGACGATCAGAAGGCTCTTAACAGTAAAAAAATCATTCTTTGCCCATCTCATCCTGCTGTTTATCAGCCTTCTGATGGCAGGAATGATCATTTATATCGGGGACTGGAGCAACCTTCCCCCTACTTTTCTGCTTTACCTTGCGGGGATCCAATATGCCTGCACAGACAGCCGGGCAAAAAAATTCACCCTTGCCCTGATGCTCGCCAGCACGGTATTTGCATGGAATGTATTTCTTGATAATATTCTGAAGACGTATGCGGATTTTAACTTTTTGGTGTGGGCGCGAATTCTTTTTTCTGCCCTGCTGTATCTGCTCGTGCGTTTCTATGGCCCTGAGAGGGAAACGGAACTGGGAAACCCCTTATGGCATCTTATGCTGCTTCTGATCCTCGCCCCGGAGGGGATCGTTTTCAGTATTGTGCTGATTCCCATAGAGAATTCACCGAATCCCCTGTGGCTTCCCCGTCTATATACAACCCTGCTTTTTCTCTCCCTGTTTTCCTTTATAGGGCTTCTCCGGGCAATTACCGTTCTGGCAAAGCAGCGGAAACTGGAGCAGAAAAACCTCCACACGGAAATGAACCTGCAATACTATGAATCCATGAAGCAGCAGCATTTCGAGATCAGGCGTCTGAGGCATGACCTCTCCAACCATCTGCAGACACTCCTGTTTCTTTCGGATGCGGAAAAAAAGGATTATATCACTCATCTCTTGGAAAGCCCCGGCATGGTACAGAAGACGGATTACTGCGGTGACCAGACCGTGAACGCCGTGTTGTCGGTCAAAGAACAATCTATGCGCCAGCAGGAGATTCTCCTGCGCCTGCAACTGGATATCCCGGAAGAACTTCCTTTTGCAAACGCCGATATCTGCGTTTTATTTGCCAACGCTTTAGACAACGCCATAGAAAGCTGCCGCAGTTTTCCCAAAGAACAGCGCATTGTTGAAATAACCGCCCGCCACCGGAAGGGGATGCTGGCGCTTTCCGTAAAAAATCCCGCCTCCGTCACATTGGAAGCGGGGAATCGTTTACCCTCCACCACAAAAGCAGATGCAGGACGCCACGGCTACGGGCTGCGCAGTATCGATGAAATTGTGAAACATTATCAGGGGAACCTTGAAATTCGTTCTGAGAACGGGGTATTTGAACTGTTTTTGTACCTGCCGGAGCCGATACGGACGCATTCCGTTTAAACAGATCCGCTGATGCCTTCTGCCTGCAGTATATCCATTTCATTTACATGAAACCTTCTCCTGCTTCTGATATCCTTCCTTCACCCAGAGATACAGCGCCAAATATGTGACGGCAAGGCTCACCCCTGCTCCCAGATACGCACTGTGCCACCAGAAAATACGGATATCCAGCATATACCAGAACCATCCGACCACGGGGATCACAGCCCCCACGGTCAGCCCCCAGTAGCAGGCATATCCGATCAGTGCAAGCTGGGAACGCCGGTTTCTGGAATGCTTATATAAAGCCCAGACGGGCTTGTAATCTTCACCGTAAAACAGTTTCATATAATAATCAAACATATTCTTTGAAGGAAGGCTGACATGCTCATACCTCCCGAAATACCAGGTCGCAAACACGACCAGGACAAATCCCGCCGCATTGGCAATAAAAAGCGCCTCCCAGCCAAATCCCAATACTCTGACGAGCGGATTCCATTCCCGCTCTAAATCCGGCGTATTGACATACGTCACCAGACCGTCCATCAGATGGATCAGCAGGTTTCCCGCAGAGAGACGGATAAAACGAAATCTTGTATTTTTTCCCGGTTTCCAGAATACCAGGCACAACGCCAGTACCAATACCGCTGTCACAAATAAAATAATACTTCCCCGCAAGCCGCCTGCTGCCATACTCGTGTTTCCTTTTTCAATCGACGTATATTTTATAAAAGCTTCTCTTACCTGTTTTTACCACAATTTATCTGAAAATCTAATCGTGATCTTTTTCCGGCTCTATGCGATTTCCAGCGCCACTTCGATCATATTCTTAAATTCAAGCTGTCTCTCCTGAGCCGTCAATTCCTCGCCTGTGAAAACATGGTCGGAAATACTCAGAAGGCTCAACGCCTTTTTCTTCGCCTGCGCCGCATTTACATAGAGCGCCGCCGATTCCATCTCCACCGCAAGAATGCCTGCATCCGCCCATCTCTTTGTGCGCCCGGTATCAAAATTATAGAACGCGTCCGCCGAAAGTACATTTCCGACTTTCACACTGATATTTTTCTCTCTTGCCGCAAGAACAGCCTTTTCCAGCAGGCCATAGTCAGCGATCGGCGCAAAATTCCCCGGTACGTTAAGCTGCCCGGCATAAGAGGAATCTGTGGACGCTCCCATGGCTACCACCAGATCTTTCAGTTTCATACCCTCCTGCAGAGCCCCCGCGCTGCCGACTCTTATAATGCTTTCCACACCATAGAAATGATACAGTTCATAAGAATACAGCGCTATGGACGGTATACCCATACCGCTTCCCATAACCGAAACCTCTTTTCCTTTATAAGTCCCGGTATATCCGAGCATATTTCTCACCTGATTGAAGCAGACCGGATTCTCAAGCCATGTCTCCGCAATGTACTTTGCTCTCAGCGGATCTCCCGGCATCAGTACCGTCTTCGCGATATCCCCGTATTTTGCCTCGTTGTGCGGTGTCGGTGTGTAAGTTTTTTCCATATCATTTCCTCCATTCTCATTTCGCGGAATTCCCGGATCTTCCTTCATATACTTCCGTATCTCCGCTGTTTTGTGTTCCCGGGGATCACTGCAGTTTCTGCACGCCGGACTGCCGCCCTGATGAGCCCTCAAACAGTGATCCGCTATTTTTAATATAACATAAATATTTTCCCTTTACTATTCAAATCTTCCCGATTTCTGTGTATACTTATATTAAATATAAATGGAGGAATAATCCCTTGAGAGAAAGCATTAAACCACCCGTAGAGATACGCTATCAAAAAGAACTGGCGGCCCTTGAAGCTGCCGATACCGCAAGAAAACCGCAGAACTGGCGGCTCTCGCCGCAGGCGGTCCGCACCTTTATCCTGGGAAGCCAAAAACCCGTTACATATCAGGGGGAAAGTATTTCCATCCGGAAAAAATACTTCGGAAACGACGCGCTGGTCGAACGCTGTATCATCACCCTCGCCGGAAACAGAGGACTGATGCTGGTGGGAGAACCGGGAACCGCCAAGACCATGCTCTCCGAACTTCTATCCGCTTCCATCAGCGGCGTCAGTACCAACACCATACAGGGCACCGCGGGCACTACCGAAGATATGATCAAATATTCCTGGAACTACGCCCTTCTGCTGGCAAAAGGCCCCAGCCGGGAATCCCTTGTTCCGGCTCCCCTTTACGTGGGAATGGAGCGGGGCATTCTGACCCGTTTTGAGGAGATCACCAGAACGCCCGCCGAAATTCAGGACTCCCTGATCAGCGTTTTAAGTGATAAAGTTTTAAATATACCGGAGCTCGGGGACGACGGCTTTTTATTCGCAAAGCCCGGATTTAATGTGATCGGTACGGCAAATACCAGAGATAAGGGCGTCAATGAAATGAGCAGCGCCTTGAAACGCCGTTTTAATTTTGAGACCGTTATGCCGGTCAGGGAAGTTGCTCTCGAAAAACAGATCATATTAAATGAAGTGGGCGAACTCGCCAGAGAAAACGGCATCGACATGACGCCGGACGAAGAGGCTGCCAAGCTTCTTGCTTCCACTTACCATGAACTGCGGGAAGGCGTCTCCGCCTACGGTCACAGGATCGATAAACCCGGCGCCGTTATGAGTACCGCGGAAGCCGTTTCCGTTTATTATCAGACGATGATCTCCGGCTATTATTACGGCGATTCATCCATCGACATGGACTGCCTTGTACAGAATCTGGTGGGCGCGGTCTCCAAAGAAAACAAGGATGATCTAGGTAAAGTAAAAGAATACTTTTCTACCGTCATCAAGGATAAGAGCAGCAAAGAAGGTGGGTTATGGAAAAAATATTACGAAGCAAGGAAATGGCTGAAATAGTACTGCTTCCTGTCAGACATCATAGTCCCGCCTGTTCCTTTCATGTCAGAAAAATGATCGAGGAGTATCATCCTTCCGTCATTTTAATAGAAGGGCCGGAAAATGCCAACGAACTGATACCTGTTATGGTGCACCGGGATACGCAGCCCCCCTTTGCCATTTACTATTCTTACTACGACAAAGCGGGACAGCTTTCGGAAGAAAAAGAGCATTATAAATGTTATTATCCATTTCTAGACTATTCCCCGGAACTTGTTGCCCTGAAAACAGCCGGGGAGCTGGGAATTCCCGCAGCCTTTATGGATCTTTCCTACGGGGATATTCTTGCCGCATCGAAGCAGGGGGCGGGACTTCGGAAAAAAGAAGAAAAAAATAATTACAATGACGATTATCTGCTTTCCCGGAACGCTTATGTAAAAAAGCTGTGCGAAAAAGCAAACCTTAGAAGCTTCGATGAATTCTGGGAAAAGTATTTTGAAATAGACGGACTCTCCAAGGACAGCCACGCCTGGTTTCTGGACCTGCTGCTCTACTGCAGACAGGCAAGGGAAAGTACGCCCGAAGAAGTACTTCAGGACGAAGGTTCCCTGGCAAGGGAAGCACATATGGCGGATATGATCCTGCAGGCAGCGGCGGGAAATTTTCCCAAAACAACTGCAGGCTCCGGGACTCTCTCCGTTACAAAGAGGCAGACACAGTCTTCCGATAAAGGCAATACATCCTCTCTCCCTCTGCGGATCTTAGCGGTCACAGGCGGTTTTCACACGCCTGCTCTTTCCGCGCTTCTGCAGGAATCCTCTCCGGAAAACGCTCTATCCCGGACATCTCTCTCAGAAGATACTTCTTTTCAGGTATCTTCTCCTGCCGCGCCTTCCACCCCGGGCCGCAAAAAGAGCGCGAAAAAAGTAAACAGCCGTGAACAGAATGTCTATCTTATGCCCTATTCCATGGAAGCCGCGGACGCTCTCAACGGCTATGCGAGCGGTATGCCCTACCCCGCCTTTTATCAGAAGGTATGGGGGAAATCTTCAGAAATTCCCGATGACTGTTACAGGCAGACAGTCCTTGATCTTCTGGTATCCTGCGGAAAGGAAGTCAGAAGAAAAGAGGGCAATCTGTCCACCTACGACGAGATCTGTGCGGTTCAGATGGCAGACGGTCTTTCCGCGCTTCGCGGAAAAAGCCAGCCCGGCGCCTATGAACTTTTTGACGCGGTACTGTCTTCCTATGTAAAAGGCGAATATACGATCGCCACGAACACGCCGATGCTGATCCTCAGAAAGCATATGACCGGCAATGCCGTCGGAAAACTCTGCAGTCAGGCTCATGTGCCGCCTATTGTACAGGATTTTGAGGCACAGTGCCGCCGGTTCAGCCTGAAAACGGGTTCCACTCTGGAGACGGAAGTAACATTATCTTTGTTTTCCTCTGAGAAGCATCGAAAAGAAAGCTGCTTTTTTCACCGCATGCTCTTTTTAAAAACTTTTTACGCAAGAAGAGTCAAAGGCCCGAACCTTCAGCAACAGAAAGACCGCAATCTGATCCGGGAGATCTGGCGGTATAAATGGAATACACAGGTAAACGCCGCTCTGATAGATGTCTCTGTCTACGGCGCCACAATAGAGGAAGCGGCAGGCAGCCTCGTAAAAGAAGAGCTGAAAAAGGAGATCGGCGCCGGCGCATGCGCCATTCTCCTTACCAAAGTCTTTGAAATGGGCCTGAAGGAGCATCTTCAGAATGTTTATGACAGGGCTCAGGAACTGATCAGGCAGGATACGGACTTTTATTCCCTTGCGGACGCCCTCTCCCACTTTAAGATGATGCGGGAACTCAGCTCTCTCTATCAGTCAAAACTGAATTTCGATCTGCTCATGGAACTGACGATCCGGAAGCTGATCTCCCTGCTGCCGTCTATGGCTGCCGTGAAAGATGAGGATCTCGGCAGATGCATGGATGCCGTAAAACTGCTCTACCAGCTTACGAAAGGCGAAATACGGGAAGAGTTCTTTGAAATTCTGATCCGGATGCAGAAAGATGCACAGATACACGCCGGCTTAGACGGCTGTATCCACGGCATTCTTTACGGCGGCGGCTGGGAAGATAGCGCTTTGGTTGAACAGGCGGCCCTCGGCTATGTGCAGGGAACGAAGGAACAGATGAAAAAGACCGCTCTTTTCTTCCGCGGACTGTTCTTCTCCGCAAGGGATCTTATTTTTATCGGCGGACAGATCCTGAATATGCTGGATGCCTTTCTGCAGCAGACAGAGACAGATGCGTTTATGGAACTGCTTCCGGAACTCCGCATGGCTTTCACCTACTTTACGCCGAGAGAAATCGACAAGATTGCGGAGAAAGCGGCTGCTCTCCACGGCAGAAGCGGCAGGGACATCACAAAGCTGAAGGAAATACCGCCGGACTGGTATGCTTACGGGAAGGAACTGGATACTTATATAGGGCAGAGGATATCCCATGTAACAGTTTAAGAATAAAAAAATGTTTATGAAAAAAGAAATGGAACAACACGGAAAAAATGTATGATCGCGGAGATATCTCATGATTGACGAACAGGAACTTTTAAACAGATGGCGGCTTGTACTCGGAAAATATGCGGCGCAGGAACTTCCGTTCTCGGGCGATGCCCTGCACTATATGGATATGGAAGAAGCACTTGATTTTTTATATTCCAGAGAATACAGCGAAGAACAGGGCATCCGGCAGGAAGACCGCGCAGGCGGCAGGGAAAACAGCAAACTTACAGTACCTTCATGGCTGCAGCGGGTAAAAAAGCTGTTTCCAAAGCAGACCGTGGAAGTCATGGAACGCCATGCACTGGAAAAATATAATATGGCCGAACTGCTGACAGACCCGGAAGTTTTGCAGAAATTAGAACCCAACCGGGAACTGCTAAAAACGATCCTTACCTTAAAGCACATGATGAAGGGCGAAGTGCTGAATATGGCGAAGGAGATCGTGCGCAAAGTTGCGGAAGAACTCACAAAAAAGATGGAGCAGGAATTAAAAAGATCCATTTTCGGCAAACTGGACCGGACTTCCTCAAGCCCTGTAAAATCCGCCCGGAATCTGGATATTAAAAAAACTATACGGCAGAATCTGAAAAATTATGATACAAAACAGCAGCAGCTTGTCTTAAAACAGGTTTACTTTAACTCCCGTATGAAACGCTATAACAGCTGGCGGGTGATCCTCTGTGTGGACGAAAGCGGCTCGATGCTGGATTCCGTTATTCACAGCGCCGTTATGGCGGGTATCTTCGCGAAGCTTCCGATGCTTGATGTAAAACTTGTTATTTTTGATACGAAAGTGGTGGATCTGAGCGGTTATGTGGAAGATCCGGTGGAAACCCTTATGAGTATTCAGCTCGGCGGCGGTACAAATATCGCCGGCGCCCTCTCCTACTGCGAGACACTGATCGATTTTCCCTACCGGACCATGGTCATTCTGATCTCCGATCTCTATGAAGGTTACGGTTATCGGAATCTTTACAGTGTCAGCAAAGGCATTATCGAGAGCGGCGCGAAGCTAATCGCGCTGACCGCTCTGGATATGGATGCCAATCCCTGTTATGACAGGCATGCCGCCGCATCGCTGGCAGGGCTCGGCGCCCACGTCGGGGCAATGACGCCGGAAGAGCTGGCTGAGTGGATCGGGAAGATCATCTGACCGATACAGCCGACGACCGGAGAATGTTTTATGATTCGGATCTTCGGCGCAGAAAATCAGATAAAAAGGAGCATTATCGTGAACTGGAAAACACAGCTTGCCGAAACAGGAGACGAATATTTAATCGGGCTCACAAATAAAGGAACCGTAAAGCGGGCGTACAAGGATAAGGAATCCGCCTGTGTAAAAATTATGGAGACAGCAGAAGAAGCCGTTTTGCAGGTGGACGGGGAAACCGTCACATTGCGTATTCCGCTGGGTGAGAGTAAATGTACCTGCCCCTCAAGAAGTATCTGCAGGCATATTATTCTCGGCATTCTGGTGTTAAAGGAATCTCTGAGCGACAACGCTGAAGTTCTTTATGAAGAAGAACGATCCCCCGATTCCGATGAAAAGAATGCTGCTGCTGAATTTTCCGATAATACTTCGCCTGAACAAGATAAGGCTGCCGAGTCCCCCGAAGATTCTTCCGAAACAAAAATGAAAACATCAGATACAGCCGGTGCCGCCGGCTCTTCCATGCAGGAACAGCTCTGGAAGGAGATACTCTCCTACCCGGAAAAAGCGTTATGTAGGACTATGGGGGCACGCCATCTTGCTTCCTTTTTAAATAAGGCGGACAGCAATATCCGTCCGGAAATGGAGGAATCCTCTGTCTTCACCATACGGCTTCCGGGTCAGAACACCACGGTAAAATTGCTCTCGCCTCTGGAATATTCATCCTGTACCTGCCACAAAAAAGAGCTCTGCATCCACAAAGCGGAAGCGATCCTATGGTGCAAACTGAAAGCCGGCGCACTTTCCCTGAAGGATCTGGATGAAGCGCGGAAAAAGGAAATTCCAGTTGACCCAAAGCAGGTCAAAGACGCCGCCTCCCAGATGAAAGATTATCTGAAAGAACTGATGGCAACGGGACTTTCGAGAGTTTCCCCCGATGTGACGGACTCTCTGGAACGCTTTGCGATTATCAGCCATAATGCCGGACTTGCTGATCTTGAGAGAGCTTTCAGGGGACTTGGAACTTTATACCAGTCCTATTTAAGCAGACAGGCATCTTTTCTGACTGCCGATCTGATGAAAAAGCTCACCGGACTATATTCCGGAGTAAATATTCTTTTGGAAACAGAGGATATCACTCTGCTTGCGAAGGAAGCCGGAACCTTCCACGCGGATTACCTTTCTGCTGGTAATCTGAATCTGATCGGTATTACAATGGAACATTTCAAAGATGCCGCAGGTTATGAAGGCGAGACGGTCTATTTTCTGGAAACAGATTCAAACCGGTGGTATACCTATACCGTGGCGCGTCCTGTTTTTTATGACCAGCGGAAAAAATGGGGAAAGCCGCAGAAGTCGGAAGCTCCCTGGGGGCTCGCCTGCTCTCTGGAAAATCTGATCATGCTGCGGATTCATCTCAACAATGCAAAATGCGATGAGCGAAGGCGTCTCTCTTCCAGCAAAGAAACAAAAGGTGAGATCCTCGGAAATTTCCAGCCTGATCCGGAAGCCGTCCCGGGCTGGTATTATGAAGATTTCGGGAAATTATTTTCGGAACAGATCACAAAGCAGATGCATATATCTGCCGCCCCTGTTCCGGAATCCGCCATGCAGCCCGCAGTAGACGAACTGCCCGAAACAGAACAAAGCGTCTGGGGACGGGATCTGGTATTGATCCAACCCGCCTTCTGTGAAAAGGCTGTCTTTTCC
Organism: Lachnospiraceae bacterium; assembly: GCA_910573755.1. Taxonomy (GTDB): domain Bacteria; phylum Bacillota; class Clostridia; order Lachnospirales; family Lachnospiraceae; genus 1XD8-76. The sequence continues at coordinate 199,437 of CAJTBO010000003.1, read as the reverse complement.
GAGACGGATCAGATGCTTTTAATGTCATTATATGACAGGGAAAAACGGGAAATCATACTGGAACTCGCCTATTCCAAAGAGGAGGCGAAAAATATCCGTTATCTGGAAAAGATCAAAGAAGACAGTCCGCCCTGTTTTATCGGCAAAATTTATTTAAGAGACGGACGCATCCGCCTGATACCGGTGGACACATGGCGTTGTTCCGATTGAATTCCACTTCTGTCCCGGCATCCGGCAGCATTAAGCCAATGATTCCGGTTTGATCCATGCTGATCAACCAAATGTTGAGGCTGTGAATACAGGAATAGAAATACACACTGCCAAACACAACAACTGCAGGATATTAATATTAAATTATGATATTACAAAAAAGGATCACAGACCATCATGTATTCAGATAATAAAGAAGCTTACTTTGAGGAATTTTTTGCAGATATCGGCTCCATTCTTGAGGATCTTTGTCAGAGCGGATTTCATACTGTTCATGACAGCACTCTGCAGGAGCTAAAAGAAAAGGGAGAGCATGCGGCGCAGTACGGCATGCAGCATCTCTCCGGATTGCTCCTTGCCCTGCAGGAAAAACTGTCCCGAAACAGACATCAACTCTCTAAAGACAAAGACGCGGATTCTCTTTCGGCAAAATACTACACGGAACTGATAAAATATATAGAAGCCGGCAGAGAAAAAACCGCCTTCGACAAAGGAAAAAATTATTATTTGACGAAGCAGGAAAAAATCCCGGTTGGAGAAGCTTAACTTCAGATATTTAAATCATAAAAAGGAGGATCAATACCCAATATGCGAACGCAAAAGGAAACCTATCTCGACAAATGTATGGAGCTGCTTGGGCAGTTAAAACTGACACAGGAACAGCTTGACGATCTGGAAGCTTATCTGTCCGGCAAAAAAGACACGGAAGTTTTAGACCAACTTCCCTATCAGAATCTGGGCGTATCGCCGAAATCTTATCTTCCCGCCCTTACCTGCCTCGTATCTTACGGGTACGATAATCCCAAACAGTCAGGCAGACTCTTCCATATCCTCTTTGCCATCGGCGGCACAAGCTGCCATTGTCTTGTTCCCAATCTGAACAGCCCGGAAATTCTGAACCGGCTGCTGACGCTGCCTGATATCGATCCGGCAAAGGTCGTTGCTGTCGCCGCCGAACAGCTTTCTTCCCAGGCCCATTTTTTCCGGGGCAATACGCTGCACTGGTTTATCAGAATACTAAAGAATGATTCCGAACTTATTAAAAACGCTTACCTTGTTTCAAATTATCCTTTAACAGAAAAAAATATATCGTATTCACTGATACATTCCTTCGGTGCCGGCCAGGTATATTTGCTCACTGCTTATTTTCTGACAAAATACCCTGACGGAAAGGGTCCTCTTGCCAAAGAGGATCTTCCCCTTATGAAATATTATGAAGACACTCTGACGGATAATCTCGGAAATATTTATGACACAAATACCATCGCCATATCCGCGCTTCAGGAATTAAGCCAGGCGATCAGAAGAAACCAGGTGACGGACCGGATTTTAAAGCTTGCGGGAAAAAACTACAGGATGATACCTTATTTTCTGAATCTTTTCGGCGGAGCGGCGTTTTTGAATTTCGGACTTTCTGACATTCTGAAAAATTTTGCGAAGGTTTGTTTCGCGGCAAGCCTTCACACTATGTTTACGAATGCGGTGGCTCTCAGCGACTCCTTCTGGATGGATGCAAAGATAATGGGCGGGGATTATGATACTTTTTTTGATATAGACAGCAGAGATCTGATATTGCAGGCAGCTTCCAGAGAACTGGATGCTGCCCTGAAAACCCAATACCACAAAAACAAAGACCTGTTTCTGCAGGTTTTGGATGATGCGAATGCCCATGACTCTTTTGCCATGATGGATGTTCTGAAACAGGAAGATAAACTGCTTTTCTTAAAGATACAAAAACACGGCGGCAGCAAAGAACGGGATAAACTGATCAACCTGATTGCGGATAAAACTCCTGCCATCAACACAGTGAAAACATATCTGCGGGGCGAAGCGGATATTTCCTCACTCTATCCTTATCAGAACCAGATTTACAATCAATATGGCTACAGTCCCAGTATTATGCAGGCAAGGCCTTTACTGCACTCTTATGTGGGCACTTATCATGATGAGGCATTTTATAACAGGGTTGTATCCTATCAGCTTCTGCGCGGCAGCATCTCCTTTTTCTACAATGAAATACAAAACTCCCATATTTCCGTAAAGCAGCTCTTTGCTGCTTTTGAATCGGAGCATCTCGATATGGCGCACCAGTTGACGTTTATAGTAAAGATGTATGAGTATCACTTTTACGGACCAAACAAAAACAGTCTGGAGACTGATACAATAGAAGTATTTGCCGCATATCTTGAAAAATACCGCGAAGAACTTCTCTCCGTTTTCCGGAAATCAGATTCCGCTATCAGGGTTTTTGCCATAAAGGTCCTGCGGAGAAACCCTGATGAAAATAAGGAAGCACTGCTTGCCTACACACAGGACAGTTCCAAAGCCGTAAGGGAAGAACTTTTGAACGTCCTTTATGAACAGACCGGCTGGGAGGAAGAAATCTTAGCGCTTCTTTCCTCTAAAAAAGCCGCCGATAGGGATCTGGCTGTCCGCACGCTGGCAACAAAACGAAACTTTGAAAAATACAGGGAAAAGCTTACCGGGGCGCTGGAAAAAGAGAAAAACGCCAAGATCCGGACGCTTTTGTCAGAACTCTTAAACGAAGATTCCACGTCGGCAGGCAACGTATTAACGTTACAGGATCTTGTAAAGGAACTGCATAAAGGCGGAAAGAAACGTTCTCTGGCGTGGGCTTATGAGACACCTTTTTCCGAAGTACATAAAAAAACTGCGGACGGTGCGGTTTCCGATAGTAATGTTTCCGGTGGTAATGTTTCTGATGGTAATATTTCCGGCAGTAATGTTCCTGACAGCTATAATAGTAATGTCTCTGATAATGATGCCGGCAGCAAACAAATCATCTCTGAGCCATTACTGGCGGATGAAAAATATCTGCAGGCGATCCTGCTCTGTTATTCTTCCATGCCAACCTGCGGCGTCAATAAAGACGCGGCGGCTCTTGCAGCAGAACTAAATGAAGCGGAGCTTGCGGTCTATGTTAACGAACTGTTCGACAAATGGCTCGCCCTCGGCGCAGAGGCAAAGAAGCGCTGGGTGCTCTATGCCGCATCCATCCACGGCGGAACGGATATCATCAAAAAACTCCAGCACCAGATCAATGACTGGCCGCAGCACTCGAGAGGCGCCATTGCCGCAGATGCCGTACAGGCGCTTGCTTTAAACCCGAAACCCGAAGCCCTCCTTATCGTGGACGGCATCTCCAGAAAGTTTAAGTTCCGGCAGGTAAAGGCTGCCGCCGCCGAAGCCCTGAAGTTCGCCGCAGAGCAGCTCGGCATCACGACGGAAGAACTGGCGGACCGCATTGTACCGGACCTCGGTTTTGATGAAAAAATGGAGAGGCATTTTGATTACGGCGAAAGAACCTTTACCGTGACCATCACGCCGGCTCTGGAAATAGAAGTCTTCGACGAAAACGGAAAGAAACTGAAAAACCTCCCCGCCCCCGGCAAGAAGGACGACCCGGAAAAATCCGCGGAAAGTTATGCTGCCTTTAAAGAAATGAAAAAACAGATGAAAACCACTGTGAGCAGCCAGAAAATGCGTTTGGAAATGGCACTCTCCACGGAACGGAAATGGACCTGCGATGCGTGGAAAAAACTCTTTGTGGAAAACTCCATCATGCACCAGTTTGCGATCGGGCTGATCTGGGGGATCTATGAAGACAATAAACTGACAAAGACGTTCCGCTATATGGAGGACGGCAGTTTCAATACGGAGGAGGAGGAAGAATTCATTCTTCCGGAAAGTAACTGCGGTTCCACGGAGAAGACCGCGGATTCCGGACAGAACGTTGCACAAAACGCCGAAAATAACACCGGGCAGCAGAATGCTTCACCGCAGAACAATTCCGTGTCCGGAAAACAGGGAAAGATCGGTCTGGTCCATCCCGTGGAATTATCCGGGGATTCCATTACCGCATGGAAAACACAGCTGGAAGATTACGAGATCACCCAGCCCATTGAACAGCTCTCCCGCCCTGTCTACCACAGGACAGAGGATGAGGCGGATTCCAAATCAATGGAGCGTTTCGGCGGATATATTTTAAACGATCTTTCCCTGATCGGAAAGATGCAGAACATGGGCTGGTACCGCGGACAGGCGGAGGACGCGGGCATCTTCTACTATTTTTACCGAGAGGATAAAGAACAGGGCTTAATGGCAGAACTCAATTTTTCCGGCACTTATGTCGCCGGGGAAAATGAAGATGTTACCGTTCTTGATGTAAAGTTTAATAAAAAAATCAGCGAACTCTCCGATCGGTATTTCAGTGAGATCGTGATGCAGACCGCAAAAGCTGTTTCTTCCAGCCAGGAGAGAAATGAACACTGGAAAAAATAAAATAATAAATAAATTACAGGAAAATCAAAGCGGAGGATCAAAACAACCATGAGAATTTCAAGAGAGACACATACCGAAAGTATAATGAAATTATTGGAAAAACTGAAACTGTCACCGGAACACCTGAATCTTCTGGAAAATTATTTAGCCGGTGATAAGGGAGAAGAAGTTTTGATGGATCTCCCTTATCAGAATCTGAATTCCATGAAAATGACAGACAATACTTTTACTAATCTGTTTAAATACGGAAAAATGGAGGAGGCAGGAGAACTGTTCCGGATTCTTTTTGCCATCGGCGGCACAAGCTGCATTTCCCTGCTTCCCCGCGGTATAGGCGGCGGCAACGGCCTTATGTATCTATGGAAACTTTCCATTGACCCGGATAAAGCCCTTGCCGTTTATGCAGCGGATGCCGGTGTTTATCAGTACCGTATTTCTACGGGAATCCAACAGATCATAAAACTGACAGATCATGATGCGGAGGCTGTCAAAAGAGCCTATCTGCTTGCAGATTACCCGCAAAATATAAAAAATATATCTAATATAGATATGCATTCCTGCGGCCCCGCAAAGCTGATCTTACTTGCCGCCTATTTTCTGATCAAATATCCGAATGCCCAAAAACTGCTTCATAGAGAAGAAAGACAAAACGGCATTCTCGCCGGCGTAAATAAATTTTTCGGAAAAACGCCGGAAACATGCCGCCAGGTGGACACAGAGGATCTTCCTCTGATGCAGCAATATGAAGATATCCTCATCAATAACCTGATCAACATATATGATGCCCATACCATGCCTGCTACCATTATGCAGAATATTAAACAGGCGATCAGGCAAAATCAGGTTACGGACAATATATTAAAGCTTTCCAACAGAAAATGCAAAATTTCTGCTTATACGATGAATCTTCTCGGCGGGACAGCGCTTCTTAATTTCTGCCTGTCTGATATTTTAAGAAATGTTGTAAAAATCTGTTTTGCCATAAGCGTTCCGGATATGTTCACCATTGCCTCTACGATCAGCAACGGGTTCTGGATGGATATCCGGTATACAGGCGGTGACTATGACGAGTTTTTTGATGTCGATCAGAAAGCTTTGATCCTGCAGGCTGCCGCCAGAGAACTGGACTTTGTTCTGAAAAAACAGTTCCGTAAAAATAAAACGCTCTTTCTGCAGATTCTGGATCACGCAAATGCTCATGACTCTTCCGTTATGATGAAAATTCTTGAACAGGAGGATAAATCCCTCTTCCTTGAGAGGCGCAAAAACGGCACAAAACAACGGGAAAAGCTGATCAATCTGATCACGGAGAGATGCCCTCAACCTAACGAAGCGAAAAGATATCTGCGGGGTGAGATGGAATTATCCGATTTTCTTACTTATGAAGACCGGATCTATTCAAAATACGGATACGGGAGCGATATCTTAAAACTGAGCCATTTACTGCAGTCCTATGCGGAAACCTACCGTGACCACGATTTTTACAGTCGTGCAATGATCTATTATTCCCTGAGCGGCACCGCTTACTTTTTCTATTGCGGAATGATCGTCAACGGTACGCTTTACACACAATATGTCCGACAGGTATTTTTATCTCTGGAAGAAGGGCATCTGGACGCGCTGCACCAGTTAAAGTTTTACTCCATGATGTACCAGTATTTTTGCAATGAAAAACACAAGGAACTGTTAAAAAATACGGTAATTGAAATCTTCTGTAAATATCTTACCGTAAAGCGGGAGGAAATTCTTTCGGCATTTAAAGAATCCGACGCTGTCTGCAGAGTTTTTGCCATAGCGGTCCTGCAGAAAAATCCGGAAGAATATAAAACGGAAATACTGGCTTTTTCTCAGGACAGTTCAAAACTTGTGAAGGAAGCCCTCTATGATGCACTCTGCCTGCAGAAAAACTGGGAGGAGGAAATTCTGGCTTTCCTCTCTTCCAGAAAAGCTGTGGAAAGAGAACTTGCCGTCCGCATACTGGCAAAATGGGATGCAGAAAAATATCAGCCGGAGCTTACGGCTTTGTTGGAAAATGAAAAAAACAGTAAAGTGAGGACTTTGCTGCAGGATCTTTTCAATGCGGGTGCTTCTCAGGCAGGCGGTGTTCTGACTCTGCAGGATCTTGTAAAGCAGATACATAAGGGCGGGAAGAAACGTTCTCTGGCGTGGGCTTATGAGACGCCTTTTTCCGAAGTGCACAAAAGGGCGGCGGGCGGTGCTGTTTCCGATAGCAATGTTTCCGGTGGTAATGCTCCTGATGGTAATGTTTCCGGCAGCAAACAAATTATCTCCGAACCGATATTGGCGGATGAAGAATATCTGCAGGCGATCCTGCTCTGTTATTCTTCCATGCCAACCTGCGGCGTCAATAAAGACGCGGCGGCTCTTGCAGCAGAACTAAATGAAGCGGAGCTTGCGGTCTATGTTAACGAACTGTTTGACAAATGGCTCGCCCTCGGCGCGGAGGCAAAGAAGCGCTGGGTGCTCTATGCCGCATCCATCCACGGCGGAACGGATATCATCAAAAAACTCCAGCACCAGATCAATGACTGGCCGCAGCACTCGAGAGGCGCCATTGCCGCAGATGCCGTACAGGCGCTTGCTTTAAACCCGAAACCTGAAGCCCTCCTTATCGTGGACGGCATCTCCAGAAAGTTTAAGTTCCGGCAGGTAAAGGCTGCTGCCGCCGAAGCCCTGAAGTTCGCCGCAGAGCAGCTCGGCATCACGACGGAAGAACTGGCGGACCGCATTGTACCGGACCTCGGTTTTGATGAAAAAATGGAGAGGCATTTTGATTACGGCGAAAGAACCTTTACCGTGACCATCACGCCGGCTCTGGAAATAGAAGTCTTCGACGAAAACGGAAAGAAACTGAAAAACCTCCCCGCCCCCGGCAAGAAGGACGACCCGGAAAAATCCGCGGAAAGTTATGCTGCCTTTAAAGAAATGAAAAAACAGATGAAAACCACTGTGAGCAGCCAGAAAATGCGTCTGGAAATGGCACTCTCCACGGAACGGAAATGGACCTGCGATGCGTGGAAAAAACTCTTTGTGGAAAACCCCATTATGCACCAGTTTGCGATCGGGCTGATCTGGGGGATCTATGAAGACAATAAACTGACACAGACGTTCCGCTATATGGAGGACGGCAGTTTCAATACGGAGGAGGAAGAGGAATTCATTCTTCCGGAAAGTAACTGCGGTTCCACGGAGAAGACCGCAGATTCCGGACAGAACGTTGCACAAAACGCCGAAAATAACACCGGGCAACAGGATGCCTCACTGCAGAACAATTCCGTGTCCGGAAAACAGGGAAAGATCGGTCTGGTCCATCCCGTGGAATTATCCGGGGATTCCATTACCGCATGGAAAACACAGCTGGAAGATTACGAAATCACCCAGCCCATCGAACAGCTCTCCCGCCCTGTCTACCACAGGACAGAGGAAGAGGCGGATTCCAAATCAATGGAGCGTTTCGGCGGATATATTTTAAACGATCTTTCCCTGATCGGAAAGATGCAGAACATGGGCTGGTACCGCGGACAGGCGGAGGACGCGGGCATCTTCTACTATTTTTACCGGGAGGATAAAGAACAGGGCTTAATGGCAGAACTCAATTTTTCCGGTACTTATGTCGCCGGGGAAAATGAGGATATCACTGTGTATGATGTCACCTTTAATAAAAAGATCAAAGAAATTCCGGAGAGATATTTCAGCGAGATCGTAATGCAGACTGCAAGAGCTGTCTCTTCCAGTCAGGAAAGAAATGAATTCTGGAAAGACAGTAAATAAAATCTGAACTATAAACGGTTTCTATATTGAACAAAGGGTTGTTACATGGAAAGTTTGAAAAATCTGAAAACCTTCATGCAGCAACCCTTGATAAAATGATATTCCGTTATAATACTGTGACAGACATTCAGACGAAAGCCGAACTATCATATCCTCATTGAATCAGTTTAATCCTGCCTGTATTCCTTCCGGGAACATGCCTGACAAAATATACCCTTATATATTTATTATTTACTTTTCTATTTATTCACATAATAAGTTGTCTGGGAAGTCATTGTTGACATATCTCTCTTTGTCATTCCTTCAGGCTTTGTCATTCCGCTTGCTTTCATCTCATCATACGCAACTTCTTTTCTATAGTTGCGCACAAGCAGAAAAATTGCCAGCAGAAGAACAATAAATGCAATGGCGATCATGACATACGCCGTAGTCATGTCTGCAGGTCCTGTGAGGACAAGACACTCTCCGTCTGAATAAGAGGAAAGCATTTCCTGTATATCACTTTCCGTATAACCCATATATTCCAACTGCTCCCTGAACGCTCCTTCCAGACCTGCCAACTCTTTATCCATTTTTACCGCCACGCCTTCAAAATGAATTTCTGTCTGCGGAGCATCCCCGCCCATCAGATATTCATATGTTTCATTTGTCAAAGCATCCATGGCATCCAGATCGTCCTTACGGACAAAAACCGCAGCCATTCCGCCTTCTCCCACCGGAATCATATAGTAATAACCGGTAGTCTTGGACGCTGTTCTATAATCTTCATATTGAGTATAACTTTCCTCAGATGCAAAACTTCCCAAGCTGTAAACTATTTCTCCTTTGATATGCTGTCCATTTTTCAACCCGTTTTCCAACACTTCTTCATAACTATGAGACGGCATTATAATCTGCGGAAAATTTCCTACCTTTATTAATGCACCAAGCCAAATACACCCAAAAATAAGGAGTGTTAATGAAAATCCCGATATACTTCTTAATAATCTTCCAATCATGCTCTTTTCCACTTCTCCTGTTTATGTCCTTCTTTTTCCAAACGGCTTCTTAATTCCTCTAAAAAGTCAAGAAATCTTTCTCTCTCTTCTTTCTGAACCATATTGGCGATACCTGCTATAGTTTTGCTTCCTGAATCATCGATATTGAACTGCTCGCCGTAATCACCGTAATTTTTACGATAAATAAGCCACGCCTGCTGATACTTTGCTTCATAAGATACTTTGACTACCGCACTCATATCTACAAAGAACGGTTCCGTATGCTGTGTCAGTTCTCTGTCCACCTGCACCATGCCAATCTTACTGTCACTCTTTCGATACCCGACAATATAATGATAATATGTTGTCGTATTCGTATCAAAAATCAGTCCTCTCTCAAATTTAGAAGATGTCTGGCTTGCGTGAAGAATTTCATAACTCTCTCCGTCCTCGACTGCCTCATTCCACATCTTCCTCATGATTTCTTTTTTTCTTTGACAATCTTCAGCGTCATATTCTAATTCTTTCGGTTTTTTTGAAAATAATCCCATCTGTTTTTTCCTCCTTCTATAAAAAACTGCTGTCAAAAAATATCATATCACTTCTCCTCTTTTCCGTAAAGTTTCCAATCCTGTAAAAACAACATTTTTTATATTCAGTTACTTTCTATTTCTATGATCTTTGTCCCGACCTTCTCCACAAAAGCCGCATCATGTTCTACCAGCAGCATTGTGGGGCGATACTTTATCAGAAGTTCCTCTATCTGCATCTTGGAAAAAACATCAACAAAATTTAAAGATTCATCCCAGATATACAGATGTGCCTGCTCACATAAACTTCTTGCGATCAGAACTTTTTTCTTCTGCCCGCTGCTATAGTCTTCCATATTCTTTTCAAACTGTTCCCTTCCCAGATCCAGCTTCCGAAGCAGCATTAAAAAACTTGTGAGATTTAGTTCATATTTTTCCGCATAATCCGTAAGGCTTCCTTTTAAATGAGAAGTATCCTGCGGTACATAGGAAATTTTAAGGCCCCCGGCGGTAGTAATCGTTCCTATATAACAGATTGGATCAGCCAAAGACATACTTTGTTCATTTATCCTCTCGGCTTTTTCTTCTGCAGCCTGAATGACCGCTTTTAAAATACTGGATTTTCCGCAGCCGTTTTTTCCGTGGAGAACCACACACTCTCCGTTGTATATTTTAAATCCTGTCATAGCAATATCTTTCCGGCTTCTGTCAGCATTCTCATAATAAATACACACATCGGATAAATGTACAAGTACATCCTTATAATGTTTTAGCGGAAAAAGTTTTAAATCCTCCACTGTTTCCAGATTCTTTAGAAGCCCTGATTTTTCTTCGATTGCCTTCTCCTCTCTGTGTTCCAGATTTTTACGGCGTTTCTGCATTCTTTTTGTTTTTTCTCCGATATAGGCTCTTCTTCCTTTTGGAGAAATACCTTTCCTTTTTACTTCTTCCGCCGCCTTTTTTCCGATTTTTCTGGATTCAATATTATCTGCCCATTCTTCTTTTATCCGGGCAGACTGTTCCAGTCTTTTAATGTTCTTTTTTAGTTTTTCATTTTCCTGCAGTTCCCAGTTGTCCTTTTTCTTTTTCTCTTCCCACCATGTAGAAAAATTTCCTTTATATATTTCTATATTTGTTTTATTGATCACAAGAATATGATTTATGCACTGATCCAGAATATCTCTGTCATGTGAAACCATAATAAATCCTTTCTTTTGCTTTAAATATTCTCTGATATTTTCTCTTCCTTTTACATCAAGATGGTTGGTTGGTTCATCTATCAGCAAAAATTTATTTTCCTGAGAAAATAAAACTGCCAGCATAGCTTTCGTCTGTTCCCCGTTACTTAAAGTACGGAAAGGGCGATACAGCACATCTTCTTCCACATGAAGCAGAGACAATTCCTTACTGACTTTCCACAGTTCATAATCCGGATATATCTCATCTATATTTTCCAGAAAAGTTTTATCCCTGTCTTTTATCATAAAAGGAAAATAATCAAAACTTTCCTCACAGCTGATATTTCCTTTGTACTCATACTCTCCCATTAAAAGCTTCAGAAAAGTTGTTTTTCCTCTTCCGTTTCTTGCAACAAATCCCAGTTTCCAGTTGGTATCTATCTGGAAAGATACATCTTCAAAAATATTGTCTGAACTTCCTTCATAATGAAAAGTCAGATTATTTACACTGATCAATGACATTTAAGTTCTCCTTTCTCTTAAACGGACATTAATTAAATCAACTACTCCGTTTTTTACTGTGCAGATTCCAATTCCATAAATCGATACAATATTCAGCCGCCTGTTTTTCCATTAATAAGTAATCGTAAGCAATTATAAGCAACTGGCAGCACACTATGAATCTGCTCAAAATAAAAGACGCAGAAATATTTTCTGCATCTCCATTTTTAAGAAAGTAACAAACCAAAACCGATCAGGACATATTATATAATTTAATTATCTGTTTTTACTTCTGTCTGAAAGTTTTTATCTATTACAACTATGCTGATATCAAAAAGGATTTATGTGAAAATATTCCTGCATGCATGACAATAAACTACGATAAATAAACTGCTGTTGGATTACTGCTTTGTTCTTTCTGTCATGCTTTTTTCAATTTGTTGATTAGCAGGTAATAATAATCACACGTACACCTCTCTTTTCCTATTTAAAAAACTACTGTTTACAAACTGTACTATTCTTTAGTTAATGCTGTAAAGCTTGCAACCTTCTTTAATATAGTCCCTATTATATCTTTTGTCAACTATGATTTTTTTAATTATTTTCTAATTATGACATATTTATTTTCTTTATATCAATGATCAGTCAATTTTCTTTTCTGATATTGTGTGCTCTTCAAAAATAGATTATAATTACACTGATAAATCAAGAGGTACAGAGAAAAGTATGGGAATAAGAATAATCAGCACAAACAAATGAGATTTTACTTTTCAATCAGCAGATAATGTAATAGAATTTATACAAACAATTCCGCAGAAAACCAATGATTTATGGATCAGCGGAGGACAACAGTATCCCTGTATTGCTATCTGTATCAACGGTAAATATGCCGCTGTTAATTTTTTTCAAAATGATGCAGGAGAAATGTGGCAGGCAGACTATGTTAAAAATAATTATTATCGGCAGTCCCGGAGCCGGAAAAAGTACATTTGCACGAAAGCTGAGAGATACAACCGGTATTCCTCTATATTATCTGGATATGCTGTGGCATAAGCCGGATCAGACTACTATATCCAGAGAAGAGTTTGATGCCAAGTTAAATAAAATATTAAAACAAAACAGCTGGATCATTGACGGAAATTATCAACGCACTCTTGAAGCCCGTATTAAAGAATGTGATACTGTTTTTCTCATGGACTTTCCTTTAGATGTTTGTATCTCGGGTGCGGAGTCCCGTATCGGAAAAAAACGGGAAGATTTACCCTGGATAGAATCTGAATTTGATAAAGAATTCAAACAATGGATCATTGATTTTTCCGAAAAGCAATTACCACAAATATATAAGACAATAGAGAAGTATCGAAATAGCAAGGATATTATTATTTTTAAATCAAGAAAAGAAGCAGATAATTATCTTTATCAATTCAGTTCGGGACTTTGTATTTACAGCAAAGTTTGTAAGAACATATAAATTAATCCGATAGAAAATCTGTGTTTTGTCCTAAGTTGCTCACAATGAGCAGATTTTTTAACAAAGAAACCTGATTTCTGAATTATCATAACTGTCTAAGCAATTTACTATATCTTGTATTGTAAAATCTGATTACTTTATATAAGTTAATCTTTTATACAATGTTTCACAATATAATATGTCTACAAAAATATGTTTCACAATATATTTTTCAATATATTGTGGTTAAAATGTTTCACGTGAAACATTATCTAGTGGTTATAATAACATTAAAGCAGAATGTTTCACGTGAAACATTCTGCTTTTTAATATAACATATTCATATTCATCATCACTCAGACACAATATCTAGTATTTAACAAATCATTCATTATCATGCAGTAATCTGGATTCGTTAAAAACTGTTTCAAATTTTTCCATAAGCCGAGCTCATCTCCTTATAGCATCCTTATTTTAACATATCACCAATACCACAATAATAAATATAGTAAAATTAACAGAATTACTAAAATAGAAATCAGGTTTATTCCATAAGTTTTTTTGATAAAGCAGTTAATTCTATTTTTGCTCTTTCCGCATCAGGTGTAATATAAGATACGCAGTTCAAAATCTGATGAGCTATATGAGTTTTTTCTAAATCATTCTTTTTCTCTTTATCTACTTCTGCTCCATCCTCCTCTACTTCATTTATTTCTGTCTGATTTTTTTCTATTTTATCATCTTTTAATTTTTTTATTTTTTTATCTAAATCAGGTGTACTTTTGTCCCCTTTATCATCTGATACATCATTACCCGTTTTCTTTTCTATATCTATTGTATCTTCAGCAGTTTCAAAATCCGGCAATAATCCATCATCATACTGCTCTTCTCTTTTTTTAAAAACATGCAGATTTCTAATAACAATATCCACTTTATCAATCAGAACTTTCAAAGCTTCTATCTTTTTATTATACACTGCATTCTCTTCTTCATATTTTTTCATTTCCGAAGTATCTGCCTCAATCTGTTCTCGATGAATATTTTCTACATTTCTTGGAGAAAACACTTTAAAATCTTCATCTTCTTTTTTCGAAAGTTCTTTCAGATAAGAATTAATTTCTTCTATTCTGAAATTATTCTGTCTTATCAGATTATAAAATTTTCTTTTTTCCTCTTCCAGTACATCCAATACTTCTTCTAAAACCTGAATATTTTCTTTCATTTACACTATTCTCCAATCTGTAAATTTCACACTTATCCTTTTCTAATAAAGAAACCAAGATTGATCATCTGACAAATATTACTTACACTACAGCACCACAATTTTAAACATACAGAATTAATTAATTCTGATAATCTTTTAGATATTCCTGAACGGACCGGCTCATCTCCTTTGAAAAATCAGAATTATATTTTCGTTTGCAGAATGCCTGACTCCACTCCTCGAAACTTCTGTTCTTTGTTTCCTTATCAAACATTTTCCTAAGCTGCTGCCCGTCTCTCCTTTGATAAACATTTTCCTGCACCATATCTTCCAGCCTGCATCTTTCAGGTTTCTTTCTGTTTTTCTGCTGATCGGTCGGATATCCGAATACCAGCATAGCAGCCGGAAATACATAAGAAGGAAGATGAAGCATCTCCCGGTGCAGTTCACACTGTTCCATAATATCCCCTATATAACAGGAACCAATTCCCATACTTTCCGCGGCTACCACTGCATTCTGCGCAGCAATCAAAGCATCATTGACTGCCAGAAACAGATCACCACATCCCGGCTTTCTTGGATCCGAACCGCCCTCTTTAAATACATCAAACCATTTTAACACATCCGCACAAAAAATAAGTATCAGAGGAGCCTTCGCAATAAAAGGCTGATTATCACAACTTACCGCAAGCTTATCCTTCAACTTCTGATCCGTAATATCAAGAATCGTATAAAGCTGCTGGTTTCCTGCAGTTGGCGCTTCCATTGCCGACATTAAAATTTCTTTTTTACATTCAGCAGATATCGGGCGATTTTCAAACACTCTTACTGATTTTCTATCATATAACGATCTTATTATCTCATTCATTTTGATACCTCATATTTCTATATCTCTATACTTCTATATTTCTATACTCTCCAGATAAATTTTTTTTTAACTAATAGGTTCTTTCGCGGGAGTTCCTGCTTTCCGCGGATATTTTTTCGGCGTATCGTTTACTTTCCTGATCATCAACAGACTTCTCTTTATATCCGTATCCGGCAATAAATACTCTTCCTGCCTCTCTATTTTTCCACCTAATATTTTAATTGCCTTCTCTCCGGCAGACAATTCCTCCTTTAACTTTTCTGATTTGTAGGAAATAAAATAACCTTCTACTTTAACAAAAGGAAGACACAACTCCGTCAAAGTGGAAAGATTCGCAACCGCTCTGGAAACACAAAAATCATACTGTTCTCTGTACGACTGCTGCTTTGCAAAATCTTCCGCTCTCCCATGAATTGTCTCTGCATTTTTCAAATTCAGTTCATCAATTATTGTATTTAAAAACTTTATTCTTTTATTCAAAGAATCCAACAATGTCACTTTTAGATCCGGATAAATAATTTTCAGCGGAATTCCGGGAAACCCGGCGCCTGTCCCGACATCTATCAATGAAACCTGCTTATTTTCCAAAAAAGCATTCCCATCTCCCACATTACTTTTTCCCTCTGAAAATTTTATAATATCAAAAAATTCCTTCATCTGACAAACCGCAAGACTGTCAACAAAATGCTTCAAAACAACTTCCTCAAAATCCGTAATAGCAGTCAGATTCATAAAAGAATTCCATTCTATCAAAAGTTTATAGTAATCCATGAACTTTTCAATCTGCACTTCGCTTAGATCAATTCCAAATACCTTACATTTTTTTTTGAAATCTTCCATATTATATAAACTCATAATCTTTAGCAACTCCACATATATCTTTGATCAGCCAGACCACAGAAAAAACTATCCTCTAAAAGAGGAAATATATACAAGAAGAACCGAAATATCTGCCGGAGAAACACCGGAAATTCTGGAAGCCTGACCGATTGAAACCGGCCTGTGCTTTTCCATCTTCTGTCTTGCCTCAATCCGGATACCGGAAATATCTTCATAACAGATATCTTCAGGAATCAAACGCCTTTCCATTTTTTTAAACTGTTCTACCTGACGGATCTGTCTCTCAATATATCCTTCATATTTAATAGAAATATTAACCTGTTCTATCACAGCTTCGCTGAGTACAGGACGGTCCTTATCAATGGCGGCAATACTTTCATATGTAAATTCCGGCCTGCATATGATCTCCGCAAGACTGCTTCCGGTCCTTAAAGGAGAACTTCCTACAGAAATCATAAACTCCTGCACTTCTTTTGATGCGCCGACTACAGTTTTTTTAAGTCTTGCAATTTCCTCTTTTATCTGTTTTTCTTTTTCACAAAGATGATCGTATTGTTCTTTGGAAATAAGCCCGACTTCATAACCTGTTTTCCGCAGCCTCAGATCCGCATTATCCTGCCTTAACAATAACCGGTATTCCGCCCGGGAAGTCATCATCCGGTAAGGCTCCGTATTTTCCTTTGTCACAAGATCATCGATCAAAACGCCTATATAAGCCTCTGAGCGATCAAGAACAATCTGCTCTTTTCCCTGAATTTCTCTCACCGCATTAATACCAGCCATCAATCCCTGCGCTGCCGCCTCTTCATATCCGCTGCTTCCGTTAAACTGCCCGGCACTGAAAAGTCCTTTAATATGTTTAAACTCCAAAGTCAGACAGAGCTGACCCGGATCGATACAATCATATTCTATAGCATAAGCATTTCTGACAATTTTGCAGTTTTCCAGACCGGGAACAGTCCTGTACATTGCAAGCTGCACATCCTCCGGCAAAGAAGAAGACATCCCATCCACATACATCTCATTTGAATATTTTCCTTCCGGTTCAATAAAAACCTGATGTCTGGATTTATCGGAAAATTTTACAACCTTATCTTCTATGGACGGACAATACCTCGGACCCGTTCCCTCGATTACTCCGGCATAGATCGGAGATCTGTCAAGATTTGCCCTGATAATATCATGGGTTTCTTCATTGGTATAAGTAAGATAACAGGACTCCTGTTTAATCTGCACATCTTCAGGATCAGTCTCATAGGAAAAAGGAACTACCCTCTCATCTCCGAACTGTTCCTCCATTTTTGAAAAATCTATAGAACGCCTGTCCATTCTGGCAGGTGTACCTGTTTTAAATCTTCTCAATTTAATACCGGCATTTTCCAGTGCTTTAGAAAGATGCGTAGATGACTGCATGCCGTTTGGCCCTGTATAAGTAATCGCTTCCCCGCAAAGACACCTTGCATTTAAATAAGTACCTGTACACAAGATAGCCGCCTTACACTCATAAATACCGCCGGTAAGTATTTTTACTCCGATTATTTTTTTCTTTCTCAAAAAATACTTTTCCTTATCCTTACCTCCATCATCATTTTTTCCATCTATATAATCATTTATATTGCCATCTATATTTACTGCATTATTATTATCATTTTTATTTAAAAATTTTTTATCTGCATCATTGTTATCCACTGTATCCGCATTATCATCAAAAACATCTTCCAGTAAAAGCTCACAAACTTCTGTCTGCTTGATCGTCAGATTTTCCTGATTCTCCAGGATCATTCTCATAGACCGGCTGTACTCCGCCTTATCCGCCTGACACCGCAGAGAATGAACAGCAGGACCTTTTGACTTATTAAGCATTTTAGACTGCAAAAAAGTCTTATCAATATTTTTTCCCATCTCTCCGCCAAGCGCATCAATCTCTCTGACAAGATGCCCTTTAGAAGATCCTCCTATATGCGGATTACATGGCATCATTGCTATACTTTCTATATTAACAGTAAAAATAACCGTCTGAAGCCCAAGCCTTGCGCACGCAAGCGCCGCCTCACATCCCGCATGCCCTGCACCTATAATACAAACATCTGTCTTTTCTCTGAATTCCGGCATATTCTATCCTCTATACATTCATATAATACTTTACAATACTTTCAATTCTTAACCTGCAGTTTTTATATCATCATAAGCAACAAAAATATGATAAACCTCCTTCTTTGCTCACAACAATATCCATAATATCTTCCAAATAAATTATTGAAGAATATGATCTTCCTCAAAGTATAAATTACTTTCACCGCATAATCAATGTATTTGTCAGCCAAACCATTACTTTCACTCAAATAAATGAAATAAAATAAATCATTTCCCCATACAAAACTTTTCAAATATCTCATTCACCAGGTCATCACCGACTTCTTCTCCGATAATCCTCCCGAGCGCCGCGTAAGCATTCATCAGATCAATCGAATAAAAATCTTCCGACATCCCGTCTTCTATACTCCGCTCCACCATAGAAAGACTTTCTTTCGCCTCCAGCAAAGCTTCTTTATGCCGCATACTTGTAATAACCACTTCATTATTAAAAGAAACCTTTCCGTCAAAAAACATCTTCTTCACAGTCTCTTCAAATTCTTCTATCCCCAGATGCCGAAGAGCAGATATTTTTATAATTTTATAATCCGAAAAAACACTTAACCTGCTTCTGATTTCTTCCTCCGTCACTGTCATGTCCAGATCGGACTTATTTAAAAGCACAATAAAATGCTTATCTCTCAAAATTTCAAGGATATCCTCATCACTCTCATCCAGATCCACCGAAGAATCCACAATATAAACGATCAGATCCGCCTCTGCCGCATATTTTCTTGCCTTTTCCACACCAATCTTTTCCACGGTATCCTCTGTTTTTCTGATACCCGCCGTATCGATCATATGAAGGCTTATACCGCCAAGCCTGATATTCTCTTCCAAAACATCTCTCGTTGTCCCTGCAATATCAGTAACGATTGCCTTTTCTTCTCCCAACAGTTCATTCAAAAAAGAAGATTTCCCTGCATTCGGTTTGCCGAGAATAACAGTCTGAATTCCCTCTTTTAAAATTCTTCCGTCATCCGCATGAGAAATCAATTCCTCTATTTTACTGCCTGTCTCCTTTACAATAAAAAGAAGCTTTTCCCCATATCCATCCGTATCATAATTTTCAGGATCATCCAAAGCAGATTCTATAAAAGCAATCTCATAAATGATCTTACTTCTAAGCTCCTTTATAATAGAAGAAACAGAACCCTTTAACTGATTGACAGAAGCTTCCAGCGCAAACTCATTTTTAGACTGGATCAGATCCATAACAGCTTCCGCTTCTGAAAGATCCATGCGTCCGTTTAAAAAAGCCCGCTTTGTAAACTCTCCCGGCTCCGCAACTCTGGCGCCGTTTTTTATAACCAGTTCCATTATCTTCTGCAAGATCAAAATACCGCCATGACAATTGATCTCCACCACATTCTCAGCAGTATAACTTTTCGGCGCCCGCATAACAGAAACCAGTACTTCATCGATCACTTTCTCATGATCCATAATATATCCATAATGCAAAGTATGGGTTTTTGCATTCACAAGAAAAAAATCTTTATGAAACCCTATTTTACCCGCATTAATATTTCTCTGTCTGTTCCATTTTTCAAAATCTTTTTTATTCAAAAAGATCCTGTCCGCTATCTGAAAAGCATCATCGCCGCTGATCCTGATAATTCCTATTCCAGATTCTGAAAAAGCTGTCGCTATCGCTGCAATCGTATCTGTTTTCATACCAATACCCGTTTCATCCAAATAAAATTACTTCCATATACATAATTCGGGCGTCTGCCCGACGCCCGAATCTTTACCGCTGATCTGTATAAATATTTCTGTCAAATACTGTCTAACCAAAAAGCCGACCGGAATAAAAATAAACTTCTACCTTTCCCTCTTAATGGTTACAACAACATGTCTGTAAGGTTCATTCCCCTCACTGTGCGTTGTCACATATCTGTCATTCTGAAGCGCGGAATGAATGATTCTTCTCTCATAAGGATTCATAGGCTCCAAAGATACAGCTCTCTTTGTTCTCTTTACCTTAAAGGAAATATTTTTTGCGAGATTTTCCAGAGTTTCTCTCCTTCTCTGTCTGTAATTTTCCGTATCTACCTTTACTCTGATATAATTTTCCGTATCTTTATTTACCACAAGGGATACCAGATACTGTAAAGAATCCAGCGTCTGTCCTCTCTTTCCGATCAGGACACCCATCTCATCGCCGCTCAGTTCAATATCCATCGTATTTTCATCTTCATTATATTTTACTTCCGAAACAACGACCATATTCATAGCCTCAAAAACGCCGTTCAGGAAATCTTTCGCCGTATCTTCTATGGAAGATTTTACTCTCGCTTTAATAACGGCAGGTTTGGAACCGATACCTAAAAATCCGGAAGAACCCTCTTCTATTACTTCATATTCCAGTTTATCACTTGCCACCGTAAATTTCTGACATGCTTCAATTATCGCGTCATTCACTGTCTTTGCAGAAAATTCAACAAATTCCATTTTTTAACCTATCCCCTTTCTGACTATTTTCTGGTATTCTTTTCATTATATTCCCTTACCATATTTGCTTTTGCTGCCATGGAACCGGGTTTTGCATTTTTACTGTAATATTCATTCGCCTTCTTTAATGCAGCTTCTCTCTCTGCATCGCTGATATTGGATTTTTTATTGATATCAATATTTCTGGTACTTATATTAGCATACTGCTGCATCTTCTCAGTCTGGACTTTTTTCTTCTCCATCTTCTTCGCAGCTTTATCCTTGTTCTTCTCAATAATATAATCAAAATCCATCTTATCGATATGCTTATTGATCACAACCTGCTGAATACTTCTGATCACGGCACCGGCAATCCAGTAAATACCCATACCTGCGGGAAGTGTAAAACAAAAAACAGCAGACATGATAGGCATCATCGTATTCATCATCTTCATCTGGGCTGCCATCTGATCCGCCTGCTCATTTCCGCTCTTTGCCTGAGTCGGCATCAGTTTTGTATTGATCCACTGGGTAGCCGCAGCCAGAACAGGAATCATAATTGCTCCCGCCACCATCAGATATGCTCCGTTTGAAAAAGCATCCTTAATAATAAAGGAAGGAGAATTCGCTATATTCAAACCAAGAAAATTATTATATCTCTCAAGAGCAGATAACGTTTTATCAATATCTGCGGAAAGAGAAGGATACTGTGTTTTAAGACTCAGCCAGTCCGCCGTACTCGCCCTGTTTAATACATCAATATAAGTATTCTGAACATAAGTAGTCACACCGGCAAGGAAATTTTCATTTTCAAACTGTTTTGAAAACATATTGGCATTGGAAAAATTCTGGATAAATTCAGCACTGCCGCTCTGCGCGATCAGTTTGTCCACAAAGGGAAAGAATACTTCTTTTACCGAAGCAACATATGCAGGGATCGCATATATAACACGATATAAAGAGAGCAGGATCGGCATCTGAATAGCAAGCTGTATACAGCTGCCGGAAGCAGAAACGCCATACTTTGCGTAGACTGCCTGTGTTTCCTGATTCATTGCCATCATAGAATCATTATCTTTTTTATTTTTATATTTTGCCTGAATTGCCTGAATCTCAGGGCTCATTTTTGTCTGCAGTTTTGAAAATTTCTGCTGCTTGATCGTAAGCGGCGTCATAAAAAGATAAATGACCACCGTAAACAAAATAATAGAAAGGCCGGAATTCTGAATACCTATCATATTCAGCACATAGAATATCCCTTCCATCAGATAACCAAGTATTTTCGCGACCGGACCGATAAACATGCCCTGATACTGTGTTAATAAAATATTAGACATTTAGCCTCCTTACTCTAATCTGGCCCTGCTTCTTAAGGAACCGGATCATATCCTCCCTTGGAAAAAGGATTGCATCTCAAGATTCTCCATAAAGCCAGCATCCCCCCTTTTAACGCGCCGTATTTCTCCACAGCCTCCAATCCGTATTCCGAACAGCTTGGAAAATAAGGGCACTTCGTACTTTTCAGGGGAGATAAGTACTTTCTATAAATTTTAATCAACCAAATCATAATACTTTTCATAGTAATAACGATTATTCTGCATCTTTATTTTCTAATTCATTATTGCATATACGATGCAGCTTTCCAAGATGTAACAGTGCGCTCTCGATCTCTCTGAAACCGACGTCCGCCGCACTTTTTTTCGCAACGACTACAATATCTAAACCACTATTAAATATTTTTTCATGCAGCCGGTAACTTTCTCTGACCAGTCTGTAAAAATGATGCCTGACAACGCTGTTTCCGATCTTCTTACTGGCAGAAATACCCAGTCTGTTTATAGCCTGACCATTTTCCACAACATACATCACAAGATAGCGATTTGCTTTTACTTTTCCATTTCTATAAACATACCGGAAATCTTCATTCTTTTTTAACGATGTTGAAAATTTCATCTACATTTTCCTCGGCTTTGAAAGAAACAGGCCACAAATTTCGTTTTGTGGCCCATGTAAATACCTTATGCAGATAATCTTTTTCTTCCTTTTCTCCTTCTGGCAGCTAAAACCTTTCTTCCGCCCGGAGTGCTCATTCTGGCTCTGAAGCCATGCACTTTAGATCTCTGTCTTTTTTTCGGCTGAAATGTCATTTTCATATCTGATACACCTCCTTCTTAACATATTAAATATTCTGATTTATCGAACAACTCTGATCCGCAAACGCTTTGCTTATTTGCTCGTATCACCGTCTGAAAAAACGGTCTTTTTGTGGAAAATATCGTTTTCAATTATATAAGTAATTATCTTTTTCGTCAAGCAGATATGCCAAATTTTTTAATGAAATTTATCCACAAAAGGCCTGTAAATCAAAGGATTTTTCTCAAAATTCCATAAAATCAATATATAGTAATCATTCACAAGTATTGACTACTACATATAGAAATACACATATCAACATTTTCATATATGTGGACAACTTTCTTTACATAAATCTATCCACAAAATGTGGATAAGTTGTGGATAATATCATTAAAATAACTAATTTTCCTTTCTTTTGACTGAGGATATCTATAATTTCTATTTTATTAACTCTTATTATCTAAAAATTCAATATTATTTACTTTCAGTTATCCACAACATTAAATAATTATTTATGTGGATAACATTTTCTTTTTATCTCTTTTGTGGTACAATAATGTGGATATAAATGATTTGAAAAAAACACTCTTTTATATTATAATGGAAACTAACGCTTTTTATCGGATAAATATTATTTATTTACAATAAACGGCATAATTACCATGTTTTCAATTCTGAATCAAAAACCAAAATTACTATGGAGACATTAAAATGGAAAACGCCTATTCAGATTCCATAAAGGAAAAATGGGAATTGATCAAAGAGACCATAAGAAAAGAATATGAATTATCCAATATTTCCTATTCTACATGGATCGAACCTTTAAAATTATATAAGGTAGAGAGCGGTAACGTATTCATCATCATTCCCATGGATCAGGCGCACGCCATCAATTATATCTCCAATAAGTATACGAGCTTTTTTCAGGTAACCATTACAGAAATAATGGATAAGAATTTTACCGTCTCCTTTATTCTGGAGAAAGATATCGAAAGCGATTCGGACGAAGAAAACAGCAAAAAAAAATCGACCTACAATATCGTATATGAAAGGGCAAACCTCAACCCTAAATATAAATTTGATACTTTTGTAGTAGGAAGCAATAACCGGTTTGCTCACTCCGCAGCGCTCGCCGTCGCCGAAACACCTGGCGGCGCCTATAATCCGCTATATATCTACGGCGGGGCAGGACTTGGAAAAACCCATCTGATACATTCTATCGGACGTTTTATCCTGGAACAGAACTCTGAAATGAAAGTTCTTTATGTGACTTCAGAACAGTTTACTAACGAAGTAATAGAATCCATTAGAAGCGGTAACGCAACTACCATGACAAAGCTCCGTGAAAAATACAGAACTGTAGATGTGCTGATGATCGATGATATACAGTTCATTATCGGAAAAGAAAGCACGCAGGAGGAATTTTTCCATACATTCAACGTATTGCACGGCGCCGGCAAACAGATCGTGATATCCTCCGATAAACCGCCTAAGGAAATGGAAGCGTTAGAAGAACGTTTCCGATCCCGTTTTGAATGGGGACTGATCGCCGATATACAGGCGCCTGACTATGAAACCAAAGTCGCTATCCTTCGTAAAAACGCGGAAGTTTATGAGAAAAAAATAGATAACGCTATCTTTGAATATATTGCAAACAACATTCAATCCAATATCAGAGAACTGGAAGGCGCTTTCAATAAAATAATCGCTTTCTCTAAAATCAACAAAATTCCTCTGGATGAGCTGACAATGGAACACGCGAAAGATGCTTTAAAAGATGTGATATACCCTTCAAAATCCAAAGAAATCACAACTGATCTTATTATTAATATTGTTTCTGAACATTTTGACGTCACTCCGGAAGATATCAGATCACAAAGAAGAAATGCCGAATTTGTCATTCCAAGACAGGTCTACATGTACCTCTGCAGGGAATTGACAGATACCCAGCTTATCAATATCGCAAAAACACTTGGAAAAAAAGACCATACCACGATTATTCATGGTATCAAAAAGATAGAAGAAGAAATGAAATACAATGAGGAACTGAAAAACAAGATCAACATCATCAAAAATATTTTAAGTCCCTCCTGATATTTCCACAATTTTATAAACATCCCATGTGAATGGACGAGGATAACTTTTAACGGCTTCGGATCTTATCTGAATGCAGATAATCCTGAAAGTGGATAAACATATATTTATAAAAAGTTTTTCCCCGGTTATCCATAGACTTATCCTGTTGGCTATCAGGCTTATTTACAGGTTATTTTAAGGTTATAAACATTTCAACACCCCCTATTACTATGTACTATGAAATTCATCATTAATATATAATCACTGCGCCACATGCGATGAAACGTATTAATCAGTATCTATAAGGAAAGGATTATGCACAAATGAAATTAGTATGTTCAAGATCAAATCTTTTAAACGGTGTTCAGATCGTATCAAAGGCTGTTCCCGGTAAGACTACCATGTCTATCCTGCAGTGTATTTTGATCAATGCATCTGATAAGATTAAATTGACAGCCAATGATATGGAACTCGGAATTGAAACGATCGTGGAAGGAGATATCATAGAACCCGGTATCGTAGCGTTAGAGGCTAAAACGTTTCTTGAAATTGTGCGTAAATATTCCGACGGCGATATAAAAATAGAGACAAACGATTCCTATGAGACAGTTATTACCAGCGGAGATGCCTATATTAAGATCGTGGGAAAATCAGGAGAGGATTTTTCTTATCTTCCGAATATTGAAAAACTGGATTCCATTATCTTATCACAGTTTACGTTAAGGGAACTGGTCAGACAGACGATTTTCTCCATTGCCGATAATGATACAAATAAACTTATGACGGGCGAGTTATTTGAAGTGAATGAAGATAAATTGAGAGTAGCTTCTTTGGACGGGCACCGTATCTCCATCAGAAAAGTTTATCTGAAAAATTCTTATCCGAAGAAAAAAGTTGTCGTTCCGGGAAAGACTTTAAATGAGATCAGCAAGATTCTGAATGGCGATACGGATAAAGATGTGGTTATTTTCTTTACAAATAAGCATATCGTATTTGAGTTTGACAATACCACGGTGGTATCGAGACTGATCGAGGGAGATTATTTTAATATTGATCAGATGCTTTCTTCCGATTACGAGACAAAGGTAACAATCAACAAGAGAAAGCTTCTCGACAGTATCGACAGAGCTACCCTTCTGGTGAAAGAAGGGGATAAAAAGCCTATTATCATTAATATTACAGATGAAAATATGGAGCTGAAGATCAATTCCACGATCGGCAGCATGAGGGAACTGATTGATATTTCCAAAAACGGCAAGGATCTGATGATAGGGTTTAATCCTAAATTTTTGATCGATGCCCTCCGGGTTATCGACGGAGAGGAAATTGATATTTATCTTGTGAATCCGAAGGCACCTTGTTTTATCAAAGATTCTGAGGACAGTTATGTTTATATGATCCTGCCGGTCAATTTTACAACTGTATCTTAAAAGACAGCATCGAATGATCCGGATTTTTATTGAAAAGGAGCATCTTAAATGGAAGAAGTAATAATCAAAGATGAATTTATTAAACTGGGGCAGGCGATGAAACTTGCCGGCGCCGTAGGTTCCGGACTGGATGCCAAAGTATTGATTCAGGACGGAGAAGTAACGGTAAACGATGAGGTAGAACTCCGGCGTGGAAGAAAACTTTATAGAGATGATATATTTTCTTATGAGGGCAAGGAATATATTATAAAGAATTAGATTTATAATAATGGATTTAAGTATCGGTTTAAAAACAGATAACATGATCTTGTAAAATTATAATTTTATAAGATCATAAAATAAATGATATACTATATAAGTTTTAGATCGGCATATTTTAACCGTATGTATCGTTGAAAAAGGAAATTACCGTTTTATGATAATGAAATCTCTGGAACTTCAAAATTTCAGAAATTATAATATGCTGCAGATTGAATTTGACAGCGGCACCAATATTTTTTATGGTGATAATGCGCAGGGGAAAACAAATATTCTCGAAGCTATTTTTATGACAGCTACTACCAAGTCTCATAAAAGCAGCAAAGATCAGGATATTATCCGGTTTGGATACGATGAGGCGCATATCAGAAGTTATCTGTTTAAAGAGGAAATTACCAGACAGATAGATATGCATCTGAGAAAAGGAAAGACAAAGGGTATTGCTATAGATTCCCAGAGAATAAAAAAAGCTGCGGAACTGATGGGACTTTTGAATGTAGTGTTTTTTTCACCGGAAGATCTGAGTATTATTAAAAACGGTCCCGCTGAAAGAAGACATTTTATTGATATGGAACTCTGTCAGCTTGATTCCTTTTATCTGTATAATCTGAATCATTATAATAAGATCGTAAATCAAAGGAATAAACTGTTGAAGGATTTGTATTTAAATCCGGGACTCCGGGAGACGCTCTCCATCTGGGATTCCCAGCTTGCATCTTTTGGAAGTAAGCTGATTGAGAGGCGTGAAATTTTTATTTCCCAGCTTGATGAGATTCTGAGCGAACTACATACAAAATTATCCGGCGGAAAAGAAAAGATAAAAATAATCTATGAAAAAAATGTGGAGATAGATGAGCTGGAAGATAAACTGAAAAAAAATCAGGAAAAAGATATTTTATTAAAACAGACAACCACAGGCCCACACAGGGACGATATCCGTTTTATGGTAAATGATATTGATATCAGAAAGTTCGGTTCACAGGGGCAGCAGCGCACAGCGGCGCTTTCGCTGAAGCTGTCAGAAATAGAACTGGTAAAAAAATCCATAAAGGATACGCCGGTACTGCTGCTTGATGATGTATTGTCAGAACTTGACAGCAACAGGCAGAATTATCTGTTGAACAGCATCGGAGATATTCAGACGATCATAACCTGTACAGGTCTGGATGAATTTGTAAAAAACCGTTTTGAGATAAATAAAGTTTTTAAAGTAGTGAATGGTAGTATAGAGGACTGAAAAGAAAGGACATTTTAAATGGGAATTGAAAAAGAGAAGGAAGAATATGGTGCTGATCAGATTCAGATACTTGAGGGCCTTGAAGCGGTAAGAAAAAGGCCGGGCATGTATATAGGGACCACTTCTTTGAGAGGGCTCCATCATCTTGTTTACGAGATTGTGGATAACTCTGTAGATGAAGCGCTGGCTGGCTTTTGCAGTGTTATTGATGTATTTATCAATGAAGATAATTCCGTTACGGTAATTGATAACGGCAGAGGCATTCCGGTAGGTATTAATCATAAAGCCGGTATACCGGCTGTTGAAGTTGTATTTACAATCCTGCACGCCGGCGGAAAGTTTGGCGGCGGAGGATATAAAGTGTCGGGCGGACTTCACGGTGTAGGTGCTTCTGTTGTGAACGCTTTGTCGGACTGGCTGGAAGTAGAAATTTCCTCAGAGGGAAAAATATATAAACAGCGATATGAAAGAGGAAAGGTCTGTTATTCTCTGAAGGTTGTCGGTGAATGCGATAAGGAAAAAACAGGTACAAAGGTTACTTTTAAGCCTGACGGTTCCATATTTGAAGATACGGTTTATGATTTCGATATTTTAAAGACAAGGCTCAGGGAAACGGCATTTTTAACAAAAGGTTTGAAGATCTGTCTTACGGATAAAAGGGAAGATCCGGAAAAAACCCGGGAATTCCATTATGAAGGCGGTATCAAGGAGTTTGTCAAGTATTTAAATAACAGCAAAGAATCTCTTTATAACGAAATTATGTACTTTGAAGGCAAAAAGAATAACGTTTATGTGGAAGTGGCAATGCAGCATAACGATGCCTATAACGAAAGCGTTTATACTTTTGTCAACAATATCAATACGCCGGAGGGCGGTACGCATCTGATGGGATTCAGAAATGCCCTGACAAAGACAATGAACGATTATGCCAGAAGTGCAAAGCTTTTAAAGGATTCTGAGCAGAATCTTACCGGCGAGGATATCAGGGAAGGGCTTACTGCTATTGTCAGTATAAAAGTTGAAGATCCTCAGTTTGAGGGACAGACAAAACAGAAACTCGGCAACTCTGAGGCAAGGGGCGCTGTCGACAGTATTGTCAGCGAACAACTCACTTATTTTCTGGAACAGAATCCTGCTGTGGCGAAGGTGATCTGTGAAAAGTCTATTATGGCGCAGAGGGCGAGGGAAGCCGCAAGAAAAGCGAGAGATCTGACAAGGCGTAAAACGGCTTTGGAGGGAAGTACTTTGCCCGGTAAACTGGCGGATTGTTCCGATAAAGATCCTAAAAACTGTGAGATTTAT
The DNA here is from genome assembly GCA_910573755.1 of Lachnospiraceae bacterium. Classification (GTDB taxonomy): domain Bacteria; phylum Bacillota; class Clostridia; order Lachnospirales; family Lachnospiraceae; genus 1XD8-76. The sequence continues at coordinate 170,583 of CAJTBO010000003.1, read as the reverse complement.
ATCGTAGAGGGAGATTCCGCAGGGGGCTCTGCCAAGACCGCAAGAAGCCGTGCCACACAGGCAATTTTGCCGCTTCGCGGTAAGATTCTGAATGTGGAGAAGGCAAGGCTTGACAGGATCTACGGAAATGAAGAGATCAAATCCATGATTACTGCTTTCGGTACAGGCATCCATGAGGATTTCGATATCACAAAGCTGCGGTATGATAAGATCATTATTATGACGGATGCCGATGTGGACGGCGCCCATATCGCAACGTTGATGCTGACTTTTATCTACCGGTTTATGCCGGAACTGATCAAGCAGGGGCATGTTTATCTTGCGAAACCGCCGCTTTATAAGCTGGAAAAAGGCAGCAAGATCTGGTATGCCTACAGTGATGATGAACTGAACGGTATTTTAAATGAGGTGGGAAGAGATCAGAATAATAAGATCCAGCGTTATAAGGGACTTGGAGAGATGGATGCGGACCAGCTCTGGGAAACTACCATGGACCCGGAAAAGCGGATTCTGCTTCGTGTCAATATGGATGAGGAAAATGAGGCGGAAATCGATCTGACTTTCAATACATTGATGGGTGACAAGGTGGAGCCGAGACGTATTTTTATAGAGGAAAATGCCAAGTTTGTGAAAAATCTTGATATATAGTAAAGCAACGGGATAAATATAAAATTGTAATTTATATTAAATATATAAAATATATTAAAAAAATATGGATAAACAGTTATAAGAATTTTTTATGTCGTATGTACGGCAGAATGTGAGGAAATATGGATGACAAGATCTTCGATTTTGACAAGATAGAAGAAGTAGACCTGAAGAAAAAAATGGAAGATTCCTACATTGATTATGCCATGAGCGTTATTGCGGCTCGTGCGCTTCCTGATGTAAGAGACGGATTGAAACCTGTTCAGAGACGTGTGCTCTATTCTATGATCGAGTTGAATAACGGTCCGGATAAGCCACATAGAAAAAGTGCCCGTATCGTCGGTGATACGATGGGTAAATATCACCCCCACGGAGATAGTTCTATTTACGGCGCTCTGGTCAATATGGCGCAGGAATGGTCCACGAGATATCCTCTTGTAGACGGTCACGGAAATTTTGGTTCTATGGATGGTGACGGCGCTGCCGCCATGCGTTATACAGAGGCAAGGCTTTCCAAAATTTCTATGGAACTGCTTGCGGATATCAATAAAAATACGGTAGATTTTATACCGAACTTCGATAATACGGAAAAAGAGCCTGTCGTACTTCCAAGTCGTTATCCGAATCTTCTGGTAAACGGTACTTCCGGTATTGCGGTAGGTATGGCAACCAATATTCCGCCTCATAATCTGCGGGAAGTTGTGAGTGCCGTTGTAAAGATCATTGATAATCATATCAGGGAAGACAGAAATACCGAAATGGACGAGATACTGAAACTGGTGAAGGCACCGGATTTTCCGACAGGCGGTATTATTCTCGGTACAAGAGGCAGCGAGGAGGCTTATCGTACAGGCAGAGGCAAAGTGCGTGTGCGCGCCGTTACGGATATGGAGACCATGAGTAACGGAAAAACCCGCATTGTTGTTACGGAACTTCCCTATATGGTGAACAAGGCAAATCTTGTTCTGAAGATCGCCGATCTTGTAAAAAATAAGAAGATTGACGGTATCACGGATCTGCGGGATGAATCCAGCAGGGAAGGTATGAGGATCGTGATCGAGCTGAGGAAAGATGTCAATGCCAATATTATCTTAAATCAGCTTTATAAACATACTCAGCTTCAGGATTCTTTTGGCGTGATCATGCTTGCTTTGATCGATAATCAGCCGAAGGTCATGAATCTTCTGGATATGCTGAATTACTATCTGGAACATCAGAAAGATGTTGTGACAAGAAGGACTAAATATGATCTGAATAAGGCGGAAGAGAGAGATCATATTTTACAGGGACTTTTAAAGGCACTGGATCATATTGATGAAGTAATCCGTATTATCCGTGCCAGCGCTTCCACTGCGGAAGCAAAAATGAATTTAATAGAGAGATTTGAGTTTACCGATGTGCAGGCGCAGGCGATAGTGGATATGAGGCTGCGTGCCCTGACAGGACTCGAACGGGAGAAACTGGAAAACGAACATAAAGAATTGATGGCAAAGATCAAAGAATTAAAAGCGATCCTTGCCGATGAAAAGCTGCTTCTTGGTGTGATTAAAGATGAGATTCAGGTGATTGCTGATAAATATGGCGATGACAGGAGAAGTAAGATCGGTTACGACATTTATGATATTAATATGGAAGATCTGATTCCCAGAGGAAACACGGTCATTGCCATGACAAGTCTGGGTTATATCAAACGTATGACAGTTGACAATTTTAAAACACAGAACAGAGGCGGTAAAGGCATTAAGGGAATGACTACCATTGAGGAAGATTATATAGAGGATCTTTTGATGATGGATACGCATCAGTATATCATGTTCTTTACGAATCTGGGCAGGGTTTACCGCATGAAGGCTTATGAGATTCCGGAAGCCGGCAGGACAGCGAGAGGAACGGCGATCATTAATCTGCTGCAGCTTAATCCAGGAGAAAAGATTTCTGCGATGATCCCTGTTGCCACTTATGATGATGATCAGAATCTGTTTATGGTGACCAGAAAAGGTATTGTCAAAAAGACTGCTATAGTGGAATACAGTAATGTGCGGAAAAACGGGCTGATTGCGATAAATCTGCGGGATGATGATGAACTGATCGAGGTAAAGACTACGAATAAAGATACGGAAATCCTGCTTGTGACAAAATTCGGCATGTGTATTCGTTTCAGGGAAACAGATGTCAGAAATACCGGCAGAAGTTCTATGGGTGTCATCGGTATGAATCTTGACGACAGAGATGAAGTCATTGGTATGCAGCTTAATACGCAGGGGGATGAACTGCTTATCGTTTCTGAAAACGGTATGGGAAAACGGACGGATATCAGTGAATTTTCCGTACAGAACAGAGGCGGTAAAGGAGTAAAATGCTATAAGATCGTAGAAAAGACCGGTAATGTGGTAGGTGTCAAGGCAGTCAATGAAGAACATGAGATCATGATGATCACAACAGAAGGTATCATTATTCAGATTCGTATGAGTGATGTTTCCGTACTGGGCAGGATTACTTCCGGTGTCAAGCTGATCAATCTGGAAAAAGGCGTGAAAGTTGCCAAAATAGCGAAGGTGCGTGAAAAAGTTGATGGTGAAGAATCTGTGGAAGAAGAGAGTACGGAAGAATAAAAACATGATCCGTTGCCGGTGATGCGGAAAAAGCGGATAAAAAACTGAGACAGGAGGATAAAAAAATGGGGAAAAAATTTGATGTGATCGCACTTGGGGAATTGCTGATCGATATGACGGATAACGGCGTATCCGGTCAGGGCAATACACTGTTTGAGGCAAATCCGGGAGGAGCTCCCTGCAATGTACTCGCCATGTTAAATAAACTGGGACGTAAAGTTGGATTTATCGGCAAGGTTGGTGATGATATTTTCGGATATAAACTGAAAAATGTATTGGATGAAGTGGGTATTGATACGGGTAATCTGATCATTGATAAGGAAGCGCGTACAACGCTTGCTTTTGTGCAGACTTTTGAAGATGGCGACAGAGACTTTTCCTTTTACAGAAATCCCGGTGCGGATATGATGCTGAAAAAAGAAGAAGTAAATGTATCTTTGCTGCAGGATACAAATATCTTCCATTTCGGTACACTTTCCATGACACATCCGGAAGTAAGGGAAGCAACAAAATTTGCGATTGATGAGGCGAAAAAAGCAGGGGCATTGATTTCTTTTGATCCTAATTTAAGGGAACCTCTCTGGAACAGTCTGGATGATGCAAAGGTACAGGTTCTTTACGGGCTTACAAAATGTGATATTTTGAAAATTTCGGATAATGAGATCCAGTGGCTTACCGGAGAAGAGGATTATACGGCAGGTGTGAAAAAGATCAGAGAAGAAAATGATATTCCCCTTATTCTGGTTTCTCTTGGCAAGGAAGGCAGCAGGGCTTACTATAAAAAAACAGGCGGTGACAGTGAAATTATGGTGGAAGTGATGCCTTTTCTGCAGGAAAATACAATTGAAACAACGGGCGCCGGGGATACGTTTGGCGGTTGTGTATTGAATTATGTACTGGAAAAAGGACTGGATGATCTTTCAGAAGAGGATTTAAAGGAGATGCTTACTTTTGCTAACGGTGCGGCTTCTATTATTACTACAAGAAAAGGGGCTCTCAGGGTAATGCCGGACAGGAATGAAGTGGAAAAATTGATACGGGCGTAGCAGGTTTTACCGGCAAATTTATTTTAATATAAAAAATATATTATATTGAAAAATTGTATATAAAAATCCCTCTTATCTTAATCGCAGTTTTAAATGCAGATAAGATAAGAGGGGATTTTTTAGTATAAAATGATTCTCACAGCGTGCGGCGGTTCTCAGCAAAAGGCTGTTTTAAAAAATATTGCTGTTGATTTTATTCAACTTCTCTAAGCCGTTCCACAATAGATTTTTCCGCAAGGAAATGATAACTGATAAGCGGCAGCAGTACACCGAGCAGTGCAAATATCGGTATTGTAACAAACAGCGGCACTATCGTAAAGTGATATTCAAAGAACCAGAACATGCTTTCCAGTACATTGGCTGTGATCGGGCTTGTTATGACAGCAAGTATAAAGGAGAGGATGATCGAACCTAAAGTATAGTAAAGTCCTTCCAATACAAGCATTTTCTTTAACTGTTTTCCTGTCATACCGATAGACTGCAGCATGGCAAATTCTCTGTGGCGGGTGATGATGCCGGTGAGAACAGCGTTTAAGAAGTTCAGAACACCGATCAGGCCTACTATAAAACTTAAAATACTTCCCATTAGAAAAAACATGTTACGGAAAGATTCAAATTCAGCAGAACAGGTAAAACGACTTTCATAGTTTAAACTTGGATCTACGTTTTCCGTATAATCTGAAATAAAATTTTCCATGTTTTCTTTAACGGCTTCGTCATCAATCATATTAAAAGTATAATACATTGGAACAGATGTGCCGGTATCTTTGATAAACTGTTCGGAACTTAAAACAAACTGTTCATTACTGTAAATGCGGTAGTTCAGGCTGGTTGGTATGGATACAACAGCCGCAACTTCATATTCCACGTCTCTATATGTTTTAGTGCGGTAGGAGATGTGGGATGCTTCTGTAAGAGAGTAATGATCAAGAGTTTCATATACTTCTCCGGTTTCCGTATTATAGTATTCTAAACCGGTGCTATACCGCAGCTTTACCTTATCTCCCACTTTTGCCCAGTTTGTATGTTCTTCTATATTGCCGTAATCATCTTCGAAATAAACGGCAGCGATCATATTATTTTCGGTTTTTATCCGGGAAACATCTCCGTCCCATACCTTTAGTTGATCGAGACAGAAATCATCCATACCGTAAATATCTATATTATTTAAAAGAAAATCATCCTCTCTCGGCATGGAATTGATCCATTGTTCGATAATATCGGAACTATTATATTTTGACATATGGCCGTTTCTGATATAATCTTCTTCTATAAAATCAAAAACAATAAAATCTGTTTCTCCGTAGGTTTTTCCTGCACCTGTAATGCCTTCCATATTTTCCAGAAGATATACAATATCATCGGGTACCGGTGTTCTGTTCTGCCAGTGCATTTGTATATTGAAATAGCTGGCATCGGCAATAATAAAATCCGTAGTGATTTTTTGACTTAAATATTTATCCATGCTGAAACCGTTAGATAAAATGACTGTCAAAGTAAACAATACAATGGAAAGGGACATGGATAATATGGTAACAAAAGTCTTTTTTCGGTTTCTTCCCATATTTGCAAAAGCCATTGCGGAAATGGAAATGCCTTTTTTGGAAACTTTTTTTATCCCTTTCTTTTTGGATAAATGATCCGATTCCGTATAGCGAAGTGCTTCGATCGGAGAAACTTTACCTGCTATTTTACTTGGTTTTCTACAGGAAATAAGCACTGTTATAATAGAAAAGAGTGTAGCACCGATAAAAATAGCCGGATTTACGGATGCAAAAGCATAGTAAATACTGTTATTGTCTGATATAGCTTTTGTGATAACAGGGGCAAGGAATACACCGGCTCCATAACCGATACAAAGGCCTATGGGAATACCGATCACGGAAAGAAACAGGGATTGTATGATAACGATCTTTTTAATCTGTTTTCCGGTTGTTCCAATGGTTTTTAAAAGGCCGTAATGGCGGATATCTCCTGCCACTGAAATCTGAAAAATATTGTAAATGATCAAATATCCGGTAAAAATGATCAGTATCAGTGCTGCAAATATGCCGAGGATAACAGAAAAATCAATGGCATCGGAAAGCTGCGCTCCTACATAGCCCCAGTTGATACCAAGTTTAATATAATTTTCCTTATCCACATATTCATTCTGATAGCCATGATTTTCCAAAACGGTATTTAAGTCTTTTTCGATGGAAGAAGCATTCTGAAACATAACATTAAGGCCATAGGAGCCGGTAATGCCGTTATTGTTCTGGTTATTGCATTTTTGAAGGATGTCATCTAAACGGCTTTCAGAGATGATCACATGATTCGCTACCATGATCTCATCATATTCCCAATAGCCGCAGAGGATAAAAGTTTCTGTTGTTTCGGTTCCGTCTACATCGATGGTAATAGTGAATTCGTTTCCGATCTCCGGCTCCACACCAAGTAGAGACAGTACTTTTAAATCGGTTGCTGCCTGATTGGTTCCCTCTTCCGGAAAGTTGCCTTTTATGGGAATACAAAAGCAATGGCTGGCATAATTTTCATCCATATAACTGACTTCCACCTGGGATTTACGAAAAGCATCATCTGTTGCAAGACCTGCTGTTCGGCGAAGCCCCCATTCTTTGATCATGGGATCTTCTTTTAATTCATCAAACTGTTCTTTGGTCAGTTCTTTAAAAATGCCGTGATAAGTAGTGCCTACCTGCCTGAAATTTGATTGCTGAAAATTTTCAATAATGGACAGGGCTATCGTAAAAAGCGATGTAAAAAGGATCGTGGTAAGCGCAACAGCAGCGACTGTAATTATATTGCGGAGTTTTGCCGCCTGCAGATTTTTAAAGGCAAGCCTGCGGATACATTTTCTGTTTGCTACTCTCATATCAGTTCCTCCCTTCTTACATCATATCCCTTGATACGATCTTACCATCCTCGATACGGATGATCCGGTCCGCAAGCTGGGCAATTTCTTCATTATGAGTGATCATAACGATAGTCTGGGAAAATTTCTGGCTGGTAAGTTTTAAAAGTCCCAGTACATCCTGCGAAGTTTTACTGTCCAGATTTCCGGTAGGTTCATCCGCAAGGATTATTGCAGGTTTAGAGGCGATGGCTCTTGCAATCGCCACTCTCTGCTGCTGGCCGCCGGAGAGATTATTGGGAAGATTGGATAGTTTTTCGGAAAGCCCCAGAGTTTCAATGATATTGTCAATATAGGCAGTATCCGGTTCATTGCCGTCAAGCTGGATCGGCAGTATAATATTTTCATAGACATTTAAAACCGGCACCAGATTATAATTCTGAAATACAAAGCCGATCTTACGACGTCTGAAAATAGTAAGTTCCTCATCTTTTAAAGAAAAGATATCTTTTCCGTCCACTGTAACAAGTCCGGAAGTAGGTCTGTCCAATCCGCCAAGCATATGCAGAAGCGTAGATTTTCCGCTGCCGGAAGTACCGACAACTGCCGCAAATTCTCCGGATTCGATAGAGAGAGTTACGCCGTCAAGTGCATGTACCGCATTTTCACCTTTTCCATAAATTTTTTTGAGATTTGATGTTGACAAAATTGCCATAGAAAAATAGCCTCCTTTTATTCATGACAATAGAAAATCCATTAAATATTTTTTCTATTGTGTTCTGATACTATTTTCTAATAACAATCTTACCAGATTCTTTCCGGAAAAAAAGAAATTATAACAGTTTTGTAAGAATTGGTTTATGAATTATGCCAGTTTTTGAAGTTTTTCACTGTGATCAGCCGCTACTTTTTTTAACAGATCAACATCCTCATAGACAATTTCCATTTTATCAGCATTTTTCTGATACCGGTTAAACGTATCCAGATAACAGGATTCGATAGTGTTTAAGCGCGGGAGAATGATATTCTCCTGAAACAGTCTGACGTTATGGAGACCGGATTCAAGAGATTCTACTCTATGATTCAGATCAATAAATTTATTGTCTAAAGCATTGACTTTATCATCTAGGGCATTGACTTTATCGTCTAGGGCATTGACTTTATCGTCTAGGGCATTGACTTTATCGTCTAGGGCATTGACTTTATCGTCTAAAGCATTGACTTTATCATCTAATGCACTGATATCTTTTTCTATCGGTTTCAGCCTTATTTCCAGCCTTTTATCAACTATCTGTGATATTGCCAGTAAATCTTCGTTTGTAAGTATCATATGTATCTCCTTTCTGTGTAAAACAATTGAAATAAAATTATATTTATTTTGGAGTTTATTAATTTTATATATATTTTACACTTTTACATATACTGATAGATGCGTTTCGGACATAAAATAAATGTATCATATATGAAAAGAAAAGTACACTCTTTTTTAAAAATTACAGAACTGATTTCAGCGGTTTAGCAGCGTGCCGAATCGGTATGCGGATCATAAAGGCAGATAAAGGGAAAAAACAGACCCTCTGCCAGGTTTGGAGGATACTTTCATATAGCCGTTTTCCATCATAATGATCTGCCTGGCAAGAAACAGACCAATGCCTACACCGGGTTTTTCATGGACGGATTCAGCACGGTAAAAACGGGAAAAAATTTTTGGCTGTTCCTGTTCTGAAATACCGATACCGGTATCTGTAATCTGAATACAGAGAAACATTTCATAAGATTTAACCGATAAAGTAATGCTTCCGCACTCTGTGTATTTTATAGCGTTATCGATCAGATTACCGATGGCTTCCGTTGTCCATTTTTCATCAAAAACAGCAGCAGGATCATTTCTGTTATCTTCTGTATCTGAAATAGAAAGAAAGAGTCCTTTTTCCGACGCAGAAGGGGTATATTGTTTTATAAGATTTTCCAACATAGGAAAAACAGATGTTTTTTTTGGTGACAGAGTAAGGATTCCTGTCTCCAGACGGGAAAGCTTAACAAGGGAAGTAATAAGAAAATTCAGTTTTTCCGCCTGTGCGCTCAGAGAAAATATGTATTCTCTTGATACAGGGGACAGATCCTGTTCTGACAATAATTCTGAATATAATAAAATATTGGAAACAGGAGTCTTTGTCTGATGGGAAATATCAGAGATCAGGGTTTTAATGTTATTTTTTTCTTCCGCTATGTTTTTGCGTGAAGTTTCAGCGGCAGAAAGGTATTTTGCAAAATTGCTTTCCAATGAGGAAATCCTGCTTTCATCAAAGGTCTGTTCTATAAAGGTGCCGTCGATTGCGGCGTTTATCATATACTCCAGACGATGCATGATCCGAAGCGTATGAAGATGATAAAGGAAAATGATAAGGAATGATAAAAAAATACACAGAAACAAAATAAGAAGATAAATACTATTCATAAAAATACTCCTTACAGATATTGAAGATAGCGGTTCAGATTTTATTTTCTTTCTTCCAGACATAACCGATGCCGTAGACGGTTTTAATATGATCCTGCGCATTTAATTTATCCCGAAGCCGTTTTACTGTAACAGAAAGAGCATTTTCATCCACATATTCAGCGCCGTCAGTCCATACCATATCGATCAGTTTATCCCTGCTTAAGGTGATCCCCGCATTTTCCACCAGAAGCCGCAGCAGTTTTTGTTCCGTTTTGCTGAGTTCCGTTTTTATCCCGTTATAAAAAAACTCCATTTTATCGAAATCAAAGGAATAACAATCAGTTAAAAAGGAAGCTGATGTTTTTTCGGGATTTTTCCGGCGCAGGGCAGTATTTACTCTCGCCCGCAGGACAGCGAGGGAAAAGGGCTTTGTTATATAATCATCTGCGCCGAGTTCAAGGCCTGCCACAATATCTGTTTCCATATCATTGGCTGTCAAAAGAATAACAGGAATTGAAAATCTGCTCTTTATCTCTTTCAGAAAATCAAAACCGTTTCCGTCCGGCAGATTTACATCCAGCAAAATGAGGGCATAAACCTCCTGCTGAAGCATAGTCCTTGCTTCCCGAAGGCAATGACAGCCCGCTGTATGGATTTCGCCGGATGAGAGAGCTCTGCAGAGCCCTGTTGTTAAAGCTGAATCGTCCTCTATAATGAGAATGTTTTTCATACAATAAATAAATCCTTCTATACTGTTAAAAATTGTTTAAATACAGGCAAAAATAAGTTAATATAAAATATAAGACATCTAAAAGAATAATTTTATCATGGTTTTATAATACCATAATTTTTTAAAACCAATCAACAGTTTAGGCAAAACGGATTATGTCATATCATTTAAATGCATAAATTTGCAGAAAAGGTATAAAAGTGATTATATCTGAAATTTAATATAAATAAATGATAAGTATAAATTTATTTGATTTTGAAAAATTCAGGGGATTCAGATTTTTTAATATAAAGCTAAAAATCTGCATAAATTTACATAATAAAATAGGCTGGCACTTTTGTTTTATCGTATAAATTTGCAGAAAATTTATGGAAAACTCATGAAACATTGGACATTGTAAAGTATTTGTGCTATTGTAAATTAATGTGATAAAGTATTATGATGCCATAAGTATCGTTATTTGATGGCGTATAAATGATATTATGGCATAAACAGCAAAAAAACAAGATAATAGTAAAGGAGTTTTAACCATGTTTAAGTACATTGTTAAAAGAGTTATTCTGGGGATTGTAACGATATGGGCCGTTGCAACACTCACCTTCTTTCTGATGAATATGGTACCGGGCGGTCCGTTCTTGTCAGAAAAAGCGATCAGTCCTCAGGCAACAGCTGCATTGGAAGCAAAATACGGCCTGGACAAGCCTATGTCACAGAGATATTTTACTTATATGAAAGATGCCTTGCACGGTGATTTTGGTGACAGTTTAAAACAGAGGGGACGTACAGTTACATCTATTATTATATCAAGATTTCCGGTATCTGCCAGACTTGGTCTTTCCTGTGTTATGGTTTCTCTGATTCTGGGAATTCCGCTCGGATGTATAGCGGCGTTAAAAAGAGGAAAATTTGCGGACAGTCTGATCAGCGTTGTGGCAACCTGCGGTATTGCGGTGCCAAGTTTTGTGATCTGCACGGTGCTGATGTATTTTTTAGGTGTGAAACTGGCAATCCTTCCAACGATCGGACTTGAAACGGTGAAACATTATATAATGCCGGTGGCTGCTCTTTCTTTTTATCCTACAGCTTATATTATGAGATTGATGCGTTCTTCCATGCTGGATGTACTGGGACAGGATTATATGCGTACAGCACGGGCGAAAGGACTTGCAGGCGGAATTATTCTGTTTAAACATGCACTTCGTAATGCGATTCTTCCGGTAATTACGTATGTGGGACCAATGCTTGCTTATACGATCACCGGCAGCTTTGTAGTAGAGAAAATCTTTGTAATTCCGGGTCTTGGCGGAGAATTTATCAAGGCGATCAACGGACGTGATTATACGATGATCATGGGTACGACCATTTTCCTCGCAACACTTGTTATCATCATGAACGTATTCGTGGATATCGCTTATAAGATCGTGGATCCGAGAATTAAGTTAAAATAGCAGGAATTGTTATTTTGGCGCTGCGATGCAACTAAAGGGAGTACAGTTTCTTTCTGCATCATGATTTACGTAATAAACCGCGATGGATTCCCGTTGCAGATTGCAGCAGTTTCCGTAATTAAATTAACTTAGAAAGGCATAATGATAAAATGAAACAGAATCCTTTAAGTTTTCAGTTAAAACTAAATCCTGAAGATTTTCTCCCCGCTACGGAAGAGGAAAAACAAAGTCAGGTTATCATGCGTGAAAGCGTAAGCTTCTGGAAAGACGGCATGCGCCGTCTGCGCAGAAATAAAGTGGCAATGGTTTCTCTGATTGTCATTGTTCTGGTTATGATATTTTCTTTTATTGTCCCGATGTTTTATCCCTACTCTTATGAGGAACAGATCAAGAAAGCAAACAATTTAGGACCGATGGAATATTCCGCGGAAGAACAGGCGCGGATCGACGCAGGCGAAAAAGTATTCCCTCATATTTTCGGTACGGATAAAATGGGACGTGACTATGCTATCCGTGTAATGATGGGAAGCCGTATCTCACTTGTTGTCGGACTGGTTGCCACAGGTATTATTCTGATTATCGGTTCCATTTACGGTTCCGTAGCAGCTTTTTTCGGCGGCTGGGTCGATCTGATCATGATGCGTATTGTGGATATCATCTATACGATTCCGGATATTCTTCTGATCGTTCTTTTAAAATTTGCTTTGGACGATCCGCTTAAAAGGCTGGCTGAAGTGCCGGGTTTTAGCTGGATCAATGTAATAGGAACGAATCTGATCAGTATTTTCCTGGTGTTCGCACTGCTTTATTGGGTAGGCATGGCGAGAATGGTGCGAAGCCAGATCCTGACATTAAAAGAAAGCGAATATGTTACTGCTGCGAGGGCATTGGGCGTTGGGAATGGCAAGATTATCAAAAAGCATCTTCTGACAAACTGTATCGGCACGCTGATCGTTACAACAACTTTGCAGATTCCGTCTTCCATTTTTACAGAGAGTTTCCTGAGTTTCCTCGGTATGGGTGTGGCTGTGCCGCTTCCGTCTTTGGGTTCGCTTGCCGCTGATGCGATCAATGGTATGGGTACATACCCGCATCTGCTGTTTATTCCGGCAATTCTGATCAGCTTGATCATCCTTAGCTTTAACCTGTTTGGTGACGGCCTGCGGGATGCATTTGATCCGAAGCTTAAGAATTAACAGGTAGAGTTTGTGTTTTACAGACTTACAGATTGTAGATAAATGGAGGTTAAGGATGGCAGAGTATCTTGTTGATATAAAAAATGAACGGCTTTCTTTCTTTACTCCCGCAGGAGAAGTAAAGGCGTTAAATGATGTATCCATTCATTTAAAAGAAGGGGAAGTGCTTGGAATCGTGGGAGAGAGCGGTTCCGGTAAATCTGTTACGGCTTATTCCCTGATGGGGCTTACGGCACATCCGGGTAAGCTGCTCGGCGGAAATTTAAATTTTAACGGACATCAGATTGAAAATATGAGTGAAAAGGAAATGCGGGGAATCCGTGGAAATGAGATATCCATTATTTTCCAGGATCCTATGACAAGCCTGAATCCGGTTTATACGGTGGGCAACCAGATCACGGAGGTGATCCGTCTCCATACCGATAAAACAAAACAGCAGGCAAAGGAACGTGCAAAAGAACTGCTGGAGCTGGTAGGCATCAATGAACCGGAGAAGCGTTTAAAACAGTATCCTCACGAACTTTCCGGCGGTATGCGGCAGCGTGTGATGATCGCGATCGCTCTTGCATGCGAGCCGAAGCTCCTGATCGCGGACGAGCCGACGACAGCGCTGGATGTGACGATTCAGGCACAGATACTGGAACTGATGATGGAACTGAAAGATAAACTGGGCATGGCGATCATTATGATCACTCATGATCTCGGCGTTGTTGCAAGCATGTGTGAGAGAATTGCGGTTATGTACGCCGGAAGGATCGTGGAATACGGTACGATAGATGATATTTTCTATCATTCGAAACATCAGTATACCAAAGGATTGATCCGTTCGATCCCCAGACTGGATACAAAAGAACACGAGAGGCTGATTCCTATCGAAGGAACGCCTGTGGATATGCTGAATCCGCCGAAGGGATGTCCTTTTGCTCCCAGATGTGATGAGGCGATGAAGATCTGTCTTCGTGAGATGCCGCCTGTGACAGAGTTTGGAGAAGTACATTACACGCAATGCTGGCTGAATCAGAAAGAAGAAATGGAGAAAGGAGCATCTCATGAGTGAACATTTTATCGAAGTAGAACATCTCCGCCAGTATTTTTCGGCGGGAGGTTTCGGCAGTAAGAAAAAATTTGTGCGTGCGGTAGATGATGTTTCCTTTTTTGTAAACAAAGGAGAAACGCTCGGCCTCGTAGGAGAGTCAGGCTGTGGAAAGACCACGACAGGGCGTACCATGCTGCGGCTTTATGAACCGACAGACGGCAGATTTGTATTTGACGGCGAGACGGTTTTTGATGTAAAGAAAAAAGAATTTCCGAATATGCTGCCCTTCCGGAAACGGATGCAGATCGTATTTCAGGATCCTTATGCAAGCTTGGATCCGCGTATGACAGTGGGTGATATCGTCGGGGAAGCTATCGATGTCCATAAACTTGCGGCAAATGATAAAGAGCGCTATGACATGATCATTCAAATGCTGGAAAAAGTAGGGCTTAACTCCGAACATGCAAACCGTTATCCCCACGAATTTTCCGGCGGACAAAGACAGCGTGTAGGTATTGCGAGGGCACTTGCCGTAAATCCGGAGTTTATTGTCTGTGACGAGCCGATCTCCGCACTGGATGTGTCCATTCAGGCACAGGTGATTAATATGTTTGAGGATCTGCAGGAGCAGATGGGACTGACATATCTGTTTATCGCCCATGATCTGTCTGCGGTAAAACATATTTCCAACCGTATCGGGGTTATGTACCTCGGCAGGATAGTGGAACTTGCTGACAGTTATGAACTGATCGACCGTCCGCTTCATCCTTATACAAAGAGTCTGATCTCTGCTATTCCGATTGCAGATCCGAAGCAGGCGAGAAAGAACAGCCGTATCGTGCTGGAGGGAGATGTACCGAGCCCGCTTAATCCGCCTTCAGGCTGTACTTTCCGGACAAGATGTCCTTACGCCACCGCAGAGTGTGCGGAAAAAGTGCCGGAGTGGAAAGAAATAGAAAAGGGCCACTTTGCAGCCTGTCACAATATTGATAAAATAAACTGAAAGGGAATTGCAATGATGGAAATTTCTGGAAGATAAGCGGTTTTTATGTTTTTTTATTATTGACAAATGCAATTAAATATGGTAACACTGAAAAGTGATACACTTTTTTAAGTATTATAAATAAATTTTTAAGGAGGAAACATTATGAAAAAAAGAGTAGCAGCTCTTTTTCTGGCAACCGTTATGGCTGTCAGTGTAACGGCGTGCGGTTCCACACCGGAACAGACAGCGCCGGCTGAGGGCAACGAAGCAGCTGATTCCGGTGATGAAGCTGCAGCAGAATCTGACGGGGGGGCAGCCTCTACAGGTGAGAAAGTTCTTTCCGTACAGATCGGACCTAACCCCGAGACGCTTGATCCTGCATTGAACAGTGCAGTTGACGGCGGTAACATGATTTTACACACATTTGAATGTCTTCTGACAGTTGATCAGGAAGGCAAACTTGCTCCCGGACAGGCTGAAAGCTGGGAAGTATCCGATGACGGCCTGACATGGACTTTCCATTTAAGAGACGGCCTGAAATGGTCTGACGGATCTGATCTGACAGCTAACGATTTTGTTTACAGCTGGCAGCGTGTCTGCGATCCCAACGTGGCAGCTCCTTATGCGGAGACAGTTCTCAGCATGGTAGAAGGTTATGAAGACGCTATCGCAGGCGATATCACAAAACTGAACGTTGTAGCTACAGATGATTCTACACTGGAAGTACATCTGAATTCCGCATGTTCCTACTTTGGTTCTCTGGCAGCATTTGCAACATTAAGCCCTGTACAGCAGGCAACAGTAGAAGCAAACGGCGATGCCTGGGCAGTAGATGCAAGCACTTATATCAGCAACGGTTCCTTCTACATTTCCGAGTGGGTTCCCGGTTCTTATATTATGTGTACAAAGAACCCTTACTACTGGAATGCAGATGCAGTAAAACTGGATGCGATCAAGTTTAACCTGATCGAAGATGCAAACGCTTCCTACAGCGCATACCAGACAGGCGAAGTTCTGTTTATCAAGGATGTTCCTACAGAAGAGATTCCTTCTCTGGAAGGCAATTCCGAATTCTATGTTGATCCTATTATCGGAACTTACTACCTGAGCCTGAATACACAGAAAGCTCCTTTTGATGATGCTAATGTCCGTAAGGCACTGAGCCTTGCAATCGATCGTGAATATGTTGCAGATACACTGATGCAGGGAACTTATACTGCAGCAGGCAACTTCATGGGTCCGGGCTGGGTTGATACAGACGGTTCCCAGTTCATAGATAATGCAAACGGCGGACAGCTTTATATCGATGTAACTAACTACGAAGCAAACCTGGAAGAGGCAAAACAGCTTCTTGCTGATGCAGGTTATCCGGATGGAGAAGGTTTCCCGGTTATCACCTACAGCACAAATGATGCAGGCTATCACAGGGTTGTTGCAGAATATCTGCAGCAGGCATGGGCTGAGCTTGGAATCACTCTGAATGTAGATATCGTTGAGTGGGCAAGCTTCACACCTATGAGACGTAACGGCGATTATGGAGCATCCCGTAACGGCTGGGTAGGCGACTACTCTGATCCTTCCAATATGCTGGATCTGCTGTACTCCACAAACGGCAACAACGACGGTAAGTTCAACAATGCAGATTATGATGCAGCTATGGATATTTCCAGAACAACTCTGGATAATGCTGAGCGTTCCGCAGCACTGCATGAAGCAGAGGATATCCTGATGGAAGAGGCAGCATGCATTCCTGTTGCTTACTACAATGACTTCTGGCTGCAGAGTGACAAGATCACAGGCATGTGGCATTCAGCATATGGTTACTGGTACTTTATGTATGCTGATATTACAGAATAAAGTATAAAATTGTCTGTGATAATTTTATACGCTGCTTCAGATATTCTGTGAAAATTTGAAGGTTCCCGTATTAAATTACGATAAAGCAAAATATAAAAAACCCTGCATTTTCGGATGCAGGGTTTTTTATATGCCATATAGATCCTTGCAAAGTCCGTGAGAACATGTAAATCGAGCTGATATATTTTGTACTGTTATATATCTGTTACTTGACATTATTTTTGTGTACCCATACAATGTATAAAATGAAATGGCAAAGAAAGGGGTGTGCGCAGATGGACAGGCTGTACGAACAGATGGAATATGACGGTATAAGGCCAAGTGAGGCATATGCACCGGACGGTTCGTTTATTGCGCTGAATGAACAGAATGTTTATATAACACATACTTCTAATTCGGATTTTGAAATTATCAATCAACGGCATACTTCTGTGGAGATTCTTTTCTGTGAGGAGGGCGAAGCGGATTATAAGATAGATAAAGAGGTTTACTCTGTCGGTAAAAACGATATTCTGATTATCGGGGCAATGGATTTTCATTTCCGGAAGATTACAAAAGTTCCGTTTAACCGCTATGGCCTGACAATGCTGCCGGCTTATATGAGAACAATTCCTGCCGTAAATGATTATATAGATATTTATAAAACACAGGATTTGGAACACAGTATGCTGTTAAAGGGATTATCCGACAGGGAATTTGCAGAATATGTGCATATTTTGAGACATTTACGGGAAGAAACAAGAAATCCCAAAAAAGACAGTGCAGAGATCGTGGCGGCATATATTCATATACTGACATTGATGCTGAAAAGAAAATTAAGTTTTAAAAACGGAGGAAATGTTCATTCACCGATTCATGAGACTATGATGCAGGTAAAAAACTATATTGACATCAATTATAAAGAGGATCTCAGCTTAGAGAGGCTGGGAGAAATGTTTTATTTCCAGCCCGGTACGATCAGTAAATATTTTAAACTGGAGTGTGGCACAAACATCAAAAAATATATCAATACCGTAAGAATCTCAAATGCGGCAAGAATATTGGAAAAATCTTCTATCAGTATAGAAGCTGTGGCTGTTGAGGCAGGTTATACGAACGTGAATACATTTCTTCGCCAATTTAATGAGATGATGGAGATATCTCCATTGCAATACAGAAAAAAATATATGGCACATTTGAAAAACTGCCATATGATTAATTCTAACTGAAAGCTTTCCGGTAATAGAAGGGATGTGATTTTACGAATGTACGAACAAATGGAATATGACGGTAAAAGGCCGAGAGAAGCCTATACTGCGGACGGTGCGGCTTTTATCGAAATGAATGAAGAAAATGTTTATGTGACACATACTTCTGATTCAGGATCGGGTATCATCAATCACAGACATAATTCCATAGAACTTCTTTTTGGCGAAAGCGGGGGAGCAGAATATAAAATAAACGGTGAAACTTATATGATCGGCAAAAATGATATTCTGATGATAGGAGCAATGGATTTTCATTTTGCGAAATTGACAGAAATTCCGTATAACCGGTATGGTTTAACGATGCTCCCCGTATATATAAGGACAATTCCCGCGATTAGTGATTATCTGGATATTTACCAGACGCAAAGTCCTGAAAACAGTATACTTTTAAAAGGTCTGCCGGACAGGGAGTTTGCCGAATATATCCATATTCTGCGGCATTTGAGGGAAGAAACGAGAAATCCTAAAAAAGACAGTGCGGAGATAGTGGCAGTTCTTATTCATATGCTGACACTGATGTTGAAAAGAAGATTACATTTTCAGAACCTTGAAACAGCTCATTCCCCGCTTCATCAGACCATGCTTCAGATTAAGAGTTATATTGATCTGAACTATAGAGAAGAGATCAATCTGGAAAAACTCGGAGAACGTTTTTATTTTCAGCCCGGTACGATCAGTAAATATTTTAAACTGGAATGCGGCATAAATATTAAAAAATATATTAATACGGTCAGGGTTTCCAATGCGGTACGTCTGTTGGAAAGGTCTGAGATCAGCATAGAAGCATTAGCTACGGAGGTAGGATATACAAGTGTAAATACATTTCTGCGTCAGTTTAATGAAATGATGCAGATATCTCCTCTGCAATACAGAAAAAAGCATCAAGCATATCTCAAAAAACATTATTTGATTGACGTATATTAAAAACCATCATTTTCCAAAAAAATGGTGGTTTTCCCTTTTTGTATAAAAAATGATGATTTTTAAGATAAATTCGGTGACATTTACCGCGGGATATATGTTATTTTGTAGACATGTTAGGAAAAACGCAAAATATACCGGTATAAATCCATTTTGAATTGTGCACGATTCAAAATAGGATGCAGTTAAACTTAACGATTGCATAAAAAATTACGTAAAAATCACATAAAAAATTGGGAGGAATCAAATGTCTAAGAAAATTTTGGCAGTTATTTTGTCACTGACAATGGTGGCAGGAACCTTAATAGGTTGTGGAAACAGCGCTGAAGATACACAGGACGCATCGGACGCTCCGGCACAGGAAGAAAGTGTGGAAGCAGAAGAACCCGCATCAGAAGATCGGGGGGGTACAGCATTAGGTGACGAAGAAGTTACAGTTACAGTTTTATGTGCGTATGCAAGTGAAGATCCTCACGGACAGTATATTTATGAATATGCTGAGAAATTTATGGAACAGTATCCAAATATTACAGTGGAAGTAACGGCGATCAGCAGTAATGATATCTACACAAAGCTTGCCGCTATGGCTACATCTCCGGATGATCTGCCGACACTGTTCTTTACAAGTGTCGATCAGGCACCGAGCCTGTTTGATTTAGGTCTGATGGAAGATTTAAATGGACAGTTGGATGATGAAACACTGAATTCTTTTGCAAACGGCATTATAGAAGCCTGTACATTAGACGGCGAGATGGCATTCTATCCGATCGATGTACAGCCCAGTGCCGTTATTTACAGAAAAGACAGATTCGATGAAGCAGGCCTTTCTGTTCCAAAAACATGGGATGAGTTTCTGGAATGCGCAAAGGCGCTGACAGTAGATTCCGACGGTGACGGCGAGATCGATCAGTGGGGATTCTCCATGGTTGGTTCCAACAACTCTTCAGGACAGAGCCGTTTCCAGAGTTACTTATGGAGCCAGGGCTTTACACTGGTTGAACAGGACGGCGGTGAATGGACAACAGATATCGGTTCTGACGGATTTCTGGATGCATTTACCTTCTGGACAAATATGAACAACGTAGACGGTGTGGTTCCGACAGGTATTACGGAAGTAGACTATGCTACAGCGGCAAACTATTTTGCTATGGGCTATACAAGCATGATCCTTTCCGGCTCTAATGCCATGGGCGTAGCTTACGCAAATAATCCGGATCTTGAAGGAAAACTCGGTTCATTTCCGATTCCGGGCGATCATCCCGGTACAATGCTGAATGCAGAAGGTTATGCTCTGTGCAGCATGGCAGGTGATGCAGAAAAAGCGGCAGCAGTAGAATTCCTGAAATTCTTCAGTATTAATGATCCGGAATACAAATTCTGGCAGTCAAGCGGAAAAATTCCTTCTACTGTAGAAGGACAGAAAGTAGATTATATCACAGGTGATGACTATGCAGGTTATCTGGCAACAATTGATGCAGGATGTCTTGATGTCATCAATTTCCCCGGCATGAGCGCATTGAAGAGTGTTCTCGGCGATGCATATTCAGCAGTATTCAGCGGCGATAAGACCAATGAACAGGCAGTGGACGATCTTGTAAAAGAGATGGAAACTTTACTGGAAGAATATAACTGAATGTCAGGAAAGATTCCTGTAATGCAATAAAACAACAATTTATGAAACAGCAAAACAAGTGGGGAGTCATCCTCACTTGTTTTGTAAAATGGAAGCGTGTGGACGTTGCAGTATAAGGCCACTTGCAAAGCGTGTGGACGTTACTTAGTATAAGGCCACTTGCAAAGCGTGTGGACGTTACTTAGTATAAGGCCACTCGCAAAGCGTGTGGACGTTACTTATGAAAGAAGGAAGTGAAATGAGTAAAGATACAATAAAAAAAACAAAGAAAGGCAAGGTAGAAAAAAGACAGTCCATCGGATATGCATTTATCGGTCCGGCAGCCTTTGCGATGATTGCCATGATCATCTATCCGATGGCATACGGCTTATATATCAGCTTTTTTAATACAAACCTTGTTACAAAATGGAAATTTGTGGGACTCAGGTATTATATTCAGGCATTTACCAATTCGGAATTTTATTCTTCTGTACTGTTAACCTTTAAATTTATGATTCTTGTTGTAATAGGGCACTTCCTGCTTGGATTTATCTCAGCTTCCCTTCTGAATACGGAATTTAAAGGGAGGACCGTTTTCAGGGTGATCTTTATGCTGCCCTGGCTGTTTCCGGAAAGTGTGATAGCCCTGCTCTTTACATGGATATTAAATCCGATGTACGGCGTATTAAATGCCATCCTAAAATCTCTGGGCCTTATCAGCAGCAATATGTCCTGGTTAAGTTCGGGAAGCCTTGCGTTCCCGACGATCGTATTTGTCTGTATCTGGAAGGGATATCCGCTTGTTATGACGATGATTTTATCCGGTTTGCAGAGTGTTTCAAAAGACCTGTATGAAGCGGCAATGATCGATGGAGCAACAAAATGGAAACAGTTCCTTCATGTAACGGTACCGGGATTGCGGCCCGTGCTTACTACAACACTTATTCTGGACAGTGTATGGTGGTTCAAGCAGTATACGCTGGTTTATACGATGACAGGAGGCGGCCCCGGCAAAGCGACGGATCTGGTAAGCCTGAGTATCTATGGTACGGCGTTCAATGATCTGCAGTTTGGCAAGGCATCTGCATGGGGTATCATAGTATTCGGAATATGTTATCTGATCAGCAAAATCTACAGACTTATACTGAAGGAGGAATAGGCGGATATGAAATCAAAAAAGAAAATAATGGCAGCAGCCAGATATCTGATTTTAATTGTGTTGTCACTGTTTATTATAGTGCCTGTATTATGGATGGTTTCGACAGCCTTCAAGGGGGAAGCGCAAACCTATTCTCCTATTCCGGTATGGATTCCGAGCCCGATATCTCTGGATTCCTTTAAAAAGTTTTTCGGTCTGTACAGTTTCGGAAAAATGACAAGAAACTCACTGGTGACCTGTCTGGGCTCCATGGTGATCTGTACTGCCTGTGCCTGCTTTTCAGGATACGGCGTAACAAGATTTAAATTTAAAGGGAAGAAACAGTTTATGGCATTTTTGCTGGTAACGCAGACTTTCCCGAGCGTAATGCTGGTGGTTCCGTTTTATGCCGTGCTCAGCGCTTACCGTTTAACAAACTCCCTGCTGGGACTGACTATCGTCTATGCAGCAACGAATATCGCGTTCAGCACCTGGATGATGACTTCTTATTTTGAGACAATTCCTCTGGAACTGGATGAAGCGGCGAGGGTGGATGGGGCAAACAGTTTTACGATCTTTTCAAAAGTTGTGCTGCCTCTTACGATACCCGGTATTGCGGCGGTTGCAATCTTTGTACTGATCAACGGCTGGAATGAATATATGTATTCATCTATTCTGATCTCTAAGGATTCACTGAAAACGCTGACGGTAGGTATCGTTTCCCTGAATACACAGAATCAGGTACACTGGAATGATATGATGGCGGCATCGAGCATGTCCTGTCTTCCGCTGATCATCCTGTTCTTGTGTTTCCAGAGATATTTCATTGCGGGTATGACAAGCGGTGCGGTAAAGAGTTAATAAAAAATATAAATGATATGGTTATTGTGCGCTGACAGCCGGATAATAACCAAGAAGAGGATGAAGTATGAAAAACATTACAATCAGAGATATTAAAACAATCATCACAGCGCCTCACGGCATCAATCTGGTAGTGGTAAAGGTGGAGACATCGGAGCCGGAACTCTACGGGCTTGGCTGTGCAACTTTCACATGGAGATACAAGGCAGTCATCCCTGCCATTCAGGAATACCTCCGTCCGATGCTGATCGGCAGATCCGTATATAATACGGAGGATATCTGGCAGACTATGATGGGAAGTTCCTACTGGAGAAACGGACCGGTTTTAAACAATGCGATATCCGGCGTTGATGAGGCGCTCTGGGATATCAAGGGAAAGATCGCGGGATTGCCGTTGTATGAATTGTTCGGCGGAAAATGCCGGGAGGGAGTTGCCGTTTATAAACATGCGGACGGAAATACGATAGAGGAAGTGACAGAAAATCTGCATGTTCTGCAGGAACAGGGATATCGCTATATAAGATGTCAGATGGGAACCTACGGGGGAACCATGAACGGCGCGCCCCAGAAACTGAACAAACCGGAAAATGCGCCGGACGGCATGTATTACAGCCCGAAGCGTTATATGCAGAGCACAGTGAAGCTTTTTGAGAAAGTAAGAAATGACATCGGGTGGGATGTGGAACTTCTGCATGATATCCATGAAAGGCTGACGCCCATCGATACACTGAACCTTGTAAAAGAATTTGAACAGTTCAAGATGTTTTATGTGGAAGATGCGCTGCGCCCGGATCAGGTGGGTTATTTTGAAAAACTCCGGAATCATACGACGACCCCACTTGCAATGGGAGAATTATTTACAAATTCTCTGGAGTGGAAAACGATCATCCAGAATCAGTGGATCGATTATATCAGGGTACATATCAGCGATATCGGCGGACTGACGCCGGCAAGAAAACTTGCGGCATTCAGCGAGGCTTATCAGGTGAGGACCGCATGGCACGGACCGAATGATTTATCACCCGTCGGCATGACGGCACAGATGCATCTGGATCTGTCCTCTCCGAATTTCGGAATACAGGAATTCGCCGGCTTCAACGAGGCGGAAGAAGAAGTATTCCCGGGATGTCCTCAGATAAGAAACGGTTATGCATACCTGAATGATAAACCGGGCATCGGCGTTGACTTTGATGAAGAAAAAGCGAAGAAATATCCGGCTGTCGATACTATGGATTTCAGCTGGCTCTACAGCAGGATTGAGGATGGTACGGCGGTGAGGCCGTAAAGATTTTAGATGATATATTTAATGATCGGCCGGTTGTACAAACCGGCAGGGAGGGTATTGCATGTATGATATTGTGATAAAAGGCGGCAGGATCGTTGATGGCAGCGGAGAGAAATCTTTTATTGGTGATATTGCGGTTGTAAAAAACAGGATTGTGAAAATTGCAGGCAGGATCGATGAAGCGGCGAAAAAAGTAATCGATGCAAAAGGGAAGACCGTTACGCCGGGGCTGATCGACGGACATACACATTCCGAACTGAATGTGATGTATAACAGACAGCAGCCCCATGCGATATATCAGGGAATTACCACGATCGTGACCGGACAGTGCGGTCTGGGTTTTGCACCCACTACACCGGAAGGATTAAAACGCTCCCTTTGTATGAACGGAGGAATTTTTGCAAATCAGGGAAAATATTTACCGGTGTGGAGCAGTTTTGCGGAATATCTGGAACTGCTCGGGGGCGCTGCAGTGAATGCGGCATCCAACGTATCCCACAATGCCATCCGGGAATATGTCTGTGGTTTTGCGGATCAGAAACTGACCGGCAACAGTCTGGAAAAGGCAAAGGAAGAGTTGGAGAAGGCGCTGCAAAGCGGCGCCGTGGGATTGTCCGTTGGGCTTTCCTACTATCCGGGCGGCTTTTCGGATACGGAAGAGATCGTGGAACTTTGTAAGATCGTAAAAAAATATGACGGGATATTTTGCGTCCATCAGCGCTTAAACGACGGACAGATTCCCCGTACTTCTCTGGAAGAGGTTGTAAAAGTAGTGGAGGAGACAGGGGTGCGGCTGAATATGCTGCATTACAGGACCGGCGGCTGGGAGGATTATCAAACCGTATTTGAACCGTTTACGGAATTGGAAAAAGCCGGAGCGGATATACATTATGAGTTTTATCCGTATCTGGTGGGCGCGGGGCTGCTTCTTGCGCTTCTGCCCGGTTGGGCGCAGGAGGGCGGTTATGAGGCGATCATGGAGCGGTTGTCCTCTGCATCGCTTCGGGATAAACTGCTTGCGGATATGCGGGAGAGGCATCCCCATTTCTTTGCGGAAGGGCAGACTGCCAGAGTTGCCCTGACAAAAAACAGATATGCGGATTCGATCGGGAAGACGCTGAAAGAGATTTCGGAAGAACATCACGAGACGTTTCAGGAGACAGTGATCCGGCTGCTTTTGGAAAATGATCTGGAAGCAGGCTTTGTCGGTGTGGAAAATCAGACGGAGGAATTAAAAGAAAAGCTGTATGATGACCAGTATCGTCTGTTTACGGATGACCGGTATACGGTGGGAAGTGATACGATCCCGGAAGGGGTTTTATGCCATCCGAGGACTTTTGGAGGCCTTTCGAGGACGATCCGCATGATGCGGGAACGTAATGTGCCTGCAGAATATATTATCCGGAAACTTTCGGCACTGCCTGCAGAGATATACCATATCAAAGACCGCGGTATGTTAAAAGAAGGAAACTATGCGGATATCTGTATTATGGATTTTGAGAAATTGAGAGACAGGGCAGACTTTGAACACCCGAGGTGCGGAGCGGAAGGAGTGGAAACCGTACTGGTAAACGGCCTTCCCGTACTGGAAAACGGGGGAATAACCGGAATTTTAAGCGGAGAATGCATAAAAAGAGGGCAGGTTTGAAAAAATGAACTGTTATGAGACATTACATATAAAAAGAATCATTAATGCCAGTGAACCTTATACGGATTTGGGAGGTTCATTGATGGAAAAGGAAACCGTGGAGGCAATGATGCAGGCGGCAGGGCATTGTATCGAATATGAGGCGCTGCGGAATGCAGTCTGTGAAAAGGCTGCACAGCTTACGCAGAACGAGGCTGCTTTTGTAACGACCGGCGCTTCTGCCGGTCTGGAACTTTCTGCCGGGGCGTGTATGTGTCTTGGCAGAGAAGAAAATATGGATATGCTGCCGGATACTTCTTCTTTTTCCAGAAATGAGATTATCGTTATAAACGGAGATGTGCTGCATATTATTCCATACTGGAGACTGACCGGGCTGACGGGGGCAAAGATCATAAAAGTAAAACCGGATATAAGATATATTAAAGAAGCGGTCTGTGAAAAGACGGCGGCATGTGTGTTGTTTCCCGCATCTTTTTATGAAAAAGGAATTCCTTCTTGTGAAGAGATCATACCTGTACTGAAAGAAACAGGAGTAAAAATTATCGTGGATGCTGCAGCACAGCTTCCTCCTGCGTCCAATTTATGGTATTATACTAAGAAGCTGGGAGCTGATCTGGCGATCTTCAGCGGCGGAAAACATATAAAAGGTCCGCAGAGTACAGGGCTGATCGTAGGAGATAAAGAGTTGATCCGTCTCTGTAAAATGCTTGCAAGCCCCAATCCGAGGCTGGGACGGGCTTTTAAGACAGGAAAGGAGGAACTTGCCGGTTTTATTACGGCACTGGAGCTGTTTGTTTCCGGGGATGAAGAAAAAAGGTTTAAAAGACAGGAGGAAAAGCTGCTGAAGATTGCGGAAACCGTAAAAGAAAAAACGGGAATCCGGACCGAGATGCTGCAGAAGGGAAGGCTTGGTACGTTCCAGCCGCTTTTGCATCTGTATCTGCCGGAACATATGACTGCAAAAAACTGTAATATCTATACAAGAAGTCTGACTCCTGCAGTGGACGTCGGCGTATATCCGCCGGAATTCGGCATGGAGGAAAATATAGTATTTATAAATGCTTATAATCTGAAGGATGAAGAAGAGATTATGGTTGCTGATGCAGTATGCGATTATATTCTCAAAATGAAGGAGAACAGCCGGCAGTAAACGGCTTATGGAGCGTACAGGCAGCAGACAGATTCGGCGGTTATCGGGATCGGAAAACAGCGGGTTTTACAGAGATGATCAAAATCAAAAGGCGCAGGGAGTGAAAAGAATGGACAAATTACGGATCGGTTTGATGGGAGCCGGAAATATTTCCGGTATGATGGCAAAGACAGTAAACGGCATGGAGGATGTAATTCTTTATGCGATTGCATCAAGAACGGAAGAGAAGGCAAAGGCTTTTGCGGAAGAGTATGGTACGGAAAAAGCATACGGTTCTTATGAGGCGATGCTGCAGGATAAGAACGTGGATCTGGTTTATGTTGCCACGCCTCATTCCGAGCATTACGATAATATGATGCTGTGTATCCAGTATAAAAAGCCTGTATTATGTGAAAAAGCATTTACGGTGAATGCGGGGCAGGCAAGGGAAGTGCTTGAGTATGCCGAGAAAGAGAAGGTCTTTGTCACGGAAGCCATCTGGACGAGATATATGCCTATGGTAAATATGATAAAAGATGTACTGGAACAGGGAATGATCGGAAAACCGGAACTGCTTTCCGCTAATTTAAGTTATTTCCTTGAGCATGTCCAAAGACTGTATGATCCTGCGCTGGCAGGCGGAAGCCTGCTGGATCTGGGCGTTTATCCGATCAATTTTGCTTCCATTTTCTTTGGGACAGATATTGAAAAAGTATCTTCTTTCTGTACTTATACGGAAACCGGCGTGGATAAACAGGAAACCATCACCATTCAGTACAGGGACGGCAGGGTGGCGTCTCTGACAGCTTCCCATTGCTGTATCGGGGACAGAAAAGGCATCATTCAGGGAACAGAGGGTTTCATGGTTATAGAAAATATTAATAATTATGAAAGTTTTACGGTGTATGATAAGGAGCGCAATAAAATTCTTTATAGAGAAGCGCCAAAGCAGATTACAGGTTATGAGTATGAAGTGGCGGCCTGTGCAAAAGCATTGAAAGAAGGAGCTTTAGAATGTCCGGAGATGCCCCATGCAGAGACTATACGCGTGATGGAATTTATGGATGAGAGGAGAAAAGAGTGGGGGATCGAATATCCTTTTGAGACACAGGACAGACAGTGAATCCGGGCGGGATTTAAGCGTGAAACAGGTGATATGGTGCCGGGGCAATGCCCCGGCATTTTATCGCGGAAAGCAGGAAAGGGAATATCGTAAGCGGTCCCCGGTGTGTGTATTATGAAATGAATGATGTTAAAGACTTACTCATTCCCCTTGACATCTTTAAGAAAAAACAGCAGAATAAAGGCATAAGCAGAAAAAAGATGCAGGCTGTCCTTATGTTTAAAGTAAGCTGCCGGGGCGGCGGAACGGAGGAGAAATTTGAAGATAGTCATTTTGGAAAGAAACAGCGTAGGGCTCGATATCGATGTGGAGCGCCTCGGGGAATTCGGGGAATTGGAGATTTATCCGAATACGGTGACGATGGAAGAGGTGGCAGAGCGGGTAAAGGATGCGGATATCGTGGTATCCAATAAAGCGCCCGTGAGAGAAGAAACTTTGAAAGACGCAAAGAATGTAAAACTGGTCTGTGAGTTTGCGACGGGTTATGATAATGTAGATATAGAATATTGTAAAAACAGGGGTATTTTGGTCTGCAATGTAAGGAATTATTCCACGGCTATGGTGGCACAGCACAGCATTGCTATGGCGCTTTTTCTGATAGAGAAACTGCATTATTATGATGAGTATGTGAAATCCGGCGCATATGCCGCCCAGAGCCGCTTTTCTCATTTTGATGAAGCTTTCTGGGAACTGGATGGAAAGACATGGGGTATTGTCGGTATGGGAAATATCGGCAGGAAAGTGGCGAAAGCGGCAGAGAGTCTCGGATGTAAGATAATCTTTTATTCTGCTTCGGGAAACAGTACCTGTACAGAATATGATAGAGTGGATCTGGATACTTTGCTGGCGCAGTCGGATGTACTTTCCCTGCATTGTCCTTTAAGTGACAGAACAAGAAATCTGATCGATCTGGCGGCGATGAAGAAGATGAAAAAATCAGCGGTGCTCATCAATGTGGCGAGAGGGCCTGTGGTAAACAGCGCCGATCTGTATACCGCGCTGACAGAAGGGGAGATTGCGGCAGCAGGACTGGATGTGCTGGAGAAGGAGCCTATCACAGATGAGAATCCCCTGAGCAGGTTTAAGGACAGCAACCGTCTGATCATTACACCCCATATGGCATGGGCAGGGGTGGAAGCAAGAGAACGCTGTGTAGACGGCGTATACCGGAATATTAAAAATTTTCTGGCAGGGACACCCTGCAATGTGGTAAACGGGTAGTACGGGATTCATATCAGTTATGAAAGAAGGTGTTTCGTATATTCAGTTTGAGAAACGGTTTTGCAGAATAAGCGAAATGCATAATTTTACAGGAGGCAGGAAAAATCATGGGAATTGTATTAAAAAATATTCTGGCACTTTTGCCGGAAGATGACAGGGATGTCATTCGGGAAACGGATATTTACATTGAAGGGAGTAAGATTGTGTCTGTCGGGAAACGGCCGGAAGGATTTTCGGAAGATAGGGTGATAGACGGGAAAGACAGGCTTGCCATACCGGGGCTTGTAAACTGTCATACACATTCCTATATGTCTTTTATGAGAAATGTGGCGGATGACTTAAGCTTTATGGACTGGCTGTTCGGGACAATCGACCCCATTGAGCAACAGATGACGGATGAAGATACTTACTGGGGCGCCTGTCTTGCCATTATAGAGATGATGAAGAGCGGGACGACCTGTTTTAACGATATGCAGATGAACATCCATCAGACGACCAGAGCGGTGAAGGAATCCGGTATGCGTGCCGTGATCAGCCGGGGGCTGGTGGGAAGCGGCAATGACGAGGCAGGCCGGATGCGGCTTAATCAGGCGTATGAGGAGAGAGATGCGGCGGCGGACTGCGACAGGCTGACTTTTATGCTGGGACCCCACGCTCCTTATACCTGTGACGACGGGTTTATGCGCATTGTGTCTGAGGAAGCGAAGAAGAACAATATGCGGATTCATGTGCATCTTTCCGAGAGTGAGAGCGAGATAGAACAGATCAAAGAGAAATACCATTGTACACCTATCGAGATGGCAGAGAAAAACGGACTTTTTGATGTGCCGGCGGTGGCTGCCCACTGTGTACAGATCACGGAAAGCGACATGGATATTTTACGGAAGAAAAATGTCAGCGTGGTTACGAACCCGGCAAGCAATATGAAGCTGGGGAACGGTTTTGCGCCTGTTCCGGAGATGCTGGAAAAAGGGATCAATGTATGTATCGGCACGGACGGGGCTGCTTCCAATAACAGCCTGAACCTGTTCCACGAGATGAGCCTGCTTGCGCTGATCCATAAGGGTGTTGCAAAAACGCCGCAGTGCATCAGTGCCAAAGAGACAATCCGCATTGCGACAATAAACGGCGCGAAGGCGCTTGGCCTGGAAAAAGAGATCGGTTCTATAGAGGAAGGAAAGAAAGCGGACATTGCGATCCTTAATTTAAATACGCCTTCTTTGACGCCGCGGAATAATCTGATCGCAGGGCTTTCCTATTCCGCCAACGGTTCCGAGGTGGAAACTGTGATCATCGACGGAAAAATTACGATGGAAGAACGAAAGATATTGACGATGGACGAGGAACTGGTGTATAAAAAGATTAATGAAATTATCGTCCGGATGGGACTGGATAAGAAGGAATATTGAGATACGATATACCGGGCGGTCCCTGCGTGAACGATCAATTTATATGCAGAGATATTTTATATGTGCACAGGTGCGGAGAAGAAGGATGCAGCATAAGCTGCCCGCACCCGGCGCGGCGGGCAGGGGAAGATAAATCTTTCCTGCTCGATTAAAAATATGATACAGGAAAGATGTTATATAAGAAAGATATCTCTGCGTGCCAGTGATGATAGGACAGACGACCATCACTATAATAAAAATTCGGCTGAATATCTCATCATTTTATTGGAGGAAAAAAATGAACAGTGAAATCAGAGACTTGAGTTTAGCCGAATCCGGCGAAAGAAAGATTGAGTGGGTGAAACGGAACTGCGACCTGCTTCGTACTCTGGAAAAAGAATTTACGGAGACAAAACCCTTTGCAGGGAAAAAGATCGCCCTTTCCGTGCATCTCGAGGCAAAGACGGCCTATCTCTGCAAAGTGCTTAAAGCAGGAGGGGCAGATATGTATGTGACAGGTTCAAACCCTCTTTCCACACAGGACGATGTGGCGGCGGCGCTGGTAAAAGACGGACTGGAAGTTCATGCTTGGTATGACTGCACACCGGAAGAGTACGAACTGCATATCCGTCACGTACTGGAAGCGGGTCCGAATATCATCATCGACGACGGCGGGGATCTTGTCAACATGGTTCATACAAAGATGCCTGAACTGATCCCGGCGATCATCGGCGGCTGTGAGGAGACAACTACCGGCATTATCCGTCTGGAAGCCATGAACAATGCAGGGGAATTAAAGTTCCCTATGGTTCGGGTAAACAACGCAGACTGCAAGCATTTCTTTGATAACCGTTACGGGACGGGGCAGTCCGTATGGGATGGTATCAACCGTACCACAAACCTGATCGTGGCGGGAAAGATCGTTGTAGTTGCCGGCTACGGCTGGTGCGGCAAGGGAACTGCCATGAGGGCAAAAGGGCTTGGCGCGCGGGTTATCGTTACGGAGATCGATCCGATCAAGGCGATTGAAGCGGTAATGGACGGTTTTGATGTAATGCCGATGAACGAAGCGGCTAAGATCGGTGATTTCTTTGTGACTGTTACGGGCTGTGACAAGGTTATCGATGAAGAAGATTTTGCGGTGATGAAAGACGGCGCTGTTCTCTGCAACGCAGGACATTTTGACTGTGAGATCGATATGGCACGCCTTCGAGAGATTGCTCTGGAAACAAGAGAACAGAGAAAAAATATCATGGGTTATAAGCTTCCGACAGGTCAGTGGATCTTTGTACTTGCAGAGGGGCGTCTTGTAAATCTGGCAGCAGGGGATGGACATCCGGCGGAGATCATGGATATGAGTTTTGCGATTCAGGCACTGTCTGCAAAGTATCTAGTAGAGCATGGCAGTGAGCTTACGGAAAAGCTGATCGATGTGCCTCGTGAAGTGGATATTGATGTGGCAAAGAGAAAACTGGCGTTTCTTGGGAAAGAGATTGATGTGCTGACCGAGGAACAGGAGAAGTATCTGAACAGCTATACGTTGGCATAAAACAGACAATCAAAATAGTCGGCTGTCAAAATGATCAGCTGCATTCGCCTGTACCGGATATGGGTGAATGCGGCTGATAAAAAATGCACAATACAAGATTTAGTATCTCTTTGAAATTTAAAGGAATCATCCGGGCTATATCATGTAGTTCTGCTTCTTATTTTTCTTGAACTCTTTTTCTGTTTTTCTACATTGTTTTCCGCATTTTAAACTTGTCTTTTTATGATGTTTTATGGTAAAAAGAGTAAGAACAGATCAAAATTTTATAATTCTTACATCACTTATACATCTGGGCATTTTCTGTAACGTACAGATTTTGACAGGCACATCAAAAAGGAGCATATCTTATGAATATTCTAAAAAATTGCGGCAGTATATCCAAACTGGCATCTTTTACCGGTACAATCGATTATCCCCTTGTGAATGACTATATGTTTCGGAGTGTTATGCAGAGTAATGAAAATGTATTAAAAAGTTTCCTGTGTTCTCTGCTGCACTTAAACCCGGACGATGTCTGGTCTGTACAGATCCTTAATCCCATTGAACTGGGAAAAAAGATTAGTGATAAGGATTTTATTCTGGATATTAAAATCCTGATGAACAACAATACATCCATTAATTTAGAGATGCAGGTGAACAACCAATATAATTGGCCGGAACGTTCACTGGTATATCTGTCACGGCTTTTTGACGGCTTAAATGCAGGAGATACCTACAGGACCGTAAAACCCGCATTTCAGATCGGAATTCTGGATTTTACGCTGTTTCCCCAGCGCCCTGAGTTTTTCGGAACCTATAAAATGATGAATGTAAAAAACTATCATAAATATAGTGACAAGTTTACCATACATGTGTTAGACTTAACTCAGATTCATTTAGCGGTCAAAGAAGATAAGGAGTATGGTCTTGATAAATGGGCACGGTTGTTTAAGGCACTGACATGGGAGGATTTTAAGATGATCTCAGCGGGCAATAAGAGTATGCAGGAAGCGGGAGAAACACTTTTTGCTTTGAACGGGGATGACCGGATTCGTGACCGGTGCGAGGCGAGGGAGGATTACCGGCGGACTTGGGATGGCGTAAAGCAGGAGATAGAAGAATTGAAATCGTCGAATAGGAAAAAGGATGCCGAAATAACCGAATTGAAATCATCAAACAAGAATAAAGATTCTCTTATTTGTTCATTGGAAGAGCAGGTTGCCACATTACGGCAGCAGCTCCAAAGCGATATAAATTAAATGTATTTATTGTCCGGAAACAGCATAACACAAAGACGGCAAAAGAAACCGCCGAAGCAGAAAATAAAAGAAACTGCTCCGGCGGTTTTTTATACGGGCTCAAAATTTCTGATAAATTCCACGGTCAGTTTCGCACAGTGTTCCGCAGCCTGTTTTTCAAAGGTCGGAAAATCTATCTCTCCCGCGGAATCGTCCGCCTTATCGGAAATAGCGCGGATAATGACAAAAGGCAGCTTGTTTAAATAGGAAACCTGTGCAATAGCGGCTCCTTCCATTTCCGCGCAGTCTCCGTGGAAAACGGAGACAAGCCTGTCCTTTACTTCCCTGCTGGAGATAAACTGATCGCCGGTCACTACAAGTCCGGTGAGCACATTAATATCGGGGTTTACCCGTCTGCAGGCGGAAACAGCGGTATCGATCATTATCCGATCCGCGGGAAAGGCAAGGACATCGATATCCGGAATCTGTCCCGGTGCAAAACCCAGAGGCGAGGAATCCATATCATGCTGCAATGCTCTTTCTGAGACAAGGATATCTCCGATATCCAGCATCGGATTTAAAGAGCCGGCGACGCCGAGATTAATGATATGGGTCACATCGAACAAGTCCGCCAGAATCTGTACGCACATACCGGCATTTACCTTGCCGTATCCGCAGCGCACGACGACCACGGATTTCCCGCTTAATGTGCCGTCATAAAAATGCATGCCGGCTTTTTCGGTGACTGTATTTATTTTCATTAAATTTTTCAAAGTGGCAACTTCCAGTTCCATTGCTCCGATGATACCTGTTTTTGTCATGATCCTACTCCTTTTTATAAAATTTTTTATTTCAATAGCCTGAAAATCTGTTTTAATTTTTGAGCCGGTTTGATCGGTGAACCGATAAATCGGAATATATCGCGTTACCATATACAAGCTTATAAAACGCAACTGATTTATCTATATCGGATACTGTCGGCATTACCTCTGTAGATGCTGATTTATCGCTGTAATTATAATTTATTTTCGGTGAGGGCACAATACCAAAGAGCAAAAAAACTGAAGAAGATGTACTTGTTAAAAACACTGATGGAGAGGATGGGAATGAAGAATTTCATTTTCGCAGATAATGGACTATGATATTCCGGGTAATAGCGGCTCCTTAATGAGCCGGATGCCCGAAATAAAAATATTCAGCTTCCATATAAAAGAAAACGGAAAATTAGGAAAATCATACAAAAAAAGCAGTTCAATTTTAGTGAAAAAGCAAATTGAATTAAGATATAACCTTGTTGTATACTAAAAGAATAGAAGGAGCATATATCACGTTGAAAATATAAAACAAGGGAAAGGAAAGTATGAGGAAGAAATTTTCAACACTCGGGTTGGCATTGGTTATGGGCACTTTTCTTGTTGTCTGCGGCAGCGCAGAGGAAGTAAGCCGTGAAGAACAGGAAGCACCGGCAGCGGCTGAAGAGACAGGAACAGGAGAAGAAACCGCTGCGGTAAGCAGCAAGACGGCAAAGAATCCCTGGGTGGAAGATGTGAAAATTGCATATGTGGCACATGATATCGGCACACCGAACAATCAGGCATGGCTGGAAGGTATTGAACGTGAATGCGAGTATTATGATAATATCACAGTACAGTCCTTTAACGGCGACAGTTCCGCAGAAGAGCAGGTGAAGATCATGTCCGAGATCATCAATCAGGGATATGACGCGATCATCATTCAGTGCAGCGTGCAAAATTATTGGTGCGTTTTGGTGTGGGATATGATAAAGTAGACCTTAAGGCGGCAAGTGCAAACGGCATTGCCATAGCCAGGACCACCGGAGCAAATACAACGGCTGTGGCGGAGATGGCGCTTACCATGATGCTCTCTGCCCGCAGAAGGATCAATACATATCAGGCGAGGGCAAAAGCCGGAAAATGGGTAAAGGATATCGGAAATGAGATCATCGGCGGCACGGTAGGCATTATCGGTTACGGCTGTATCGGACAGCGTCTGGCAAAACTGCTCGGCGGTTTTGAATGCAGGATTCTGGCATACGACCCGTTCCCGAAGAAAGAGATAATGGAAGCCGACGGCGGTGATCGTCAATACCGCCCGCGGAAACATTATCGATGAGGATGCACTGTATGAAGCCCTGAAAACGGGCAGGATCGGCGGCGCAGGGCTGGATGTGTTTGCGAAAGAACCGCTGCCCGTGGATTGTCCGCTTCTGACACTGGAAAATGCGATCATTACGCCGCATGTCTCCAGTCAGACGGTGGAATCTCTGTGGAATATTTATAAGATGGCGATCGATATCAGTGCGGATTTCTTTGCAGGTAAAGACTCCCCGCATATCCTGAACCGGGATTATGCAGATCATGTCTGATAGAGAGCCGGAAAAAGCAGGTGTGAAACAGGCATATCCGCCTGCAGAAAGGTATAAGGGATTATTATGAGGTATTATCTTGGTTTGGACAACGGCGGAACATCCACCAAAGCCGCTGTCTTTGACGAGACCGGAAGAGAGGTGGCGGTTGCCGGAATGGATACGGCGATGCTTGTGCCGAAGCCCGGCTTTACGGAGCGGGACATGGACGAGATGTGGGAAGCCAACTGCGAAGTGATCCGCAGGGCGATCGAGAAGGCGCAGATTTCCGGTGAGGAGATCGTCTGTGCGGCAGTCTGCGGCCACGGCAAGGGGCTCTATCTCTGGGGAAAGGACGGCAGGCCTGTCCGCAACGGTATTATTTCCACGGATAACAGGGCATGGCGTTATCCGGTGCAATGGAAAAAGGACGGGACGGAGGAGAAGGTGTTTGAGCGCTCCTGCCAGCATATCCTGAGCAGCCAGCCGGTGTCTTTGCTGGCATGGTTAAAGGATAACGAGCCGGAAGCGCTGGAAAGAACACAGTGGATCTTTGCCTGTAAGGACTATGTGAGATTTCGTCTGACAGGGGAAGCTTATGCCGAACGGACGGATTATTCGGGATGCAATCTGGTCAATCTTCATACAGGAGAATATGACCAGGAACTTCTGAAGCTGTTCGGACTTTCCGAATGTATGGAAAAACTGCCGCCGCTGAGGTATTCCACAGATATCTGCGGATATATCACAAAAGAAGCGGCAGAGAAGACCGGATTAAAGGCGGGAACGCCGGTGGCGGGCGGTGCCTTTGATATTGATGCCTGTGCCGTGGCGGTGGGCGTTACGGATGAAGAGCATATCTGTATGATCGCGGGTACATGGAGCATCAACGAGTATATAGGCAGAGAACCGGTAACTGACGGCAGTGTCATGATGAATTCGTTTTTCTGTCTGCCCGGGTATTACCTGGTGGAGGAATGCAGTCCGACATCTGCCGGAAATAACGAGTGGTTTATGAAAAATCTGCTTCCGGAACTGCGGGAAGAGTGTAAAAAGAACGGAACGAGCGTCTATGAACAGATGAACGCATGGGTGGAAGAAATCCCGGCGGAGGAATTCTGTCCCGTATATCTGCCGTTTCTGATGGCGAGCAATGTGCATCCCAATGCCAGCGGAAGTTTTGTCGGTATCAGTAATTTCCATACCAGAAAGCATCTGCTGCGGAGTGTGTACGAGGGCGTTACTTTCTGTCACAGATACCATCTGGAAAAGCTTTTAAAGACCAGAAAAGAGCCGGTAAAAGCCATTCGTCTTGCAGGCGGCGCGGCACGTTCTTCGATGTGGACGCAGATGTTCGCGGATGTGATGAAACTGCCTGTGGAAAGCGTGCAGGTAAACGAGACGGGAGCCTTCGGATGCGCGCTGATCGGTGCGGCGGCCGGCGGGGCTTATAAAGATATTGCAGGTGCGGCGAGGGATATGTGCAGGATATCGGCGCCGGTCCTTCCGGATATGGAAAAGGCGGCGGTCTATGATAAAAAATATGAACTGTATTGCAGAACGATAGAAGCGTTAGACGGGCTTTGGGATTCGATACAGAAATATAAGGATGAGCATTGATATTTCAAAATAAGGATGGGCACAGGGCTCATCCTTATTGTATATTGAACAGAAAAATATTATGTTGAATAAAAGAAATCCATTGCGGCATTGCGGCATCCCGCCACATGGGTACGCATTTTTGCGGCTGCCAGTTCAAAATCCTGCTGCAGCAGACAGTCCAGGATCTCGAGATGTTCTTTACGCGCCTCCTGCATATGGGCTTTATTCCGGGTGCTGCAGATAATGATCCGGGTATTTTTATCAAAAATCTTTTTCATCATATCGATGATATAAGCGTTATTGCAATAACTGATGATGCCAAGATGCATTGCGGTATCTGCCTGATAGCCATGTTCGACAGAAGGGGCGTCCGGGAGAAACATTTCCTTCCATGCAAGAAGCTCTTCCTGAGGGATATTAGGCCCGGCGAGTTTTAAGATGATAGGTTCAATTTCCATGCGGGCCTGAAAGATCTGGACGATATCGCTCAGCAGGATATCTGTTACTAAAATTCCTTTCTTCGGAACAATATGTAAAAATCCGTCCACCTCCAGAATACTGATGGCTTCCCGGATAGGCGTCCGGCTGAAGCCCAGTTCTGCGGCAAGCTGCGCTTCGTTCAGCATACTCCCCGGACGGTACTCACAGCTTACGATCTTTTCTTTCAGAATCGTATACGCCTGCAGCTTTAGATTTTGTTTGGTTTCCGTTGGTGCATTCATGTAATAAGACTCCCGTTTTGAGATTGAATATGTTGTATAAATCATGTATATTATACTATATCGGGAGAAAAACCACAAGTAATCAAATAAAAATAGCTTGTAAGATTTCCTGGCAGGATTTATGATATAGGAAAAGGAACTAATATCTGCAGCAGTCTGTGTAGTGTATAAAATGATTTTCCGGAAAGTGTTTTGTTTGACAGGAAGCTGCTTTCGGATCATGTGTACCCAAAAGACTGTTGCGAAGCTGAAATGGAGGGTTAACATTATGGGCAATGCAAAAGAACTGATTGAAAGCGGAAAAGCGGTACTGGGGATTGAGTTTGGCTCCACAAGGATCAAAGCGGTGCTGGTGGATGAAAAGAACCAGCCCATCGCATCCGGCGGCCATGACTGGGAGAACCGGCTTGTGGACGGCATCTGGACTTATTCCCTGGATGCGATATGGGCGGGGGTGCAGGACTGCTATAAGAGTCTTGTGGAAGATGTGCAGAAACAGTACGGCGTGCCGGTAAACAATTTTGCGGCGATCGGCTTTTCCGGTATGATGCACGGCTATATGGCGTTTGATAAAGAGGATCATCTGCTTGTACCGTTCAGGACATGGAGAAATACGATCACGGGACAGGCGAGCGAAGAGCTGAGCGAGCTGTTCGGCTTCCATATCCCGCAGAGATGGAGCATCGCGCATCTGTATCAGGCGGTCTTAAACGAGGAAGAGCATGTTTCCGAGGTGACATTCTTCACAACACTGGCAGGCTATATTCACTGGAAGCTGACAGGAAGGAAGGTACTCGGCGTCGGCGAAGCTTCCGGTATGTTTCCGATCGATATTGCAACAAAGCAGTTCAATAAAAATATGATAGCGAGGTTTGATACACTGGTGGAGCCGAAGGAATTTGGCTGGAAGCTGGAAGACATCCTGCCGGAGGTACTGGTGGCAGGTGAAAATGCGGGAACGCTGACGGAAGAAGGCGCAAAACTGTTAGATCCGAGCGGCACCCTGCAGGCAGGTATCCCGATGTGTCCGCCGGAAGGAGACGCAGGTACGGGTATGGCGGCTACCAACAGCGTTGCAAGGCGTACCGGCAATGTATCCGCGGGTACTTCCATCTTCGGTATGGCTGTTCTGGAAAACGATCTGTCCAGGCCCTATGAGGAACTTGATATCGTGACGACGCCCAGCGGCGATGCGGTGGCGATGGTACACTGTAATAACTGTTCCTCCGACCTGAATGCGTGGGTAGGCATCTTTAAGGAGTTTGCAGAGAGCTACGGCGTGGAAGTGGATATGGGCAAGCTGTTTGGCGTACTGTTCCATAAATCACTGGAGGGAGATAAGGACTGCGGCGATGTACTTGCTTACAACTACTACTCAGGAGAGCATATCACCGGTTTTGATGAAGGAAGGCCCCTGCTGGTGCGCAGGCCCGACAGTAAATTCAATCTGGCAAACTTTATGCGGGCAAACCTCTATACAACAATGGGCGCTTTAAAGACCGGTTTCGATATCCTTACCAAGCAGGAAGGCGTAACCCTTGATAAGCTGCAGGGTCACGGCGGCCTGTTTAAGACAAAGGGTGTGGCGCAGAGTTATCTGGCAGCGGCGACCAATACGCCGGTGTCCGTTATGGCGACCGCGGGAGAGGGCGGCGCATGGGGCATGGCGCTGCTTGCCGCTTATATG
Source organism: Lachnospiraceae bacterium (assembly GCA_910573755.1). GTDB lineage: Bacteria > Bacillota > Clostridia > Lachnospirales > Lachnospiraceae > 1XD8-76. The sequence goes on along the minus strand of CAJTBO010000003.1, from coordinate 131,016 downwards.
ATTCAGAAGGAAGACGGGGAAGACCTCGGTACATATCTGGATAACAAGGTGTTTGGAGACGCCGAGGCCTATGTAATGGAACCGGATGCGGCGGATGTGGAAGGCTTTGAGAAGTTTATGAAACTTTACAGCGCAGGGCTGGCGATCGAGCGGGCAGCGGTGGATAATATGAAAGGCTGAAGCAGAGATTTTATATAGTCAGGCATATAAATGTAATACAGACGGAGTTTATATCCGACAGAAATTTTTCAAATAAAACCAGCAAAAAATTTTATCAGGCAGGTATCCTGTACATGCGGATACCTGCTTTTATCAGCTCTTTGTGCAAATGTCCTAAAATTTCGATCTGATTTTGAGGAGTTATTCTCGGCTACAAAATCTTGACAAGGTAAAAATCAATGATACAATATATTGTAGACTTTTCAAAATCAGGTTTGAGATGTCTGCTATAAAGGGAATCCTGCGGGGAAGCCCGACGCAGGATTTTACAGGTAAAACGGGCGGAAAAGGGATAAAAGCAGAGTATGAAAATTATTAAAAGAAGCGGCCAGGAAGTAGCCTATGATATTTCCAAAATTATCGCAGCGGTCAGAAAGGCGAACAACAGTGTTGTGGATGCCGAGAAAATGACTGACCGGCAGATCGATGTGATCGCTGATAATATGATCCGCCAGTGTGAGAAGATGAATCGTTCTCTTTCGGTAGAAGAGATTCAGGATATGGTAGAAAATGAGATCATGAACCAGCGTGCCTTTACGGTGGCGAGAAGCTATATCACCTATCGTTACAGAAGAGCTCTTGTCAGAAAGGCAAATTCCACCGATGAACAGATATTAAGTCTGTTAGAATGCAGCAACGAAGAAGTAAAGCAGGAAAACTCCAACAAAAACCCGACCGTAAACAGCGTACAGCGCGACTATATGGCGGGGGAAGTCAGCAAGGATATCACAAAGCGTTTCCTTTTGCCGAATGATATCGTGGAGGCGCATGAAAAGGGCATCATCCACTTCCATGACGCGGATTATTTCGCACAGCATATGCACAACTGCTGTCTTGTCAATTTAGAGGATATGCTGCAGAACAGCACCGTGATCAGCGAGACGATGATCGATAAGCCGAAGAGTTTTTCCACGGCATGTAATATCGCAACACAGGCGATCGCACAGATCGCAAGTTCCCAGTACGGCGGACAGAGCATTTCCCTGTCCCATCTGGCGCCGTTTGTGCAGGTGAGCCGTGAGAAGCTCCGCAAGCAGGTGAGGCTGGAATTCGACCGGGCGGATCTTGAGATGGATGAAGAGAAAATCAACCAGATCGCGGAGATGCGCGTAAAAGAAGAGATCAACCGCGGCGTGCAGATGATCCAGTATCAGGTGATCACATTAATGACCACCAACGGGCAGGCGCCCTTTATCACGGTGTTCATGTATCTGGACGAAGTGCCGGAGGGACAGATAAGGGATGATCTTGCATCGATCATTGAGGAGATGCTGAACCAGCGCATCAAGGGTGTGAAGAACGAAAAGGGCGTGTTCATCACACCGGCGTTCCCGAAGCTGATCTATGTGCTGGAGGAAGATAATATCCGTGAGGACAGCAAGTACTGGTATCTGACAAAACTTGCCGCAAAGTGTACGGCAAAGAGAATGGTGCCGGACTATATTTCCGAAAAGGTGATGCTGGAGTTAAAGGGCGATGTGTATGTCTGCATGGGCTGCAGAAGCTTTCTGACACCGGACAGGTTTACGGATGATAATATCGGAAATCTGGCAAACGCGGGAAATTATGACCCGAAAAAACACAAATATTACGGCAGGTTTAATCAGGGCGTTGTGACCATCAATCTGGTGGACGTGGCGTGTACTTCAGGCGGCGATAAGGAGAAGTTCTGGAATATCATGGACGAGCGGCTTGCGCTCTGCCATAAAGCGCTGATGTGCAGGCATGAGCGGCTGAAAGGAACCCCTTCGGATGTGGCGCCTATCCTCTGGCAGAACGGCGCTCTGGCAAGGCTGAAAAAGGGAGAGACCATTGATAAGCTGTTATACAACGGCTATTCTACGATTTCTCTGGGCTATGCGGGACTGTGCGAGTGCACACGGTATATGACGGGACGTTCCCATACGGACGAGGCGGCGACGCCTTTTGCGCTGGAAGTGATGGAACGGCTGAACGCGGCGTGTAGGAAATGGAAAGAGGAATCCAATATTGATTTCAGCTTATACGGCACACCGCTTGAGTCCACAACCTATAAATTTGCGAAGGCGTTGCAGAAACGTTTTGGCATCATCAGCGGTGTGACAGATAAAAATTATATCACAAACAGCTACCATGTACATGTGACGGAAGAGATCAATGCCTTCGATAAACTGAAATTTGAAGCGCAGTTCCAGGCTCTTTCCCCGGGCGGCGCCATCAGTTATGTGGAAGTGCCCAATATGCAGGATAATCTGGAAGCGGTGCTGACCGTGATGCAGTATATCTATGAGAATATCATGTATGCGGAACTGAATACAAAATGTGATTACTGCCAGAAGTGCGGCTATACCGGTGAGATCCAGATCATTACGGATAAACACGGCAAGCTGGTATGGGAATGCCCGAACTGCGGAAACCGCGAACAGGATAAGATGAATGTGGCGAGAAGGACCTGCGGTTATATCGGGACACAGTTCTGGAATCAGGGCAGAACGCAGGAAATTAAAGAGAGAGTGCTTCATTTATAAGGAAGCAGAAATATGAAACACGAAAAACGTGAGAAGCAGGCTTGTTTTCTCACGTTTTTAGTATAAAATATAAACAGGAAAAACAAGACTGAAACTACTATATAAAGATCGGGGGAAAACAATGATGTATTATGCGGAGATCAAGAATTGTGATATCGCGAACGGTCCCGGAGTGCGGGTGACGCTTTTTGTCAGCGGATGTACCCACAGGTGCCAGAACTGCTTTAATGAGGAGACCTGGGATTTCAAATACGGCAGCCCGTTTACCGCAGAGACGGAAAATAAGCTGATCGATGCCCTGCGCCCCGCTTATATAAAAGGACTGACGCTGTTAGGGGGAGAACCTTTAGAGCACAGCAATCAGCAGGGACTTCTGCCTTTTCTTCGCCGGGTGAAAAAGGAATTGCCGGGGAAGGATATCTGGTGTTATACAGGTTATACCTTTGAGAGCGATATACTGGAAAAAATGTGTACGGAATGGGAAGAGACAAAGGAACTGCTTTCTTATATCAATGTTCTTGTGGACGGTGAGTTCGTGCAGGCATTAAAAGACTTGGGACTCCGCTTCCGCGGCTCCGGCAATCAGAGGATCATTGATTTACCGGAATCCCTGCGGACGGGGAAAACAGTGATCTGGGAAGATAAATTCTGATTCTTGATTTATGTAAAAGCCCCGTCAAGCCGGTTATAACTGTTTTAAAACCTTTATAAAAAGCCCGATCAGACAACAAAAATATTGACACACAAAAAAGAAGTGGTAAAATGAGAGAGGTCAAAAAAATACAGGAAAAGTGACTTACGGAGGCAAAAAATGATACAGATATCAGAAACAGCAACTATATTGCTCATGTTGGGATTTGCAATGTTTCTCGGTCTTATCCTGACCCGTGCGGTGAGAAATTTCGGAATTCCCGCGGTGACGGCTTATCTGGTGGCGGGACTTCTTATCGGACCGAGCCTGATCGGAAGACTGGGGATCGGATTTCGTACCTTTGAGGATGTGGAAGGCTTCGGGATTCTTTCGGATGTGGCGCTTGGATTTATCGCCTTTTCCATCGGAAATGAATTCCGGCTGACAGAACTGAGGAAAACAGGAAAACAGGCGACGGTGGTGGCGGTCGTACAGGCACTTGGAGCTACGGTATTGGTGGATGTGTGCCTGATTGCGGTTTATTACATATTTGATCTCGGCAGTAGTATCGGGATCCCGACCTGCATCTGTCTGGGAGCGATCGCAACGGCGACAGCGCCGGCAGCTACATTGATGGTAGTAAACCAGTATAAGGCAAAGGGGCCCCTTACCAGCATCCTGCTCCCGATCGTAGCACTTGATGACGCGGTGGGCCTGATCGTGTTTGCCATATCTTTCGGGGTGGCGAAAGCGATTTATTCCGGAGCGTCGATTGATGTGATCACAGTGCTGGTAAATCCGATGCTGGAAGTGGCCGGATCGCTTCTGCTGGGATTTGTCATGGGATTCATCTTTGCGGAATTAGAGAAATGGTTCCATTCCAATACGAGGCGTATGGGTATTTCCATTACCTTTGTGTTATTGACAGTGGCGCTTGCCATGGTGAGAATGGAAATTCCGGGAACAGAGATCGAACTTGGCTTTTCCAGCCTGCTGGTATGCATGATGCTCGGAACGGTATTCTGCAATATCTGTGATTTTTCGGCGGATATCATGGACCGTGTGGATAAATGGACGGCGCCGCTTTTTGTGGTATTTTTCGTACTCAGCGGTGCGGAGCTCGACCTCAGTGTATTTTCCAATGTAACGGTAATAGCTATAGGCGTGATCTACATCATCGCCCGTTCCGCCGGTAAATATCTGGGTGCTTCAGCCAGCGCCAGAGCGATGAAATGTGATCCGCAGGTTTGTAAATATCTTGGTATTACGCTTCTGCCGCAGGCGGGTGTGGCGCTCGGTATGTCCGTGACGGTTGCCCAGGAACTGGGCGAAGAAGGTGCGATCATCAGAAATATCGTGCTTTTTGCGGTGCTGATTTATGAACTTTTCGGGCCGATGCTGACAAAGATCGCTCTGACAAAGGCGGGAGAAATTACACCGAGGCCGGAAGGACAGGACAGATCCAGATTTGCGCCTACGGAAGATTAGGCATGCCGCCTGAGGGCATAAAATGTATAATGTAATATAAGTTTTATAACTTCTTCTATAATATTGATTCTGATAAAAGCCGTGGTCTATGCCGCGGCTTTTTCTTTGGCTGTGAGACCGTTTGTAAAAGAAATCCGCTATATTCAAAATAAAAAATGTCGCAGATGTTCATACTCTGCGACATTTTTAGCTGATCGATCAGGCCTTATCCAAAAAATCCGGCAGATACGGAAGCTTTTTTTCAAAAATATATAATTTTTATCACGCTTTATCTGTGCAGCCCTGAAATTTTCCACACAAGCTGTTGCAAAACTCCCCGTCAACAGATATAATGTTAAAAGTAAAAATATTATTATCCTTGTCGCAGAGTATGAACCTTTGCGTCATTTTTATACTGTCTGCATAAAGTGGGAGTGTGCCGGGAATGGAAAAACATTCAAATATTGTATTAAGAGCAAAGAGGATCCGCTTTACCAAAAAGTGCATTAAGATTACAGACCTTCAACAGGACAGGTATGAAATTCCCTACCGGGATCTGGTCATGGCAGGGATCAGAAGTTATGACAGGGAAACCGGCATGGTGACAGAACCGGGGATTACGGATATCACAAAAGATCTGGAAGGAAATCTGTTTTTGCGTACTATGGAGAACAGCCGTATTACAATTATGACAGATATGTCAGAAAAAGCGGCAGGGGAGGTATTGCTGGAGCTGAGTACTTATGCGCCATACATACTGATCGGAAAGCAGACATGGTTTGATGCGGAGGATGAGGAAGATTTCGCGGAGATCAGCGACATGGTGGAATTGATGTATCGGTGCCGCTGAAAAGCGGAATGAGAAAATACAAAAAGGGGTAGCGCAATGAATGTATTATTAATCGGCGGCAGCAGCAGAATGACCGATGCTGTGATCGATAAGCTGAATAAAGGGAAGCACAGGATTTTTTTGCTGACAGGCCGCAGGGATCGCCGGTTTTCCTACAAGCATGTTTTTGAGAGATATGATTATTCTTATGAGGACGAGAGCGTTAAGGATATTTTTGAGAGCGTTCAGCCGGAAATGGTTATATATATGGGCGCGTATGACACCAATTTTGACTGGCACAGGGAAAGGCAGGAGTCGGTAAGGTATACGGCATCGCTGATGAATGTTCTGTCAACGTATTCGATGACAGGAAAAGGGCGTTTTGTTTATTTTTCTTCTCATGAAGTGTACGGTATGTCGTATCCTAACGATGTAGCGGAAACAGAGGCCGTATCGCCGAAAGGATTTAAAGCGATCGCGGTGGCGCAGGGAGAAGAGGTTTGCGAAAATTATCAAAGAGCACAGGGAATGGATATCATGATCCTGCGTTTTGACCATCTCTACGGTGTGCCGGACAAGGGCAGGGAAGAGAGCGGCCCGTGCTTTCAGATGTGTCTGGAGGCACTGAAGACAGGCAGAATATCTGCCAATGACAGAAGATCATTTTCTATGCTCTTTTTGAATGATGCGGTAGAACTGGCGTATAAGGTGATGATGGAAGAGCGCCCGGCATTATCGCGTTACCATATTTCTTCTATGGAAGAGATAAATGAGGTACAGCTGGCAGAGGCAATCATCAAAACGATGGGAGGAGGTATCCGTCTGGTCAATAATTCGGTGGGAGAAAAATACCGCCTGATGCTGGACGGGAAGTCTTTTCAGGAAGAGTTTGGACAGAAGATATTTGTTCATTATCAGGAGGGGGCAGAACAGGTTGCCGGATATATGAAGCGGAACGCGGATTCCTTTATCCGTGATGAGGATGCCGGAGGCAGCAGGGCGGGAAGGATCTGGCACGGTATCAAAGTTATCTTTAAACGGCTGTTTCCGTTTGTTGAAAATCTGATCTGTTTTATTCCTTTTTATATTTTGAACAGCAAGGCGGCTGACAGTCAGTATTTTAACAGGCTGGATTTCTTTTTACTGTATGTTCTGCTGTTTGCTATCATATACGGGCAGCAACAGGCGATTTTTTCGTCCCTTCTTGCCGTGGCAGGCTATTTCCTGCAGCAGATGTACGGCAGGACGGGATTTGAGGTATTGCTGGATTATAATATCTATGTCTGGATGGCCCAGCTGTTTATCATTGGTATGATCGTCGGTTACATGCGCGACCAGCTGCAGTTTATCAGAGAAGAGAATGAGGAAGAGATACAGTATTTAAGCAGAAAAGTAGATGATATATCGGATATCAACGACAGTAATGTCAGAATGAAGCAGAGTTTTGAGACACAGCTTGTCAACCAGCGTGACAGCCTCGGAAAAATTTATGAGATCACTTCCAGTCTGGAGGCTTATGAACCGGAAGAAGTACTGTTCTATGCGGCAAAGGTGCTGGGACAACTGATGGACAGCAGGGATGTCGCTGTCTATATGGTGGCAAACGGAGATTATGCCAGATTGTTTTCCTTTACATCTCCGGAGGCAAAGAGACTGGGAAATTCCATTAAATATACGGATATGGAGGATCTGTATCAGGATCTGAAGGAACGGCGTGTATTCATCAATAAAAAGATGGATGAGAAACTTCCGCTGATGGCGAGCGCCGTATACACAGAGGAAAAAATGGAACTGATGCTGATGATCTGGGGAATTCCGTGGCAGCGCATGACGCTTTCGGAAGCAAACCGCCTGACGATCATCGGTTCTTTGATCCAGAGCGCGGTGGTGCACGCCAACCGGTATCTGGATACGCTTACGCACGGACGGTATCTGGACGGGACCAGGGTCATGGCGGCGGACGCTTTTGAAGAATTGACAGGTGCGTTTTTCAGGGCAAAAGAGGATGGTCTTACGGAATGTGCCATGATTGAAATTCCCGCGGAAGATTATAAAAAAGCATCGGAGATACTGGGGAAAAATATACGTCAGACAGATTATATGGGACTTTTAAGCGACGGCGGATTCTATATCCTGCTTTCCAATACGGATGAAAAAAATGCGGAGGGTGTGGCGGAACGCTTCCGGAGCGCCGGTTATGACTGCAGACTCAGAGAGGGGGAGAAGAATGAGCCTGTCGAGGGATGAGTATATTTTTCTCATAGTTGTTCTGGTCAATACAATAATAGCAGTCCTTTATTTTCTGATCAGCATCCTGTTTGTCGTTCCTGTCCGCAACAGAAAAAGAGAGGGGGAGGATGAACGCCTGCATGACAACCGGAGAACCTGTCTCCTGCGGTTTATTGTTATGCTGCTGTGCCCGGTGGTCGGCCCGCTGTTTTTCTTTATGGTACATCTGTTTTATCTGACTGTTTTCAGATTTCAGGTGGAACTGGATGACGTAATGTTCAGCAAGGGACGTGTAAGGACCCAGCTGAAAGCGGATGAGGAAAGGGAAATGAATGTGATCCCTCTGGAGGAGGCAATCGCAGTCAATGACCGTAAGAGCCTGCGGACGGCGATGCTGAACGTGCTGAAGGGGGAGATAAAAGATTCTTTGTCTGCGATTTCTTTGGCGCTGGAGACAAAGGATTCCGAATCTTCACATTATGCGGCAGCTGTTTTGAGCCATGAACTGAATGAATTCCGTATAGAAGTACAAAAACTGTATTTGGGTATCAGGGAAGAAAAGGATGATCAGACAGAATACGAAGATACCATGATCAATTATACGGATAAAATTTTAAAACAGAAGGTTTTTACGCAGCTGGAACAAAACAGGTTTGTTAAGATGATGATCGAGGCGGCGGAATCTTTTTATGCCAAAAATCCTTCCGGAATGACTCAGCAGCAATATGAGGGGGTGTGTCTGAGGCTGCTTGAGATCAAAGATTATGAAAATTCGGAAAAATGGTGTATGCGGCTGGCAAAGCAGTATCCGGATCAGCTTTCATCTTATACCTGTAAGCTGAAATTGTATTTTACCGTCAGAAACAGGGAGGCGTTTTTTCAGACGCTTGAGGCGTTGAAAAAATCGGATGTTGTGATCGATAATGAGACTTTGGAACTGATCAGGATTTTCAGTTAAGTCGGAAAGGGTACGGCTTTGTAAAATGATAACACGCCGAAATTATTTAACCATCACCATTGTGATGTTTATCGTTTTTTTTCTGTTCCAGTTTTCGAATGTTGCACTGGAAAGCTGGAATCATTATGAAGAAAATTCTTATATAACAGACATATCGGAAATTCCGCAGAACAGTGATTCTTTTCATGCGGAGGACACCGGTGCAGAGGATTTTGCGGGTGATGTGAGAGAAACCGTTGTCTATATCGGAAAAGAGGGGGATCTCAGGAAAACGGTATCACTTTGGGCCTCCTATACAAAAAGAAGGCTTAAAACTTATCTGTCGCCGGAGGAATATGAGGATTCGAAAGAAGGGAAGGATCAGGCCCTTCCCGCCGTAATAATGGTTGATTCGAGCGATATTGACTGGGGCGGTGAGGAAAATTGCGCTCTTTTAGAAAAATATGTGGAGACGGGAATAAATCTTGTGTTTTGTAATCTGCCGGAGGTATCTGTGATAGAGGACAGCCCGCGGCTGAAAACCCTGCTGGGGATTGAAACGGTCAGGGCCGGGGAAATGCCGATGGGGGAAGTTTATCTGCATCAGGGATTTTTGCTGGGCGGAGAGGCCTTTTATACGGCAGAGGAGAAGGAGGAAGGAATAGAGTATACGTTTCCGTGGTATGTAGTATCTTCGGAAAGTGAGATTTATATGAACGGCATTCCGAAAAAACAGGATCTGGGAACGGAGCCTGTGGAAGAACGGGAACTTCCCGCCGTTATATGGAAAAAAGATGCCGGAAGCGCTGCTGTTTTTGCCGTGAACGGAAGCTGTATGGAGGATGTGGCAGGTCTGGGGATACTGTCTGCGATATCGGCAAAGATGAATCCCTATGAGATCTATCCGGTAGTCAACGCGCAGAATATGATCTATGCCAATTATCCCGGGCTGGCGGATGAAAACGAAGAATTTTTGGAGGAACACTACAGCCAGTCTCTGGAGGGGCTGTTCCAGAATGTTATGTGGCCTGATCTGGTGGCTGTCCGCCGGGATAACGGGCTTTCGCTGACCTGTATGCTTGCCCCTCAGTTTGATTATGAGGACGAACATGAGCCCAACGGGGATCAGTTTCAGCGCTATATGAAACTTTTGAACGAACAAAGGGCGGAGACCGGTTTGTCCGGGGCACGGATATCCGAAACGCCGATAGAAAAAAAGCTGGCAAAGGATCATGAATTTATGCAGAGGGAACTGCCGACGTATCAGTTTACTTCCTTTTATGCGGATGGGCTGACAGAGGAAGAGGTAATGGATGCCCTGCGGGAGAAGCTGCTCGGATCGGTGCGGACAGTGGTCGAAAGCCCTGATGACGATAAGGAAGTGATAGGGTATCTTTCAGAGTATGTCACCAGACAGAGTGTGATAATTGACGGGTTTGAAGAAACGGGCAGATATGATTTCAGGATCAGGTGTCTGGAGACAGCGCTGGGATACAACAGTGTCATGGTGGATATGAAAGACATCGTGTATCCGGAGCGGGAAGAGAGGGACTGGACATTTGTCTCCAATACGCTGTGGCAGAATCTCCGGGATCATCCTGTCAGGAGATACGGATTTGACAGTACGACCGTATCAGAGTGTGATATAAGGATTCGCAGGTTCCTTGCGCTGGATTATAAGGAAAGCAGAGAGTTCAATACGATCCGTCTGGAATGTAATGATACAAAAGGGCCTGTATGGTTTGTATTGAGGACGGGACATGAGATGATAGAAAGCATGGAGGGCGGCAGTTGGCAGGAACTGGAGGAAGATGTTTACCTGATCATGGCAGAGCAGGGAAATGTTGTGATCACATTGAAGAGCGCATATTAGGAATAGCCGGGATGGTGGGAATAAAATGAGGATATGTATAATAGCAGAAGGATGTTACCCGTATGTAGTAGGCGGGATGTCCAGTTGGGCGCATGGCCTGATACGTTCTTTTCCCCATCAGGAATTTGTTATCCTGACGATTGTGGCAAACAGAGAGCTGCGGGGAAAATTTGTATATGAACTGCCGGAGAATGTGGTAGAACTGCATGAACTTTATCTGGATGACCTGGACTGGTGCAGACAGAGAAAAAGGAAGAGCCGGATGAACAAAAGAGAATATCAGGCTCTGCGCAGTCTGATGCTGGGAGACAGGATCGAATGGGAAGAACTGATCGATTTTTTCCAGAAAAAAAAGCGTTCCCTGAATGATCTGCTGATGGGTGAAGATTTTCTGCATGCGGTTACGGAATTTTATATGATGCACTATAGTCAGATCATATTTACGGACTTTTTATGGACAATGCGTTCCATTTATCTGCCGCTGTTTCGGGCATTGCAGATGAAGATCCCGAAGGCGGACGCCTATCACTGTCTTTGTACCGGATATGCGGGGGTACTCGGCTGTATGGGAAAACATATCCACGGCGGCCGCCTTATGATATCGGAACATGGTATTTATACCAGAGAGCGGGAAGAAGAACTGATCCAGTCCAAATGGGTGAAGGGCATCTACAAAAATATCTGGATCGAGCAGTTTCATAAAATGTCCAAGATGGCATATGACAGGGGAGACCTTGTCACCAGTCTGTATGAGAAGGCACGAGAACTGCAGGCGGAACTGGAGTGTCCCGTGGAGAAGACGATGGTGGTGCCAAACGGGGTACAGATAGAAAGGTTTCAGGGCCTTCTGGGCAAAACCGAGACAGAGAGGGAGGAGATATATATCGGTGCAGTATTGCGGGTGGCGCCGATCAAGGATGTAAAAACATTGATTCAGGCGTTCGGTTTTGCAAAAGAACAGGACCCCAGGCTGAAGTTATGGATCATGGGTCCTCTGGAAGCGGAGGATGAATACGCCCAGGAATGTTTTGATATGGTAGGGATCATGGGAATCTCCGGCATTGTATTTACAGGAAAGATAGATGTACAGGAATACTATGGGAAGATGGATATGATGATCCTGAGCAGTATCAGTGAGGGGCAGCCGCTTGTGATTCTGGAAAGTTTTGCGGCGCATAAACCGGTGATCGCTACAGATGTAGGAGACTGCCGCGGACTGATTCTGGGGAACGGCGGAGAGGATCATTTCGGCGAGGCGGGGATCATTACCCATATCATGAATGTCGGGGAAATTACACATGCCATCCTGACACTGGCGCAGGATGAACGGAAACGTCATAAAATGGGAGAGAACGGATACAGAAGGGTCTGCGCGTTATACCGGATGGAGGGCATGTTGAACCGCTACGGAAAGATTTATAAAGAATTTGCGGAAAGTATGGGAAAGGTCTGGCAGGATGAAAATATGGAAATTCCGGAGCAGAATGCGGCGGAAGAAATGAATGATAAAGAATTTTTGAAACGACAGCCGGAAGAAAAGACGGCGGAGGTGTAAGGCTATGGCGGGTATCGGCGTAAAATTAAACCGTATATTTGAGAAAAAATCCGTTTTTGCCAACCTGATCGGATTCACTTACAGCACAGTTGCCACAGTGGCCCCGATGATACTGGTCATATCGGCTATCGTATTGATGGGATGGGTGCTGGGGCTGAACAGATCGGAATATCTGGCAAGGGAGGTATTTTTTTGTACGGTATTATATATCTTTATTTTTGCTTTGCTGACGGCGTCTCCGTTTAATGCCGTATTGTCAAAGTATATGTCGGATGCTATTTTCGAGGAGCGCTATCAGGATATTCTGCCCTGCTATTATCTGGGGCTTGCCTTTAATATCGTGTTCAGCTGCCTGTTTGGCATTCCGTTCTGTCTCTGGGAGCATTTTATCGGGGGTGTAAATGTATTTTATGTATTTACGGGATTCAGCGGCTATATTTCCCTGGTACTGGTTTTTTACTCCATGATCTATCTTTCTGTCTGTAAGGATTATCAGAAAATTTCTGTCTTTTTTCTGATCGGGATGATAGTGACATTTGTTCTTTCACTGATCCTGCATTTTATCTTTCACTGGGAAGTAATGATCAGTATGCTGTTTTCCCTGATGGTCGGTTTTTTTCTGACCGCGGTAATGGAATTTGCCACGATAAAAAGATATTTTGTGAAAAACAGTAACCGATATAAGGAAGTGCTGAAATATTTTGGGAAATGGTGGCAGCTGGTATTCGCCAACTTTTTTTACATACTGGGGCTGTATATCCATAATTTTGTATTCTGGACCAGCGATATGAGAATAGTAGTTGTCAAAAGTTTTGTATGTAATCAGCCCTATGATATGGCGACCTGTATTGCCATGTTTACCAATATCTCGGCAACGGTCATCTTTATTGCGCGGATCGAGATGCATTTTCATGAAAAATACAAAGTTTATTCCGAATCTGTGATCGGGGGGAAAAAAGCGGATATAGACAACGCAAAAAGGCGTATGTTCCGCTCGATCTCCAATGAACTGATGGGTCTTGTACGCGTCCAGTTTATTATTTCCGTGGTGGTTTTTCTGCTCTGTATCGTGCTTTTGCCACGGTTCGGGCTCGGCGGAATGGTCATGCGGATATATCCGTGTATGGCGGCAGGTTATTTTATATTGTTTTTGATGTATGCGGCGATCCTTTTTCTCTATTATTACAATGATCTGGCGGGGGCGGTAATGACTACGGCGGGTTTCTGCCTTGTCACTTTTCTGGGAAGCGTTGCCGCGATGCAGCTGTCAGAAATCTGGTATGGGCTGGGGGTGCTTCTTGGTGCGTTTACGGGCTGGACGATCGCATACGCCAGACTGCGCTGGGTGGAGAAGCATTTGGACAGAAATATATTCTGTAAATGGCAGCTTTTAAAGCGCGGCAAAGGAAAGAAGCCTTCCGATCTGGTCTACCGGAAGCCGGACTGATGAAAAACGAAGAGGTAAGATATGGAAGCAGGGGACATTATCAGAATTATCATGATGACTGCAGGCATTTTGATCATGTTATCCGCCCTCTGGTTTCTTGCCGGAAAAAGGCTGACGGCGGATCTTGCTGCAGTGTGGGAGATCGCGGGAGTGATGCTTATTCTTATCGGTATGGTGTCCCGGTTGTCGGGATGGACAGCGGATCTGAGCAGAAGGCAGGAACTGTTTGCAGGCTGTGCGGGAGCGGCAGGTATACTGGCCTGCTGCCGGTTCAGCCTGCTGGTTTCACGTTTCATGATGAAAAATCATGAGCTGGCAATAGAAGTATCCATGCTTTTGGAGGAAAATAAGGAAACCGGACGAAAAGCGGATAAAGAACTGCTGGTGATCCTGCCGGTAAGGAATGAGGAAAAAAATATCCGGAAGGTACTGGAGGCGCTGTCTTCGCCGGAAATAGGAAAAATTGCGGATATTCTGTGTATTAATGACGCGTCTTCGGATTCATCGGGAGAAATTATTGACGGGTACCGGTGTGTTCAGATCAAAAATATATTTGGTTTAGGGTATGGAAGCGCGCTGCAGTTAGGATATAAATATGCGGTCCGGAAAAACTACCGGTATGTGATCCAGATGGATGCGGACGGCCAGCATGATGTCTGTAATATTCCGGTCATTTTCAACAAGTTAAAAGAAGCGGGGCCTGACGGAAAACTGCCGGATATCGTACTGGCGTCCAGATTTATGGAGGGCAGTTCGGAATTTCCGGTTTCAGCGGTCAAAAAATTTGCGTTCTGGCTGTTTCGCTCTATGATCTATATGATTACCGGAAGGGTGATCGCGGACCCGACTACCGGACTTCAGGGACTGGGCAGAGACGCCTTTGCCTATTATTCCGGTTACAATAATTTTGATTACCGGTATCCCGATGCCAATATGGTGCTGCAGATGCTGCTGCTTAAGTTTCGGGTGGCGGAAGTACCGGCAGTAATGCATAGACGGACGAGTGGAAAAAGCATGCATTCCGGAATCGAGCCGGCATGCTATATGGTGCGGATGTTTTTGAGTGTGCTGGCTGTTGTGGTCAGGGTTAAAATATTGAAAAACAGGATAGGATAGAATGCACAAGACTGGTAGAAAAAGAATTTGCTTTGTACTGTCTGCCGGACTGACGGTAATGTTATCTTTTGCCGCAGTACGCTGTTATCGGGGAAATATCAAAATGGAAAGCTGTCAATTTACGGAATCCGCGCGGGAACTGCCAAATACTGACAGAGGGTTTTATAAAATTTATCGATTTATGATAACCGATGAGGAAACGGATTACGGGGAACTTGTCAGGGAGTTGTATGACGGAGATGAAAAAGAAGGCCTGTCGCTGATCGAGATCAATCTGCAGAATTATAGGGATAAGGAAATCAGCGGAAAGGGCATGGAAAATATAAGGGCTCTGTTTCAGGCGCTGGATAACATAGATAAACGGCTGATCATCCGTTTTCTGTATGACTGGGACGGAGAAAATGAAGTTTATGAACCGGAAACGATCGATATTATCCTGAAGCATATGGAACAGATGGAAGAGATACTGAGCAGGGCGGGTGATCAGATCTTTGTTATACAGGGATTGTTTACCGGCAACTGGGGAGAAATGAACGGCACAAGCTATTCGGAAAAGGAGGATCTGTGCAGGCTGGCGGAGAAGTTAAGCGGCATAACAGAGCCCTCTGTTTATCTGGCGGTCAGAACGCCTGCCCAATGGAGAAGCATCACCGGGATTGAGAAGATATCGGAAGATGTTCTTGCGGCACATCCGTTTGCGGGAAGGCTCAGTCTGTTTAACGACGGTATGCTTGGAAATGAAAGTGATTATGGCACTTATGAAATACTGAAAAGCAGCGGAGAAGAATTTTCAACCCGGAAGGAGGAACTGGACTTTCAGGACCGGCTTTGCCGGCGGGTTCCCAACGGAGGGGAAGTGATCCATGATAATCAATATAACGATCTGGAAAATGCCATCAGGGATCTGGGCGCAATGCATGTCACTTATCTGAATGAAGGACATGATCTGGAAGTGCTGGAAAAATGGAGAGAGACAACGGTCATGGAGGAGGGCTGCTTTTATGGTATGGACGGATATACGTATATTGAGCGCCATTTAGGCTACCGTCTGCTGATCCGGAAGGCTGATCTTGATCACAATGTTTCCGGGCGGTGCATAGAAGCGGGCGTCACTTTGAAAAATGCCGGTTTTGCGCCGGTTTATGTAAAACCCGTCATGGGACTGGTTCTTTATGACAGGGAACAGGGAATCTGCCGGTCGTATGAAATGAAAGGCGATCTGCGCAGCCTTTCAGGGGGCAGCGAATCAGAAAGAGAATTGACCGTTACGGTGAATATCCCTGTCGATAAACTGCCTCGCGGGAAATACGAAGTATTTTTTTTCATCACCCGTCCGGACAGCGGAGAGCAGATACTTCTGGCGAATCAGCAGGATCCGGAAGAGTATGGCTATCATATCGGAACAATAGAGAAAAACGGCTGGTTTTGATCATATTATTTACTGGTAAAGGAAAACAGGATGGACAGTTGGTATTGGATATCTGAATATATAAAAGTACTTGTCGGTTATCTGTTCCTGATGTTTCTCTGGCCTTTGGTTGTGTTTCACGGGCATCTGAGAACCAGGTCAAAGACATATCGATTCGGTTTTTGCGTTACTGTGCCGATCGTCATTGCGAACGTGACGGTTTTGATGCTTGGGCTTTTTCATGGTTTAAACCAATGGGGAGTCCGTTTGATCTTTTACGGCGTTTTTATACTGGCGTTGCTGATGAATATAATGTCCTGTTTCGACAGGAGATATAAAAGACTGATGGAGGCAAAGTTTCTGGACATCCGCCGTTTAAAAGGAAAATACCGGGTTTTGGTCCGCATTCTTCTGTTTTTTGTGGTGAGCGGCAGATATATAAAAAAAGCGGCGCGCTTTTTAAGCTGCGACTTCCGGCGGAAAATAGAATCATGCAACCGGCGGAGGATCAGGCTGGGCATAAAAAGGAAATTCTGGAATTTCAGTAAAAGAACAGGTTTTTTATTCTGGAAATATGGTATTTTGGCAGCGGTCATCCTGTATGGAATGGCATATTTTTCTTACGGAGCGTTTCAAATGCATTCCTATGGATCAGGAGATCTGTATATACATCACGGATGGATCTATGGCCTGATCGAAGGAAATATATTTCCCGACGGAATTTATCCGGAAGCCATGCATTGTTTTGTGTATTGCATACATACATTGTTTGGAATTAAGATATACAGTATTTTATTGTTTTTACAGGGAATGCATGTGGCAGTCTTTCTTCTTTCGGTTTACTTGTTGCTGAAAAAGATATTTTGCTGGCAGTATACGCCGGTATTTGTACTGATGCTGTTTTTGACATGGGATGTATACAATACATATATAATACGCAGTATGTTCAGGCTGCAGATTACGCTGCCGATGGAATTTGCCCTGCACACGGTATGTCTGAGCGCACTATACCTGTCCGAGTATTTGGAGACAGAACAGGCTGATGCCGCAAAAAGGGACAAGAGACAGTTAAAATATATCTGGAATGAAAAGCTTTTTTTGTTTTTTATGTCGTATACAGCCGTGATCATGACGCACTTTCATACCGCGTTGATGAGTGTGATCGTCTGCGCGTCCTTTGCTGTTTGTGCATTGAAAAAGGTATGCAGCAAAAATTATCTCATACCGCTGGTATCGGCGGTTTTATGTGCGGGAATGATCGCGGCAGCGCCTATGGCAGGGGCGTTGGTCCAGGGAGTTCCGTTTAATGCATCGATAAATTGGGCGATAAATGCCATGTATGAAGAAACCGACAGGACGGGGGAACAGAGGGAGGAAACAGACAGTACGGATGATGCGGCAGGAGAAACAGATAAAAAAGAACGGGATGATGTTTTACGCAGTGAAATAAGTATAGCGGCAGTCGTGGTCAGCGGGTTGACGAAGATATATGAGAAAGGTTATACCGCGTTATATGGAAGGGAAAGGGGCATCCGGGCAATGATCCTGACTGCCGCGGCTATCGTAATTTGCTGGTTTGGCAGAAAAAAAGACAGGTTCGGGTATCTTCACAAAATATGCAGGGGATATCCGCCGGTGATAATTGTTTCTGTGCTGCATGTGATCCTGTATGCGGCGCCGGCTCTCGGGCTGCCTGATCTATTGCCGGAAGGGCGTTTTTCCGGACTCGGGCATATGATGCTTCTTGCGGTTATGGTGATGCCGGCGGATATCATATTTTCCGGTCTGTTGTACTACGGGAGAGAGACGGCGCTCCGGCTGTTATCTCTGCTGTCCGTTCTGGGGATTTATGAGATGGCAGTCATAACAGGAAGCTTCCGGGGACTATTGTATTATGAATTGTCAAGATATGAGCCGGCGGCTGCAGTGACGGAATCCATTATAGAAACGCTTCCGCGGTACAGCTATACGATCATATCGCCGACGGACGAGTTATACCCTGTCATTCAATACGGGTGGCACGAGGAACTGCTCACCTTTCTGGAAGGATGCGGCAAAGGAAAATATACTGTCCCTTCGGAATATGTATTTATCTATGTTGAAAAGAAGCCTCTTTTTTATGCGCAGCTTCACTTTTTTGAGGGACCGTCGTGGATGGGCGGAGAGAACTACGGAACCCTTTTTAAAGAAATGTGCAGCAGAGGTTATCTGGATAATGCAGTCAGCCAGAGCCCCGAAATTCTGACATCAGAGATATCCGCAGAGGCGGCGGATATGGAGCTTTCGGAATACAAAACCGCATGGGAAATGTATACACAGCCTGAAAACCGCACCGTTTTGGAGTCCAAAGCTTATGAATGGTGCAGACGGTTTGCCGAAGAGCATCCCTCTGTATTAAATATTTATTACGAAGATGACAGTTTTGTCTGTTATTATTTCCGGCAGGACGCGGGAAAACCGCCCTATGAACTGGGACTGGAGGAATGATATGGCAGAGCGGCTTTTTAGTTCCGTATTAAGAATATTTCGGGAATATGAATGGAGAAGTTATAAAAAGAAGAGGCGCAGCAGACTGAGAAATATGGATTTTACGATAATCGGATCCAACTGCAGCGGGGCATTTATGTATTATGATCTCGGGATGAAATATCTGACGCCTACAGTTAATCTGAGTATGGAAATGGATGACTTTGTGAAGATGGTAAAAAACTTAAAGGAATATATGAACCGGGAACTGAAGGAACTGCGGGAGGACTATCCGTGCCCGGTGGGGTTATTGGGAGATGTGAAAATTTATTTTATCCACTATAAAGACTTTGAAGAGGGAAAGTGTAAGTGGGAGGAAAGAAAACAGAGGATAAACTGGGATAATATTTTCATTATCGGCTCTGAAAAGGATGGCTGCAGCTATGAAACATTACAGGCTTTTGAACAATTGCCCTATGAAAATAAAGTGATCTTTACCCGTAAAGCATATCCGGAATTTTCATCCGCCTGCTATATAAAAGGATTTGAAGAAAAAGAAGAACTGGGAGTCTTAATAAATTTTAAACAAGGGATTTTAAGAAGAAGATATCTGGATGATTTTGATTATGTGAAATTTTTAAATGACGGAAAGTATTGTAAAAACCAATGATCCTGTTTGTTGGAGCGGGGAGTTTCGATATGTGCGGCGTAGGTATTTTAACGTTTCATTGTTCCGATAATTACGGAGCAATGCTGCAGGCATACGGTCTGAAAGAAGGTTTGAGAAAGAAAGGTATAAAAGCGGAAATTATCCGGTACGAACCGCCGTTTATGACGGGCAGGCACTGGTGGATTCCCTATATCCCGTCAGGCGGTATTTCTGGCATGTTAATTCAGGGGGGATATCGATGGAGAGCCAATTTAAGGCTGGGAAAAGCTTTTTTTGAAAAAAGATCCCGCATGAGACAATTTCGGAAAAAATATCTGACGGGGGAGGAAAAAAGAAAAATATATTTTTGCAGTCAGTTAAAAAAACTTGATTATGCGGATTATATAGTCGGCAGTGATCAGATATGGAATCCCGATATTACCTGCGGCCTCAGAAGGGCGTATTTCGGAGATTTTAAAAATAAAAATAAGAAAAGAGTGGTCGCATACGCTGCAAGCCTGGGAAAAGAAGCGCTCCCGGAAAAATATGATAAAACGTTTTCAGAGCTGCTGCAGCATGTGGATACCATATCAGTCAGAGAAAAGAGCGCGGCTTCGTATGTCAAAAGGCTCTGCGGCAGAGCGGTGGCCGTGGTTCCTGATCCCGTCTTTTTGCTGGAAAAAAAAGAGTGGCAGAAAATTGAAAAAATGCTCTGGAAAAATCATTTTATTTTTGTCTATATGACAGAAAATAATGAAACGCTGGTGGAATTTACGAAAGAACTGGCTGAAAGAAAGAATTTGTCGATTATTACGGATAAAAACGGTACAGGACTCGAAGGGGAAAATGTTTTAAAAGATCATACCGCCGGACCGGCGGAATTTTTGGGATATATACATAGAGCGGATTATGTGGTGACAAATTCATTCCACGGGACGGCGTTCAGTATTATCTATCAGAAAAAATTTATGGTGTTTCCGCATAGCGGCGCAGGGGGAAGGATCAGTGACATTATAAAATTATCGGGGCTCGGAAGCAGGCTGTACAGGGAAAACGGGTGTGCGGATATCGATGCGGAAATCAATTGGAATAAAGTAAAGAGGCGCATCAGGAAAAGTGTGGAGGCGGCAGAGCGTTTTCTGGCAGAAAGTATCGGGCGGTGATCAGAAATCAGAAAAGGATTTGATTATACAACATGGATATATACAGAGAAAAAGAGGCTTGCTGCGGATGCGGCGCGTGTGTCGATATCTGTCCGGCGGGGGCGGTCAGGATGGTTCAGGACCGGGAAGGGTTTTATTATCCGGAAGTTGACGGATCTGCCTGTACAGAGTGCGGAAAATGCAGGCGGGTATGTCCGGTAAAAGCCAGAAAGGCAGCTCCCGGTCATAATCTTTATTTCGGAGCGCAGGCAAAAGAAGATGAGATCAGATATTCCGGCTCTTCGGGAGGTATATTTACTATATTATCACAGTTTGTGATAGAGCAGGGGGGAAGCGTTTACGGTGCGGGCTATCGTGAAAACATGAAAGTGGCACACAGGGAGGCAAAAAACAAAGAGCAGCTTGAACAGATCAAGAAGACAAAATATGTTCAGAGCAATTTAAAGGGTATATATGTCCGGATCGAGAGAGAACTGAAAGAAGATAAGTGGGTGCTGTTTTGCGGAACGCCCTGTCAGGCACAGGCTCTCTTGCAATTTTTAAACGGAACATATCAAAAGCTTATTCTTGTCGATCTTGTGTGTTACGGTGTTCCCTCTCCGGGGGTGTGGAAGGATTATGTTGAGTATCTGGAGAAAAAGCACAAAGGAAAAATGACGGATTTTGTATTTCGGGATAAACGCAATGCGGATCAAGGACATACCTGTTCTTATCAGATCGGGAATAAAGAATATACGGACTCCATTTATCGGAATATTTTCTGCAGGATGTATTTTAAAAACTATATACTACGTCCGGCGTGCCATAGCTGCAGATTTTGCACCGTGAACAGAAACAGTGATTTTACAATAGGAGATTTTTGGGGCGTTGAGCGGATCAGGCCGGATATGGAAGACGGTATGGGGACATCTGTGGTAATAGTGCATACGGATCCGGGAAGGAGGATCTGGAATGAGGTGAAAGAGGAGCTGAAGTGGTTTGAGTGTAAGAGACAGGATATATTGCAGCCGAGGCTTTTGGAACCGACAGCCCGGGCAAAAGGGCGGAGGATATTCTGGATGCTGTATAGAAGGATGCCGTTTTGGATGATAGGAAGATTAACGGGTAGATAATAGGTATTTCGGGGGAATGGCGGAATGATAAAAATGTTTAGCTATTTAACGGGAATATTTGAGAAAGAGGAACGGAAAAACTGGAAGATCCTGCTTGTATTAAATGTTATCAGCCCTGCGACGGAAGTGTTTAATTTCTCGGCGGTCATTTATATTATCAATTTTGTCATCGATGAACAGCAGGTTTCAGAGGAGATTCTTGTATTTACTTTTCTTATGGGGATGTTGTCTGTTTTTAAAGGTTTTTTTGACCTGTATAAATGCAGCGCTTATAACCGGTTTATCTATGACGGGGCGCAAAGGTTATCTGAGAAACTGTTTGAATTACTGTTGAAGGAGGACCTGCTGCATCATAATCAGAGAACGCCGATGCAGGCTTTGGCTCTGGTGCGCAGTGACACGCAAAACTGTATGAAGATCATGGCATTCTGTATTGATATCGGGGTCAATCTATTGACTATGGCGGGATATTTTGCAGTGATGATGTGCACTTCAAAATGGCTCGGTGCCGCAAGTTGCATTGCATTCGTGCTGCTTATGGCGGGTATGTTCATTTATTACAGGGAGCAGATACGGGTATACGGCGATAAATCCAGAGCCTATACGATCAGAACAAATGCGCAGGTAACCATTGCCTGCGGAAATTTTAAAGAAATGAAAATTGCAGACAGTTCGGACGTCATTTTACGGAAATATTGCAGCGCCGGTAATGAGTATGCAAAGGTACAGAAGCAATTCCAGTATAAAAAAAGTATCGTTAATATGGTAATGCAGAACTTTGTTATGACGGCATTGTTTATGATACTGGGATTTTTCCTGCTGCGTCCAAATGAAAACACGGATTTTTTTCTTGCCTCAATGGTGATCTACCTCACGATGCTGGTCAAAATGATCCCGATGGCATATAACATAGTGAACGGTCTGAATGATATAAGGTTTTTGCAGAAATCTTATGAAGAATTGAAAGAAGGGATGATAAGGTACTCGGAAATAACAAAAGAGGAAAACTCCGCCCAAAACAGAAGACATAAGAAGCTTACCTTTAAAAAGGGGCTCTTTGTGGATAACCTTACCTTTGGCTATAGCGGGAAAAAGGAAATATTTAAAAATGCTTCCATGTCTGTACCTGCAGGGGCTTCGGTTGCGGTGATCGGGATTTCCGGTATTGGGAAGACGACTTTTCTTGACCTGATCCTCGGGCTGCTTGCTCCGGGGGCGGGAAATATTCTATATGACGATTATGATATAGCAACGCATAGGGACGGCAGCGGGGAATGTAAGGCGGATTTAGGAGATATCGTAAGCTATATTCCGCAGACTGCCTATTTAAACGGAGAGACCATCCGAAATAATGTTGCCTTTTTTACACGGGAGGATCAGGCGGATGAGGAAAAGCTGACAGAATGCCTGAAGTGTGCGCAGATATGGGATGATATTATGCAGATGCCAAAGGGCGTGGATACCCTGATAGGAGAAAACGGAACATCCATGTCCGGCGGACAGCGCCAGAGGATCGTACTGGCAAGGGCGTTATATAAAGATTTCGAACTTCTGGTCATGGATGAAGCTACTGCGGCATTGGATATGGAGACGGAGAGGGCTGTGATAGACTCTATCAGGCAGGTTAAGAAAGATAAAACCATACTGATAGCAACACATCATATGAGCCTTGCCGATGAATGCGACATAGTATACAGGATAGAAAACAAAGGGTTTGTCCGGGTAAAATAGTATTATAAAAGGAACAGAGATGGGAAAGTTTATCAAAGATAAAGTATCCGTGATCATTCCGGTATTCAACGGAGAGCGTCATCTGGGGAGGATGCTGGATTCCGTATTGAGCCAGACATATTTCTGGGTAGAGGTGATCCTGGTGGATGACGGGTCGACGGACCATACGCTGCGTGTGGCGGAAGGATACCGGGAAAAATTTGAAAAAAAGGGATATGATTACAGAATTGTACGATCCAAACATAGAAACGCTTCCGCAGCAATCAACTGCGGACTGCCCTATGTAACCGGAGAATTTCTCATCTGGCCGGACAGCGATGACAGGCTGGAGAAGGAGTCTGTGAAAAAAAGGGTAAAATTCCTGAAAGAAAATCCCCGGTATCAGTGCGTCAGGTCGCTGGCATATTATTTTGAGGAAGGTTCACAAAGGCGGGTGCCGGCGGATGAGAAAACCGGGGATGTATCGAAAGAGGATATATTCTGGGATATTTTGGAATCCAGAACATACGTTTGCTGCGGATGCTATATGCTGCGGGCAGAGAAATTCTTTGAGATATATCCGGAACGCCGCATACCGGAATATGATGTGGGACAGAATTTTCAGATGCTGCTTCCGTTTATGTATCATTATTTGTGCCCGACGATGACAGAGAAATTGTACGGGGTCTGCGTCAGAAAGGGAAGCCACTCCAGAAGGGTACTGACCGAAGAGGAAGAAAAAAAGAAATATCAGGATTATGAAAAGCTTATAGATGAGATTGCTCTGATATGCCATATCGGGGATGAGAAGTCAGGGGACAGGATCGCGTACTGGAAGATCAAACGCAGATATATGATCGCTGTAAAATACAAAGATGCCGGGGAGATAGTAAAAAATCTATGGAAGCTGTTTAGATTAAGAAAAAGGCTTCACCCAGCAGTAAATAATTTTTGAGACGGTTTAGAGTGATGGAAAGCGCTAAAGGAAAGAAGATATCAGTTATCATACCCGTTTATAATAAAGAGAACTATATATGCGATTGTGTAAAATCCGTTCTGGAACAGACCTATGCAGATTTTGAGTTGCTGCTGATCGATGATGGCTCTGAAGATAACAGCGGAGAGATCTGTAAAAAGTTTTCCGGGGATGATAAGAGAATAAGATATATCCGTCAAAAGCACAGGGGCGTATCTTCGGCAAGGAATGCGGGTATAGAAAAAGCGGAGGGAAAGTACCTGTTTTTTCTTGATTGTGATGATATGATACATCCGCAGTTATTGGAGGCGCTTTATAAGCTGCAGGAGGAAAACCATACGGCTATTGCGGTTTCCGGTATGTATCCGGCGGATGGGAAGAGGGAGAATAAGCCGGCAGAGTGGAGAAAAACGGATAAAACCAAATGGGAGGGATACTGTCTGGACAGTGCCGGAGCAAGAAGCCCCATGGTTTTTACACGTAATGACATAAAACTTGATGCAATCGGCGGAAAGATGATCCTGCGCGAGAGCCTGAAAACAATACGGTTTGACGAAAAGTTCTCATACGGTGAAGATACATTATTTCTTTACCGTATGCTTGCGCAGGGTGCTGATGTCTCGGTGCTGATGCAAAAATGGTACTATTACAGAAACAGTAAAAAGAAGAAGGATTTGTATTTTGTAAAGGCATGCACGGACAGATATGAGGTAAAAAGATATATTTGCGGAAATGAAATAAAAGAGAACAATATATCGAACGCTGTTGATCTGGAAGGTATTATTTTGAGCGAAATAATGTTATGGCGTCATATCGGAAGAAAATACGGGGATCGTCTTTTAACGGATTATGTAAAACATTTAATAAGTGAAGAAAAGAAGTTATGGATATTTTCGCGGCTGCAATGGTATGAGAAAATAATGTTTTATCTGGGCTGTAAGAATTATCTGCTCTACCGGCTGATATTTAATACAGCGCAGTGGTATCGCGATATTACAGGTTCCGGTGATTTGAAATGACTGCAGGGGCATTTGGCTTAAAGGGGATAAACAGATGATTTCCGTTATTATACCGGTATACAATACAGAAAAATATCTGGGGCGGTGTATAGATTCGATTTTGAACTGCACCATTAATGATTTTGAAGTTATTTTGATCAATGACGGCTCAACGGATCGAAGCGGGGAGATATGCAGGCGTTACTGCAGGAAAGATCCAAGGGTTAAATTATATGATCAGGAAAATGCGGGAGTTTCTGCAGCCAGAAACAAAGGAATAGAAGTAAGCAGGGGAGAATGGATCATATTTGTGGATTCCGATGATACGATTTCCCATGATTTTTTAGAGATTGTTACAAGGCGGGAATATCAGAAGCAGGATATGCTGATCTTTGATCATACGGAACGAAAAAAGAGATTAAAATCCGGCAGAAGATCAAAAATTACAGGAAATGCCCGGATAATAAAAATCGGTAAAAGGGCAAATTCGGTCCGGATGATTAAAAAAATACTGTATGCAAAACCTTTGACAAAGAACGGTAATACGAATTTGCGCTCGCCCTGTGCCAAGGCATATAAAAAAGCGGTTTTGGATCGTTATGCGATAAGATTTTCTCAGGATGTTTTTATTGGTGAAGATAAGCTTTTTAATGTGGAATACCAGCTCAGGGCAAAATCCTGTGTTTATATTCCCCGGACGGTATATTTTGTGGAATGGCGGGGGGATTCACTGACCCATCGCTTTCAGCCGCAGTATGTAAAAAATTATTATATGTTCCAGAAAAGGCTGAAAAT
The DNA here is from genome assembly GCA_910573755.1 of Lachnospiraceae bacterium. GTDB lineage: Bacteria > Bacillota > Clostridia > Lachnospirales > Lachnospiraceae > 1XD8-76. The sequence continues at coordinate 104,929 of CAJTBO010000003.1, read as the reverse complement.
GCTTTTGCAGGAGAATAAAATTTGGGGGGATCTGGAGAGGGCGTATTATGAAAACATACTGACAGCCGTGACGGAAGTTCTGGTATATGGCATTTTTAATCCCCGCAGCACAAGGACATATGAGGAAAACCGTAAACTGTGCCATGAGATACATAACAATGAAATATATCGATCGGCATACCGGTACAGTGAAAAAAGCGGGATTATTCCGAGAAGGATATTGCTGCATTTTTTTAACCGGAAAAATTATATGGCAGTAAATTTTATATGCAGGTTAAGCTATGTTGTTTTGTATAAAGTCAGGTAACGGTTCGGGATTATAAAATAAAAAAGAAGGGGCGGCCTGTCATGATGGAAGAACTGGTGTCGATCATTATACCTGCATATCAGGAGGAAAAACGGATAAGGCGCTGCCTGCAGAATATTCTTGCGTCCACATACCAAAATCTGGAACTGGTCGTGGTCAATGACGGTTCCACGGATCATACGGCGCAGGTTGTCCGTAATGCGGCAAAGGAAAACAGATCCTCTTTCCGTTCCATAGAACTGATCAATATTTTGCACGGAGGAAGCGGACGGGCGCGCAACTGCGGATTGAGGAAGGCAAAAGGAAGGTACATCGGTTTTGTGGATGCAGATGATATGATCCATCCGCTTATGATAGAAAAGCTGGCTCAAAGTTTACGGGACGGAAGTGAGATGGCATCCTGCGGGCTTTTGTTTTGTGATGAGAACGGGAAGCCCGGATTTCACCGGCGCCATATACACGGAGAAAGGAGAAGATGTCCCGGCCAGGCGCTGAAAAAAGCCATGTGGGAACAGATTCAGATGAGTCTCGGGACCGTTTTATTCCGGCGGGAAAACATAATAGATGAGAGAGGGGAACTGCTCATATCCTGTCCGGAGAAGACGGCTGCATTTGAGGATTTTGCGTTTGTCTGCCGATATCTGAGCCGCTGTAACGGGATATGGGACGTATTGCCGTTTTATGGATATTTTTATTGTAAACATAAGGGGAGTCTGACATGCGGAAGGTGGTCTGCACAGGAACTGAGTTATGCGCTGCATCCGGTGCTGGCTGCAGGCGAATCATTGGAGGACAGTGGTTTTATATGCCATAAACTGCAATATGCATTCCGGTTTATGGCATTTTGGTATGTGGAGGCATGCCGGAGCAGTAAAAGAGAGTTTTCACCGCATTGTGAAAACTGGAGGATCTGCATGCAGGAACTTGAAAGATATGCGGATATTTATATGGAGGCGCCGGAGGTGGCCCTCCATAGAAAAGTCGCTATGTGGATCGTAAGAAATCAGCCCGGAGCGGGGCGGCTGCTGGCAAAAACGGCAGGGCGCTTTATATTGTAAAATCGGAATACAGAAGTATGGAAACCGGATCATGGTACTTTCAGGAAATTTTTCACGGAGAACAAAAAAATGATAGAAAAATTAAAAAAATATATTAAAAGCAGAGGCTTTCAAAAGGCATGTACAGTTATGGTAATACTTTTTTTAATATATGATTTCGGGCATATATTCTGGGAATCGGCATTTCCTGTAAAAAAGCCGGAAAATAATATCCGGCAGACCTATATGATTTATTACGGGGAATTGGATGATTCGATCATTAAGGATGCAAGGCGGTATGATATAGTAATTCTGCATCCGGATTCCGGAAATATTACCCGGCAGCAGGTGGAGGCGATTCAGAAAGGGGGAACGATTGTTTTCGGGTATCTTTCTGTCGGTGAAGACCTGAGGACAAACGGTATGACCCCGGAACAGATGCTGACGGATATAAGGTTTACCGGAGATAAAACTGGGCCGCGGGTTGCTCCTGAGAATGCAGGACTGGCTGATCTTGAGGGCGATGATATATCGGGAAGGACATCACCGGGAGGAAGCGGGTTTGCGTCCTATTATTTAGATGATAATGATTATGACGGCATGCCGGATTTTAATCCCTCTTTTAATTGTGCTTATACTAATATAGGGGATCCGGCGTGGTATGATGAACTGAATCAAATGCAAAAGGACGGCACGGATCAGGTGGCTGGAATCCGGGAGATCCTTACGGAGGATTATGGCAGAGGGCTTGGCTGCGACGGATTGTTTCTTGATACGATCGATACATGTGCGCCCGATCTGTTTACAAGAGATGACGACCCGTGCAGGACAAGGTTTGAATGGACAGCTCCGGGGGTGGCGCGGTTTATGCAGAGGTTGAAAGAGGAGTATCCGGATAAGTATATTCTGCAGAACAGAGGGCTGTTTTTTTATAATTATTATTATCCTCATTATGAATTTTCACCGCGGAAATATATAGATTTTTTATTATTTGAAAGTTACATGCTGGATTCCGATCCGGCAAGGACATATAAAGAGGATTTTTTTGCCGATAATAAAAATGTTTATGCGCCGAAGATCAGTGCGGAGGCAAACCGCCCGGACGGATTTAAGGTGTTGTCGCTTGGATATGCGGAAGGCCCTGAAGAGCTCGGGTTGAAGAGCGCGTTATCAGGAAATACGGCTGCGGCCGGATTTGATGTGCTTATGGAGGACATCGTGCAGGCACAGGATAAGGCGGGATTTTCCCATTATATAACAGACGGAAGTTTGACATTGGTAAATGATTTTGTACTGGAACACAACGAAGCGGATGATATTTTGCCGCCTGTCTGGAGCAGCGTTCATAATAATTCGGAAGAGTATCCAAAGCAGGAGCCGGTACCGAGAACAGGCATAGGAGAGGTTGAACTGACGGAGGATGGAATAATCGTGCGCTGGGACGTTGCGGTGGATAAAAGCGGCGTGATATACACACTATACTATCAGAGTACGCCGTTCGATTTTGAGAAGGACCCGGATCTTGAGAGGGCGCAGCAGATAGAATTATGCCCGGAGACAGGAAAGGGCTATGGCTATGGAGCGGCTTTTGAGACTTATCCGTATCAATCGATCATTAAGGGTTTAGATAAAGGGGTGACATATTATTTTGTTATCCGGGCAAAAGACTGTTCACCGGGCAATAACGAGGAGAAAAATACGGTGGTTAAAAAGGGCAGTCTTTTGTAACTGCCGGATAAAAAACGGTGGATCGATATTGAGGGTGAAGCGGTAATGAAAAAGATTCTGTTTGTCATAAATACGTTAGGGCGGGCAGGTGCGGAGAAAGCATTGACAGAACTGCTGAAAAGGTTAAACGATAATAAATATGAAGTGTATCTTTATGTGATCATGGGGCAGGGGGAACTGATTCATGATATACCGTCCCATGTCCGGGTATTGAACTCCCGCTATGATGATTCTTCGGTTTTAACGGCTGCGGGAAGGCACCAGATGGCTAAAAAGGTATGCGGCGCATTTTTTAGAAACGGCAGCCTGTTCAAAAAAACCGGATTGCTTATAAAAAACATGATCGTCATGGCAAAAAGCAGAAGGTTTTCGGCGGATAAGCTTTTGTGGAGGATACTGTCCGAAGGGGCGCAGCGGTTTGATATTTCCTTTGATCTGGCTGTTGCATGGCTGGAGGGGGCTTCCGCCTATTATGTGGCAGAATATGTAAAGGCGGGAAAAAAGGTGGTGTTCATACATATTGACTATGAAAGCGCAGGATATACAAGGGAGCTTGATCAGGGATGTTATGAAGATTATGATAAGATTTATACGGTGTCTGAAGAAGTGAGGAGTCATTTTCTTGCGTTTTATCCGGAATATGAAGGGAAGACAGATGTTTTTCACAATATTATCAATAAAGAGGAGATTTTAAGGAAGGCAGGGGAAGGGGGCGGTTTCGCGGATGGCTATGAAGGATTCCGTATCCTCTCGGTGGGGCGTTTGACATGGCAGAAGGCTTATGATGTTGCGATAGAGGCAATGAAAATCCTGAAAGATAAAGAATATCAGATAAGATGGTATGTGCTGGGGGAAGGAGATCAGAGAAAAAAGCTTGAGAAAAAAATAAAAAAGCTGGATCTGCAGGATGACTTCCGGCTTTTGGGAGCGGTGGATAATCCGTATCCCTATTATGTACAGACGGATCTGTATGTGCAGGCGGGAAGATATGAGGGAAAAAGCATTGCCATTCAGGAGGCACAGGTGCTTGGATGCGCTGTCATTGCTTCGGACCGCAGCGGGAACAGGGAACAGATCGTAGACGGGGAAGATGGTATGTTGTGTGAATTATCTCCGGAAGCGGTTGCGGAAAGTGTTGAAAAATTATATAGAGATGAAGAAAAAAGAAGGGCTTTCAAAAAAGCAGTTCAATTGAAAAATCTGTCCGGAAGTCATGAATTCTTTTTTTAGAATTATTATATTTTTAGAAAATAATGCCGTTTCTGACATAGAAGGATTGAGTTTCTTTTAAATATCATATACTATGGTAAAGGAAGTACAGGCGGGATTTGTCCGGGTGGCCATAGGACCGCCTGTACGGTAGAATGTGAGGAATTATGAAGAAGAAGCTATGGACAGGGGCGGCTCTTTTTGTGCTGCTCGATGCCATATTGTTTGGCTTATTGGTATATCAGGGGAAAATAACGATAAATCATCCCTCGGAGGAGGATTACCCGATCCGCGGAGTGGATGTATCTTATTATCAGGGGGAAATAGACTGGGGAATTCTGGCGGAAGAAAATATAGACTTTGCTTTTATCAAGGCGACAGAGGGCAGCAGCCACATCGATACGAAATTTAAGGAAAACTGGGAGCAGTCAGGAAAGACAAGGTTAAAAAGAGGAGCGTATCATTTTTTCAGCTTTGAAAGCACGGGGGAGGCTCAGGCGGAACATTTTATTTCCGTGGTGCCCAAAGAGGAAGGGATGCTTTCGCCGGTGGTTGATATTGAATTTTACGGTGACCGTTTTTATAATAAACCTGATGTGGAAGAAACGAGAAAGCAGCTTCAGAGTCTTCTGGACAGACTGGAGGAATATTATGGCGTAAAACCGCTGATTTATGCCACAGAAAGTTCCTACAGTACTTATATCAGAGGCGCTTTTGATGAGTATCCGCTCTGGATTCGGAATATATATTTTTCCCCGAATATGGGTATGCCCGGAAAATGGACTTTCTGGCAGTATGACAGTGATGCAAAGCTGCAGGGCTACAGCGGGGAAGAGGAGCATATTGACCTGAATGTTTTTTACGGTTCCGAGAAGGAATGGACGGATTTTCTTGAAGATCATTCCATATCGGTGCAGTGTGATACAACTTTGATACAAAATCGTTAAAAAGTTGAAAATAATTTAAACAAAACTTAAGAGAAGAGCATCTTGAAAGTAGGAAGGAATACAGATATGTCCAAGAAAGCACTGTATGACTCTCTGGTGAAACACATTGTTGAAAATCAGAACCAGTTTTACCGTGCCGCTTTTTATTATGTAAAAAACAGGGAGGCGGCATTAGATGTGGTGCAGAACGCCATATGTAAAGCGTTGGAAAATTATGAAAAACTGCAGAGCGAAGAGGCGATGGCGAGCTGGTTCTACCGTATTGTGATCAATGAAAGCCTGATGTACCTGCGGAAAGAAAAGAAATACATAGCATGGGATGAGTCGGATAATGATTTACTGGAAGGAAGCTATGAAGAGCCGGCGTATGAACCGAAGATAGAGGTCGTCTCTAAAATTTCCGAATTACCGACAGACATGCAGATTGTGATACAACTGCATTTCTTTGAAGAAAAAACTTTAAAAGAAATTGCGGAAATTACGGATACCAATCTGAATACGGTAAAATCAAGACTGTATGCGGCATGTAAGAAGCTGGGGAAAGAACTGGAAAAGGAAGACGAAGAGCTTTTAACGAGATATGGAAAATCATTAAAGAAGGCGGAGAGGGAAAGCCGGAATGAAGCATGACTATTTTCAGGAAGAAAAACTGAAATATGAAGAAATAGAGATACCGGATGAGCTTTTACTGATGGTGAGACAGACGGTTGCTGCGGACAGGCGTAAAAAAACGGCTGCATGGCGTAACCGCATGATCAAAATGGCAGGCTCTGTTGCGGCAATTCTGCTTTTGTGCCTGACGATAGGGGTAAACAGTTCCTATGCTTTCGCGGAGACCGCGGTAAAAATACCTGTGGTGAAAACCGTGGCAAAGGCGGTGATCGTCAGGAGTTATAAGGCGGATATTATTGCGCTGGATGAGCAGAACAGCAAAGAAAAAGAAGAAAAACCGCTTATGGGGCAGGAAGCGGATGAGCCGGAGCCCTCTGTAAGCGGTAATGATACTGTTTCGGAAAACGAGGTGCCAGAACAGCCGGTGCAGCCGGAGACAACGGAGGAAGTACCGGGAGGAGTTGAAGCCTGGAAGGCGGAGATGACGGCAGAGAAACTCCGGGAAATAAAGGAAATCTATACACCTGATATGGAAGAGCGTTATGCGGATGAGCCGGAGAAACTCCGGACGATCCTGTTGGCGGAACTGCCGGAAAAAGATATTTCCCTCTACGGATACCATGAGAACGGTGTACTGACAGGAACCGCCCTTCGGGTAAAGGACAGCTGCCGGTATTTTGACTGGAATTATATGAACGGCACAAAAAAACTGCCAGATATTTCCTTTGCGGATGCGGACGGCGACGGCGAGGAAGAACTGGTTGTCCTTCTGTATAACGGCGAGCCGCAGACGAAAACGATAACGAGAGAGGATATAGAGGCGCCGGATAAAACAGCTGCGGAAGGCAGTGAGGCTTCAGAGGACGGTAACGGTAATATAAGTAATGAGGCGGAAGCAGAGACGGTACCCGCCCGGAATACGGCTGTAGCAGAAAATATACCGGAGAAAAAGAACACAGAAACTGCTGCGGAAAATACATCGATGAGCAAAACGGCGGAAAATACTACGGCAGGAAAGGAGTCGGATATCGCGGATGACGGGAGGATGAAAATTTCCGCACAAGATGCAGCGGAAGACGGTTTAGAGGAAACTGCTTCCGGAGACGGTTCGGATGAAACGGCGGCAAAAAGCGATATGCCCTCTGTTTCGGGAAATGACGTAAGTGTATCCGAAAAACCGCAGGAGGCGCCAAAGCAGCAGGCGGGCGAACTATGGCTCATATCCCTGAAGGGAGAAAACTGGACTGCCAGTGTTCTTTCCATCAATGATTATGAGAGCCAGATCATACATCAGCTGAAGGCGGAATATGATGAAACCGCAGGGGCTATCCAACTGTACTTAATGGAAGAACCCTTCGGGAAATCTGAAAAGTTATCGGAGGAGGAAAAAGACGGCTTGACATATGAGGCTGTAAACCTTGCTCCCGAAAGAGAATTTATAACGGAAAAAGGACTTTTCCTGCATTTCCGGATGGAGGTGGTTTTTGTGAATGCGAATGGAGAAGAAGTGTTCTTCCCGTTGAGCATAAAACTGAAGGCTGAGATCTGTCTGGAAGACGGTTCTCTTGTTGTTGAAAATATAAAGGAAAGATAATAAGATAAGGCGTTCCGGTATTTAAAAAAGATCCTGTATATACAGGATCTTTTTTTATCCGGGCATCCGGGAAAGGATCATTATCCCACTGCCTCCTGAATCAGCTTCATAATAGAGCTGATAGAACTCATCTGCATGGAACTGTTCATTGCATCAATATAGATCTGCCGCGTAAAATACAGCTCCTGTACCTTTTCCACAAGAAGTTCCGGCGTCAGATTCTCCTCCTGTATCACCATACTGTATCCTTGTGACTCAAAGGAAGCGGCGTTCAAAAGCTGGTCGCCGCGGCTTTGGCCTGCGGGCAGCGGAATCAGCAGATTCGGCTTTTTCAGGGCCAGAAGTTCGCAGATCGCATTGGCGCCTGCCCGGGAAATAATAACATCCGCCATGGCGAACACGTCTTTCAGTTCCGCTTTTAAATATTCAAACTGCTTATAACCGCTGACATTGAGCAGCAGGTTATCCACCTTATCTTTGCCGCAGATATGAACCACCTGAAAATCCTGCAGCAATGCATCCAGAGAATCCCTCACAGCCTGATTGATGCTGGCTGCCCCCAGAGAGCCGCCGATCACCATAACAACCGGCTTGGATACGGTGAATCTGCAGAGTTCCAGAGCGGCGATCTTATTTCCGCTCGATAATTCCTCGCGGATCGGAGAACCGGTCAGAACTGCCTTTTCTTCCGGCAGCATTTTTAAAGTTTCCGGAAAATTGCAGCAGACCTTCTGCGCAATCGGAATGCAAAACTTATTGGCAAGTCCCGGCGTCATATCGGATTCATGGATGATACAGGGGATGTGCAGGGAAGCCGCCGCCCTGACAACGGGGACACTGACAAAACCGCCTTTGGAAAATAATACATCGGGCTTTTCCTGCTTTAAGATCTTTTTTGCTTCGGCAAAGCCTTTTATAACACGAAACGGATCGGTCAGGTTTTTAAGATCCAGATACCTTCTGAATTTTCCGGTTGCGATGCCGTGGTATGGAATTTCCGGGAAATCGGAAATCAATCGTTTCTCTATTCCTTCATAGGAGCCAATATAAACTATTTCATAGCCTGCTTCCTTCAGATGAGGAATCAGTGCAATATTCGGCGTGACATGGCCGGCAGTGCCGCCGCCTGTTAAAATAATTTTTTTTGACATGAAATGACCTCCGCATTTACTGACTGACAAGTGCTGCTTCTAATGCTTTTGCCAATTGATCGGGACAGGAAGTAGGTTTAAAACCGCACTTCAGCCCTTTGAGCCGTCTGATGGCTTCCTCTGCAGGCATTCCCTCGATCAAAGCCGCAACGCCCTGTGTATTTCCGCTGCAGCCGCCTGTAAAACGAACTCCCTTTACGATCCCGTTCTCCAGTTCAAAATCAATTCCCTGGGAACAGACTCCTGATGGTTTGTAATGCATATCCCTCTCTCCCTTCTCTATGGGGCGCTGCCCATTCATTTTGTTATCAACAAAATTTTCTGATTAAAAAGAAATTATAGCAGAAAATAATGTCGTTTTCCAGAGAAAGAGCAAAAAAGTTCCCACATTTTGTAAAAATACGGCGAAGGGTTTTTGTTGAGATACAGACTTTATCCGGATTATACTGAAACAGACATAAACAGGAGAAAGGAGCTTGTAATATGAAAAGCCTTTTTACAGAACATGAAATACTTGCCGGTGTAGTATTATTATTGTTTATTTTCAGTCTGTTATGCCAGATCATAACAGGTTTTCTTTACCAAAATATGATAAAAGAGACATATAATATGTCATCCACGGAAAATAAAATGCTGAAAGCATGTAAATTGAAATTTACCAACCGATATGAGCTGCACGAGAAGGTAGTCAATATCCCCGTTTTTGTGGATAAATTCCTGCATGGCATCAGGTTCGGCCCGCTGTCGGCAAAGGGTATGGAGCATTTAAGCGGACAACTCCTTCTGCTTTCTATTTTTATAGCGGGGGCGGGTGCCTGCAGGGCGATCATTGCAGGTAAAACGGTAGGAGAGATACTTGCTTATTATCTGTCTGCTTTTGTGATGCTCTATGCCTATTTTTCGATCTCGGCTGCAGTAGACCTGAAAGGAAAGAAAGAGATCTTAAAGACTAATTTAATAGATTATCTGGAAAATAATATCAGCGTGCGGATCCCGCAATCAAAGAAGGAGCAGGAAAGGCTGGACAAACTGGAAACGGCGGCGGAAAATGATGCACGGCAGGAAAAGGATCCTGCCCCGGGTACAGAATACGAAAAGGGAACAAGGGATGTCTGTAGTGAAAATGAAAAAGAAGGGACAGAGGAAACGGCAGTAAAGACAGAAGAAAAACAGGCGCAGATCGCGGATTTTGCCGCGCATAAAAAGAAGGAGGAAGAGAAAAAGCTTGCGCCGGAGGAAATAAAAGAGTTGGAAGGACTCTTATTGGAATTTGTTTATCATTCTTATTGAATTTCTATTGAAAGAAAATCTGTTCTTTGCTAAACTGAATTTAGTAAATTTAGTGATCGTCTGAACCTTTGGGGCAGACAGGATAACAATGGAGAAAAGGAGCAAAACAATGAGCAAGGTAACATTTGATTATTCTAAAGCAGCACCCTTTATCGCGGAACATGAAGTAGAAAATATGAAAAAGCCCGCAGCGGATGCGAAAGAAGTTCTGGTCGGCAGGACAGGCGCCGGAAATGACTTTTTAGGATGGATCGATCTTCCGGTAAACTATGATAAGGAAGAGTTTTCCAGAATTAAAAAAGCGGCGGAGAGGATCCAGAGCGATTCAGAGGTACTTCTGGTGATCGGTATCGGCGGTTCCTATCTGGGGGCAAGGGCTGCGATCGAATTTTTGCGCCACAGCTTCTATAATATAGTGGACAAGTCCGTCAGGAAAACACCGGAAATCTATTTCTGCGGCAACTCCATCAGCTCTACTTATCTGAAGGATCTGATGGATGTGATCGGGGATCGGGATTTCTCCATCAATATCATCTCCAAATCCGGCACGACAACAGAGCCGGCTATCGCCTTCCGTATCTTTAAGGAAATGTGCGAAAAGAAATACGGCAAAGAAGGCGCGGCAAAGAGGATTTATGCGACCACCGATAAGGCAAGAGGCGCTTTAAAGAAACTTGCGACAGAAGAAGGGTATGAGACATTTGTAGTGCCTGATGACGTAGGCGGCCGTTTTTCTGTACTGACGGCAGTGGGCCTGCTTCCTATTGCGGTATCCGGTGCGGATATTGACAAACTGATGGAAGGAGCAGCAAGCGGCAGAGAAGCAGCCTTAAACAATGCATTTGAGGAAAATGACGCGCTGCAGTATGCGGCAGTCCGCAATATCCTGTTGAGAAAAGGAAAAGAAGTTGAGATTCTGGCAAATTATGAACCGGCAGTCCATTATATCTCCGAATGGTGGAAACAGCTTTACGGCGAGTCCGAAGGAAAAGACCAGAGGGGTATTTTCCCTGCCAGCGTGGATCTGACAACGGACCTGCACTCCATGGGACAGTTTATCCAGGACGGCGCAAGGATCATGTTTGAGACAGTGCTCGATGTGGAAAAGAGCAGAGAAACGCTTACGATCGGGGAAGAGCCCGTGGATCTTGACGGCCTTAATTATCTGGCGGGCCAGACTGTTGACTTTGTAAATAAATCCGCGATGAACGGAACGATCCTTGCCCATACCGACGGCCAGGTACCGAATCTTATGGTAAAGATTCCAGAGGTAAATGAGTTTTATTTAGGGCAGCTTTTCTACTTTTTTGAGTTTGCCTGCGGCGTATCCGGTTATCTGCTGGGCGTAAATCCGTTCAATCAGCCGGGTGTGGAAAGCTATAAGAAGAATATGTTCGCACTGCTCGGGAAACCGGGGTATGAGGAACAGAGGGAAGCGCTGTTGAAGAGGCTGTAAGATATGGGATAAAGCCGTATTTTTTTTAAAGGGTTTATATATTTATGATAAGGAAAGCGGCACTGTGGTGCCGCTTTCCTTATCATACCGCAATCGTTCTCAATGTTTCTTTTTACGCTTTTATGAAAGATAGTGTGAAACTTTTTTCGGATTAAATTAAAAGAACCTCCTTTTAGTGATAGAGTATAAGTGTCAAATCAAAACTCTCACAAAAGAAAGGGGTTCTTTATGCTTAACAGTATACTTTATTTTGAAGAACATTGCATTAAATATTTTGGGAAATTGGAAGATGATTTTCTTAAAAGTCCAAAAAACTTTGCAGAGTATGTTTACGGCTTCACTGATACATTATGTAAGTTTGGAACAGAAATGCTCCGGGATTCTCTGGAAGCTATCGACCAGATGCTGTGTGAAAGCTCTCTCTGCCAGAGGCTATGGACTATAGAAGCGCATCATACCAAAACACTGACTACGTCGCTGGGAGATGTTACCTTCAGGAAAGCGCTGTTTTTCAACAAGCAGACGAGGGAACGCCCTTATTAGTTTGACCATATCCTGGGGCTAAGATGTTGATAAGGAAAAAATTTTCTATCTAACGATTGTTACAAAATTAAAAGAGTTTAAAACATATTGTGCAGCTCTTTTAGAGAGTGCTATAGAAAAAGGAATTGCCTTTGAAGAAAAAAGGCAATTTTTTTATCGCATCGGAAAATGCCACTCTGAAATTAGATGTTTTGGGAGATGATACGGCATTTCCTGAGCGATTGTGATAGAAAAAGACAAGATATATTTACAGATGCAATGGAAAAAAAGAGATTTTATTTCTTTGTGCAAATCTGTTATGGCATATGCATGTGATGTTTGCTCAGCAGTGTATTTATTCTTTCAGACTGGGAGCCATTTATGGCGCCTCTTGAAGAAACGCAGCATATGGCGGATGTGGCAAAATTAGACAAGGATGGTGTATTTGAAGAAGCTTTTTATACTGATCCGGAAAGGCTTATGAAAGTAGTATCATGCCTTGCGGTAATTGGTGGTCATCTTAGGATTCAGACAGAAGACATAGGGCTTATACAGTATCAGAGTTTCGCAGGTGGACAGGAAGTTAGCTATATGGATGCTGTAGACGGAGGTGGATTCCAAAACGGCCACAACGGTTGTCAGGTCAGGGTGCTTTTTCAGGCAGCCCAGGATGATGACCGCCAGCTCCTCAGCTCCAGACTTTTTGTTGGAGAAGGCGGATGAGACATACTTGTTCTTTTGGAAATCCACGGCATAAACGACATTGGATTTGGAACTTACATCAATATCGACAAACAGAGTGACATAAAGTTGATTTTTAACATGATATCACCACCCTTTCCAATCTGGATTTGTGGAACCTGAAGCAGAAGGTTTACTCAGGGCTGTGTAAGGTAACTGAAACCTCGCACAATGAGCGTGCACCCTATGTTATGAATTTTGATAAAAGCGGTCAATACCAGCTGGACAGTGATACAAAGGAAGGGCAATAATAATTAAAATATTTACAACTGAATTCACAGTTTTACAGAGAGATGAGAGAAAAACAGGAGCAGGCCAGAAACTGGCAGAGGCATAGGCTTCTATATTATTATATGTATTATATGAAAACCGGAAGACTGGAATTCTACAGTGCCGGTGAAGAGAACAGGCTATTGGTCTGCCAGAAAGACCATGAGTGTGTTTAATATGTTTTTTAATACAGGAGAAAAATGGAGCATATGGTAGCCCCACATCTTCTCAACTCTTCTGATCTTCCCCAATATGCACGATCACCTTTTGGTAGATCAGTACCAGAAAGCCGATCTGTAAAATGGCGGAGACAAATTCAGCGATGGGAAAGCTCCACCAGATCAGTTTCAGGCGGCCGCTTAAAGAAAGAAGCCATGCTACGGGCAGAATAACCACGACCTGCCTGCAGATTGAGTTGATCATACTGCACCAGGCGTAGCCCAGAGACTGGAAGGCGGTGCTCATGACGATGCAGAAACCGGCCAGGGCAAAATGGATACTGATGATACGAAGTGCAGGGATGCCGATGGAGAGCATGGTATCGGAAGCTTCAAATAAAAAAAGAAGCTTTTCTGGCAGGCACTGCATGATCAGGACGCCAAGCAACATAATGCAGACACTGTAAATGACGCCCAGTTTTATCGTTTTTATGACACGGCTTCGGCTGCCGGCACCATAATTGTAGGCAATGATCGGCACCATACCGTTGTTGAGGCCGAAAACAGGCATAAAAATAAAACTCTGGAGTTTGTAATACACACCGAACACGGCAGTGGCGGTATCGCTGAATGTCATTAAGATCTGATTCATACCGAAATTCATAACACCGCTGATGGCCTGCATGATAATAGAGGGAATACCGATGAAATAAAGCTGCCTGATTACCGTCAGGCGGGGTCTAAAACCTTTCAGACCAAGGTTTACTTCATGATTTACAGCCAGATTGAAGCAGACAGCGAGAACAGCAGCCACACACTGTCCGAAAACCGTGGCAACGGCGGCGCCTCTCACCCCCATGGCGGGAAATCCGAAATAGCCGAAGATCAGGATCGGATCCAGAATAATATTGATCAAGGCACCGGTACCCTGGGTGATCATGGTATAGAATGTTTTGCCCGTGGACTGCAATATCCTTTCAAAGACAGCCTGGAGGAAAATACCGAAAGAGCAGATGCAGATGATCTGCAGATATTCGATGCCATAATGGATGATGGTCTGGTCCGTGGTCTGACCGTAGTAGAACGGGCGTACAAAGAAACAGCCAAGCAGTAAAAAGATCAGATAGTGGCAGACAGCAAGAAACATTGTCGTTTTGGCGACGTTGTCTGCCTTTTCAAATTCTTTCTCTCCCAGATGTCTGGAAAGCAGGGCATTCATTCCAACGCAGGTTCCCATGGCCATCGCGATCATTATGTTCTGTACCGGAAAGGCCAGAGAAACGGCAGTCAGGGCTTTTTCTTCGATTCTCGCCACATAGATGCTGTCCACAATATTGTAAAGCGCCTGTACCAGCATAGAGATCATCATGGGAAGGGACATGGAGACTAACAGGCGGTTTATAGGCTGCTTGCCCATCTTGTTTTCCTTTATTTGAGACGCATTATTATGGATAGCAGATTCTTTTCTCATTTGTTTTGTTCCTTTCTGGCAACAGTTCAGTCTTTTGCTATTCTATGAGTATGATCAGTTTCGATGAGGTAGGTATAATTAGGTGGTTTCCCGCTCGGCGATATTGGAAAAGATCATCATCTTATTGGCAACTTTTTCCCCTCTTAAAACTTTCACCAGAATATCGGAGCAGGTAATGCTGAGCTGTTCCAGTTTGTTGTCTAGGCTGGTAAGCCTCGGGGAAGAAATTCTGGCATAGACGGAATTATCCACGCCCACCACCGCCACCTGTCCGGGAATCGCATACCCTGCGTCTTTCAGGGCCTGAATCCCTGCGATGGCAAGAAAATCCGTAGCGTAGATGATGCTGTCTGTGGCAGGATGTTCTTCCATCAGGCGGCATGTAGCAGCATAGCTTTCGTTCCACTCGTTCTCATCGGTATTCAGCCGGAGAACCAGGGAATCTTCACAGTCGGGAAATCCTTTTAGAGCATTTTGAAATCCCAGAATTTTCAGGTTGTTACTGGGGGTATCTCCTCTGTTGATAAAGGTCATGTGTCGTTTTCCTTTTGCATATAAAAGGCGGACACAGTCGGCTATGCCATGCTCCTCATCGGCCAGAACGCCGTATACATTGGGCAGATCAATGTAGCCATTTTCAATGATCACGGGAAGGTCACCCAGATATTCCAGAATGGCTTTTTTCATGGTTTCTGACTGGAAGGTGGATCCCACTAAAACGATGGCTTCCACTCTGCGGGAAAACAGGGTGCGGATGCTTTCCTCTCTGGTGGCATCGGAGAAGCCCGAATTGATGATAATACAGTTATAGCCGTAGTTTTTCAGCTCCTGTTCCATGAAATATGCCCCCTCCGCATGGTGCGCGGTGCGGATGTCCGACATGACGATGCCGATGATTTTCGTGGACTGCTGTACCAGTCCTCTAGCGGAGGCATTGGGTTCAAAATTATATTTTTTGAGAAGAGCCTCCACTAAGATGCGGTTGTTTTTGTTCACGCCTTTTTTCTTGTTGATGACGCGGGAGACAGTGCTGGCAGATACGCCGGCTTCCTGGGCGATGTCATAGATAGTCATGGTGGATTCCTCCTGGTTTGCCTTGATTAAAGTTCACTTGTTTTTCATGGCTTACGATACCAATACTTCACTCGCAGCACAGTTGCTCGTTAGCTTATGACTGCTTACGCAGCTGCGCCTCATTGCTGTGCTTAGAGGTTGGAAGCAGCACAGCTGCTCCTCATAAGCTATATTCCAGGAAGCAAAATACGCTTCCTGTCATTAGATTCACGGCGCAAAGAACGCGCCTTCCCATAAGCTATATTATACACGAACCGCATATAAATTGAAAAATAATTTTTCACCTGTTTTCATTATAAAACAAAGAGAAACCGATTGCAATGTTAATTTCCAGAAAGTTGCAAAAAATTAAATAAAGAAAAGAAAACTAAAATAATAAGGAAATAAAAATAGTCAAAATGTACATTTTGGGAATTATATACAAAAATAATATGAGAAATTCGTGCAAAAAATCAATTGAAATCGATGCCAACTATTGATATATTATCAACATGAAATAAAGAAATCGATTGCAGATTTGCGAGAACTGGGATAAGCACAATCTGTGAAAATGGGGAAAGGAAGTAGAGAAATGAAGAAATTTGTTTCATTCTTTGGGGAGAGATCTCCGTTGTTTGAGGAACTGAACGAAAAGACAAAGCAGTATGCAAAGTCAAAGGGGATCGAGTATGTCTGGGTGCCTCAGACGCCGTATAACGTGAATGAGGTGATTGAGAATTTGAATGATTCGGATGCCGGTATGATCGATGTGGAACCTTATGATGAAAAGATTTTCGGACGTATGAATAATCGCTGCAAACTGCTTGTCAGGTTTGGGGTGGGATTTGACAAAGTGGATCTCTCCGCAGCCACCGCCCACGGAATCTGTGTGGCGAGAACCACCGGAGCTAATAAAACCGGTGTGGCGGATATGGCGTTGATGCTGATGATGGCAGCGGGCCGCCAGGTGATGATCAACCGTAAGACGGTGGAATCCGGAGTCTGGGTGAAAAATATCGGCAGCGAGCTGATCGGGAAGAAAGTCGGCATCCTGGGATTCGGCAATATCGGTATAACGCTTGCAAAACTGCTGACAGGTTTTGGCTGTGAAGTGGTAGCCTATGATGTCTGTCAAAATGAAGAGGCGGCCAAAGCTTACAATGTGAGATTCACCGATCTGGAAGAGATCTTTACGACCTGCGACGCCATCAGCGTACACCTGCCCTATAACAGGGAAACGGATCATCTGATCGATGAAAGTGTATTTTGTAAAATGAAGAAAAATGCAGTTTTAGTATGTACGGCAAGAGGGAATATTATAGATGAGGATGCCCTCTATGATGCATTGGTCAATCGAAAGATCGCGGCGGCGGGATTGGATGTATATGCAAAAGAGCCACTGCCGGTGGACTCGAAACTGATCGGTTTGGATAATATTGTTCTGACACCTCATGTATCCAGTCAGACTTACGAATCGATCTGGTATACCTACCGGAAAGGTGTGGATATTGTGGCGGACTTCTTTGCCGGGAAAGAACTCGGAAGAGGAGATCTGTTAAACCCTGATTACATCGAGCATGTAAAATAAAAGACTATGATAAAAGGAGGAAAGAAAAGATGAAAATGATGCATTGCGATGCAAACCGCACAGAGAGACAGAAGGTATTTATTGAGACGGCGGACGGAAAGTTCAGATATCAGCTTTTCATGGATTATGCGAAGGGACTGCCGGAGTCTCTGGAAATGGTTCCCTATATGGGCAATATCTCCGGCGGCTGTGTGGGGCCGGACGACAGCCTTTACTGTGGTCTGCGGGGAGGAAGCTTTATGTCCCCTGAACCGCCCAGCTGTCTGATCAAACTGGATCCCGAAGGAAACTTTGTGGAGACTATCGGAGAGGGAATTATCGGCGGCTTGCATTTCTTTGAAGTAACGGATCATCATACGATCGTGATACCGGATACGGGGATGAGTTATGCCTATGAGTTGGACCTTGAAACGAAAGAGGTGGTTCGCACCTTCGGCGAGAAGGGGAAACCCTGCGATAACCTGAGCGATCCTAACGTATTTACAAGAGTGAGAATGCATAACGGTATTTTTGCAACGGAGCCTCAGCACGGCTATAACGGCGGTGCTTATGAATGGATGTTAAAACATGAGTTGAAAGAGCTCGGCGGACCCTTCCACAATCCGACGGACGTTGATTTTGATTCGGAAGGCAATTATTTCTTCTCGGATGGGTACAGCAATTTGGCGGTACATAAATTCGACAGAGACGGTAACTATATTGAGACATGGGGAGGCAAGGGCGTATGGGATCCCTATACGGACACACCGGGCAAATTCCTGGTCGTACATTCCCTGTGCGTGGATGCAAACGACAATGTCTGGGTATGCGACAGAGAGAAGGATGCGGTCCATGTATTTAATAAGAAAGGCGAGGTCGTAGCGTACTGCAGCCATAATATGGCGCAGCCTTCCGGCGTTGACACAGACGGGACTTATGTGTATGTAGTGGGGCGCGGCGGCTATATAACGATCTTTGATCTGGAATTCAATATTGTCGGGGAACTTGGCTTTTTCAACGGCAATCTGAGAGGGCATACGATGGCGGTTGACAGCAAAGGCAATCTCTTCATTTTCCCGACACATGCCAATGAAGAGCATCAGATCATCGCTTTAAAGAGGGTTCAGTAAACTGAGCGGGGGTCTTAACTGAAAGGAGACAGGTATGGCTCGTTATATCATTAAAAGAATTTTATGGATCCTTCCGATTCTGATCGGTGTGATTACGATTGTCTTCTTTATATCGGCTCTGGCGCCCGGGGATCCGGCAGCTTCGCTGCTGGGTTCCACGGCAACACAGGAAGAGATAGATGCCATGCATCATACGCTGGGACTTGACCAGCCTCTGATCAAAAGATGGTTTGACTATATTGTGGCCGTGTTTACCAGATTTGACTTTGGAACTTCCTATGTGACAAGGCAGCCTGTGTTAAACGATATCCTGGTATATTTCCCTGTGACCGTCAAACTGGCGCTTGCGGCCACGCTGATGGGCGTGGTGTTCGGCATTCCGCTGGGAGTGCTCTCGGCCCTGAAACAGTATACCTGGATAGACAGTGTGATTTTAGTCATGTCAGTATTGTTTATCTCGCTGCCAAACTTCTGGTTGGCGATGATGCTGCTTAAAGTGTTTGCAGTAAACTTAAGCTGGGTTCCTTCCTTTGGCCTGGACAGGCCTGCCGGGTGGATTTTGCCGATCCTGTGTGCAGGGCTGCAGTCCATGACGCAGAATATCCGTATTACCCGCTCCAGTATGTTGGAGGTGATGCGGCAGGATTATATCAGGACAGCCCGGGCAAAAGGACAGAAGGAAGGAAAGATTGTCACAAAGCACATGCTTCGGAATGCGATGATCCCTGTAGCTACCAGCATCGGTTCGGGACTTGGCAACCAGTTAGGCGGCAATATGGCTCTGGAATCCGTGTTTGCGCTGCCGGGGCTTGGCAATTATATCGTAAAGGCCATTACGGCGATCAATACGCCGGCCATGTTGGGGGGTATCCTGTTTGTGGCCATTGTTTTTACCCTGGTAAATCTGTGCGTGGATCTGTCCTATGTGGCCATCGATCCGAGGCTGAAAACCAGGGTAACGGGGAAAAAGCTGAGCAAAAAAGAGATGAAAAAAATGCTTGCGGAACAGGGGGCGGTATAATGGCAAAACTTGTGACACCTGAAATGGAAAAAATCAATAAACGCCGGATGAAACGCAAAAATGGAAAAGTGGCCCGATCTACGCCGATGATGGATGCATGGCGCCGGCTGATCAGAAACCGGACGGCGGTCCTTGGGATGGCAATTATTATCGTGCTGTTGCTGATGGCAGTTTTTGCACCGCTCATCGCGCCTTATATGTACGATGAGATGGATGTGATGAATATGTTAAAGGGGCCAAGTTCCGTCCACTGGTTCGGAACGGACAACCTGGGAAGAGATATGTTTTCCCGTTGTGTCTATGGGGCGAGGATTACGCTGCCGATCGCGATCTTTACGGTGGCGGTGGCAGTGCTCACCGGCGGGACGCTGGGAGTACTCTGCGCCTACTTCGGCGGGCAGTTTGATATGATCGTGATGAGAATACTGGATGTATGGGGGTCCATTCCCGGTCTGATGCTCAGCATCGCCATCGTGGCGGCACTTGGGAACAACATGTATGTGTTGGTGATAGGACTTTCCGTAGGGGCAGTGCCCAATATGGCCAGAACATTCAGAGGAGCTATTTTTACGGTGGTGGACAGCGATTATGTGGAGGCGTCCCGTTCCATCGGGGCAGGCAATTTCAGCATTATGTTCAAACACCTGCTGCCCAATGCAGTAGGGCCGGTCATCCTGGCGATCGTAGGGCTTCTGGGGGTGGAGGTGCTTTGTGTATCGACACTCAGTTTTCTGGGAGTAGGCGTACAGCCGCCCACACCGGAGTGGGGTTCCTTACTCTCCACCAGCAAGGAATTTCTGAATTCGGCATCTTATCTGTGTACTTTTCCGGGTATCTTTATCGTACTGTCGGTGTTAGGATTTAATCTCCTGGGAGACGGTCTGCGGGATGCGCTGGATCCGAGGCTGAAATAAGGAGGAAGAGGGATGGAAAAAGACAGGGAAAAAAATATTCCTGTGGTGGAAGTAAATGATCTTGTTGTCCATTATGAGACTTATGACGGTGTTGTGGAGGCGGTGAACGGCGTTTCCTTTCAGATCAAAAAGCGGGATGTGCTGGGGCTTGTGGGAGAGACAGGAGCGGGAAAGACAACGATAGCGCTGGCACTTATGGGACTTTTGCCGGTTCCGCCCAGTCATATCGTGCAGGGCAGCATCAAACTGGACGGTGAGGAGATCATACTGCCGCAGAATGCATCGAAGGCGCAGAAGGCAGAGCTTGAAAAAAAGATGCGGGAATACAGAGGGAAAAAGATCAGCATGATCTTCCAGGATCCCATGACGGCGCTGAATCCCGTGATTCCCATCGGTGATCAGATCAGTGAAGTGATCGGCCTGCATGAGCACTGCTCCAAAGAGGAGGCAGAAAAGAAGGCTGTGGATATGCTGGAGATGGTGGGCATCCGGCCGGAGCGCTATAAGGATTATCCCCATCAGATGTCCGGCGGCATGAAACAGAGGGTCGTTATTGCCATCGCACTGGCCTGTAATCCGGAACTGCTGATCGCAGACGAGCCGACGACGGCCCTTGATGTGACGATCCAGGCCCAGGTGCTTGATATGATGAAGGATCTGCGCAATCGACTGGGAACAGCGATGATGTTAATTACCCATGATTTTGGCATCGTGGCGGATATCTGTAATAAATGTGCGGTTGTGTATGCGGGAGAGATCGTAGAATACGGCACAGTGGAAGACATTTTTGACAGGCCAAAGCACCCTTATACGATTGGGTTGTTTGAATCAATACCGAGCTTGACGAAAGATGTGGACAGGTTAAAGCCTGTGCAAGGGCAGACGGTGGATCCCAACGATCTGCCTGAGTACTGCAGTTTTTATGACCGCTGCTCAAAATGTATGGAAAAGTGTAAAGGCTGTGATCCCGTACTGACGGAAGTGGCGCCGGGGCACTTTGTGAAATGTATCTATGCACAGAAGGAGGAATAGGAGATGGCATTGCTTGAAGTAAATCATCTGAAAAAATACTTTCAGGTAAGCAGCGGGATCCTTCATGCGGTGGACGATGTCTCTTTTACCCTGGAAGAAGGAAGGACACTGGGCGTGGTGGGGGAATCCGGATGCGGAAAATCCACCCTGGGAAAGACGATCATCAGACTGACAGATCCAACCTCCGGCAAAGTGGTATTTGACGGACAGGATGTGGCAGGGTATTCCGTGAAGGAGTTTCATAAAGTCCGCCCCAACATGCAGATGATCTTTCAGGATCCCTTTGCATCGTTAGATCCCAGACTGACGGTCACAGAACTGATCGCGGAACCGATGAAGATCTATAAGACCGGCACAAAGGAGGAAATTTATAAGAGGGTAAAAGACCTGATGGATATCGTACAGCTGGCTGAGCGCTTTGCAAACAGCTATCCCCACGAACTGGATGGCGGAAGACGTCAGAGGATCGGGATCGCGAGAGCCCTTGCTTTAAAGCCGAAGTTTGTAGTCTGCGACGAGCCGGTATCCGCGCTGGATGTATCGATCCAGGCTCAGGTGTTGAATCTTTTGCAGGATCTGCAGGAGGAACTTAAGTTAACCTATATGTTTATTACCCATGATATGTCTGTGGTAAAGCATATATCGGACGATATTATCGTGATGTATCTGGGGCAGATCGTGGAAAAGAGTTCTGCTAAAGAATTGTTTCAGAAACAGTATCACCCTTATACCAATGCACTGCTTTCCGCCATTCCGGTGCCCTCGCTGCATGACCGCAGGGAGAAGATCCTGATCGAAGGGGAACTGTCTTCCCCTATTAATCCGCCGGATCGCTGCCGCTTTGCGGGCAGATGTGCATACTGCACTGAGCTGTGCAGAAACAGTAAGGCGCCGGAACTGAAAGAGATGTCGCCGGGTCACTTTGTAGCCTGCCATCGTGCAAAAGAGATGATGGTTGAGTTGAATAAAAACGAATAGGGAGGAATTTAACATGAGAGTAAAAAAAGTAACAGCACTTCTTCTTGCCGGTGCAATGTGTCTGTCTCTGCTTGCCGGCTGCGGCAACAGTAACACGGAAACACAGACACCCGCACAGGATACAGCGGGGGAAACCGGAACGGAAGAAAAACAGGAGAACGCGGCCACAGCCGTGCCCGAGGGAAAAGTGCCGGCGACAGGTACTTCCGATGAGACGCTGAAGGTGGCCTGCGACGGAGAACCCACCTCCATTTTCCCGAACTATGTGACGAATAAGACATCCAACCGTGTGGACAGCTGTCTGTTTGATACTCTGGTGCGCTGGAATGACGAGGAGAAGAAAGCCTATCCTTCTCTAGCGACTGAATGGAACTTTATCGATGACACCCATGTGGAGTTTACATTGCGCGATGATGTGTATTTCAGCAACGGCGAGCTGATGACGGCAAACGATGTGAAGGCGTCTTTGCAGGCTTCCTTTGATTACACGCTGAATCATTACAGCCTGATGTTCGATATGGAGAATACGGAAGTGGTGGATGATACCCATATTATTGTGGCGCTTTCCAGACCTTATGGAAATCTGCCGGAGATCCTTGGTTGCACCTACTATGCGATTTTCTCGGAAAAGGCTTTTGAAGAAGTGGGAAAAGATGAGACGGTATTTGCGATGAATCCTGTGGGTTCCGGTCCCTATGTACTGGACTCCTGGCAGACAGGGGAGAAGATGACTTTAGTCCGCAATGAGAATTACTGGGATAAGGAGAATCTTCCCTATTACAAATATATTGAATTTTCTTTCATTCAGGATCCGGTAGCCCGTGCAACGGCGCTGCAGTCCGGGGATGTACAGGTTGCCTTCAACCTTTCCACAAATCAGGTGGAAGAACTGAAAAGCCATGACAATATCACGGTCAACGTATATGAGCAGAATGTTACCCTGCCTATCTGGTTTACACCAAAGGCATATCCGGTGCTGGCAGATGAGAATGTGAGAAAAGCGATTCTGCTTTCGTTAGATAAGGAACTGCTTGCTCAGGCAGCCTACGCGGGCTTTGCGGAACCCTCCTATTCTTCCGTGACAGGGCCGGCTTCTCCTTACTACTATGAATGTGAGGACTATAAACAGGATGTGGAAACAGCAAAACAGCTGATCGCTGATTCCGGTTACAGTGCGGAGGAACTTACCTTCACAACTTATGCGGTGAATGGAGGCGCATCCGCTCACTATGAAGTGATGAAGGCGCAGTTAGCGGCTATTGGTGTGACGTTGAATATCGAGACGGTTGACCTGGTGGTTATGCTGCAGCATTCCTGGAACGGTGAGATTGCAATCGGGTTTGGTGAGAATGATACCTGGGATGTGGGCCGTATGCTGGAATTTGCGGACAGCAGAATCGAGACTTCCTGGAATGCCTATATCGGCGAGGGCGAGGAAGAGCTGCATGCTCTGATCGACGCGGCATGGGCGGCTTCCGATGAGGAGAGATACGATGCCTACGCAAAGGTGCAGGACTTCCTGGCAGACCACTACGCATGTTCCACAGTATGTGACGTTGTGATCCCGGACGCATGGTCCGCAGATCTGACAGGCGTTGTATACGATGCGCACTGCTGGCCGAATATTTATAATGTTCGTCCGCTGGTGGCGGCTGAGTAAGGACAGGTTGGCTGTGTAAAACGAAATAGAAAGGACATGGAAATATATACTGCACGGTATATATTACTGGAGAAAGATAAACGGTTCGGCTTTTCGGAGCCGGACCGTTGCCATAAGAGCAAAGCCTGTTAGTTGCTATAAAGGCGGAGTCTGTTAGCTGCTATAAAGGCGGAGCCTGTTAGCTTTATATAGACGAAAGGAACATCCCTGTGAAACCATTGTCAAAAAAATATTTTCAGGATTATGAAATGCAGGAAACCGTGGATCAGGATGGGAAGACCGAAAGAAAACTGGTCTATATCGGAAATACCTGGAGCGCCTGTTTACCGGTAGAGAAGTATCGGAGAAAAAAGGTGGTATCAGCCGTATTGTCGGCCTGCTGCGTGTTGCTTTTTCTTCTTGCTAATCTGCAGAATACCAAAAGCAATATTGAGGGGATACTGCCGGCCTTTGGCATTATCGTTGTGATTCCTCTGTTTGTTTTGTGCTACGGCGGCATCGGCGGGCTGTGGAAAAAGAGTATTATGACAAGAGCGGAGTATGTGGAATCTTCCATGACTATCAAATTCGGAGGCTTTTTCACGGCGGCTCTGGCGATTCTCAATTTTGTATGGCACGCTATTTTTCTGATGAAGAGCGCATCTCCGGAAATTGGGGGATTGGAAGGGATTGTGACAGTTTTGTGGCTTGTGATGTCCGGTCTTGCACTTTTTTTGTGGATCGCAGAGCTTCAGACAAAGTATGTGGTTCGCAATCGGTATGGTGCGGTGATACACCGGGAACATTTCACGAGGTAGAGAATTTATGGGCGGTTTTGGGAACAGGGAATGAATCTGGCGGAAGAAAACGAATTTCTGGAGGCGGGAGAAACCCGCAATGAAAAATGAAGGTAGAAATGTATGAAAAAATCATATTATCAGGCATATATCGGAACCAATTCTGTCCGGGGGAGTCAGGGAATCTACAGCATTCATATTGATGCAGATTCCTTTGAGACTGAAATTATTGCTGCTACACAGGCCTACAATACCGGAGGCGTAGCGCTTGATAGAACAGAGAGATTTCTCTACGCAGTCAATGAAGGTATGACCTTTGATGGGTATGCGGATGGAGGTGTATCCGCATACCGGATAGAGCGGAACGGAGAACTGACAAAACTGGGCGGTCAGAGAAGTTTCGGACAGCGGACCTGCTGTGTGGCGGTGGACGAAGCGGGTGAGAATGTTTATGCCTGCAATTTTTATCACGGGACATGGACGGCGTTTCCTGTGGCAAAGAACGGAAAGGTGCTGCCGGCCAGGCTGGTGGTTGAACCGCCCAGGGAGGCGGTCTGGAAGGCGTTGCACTGTGTGGCGCCTGTGGGAAGAGACTATGTGGGCGTTATTTCCCTTGCAGAATGTGCGCTTGTCATTTATCGGGCGGGGGACGGGAAGCGAATCACTTCTTTTGAGTTCCCGGACAAGCCCTTTCCCCGTTATTTTGAGATCAGTGGAAAGTATATTTATGCCATGATGCAGATGCCTGATGATATTTATGTGTTTGAGGATCGTCTGGAGGAAGAAGGCAGTGTGCGGCTTTTACAGAAAATATCGGTGATGGAAGAATCTTTCAGGGGGATGGCCGCGACCAGCACCCTGAGGGCGACACCTGATGGAAGGTTTTTGCTTGCGGCAAATCGTCCTTCCAATTCCATTACCGTATTTGAGAGAAGGAAAGACGGGACGTTGGCGAGAAGAAGTATTGCCGCACTGTCTGGGGACGGCCCTAGGGATTTTCATATTTCCCGGGATGGAAAAATTGTTGTGGCAGCACTGCAGCATTCCGACGAGATCTGTGTGCTGGAGATCGATTATGAAAGCGGTGTGCTTGTGAACAGAGGAAAGAACGTATCGATCCCTTCCCCTGCGGCTGTGGCGGTAAGCGGGAGGATGGAAGCCTGAGAAAGAGGGAGGCAGAAAATATGACGATAGAAGAGCGGCTTTTTCGACTGGAAGAAAGAATGAGACAATCGGAAGCAAGGGCGGCAATTGCCGATCTGATGAGCCGGTATGCATTTTACTGTGGCGCAGGATGTGGAGAGAGGATTCTCACGGAGTTGTGGACAAAGAGCGATGAGGCGAGTCTGGAATACGGCGCTTCTGGCGTATATACAGAACACTGGAAAGTGGAGACGTTCTATCAGAAAGAACCTGTGCCGGGAAAACTGACAACACTGTCATTTTCTACACCGTTACTGCAGGTTTCTCCGGATGGGGAGAGCGCAAGGGGAATCTGGATGGCTTTTTCGACGGAGACGGATGCCGGAGACCTTGGTACAGCCGTACCGGATATTTCTGATGCCAGAAGAGCGCTATTGTCCAGCGAAACGGCGGAGGGCAAATGTTACAGGGCAGAAATACTGTTACAAAAATATGACGTGAATTTTGTTGTCGAGGATGGGGTATGGAAGATCCTGCATCTTCATGTCAGTGAGTATTTCCGATGTCCTTATGACAGAGACTGGGTGCGCTATGCGAAAGAGCGGTTACTGACAGACGGTATGTGGTTGGAGTCCTTATTTGCATCGTCAAAGCCTCTGCCGCCTCAGTCCCACGGGGAAAATCTGCCGAGCGGGCCAAGTACGGAACACTGGCAGTACGGGACGGACAGAGTGCCGGATACGTTGCCTGGGTGAGGCCTAAGAACGAAGCATATGGTGTGGAAACTGTATGCGTGAGGAGCGGGAGAGAAGCCTGCAGGCGGGAAACCGCCTGAACGAAAGGCAGGAAGAGAAATAAAGAGGGGCGATACCTTGCGGGGATGATGGACAGAGACATTATAAAAGGAAAAAGAAAGAGAGGAATGATGAAAGATGATTACATGTAATTTGACTGATATTCAGAAATATGACTATGCAGGAGAGCGTTTTCGAAAAGCGTTTGCATTTCTGACAGGTACGGATTTGATGGCTTTAACGCCAGGTACGGAAATTCCTGTGGCGGAGGGTGTGCTTGCCAAAATTCAGGAATATAAGACGGATCCGGAGGAAACCAGAAGGTTTGAGACACACCGTGATTATTTTGACATTCAGTTTGTTGTGAAAGGGGAAGAATTTGTGGGGATCGTACCGGCTAAAGGACTGATTCCGGATGGAGAGTACAGCGAAGCAGACGATATTCAGTACTATCAGAATCCTCCAAAACACGGCGGTGCGGTGTTGCGTGACGGTGATTTTGTGATCGTTCCGCCCACGGACGCCCACAGACCGAACTGTATGACGGATAAACAATGTACGGTCAGAAAGATCGTTGTAAAAGTGAAAGTATGAGGAGAAAACGGTGGAAAAGGCAGTAAAAAAGGCTGTGAATAAAAGAATGATAGCTGTGACGGTTCTTCTGCTGTCACTGATGCAGATGGCGCCCACGGGACTATCACCGATGATGTCCGGCGTAAGTGAAGCGTTTCCCGATGCTTCGGCACAGAGCGTTCAGTTTTTAATGACAATGTCAGGTGTTTTTGTACTGGTGCTGTCTTTGGTCTCTGCCAGACTGTCGAGGCGGTTTTCCAAGAAACTGTTAATAGGTATGGGATGTGTCTGTATGATGGCAGCAGGAATCCTGCCGGTATTATTCCATAGGAGTCTGGGGATTCTGCGGATATGGTCTTCTCTGTTGGGGGTTGGCATGGGACTTCTGTGCGCCCTTGCGATCTCTCTGCTGACAGATTATTTTGAGGGAACGGAGAAAGCGGATCTTATGGGGATCCAGTCCGGCGCTAACAGTTTCGGTGCCATGGTTATGAGTCTTGTGGGTGGTCTGTTAGCATCTGTGGCATGGTATCTGAATTATCTTGTATTGTTGTTGATCGTTCCGGGGTTTATATGCTGTCTGCTGTTTGTGCCGGGGAAAAACGGATTGCGGGAGACGGCGGAAAAAAGCGCGATGAGGGGGCCGGAAAAGAAGCAACGGGCGGGAAGTGCGGGAGAACCGGAAGAGCAAAAGATACGGATCAGTGGAACTTTGATGGCCTGCGCGTTTACTGGTATGCTGTTTTTATTCTGTTTTAATGCAGTACCTGCGAATCTTTCCATGTTGATATCAGAAAATGCTCTGGGAAATGCCGCAACGGCCGGTATCGCCTCTGCGGTCAGTCTTCTCGGTGGAGTTTTGTCCGGGATGATTTTTGGAAAACTGGACCGTCGTTTTCACCTGTACACGATACCGTTTGGCTTTTTGTGTCTGTGTGCGGGACTTGTGTTTATGGCGATGGGCCGATTGCTGCCTTTTTTGCTGGCAGGTAGTTTTATATCCGGTTCTTCCATTACATTTATTATGCCGCAGTGTATGATACAGGTTACAGGAGGGGTGAACCAAACACAGGCGGCATTCGGCACGGCGATGATGATGGCCAGCGGTAATCTGGGGACTTTTCTGACCCCGTTTCTGTCTGCGGCAGCTTTCCGGATTACCGGGGACAGTGCCGTGATCAACAGATATTATGTCTGTATCGGCATAACACTGTTTCTTGCGGTTATTTATACGATAGCGGTGACAGTGGTGAAGAAACAAAAGGTACTTTGAAAAGGTAATGGTAAATTGCTTTCTTTCTGCGAAGGAGCGCATAAAAAGTTTGTTTTCAGGTAAATGGCAGATAATGCACACTTTGGCCGCAGGGGAAAAGCAGTAGGAAACGGAATAACAGATACCCTTAAGCGAGGATATACATCTTTATACATATAAATATCTAAATCGGTTATTTTCTTTATAGAGGATATTGCTAAATGGAGAATTTCTGTAATTCGGAAATAACGCCAATAGAATAAAGGAAACCTCGTAGTATGATAGAGGTATCATCTTGGATGGATGAAAAATACCAAATCATACAGAGGTTTCTTTGCTACGCTGGTAAAGGATGAGCGGTATTCGATTTCATACCTTCCAAGTAGCGTATATGCAGAAATTAGAGAGGCATCTGTCTGCCGGGATCAGATCATGAAGCGGCACAGAATAGTGTAGGATTGAAGACGGCACATATTGTAACAGATAACGTCCGCCAGGAGTTCAGTTGGTGCTGGATGGGGCAAGGTCCATCTTTAAGGATGCCGTGGTCCAGCGCTGTATCGTGCATCTGACCCGTAACGCGAAGAAAATCGAAGAGTACATTAGAAACCAGTTAAAAGAAGATTTGGAATATGACCAGATGACGTTAAAAGAGTACATTGCCCCGTTTATGGATGAGCCGGGCAGTAGATGAGTGCATTTCGGAGAATATCTTTGCGGATTTTTTCGGTGAACATAAGGAGGAAATCGTAGAGATGAGTGTTTATGAATTTAATCAGGAGGTTTACGACCAGACGCTGCGGGAGGACGGAGAAGCAATCGGAATGGAGAAAGGGATTGAAATCGGTAAAGAATAAGGGATCGAGATCGGTAGCAAAAGAGTCCTGAACATCTACAGTAAAATCCAGCAGGGCGAGACAGATAATAAGATAATAGCCGAATCCCGCAGTTGTACGGTGGAGGAAGTGGAGAAAGTACGGGAGCAGCTTGAAAAATAAGTAGAGGTTTAGATAGAAAAACTTAAGAAAGTATCTGAAGAATAAAAAACATATAAGGATAAAAATATATAAGAATAGAAAGCATATATTAAAAAGAAAAATCTCAAATTTATATTTTGGGATTTTTTTATCATTTAAACAGGTCTTTTTCAAATCCCCACATTTCAAATATAAGAAATAATAACCGATAGTATCAAAAATAAAAAGAAAAATTTTGTGCAATATATCAAAAATAAAAAAATATAAAAAAATTATAAAAATTCTGACCCATTTAGGTGGGTTGCCCCACACTTCATTAATAACAGCATAAAAGGGGGAGGCTCTTCTATAAGATTCTGTAAAGTTTTCCCTTTTATGAAAAAGAATTCATATGAAAGAAACGGCGGATATTATGACAGAGAAAGAGTTACATAAACTCCGGAAACAGGATCTGCTTCAACTTCTTCTGGCACAGGGAAGAGAGGCGGCGGAATTACAGGAACAGATTACAAAATTATCCGCGTCATTAGAAGAGACAGAGGCGGGCAATGAAAGGCTGAAAGCCAAACTGGACGAAAAAGATGAGTTAATAGAAAAACTGAAAAGCCGTCTGGATGAGAAAGATGCCCGTATTACCAAGATGAGGGAGATAATGAAGACATGGCGGGCGAACAGGCAGATCGAACTTGAAGAGGCGGGTTCCATCGCAGAGGCGGCGTTGAGGCTTAACAAAGTTTTTGAAGCGGCGCAGAAAGCGGCCGATCAGTATATTTATAATCTGAAACAAAGGTGTGAAAAGAAAGATGAATAGAAAGAGAAACAGTGAACAGCCGGAGGATCAGATCAAACTTCCAAGTCTGGAGCAGATAGAGGAAGCACTGAAAAAGGAGCAGTACAGAAACAGCTATGGAAAAGTGCTGAAAAGCACGATATTTTCCCTTATCGTAGTTGCGGCGGCGGCGGTGCTGGTGGCAGTTTTGATACTGCCGGTACTGCAGATCAGCGGGGAATCGATGACGGACACTCTGCGGGACGGTGATATAGTGATCGCTGTGAACCGCTCCAAATTTGAAACCGGCGATGTAATAGCCTTTTACTATAACAACAATATCCTCGTCAAGCGGGTGATCGCCTACGCGGGGGACTGGGTTGACATCGATGAAAACGGCAATGTATATGTTAACGGCGAACGCCTTGACGAACCATATATATCGGATAAAGCGTTGGGAGAATGTAATATTGACCTGCCGTATCAGGTTCCCGATGGAAGATGCTTTGTGATGGGAGACCACAGGGCGACAAGTATAGACAGCCGGAACACGGCGGTGGGCTGCGTAGGCAGCGAAGTGGTAGTAGGAAAGATTCTGTTCAGGGTATGGCCCCTGTCAGAACTGGGCGCGGTGAAATAAGCAAGGATGGATAGAAGGAAGGAGGAGCGCAATGAAATCTTACATTTCGAAACAGGTAGAAAGATTCTTGCGTGAACAGAAAAACTATAAGCGTTGGCTGGCGGTCTTTCTCTGTTTGGCAGTAATAGTAACAATAGGAACAGCGGGAGCTCTGAAGTATAAGGGTATCGCCGTAACGGCAGATAATGAGGAAGTGGAAGTGCATTTGGAGGAGGCATCTGTTTCTGAGGATATGGAGGCTTCATCTGCGCATGTTCATACGGACGATTGTTATGAAGAGAGAGAAGTGTTGATATGTGATGCCGCAAAAGAGGAGCAGGGGCATGTCCATGATGATTCCTGTTACAGTGTGAGCGGCGGAACAGAGGAACTTACTTGCGATAAGGAAGAGCATAGCCATGACGATTCCTGTTATACGACCGAGACCGTGACCGAAACCGTGAGCCATACCGAGACGGATGAGGAAGGAAATGAGACGACGGTTGAAGAGACAGTGGAGCACGAGGAGTCGAAACTGACCTGCGACAGGGAAGAGCATAGTCACGGCGGTGACTGCTACAGTGTAAGCGGCGGTGAAAGGACGTTGGTCTGCGGACTCGAAGAGGGCGAGGGAGCAGCAGGGAGTGATCATGTCCATGACGATTCCTGCTATGAGATCCAGAAGGTTTTGATTTGCGGACTCGAAGAGGGTGAGGAGAAGCCGGAAGAAGAAGTTGTTGTTCCGGAAGGGTTTAAGGAAGGCACTCTTACCGCGAAGGGGGATGACTATGAAATTATTGTATCTTATGGCGCAGAAGCTGAAATACCGGAAAATGCAGAACTGAAAGTAGAAGAAATAGAGCAGGAAAGTGATAGTTACAAAGAGTATTATGAGCAGATGGCCGAGGCTCTGCCTGCAAATGAAGACGGGCAGGAAATGGAAATAACATTTGCGCGGCTCTTTGATATTGTGATTCTGGTTGACGGGGAAGAAATTGAGCCCAAGACAGAAGTTGCAGTAAAGATCAACTACGATGATGTCATCACAGAGGATGAAGAACAGACCGGATATGCAGTTCATTTTCCGGATAATGGCGAAATTGAGATCATGGATGCGGATGTCAGGGGAGGAAAAGAATTTGGGTTTAGCCAGAGCAGTTTTTCTCCATCCGGAACATTTTTTGCGGTGCCCAGGGATGGGGATTCGAATGTAAGAATAGTAGAAATTGCTCTTAAAAAAGATGTATATGAATATCCGGCTGTTTCTATGTCTTCAGAAGAAACTATTAGGCTGCGTTTTATTATAGAAGGCGGTGGTGAGGTTCAAAAAATCATGGTTTCTTCTCTCGATATGGGTCTTTGTATTGGGAAAATAATTGATGATCGGGAATTGGAGGTAACAGCAGCTAGTCAAGGAATAACAGGAGAAGTAAGATATGACATTTTGATAATGGATCCTGAAGGTTATGAGGCTTTTATACCGATTAAAGTGCAAGATATTACTAATAAATATGAGGTGGTATATGAAGATTTTGAATTTGAAACCGCTGAACTGGAGGAGCTCGAATATGGTAATACTAAGAACGCTGAAAATCATTTTGTTATAGACCAGATATCAGATGGCACCGTAACGGATGCGGGTGATAGTGAAGCAGGGGTGGGATTTCCATATACTACATGGCCTGTTGAATATAAGCTGGCGAAGGATAAAACCAGTGGAGATTACAGATACTTTGATTTTCAGGGTTGGGAGACGAGTACAGGTGAAAAGATAGAAAGCGGCATTATTGGAAAAGAGGAGGCTGAAAAGTATTCTGTATCACAGGAAGGTAGTGATACCGTAAAAATTATTAAATTGACGCCTGTCTGGGAAGAGGTAAAGCAATTTCAGACAGAATTAGTGTTACCTAAAGTCAGATTTTTTATTGCCTTGAATAGTGAGATTCAGGAAACAGATGAAACGTCCAATGTGCCTGACAGTAGTTATTTTACAACACAAGTAGCAGAAACTACAACCAATGGAATATATGAGCAGATCAGTATAGGAAATCAAGGCGTAAAATACGTACCGGTTATTTATACAGATGTACAAGGCAGTCAGAGAAGGATTCTGGTAGCTAAAGCTTCAAATGGAGAACTGCAAGTGACAGCAGAGATTGACAAAGAGATTCGAAGCCTGGCAACAGGTGTAGAAGTAACTGGAACTAATGGTCAGAACTGGACTTATAAGTTAGCAAAATTTCCCACAGACGAAGAAGTATTGAGGGAATTACGGGATACTGATGCGAATATAAAGATTGACGGAAACCTTGTAAAAAAAGAAGATATAACAACTGATAATTTCACGGTTCGCTGGTGTGTATTTAAACATGATACAACGGATCAATGGCATGTGGATGGAGTGCTGGTTCGTAAACAGGGGAAATTGGTCGTTGCTAAAACTTTTTATGGTGATAAGAATGCTATTAGTGCGGTAGAAAAAGATTTTAATATTACAGTTACAGAAGGGCAGTCGTCTCCTGCTTACATTTTGAAATTACATGATAAAAATGCAGGAGCCCCAAATAACGATTTGGGATACAGTGAAAAGATAGAGAACGGCAGTGAAGTTACATATATTTGGGAGTTGGGCTTAACGGCAGACAAAACTTTTACAGTAAAAGAAAATAATTATGTTTATAATGGGAACAAAAATATCGCTACATTATCAGAGTATCGTATTTCTAATAGCAACGGAAATCAGGTGACGGAAGGTCCCTGGAGAGATTATACGGGTGCGGGCGTACAGGTAAAAACAGAAAGTTATGCTTCGGATTTACCTTATGAAAGTTTCCAGACTGTAAATTTGAGGAATAGTTACCTGCCCAAAAATGCGATTACCGTCTGGAAGTACGATAAGACTTCAAATGCGGGTCTGACAGGGGTAACTTTTAACCTGATAAAAGATGAGACGATTCAGACGGTATATAAAAATGGTGCGGATTACTATTTATATTCAAATGATGGAGCAGTTGAAACAAAAGTCTTAGCGGTAGATAGTAATGGATATCTGACAATTCATGGCGTGGAAGGTGCAAAACCCGGAAAATATACTTTGGAGGAAGTAGATTGTCCGTCAGGATATATCAAAAAAAGGATCGGCTTTGAAATAGGGACGGACGGAGGTGTTACAGGTACGGGAATAAAGCCGATTGGGGAAAGAGCTTACAGGCTGGATATATCTAATGAGTCTTCTGCCGTGATGAAAATAAAGGCTGTAAAAGACTGGGGAAATACTTCATCGGAATATGTAGAATCTGTTAAGGTGGAACTTTGGAGAGGGACGGAAAAACTTGAAGAAGCAGTAGAGCTAAAGGAAGAGAATGAATGGACTTATAATTTTGCAAAAGATTATCCTGTATATGTAAATGGTGTGAAAGCAGAATATACACTTCTTGAGACGGCTATAGGAGATACTTATCGTGACCCCGGGGCGGATTCCGTTGATGGTTATCGGTTCTATGATGTGGCGGTTGATGGATTGAGTTATGAAGAAAGTGATGGAACCGGAATAGGAACAATAACCGTTCGTAACAGTGTAAATAGCGGCAATAGTCTCAGCTTTACTAAAACCGATGGGGATGGGAATCGTTTAAGCGGTGCAAAATTCGCTTTATATGCAAAAGATGATTCCGGTTGTAACGGCGAGGCGCTTGCGGAAGCAATATCTTCCGGTAATGGCGAAATACGATTCACAGGTTTGACAGAGAACATTTATTATATGAAGGAAGTAGATGCACCGGTTGGATATGAGTTGTCGGAACAGATTTATAAGGTGACATTTGAGAATAACAGAGGAAAGATAGAGCTATATCCTGCTTCCGAAACCGCAGGAGAAACACAGGAAGATGTGACAGCGGTGCAATCCGGACCAATAACAACTATTACTAATGAGATTGCTAAACAGACAATAGATATTGTCAAGGTGGATGAGAAAGGGGATCCTCTGGATAATGCGGTATTTACTTTAGTTGCCGATACATTAATGGCACAGGGGAATTACGCTTTTGAGGAAAAAGATTATACTTCAGGGGCAAGTGGCGTAGTGGCAGAAAATTTGGAACTCCCCTATGGCACTTACACGCTGACTGAGACAAAGCAGCCTGAAGGTTATCAGGCGGTCGGTACTATCACCTTAACAGTAGACGGAACTGGAATAACGGCAAACGGAACAGATGGTGAGTATAACTTAGAGCCTGTGGGCGTGGCTGGAACAACACCGACATCCTATAGCTTAAAAGTAATAAATGTGAAAGGTTCACTGGACGGAATAACACTTACAAAAATAGGTGATCAGAATCAGGATACGAAACTGGGCGGTGCAGTCTTTATTCTCGGCAGAGGCACAGGTGATCAGGCAGAATATGCAAAAATAAATGATGGAATAGTTACCGGATGGGTAAAGGATAAGACAGCGGCAACCCGAATAGTGACTGAAAAAAAGACGGGTACAGCTGCATTGCCGTCATTAGGAATAGGATCATATTATCTGACAGAAATAGAACCACCAGAAGGTTATGTGTTATTGACAACACCTGTCATGTTTAACATAAATTATTTGAGTGGGGAGGGGTTAAGGTTATCTATACCTGATGGGAGTGCTAAGCTCAACACTGATAATAAAAATATCATTGTTAGTAACTCTATGGGGCTCGAACTCCCCGAAGCCGGTGGCCCCGGCACCGCAGCGTATACATTCGGCGGGCTTGCGGTAATCGCAGTCGGTCTTATGTATGGTCTTAGTATGAGGCGCAAAAGAGAGAAAGGAGGTTTAAATTAGGCACAGCGGAAGTGCAATACAGCCTCCACTCGACGCAAGGATGCGCCGGATATAGAGACCAATATAAAATACTTAGGCCTTGTACTGAAATCAGATTGTGGAAAATCTTACATGCGAAGCCTGAGGGAAAGATCACAAAAAGTAATAATAAATAGTAACAAAAGCAACAAAAAGCAAGGGCTTGAAAAGCAGAAAGGAAATGATTATGAAAAAGATGAAAAGATTAGCTGCCCTGTTCTTAGCCGTAGTTATGGTTTTAGCTATGGGTATGACAGCGATGGCAGTAGACGGAACCGGGGGAGATGATAGTTCTGAGAAAACTTACAGCATAAGTGTTAAGGAAGGTGCTGTGATTCCTGAAAATCATACATACAAAGTATATCAGATTTTTACAGGTACATTAGATTCTACGGGAAAGATTCTTTCAGATATTGAGTATGGTAAAAACTATCATGGGGATGGTAGTAACACGGCGTATGCGGAAGCAAAAACAATTACAGATGCCAATAAATTTGCAACAGATATCACCGTGGAGGGTGAACCGGTAGCAGAGTTGACTCATACAGAGACATCTGCGCCTTTACCTGCAAGCGGATATTATCTGGTTATTGATGTGAGCAAAGTTTCTGAAGGAGCAGATCAGGTTTCCAAATTTATTGTAAATGTTGGTGGAGATATTGAGATTGAACCTAAGGTTTCCAGAATACCTGATTTTGAGAAAACGGTTGACGGTAAGGATGCAACAGTGGATTATGCATCAGGAGATCATATTCCGTTTACATTGACAGCGACAATGAAGGAAGACGTTGCAGATTATGAATCCTATCAGTTGACATTTACAGATGAATTATCTGATAATTTGTCCTATGATACTGGTTCTTTAAAAGTTGCTTATAAAGTTAGTGACAGTGCTGAAGCGGTAGAATATAAATCTGGTGAATATGAGTTGAATGTCAAAGGCAAAAATATCACAGTTTCGATGAGTGATATTGGTAATGAGGCAAGGGTACCGGGTGCAAAGATTATCGTAACATATACAGCGACATTAGATGCTGGTGTCACTTCCGGTGAAGTTGCAAAGAATAGTGCAAGTCTGGAATTTGGCAATAATGGTGATACACAGGGAGTTGGTAAAACAACTACGGATATTGTAAAGGTTTATACTTTTGCGTTGGATTTTGATAAAGTAGACGAAGACGGGGAAGCATTAGACGGAGCCGGATTTACTTTATATGCAGAAGATGGTACAACTGTGGTGGCTACTATAGAAGCAGGAGAAGGTAAGACGAACTTTGTATTTGACGGGTTGAAAGCTGGTACATATATATTAGAAGAGACAACTGTTCCGGATGGCTATAATAAGATGGAGAATAAGACAATTGTTATTTCTGCATCGGTTGATGGGGAGAACGTTACAGTAAATGATATCGACGATTGGACAAAAAGTGATTTCGTATTTACTACAGATATCCAAAACTATGCAGGCGTACAGCTTCCCTCCACCGGCGGCATCGGTACAACAATCTTCTACGTAGTCGGCGGTATCATGGTACTCGGTGCATGTGTTCTCCTGATCACAAAAAAACGTATGAGCGCACGTGAATAAACAGGAACGGTAAATGTTTCTGATTGAGACAGAACGCGTACATAAAAATATGAAATAAGCTTCCGGAGCACGGAGTCTCCCGCGCTCCGGAAGATACCGCACCTGGCTGACACCTTCCCGTGGTGTGCGGTGAACAACGGATAAGTACATAATTTGTACTATAAAATCCGGCTAACGTCAGCAGAAAGTAAAATTATATTTTAAAGCAAACTGAAATAGTAACCGGCGGGGAAACCGATGAAAAATAAAGAAAAAGTCCGAAAGAGAGAAAGGAAAAAAGGATCTCTTTCAACCATTATTCTGGTGGTGATACTGCTGATCGGATTGAGCGTAATGCTGTATCCAACCATCAGCGATTACTGGAATTCATTTCATCAGACACGGGCGATTGCTAACTATGATGCTGTTGTGGCAGAGTTGGATGAAACCGACTACGAAGTTTTATTTGCGGAGGCAGAACAGTACAATGAACAGCTGCGGGGGTTGAGCGCTCCGTTTTCGGAAAGTGAACGGCTTTCGGAAGCTTATAACAATGTTCTGGATGTGGCAGGAAACGGTATCATAGGCTATATCTCGATCAACAAGATCGGGGTGGAACTGCCCATTTATCACGGAACCAGCGAGTCAGTACTGAATGTGGCGGCAGGACATCTGGAGGGTTCCAGCCTTCCGATCGGCGGGGAAAGCAGGCACAGTGTAATTTCCGCTCACAGGGGCCTTCCTTCGGCGAAACTGTTTACCGATCTTGACCGGCTGGAAGTGACGGATACCTTTACGATCACGATCCTGAATCAGGTTCTGACTTATGAGGTAGACCAGATCCTGATCGTGGAGCCGACACAGATGGAGGCATTGAATGTAACACAGGGAAAGGATTACTGCACCCTGTTGACCTGTACTCCTTACGGTATCAACAGCCATCGGCTGTTAGTGAGGGGGCACAGAATTGAAAATGTGCAGGGAGCCATTGTGATTCATAAGGAAGCGACCAAAATACCGCCTTACATAGCGGCTCCGGCGATTGCGATTCCGATGTTGTTTGTCCTGCTGCTTATATCGCTCTTTGCTTATCGCAAAAAGCCGCTGAAAATCAGCACGCAGGATGTTGCGGAACTTGGCAGAAAGCTGCAGGATTCCTCCAAAGTGACTGGGGAGAGTATAAAAGAACAGGAAACAAAAGAGTAACAAATAACCGGATAACTTGAAACAGGAAGCAGAGAAACATAAAAAGAAAGAGTAAATAAAGGAGGAGATAGGCCGTGTATGATAAAAAGCGATCGGGTATAGGAAAGTGGAAACGTACTTTGACTGCCTTTGCCGTGACAGCAAGTGTGATACTGGCTTTGCCTGCATGGTCAGTCGGGAGAGCGGAAGCGTCACCGGAACTGGTGAGGCCGGAAAGCTGCAGTTTAACGATAAAGCGGGCATCGGACAGTACGGCACAGGCTGATATAGTGGTGGACCTGTATAAGGTGGCAAATGCAGAGGATCTGCCGGGATATGATGCATATACATTGGCATTGAACGCACCATATGACACGCCGGAACTTGCAGCTTCCTTAGAAGCGGCGAAGGAACAGGAAAACGGCGCGTCGGTCAGTGACGGCGGTAATGCACTGTACAGAACGATGGCGCAGGATGTGGCGAAAATAGCGCTGGCGGTAGAGGAAAAAGAAGAGACAAAGGAAGACGGGACAAAGGTAACGGTAAAAGGGCCTGCACAGGAACCTTCAAGGACAGCTACTATGAATTCCGGGGAAAATACGCTGAAAATTCCGGGAATCGATCCGGGAATGTATCTGGTAGTAGCACATGGTTCAGGCATGAATGTGGCACAGTACACTACGCAGGTGGGGGAAGGAACGGATAAACAGCTTGCCACGATGGCTTATTCCGATGAATATGTTTATACTTATCTGCCGGAGTTGATTGCCCTTCCAAGCCGGGGAAGTGCACCGGCCGGAAGTTTTAATACGGCTGACAATGACCTGGAATGGAGCAGTGATGTAACGGCAACACTGAAATCGGAACAGGCGTCCAGACTTACATCTCTGCAGATCGGTAAAACATTTACGGTATCCAAGGATGCCGTGATAGCCGGCGGAGACGGCTGTGTGTTTCAGATTGAAGCGACCCTGAATGATGAAATTGTTTACAGCAA
Organism: Lachnospiraceae bacterium; assembly: GCA_910573755.1. Classification (GTDB taxonomy): domain Bacteria; phylum Bacillota; class Clostridia; order Lachnospirales; family Lachnospiraceae; genus 1XD8-76. Next base: position 65,592 of record CAJTBO010000003.1, on the reverse strand, counting down.
TGTGGCAGCGATTCCTTATGAAGGGAGGGCGACAGGTTCTGTCACACTTTCAAAGGTGATTCCTGTAGGAGCCGAGGTAACTGTCACGGAAGTTTATTCCGGTGCGGCATTTACGGTGAGCGGTGAAGAGGTAAAGAGCATTGTTGCTGAAGCGGACAGAGAAGATGGAACGATAGAAAATAATGTATTTTTTACCAATAACAGTAACGGTATCGGTACCAGCGGCGATATTGTGACAAACAGTTTTACGCATGGCGCAGACGGATGGACGTGGAATGATCCAAAACCGGCGCAGGCACAGCCTGAGACACCTGAGCAGTAAAATGAAGGGAGGATGAGAAGATGAAGCTGAATAAAATGATTCTTGCAGCAGCGGCTGTTGTTCTTCCCTTGAGTATTGGGGCGGGAAGCGCGCTTGCATATTTTACAGACAATGTTTCGTCTGTCGGCGGTTATGCGGTGGAGGTAGGCGCGCCTGATACAGAGATTACGGAAACATTTGGTGACTGGACAAAACATGTTACGATCAGAAATACCGGTGAAGTACCTGTATATGTTCGCGTAAGGGCTTTCAGCGGGGGACTGTATCCGCTTACCTACAGTGGTACCGGTTGGACAAAAAACGGCGATTATTATGAGTATCATGTTGCTTTGGGAGTCGGTGAAACAACTTCCGGTCTGGATATAAAGATTGAAGGCGTACCGCAGGATGCAACGGATAAAGATGCGTTTAATGTAGTGGTTATCTATGAGAGAACACCGGCGGTGCAGTATATGGAAGACGGCAGCGTGAAACTGGATGATGAAGGAAATCCGATGCCCGACTGGAATTATAGTGTAAAGCAGGAGAGCGAGTTCCCGACAGATCCAAAGGAGACGGTTTCACCGGAAGTACCGGAGGAACCGGCTGAGCCCGGGCAGACGGAAGGAGGAGATGAATCATGAAAAAATTCAGAAAGTTTATTTCTTCTCCTAAAGTAACGCTGGCGGTATTCGGAGCAGCGGCGGTACTGTTATTGTTTTCATCGGTAGGAGGAGCAAGGGCGGCGCTGACATATTATTCCGAAAACCATATGACAGAGTTGGAAACACAGACGATAGATGTAACACTTATAGAACAAACCGGTGAAAATGAGGCTGTTTCAAATCCTGAAGCACTTTTGGAGAATCTTATACCTGACGGCGAAAAAATAAAAGTCGGAGTAAAGTATGCGGAAAAGTTAAGTGTTCAAAATACCGGTGAGATTGACCAGTATGTCCGGGTTACGATTTATAAATATTGGGTGGATGGTGAGAATAAGAAACAGGATGTATATCCGGGTTACATAGATCTGAACTTGTTATTGGAAAACGGCTGGGAGGAAGACACTGCGGCTTCTACGCAGGAAAGAACCGTGATCTATTATAAAAAGCCTTTGGGAAGCGGCGAGAGTGTGGATTTTGCGGACAGTCTGCGTATTGATCCTGCTGTAGCCGAGATTGTTACAAAAGAGAGTGACGGAGTTTCTTATGATTATCAGGGACTTGAATTCCGGATTAAGGTAGATGTGGATGCGGTTCAGACACATAATGCGGCGGATGCGATCTTAAGCTCCTGGGGACGTGAAGTGGATAACAGCGGTGCAGATGAAGATGGCGTTTTAAGCAGCCTGAATTTTAAATGATAAGGAGGCTGAGTATGAAAAAAAAGATGTTTTGCCTTATGCTTCTTGTGGGACTGCTTATTTCCGGAACCATGACGGCATATGCTACGGGGAATACGGATACGGGCGACAGTAATGTGCCTCAGGGAGACTGGAACGTGATATTTACGCCAGCCGGCAGGGTAGAGGATAATCTGGGCGGCAGCAGTATGATAAATGACCGGATATCAACAATGCAGCCGGGAGATAAGATCACTGTCAGCGTTATATTGGGAAATCAATATAATAATACTACACATTGGTATATGAAAAATACGATCATAGACAGTATGGAAGAGGCGGGGGCATCAGGCGGCGCTTATGGCTATAAACTGGCTTATGTTGATCCGGCGGGAACGGAGACCGTATTATTTACCAGCCAGAAAGTAGGCGGCGAGAACAGTGACGGGCTGAAAGAGCTTGAAAAGGATAATAAACTGAACGATTATTTCTATCTGGGGGGACTTGCCGGCGGGCAGGGCGCCAAAGTAATGCTGACGGTTGAACTGGATGGGGAGACGCAGGGCAACAGTTATCAGGATAAGGTGGCTAACCTGTCAATGAATTTTGCGGTTGAACCCCAGCCGCAGAGTTCCGGCGGCAGCGGCGGCGGTGGAAAAACGCACCACAGAACAATAAAAAGGGAAGTTGTCAATAATGAAGTTGTTTATCTTGATGAAGACGGTGTACCTCTCGCAAGAAATACGGAAATTGTAGCGACCAGCGATGAAAAGAATCTGTTTCCGTATGTTCTGGCAACATGCATCAGCGGGTCATTGTTGCTGTTGTTGGCATTTTTTGCCCTGAATGACAGGAAGAAAGAAGAGGGAGGTGCTGTGAAATGAAAAAAATTTTCGGTGCTCTGGCAACATTGGCGATCATGCTCTCTCTTGTGATTTCGATGGGGATGACTGTGCATGCCAAACCCCAGGCGTATACTTATAAAATACGTGTTTTTGCAGGAAAACAGGGAACATTTACAGACGGGCTGCTGGAAAAGGATTATACGGGTAATGCTTTCAATCTGGATGATATAACAGTGAAACCTGCAATAGCTGAAGATGGCAGCGAGTATCAAAAATATTATGTAAAGGGAATCAAGCCAAGCGGTTCAGACAACAGTGATATGTTGAGTAATCCCAGCTTTGTTACAGTAGACAGTGATATGGATTATGTTGTTGTCTATGGCGTAAGAGGGGATATGGTAAGTTATACCGTAAACTATCTGGATGTAAATGGAAATGCCCTTGCACCCGGCAGGACCTACGAAGGAAATATAGGTGATAAGCCGATCGTGCCATATCTCTATATCGAGGGATATATGCCGCAGGCTTACAGTCTGACAAAAACACTGGCGGCGGATGAAACGCAGAATGTATTTACTTTCCGTTATACCCGTGTGACGACCGGAACCGGCGGCGGTGGCGGAGATACTACAATATACGATGAAGAAATAGTGAATACTACAAATACAACACCCGTAGTTGTTCCCGGCGGCGGGGCAGATGCGGCAGGTGCAGGCGGCGGTGTAACGGTTGTTCCGGGAGATACAGGAGCAGCGGGCGCAGGAGATGCCGGAGAGGCGGCAGCGGCGGAAGAGCCGCAGGAACTGGTTGACCTGGACGATGAGGAGGTCCCGCTTGCCAATGTGCCGGGATCAAACGGCGGCGGCTCGGGGATAGGAAGTGAACCGGGTTCCTTCTTTGTGAATCTGCCCCCTGCGGTGATCGTCGGGATCGTGTCGATGGCGGTGCTGGTTGTAGCGGCAGCATGGTTCTTAATGTTTAAGAGAAAGAAAAAAGGAACGGGCGAAGATGAGTAAAAATAACGATACTTCTGAATATCGTTCCGGACATAAGGGCGGGAAGCTTCTTCCCGCTCTTTGCAGTGTATCCGGGACATTGATCCTGATCAGCGTGATCGCGGTGTGTATTCCCATTACGGTGCCGAAGCTGACGGGGTATGAGATATATAATGTTGTCAGCGGCAGCATGGAACCGGAAATCCCGGTGGGAAGCGCTATTTATGTGAAAGCCGCAGCGCCTGAGGATGTGCAGGAGGGGGAGGTGATCGCTTTCCGCAGAGGGTATCCGCAGGAGGCAGGGCGGAATGTATCGATGCCCGGGGCAGGAAGCGGGCAGGATGATCTTTTATCCGGTGCGGAATCCGGAACAGGAGACTGGCAGGAGGCACTTCCGGCGGAGGATATGGAAGGCAGCGGCGGTTTTTCGGAAGGGGCGGTGGTCTGTCATCGCGTCCTGCAAAACCAGATTGTGGAAGGCTGGTTTGAGACAAAGGGGGATGCCAATGAGCAGGCGGATATGAACAAAATTCCTTATGAAGATCTGATCGGGCGCGTGACATACCATATCCCGGTGCTGGGAGGCGTGATGGCGCTCCTTACCGGCACGATCGGAAAGATGTACATGATCTGTTTTGCGGCCTGCGGCGCCATGCTGAATATGCTGGCGGGCAGGATGCGGGAGAGAAACCGCAGGGATCTGAAAGAGGTGTTGGAAAATAAATTGAAGGAAACGAAGGGGGCGCTGTGACAGCCCCTGTTTTCGAGCCTCTTATCAGTTTGATATTATTAAATGATTGTCAAGTAAATGGAATTTTGTTATATTATCTTCAGAAACGTAAATTCTTTCTGAATTCTTATGGCGATGTCGTTTCTTTGGGAACTGTTCCGGTAAAAAGTATCGAAGAATATGAAAAAGCGGCTTGAAGCGTATAAACATTAAGAAAATTTATTAAAGTATCATAGGAGTTTGCTATAAATAATGAATAAAAAAATCAGGATAGTTCTGACAATAATATTATGCATCATCTTTTTTTCCTCTCTGGCGTTTCTTCTGCAGATCCTGTTGGGATACCGTATGACAGATAAGTTATATGAAGAGTCTGCATCAAAGTTTACGGTGAAAACAGGGAAAGAAGACTCTTCGGAGGATATGGGGGAAAAGACGGCGGAGAGTGTGCCGATCACCGTGGACTTCGCGGCGCTGCAGAGTGTAAACAGTGATGTGGTAGGCTGGATCTATTGTGAAGGGACGGATATTAATTATCCGGTGCTGCAGGGAGAAGATAATGATTTTTATTTGAGTCATACATATGACAGGACGGAGAACCGGGCAGGTTCCATATTTGTTGAGGCGCTTAATACACCGGGGTTTGCGGATTCCAATACGATCATTTACGGACATCATATGAAGAATGGTTCCATGTTTGCGACGCTCAGAAACTGGGCGGATCAGGAATATTATGAAGAACATCCGGTGTTCTGGCTTTTGACGCCGGAACAGAATTACCAGATAAAACTATTCAGCGGGTATACAACGCCGGCGGCTTCGGATACCTACACGATTTTTCAGGGACCATGCCGGGAATTGAGTGATTATCTGCAGATGGCACGTGCCAACTCGGACTTCCGTGCGGATATAGAGACGGATCCGAACGGAAAGTATGTGCTGTTATCTACCTGTGAATATGTTTACGAGGATGCCAGATATGTACTGCATGGAATGCTGGTACCGTTTAATGAGGATTGAAAATAAAAAGGCATTTTATTAAATACCGGAGAAATTAAGGATAAAACCTGTAAAAACCGCGCTTTCAAAATGATGGAAGCGCGGTTTTTACAGGTCCGGCAACGAATGTTAGGTGATATCATCACGGAAACCGATATTGTTTTCATTTATAATGAAGGCATAAAAGAAAAAGGAAGGTACTATAATGGGATTTTTAGATTTTTTGAAACAACCGGACATTGATCAGGGGGTAAAAGAATACAGGGCGCTTCCCGGTGCTGTTTTGCTGGATGTACGAACTCCGGATGAATATCGGGAGGGACATATTCCCGGCAGTGTCAATGTAGCGCTTCAGAGCATGGACAGAGTAGCTTCTGTGGCAAAAAGTAAAGAGACTCCGCTGTTTGTGTATTGCTATTCCGGTTCCCGCAGCCGTCAGGCAGCAGCCATACTGCAGCGGATGGGATATTCCAATGTAAACAATATCGGCGGTATTGCCGCTTATTCAGGAAAGGTGGAACAATAACATGAAGGTTGTCATTGTAGGAGGTGTGGCAGGCGGTGCCACAGCAGCAGCAAGAATCAGAAGATTGGATGAACATGCCAGAATCATTGTCTTTGAGCGTTCGGGATATGTCTCCTATGCAAATTGCGGTCTGCCGTATTATATCGGCGATGTGATCACCGACCCGGAAGATCTGACTTTGCAAACGCCTGAGAGTTTCTTTTCCCGTTTTCGTGTGGATATGAAGGTGCATCACGAGGTAACAGCCATCCACCCGGAACGCAAAACTGTTTCCGTAAAGAATCTGGAAACCGGTCAGGAGTTCGAGGAAAGTTATGACAAACTGATCCTGTCTCCCGGTGCAAGACCAACACAGCCGAGGCTGCCCGGTGTAGGGATTGACAGGCTGTTTACCCTTCGCACTGTGGAAGATACTCTTCGGATCAAGACGTATATCGACAAACATAATCCCGGGTCCGCGGTTCTGGCAGGCGGCGGCTTCATCGGTCTGGAGTTGGCAGAGAATTTGCGGGAGACAGGTATGGATGTGACTATCGTTCAGCGTCCTAAACAGCTCATGAATCCTTTTGATGCGGATATGGCGTCCATGATTCACGGTGAAATGCGCAAGTATGGTGTGAAGCTGGCTTTGGGTTATACCGTGGAAGGCTTTGAAGAAAAAGAAGAGGGTGTGGATGTTCTTTTGAAAGACAGCGAGCCCCTTCATGCGGATATGGTGGTGCTGGCTATCGGTGTCACGCCTGATACGACGCTGGCAAAGGAAGCCGGTCTGGAACTTGGCATCAGGGGCAGCATCGTTGTAAACGACCGGATGGAGACATCAATGCCGGATATCTATGCCATAGGAGATGCGGTGCAGGTAAAGCATTATGTGACCGGCGAGGATGCTCTGATTTCTCTGGCAGGCCCTGCCAACAGACAGGGGCGTATTGCCGCAGACAATATCTGCGGCGGCGACAGCCGTTATCCGGGCAGTCAGGGCAGTTCAGTCATCAAAGTATTTGGCTTGACGGCCGCTGTCACCGGCATCAATGAGACAAACGCGAAAAAAGCAGGACTGGATGCAGATACGGTCATTCTCTCTCCTCTGAGTCATGCAGGTTATTATCCCGGCGGCAAAGTGATGACCATGAAGGTGGTCTTTGAAAAGAAAACTTATCGTCTGCTGGGAGCCCAGATTGTGGGGGCTGAGGGTGTGGATAAACGCATTGATGTACTGGCTGCCGCCATTCATGCAGGCATGAGGGCAACAGAGCTGAAAGATCTTGATCTTGCCTACGCACCGCCCTATTCTTCCGCAAAAGATCCTGTGAATATGGCTGGCTTTATGATCGACAATATCGCCGGAGGCATGCTGAAGCAGTGGCATCTGGCTGATATGGAGAAATTACCTCATGACGGCAGCATCACCCTGCTGGATGTAAGAACAAAGGAAGAGTTTGAAGACGGACATATCGAAGGATTTATCAATATCCCTGTGGATGAACTGCGGGAGAGGCTGGGAGAGATCGAAAAAGAAAAACCGGTCTATGTCATCTGCCAGAGTGGGCTGCGCAGCTATATTGCCAGCCGGATTCTGGAAGGGAACGGCTATGAAGCCTGGAATTTCTCCGGCGGTTTTCGTTTCTATGATGCAGTCATGCATGACCGTGTGCCGATTGGGACAGCATATGCCTGCGGAATGGATAAGTAAATAAATTTTTTTTATGTATCCTGTAATGCCTCCAGCTTTTCCTTATTCAAAATGGTCACTGTCCCGCGGGACAGCCTGACCATTTTCTCGTTCTGGAAATAGTGAAGCATTCGGGTGATGACTTCCCTATGGGAGCCAAGATGATTGGCAATGGCTTCATGGGTAATTTTTAATTCACTGGTTTCATTGATGGAAGATTCTTCCAGTAAAAATGCCGCAACACGTTTATCAAGGCTTTTCCACATGATCTGTTCGAGCAGCCACATCACATCGGAAAAGCGGGATGCCATCAGTTCGTTGGTGTAGTTTGCCACCGGGGCGGATTCCTTCATGATACTCTGATAGATCTCAGTCGGGATGAGCCACAGTTCGGTGTCCTTTTCCGCCTCAACGGTCACTTCAAACTGAATGGAACGAACCATGCAGGAGGCGGAAAACAGGCATAGATCCCTGTCAAACAGGCGATAGATAGTGATCTCACGCCCCTCGTCAGAAAGAATGAAAGCACGAAGCTGGCCCGATCTGACCAGAAGCAGGCCGGTGCAGTCCATGCTGCCGTTGTGAAGTATGGTCCCTTTTTTGACCTGCCTTGCGGTCAGTCCATCCAGAATGCGGTTTTTCTGGCATGTATTTAATTTATCCCATACCGGGAAGTAGGTTTCAAAGCTCATAGTATACCCCTCTCTGCCATATGGACAATTATATTCATATTCAGGGTATATTATTTACCTGATCAAATATTTTCGTGATCTCTTCTTCCGGTGCAGGTGTCAGCAGGCTGACTGCGATATTGAAGAGACAGCCGACAATAAATGCGGGCAGCAGTTCATAAATATTAAAAGCGCCGCCGAGTTTCGCAATACCGAATTTCCAAATAAAGATCATAATACCGCCGGAGATCATGCCTGCCAGCGCGCCCCATTTATTGGAGCGTTTCCAGAACAGTGCGCAGAGGACAACGGGCCCGAAGGTTGCGCCGAAGCCTGCCCATGCAAAGGATACGATCTGGAAGACGGAGCTGTTCGGGTCCCTTGCCAAAAAGATGCCGATCACGGCAATAGCGATGACGGTACATCTTGCAATGACCATGGCGGTTTGTTCTTTCAGTTTGATACCGAAGAAGTCCTGAATAATATTCTGGGAAATACCGGAGGCAGCGGTTAAAAGCTGGGAATCGGCTGTAGACATCGTGGCAGCGAGAATGCCCGCCATGATCACACCTGCCACCAAAGCGGGAAAAATACCGAATTTGCTTAAATATCCCGCGATCTGAATAATGATCGTTTCGGAGTCTTCCAGAGCCGGGATCACACCCGCCTGTGTCATGCCGTAACCGATGATGCCGATCAAAATAGCGACAGCCATGGAAATGACTACCCAGATGCTTGCCACCCTTCTGGACAGCGCCAGCTTCTCCTCATCTTTGATCGCCATAAACCGAAGCAGGATATGGGGCATGCCGAAGTATCCGAGCCCCCATGCAAGGGTGGATACGATGGTCAGCGGCGTATAGGGGGAAGCGCTGCCGGTATCGGCGGAATAGGTCTGTACGAAGCTTAAATAACCGGGCAGGGCTTTCGCGTTTTCGATTACCGCTGCACTGCCGCCTGCCTGTACCACGCCGAAACCGATCACGATAAACAGTGCGATGGTCATGATAATGCTCTGGATCAGGTCGGTGGTGCTTACCGCAAGGAACCCGCCGAAGGCGCAGTAGGTTACGATAATGACGGCAGATACGATCATCGCTACCATGTAATTCATGCCGAACAGCGTGCTGAACAATTTGCCGCAGGCGGAAAAACCGGATGCGGTGTAGGGAATAAAGAAAATGATGATGATGACAGCGGCAATGGCTGTCAGCACATTTTTCCGGTCGCCGTAACGCCTGGCAAAGAAATCAGGTATGGTGATAGCCCCTACCGCATGGGAATAGCGGCGGATCTTTTTGGAGACGATGAGCCAGTTTAGATAGGTGCCTGCCGCCAGTCCGATCACCGTCCAGCCCACATCGGCAAGGCCGGAGAGATAAGCCAGTCCGGGAAGTCCCATCAGCAGATAGCTGCTCATGTCGGAAGCCTCCGCACTCATGGCGGTAACGAAAGGGCCGAGCGTCCTTCCGCCCAGATAAAAATCATCTGTATTGGAATTCTTTCTGGAAAAAGAGATGCCTATGTAGAGCATTCCGCACAGATAGACTACAATAGCAAGGATAATACAGCTTTGTGTCAACATAATAAATTTTTCCTCCTCATAATAATTTGTATTTATTGAATTTTCATACAAATCTTTAACAGTTTAGCACACTAAAGAGCATTTGTCAAAATCTCGCGGTTGCATTCGGGGAAACTGCTTGATAAAATATGGATAAATAAAAGATTGAGCAAAAATACGGCAGAGCCCCGCCGCAGGGGATGCCTGTCAGAAAATAATAATTTATGCATGATGACAATAAATAGGGAAGCTGCCATGACTGCTGAAAAAATAAAATATCCGCTGAAAAATAAGCTGATCATACTGGTGCTTGTGGCAATGGTGCCGATCCTTTATATTACGATCTATCTGATCATGGCGCTTTTAAATTACAGCCGTGCCTATGACCAGATCGTCAGCAGTATGACTGTTGCGAATAATTATAATATTAATTTTAAAGAAGAGATGGATGAAAGTCTCTATAAACTGGTGGTCAGCAATGTTACTTTTGATACGATCGAAGAGGACGGGACTTTTAAGGACCCGTATAAGCTGATCGAGGAACTCAGGGAAGGGAGTAATAACCTGCTGGCGATGACAAGGGACAGGGAAAGCCGGATATGGCTGCAGAGTCTTTTGCGGAGTATAGATACACTGGAAGACAGAGTGAATGATATCAAGCAAAATAAAGAGACGGACGGACAGTATGAAGAAAGTATCGACATGCTGTATAACGATATTTATATTCTGACGGAACTGATACAGGATGATATCCAACAGTATATTTATTATCAGACAAGAAGTATTGAACAGTTGAAAATACAGTTGAACGAAGAAGTGGAGCATGTCATTTTTATCAGTATTTTACTGGGGATATGTATTGTTGCTGCGGTAATACTGATCACCAGCGCCATATTGAACAGTATTACAAAACCGATCCAGGAACTATGCCGGATCACCAGCCAGATCGCGGAAGGAAATTTCTCGGATCGTGCCAAAATGCAGACGAAGGACGAACTGGAAGTATTGTCGGACAGTGTAAATGACATGTCTGAAAATCTGGAAGTTATGGTGCATCAGATCAAGGAGGATGAGAGAAAGATGCGGCATGCGGAACTGCGGCTTTTGCAGGAGCAGATTAATCCGCATTTTCTGTATAATACGCTGGATACAATCGTATGGCTGATAGAGGGCGGCGATCCCGATAAAGCGGTAGATATGGTCGTGGCTCTTTCGGAGTTTTTCCGGCTGGTCCTGAGCAAGGGAAAAGAATATATTTCCATCCGGGAAGAAAAGGAGCATATCCGCGGTTATCTGGAGATTCAGCAGGTGCGCTACCAGGATATTCTGGATTATGAGATCGATATAGAACCGGAATTGTATCAATATAAAATATTGAAACTCACATTGCAGCCGCTGGTGGAGAATTCTTTATATCATGGTATTAAATATAAGCGGGCAAAAGGAAAGATATGGATCACGGGAAAAATGATAGAAGGCGATTCGCCAAAAGAAGAGAGGATATTACTGTGTGTGCGGGATAACGGCGTGGGTATGGATGAAGAGGAACTGAAACGGCTCAATACAGAAATAGGAAAACCCTGTAAAGAAACAGAAAAGGGTTTCGGGCTTGCCAATGTAAATGAGCGGATACGCATGAACTTCGGTATGGAGTACGGGATGACGATAGAGTCGAAAAAAGGCGGCGGCACGAAAGTCAGTATTGTCATTCCGGCAGTAAAGCTGCATGAAAAACTGCCGGGGGAAGTTTTTCAGGAAAATGCGGAAATATATAAAAAAGAGGGAAACACATGAAGCGGATCATGGAAAAAGTGAAGGAAATAATTTTCGGGCATGTCGGTATCTGTATTCTGCTGCTGTGTGCCGGTCCCTTTCTTTTTATCAGTCACGGCATTTTTCGGGAGATTGAAATAGAGCAGGCGCCTTTTGATTCGGATGAAGAAGACCTGATCGTTGTCGGGGTATCCCAGCTTGGCAGCGAGTCCGGCTGGAGAACGGCGCATACTCTTTCGATTCAGGATGCGCTGACCAAAGATGCGGGCTATTTCCTTATCTTCAATAATGCCCGCCAGAGGCAGGAAAACCAGATCAAGGCGATCCGCAGTTTTATTTCCCAGCGGGTGGATTATATCGTATTTGCGCCGGTGATAGAGAGCGGCTGGGAAACGGTGCTGCAGGAGGCGAAGGATGCGGGGATACCGGTGATCATTATAGACCGTATGGTGGATGTGGATGACGATTCCCTTTATACGACATGGATCGGGACGGATGCCAGAAACGAGGGACAGAAAGCGGGCAGATGGCTGGAAAGATATCTGCGTACAGAAGGCAGGCAGTCTGACGAGATCAATATCGTGGTACTGCAGGGAACCATAGGTTCTACAGCGGAGATCGGCAGGACAAGAGGGTTTGAGGAGATCGCAAAAAATCATGAAAACTGGCATATTCTGGAATCCGCCACAGGAGATTTTACGGCGATAAAAGGGAAGGAAGTAATGCGGGGTATGCTCCGCCGTTATCCCGATATCGATGTGTTGGTATCTCAGAATGACGATATGACGATGGGCGCGATCGAAGCGATGCAGGAAGCGGGTGTCAGTTTCGGGGAGCATGGAAAAGTGAAGGTCATTTCTTTTGATGCCATTCATGACGCGCTGGAAATGGTGGATGCGGGAATGATTAACGTGGATATTGAATGTAATCCTGTACAGGGAGCTTATATCGATATGATCATACGGAAACTTGAAAAAGGGGAACCGATTGAAAAAAGTTATGTTGTGGAAGAAAATGTATTTACAAAAGATAACGTGTCGGAGTTTCTGGACGGCAGAACCTATTGATTTTCGGATGATGTAAAAACTGCGCAGTCGCAGTAATGCTGTTTTGGAGAGGAAAAGCGGATGCTCAAAGTATTTTTGGTGGAAGATGAAAGTATTGTCAGAGAAGGATTGAAAAACAATATTCCCTGGCAGGAGTACGGCTATCAGTTTATGGGGGAGGCAAGCGACGGGGAAATGGCGCTGCCGATGATCAGGAAGATCCGGCCGGATGTGCTGATCACGGATATTAAAATGCCGTTTATGGACGGGCTGGCACTGAGTCAGATCGTAACACAGGAAATACCGGATATCAAGATCATCATTATCAGCGGTTATGATGAATTTGAGTATGCTCAGCGTGCGATCCGTGTGGGCGTGGAACAGTATCTTTTAAAGCCGGTCACGCGGGGAGCGCTGCGGAAGGTACTTCTGGAGATCAGGGAGAAGATCGAGACGGAGCAGGAGCAGAAAAGCTATCTGGATACCTTTCAGAATGAGATGAAGGAGTATGAAGAATATTCCCGCAGAAATTTTCTGGAAAAGGTATTTGGGGGGGCTCTTTCCGTGCAGCAGATCTATGAGGAGGCGGCGAAGATTTCGCTGGAGCTGGGCGGTCCCTGCTATAATATAGTGCTCCTGAGCCTGCAGGTAAAACGTCAGAATCCGGAAGCAGTGATGCGGGAGCCGGAAGGATTTGACAGAGTGAAGGAGGCGTTGTTCCGGTATTTTATGCGGTTTCCGGAATATCTTGTCTTTCGCTGGAATATCAGCCTGTATGGCGTCCTGATCAGGGGTGAAGCGGAGCAGATGGAGGAGATGAAAAAAAGATGCCTTACAAATATTGTAAAAATCTGCTCGGAGGAAGAGTTTTCCATGGAATGGCATGCGGCGGTGGGGGAACCGGTGGAGAGGCTTTCTCTTTTGCCGGAATGCTATACAAAGGTGAACCATATACTTGCACACCGTTTTTTCAATCCCCAGCAGCATATTCTGACGGAAAAGGATGCGCAGGAATTTCTGCCGGGAAAGGATATCAAAAGCTTTGAATCTCTGGACAGCGCAAAAGTGAACCCTGAGATCATCCGGGGATTTTTAAGGGAAGGAAAACAGGAAGAGATAGAAGACTTTATAAACGGCTATCTGGCGGGCGTGAAAGAGGCGCTGGAATCCAGACTGTTTCGGGATTATCTGCTGCTGAATGTGCGCTTTACGACAGTGAATTATATGGAAATGCTGGGCATAAGCCAGCAGGAGGTACTGCCGGAGAGCGATCATGAGAAAATGCGGGAGGTATCCATCAACAGCGGGGATATTTACGACTATATGCAGGAACTGCTGGAGAGGGCGCTGATGCTCCGGGATAGGGAGAGTGAAAATCAGGGTAAGCGTGTACTCAAAAAAGGACTGGAATATATAGAAGAAAACTTCAGCGAAGATTCTCTTTCATTAAACAGTGTGGCGGGAGCGATCGGCGTCAGCGGCAACTACTTCAGCAGCGTGTTCAGCCAGGAAATGCAGATGACCTTTATTGAATATGTCACAAAGAAGCGGATGGAAAAGGCAAAAAAACTGCTGCGCCAGACGGATAAGCATTCCGGTGAGATCGCGGCGGAAGTGGGGTATAAAGATCCCCATTATTTCAGCTTTGTCTTCAAAAAGACAGTGGGCTGTACGCCAAGAGAATACCGGAACGGAAAATAAACATATCAAGCCGGAGGAGGAGCGGAACTGCGTTTTACAGAGAGGTGCCAGGGAAGGCTCTGGGAAGAGACAGGGGAACCTTTCATCAGTTTCAGTATATTTTCGGCAATGGTCGTTCCCATCTCATGATTTTTATGGGACAGCGAAGTGATCTGCACGGTGGAAAGTTCGCTGAGATAGGAATTGTCAAAACAGACAATGCTGATATCTTCGGGAATCCGCAGATTTTTATACGCCAGTTCTTTGATGAGCCAGTAGGCGATTTCATCGTTATAAGAGACAACGGCAGTCGCATCTTTTAACTGCTTTAAAACAAATTCAGATAAAAAGCCGGTATCCTGCTTTTTTTGCAGCGCGTCAAGCTGTGCGGTATCGAAATAGCTGATACGGTCCTCGCAGAAAGGGATATTTTCATCCCGCAGGGCTGATAAAAGTCCAAAGCACCGCTCGCTGCCCTGTATATCGTCTACTTTAAAGATACCGGCTATTTTTTCATGCCCGAGAGAAGTAAGATATTTTCCGAGATAATATCCGCCCCCGTAATTATCGTCTTTTATAAAAGGAAAGTCGGGAAGGTTGACATAATTACCGTGGAAAAACAAAACGGAACGGCCCATCTGTTTAAGATGGTTGTAGAGGTCATGGTTCGGTGTCGGGAAAGCGGTCTTGCAGCCTTCGCTTAAAATACCGCGGACGGGGGATTCCAACAGCTGCAGCAGGATCTCTCTTTCGACCGATGCCTGGTTGTTTGTGACATAGACAGCAGAGGAAAAACCTGCTTCCCGTAAAGTGCTCCGCAGGTCCGCAAGGATTCCGGGGTAGATATATTCCGTATCGGAACAGATCAGGATCGCCACACTGTCCTTTCCCGCCCTGCCGGAGAGTCCTGTAGCGTAGGAGCCGCTGCCCTGCCGCTTTTCTATTAAATGTTCCGCTTCCAGAACGGAAAGCGCCTTTCTGACCGTCTGGCGGCTGATGCCGTATTTCTGGCAGAGAGCAGCCTCTGTGGGCAGTTTGAAGGTGTCGCCTGTATTTTCCTCTATTAGATTCTTTAATAAACCGGCAAGCCAGATATATTTTGCGGACATAATCTTTCCTTAATATAAGTGAATATCTGAATAGATCCTGATGGGGCGCCCGCGAGGGCGGGAGCACAGGGCAGAGTGAAATTATCTGCCTGTATATTAAGATAATATATAAGAGAAGGGCTTCCGGAAAAGGTGAAAAATTACTTCTTCTTCGGAGGGGGTTTAAAAAATTCAATATTTTCCGGTATACATTTCTGATTTTAGTCAATTTCACATATACTTTTCAGGGGCGGCAGGCGTAGAAAAATTCCTGTAATTCCAAAATCATCTTAAGAAATCTTACAAAATCGTAAAATATCCAACAAGAAAAGCAAAATTTGTATCTAAAATTGTCATAATAAACAAAAATTTGTATTGTTTAGTTGAACGAAATTGGATAAAATGCACAAAAATGAATTGATTTCAAAAATCAAATGGGTTAGAGTAAATTTACGGAAACAGAAAAACCTGTTCCGGCGCAAAAAAAATAATTCATTAGGGAGGAAAAAAAATGAAGAAAAAAATTGCGTTATTATTAGTTTCTGCAATGACAGTTTCCGGTCTGGTTGCATGCGGCAATTCAGCGGCAGAAGAAGCTCCGGCGGCAGCTACGGAAGAAGCGGCTCCGGCAGAAGAAGAGGCAGCTCCGGCTGAGGAAGAAGCATCTGCTGAGGAAGAAGCATCTGCGGAGGAAGCGGCTCCGGCAGCAGACGGCGAACTTATCAAAGTAGGTTTTGCACAGGTTGGGCATGAATCTGACTGGCGTGCAGCAAACACAAAGAACTATCAGGATACTTTCAGCGAGGCAAACGGCTATGAATTATCTTTCGTAGACTGTGATAACGACCACGCAGTTCAGATCGAAACAGTTCGTGGCTTCATCGAGCAGGAACTGGATTACATCTGTATCGCTCCGATCCAGTCCGCAGGCTGGGATACCGTTCTTCAGGAAGCACAGGATGCAGGTATCGATGTTCTTATCGTTGACCGTGCGGTAGATGCTGACGAATCTCTGTATACAACAGCTCTTGGCTGCGACATGGTCGCTGAAGGCGAGGCTGCAGGTAACTGGCTTGCCGAGTACTTAAACGGTGAAGATGCGAAGATCCTTGTGATCGAAGGTTCCGTTGGCGCATCTGCAACACTTGGCCGTACAGAAGACTTTAACAACATCGTTGCCCAGAACTCCAACTGGGAGGTTCTTGATTCTCAGTCCGGTGACTTCACACAGGCAGGCGGTCAGGAAGTTATGGAATCTTTTATCAAGTCCTACAGCGACTTCAACGTAGTTGTATGTCAGAACGATAACGAAGCATACGGCGCAATGGACGCAATGGATGCGGCTGGTATTACATACGGTGTTGACGGCGATGTGATCATCATCTCCTTCGATGCTACACATGACGGACTTCAGTACACACTGGACGGCAAGATTACATGTAACGTAGAGTGTAACCCTCTGCAGGCTGGTTTCGCAGAAGAAGTTATCAAGAAACTGGTAGCCGGAGAAACAGTTGACAAATGGACACTGGTTGAAGATGAAGCTTTCGTAGCACCTGGTATTGAGAGTGCTTATGCGGTAACCATGAGTCAGGAAGTTCTGGATGGCCGTGCTTATTAAAATAGCAGAAATCAGAATAGTACAAATGAAACGATCATAAAATGATAACGTAAAAGGGGAGGTGATCCCGGGGAAACTGGGGTTTCTCCCTTTTACGCTTTTTCATCAAAATCATGGCTGCCGCAAGGTAAAAACAGGACGGCAGCCGGATCATTACCTGGGAAGAAAACTCTGGAAGGAGACGTCTGCATGGAAAATAATGTTGTTTTAAGTATGAAAGGAATCTGTATGACATTCCCCGGTGTAAAAGCGTTGGAAAATGTGGATTTCAACTTGAAAAAAGGTGAGATCCGTGCACTCATGGGGGAAAACGGTGCCGGAAAGTCCACACTGATCAAGTGTCTTACTGGGGTAAACAAATTTGAAGCGGGAGAGATCTATCTGGACGGCATCGACGGCCCGATCGTGAACAAGGATACGATGGATGCCCAGAAAAAAGGGATCTCCACGGTTTATCAGGAGGTAAACCTCTGTCCGAATCTTTCCGTGGCGGAGAATCTGTTCATCGGCAGAGAGCCTATGACAAAGATCAGAACGGTAAACAGAAAAAAAATGAATGAAATGGCGGCAAAGCTGATGAAGGATCTGGATCTGGATGTGGATGTAACCCAGAATCTGGAAGAATACTCACTGGCTCTGCAGCAGATGATAGCGATCGCCCGTGCGGTGGATATGGACTGTAAGGTTCTGATTCTGGATGAGCCTACTTCTTCGCTGGACGATAACGAGGTGGCAAAGCTTTTCGGTATGATGAGAAGGCTTCGTGAGCAGGGCGTCGGCATTGTGTTTGTAACCCATTTTCTGGAGCAGGTTTATGAGGTCTGTGACGGCATCACGGTGCTTCGTAACGGTACACTGGTAGGAGAATACAGTATTGAAGAACTGCCCCGCGTGAAACTGGTTGCGGCAATGATGGGTAAAGACTTTGACGATCTGGCAAGTATCAAACCGGAAGGCAGCGGCGATAAGTCGAAGGAGCCCCTGGTGATCGACGCAAAGGGACTGAGCCATGCCGGAACGATCAAGCCTTTCGATCTGGAGATACATAAAGGAGAGGTGATCGGCCTGACCGGACTTCTCGGAAGCGGCAGAAGTGAACTGGCGCGCGTGATTTACGGCGCGGACAGGGCGCAGACCGGTACGCTGAAAGTAAAAGAAAAAGAAGTGACGATTAAAAACCCGATCGATGCCATGAACCTGGGCATGGGCCTTTTGCCGGATGACAGAAAGGCGGAGGGTATTATCGGGGATCTGTCCGTGCGGGAGAATATCATTCTCGCAATGCAGGCGAAACTGGGCATCTTTAAGAAGATCCCGATGGCAAAGCAGATTGAGATCGCGGATAAATTTATCGAGATGCTGCAGATCAAGACGGCAAGCAGGGAAACCCTGATCAAGCAGCTTTCCGGCGGTAACCAGCAGAAGGTTATCCTGGCGAGATGGCTTGCGACGAATCCGGATTTCCTGATCCTGGATGAGCCCACCCGTGGTATTGATATCGGAACAAAGACCGAGATTCAAAAGCTGGTGATCAAACTTGCGGAAGACGGAACAAGCGTTATCTTCATTTCTTCTGAAATTGAGGAGATGCTAAGGACCTGCAACCGTATGGCGGTACTCAGAGACGGCTCCAAAGTCGGGGAGATCAGCGGTGAGGAATTGTCTCAGGAAGGTGTGATGAAAGCGATTGCGGGAGGTGCCAAATAATGGATAAATTGAAAAAAATTACAAAAATGAAGCTGTTCCTGCCGATTTTCAGTATGATCCTCGTGATGATGATCAACGTGATCTATGATATTGCCAGCGGGAATCCTCCCCTCAGTTTCTTTACGATCAGCATCAATAACGGTATTCTTTACGGACGTCTGATCGACGTGCTGAATAGGGGCAGCGAGGTGGCTATTCTGGCGATCGGTATGACCCTTGTCGTATCGGCTTCTGCAGGTACGGATATTTCGGTAGGCTCCGTTATGAGTCTGTCCGGCGGTCTGTGCTGTATGCTGCTGGCAGGTTACGGCGTGACAAACGTAAGCGAATATAATGTGCCCCTCTGGGCGGGGATGCTGGCAGGTATCGCAATCGCATGTGTCTGCGGCCTGTTCAACGGATTTTTAGTGGCGTATATGAATATTCAGCCGATGGTGGCGACATTGATCCTCTGGTCTGCTGGCAGGGCGATCGGGCTTCTGTTATGCAACAGTAATATCGTGTATGTGCGTGTGCCTTCCTTCCAGTTCTTCGGCGGGTACTGCGGCATCATTCCGACACCGATCATCATTGCGGCGGTCTGTGTTGCGATAGCCTCTGTTGTATTGAGGGTAACGGCACTCGGCACTTATATCCAGAGTGTCGGCATCAATAAAAAAGCTTCCAGGATTTCCGGATTTAATTCCGCAAAGATCATTCTTCTCTGCTATGTGATCTGCGGTCTGTGCGCAGGTATTTCCGGTCTGGTCGCAACCTGCAGAATCTATTCTGCGGATACCAATAACATCGGTCTGAACATGGAGCTGGATGCCATCCTTGCGGTAGCACTCGGCGGCAACAGCCTCGGCGGCGGTAAGTTCAATCTTGCAGGCTCCATTATAGGCGCATACACGATTCAGGCGATCACCACAACGCTGTATGCTCTGGGCGTTTCTTCCGCGCAGGCACCGGTATTCAAGGCTATCGTGGTTATTTTGATTGTCGTGATCCAGTCCCAGCCGGTGAAAGATTATTTCAAAAAACTGTCCGCTAAAAAGGCAGCAGCAAAGGAGGCGGTGCAGGCATGAAAAAATTAAAACTCGGTGGAAATAATATATTACTTGCCATTACGGTGGTATTGTTCGTTATCATGTATCTGGGCGGCTGCATTATCTATGCGGACAAGGGATTTACACATTTCCAGACGTTCCTGAATGTCCTGATCAACAACGCGGGCCTGATCGCTGTTGCGGCGGGTATGACCTGTGTGATGCTGACCGGCGGTATTGATATTTCCGTTGGCTCCCTGATCGCTATGGACTGTATGTTTTTGGCGGTGGGGATGGAAACATGGGGCATGAAGAGCCCGGTGCTGATGATCATGGTGTTGATCATTGGTGTTGTATTCGGTCTGGTGCAGGGGTTCTGTGTGGCTTATCTGGAGATTCAGCCTTTTATCGTAACGATGGCGGGAATGTTCTTTGCCAGAGGTATGACGGCTGTGATCTGCAAGGATCAGGTGAGTATCGTTTCGGATCAGCTGTTTACGGCGATCTCCAATGCAAAGATCAATATTCCGTTTGGCGGATATGAAAACAAAAAGGGTATTTATCAGGTGCCTTTTATCCGTCCGACAGTTGTTGTGGCCCTGCTTGTAGTGGTTCTGGTTTATCTGATGCTGAAATATACGAAGTTCGGCAGAAGTATTTATGCGGTAGGCGGTAATCAGGTTTCGGCGACCCTGATGGGGCTGAATGTAAGAAAGACAAAACTGCTTACCTATACACTGAGCAGTTTTCTGACATCCATCGGCGGCATCTGTTACTGCTTAAATACCATGTGCGGTACGACGACACAGGCGACGGGCCTTGAGATGGATGCGATCTCTTCCGCGGTCATCGGCGGAACGCTGCTGACCGGCGGTGTAGGCAACGTGCTCGGTTCGCTGGTAGGCGTGCTGATCAACGGCACGATATCGACCCTGGTAAAGACCAACGGCAAGCTGGTAAGTTCCTGGGCGAACATCATTACGGCTATCCTGTTATGTTTCTTTATTCTTCTGCAGGCAGTCTTTGCCAAGATTAAAGAAAGCAAGAAAGCATAATAACATTATTTTCCTGTAAGGACCTGCTTTTTTATAGGCAGGTTCTTACCTTTTCGGGCAAAATAAGGAGGATGGAAAAAAACTCTGAAATATCTATAAAATCCTTGACAAACAGGGGAAAAACCACTATAAATATGTAGAGACGTTTTTTCCGGTAAATACTGTATTTAAGGGAAAAATTTCAGAAACCAATCGTAGTTATTATAGGAGGATTTAAAATGAACAAAATGGAGTTAGTTGCAGCAATTGCTGATCAGGCTGAAATTTCTAAAAAGGACGCGGAGAAGGCATTAAAGGCTTTCACTGATGTAGTTGCTGATGAGTTAAAGAAGGGTGGAAAAGTTCAGCTTGTAGGTTTTGGCACTTTTGAAGTATCTGAAAGAGCTCCAAGAGAAGGCCGTAACCCTCAGACCGGTAAGGTAATGCAGATTGCTGCATCCAAGGCGCCTAAGTTCAAAGCGGGTAAAGCATTGAAGGACATGCTGAACGCATAAATTGTTGGAAGTGATGTGTGCATTGTGTACACTGAAAAAAAGCCCGGGTTGTGCAGCCCGGGCTTTCCTGATGTAACAACCGCAAAAAACAAATGCGGAGATGATGAGGAGAAATATTAATATTATGAGACTGGATAAATATCTGAAAGTATCGCGGCTTATTAAAAGGCGCACCGTGGCAAACGAAGCCTGTGATGCAGGGAGGGTGCTGATCAATGATAAACCCGCAAAGGCGGGTACCGCCGTAAAGGAGGGAGATATCATTACGATTCAGTTTGGATCTAAAGAGGTTAAGGTAGAGGTGCTTGACGTGGCGGAAGTGGTACGTAAGGAAGAAGCAAAAGAAATGTACCGTTATTTATAGACATTCAGGAAAATCTGCAGGAATTTGGCATCAGATGGACGTCCCGTTCATATATTATGTAAAAGGGAAATCAAGCGGCTGTGAAGCAGACATTTGATTCCTTTGACATAATAACGAAAAGATCAGGGGATTTTTGAGTTTATATCAGGGAGGAACGGGATGGAAGATTTAAGCGGCAGCTTTAATAATAGCAACGGACATGGCAGCAGCTATGCCAGAGGGCAGCTGCGGACACATAAGATCGTGCTGTCCGGCAGAAAAACCTGTACGATCACAGGTGTCAATGATGTGCTTTCCTTTGATATCAATGAAGTATTGCTGGAAACGGAACAGGGAATGCTGATGATAAAGGGATCGGAACTCCATGTCAGCAGGCTTTCCCTGGATAAAGGCGAAGTGGATGTGGACGGCAGTGTGGATTCGCTGACTTATTCCGATACATCAAGTACCAGAGAAAAAACGGAGTCCTTTTTTGCCAGACTGTTTCAATAAGGAAAAAGGGGAAAGCCGATATGAGTGAACTGGTGACTACAGAGTTTGTCTTGTTTCTGTATGCTGCTTACTTCGGGATAGAGATAGCTTTCGCCTATGACCTGCTTCGCATTTTCAGGAGGGTGGTAGGCCATAACAGGCTTGCTATGGCGTTTGAGGACTTTTTGTACTGGCTCTGGGCAGGGGTAAAGGCGTTTTTGATGCTCTATGAATATCATAACGGCCATCTGCGCTTTTATACGATTCTCGGGGTGTGCACCGGCATTTTTCTTTATACGGTTTCGATAGGGGCTTTTTTTGTGAAATACAGCGCGAAACTGCTGAATAAAACAAAGTCGGGAGCATTCAGGGCTGCGGAAAAGGCGGGAAAAAGGGCGGAAGGCGTTCTGGAAAAGCCCAGAAGGGCGGCGGCATCAAAATTATATGCCTTGAAGGTGCTCCTCGGCAGGAAGGGCAGGCTTTTTTACAGAACGGTAAAAAAGAAGTTGACGGTGTTTCGGAAAATGATTAAAATAATATTATTGAAGCATTAAAAAATGTTTGAGGCGGCTTACGGAACAGGAGGGAGAGCAGGGTGGCACGCAGAAGGGCAGCATACCAGAAGAGAAAACAGAATAAATTTGCCATGATGCTTGTTACGCTGGTTCTGCTTATGCTGATCGTAGTGGTAAATATCCGAAAGGGAGAGCTGAGGGAAAAACAGGCTGTCTATGCGGCGAGGCAGGAGGAACTGCAGAGGAAAATAGATCAGGAAGAGGCAAGGTCGGAAGAGATCAGGGAATATGAGAAGTATACACAGACTCAGAAATATATTGAAGACATGGCGAAGGAAAAGTTAGGGCTTGTGTATGAAGATGAGATTGTTTTTAAGACGGAAGGAGAGTAAGCTGTTCGGAGACGGACAGCTTTTTTATTGGAAAATGCGGAAGTTTAGATTATTTCGAAAGAATGCGGGTTGCTGTTGCAGCGGAAGGTCTTTTTAGCTGTTATATGGAAACGGAAGTCCTCTCATAATATTCTGCAGGAAGCTGAGGTGCGGTTCTTGTCGGAAAAAAACCTGAATTCCGGGTGCGATTTTGACAAACATCGTGCGAAAGATGTGTCTATAATCATCACACGAAAGCAGGAAGGAGTGATGATGATGGAAACATCCATGATACAGGACTATGAAAGGCAGAGGCTGATGGAATATGCGGATTCATTCCGGGAACTGGCAGATACCTTTCAGAATTTTAAAACAGAGGAAGAAAATGAAAAAAGTGTATCCACCGAGGGGGAGCGGCAGCTTATCTTGTGGGAGCGGCAGCTTTCGGAACAGCGGGCGGTATTTGCCGGGCAGCTTCAGGAGATGTCCCGTATGCTTTCCCGCATCGCCGGGCAGGAAAGGAGCATGGAAAAGATCAGTGAGAAAAAGTACCGGCAGCTGGTGCGGGAGATGAGGACGGAAGGCATCCTTGTGGGAGATCTTTTTTACATACGGGCGGGCGACGGCCACAGACAGTACAGTATACAGCTCAGAACGTTGAAGGCTGTCAATATTTCAGCGGAGGACGCGGCAGGACTTTTGTCGGTGCTTTTGGACATGCGTCTTGTGCCGCATCGGAACTGCAGCTTTTTTTTATCACAGGAATGGTCAACCTATCTGTTTCAGGAGGAGCCGTCCTATCATGTGCTGACCGGAAGCGCAAAGGCGATCAAACAGTCGGAGACGGTTTCCGGAGATAATTTTGAAAGCTTTGAGCACGGGGAGGGCAGTGTGGCGATCCTGCTTTCTGACGGTATGGGCGCCGGGGAAAGCGCGTTAAAGAGCAGCGCCATGGTGGTGGATCTGATGCAGCGTTTTCTGGAGGCGGAGTTTTCCGTGGAAGCCGCGATACGGTTGGTAAACGGTGTTCTGCTGACCGGCGGCGCGGGGCAGAATACTTCTACCATAGATTGCTGCAGCATCGATCTGTACCGGGGAACCTGCCATTTTTGTAAAGTGGGGGCGGCGCCTTCCTACCTGAAGCGCGATAATCTGGTGGAGCAGATTTCCTCCCGGAATCTTCCGCTGGGACTGATTGAGGAACCGGAAAGCGAGTCTGTGACCAGATATCTGGAAGACGGGGATTATGTCATCCTGTTGTCGGACGGGGTTGTGGACGCTTTGAATCAGGGAGTCGGAGAGGCGGCACTGCCGGAGATCATAAGCCGGTTTCAGAGCAAAAACCCCAGTGAACTGGCAAATGACATTCTGGGCTATGTATTGGGGCAGTGCAAAGGGGAAGTGCGGGACGATATGACGGTGCTGGTGACCGGTTTCTGGGAGAGGGCAAGGTAGGAAAAGCCGGCAGAATGCCGGAAAACCGGACCGTTGCAGGAAATACTTGCATTTTTAAGATGTTTCCTATAAAGTTAAGGAATGGGTATCGAGGAAAAGGTTAAGGAATTTATTGAAAAGGAAAAGTTGATCCGGAGGGATGACCGGATTCTTCTGGGGCTGTCCGGCGGTGCGGATTCGGTCTGCCTGTTTTATCTGCTTCTGGGACTGGGGGAAAAGATCGGATTTGAACTGCGGGCGGTTCACGTCCATCATGGTATCCGTCAGGAGGCGGAAAAGGATGTATCCTATGTGGCGGCGCTTTGTGAAAAGGAGGATGTGCCCTGTTATGTTTTCCGGGAGGATGTGCCGGTTTACGCAGAGGAAAACGGACTCGGCGAGGAAGAGGCGGGAAGGATCCTGAGATACCGGGATTTTCAGAGGTGTCTGGAGAACTGGGAGAAGGAAGATTCCGCTGCGGGAAAAAGCGATCCGTCCCGGTTTAAGATCGCCACGGCGCATCATGAAAACGATCAGGCGGAGACTGTCCTGTTTCAGTTATTCAGAGGCTGCGGGCTTTCGGGGCTGAGAGGGATACTGCCGAGAAGAGGGAATATTATCCGGCCGGTACTTTGCTTATCCAGAGAGGAAATGGAAGGGTATTTAAGGGAAAGGGATATATGCTGGCGGGAGGATGAGACAAACGCTTCAGAGCATTACAGCAGAAATAGGATCCGGCATAAGATCCTGCCGGTGGCGGAGGAGGAAATTTGCCGGGGGGTGGTCTCCCACATCGGAAAAACGGCGCAGATCCTGCGGGAAGCGGAAAGCTACATGGAACGGCAGACGGAAAGCGCCTGTGAAAGAATTTTGTCCCGGCGGGATGATCTTTGGGTTTTTGATATTGCACTCCTGTTAAAGGAGGATATTTTTTTACAGAAGCAGGTTATCCTGTACGGACTTGAGAGGCTGCTGCCTGCCCGCAGAGATATCGGCGCGGTGCATGTAGAGGATGTACTGAAGCTGGCGCAGAAGCGGGGAAACGGAGAGCTTTATCTGCCGGGCGGCGTGCGGGTACGGAAGCTTTACCGGCAATTGATGATCTTTCCGGAAAAGGGAGAGAAGAGGCAGGCTGCCCTGCCGGTTTTTCTGCAGGAGGAAGGGGGTTTTTTATATGGGGAGGCAGCGCCTTTGTTCCGGACGGAGAAAGTGGATCTCTCGGATGAGGAAACGGTTAAAAAGCGTTTCGGGATTCGGAATCTTTCGGAAATCATGGAATGTATTCCCGAAAAAACGTATACGAAATGGTTTGATTATGATAAAATAGAAACATCGTTCTCTTTGCGGCATCGGGAAAGCGGAGACTATCTTTCAATAGATCAGGTGATGAATCACAAGAGCCTTCGCCGTTATCTGATGGAGATGAAACTGCCGGTTTCCTGCAGGGATCGGATATGGCTTTTTGCGGATGCCTCCCATGTGATGTGGGTGCCGGGCGGACGGATCAGTTCTTATTATAAAGTGACAAAACAGACAAAAACCATTCTGCAGATAGAAATCTGCACAGGGGAGTAACGGAGGAGGAAACATGGCAGAACATGTAAGAGTTTTATTGGCGGAAGAAGATGTTGACAGACGGATTCAGGAGATCGGTGATCAGATCAGCAAAGACTATGATGGGAAACAGATACATCTTATCTGTGTATTGAAGGGCGGTTCTTTCTTTATGTGTGAACTGGCAAAGCGGATCACCGTACCGGTATCGCTTGACTTTATGTCGGTATCAAGTTACGGCAGTGCCACAAAATCCAGTGGTGTGGTAAAGATCGTGAAGGATCTGGACGAGCCTTTAAAGGATAAGGACGTGCTTGTGGTGGAGGATATCGTGGATTCCGGAAGGACGCTGAGTTATCTTCTGGAGATGCTCAAGGACAGAGGGCCAAAGAGCGTAAAGCTCTGTACACTGCTTGATAAGCCGGAGAGACGGGTTGTTGATGTACATGTGGATTATACCTGCTTCCAGATTCCGGATGAATTTGTGGTAGGTTACGGGCTGGACTATGACCAGAGATACAGAAACCTTCCCTATATCGGCGTAGTGGAATTTGACTGATTCCGTATAGACGGGCGGAAGGCTGTGAATCATAGTAAGGCCTGTTATAAAAGAAGAAGGAGTAAGAGATTTTGGATCAGAACAATAAACCTAACAGAGGAATAACAGGATATATACTGCTTTTGCTGATTCTTCTCGGCATTTTATCGATGGTAAGTTTTTATACGGGAAGAAGAGGCGGATATACCATCCAGAATATGGAGGAGGTGTTGTCTTCGGGACTGGTGGAAGGCGCCAGGATCACGCCGGGTCAGACGCCGCCTACCGGATCAGTAGAACTTACGTTGTCAAACGGCGGTCAGATGATTGTTCAGGTGACGGATGTGGCAAAAGCAGAGGAGATGCTGAAAGAATATAAAATATATCCTGTGATAAATAAGGCGGAAGGGGAGGGAATCCTGACAACGGTGATCCTGCCGCTTGGTGTCAGTATGCTCGTGGTCATGGTGGTGATCTCCATTATGAACAGGGGAGGCGGCGCCGGGAAGATGGCGAATTTCGGGAAGAGCCGTGCCAGATTGTCGCTGGGAGACGACAGTGTGACCTTTGACGGCGTGGCGGGCCTGAAGGAAGAAAAGGAGGATCTGCAGGAGATCGTCCAGTTTTTGAAAAATCCCGGTAAATTTATCGAAGTCGGGGCGAGGATTCCGAAGGGCGTTCTGCTGGAGGGGCCTCCCGGTACAGGTAAGACGCTGCTGGCAAAGGCGATCGCAGGCGAGGCAGGCGTACCGTTTTTCTCTATTTCCGGTTCGGATTTCGTGGAGATGTATGTCGGAGTCGGCGCATCCCGTGTCAGGGATCTGTTCAGTGAAGCCAAAAAGCATGAGCCCTGTATCGTATTTATCGATGAGATTGATGCGGTGGCAAGGCAGCGTGGTACAGGCATGGGCGGCGGACACGATGAAAGAGAGCAGACGCTGAACCAGCTTCTTGTGGAGATGGACGGATTTGGCGTAAACGAGGGCGTTATCGTTATTGCGGCGACAAACCGTGTGGATATCCTGGACCCGGCGATCATGCGCCCGGGCAGGTTTGACCGGAAGATCGTGGTGGGAAGGCCCGATGTGGGAGGCAGGAAAGAGATTCTGCTGACCCACGCGAAAAACAAGCCCCTCGGGGATGACGTGAATCTGGAGCATATCGCCCAGACTACGGCAGGCTTTACCGGGGCTGATCTGGAAAATCTCTTAAACGAGGCGGCGATCGTGGCGGCAAAGGATGAGCGGAAATATATCTGTCAGGGTGATATCAACAAAGCTTTTATTAAGGTAGGTATCGGTTCCGAGAAGAAGAGTAAGATCATTTCCGATAAGGAAAAGAAGATTACGGCTTATCATGAGGCGGGACATGCCATCTTATTCCACGTACTGCCGGATGTGGGGCCTGTCTATACGGTTTCCATCATTCCCACAGGAGTCGGCGCGGCGGGTTATACGATGCCCCTGCCGGACAAGGATGAGATGTTCCTGACAAGGGGACGGATGGAGCAGGATATTATGGTATCCTTAGGCGGGCGTATCGCGGAGGAGATTATCTTTGACGATATTACGACCGGAGCGTCCTCCGATATCAGGAAGGCGACAAAGGAAGCGCGCATGATGGTGACAAGATACGGAATGTCCGAAAATATCGGCGTAGTCTGCTATGATGATGACGACGACGAGGTATTTATCGGAAGGGATCTTGCCCATGCGAAGAGCCACAGTGAGAACGTGGCGGGAGAGATCGATAAGGAAGTAAAGGCGATCATAGATAAATGCTATAAAGAGGCGAGGGAGATCATCCTGAAGCATGAGCAGGTGCTGCATAGATGCGCAGAACTCCTGCTGGAGAAGGAAAAGATAAACAGAGAAGAATTTGAAAGCTTGTTTGTGCAATTTTGACAAATTTGAATGGCGAAATTTGTGAAATTTGTGAATTCTAAGTCTTGTGGACAGAGGGGTGGTATGCTATTATACTACTTGTAACCCCCCAATACATTATATAGTTTTTTGCTATACCCCATAAGAAAGAAATACCTTCTCTAAAAAGGACAGTCGAAAGGCTGTCCTTTTTACTTTATTTTAATTTTTACTTGAAAGCACAGGATAAACATAATAAAATAATAAAGTACAGGGATAGACAGAAATATAGAAAGGGTGAATTATATATGAATTCTGGATTTCAGTCATCATTTAATCCACAGTATTATGTTTCTGCGATGCGGCCTGTTTTTAATAAGAGGGCTTTGTATTCGGATAATACGGAAAATTATCTGTATCCGGCAGAGCCTGCGCCTTATTCTGAGGTGGCGGTACGCTTTCGCGCAGAGAAAAATAATGTTGACAGGGTTTTTTTGGAGTGGAAGGGAACCTCGCATCTGATGGAAAAGACAGAGGAGACGGATCTTTTTGAATATTATGAGCTTGTGCTGGAGCTTGAGGATAATAGTATTTCCTATTGTTTTAAAGTGCAGTCCGGTAAGATGACGCTCTACTTTGATCAGAGGGGGGCGGTAAAGGAAGCCGATCCTGACTATTATTTTACGATCATCCCGGGATTTAAAACGCCGGGCTGGGCAAAGGGTGCAGTAATGTACCAGATTATGGTCGACCGGTTTTATAACGGGGATAAGAGCAACGATGTGCTTGATAAAGAGTATTTCTATATAGGAGATTACTCTGTGCGGGTGCCGGAGGAGCAGTGGGAGAAATATCCCGCGCAGATGGGTATCCGTGAATTTTACGGCGGCGACCTGCAGGGAGTGATGGATAAACTGGATTATCTGGAAAATCTGGGGATTGAGGTGATCTATTTTAATCCGCTGTTCGTGTCTCCGTCAAACCACAAATATGATATTCAGGACTATGAATATATCGATCCCCATATCGGGAAGATCGTTTATGACGAGGGAGAACTCCTTCAGGACGGGCAGAAAGAAAACCGGTTTGCTTCCCGTTATATCAACCGTGTCACGGATAAGCGGAATTTAGAGGCAAGCAATGAGTTTTTTGCCAGGTTTGTGGAGGAAGCGCATAAGCGGAACATCCGTGTCATTATAGACGGTGTGTTCAATCACTGCGGTTCTTTTAATAAGTGGCTGGATCGGGAACGGATCTATGAGGAAGCGGAGAATTACGAGAAGGGCGCCTATGTCTCGGCGGACAGCCCTTATCACAACTGGTTTTTGTTCCATGACCAGAATCCGTATAAATGGCCCTACAACAATACCTATGACGGATGGTGGGGGCATGATACGCTTCCGAAGCTTTATTATGAGAATTCCCATGAGTTGATGGAATATATTTTAAAGATCGGGGAAAAGTGGGTGTCTGCCCCATATAACGCAGACGGATGGCGTCTGGATGTGGCGGCGGATCTCGGCATGTCTCCGGAGATGAACCATCATTTCTGGCAGGAGTTCCGCAGACGCGTGAAGGCTGCCAATCCGGATGCGCTGATTCTGGCGGAGCAGTATGGGAACCCGAAGGCATGGCTAAACGGGAAAGAATGGGACAGCGTTATGAATTATGACGCATTTATGGAGCCTGTTACATGGTTTTTGACCGGTATGGAGAAGCACAGTGATGATTTCCGGATGGATATGCTGGGACACGCGGATAACTTCTGGGATGCCATGAAATATAACGGTGCAAGGCTGATGGGACCGGCAAGGATGGTGGCGATGAATGAACTGTCCAATCACGACCATTCCCGTTTCCTCACAAGAACAAACCATAAGGTGGGGAGAACAAATTATCTGGGACCGGAGGTTGCGGAGAGGGATATCAATAAGGCGGTGTTCCGTGAAGCCGTTATGATCCAGATGACCTGGACCGGCGCACCTACGGTATATTACGGGGATGAGGCCGGTGTCTGCGGTTTTACCGATCCTGATAACAGAAGGACCTATCCCTGGGGACATGAGGACATGGAGCTGGTGAAGTTCCATCAGGAAATAATCAAAATCCATAAATCCCGCCCTGAATTGAGAACGGGTTCCCTGAAACCTGTTATCGGTGAGTTTAACCTGATCGCATTCGGGCGTTTCAGCGACAGTTCCAGAACATTGACAGTGGTCAATAATAATGACCATGAGGTGACCAGAAAACTGGAAGTGTGGGCGCTTGGCGTACCGAAAGAAACAAAGATGATGCGTGTCATGCTGACAGATGAAAACGGGTTTACGACAGAG
The DNA here is from genome assembly GCA_910573755.1 of Lachnospiraceae bacterium. Taxonomy (GTDB): domain Bacteria; phylum Bacillota; class Clostridia; order Lachnospirales; family Lachnospiraceae; genus 1XD8-76. The sequence goes on along the minus strand of CAJTBO010000003.1, from coordinate 35,013 downwards.
CAGGTGGAATATAAGGTGGAAGGCGGAAGACTGGAGGTCACGCTGGGCAGGACTTCGGCTGCGATCTTCTGTCAGGAGGATGATGTGCAGAGGAATTATATTGATAAAAAGCGCGAGGGAGAAGTAAGCAGCGCAAGTATTTATGAGCATGAGAATGCGGAGGCCGGCAGATCCGGAAAATCTATTTTGGGGAAAGTTCAGGACAGGATACCCTGGTAAACGGATAAGGGGTTTCGGGCCGGGGCTTGAGAGGTGATTATGGTGCCAGGCAGATTATATACCGCCAAAGATATGGCGAAGATCGGTTGTAACGGCTGTAATGGCTGTTCGTACTGTTGTCAGGAGATGGGGGAGTCGGTAATACTGACTCCCTTTGATATCTGTGAACTGACATGGAATCTCGGAAAGAGTTTTGATGAACTGATGGAAGATAAGATAGAACTTTATATGACAGACGGTATGGCGTTGCCGAATCTGAAAATGACCGGGGAAAAGGAGGCTTATGGATTCCGGGAGGTCTGCGGTTTTTTAAATGAGGAAGGCAGATGCAGTATCCATGCGTTCCGCCCGGGGCTCTGCAGGCTGTTTCCGCTGGGACGGAATTATGAGATAAAGCAGATGGAGACAGAGGATGGGGGTCAGGAGGTTAAGGGATTTCGGTATTTTATTGTGGAGGATTCCTGCCCGAAACTGAACGGGACAAAGGTGAAGATAGAAAAATGGCTGGAGATTCCGAACCTGAAGAAAAATGAGGAATTTATCACGAAATGGCATTATTTCTGTAAGGACTTCCGGGAGGAGATGCAGGGACTGCTGGATGCCGGGGAGGATGAGAAGGTGAAAAAGATCAATCTTGCCATGCTGGAGTTGTTTTACAGAAAGCCCTATGAGAAGGAGCGGGGTTTTTATGAGGAATTTGAGGAGAGGATGGGGAGATTTCAGGGGTGAGAGAATAAAGCGATTGATTCCCTAAACATGTTTTAGATTTTTCAAATTTTAACTTAAAACAGGCGCGTTCGGTCATTGACATTGTTATTCTGGAAGAATTATAATATCCTTATTATATCTTGTCGGAGAAGAGGTACGGGAACTGCTGAAAAGGACGAAGTATCCGTTCCTGTATTCCGGAAATGAAAGAGACAGTATTATTTTCTTCGGGATTTCCCGCGGCAGGCCCGGCAGAGGGATGCGGTGTGACAAAATTTGTTGCTATATAAAATATATTTAAAGAAAACTATATTATGAAAAGGAGGTACATCATGAGACCAATTACAATGGAGCGTGTAGAGCAGACACGCGCAGAAATTCTTGAAACAATAAAGAGTCCGGTACTGACACATGAACAGAAAGTAAGTACGATGGCGATTAAAGCGGATTCTTTGATGGAGGTGCTGGATCTTCCGGAGGGGCTGGATGAACTTCTGAACAGGTCCATAGACGTAAAATGTATCTGTGACTTGAACGAAGGGCATGCGCCGGTGCGGCCGAGATACATTATTCCGGATTATGCAAAGTTTATGAGGGAGGGTTCAAAGTTTTTACAGCTTGATCCGCCGAAGGATCTGTTTGAGGCGTTGAACGGTCTGCTGATCTTCTATAAGCATGTGCCCAGCGTAACTAATTTCCCTGTTTATGTGGGGGCGCTGGATGAACTGCTTGAGCCGTTTATCGATGATGTGGATGAAGAAACAGCCAAGAAACTGCTTCGGCTCTTTCTGATCCATGTGGACAGGACGGTACTGGATTCTTTCTCCCACGCGAATATCGGACCGAAACCCACGAAAGCGGGACGGCTTATTCTGGAAGTGGAGGAAGAACTGGAGCAGGCGGTGCCGAATCTGACCATGAAATATGATGCGGAGATCACGGATGATGATTTTGCCCTGCAGGCGATCAAAACTTCCCTGCGCAGCGCAAAGCCCAGCTTTGCGAATCATAAAATGTTTACTTCCGAACTGGGGGAGGACTATGTGATCGCAAGCTGCTATAACGGGCTGAAGCTGGGCGGCGGTTCCTATACGCTGTGCCGTCTGATTCTCTCGAATATCGCGAAGCGCGCGGATTCCCTGAAGGATTTTCGGGAAAAGCAGCTTCCTTATGTGCTGGATATCATGGCGCGCTATATGGATGCGCGGATCAAATTTGAAGTGGAAGAGAGCGGCTTTTTCCAGAATAATTTCCTTGCAAAAGAGGGATTTATCTATCAGGATAAATTTACCGCAATGTTCGGTATGGTAGGTCTGGCGGAATGTGTCAATATCCTGATGGAGAAGGAAGGAAAAGAAGGGCGTTTCGGACACAATAAGGAAGCGGATGATCTGGGCGTTGCAATCATGGAGCAGATCAATGATTTTAATGAGCAGCATGTAAATCCTTACTGCGCCGTGACAGGCGGGCATTTCCTGCTGCATGCGCAGGTAGGTATTTCCGATGACAAAGATGTAAGCCCCGGAACGAGGATTCCGATCGGGGAAGAGCCGGAAGAGTTGTTTGAGCACTTAAAGCACTGCAGTCTGTTCCACAAATATTTCCCGTCGGGGACAGGCGATATCTTCCCGATCGATACGACGGTACATAAGAATCCGGAATTCCTGCTGGATATTATCAAGGGTTCCTTTAAAGAGGATCTGCGTTATCTCTCTTTCTATGCGTCTGACAGCGACGTGATCCGTATTACCGGTTATCTGGTGAAGCGCTCGGAGATTGAGAAACTCAGAAGCGGTGTGGCTGTGCTGCAGGATACTACGGCGCTCGGTATGGGTGCGGCGGATAACTGCAGGATCGAGGAGAGGAAAGTAAGATAGTAAGATGGCAATATATTAATACATTAAGTTATTATTTTTAATAATGATTTAGAGATTTTGACAAGAAATGATGGTCCTGTTTTCGGGACCATCATTTTTGGATTATGTTTTGCAGATTCATGCCTTTCTGCCGAGTTTTAGTTCGATCAAAATACCGGGCATATCATTATCTTCGGGCATAAGCTGGATATCGTATCTTTCCTCGCCGGATTCGCGGTTTGCAGTAACATAATATTTGCTGCCGAGAGTTGCACAAAGCACCTTGTAAAAACGTATTTGGCCTTATCGGATAAAGTTTGTTCTGTACTCTTGTTCCGTTTCCGGCAGCGGGATTCCCTTTTCTTTGCCGGCTTCAAAGCACTTGAGCATCCATGCCAGGTTTCTTGCCAGATTGCGCATGGTCTGAAGGCCCTCTTCATCCTGAGCCGCCTCTCCGGGAACACGCCCGTGAACAGAGTTCCAGTAAGTGGAACCGGCTACCGGCATCTGGCAAATACCGAAATATTTATTCAGCACATCGAAGGAAGCGGAGCATCCGCCTCTTCTTGCAACGGCAACGGATGCCGCAGGCTTGAATTGAAAGGACTTGCCGTTGCTGTAAAATGCCCTGTCCAGAAAAGAGAGGATTCTTCCGCTGGGATGGGCATAATATACCGGTGTGCCGAATACAAAGCCGTCTGCTTCTTTTGCTTTTGCTATAAACTCATTTACTTTGTCATCGGAAAATACACAGCCTTTTTCCGAGCATTGGCCGCAGCCGATGCAGTCTCTGACGGCATCTCCCCCTAACTGAAAAATCTCATAGGAAATGCCTTCCTTTTCTAACTGTTTTCCGACTTCCGAGAGTGCATAATATGTATTTCCGTTTGGCTTTGCACTGCCGTTTAACATTAAGACTTTCATGTAAAAGTACCTCCGATCAAATTTTTGTAAGAATACAATAAATTATAGCATTCTCTGCCTGATATTAGAAGCGGTTATGCAAAATTATTAAAACATAGGCAGCCTTCTGATAATTCAAATCTATCACAGGGAAACAGAATTTCCTTTTTGAATTATAACATTAGTCAGTTTTTTATGAAAGTTAAGTTATCCGGTTGCGGAATAAGATGAGGAGGCTTATAATGCATAGGCAGGGCGGTTGAAAGATTATGACTCTACGGAGTATGCAGGATATTATGGGGCAGAAGGCTTTCCGGAAGGCTATACGCTGCTTGCCATGGAATCGGATTCCGGAGAGGCGAGGCATGAGCGCCGGTATATCTGCCTGTTGAATAACGGATCAATGCCAAATGACAAAGGCTGCCGGTATAATTTAAATGAATACTGCTGTCTGCTGATAAAAGGAACATGGGGGAAAAAGGATAACAGAGATGTACAATGTAGGTATCTGCGACGACGATAAGGTATTTTGTGCTGAATTGGAGGAAATGATCCGTTCGGCGGCGGGAGCACTGCATCAGAAGATAGAGACGGAAGTGTGGTACTCCGGCGAGAGCATCATGCAGGATCTGGAAAAAATGACCTGTCCGGATATTCTGTTTCTGGATATCGAGTTGTATGAAAAGAGTGGCATCGATGTAGGGAAATTTATACGGGACGGGGATGATTATGTGACACATATCGTCTATGTCTCTTTCAGACAGGAGTATGCCATGCAGCTTTTCCGTCTGCAGCCGCTGGATTTTCTGATCAAGCCGGTATCGGAAGGGCAGGTAAGAGAAGTGCTGGAGAGGAGCATGAAACAGAGGGCGCAGGGGAAGGCGCTGTTTGAATACCAGAAGGGCGGCGTGTTTTATCAGGTGCCCTGCAGGAATATCCTTTATTTTATGAGCAGCGACAAAAAGATAAGTATGGCAACGCGGGAGGGCGTGAGCGAGTTTTATGGAAAGCTGAAAGATGTTGCGGAGAAACTTCCGGCAGGCTTTATCATGATCCATCAATCCTACATCATAAACAGCGGCTACGCTGCAGAGTATACATATGAGACGGTAAAAATGCAGGACGGCAGTCTTTTTAGTATCAGCAAACCTTACCGGAAGGCTGTGCGCGGCAGGATCAAGGAGCTGGAGAAAGAGAGGCTGCATGTGGGTATATAGCATAGATATACAGGGTATAGTCATTATGGTGATAGCCATTTTGTTGAATATAGTGCTTGTCAAAAAGCTGATGGAAACCTTTGCGGCCAGAAGGCTCTGGCTGGCAGGGATGCTTTGCGGTGTGGAGACGGCGTGTTATCTGATTCCGTATTTTGCCGGTGGACGAAACTTCTATGTGCAGGAGATGGCAGGAGGAACGCTGTTGTTTCTGGCGTGCTTTTTTCTGATTCAGAAAAAAGGGGCACAAGATGCGGGAGCGGAAAAACCGGATAAAAAGCGAATCGCTTTACTGCTTGTCATACCGGTGACAGGTATGGTCGCTTTGATCAGTCTGCTGCTGGGGGATTTAAAACCCTATGGATTTGCGGTGCTTTGCGGCATCTGTATTCTGGCGGCGGATCTGAGCGTATTTTATCTGGCTGACGCACTGATACAAAATGACACACATGTCAGACAAAGAGATACCTACAGGCAGCAGACCGATCATTACCGGAACCAGCTGGAGGTGATCGAAGAATCACAGAGCAGGCTTCGCGCCCTGCGTCATGATATGAAGAATCATATGCTGCATTTGGAGGCAGAACTGCAGCAGGGACATTATGAGGATGCCCTGCGCTATCTGGAAAAAATGGAGGGGGAACTGGAAAACCCTGCGGAGCATGCAAAGACCGGCAACAGGGATATAGACAGTCTTTTAAATTATAAAATCCAAAAAGCAGAGCAGGTGCTATCCGCGGTGGAAAGTGATATCCATGTGCCGATGGAACTGATGCCAAAGTCCTTCGACATCAATGTGATCCTTGGAAATCTTCTGGATAATGCCATTGAGGCGGCGCAGGGGAGCAGGAGGAAGTGGATGAAGCTGGTGCTGAGGGCTGACAGGGGTGTATTTCTGATCCATATAGCAAATAGCTGTGCCGGCCCGCCGAAAAGAAAAGCGGGCAGGTTTCTATCGACAAAAGAAAATGCCGTGGAACATGGCATCGGGCTGCAGAATGTAAAGCGTATGGTGGAGAAGCAGAACGGGAATATTGAGTTTCAATATGAAGACGGGATTTTTTTGGTGGAAGTGATGCTGTACATGAATGAGATGTGATCTTTTTTCTTTAAGAATACTTTGCCGGAAAGAAAGATCTGAAAAGTTTGGAAAGTAAAGTTTTGGGGCTGTTCTTACAGCTCCTATTTAATGAAAATAACAATATGGTTATCACAATGCTGTTTTCGCCAAAAAGATGGTCGAATTTCGCTGATCATTTTGATGCGGAAAGAATATATGATATATTTTGTTTCAGGAAAGCAGCTGAATTGCAGCAGGAACGAAACAGGAGGTATGTACATCATGAAAAAGAAAAAGGCTAAAACAGGAATACTGCTTTTTATGTCGCTGGTACTTTTAACAGCCTGTCAGAAGGCGCCGGAGGTATCAGGTGATGATGAGATTTTAAGGGCAAAAGGCCCCTCGGAGGATGCGGTGGAGGCGGTCGTAAATGAGGAGGAGCCGTCGGAAACATCGGCGGGGACAGAGGATACAGCGGCGGAAACGGTGAGTGTAGTGCTGGGCAGCGGCGATAGCCGCATGAAGATTGAAGCGGAAGTTGCCGCGGTGCCGGATGTGGTAAACACTCTGACCATGCAGGCAGGCAACAGTTTGGATGAGGAGGCTCTGAAAAACTTTCTTGACCCTCAGGGCGAGGTAAAGGATATCACGGAGGAAGTGCTGGCGGCGGAGGAGACCGAAAGACAGAGAGTGGCGGAGATCGATGAAAAACTGGGACAGGAAAGCAGTATGGTGGAAATGGCAGGCGTGGGGGATGACAGCCGTCTTGCTTTGACGGACGGAAACAGAAAGGCCGTTCTCTTCGGAAAGACGGGAAGCAGTTACGAAGATGCCCTGCTGCTGGAAAAGTGTTATGCGGCAGCAAATAAGGAGGAACAGGAACTGGATCTGAAGGATGCGGAGGCAGGAGATCCTTCGTTTTCCCTGCAGGATGCAAAGGCGCTTTTAATCCGGAAACTTTCTTTCCTCGGGGTAGAGGATGTTTGGCTGAGCAACGCATATTTTTGTAAACAGGATGATTTCTTTTGCTATCAAATGCAGTTTTCCCCCGTTGTGGACGGAATTCCGATAGCATACTCTTTTGGCCAGCAGGATATCACGGAAGTGCACCCGGACGGAATTGCCTGGGTATGTGAAGAAGGCGTTGCCAATATCGGATTGTGGAACTGCTGTATGGAGCAGGTGTCTGTAGAGGAAAATGAAAAAATACTGAGTTTTCATAAAGTGCAGGAAGTGTTGGAAACTTATTTAAATGACGGTTCCCTGCAGTGTGTGGAGGAGGTGCCTTTTTCCACGGCGGAACTGGTCTATTATGTGAACCTGAAGGACGGAAAACTGGAGCTTGCGCCGGTGTGGAATATTCACATGGATCTGGGAGAGTATGTGGAATATGCCGGAGAGACTGGCAGAAGTGATTTTATCTGGAACATTTATGTCGATGCGGTAACAGGGGAACTTGTGATGACGCAGTAAACGGGTGCTGTCTGCGGACCGGCCATCGCAGATGGCAAAACGAAAAAGATATTTTCTTTTATGGTGCAGGGGCATAACAGGAGGAATATGCTGCACCGGTGGATAAACAGGAGTTGAGATGAAAAATTTTTTCTTGCAGGATCTGAAGAGAAGTATCATAAATCCGGGATTTTGGGCAGGGATGGTGTTTGCGCTTGCCATCCTGCTGCCGGCGGCAGTGCTGGATACGCCTTTGAACGGCAGCAGAAGTTATCTGTTCGGTTTCGGGAATATCTTTCACGCATCGGCTTTTTCGCCCTTTGCGGCGATCTTTCCGGCGCTGGCTTATGCTGCGGTTTACTGCGAGGAGTATAACAGCGGCTATCTGCGGATGATACTGCATCGGACAGGCTGTACAGGCTTTATGAAAATAAGGGCCGTTACAGTGGCATGCTCCGGCGGGGTGATGATCATGCTGCCGATCACGGTGGTCTGCCTGATGGTATATATAGGAGGCGCCCATGGGATTCCGGCGGATTCGGATGAGGGACTTCTTGCCGGGACAAAGATTATGGAGGCGCTTATAAAATACGGCGACTGGTATGTGGTTGCCGGAAAAGTGGTTCTCGGCTTTCTGTTCGGCGCATTGTGGGCGCTGGTGGGATTTGCTTTTGCGGTATGGATTCCGAACCGGTATGTCAGTCTGCTGGCGCCTTTTATTCTGTATGATACATTGTGGCTTTTTATTGGAGACAGATTCTTTAATCCGGTGTACCTGCTGTCGGGGGATGACGTCAGGCACGGGTATTATCCGCTGGCAGTCCTGATCGATCTGCTTTATATCGGCATTACGATACCGGTTATTTATGCCGGGATAAAACAGGAGAAAAAATGTTGAGAGATGAAAGAAGCGGCGCAGAGAAGCGGCGTAAAGTGAAAAAATGGCAGAGTATTCTGCATTTAACAAAAAATCTGCTTCTGTATGAGTGGAATGACAAGCGTGTCATAATAGGCTTTCTGACAGGGATGACGGTGCCTTTTTTCTGGCTGAGAAATTTTTTGGATTATGCGGCGGGGACGGGGGAGCCGGTGAATATTCTGGAGGCGTTTCCGGTGGTGGTGCATGAATATAAAACAGTGATGTTTCTGGCGCTGGGGTGGTTTCTTGTTATTTCCGATGCGCCGTTTATCAACGGAAATACTTATTACTCTCTGTACCGTTCAAAAAAACGGGGCTGGAATATCGCCATGGCGCTTTATATTCTGGTGCAGGCGGCGCTCTATACGGCAGCGGTGGCGCTTCCTATGATACTGGCGTCCCTTCCTCTGGGTTTTGCAGGAAAGATGTGGAGCAATCCGGTTTATATGCTGTCTCAGGATTATAATTTGAACCGGAGCACGGAGTACGGGATCAGTTTTTTACAGCAGAATATGATGCGGCGGATGAATATGCCTCAGGCTTTTGCGGCCACGGCTTTGTGCTTCTTTTTGTATCTTGTTCTGATGGGGGTTATCCTGTACACAGGAAGTCTGCTGTTAGGCGGCATCTGGGGAATCGTTATTGCTTTTATTGTACATGTCAGCGGTTTTGAACTCCCTTTTTCCGGGCATATCGGGCTGGCGCTGATGGAATATGCATGCCCCGGGAATTTTGCGGATTCCGGCGGAGTGCATCTGATACAACCGGTGGCGACGATGATCGGACTTGCGGCAGCGCTGGTATTTGCGGGATGTATGCTGATCAACAGGGTGGATTTTAAAGGAGAGGTAGAGGAATAAAAAGCAGGTGTTGTGAGGCAGGGGAAAAAGACATGGAAAAGGGATTTGTATATGATTATCTTGCGGGAATTGAATTTCCGGGTTTCGGAAGCATCTATTTTGGCAGGATCCCGCTGGTTCCTTTGGGGCGCTGGCTTATGGGCGTGGCGGTGATCTTTTTTATAGCGGGAATCTATTTAAACCGCAGACGGCAGATCTTACTGTTTGAGATGGTCCGTTTCGGCGGGAGGAAGCGCTGGTGGAATGCACAGTTTTGGGATCTGTTTCCGGCTGCTGCTGCGGGATGTTTCGGTTACGCGTTTTGTATGATGGGGCTGGACTTTTTTCGACATACACCAAAGACGCAGGGATTGGAGGAAATATTGATCCTGCTCTTGTGGCTGGTTCATATGATGACATTGATAAGTATATTCTGTCTGCTTGACCAGACCGCTTCCCGGCATCTGGCGCCTGCCTTTTTATTTGTGACAGAAGTGTCAACTTATGTAGTCGGCTTTTATCGGTGGAATCTGTCAAAATATATGTTCGGGAACTGGGGTATGTATGTACAGAGCAGCAGAGTAGAGAAAGTTTACGGCTTTTCGCCGGCGGCGGTGATGCTTTTTGAATGCCTGATGATCACAGGTGTCTGGAGGTTAGGGGTGGTGCTGGTTGAAAACAGGGACAGTTGTCTGTGAGAATTCCTGCCGGTCGAAGTGTCAAGGCTGTGTATGTTAGCAGGTAAGAAAAATATGACGGTTCAGCCGAAAGCCGGGCTGTTACGAAAAGTCAGGACTGAAAACCGGAATATGAAAAGCAAAACCGGAAATCGAAAATCAAAAACAGAAGAGGGAAAGTAAAAGCAGAAAGGAACCGGCATGGAATATATAGCAGAAATAAAGAACGTGAGCAAAAAATTCGGTGACGAGACAGTGGTCAGGGAGGTTTTCCTGTCTCTGGAGGCGGGAAAAATATATGGAATAGCGGGCAGAAACGGCTCAGGCAAGACGGTATTGTTTAAGATGATCATAGGCTTTTTAAAGCCGACCGCGGGCAAAATTTTTGTGGGTGGAAAAGAAATCGGAAAGGATACGGATTTTGCGGAAGATATCGGTATTATCATTGAAACGCCCGGATTTCTCGGCGGCTTTAACGGTTATAAAAATCTGGAATATCTCGCCGGGATTAAAAAGCAGATCGGAAAGGATGAAATCCGGAAAAGTATGGAACTGGCAGGACTTGACCCGGACAGCAGAAAAAAGGTAAAAAAATATTCTCTTGGTATGAGGCAGCGGCTGGGAATCGCGCAGGCGATCATGGAACATCCGAAATTTTTGATTCTGGATGAGCCGATGAACGGGCTGGACAGAGAGGGCGCCGCCGAAATCAGGAAACTCTTCCGGAAATTAAAGGAAGAAGGCACCACGATCCTGCTGTCAAGCCACCATAAAGAAGATATGGATGAACTTTGTGATATCGTATATGAGATGGAGGACGGGTGCCTGCGAAATTCTGCGGCTCAATCTGCGCTGACGGGCTGATAAAACAGTATGGTTTATTCTGCGGTCTGGAGGGAGTTTTTCCGGTATTCCCGCGGCGTACAGTCGTAAAACCGTTTAAATATTCTGGCAAAGTTGCTTGGGCTGTCAAAACCGCAGGAAATCGCAATTTCGGAAATACTGCTCTCCGGCTCGCATAAAAGCATTTCGGCGCCCTGCATGATCCGGTATTTTATCAGATACTGGATCGGGGAAAGCCGGATGGTTTTCCGGAAGCAGCGCAGGCATTCCCGCTCACCGATGTCTGCCGTTTTCGCAATTTGCGGTAAAGTGATATCAGCGGCATAATTTTTATGAATATATTCCAGCATCTTTCGGATGCGCAGGTTGTTCTGGCTCTGCGCGGTTTTAGGCATATCCAGTTTATCTTCAAACTTCTGCGTCAGAAAAAAGCAGATGCGGGACAGATTTTCCCTGACAATAAATTCAAATCCCTTCGGTTCGTTTTGCATCGCGTCAAAGGCATTGCAGAACCTCTCGATAATCTCTGCGTTCCCGGAAGGCAGAATGGAATAACCGGAAAAATAACTGCAGGATAAAAGAGGCTGTATATATTTCCGGGCAAATACGGAATTCTCATCCCCGAAGATGAGCTTTGGGCTGAATACAAGAGAATGCAGGTGACAATGATCGGCGCCGATCCCATAGTGAAGAACATTTGAATTAACAGCAAACGCATGTCCCTCTTTGACGGAAACGGATTCGGAGGGCATTTTTAATTCCAGACATCCTTCTGCGATGTAAATGATCTCAAGTTCTTCGTGCCAGTGCCAGGGAACGGCATTTTCTTCCTTATCCGTGTAATAAGAAGAATACCCGGCACAGGGAAAATCCAGCGTACCATGAGGATTCAGTTCTTTTAAGTGCTGATTCAGATTCAGCATACACTTTTGCAGAGCCATATCTTTCTCCCCTTTTATGACAATGATTCAGGCGGTTTTTTTATATTATATGTCTGAAAAGGAATTGTATCAAGACGGAAATGTCGGTATCCTGATAATCATGAGATGTAATATTACGGTTTTACTGATCTGACAGCAAATATTTATATAAGATGACAGGAGGATAACAGATGTTTCAGTTATTATTGGCAATTATTTATCTTGCATTTATCAGTCTGGGGCTGCCGGATTCCCTGCTGGGATCGGCATGGCCTGTTATGTATCGGGAATTTTCGGTGCCGGTTTCCTATGCGGGCATTATTTCCATGGTTATTGCTGCAGGGACGATCGTCTCCAGCCTGCAGTGCGACCGTTTGACAAAAAAACTGGGGACGGGAAAGGTGACGGCGCTCAGTGTATTTATCACGGCGGCGGCGTTGTTTGGATTTTCCACCAGCCATTCTTTCATTGCGTTGTGCATATGGGCTGTGCCCTATGGTCTGGGGGCTGGCTGCGTGGATGCGTCTCTGAACAATTACGTTGCACTTCACTATGCGAGCAGACATATGAGCTGGCTCCATTGCATGTGGGGCGTGGGGGCGTCCCTTGGACCCTATGTTATGGGATATGCTTTATCAGGCGGGGAAAGCTGGAATATGGGTTATCGCTATATCGGAATATTGCAGATCGTATTGACGATGATTCTGCTGTGCAGCCTGCCGCTGTGGAAAAAACAAGGCGGAGCGTGGGAAAAGGAGGGCGGTTCGCAGACGGATCAGGGAGGGGCGCTGTCTCTGGCACAGATCATCCGGATTCCGGGAGCAAAAGAAGTAATGCTCACTTTTTTCTGCTATTGCGCGGTGGAGCAGACCGCAGGGCTCTGGGCGAGCAGTTATCTTGTCCTGCACTGGGAAGTCGGTTCCGGGACAGCGGCAAATTTTGCGAGCATGTTCTATATCGGGATCACAGCCGGGCGGGCGCTTGGCGGATTTTTGACGATGAAACTGAATGATAAACAGATGATCAGGCTCGGGCAGGCTGTCATTATGATCGGGATCATGTTGCTTTTGCTGCCGATCGGAAAAGGGACAGCGCTTATGGGGCTGATCGCCGTGGGACTGGGCTGTGCCCCGATCTATCCCTCCATCATCCATTCCACGCCGGAACATTTCGGCGCGGACAGATCACAGGCGATGATCGGTGTGCAGATGGCGGCAGCCTATGTGGGAACCTGCCTTATGCCGCCGGTATTCGGACTGATCGCAAATCATATCAACATTGTGCTGTATCCGGTATACCTACTGCTGATTCTGACGGTGATGGTGCTGATGCATGAGAGACTGCTGAGACGGGCAGGCAAAGAATAGTGGCTGTGAGCGGGAACGAAACATGGGTAAACAGAGCTTTCAGGCATCGCTGGCAGGCTGACCTGTCTGCAGGGTCGGGATATTGGAGGATCAAAAGATTAAAGCGCCCGTCTGAATTCTTTCCAGAATGCAATAGTCTCCTGCAGGTCGGCTTCATCTTCAAACAGATCCAGAGCCTTTGCCGCTTCTATCGCAAAATCAACATAGGCGTTGGCTCTGGCGGTGAGGATGTTATGATCCAGAATGCAGTCATATTCTTTCATGCGTGTGGAGCGGATACCCTTTAATAAATCCGCTTTTTCCAGAACATTTACCCCTGCGCAGATTCCGGCGATCAGGACATCTGCGCTATGCAGTGTTTTCAGATAGTCATATACAATATCCTGATCGATATGGGATATGTCGCCGCCCGGAATAATAAAACTTCTGACTTCGGACAGATCGATGTCTTTCAGCATTGCATCAGGATGAATAGAATATCCTTCCATGGCTTTTATTGCTTTTCCATCTAAAGAACAAAAGACAAGCTCGCTCTCAGTAGCTTTCAGAAAATAATTTAAAATGACGATTTCGTATATACAGCAGTCATCATATAATAAAACAACATCTTTCATAGTACTCTCCTGTAAGAAATATTGTTGATATAAATTTTATATTGTACATTATATCTTATATTTGCTCTTCCCATTCGCCTCTCTTTTCCTGATAGGAAAACAGTTCCGCCGGAATTTTGACAGTATCCGGGGAGACAGGCATCTGGATCACACATCCTTTTAAAGGGAGGCCGTGGATTCCTGTATCCTGATCGGGCTTTAACGACATCAGGAAAAAGAATACGCTATTGTTGTGACATTCCGGATAGGATCTTAAATATTCTTTTGTATAGAACTGGAGGCTGAAATCTTTGCTGCATTCGTACTCTATACCGATATAACACATTCCCTGCGGGCAGTTCTGTTCCAACGCCTTATAACAATTTTCTTTTATTTCCGCCAGCCGCTGAGGCGGAACCTTTTTGATATATTTGGGATCGTGGAACTGTTTTTCCGTATCTTCCCATACGTCGATCAGGGTGACGTTGTTGATATGGCACCATATCTGCTCTCCGCTATGATCCGTAAAGTGGAAAGAGCGTTTTTTTCCGATGGTCAGCGCAATGGTTTTTTCAACGATATGGCGGACAGGATCAGGCCTGTGTTTTATGAGGATAGGCATTTGCGGTAAATACTTCGGCAGTCTTTTCAAGCCTGCGATCTCCAGCGTTACAAGCTGCAGTTCATCCCATTCCTTTTCCCGCAGCCAGTCGGGAACGATCCAGCCGGCGCGCATCATCTCGATAAATAAATGGATCGTCCTGTAATCCTGATCGGCATGCATCAGCGGCGTGCCGCAGCCGCCCTGTACCTTCAGTTTCCTGCCGCCGATGGAGATTTCGCTGCAGTGCAGGTAGGAGAGGCTCTTTTTATTATGTTCTTTCAGGCGGCTCCGCTGATTACCGGAATTTTTTCTCCTGCGGGCAGGAGGTTCGGGCTTTTCAAAGGGTTCAAGGATATGGAGTTGTAATTTATCACCGGATGTCATTCCGACAAGGTGATATTTTTTTCCATTGTGTTCTACGGTCCTCCCTATCACGAGGACGCGCTGCCATTCTGAGGGAATTCCTTCTAAGTAGGATAACTGCATATTTTAGACCACTGTTTTATAAAAAGACAACAATTGAGGCATTGTCTGATATCGTTCCAATGAAAATTATAACATGGACAGGAGGGATTTGTTAAGTGGATTATGTTGGGTTTAGAAAATAATACTGAAAATTCCTTTGACAATAAGGGTAGAACTTTATAGAAGCGAAGACAGCTTGTCCGAAGTCCCGATTTTATCTTGCTGTTACTGGGTGGTGAAGCAGATCTCAGGGCTTCAGACAAGCGGTTATTTGTAATATACAACGATAAGCCGACTATTATCAATATGAATTTTTAGCAGAAATGGTGATCGATTCGGAGATGTTATTACCCGTGACATTTCCATCAAAAACCAACAGATAGTTTCCGCTTCCGTAAGAGGAGAAAGAGCTGTCTGTATTCATATAACTTCCTGAACAACGAACATTTTTGGAACTCTTTTTTTCATAATTGCCGGATGAGTCCTGCTTATAGAGCGTTAAAGTACCGGAGATAGAATTGATATCCGAAATACAGGAAACAATTAAAGAGTAGTTGGTCTTGGAGGAAGAGGGAATAACGGACAGAGAAGCACGTATTATATAAGAATATCTTGGGGCTATATAACCGGCGTTCTCATCTGCCAATGCCGTGGGGGTGGGTTCTTTTGCCAATACCGGAGCAGAGGTAAAAAGACCGCACAACATTACCAGTGTCAAAGCTAAAATAAGAGTTTTTTTCAATTTCATAATAAATAGTCTCCTTTACATTTTTTGTATACTGTAATAAACACCGTTTTGGGAGACTTGTCTACAAATTATTTTATATTTTCTGCAATTTTTTTTATTTCATCTTCCGGCAGCGGCGCTTCGAGACAATAATATTCGGTTTCATTTTGCCAGTAGAGTATATTGGGAAAACGCTCATCAGTGGAATTAAAAAATTGTCCGGTATAATGGCCAATTTTTACTTCATATATATCATAATGCTCATTATCGGCCTGCGAAATATGCTTATATGGTGTCGATTCAAAAAACAGCATATCGCCCTGTGAATTAGAATAAACGGCATCATAACCGGATTCGCTCAACGTTTCTTCAGAAAGAGAAAAACCTTCGGGAATATACCCCAATTTTACAGAGGTGAGTTCTTCGCCTAAATCTGCCTCATGTTGGAATAAAATATATTTTTCATAAATATATGTGATTACGTCATGGCAGGTGGCTCGTACTTCATCAAAATGAAGCAGAAAGAGGAAGCTTATCCCCATAAGGATAAAGAGAAGGACCACAATTTTTTTGACATAAAATAAGGAATTCCTTATCGCGTTTTTATAATGCAGACGCTGGACCAGTCTCTGCATTTTCTGGTCATAATGGGCGGGAAGTGTTGTTTTTGAAATTTCTTCCGGGGAATAGTTCTCCAGCTCATCCAGACTGTTTTTTATAACGGCCGCCTTCAGCAGCGATTCCCATATTTCATATTCAAAATTATTTCTCATCAAAACGTTCCCTCAGTTTTTCCTGTCCCTGCGGGGGCAAAATCTGCAAGTGCTTTTCAATATGGCTTAAACGCGCAGTGTTATAGGAAAACAGTTCCCCTCCGAGAAGGAGGTCGGCTGAGACTTCCAGTGCATTTGCCAGTTTTATTAAAGTATCCAGACTGGGACTTTTTTCACCGCGCTCCATGTATGAAATAAAAATAGTACTACATCCGATTGTTTCTGCTAATGATTCCTGACTATATCCAAGCAATTCCCTGTACTTCTGCATCCGCTTACCAATTGACTTTTTATCCATGAGATACCTCTTATAGTTAAAGAAATAATACTTTAAGTATTATCTTTAAAGTATATAGAATAAACTGGAATTTTGACACTAACTATTGATAATAGTACTAATACTAAATGAACGATAAAATAAATGGAATATTTTGTAGAAAAAGAAGGAGAAATGGTGTTTATAAGATAGAGAACAGAAATTTATTATGTGAGGTGATCTGAAATGAAGAAACGAAGTTTAAAAAGATTACTGGCGGGACTGCTGTCTGCCGTTTTGGCAGTAACTTCCGTTCCGGTGATGGAGGCAAAGGCGGAAAGCCCTTTAGAGACGCTGGGGCTTGCGGCGTATGATTATACCCGCATGGAATCCATTTTGCAGGACGGGAAGGGACTGTCTTACCGCAACAATTCCACCGGGGCGGAAAAAGTATCGTACCCGATGTCTTTCGGGGAGATGGTATATCTGCAGTTCGCCCTGCCGTATAATGTCAACTATGATGTGAAAGTACTGGACGAAAACGGCAGTGATCTTGGCTACCTGTATGGAAAATACTATGGGGAACATATAACGGGAACTCCCGATGCAGGCTACACGCCTCTGGGGAAAAGCATGGCGCAGATCAAGCAGGAACTGAAACTGTTTGTCTATGGGATGCCCTATACGTGGGCGAATGATTTTACCGGGCTGGGATTGACAGGCGAGACTCTTCCGTGGAGCACGTTGGCGGAATACTATGCGTTCCATGACACAGCGGAATCCGGAGAGGAAGATATGCCGGGAGAAGACGGCGGGCAGGATACCGTACCGGAGGAGGACGGGGAACTTGAACAGGACCAGCCGGAGTCCGAAGACAGTGAAAGCGGACCAGCCGGGGAAACCGTATCGGGAAATGACATGGCGGCGGCAGGTGATGCGGCTCCGAAAAAGACGCTGCTCTCCGCTCTTTCTTCTTTCTTTACGCTGACGGCAAAGGCGGCGGAACTTCCGGACGGGGATGTATCCGGAAACAACAGAGAATCCCACGAAGGGCAGGAGGAAAGCGGACAGGATGCGGATGGGACAGACGAAACCGTAAAGGATGTAAGCGGGCAGGACATTCCGGAAATCGAAATGGCGGAAGAGATGCAGGATATCCCGGAAGATTTTTATATCCGCCGCGATTTCCGCACCGGCACGTTCGGCGCGAGGGCGGCTGCGGAACAGCGCCCGGACCTGATACATAACTTTATCGTGTGGAAGGGGGAAGTCATCCAGAACCTCGGGGATACACCGGCCTATCTGCAGCCGGGTAATTACACGATCCAGATCATTCCGAAAGCGCAGTCCCTGTTGCCGATTACCCTGCCTTTTGTGATCGGCGGGAGCGGCGCGGACGGAGCACTGACGGAAGAGGATATTTTGGGGGCGATTTACCGGGATATGGTATACTTTCCGGGATTTTCCTCCGGCTATCCGAGCCTCAAGTTCTGTACGGGCGGGGATCCGGTGGACCTGCTCTCCGGTTCCTTAAACTGGACTTACACGGACCTGACACTGGACGGAAAGCACCCGCTTACCTTTACGCGGACGTATTTATCCGGTATGCGGGAAATCGATGATTCCGGACTGGGAAACGGGTGGAGCCACAATTATTCCTACCGGGCGGAGATGTTTGAAGGGAACGTAGACGTTTACCTGCCGGGCGGCGGGCATATCTACTATTACCTGGAATACGATAATACTTATACGACGAATAAGGGGAACGCATGGCATCTGGAGGACTGGGGAGAAGGATACCGGATGTACCATGACAACGGACAGGAAGTATATTTTGACGGCGACGGATACGCGGTCAGGATCGCGGAAGCCGGAGGGAATGTGATTACCCTCACCTATGAGGGCGGACGGCTCTCCACGGTCAGCAATACTTCGGGGAGTTTCCATTTTTCTTACAGCGGGGACCATATCAGTACTGTCAAAGACAGTGCGGGACGAACCCTCTCTCTGGAATACGGCAGCAGCCTTGCCAAAGTGCAGAATCCGGATGGAGATTCCTTTGTTTACAGCTATGACGAAAATAACTGTCTGTCGGAAGTAGCAGACCTGAACGGAAATAAGATTCTCCAAAATACCTATGATGACGCGGGACATGTGACGGAGCAGTGGATGCCGGACCGGGGAAAGATGACCGTCGAGTATGATCCGGACAGCCGCACCAACATATACCGGGAAGAGGACGGCAGCACGAAGACAGTGGTGTATGACGACAGATTCCGCATTATCTCCTATACGGATGACGCGGGCACGGAAACCTACGAATACGATGAGGACAACAGGCTGGTCTCCGAGACGGACCGGAACGGCAATACAACCACCTACGCTTACGAAGGAGCATTCACCTATCCGTCCGAGACGACTTATCCCAACGGAACGACGGAACAATATACCTACGGAAACTGGGGGCAGAAAACCCGGACGGTGCAGAAGGACGGGACTGCTGTAAGTAAAACCTATGACGGGGACGGCAACCTGACAAGTGCCACGGATGAAAACGGCGGCGTGACCACCTATACGTATGACGATGAGGGGCATCTGGCGTCCAGTGTGGACATGCTGGGAAATACTACCACCTATGTCTGCGACAGCCAGGGAAATGTCATCTCCATGACGGATCCGCTGGGGAATACCAGCACTTTCACCTATGACGGATCGGGCTGCATGACCAGCCGGACGACACCGCTCGGGCATACCTACACCTATCAGTATTCGGATGCCGGGAAACTGATGAGCGAGACAGATCCGCTGGGGAATGTGAAGGAATATGAATACAACGGCAACGGCTACGAAACCTCCGTTTCCGACTGGCAGGGGAATAAAACCCTGTATGCTTACAATGCGGTCAATGACCTGATCAGCATGACCGATGCGGCCGGCGCGGAGACTGTCTACACCTACGACGGACGGGGAAACCGGATATCGGAGACCGATGCGGACGGGCATAAGATTTCTTATACCTATGACGCGATGGGGCGGATGACCAGCCGGACAGACGGCAACGGCAACACCACCTCTTTCAACTACGATGCGAACGGCAACCTGACGGTGGAGACAGATCCTTACGGGAATACATTCTCCACGGCATACGATTCCATGGACCTTTCCGTCAGTGAGACAAATGAGCGGGGGATGACGACATCCTACGAGCGCGACGCCATGGGGCGCATTGTAAAGGAGACGGACGCGAAAGGAAACGCTGTCTCCTACGGCTATGACGCAAACGGCAATCTGACCTCCGTGACGGATGCGAGGGGAAATACGACAACTTATACTTACGACGCGGAAAATAAGCTGACAAAGAGCGTCGATCCGGAGGGCGGCACCACCGTTTTCACCTATGATGCCCTCGGGCAGCTCGTCAGTGTAACAGACGCCAACGGAGCGGAGGGAAGCATCTCCTATGACGCGGACGGCAACGCCCTCAGTGCGTCGGACGGCCTCGGGCAGACAACAGGCTATGAGTATGACGCCCTCGGCAGGATCACAAAGCAGGTAAACCCGGACGGGACAGAGCGCAGCTACACTTACGATGCAAATGGCAACGTGCTCTGCGTCACCGACGAGCGCGGCAACGCGACCGTTTATACCTACGATAGAATGAACCGCCTTGCTTCCGTCACCGATCCGGAAGGAGGGGTTATCGCCTACACCTACACCGCAGGCGGGCAGCTGGCGGCGGTGACGAACCAGAAAGGCAGCGTGACAGCCTACGCCTATGACGGGAACAACCATGTCACTTCCGTGACGGACGGCAGAAAGAATAAGACGGTTTATACATACGATAAATTAAACCGCCTTTCTTCCGTGACGGATGCGGAGGGCGGCGTCACCTCCTACGCCTACGATGAGAACGGCAACCTGACAAAGGTTACCCGCCCCACGGGAGGAACCTACACCGGCACTTACGATGAGACGGATAACCGGACCGTGCTGACGGATGCGCTGGGGCATGGGGAGAGCTATACCTACGATGAAAACGGCAACTGCACCGGCGTCACCGACCGCAGGGGCAATACCACAAGCTACACCTACGATAAAAACAACCGCCTGACGAAGATCACGGACGCGCTGGGCGGCACCACGGTATATGAATACGACGCCCTGGGGCAGGTGGTATCCGTCACCAATGCGCTGGGCGGAAAAACCTCCACCGTATATGACGCGGCCGGGCAGACTACCACGGCGGCGAACGAGCTGGCGGGAGAGGGAAACACCCATAAGGTGCGCTACGTATACGATAAGATGGGGCGCGTCATAAGGCGCTACAATGAAGACAATACCTATGTGAAGTATGTCTACAATAAAAACGGCAGCGTGCTTAGTATGACCAATGAGCGGGGAAAAACATACAGCTATACGTATGACAAAAACAACCTGCTCCTGACAGAGACGGATCCCCTGGGCGGCGTTACCGCCTACACCTATACGCCGACCGGCATGGTGGAGAGCGTGACGGACGCGATGGAGGGCGTCATCACCTACACCTACGATAAGAACGACAACCTGATCCGGATCGTGGACGCGGAGGGGCACAGCCTGAGCTACGGCTATGATAAGGACAACCGCCCGGTATCCGCCACCGACGCCAACGGGAACCGGACAGGATACACTTACGACGCCAACGGAAACGTGGTATCTGTGGAAAACCCGGACGGCGGGGTGGAGCAGTATGTTTACGATCTGAATGACCAGCTCATCTCCTACACGGACGGGGAGGGATATACCACCCTGTACGCCTACGATGAGAACGGGAACCTTGTGAAAGTGACCGATCCCAGAGGGAACAGCCGCAGCGCGGAGTATGACGCCTTAAACCGCATGGTATCTTCCGTCAACGAGGAGGGCGGAGAAATTTCGCTCACCTACGACGCTCTGGGGCGCATTGTCAAAGCGGTGAATGAGGACGGCGCCGTGACGGAATACGAGTATGACGCCAAAGGAAGGACGACCGGCGTCAAAGACGCCCTCGGGCACTATAAATATTTTGAGTACGATCCCATGGACCGCGTCACTGCCGTGACGGATGAGAACGGCGTAAGACGGGAATACGAGTACGATTTCAAAGGAAACCTGAAAAAATATAAGGACGGCCGCGGCTTCACGGAGACCTACACTTACGATGCCAACGACAACCGCACCAGCGTCACGAACCGGAACGGGGAGACCTATACTTACACCTATGACGCCTTAAACCGCGTCACCAGTGAGACCGATCCGAAGGGCAATAAAAAATCCTTTACCTACGACAAGGACAGCAGGATCACGGCGGTGACGGACCGGAACGGGAACACTACGAAATATACACTGGACGGCAACGGAAATATCGTGAAGACAGTGGACGCCGCCGGGACAGGCAGCGAGTTCACTTATGATTCCATGGACCGCCTGACGAAGATAAAGATGCACCGTATAGATACTGCCCACAAGGTAGATGAATACCAGGAGACGCTATACACTTACGACCACAGGGGGCTTATCAAAACGGAAGTCAACGCCAAAGGAGACGGGAAAGCTTTCGTCTACGACGGCAACGGCAACCTGATCAGGAAGACCGATGAGGACGGCTATGTGACGGAGTATGAATACAGTCCCGTCAATCTGGTGAAAAACATTAACTATAATGATGCAAAATCTGTCTCCTATCTCTATAACGGCACAGGGGAACTGATCGAGATGGAGGACTGGAACGGAAAGACATCCATCGGCAGGGACCTCTTAAACCGCGTGACGGAGGTGACGGACCATAACGGCAGGAAGACCGCCTACGGCTGGGATAATGTAGGAAACAAGACAGTGCAGGGCTATCCCGACGGAACTCAGGTGGATTATTATTACGATAAAGAAAACCAGATCGTGGAGATGAAGGACTTCGACGGCGGCATCACAAAGTTCGCCTACGACGGCAACGGCAACAAGACCTTCAAGGAATATCCGAACTATGAGACGGCGTATTATTTCTATGATGCGTGCGACCGGATCATCGAGATGGATGAGTACAACATCGGCGGGAAGAAGCTGTTCAAGACCACTTACAGCTGGGATGCGGAAGGAAACCGCTTAAGTGAGATGCAGTATAACCATGGCCAGAGCGGAAGCAGCAGTGGAAACGGGAATTCCGGAAATTCCGACAACAAGGGCAATGGGAAAAACAGCACTGGTACTGCCTCCGCGGAAGCGCCTGCAGTGGAGAGCCCTTCCGTGGATACGGAGAAATTGAGCACCATCGTTTCCGTTGTAAACAGACCGGAACTGCCCGATCCGACAGCGGATACTGCGGCAGGCATCGTATTAAAGAACCAGTCGGACACCGCACAGGAGACCAATATGGAGCTCTTAAATACGGTGAAAGATGACGCTTCCATCGAAGGAAACGGGGACGGCAACGGACAGGTGCCTCCGGGACAGACCGAGGAGGAGGACGGAACTATCGTCAATCCGGGCGGCAACACGCCTCCGGGGTTAAACCGCGGGGAGAAGGGAGAAAAGCCGGATAACCCGAACAAACCTGTAAAACCGGATAACCCGGGCACCGAGGACAGCACGGATAAGAAGGCAAACAAGGCGAATAAAGGAACCCATAAATACGGTTACGACAGCTTAAACCGCATGACCAGCAGCAATATCGCCGGGACGACAACCACCTATATCTACGACACGCTGGGAAATCTGGTACTTGAAAAGACCAAAAACAAAGTGGTAGACTATCAGTATAACGAATTAAACCAGCTGACAAAGAAAAAGGAGGGCAACGAATCTTATAATTATACCTATGATAAGCGGGGTAACCGTACAGCGGAGACCGGGAAAAAGGCAAGCCGCTCTTACGTGTACGACGAGACGAACCGCATGGTGGAAGGCACCAACTGGAAGGGTGATAAATCCGCCTACACCTACAACGGATTAGGCTTACGCGTCAATAATACCCATACCACCCACGCCGGGAAAGTATACGCCCGCGATTACGTGATCGATTATACCAGCTTTGAGAACGATGACCTGATGGTATTCGCCGAAGGGAACGGGCAGTTAGAGTATGAGCAGAAGCATGTGTATGCGGGGAGCGAGAGGATCGAACAGTTCACGGATAAGGGGAACTGGGAGAGGACGCTGTATGTCCACGAAGATGTGATGGGCAATACCCGGTATTACACGAAGGCGAACGGACAGAGCTTTGCGGAGCTGACCTACGACGCGTGGGGGATGCCGGAAAGCCCGAACAAGCTGTTGAATAACGACCACGGGAACTATGTCTTTGCTACCTTTACCGGCCATATCTACGATACGACACTGGATATTTATTTCGCGGAGGCGAGGTTCTACGATGCGAATAACCGTACCTGGCTTGCGGTGGACCCGGTGAAGGACGGTGGGAACTGGTATCAGTACTGTTTCAGCAATCCGACGACCTTCTATGATCCGACCGGACTGGCGGGATTTTCACCTTTCAGCGGATGCGTGGACATGAATAAGCTGGCGGAGCAGATGCAGTCAGGCTTCCGGGACCTGAAAGGGAAAGTATCCGGATTCGTGGATAATGTTGACTGGAACCGCGTCGGAATGGGGCTTCTGAAAACCGGGAGTGCATTGGCAGTGTTGGCAATCGGCGCAGCGGCTGTGGTTGCAACCGGAGGAACGGCACTGCCGGCAGTGCTGGGGCTGTTTGCAGGAACCGTATCGGCGGGTACTGCCATAGTCACAGTCGGGACGTTTGCAGCCGGAAGTGCAGCAGTTGCCTTTGGGTTTGCGGATATACTGGAGGCGGCGCAGGATGTGGGCTATGGGACAGTGGGAAGCAGCAGGGCATCCTTTAACCCTATCCGCGATACCATGTTTACCGGAAATGAAGACCTGTACTATGGACTGGAGATGCTGACGACCCTGATAGCAAGTGCCGGAACAGCTACTTTCCGCAGTTTTAATATGGAGAGTGAGATTGAAGCGTCGAAGATGGCGGGGAATGGTGGATCTTTTGAGGGTGGTATACCTTCTGGATATTATCAAGATGCAAATGGAAGATGGCATAGACCTAATGGGCAGTTTGCGTTAAATTCAGAGGTGGGAATTGATTCTCTTGCTAAGGTGTCAACAGGAAGTCATGGAAATTCGCTGTCCGACCCCAGAACAAATTATGGATATGTATTAGTTGATAAAAACACGAAGGAAATTCTTAAATTTGGAGAATCTTTAAATCCTGAAAACAGATATTCACAAAATTATTTGAATGATAATAATGCCAAGATGGTTATATTAGAGCAAGGAAGTAAAGCAGATATTCATTATTGGCAAATTGATATGAATAATTATTATAAATATAAGTATGGTGAATATCCACCATTAAATATAGGAGGTAACTAAAATGGTTTTGAATATTAATTCACCTGCATATTACACAAATATTTATGGAATAGATGATGAAGTGTATTGGATGTGTAGAGAATTATCAGATTTTGTAAAAGAAAAAAAATATAGCAATATTATCGATATAGTGGGTGTAGTTCCAATAATAGCTCCTAAAAATGATATTGATAAAGGTCTATGGAAAGAAGTAAAGAAATGTGATCTAAAATTTAGAGTTGCAACAGTAAGCCTTCACATTTCTTTTGATGAGTATATACAATCGGATATTAAAAAAAAGAAAAGCTTAATTATTGATAATATATTAAAATCTGTTAAAGTTATTTCTAAAAAAGGACAGTTTAATTTTGATGATTTTAAAGAGGACGTAATTAATTTTTGTGAAATGAACTGGGTAAAGCATCTTTAATTGGATAGTAAAAACTCTAACAGTATCTATTAAAGAGATTGATAAATTTTGGAAAAAAACTGGATGCGAAAAGGATAAAACAATGATAGAGAAAAGCATGCAGTTGATAGTATTTTTTCAAAATTGAGAAAGAAACGTACCTGACAAAGTACAGCTACAATAGCGGTAAGGCGTTAGAGTAGCTGTATTTTGATAAAGAAAATTCTGACGAAGATGCGAACGATATTGTAAACTAAAAAGAAAGGTTTACGGTAGTGATTAAAAGCCTACAAACTGTTTCAGCAATCCGACGACCTTCTATGATCCGACCGGACTGGCGGGATTTTCACCTTTCAGCGGATGCGTGGACATGAATAAGCTGGCGGAGCAGATGCAGTCAAGCTTCCGGGACTGGAAGGGGAAACTGGCCGAATTTGCGGATAATATCGACTGGGGTCGTATCGGAGTTGGCGCCCTGAAAGCAGCGAGCGCCGCAGTGGTGCTGGCGATCGGCATAACGGCGGTGGTTGTAACCGGCGGAGCGGCACTGTCGGCATTGGCGGGGCTGCTGGCAGGAACTTTATCGGCAGGCACCGCTATAGTCACACTGGGAACCTTTGTGGCGGGGAGCGCAGCTTTTGCCTTTGGGGCCGCGGATATGATGGAGGCATATCAGGATCTGCGCTACGGCATGTGGGGAAGCAGCAAAGCATCCTTTAACCCTCTCCGCGATACCATGTTTACCGGAAATGTAGACCTGTACTATGAGATGGAGATGCTGACTACCCTGATAGCAAGTGCCGGAACAGCAACTTTCCGTAGTTTTAATATGGAGAGTGAGATTAATGCGTCGGAAATTGCGAGATATGAGAAAAATAGTATTTTTGCTAAGGGTGCAACAACAAATCCATCTGCCCAAATAAATGGTAATAGTTATGATATTAATAAATTGCAAAAGACACAATCTTATACTTATGTAGAGAATGTTTCGTCAATAAAGGAGACAATTGCACAAAGTGGTCCCAATTCAGTTCCGCCAATTAAAATAAGAGTGCATGATGGGCAAGCATTAGTAGTTGATGGGCATCATAGACTAGAAGCATTTCGTCAATTGGGTTATGATAGAGTACCGATTAAATACTTACATAGTTCTCAGTTGGGCAAAACTCTTCCTGATGGAACTTACTGCAGATCATTACAGGAATTGTTAGATGGAGCTAAAATAAGTAATTAGTATTAAAAATCATAAGAGGATAGGTGATGGAAGAAGAATTGCAAATTGTTTTAAAGGAATATATTAAAGATGTGGAAGATGTATGCCGTATTCTGGTAAAAAGCATTAATAATTCAGAAAACCTTAATCTAAAAAATAAGTATGATTTTTTTGCATATAGGTCATGTTGTAAAAAAATGGAATTTGAAGCGGAAGGAATCAGCTATAGATTGCATGGTAAAGGCTGTATGGCTTTTAATGTAAAAAAGTTTATTGATTGGGATTTTGGATATAGAAGCAGATGGTGTGGAATTGATCCGTGGAAGGTCTCGAATACGTTAAAAAGGAATAATAATCCTCATATCGAATATTATGATGGATATTTATTACAGGCAATTTGTGAGGAATCTGTAAAAGAAGGCATAATGTTTAAAAAATATGATCAATATTATTTTGAAACGCCGGCAAAGGAAACTTATAAACCGGAATTTCCGGCAGAATTTGATACATTAATTATTGAATATTTTAATTCATATTGGTCTATACCAAGAAATAAAATTGTTGAACGATTTATAAGGAAAAGTACATGGATTTATAATCAGATTAATAAAGAAGATGATAAGTATATTCTAAAATTTTTATTAAATGGGAAAGAGGTTTATGCTATTCCTTATAATGATGTTTGTTATCCTGAAAATGCTGTAAAAATTATGAGTGATGAGATAATTAAAAATCTTTTAAAAAGTAAAGGGAAATAGTGTGTATTTGTATAGAATTAGGGTGACTCTGTATGAAGAAAAACAGATTCCCCTAATTCTATTTTAATTTATTTAGGTAGATTAACTAGCAGCAATATCGCCGGGACGACAACCACCTATACCTATGATACACTGGGAAATCTGGTACTTGAAAAGACCAAGAATAAAGTAGTAGACTATCAGTATAACGAATTAAACCAGCTGACAAAGAAAAAGGAGGGCAACGAATCTTATAATTATACTTATGATAAGCGGGGCAACCGTACAGCGGAGACCGGGAAGAAAGCAAGCCGTTCCTACCTGTATGACGAGACGAACCGCATGGTGGAAGGTACTAACTGGAAAGGCGATAAATCCGCCTACACCTACAACGGATTAGGCTTACGCGTTAACAACACCCATACCACCCACGCCGGGAAAGTATACGCCCGCGATTACGTGATCGATTATACCAGCTTTGAGAACGATGACCTGATGGTATTCGCCGAAGGAAACGGGCAGTTAGAGTATGAACAGAAGCATGTATATGCGGGAAGCGAGAGGATCGAACAGTTCACGGATAAAGGGAACTGGGAGAGGACGCTGTATGTCCATGAGGATGTGATGGGCAATACCCGGTATTACACGAAAGCGAACGGACAGAGCTTTGCGGAGCTGACTTACGACGCATGGGGGATGCCGGAGAGCCCGAACAAGCTGCTGAATAACGACCATGGGAACTATGTCTTTGCTACGTTCACCGGCCATATATACGATACTACCCTTGATATTTATTTTGCGGAGGCAAGGTTCTACGATGCGAATAGCCGTACCTGGCTGGCGATGGATCCGGTGAAGGATGGCGGGAACTGGTATCAGTACTGCTACAGCAATCCGACGACTTACTATGATCCGACAGGGCTGGCAGGATTCTCCCCCTTTGGCGGATGCGTGGACATGAATAAGCTGGCGGAGAAATTACACTCAGGCTTCCGGGATATGAAGGGAAAAATATCCGAATTTGTGGATAATGTTGACTGGAACCGTGTCGGGACGGGCATCCTGAAAGGCGCAGGTGCGGCGGTGATACTGGTGATCGGTGTGGCGGCTGTCGTTGCAACCGGAGGAGCGGCGCTGCCTGCAGTGGCGGGGCTGCTTGCAGGAACAGTATCAGCGGGTACCGCTATGGTCACGGTTGGAACGTTGGCAGCGGGAATAGCATCCGTTTCTTTCGGGCTTACGGATGTGCTGGAAGCATTGCAGGATCTGAGTTACGGCTTAGAAGGAAGCAGTAAGGCATCTTTTAACCCTCTCAGTGATACGCTGTTTACAGGGAAGGAAGACCTGTACTATGGGCTGGAGATGGCATCAACTTTGATAGCGAGTACCGGAACAGCTACTTTCCTCAATTTTAACATGGAGAGTGAGATTAATGCGTCGAAGATGACGGGCTTCGGGGAAAGCAGTTCTTATTGGAACAATAATACAACTAAGCCTAAACAAATGCATCATTATTCAACAAATAAGAGTAAGACATATACACAAGCACTTAAAGATATCACAGATAAATATGGATTAGATTTAGATGATGATTGGAATAAAGAGTTGTTACCGCATCAAGGCAGACATCCTAATGAATATCATGAGTTTGTTTTAGATGAAGTAAGAAATATTGATAATATAGCAAACGGAAACAAGGAGATTTTCTTAGAGTTATATGAAAGTGATGTAAAAAGTGTTATCCGGGCTAACCCCAATATGCTATACTCAAGTTATTGGAAAGGATTAAAGGAATAAGTGAATGTTTTATAAATTATCATTTGATATGGATAGAGTTGACGAATCCATAAAAAGCGGAACCAACACAATCTATGCTGAGGCTACAAACATAGATGAAATTGAGTATGAGAATGTGAAAAAAGGTTTTTTTGATAATATTATATTATCTCCACATTCTATTAATCATTGGCCAAATGTTGAGTTTTACTATAGTTCAGAAGCCTCCAATCTGGAAAGTGATTATCTGTTGAATGTGAAAAGGTGGCCCATTATTCATATTAGAGTTATGGAAGAGTTTGTTAAAAAAGGAATAAGAGGATTACAATACTTTCCAATTAAGCTGATTGATGTAGTTACGCAGAAAATTAACAATAATTATGTTCTAATGTATATTGTAAATTTTATTAATGCATTCGATATGGAAAAAAGTAAATATAAGTATAATGAGAAATACGATTTTTATACTTTTATGCCTATGGAAACCTTTTTAGATAAGAGTATTTGCTCGGATTATGACATATTCCGATGTAATAAAAGTGTATCAGCAATATATGTTTCAGAACAAATAAAGAAACTTACAGAAGATAATCAGTGGATAGGGTTTACTTTTTATGAACAAAAATAGTGATAATAATTGTCATATTTTTGGAAATACCAAATTGCTTTCCATTTTGAACGGAGAAATAGCTAAACACACATGTTGCAATCTGTATAGTGCGCGTGCGGGTGGTACAAAAAGTAGGTAGTCTTGATTTTATATATTTAAGCCTATTGAGTATGATTCTGCTTTTCGAGTTTGAAAAGCGGAATCATACGAAACAATAAGTCTTTTGCCATATGATAAGTGTGGTAACCGTACAGCAGAGGTAGAAGAGAAGGCAAGCCGTTCCTACCTGTATGACGAGACAAACCGCATGGCGGAAGGCACTAACTGGAAGGGTGACAAATCCGCCTACACTTACAACGGATTAGGCTTACGCGTTAATAACACCCATACCACTCACGCCGGGAAAGTATACGCCCGCGATTACGTGATCGATTATACCAGCTTTGAGAACGATGACCTGATGGTATTCGCCGAAGGAAACGGGCAGTTAGAGTATGAACAGAAGCATGTATATGCGGGAAGCGAGAGGATCGAACAGTTCACGGATAAAGGGAACTGGGAGAGGACGCTGTATGTCCATGAGGATGTGATGGGCAATACCCGGTATTACACGAAGGCAAACGGACAGAGCTTTGCGGAGCTGACCTACGACGCATGGGGGATGCCGGAGAGTCCGAACAAGCTGTTGAATAACGACCATGGGAACTATGTCTTTGCAACCTTTACCGGGCATATCTACGATACGACACTGGATATTTACTTTGCTGAGGCGAGGTTCTACGATGCGAACAACCGCACCTGGCTTGCGATAGATCCGGTGAAGGATGGCGGGAACTGGTATCAGTACTGCTACAGCAATCCGACGACCTTCTATGATCCGACAGGGCTGGCGGGATTCTCCCCCTTTGGCGGATGCGTGGATGTGAATGAACTGGCGGAGCAGATGCAGTCAGGCATCCGGGACCTGAAAGGGAAAGTATCCGGGTTTGTGGATAATATCGACTGGAACCGTGTCGGGACGGGTGTCCTGAAAGGCGCGAGTGCAGCGGTGGTATTGGCGATCGGCATTGCGGCTGTAGTTGCGACCGGCGGAGCGGCACTTCCGGCAGTGATGGGACTGCTTGCAGGAACCGTAACAGCGGGTACTGCTTTAGTTACAGTTGGAACGTTTGCGGCGGGATTAGCAGCATTGACCTTTGGGCTATCGGATGCGGCAGAGGCATTGCAGGATGTGAGTTACGGCACAGTGGGAAGCGATAAGGCGTCTGTCAATTATGTCCGAGATAAATATTTTGCCGGAAATGAAGACTTGTACTACACGCTGGAAACAGCGGCAACCCTGATAGCAAGTGCCGGAACAGCCACTTTCCGTAGTTTTAATATGGAGAGTGAGATCAATATGGCGGAAAAAGCCGGTTATGGGAAAGGTGGTACTTTTGGGAGTGGCACGCCTAATGCATTTGAAGCACCCGAAATTACAACAAATAAAAAAGGGGAACTAACTAATGGAACATATACATTAAATCAAAAAGATATGTTGATCCATGTGGACGGAAAAAATCCGAATAAAAGTCAGTTTTTGTATGATGTGGATGCAAACAAGGCCGTATTAGATGCATCGGCTTATGCAGATGCAAATAATTTATGGGAGGCAAGTACAGGTAATTCAATTGATTTTGAGAATAAGGCAAAAGTTCCAGTTACAAATGGATATGTAGGAGTAACAGGAAAAGGTGAATTGACTAGTTATATTAATGTATATAGAACCAAAACAGGGTATGTTCATGGATGTCCCGGAAATCCATAAAGTTAGAGGTATAGAGAAAATGGAAAATATGATGGAAATACTGAAAAGAGCAAGAGATAAGAAGATATTTTTAAATAATGAATTTAAAGAATTACTTATAAAAATTCAATTAGCTGATAGTAATTTGGAATTAGATTGGGATGATGGTGCAGGAGAAGAATGGGCAAGATTTTCTAATAAAAAAGATGGCATTGTATGCATGGCAAGTGCTAAGATAGGAATAGTTTTTGTTAGAAAAACATATAAATTCAGTAAAATAAAAAATGTCATAGATATGTTGGAAATTGTTTTTGTTGATGATTATTATTCAGAAAATTGGTTTATTGATTTGACAAATTTAAAACAGACAATACCTGAATTGTATTGGCATACATCAGAAGGAGCAGTTGATACAAGTAGTTTTAGCTTGGATGATTTGTATTTTGCAACTATTTAAGTGGAGATTTGCAGAAAATTTCCTGACGAAACATAATATAAATTGTTAATTATTTTTGATGCTAAAAAGAAGGAGCAGATTTATTTGTTCCTTCTTTTTAGCAACTTCATAATGAAGTTATAGAAATAAAAGTGAATGTATACTTTAGTCAAGCATATTCTCCTGTGTACCACGGAATATATACTAGACGGAAATGGAAATATCATGAAGACTGTGGATGCTGCCGAAGCCGACAACGGGCAGATCCCTCCGGGTCAGACCGAGGATGAGGACGGAACTATCGTCAATCCGGGCGGCAATACGCCTCCGGGATTAAACCGCGGGGAAAAAATAGAAAAGCCGGATAATCCGAACAAGCCCGAAAAACCGGACAACCCGGGCACCGAGGACAGCACGGATAAAAAGGCAAACAAGGCGAATAAAGGAACCCATAAGTACGGCTATGACAATTTAAACCGTATGACCAGCAGTAATATCGCCGGGACGACAACCACTTATACCTACGACACGCTGGGAAATCTGGTACTTGAAAAGACCAAAAACAAAGTGGTAGACTATCAGTATAACGAATTAAACCAGCTGACAAAGAAAAAGGAGGGCAACGAATCTTATAATTATACTTATGACAAGCGGGGCAACCGTACAGCGGAGATCGGGAAAAAGGCAAGCCGCTCCTACCTGTACGACGAGACAAACCGCATGGCGGAGGGCACCAACTGGAAGGGCGATAAATCCGCCTACACCTACAACGGATTAGGTCTGCGCGTAAATAACACCCATACCACCCACGCCGGGAAAGTATATGCCCGCGATTACGTGATCGATTATACCAGCTTTGAGAACGATGACCTGATGGTATTTGCCGAAGGAAACGGGCAGTTAGAGTATGAACAGAAGCATGTATATGCGGGGAGCGAGAGGATCGAACAGTTCACAGACAAGGGGAACTGGGAGAGAACCCTGTATGTCCATGAAGATGTGATGGGCAATACCCGGTATTACACGAAAGCAAACGGCCAGAGCTTTGCGGAGCTGACCTACGACGCGTGGGGGATGCCGGAAAGCCCGAACAAGCTGTTGAATAATGACCACGGGAACTATGTCTTTGCTACGTTTACCGGCCATATCTATGACACGACGCTGGATATCTATTTTGCAGAGGCGAGGTTCTACGATGCGAATAACCGCACCTGGCTTGCGATGGATCCGGTGAAGGATGGCGGGAACTGGTATCAGTACTGTTATGGCGATCCGATCAACTACTTTGATCCAAATGGATTATGGGTATTGGCATTTGGATATGAGGTGGCATTGTCATTTGGAATTAAAGCTGCATCAGGTTCACAGTTTGTAATAGATGGTAAAGGTAATTATGGATTACTCAATTATGATGCAGTAGGCGGAGGATTCCCAGCTATAGGATTTCATGGTGGGAGTGTAAGTGTATACAATGCAGAAGAAATTTGGGATCTGGAAGGATATGCAGCATCTTTTGGCGGTGGTATAAATGGAGCTGCATTTGGGTTCCCGCTATCTGGAACTGTAGATATTTCATTTGCAACTGCACGAGATGGATCAGTTTATATTGGAATTACTTTTTCAGCAAAACCAGAACTTGCATTGCCAGTGAAAATGCAAGCAACAGTTTCTAAACCCTCATGCCCCACATTTGGCACCACCATAAATGAAACTGTGCAAGCGATAGGTTATTGAATTTGTTTTTGCCATTGTCTATACTATAACCAACGGCAAAGATCGTTTTAATTTTGGGCCTGCAGCCCGTTTTCTAAACTGATTTCAGGTACTCTCATTTGCACCACCACCTGTCCAGCCTCTTACGGCAGAAGGACGTACAGTAAAATGATAACAGACAGAGTACCGTGCCGTAAATTTACCCAGGAGGTGCCTTTATGGATAGAATTTACGACAATTGTTGTGGTATTGACGTGCACAAAAAACTCATCGTTGCCTGCTTTCGAAAAGGCAATAAGCAGGAGATACGGGAGTTTGGCGCAACAACCAGAGAACTTCTCGAAATGGCTGACTGGCTCAAAGACGGCGGCTGTGAAATGACCGCAATGGAGAGCACGGCATCTTATTGGAAGCCTCTGTATAACATCCTTGAATCCTCCGGCCTGAACGCTATGGTGGTCAATGCCCGCCATATGAAAGCTGTCCCAGGACGCAAGACAGATGTCAGGGATGCTGAATGGATTGCGGATCTTCTTCAGCATGGGCTGCTCCAGCCCAGTTACATCCCTGATAAAGAGCAGCGGGAACTGCGTGAGCTGGTCCGTTACCGCAAGAGCCTTGTTGGTGAACGCACCAGGGAGCTCAACCGCCTCCAGAAGATGCTGGAAGGCGCCAACATCAAGCTGTCCGGTACTGTGTCGGATATCAACGGCAAGAGCGCGCGCAACATCCTGGAGTATCTTCTCACCGGGGCGTCCGTGGATGGACCGAAATATGATGAGATGTATGAACAGAAGATCATCGCCCATAATCTCAAGGCCACCAAGGAGCAGATCATAGACGACCTCAATGGTGTGATGAGCCCTCTCCAGCGCCGGATGATGAAGGAGCTTCTGGTACACCTGGACGAGCTTAATATCCACATCAAAAATCTGAATGATGAGATTGACAACTTCATGAAGCCGGAGGAAAAACAGGCTTCCCATGCCATCCAGGATGTGACTGGTATAGGGAATACCAGCGCGCAGGCCATCATTTCCGTCATTGGCACGGATATGGAACGTTTTCCTACGGACAGGCATATCTCGTCATGGGCCGGATTATGCCCTGGTGATAATGAAAGCGCCAGGAAGAGGAAGTCCGGCAAGACCAGAAAAGGGAACTCCCTTTTGCGGACAACCCTGATTACCTGCGCGCATTCAGCTGTAAAGAATAAAAAGTCCTATTTCCATGCGCAGTTCATGAGGATCAGCTCCCACAGGGGAAAGAAGAGGGCCTATGTCGCAGTTGCCCATTCCATGCTCATAGCCATTTACCATATCCTCAAAGACGGAGTGGTGTTCAAGGATCTTGGAGCTGATTATTATAACCAGTTCAACAAAGAACGCAAAATCAATGCGTATCTGAAAAAGTTAAAAGCACTTGGTTGGGAAGCCCCGGTAGTTGCCGCCTGAGTCTTCCAGACAGGGTCAAAAACTTCTTTTAAGCTTGATAGGGGCAGTCTGCGCTTTTTTGGCTACCCGGAAGATTATGTTTCACAGTAA
>CAJTBO010000002.1 GCA_910573755.1 Lachnospiraceae bacterium | reverse complement strand
GCCGTTGGTTATAGTATAGACAATGGCAAAAACAAATTCAATAACCTATCGCTTGCACAGTTTCATTTATGGTGGTGCCAAATGTGGGGCATGAGGGTTTAGAAAGTCTGCCGGGTCTCGATCACCGAAACCATCCTGAATTACCGGAAGCATATCTTCCCTGGTCTGAGACACTGCCAGACTCCAATATATCATATAACTCTACCTGTGTTATCGCATGCCCGCTCGGATCATCATAAAACAGCGGATTCCCCACACAATAACTATACCTGTTCAGCGTCAGCGGGTTCCTGATATCCCCGAGGTAACTGTCCTCCGTCAGGAAGTTCCCTTTCACCATATCATAATATCTCGCCCTCAGATACTGGCTCCGGATATTCGGGTTATAGCTCTCCGCATTGAACGTATGCTCATTGTCATACTGCGGGCTTCCGAAGGTCGCATTGCCGAAAGCGTCGTAGCGATAGGACTGCCACAGATATCCATTCTGGTCCGTGATCCCCGCCACGTTTCCTGCCGGATCGTAGAGGTAGAAGTTGCTCTCTCCCGTGAACCGGTCTTCCGTCAGCCGGGATACACCGTAGGTGTAGACCGCATCCATCGCGCCGTTTTCATTGAGCTCCATCAGTACCTGCGTATACCGGGTATTGACATTCAGGATATACTCGATCAGCTCATAGTCTTTTTCCTTGCCGGTGGTCTTGATCATAGCGATCAGGTCCGTCTCTGTCCGGCTGATCTCCTCCGCTGCAGGGAACAGGATGCCGCTCTGGTTCTGGCTGTTATGTTCCTCGGCATTGGTCGCATTGCCGTAGCCTGCATCGTCGGTGCCTTCGCTCTTGCTGTTTTCCTTGTTATTGTCACTTCCGTTTCCGTTATTTCCGGAGTTGCCATTTCCGTTTCCGGAGTTATCTTTCAATTATTTTCCTCATTTTTTTGAGATAAAAATGTTCCATCTTTCCACACATAAACAACATTCTTCCCATCCACCACTACCAGTCCATCACTCTCCTCCAGCGCAGGCACAAAAAGATAATACTTCATCGGCTCGATATGATATTGATCCCAGTTTGTATCAAAGTCGTCCAGGTATGCCTCTATATTTGCCGGATTTACTCCCGCCGTACTGCACGCCTCGGCAATATTTTCCTTCGTAAAGCCCAAATCTGCGAGATATGCTTTCTCTCCATTTTGGGCAATATTAATATTACATCGTTGAGCGAAATCTTCCTTTTTACTGTCGCTGGTAACATCTGCTATAAATGAAATACTGATAAATTTACTGGATACATAATTTATAATATAATCTACATATAATATAACATTCTCATCACTGCTTTTATAAGCCCTGTCTTCAACCTTCTCTATTGCCTCCGAAATGACTGCATTTGCATTTTCTGTCATCTCAGCATTGCCTTCTATCTCAAGATATGGATATTTGATCCATACACCCGTTTTATTGACCTCCCCGGTTTCGTTGTACCAGTCCGCCACCTCTGCATAGGAGCCGTCTGCTTCCGTCAATTTATCGTTGCATGTTCCGCTCTTTTCCATTACCTCTTCTTTCCAGACATACTCCAGCCCTTCCGCATTTTCCTTTAAAGACATATCCAGGTCCACATCTATCGTATGTACCACTTCTCCGTATCCCAATGATGCTGATAAGGTCAATTTTTCTATCCCCATTTTGGATAAATAAAGGTTGCTGTAATAATAATGTCCCTTTGCATCATCTACAGCACTGGAATTTTTTAAAACACTGTTCTCAAGATCCATACGATTATCATTCGGGCTGATGCCTGCCAGCGTATACGGAAACCATTCTTCATCTATACTGAACTTTCCGCTCTCGCTGTCATACAGTAATTTACTAATACTCATATGAACAATTCTGCCCTGGTCCGTTTTTACCCATATGTCCTCATCCTCTGTCGCCCATAAATCATTTTCACGGTGCTGTAATGCTATCCCTGTCTCTTCCATAAACTCTTCTATCGGAAGGTCGGCATAATCCGTCAATTCAATTTTTTCCTCAGCGGCAGGTATCATCGGAATCTCATGGACTTCCTCCCCATCTTTTTGCATATCCTTTTCATCAGTCTGTTTTTCTGTTACATTCTGAGGCCTCTCGTAGCCATTTTGAGGATTTCCTTTTTTCAAGGCCACATAAAATAATACTGATATGAAAAGAACCCCTGTTAAGATGATTGTTATATGCCATTTTTTCAAGCCTGTACCTCCAAACTAAAACTGTCCCGCGAAGTTGATATCTTACGTCAGCTTTCTGAAAATATGCTGTAATTCGAACCAAAATCATGGATACCATTGTTGCTTCCATACCGTTTATCAGACATGTATGGAAGCAACATTCATTTTTATTTAGCTATCCCGTTTATCAATATTTATACGCCTGTTTCCACAAAATCAACTAAAAGGTTCCTGAATTTTAATCATAAACAATTATCCCAAGAATATCAAACTCAGATGTTCTTAACAAATTATCTTTCGTACCTTTTGGCCTTATAAATTCAATCACAGCCCCATTCGGTTTATCATAACCTTCTTTGTATTCCTCAGCGAATTCTCCATCTTTCCAAGAATACCCCGTCTGGTATATGCCATTTATTGATCCAATACCACTGTCTTTCCCCGTACTTATTTTCTTTCCATCTATATCCACCCCCTTGGCATATCCACTGCCCAGCGTATGTCCTTTGATATCTCCGACTATCGCAGGCATAAAATATGTATTATAATCGCTGTCCCTCAATATGACATCTATACATGTTCCATATTTCATTTTATCTGACGGGATTTGCTCGCCATCTATAAAAGGATAATCCGGCACCATTACCCTTGGTCCGACCGCTACCCAGTATCTTTCTATTCCGTATACTTCGGTTACCATCAATTTAAGATCATCCTTCTCTCTTGGTTCTAATCCCATGCCTTTCACTATCCTGTATGCCTCTTTATTTATATACTTACTACTCTCGTCATATACAGCTTCTTCAGATTTCCAAGATGGTGCAGCCCACTCATCTCCCCAATATTCTCCTGCCTCTCTCGGTCTATCAAGCGGTATTTCCCTCTTCTTTTTCTTTTGTTACAGTTACCATCATAGCGTACTTCCTGCTAAAAGCAAGACAAAAGCGTGCCATTTTACCGTGCACGCTGTAGGATTTTTCATCTTGGAATGGAGATTTTAATTTGCGGCGACTGCGCCGCCGCAAATAGGATTAAAATGCTGTCTCACAGCTTGTCATGAGCCCATTCTGGTCGGTCTGGGAGGAGAGCCGTCCCCGTCGGTAGCCGAAGCGGGCACCGCCTCTGTCCCCTGGTAATGGTAGGTTATCGTGTTGCAGTTTCATAATAATGCAATATTATCTGGTTCCAATATTATCTTGAATTGTCCACGAATTCCGCAGAGACAGAAATGCAAACTATATAATTATTATAGTTCAAGTGGTTTTTACCCCAATCCTATTCAAATATAAACACAAAACTCTCTGGAACTCCTCTATATCATTTTGAACAGAAATCTCTTCGCTCTGTTCCGTTTTTTCTTCCACCTTCGTTTTACCTCCGGCTTTTCCTCTACGTTTTGATATTCTTTTTTCAGGCACACTCCCATATTTTGAAATAAACCAAATGAATAAGAATGCAGTAACAACCAAAATAATTTTGTTTGAAAAATTCCGTTAGGATAAATATGTTCTTTTACATACCATTTTTTCAAACACGCGCCTCTTAAAATATACCCCACTACAGCCTGGAAATTCCCAAAGAGCAAGTACGTTCCCCAAACTGCCGGTTTCCTTCTTCCTCATACAATGGTTTCACAATAATGTTATATTCTCTGAGCCCAATATAATATTGATCCCAGTTTGTATCATAACCTTCCAAAAAACTTTCTGTATCTACCGGTCCAAATTCATGACCGGCATCACATCGCGCGGCAACTTGTTCTTTACTGATTCCCAGATCCGAAAGATATGCCTTCCTGCCATTTTCTCCCATATTGATATTACAATACTGCCAAAGACTTTTCCTTCCGCTGTAATCTTGTATATCCACATAAAAGCAAATGCTGATAAATTTACTTGTCACATAAGATATATTATACTCCGCATCCACTATGATATTTTCTCCAGTCGATCCGTAAGTGTTATCCCACACCTTTTTCACCGCTTCTGCAATCACTTCATTCGCATTTTTTTCCATCTCCGGATTGCCCGGTATCGCAAGGTAAGGATATCTTGTCCATACAAATGTCTCATTGATGCTTTCCACTTTTCTGTAACAGTTCGGGAATTCCCTATATGGCTCCTCTGCCGCCTTCAGCCTGTCATTTCTACTACCCTCTTTCTGGCACACACGTTCTTCCCATATATACTCCATGCCTTCTGTATTTTCTTTCAGGGACAGGTCAATCTTTACCTCCACCATATCAATTATATCCATACTTTCCCAAAGCCTCAGCCGTTCTATTCCTCGTTTAGACAGTTCCAAATTAGTATAGTCATCAGAATTATAGCTGACATTTTCTATAGCCGCATCCCTTAGGAGAGTCTCTTTATAATGTGAAGCCGACATATCCATCCTGATTCCTGCCAAAGTATATGGAAATGCTTCCGCGAATACAGCTTCCTTTTCATTTCCTGTATGTTCCATCCTGACAGACAAATGAACTATTCTGTCATGATCCGTCTTCAGCCATACCGACGCATTTTCAGGATACCATATATTTTCAGCATTCTCCGTATTCCAGATATCTTCATCTATCTGGCTTAAAGGTATCCCGGTCTTTTCAATAAACTCTTCCACAGAAAGTTCCACATAATCCATCAGTTCGATTTTTTCCCGTTTCTTTTCTTCTTCCAAAATTTTCTCTACTTCTACGGAACCATTTTCTCTTCTCTGCTCTTTCCCTCCCTGATTCTTTTCTTTCTGTTCCTGAGCCACTGCCTCTTGAAGCTCCGGCACACTCCGGCTGATTTCTTCTTCATCTTTACTGTATTTACTTTGATACAAAATAAATACCACCGCTGTCAAAACAGCCAATACGCAACATATCTTTGCATAATCCTTTCTTTTCAATTGATCCCTCCCATTTAAGCTTTTAGCACTAAACTGTTTTCATTTTTTAAATAAATATCTCCTGTAACAAAATGAATCCAGCTTACAATACCTTCTTCCTTCTGTTACAGGAAATTTTACTGCTTCCCTCTATTTCATTCCTCCCCTCACAAGCGGAGAATCGAGGGTTTGGCTCTATACCTTTCTCACCGTTTAGCGGTTTTTTTGCATATTGACTATCTAAAGTATGTTCTTTTATATCACCAACTATTGCTGGCACAAAGTAGACATTATAATTATTTATGTAATCCATAGCTTCCAGGTGCCTAACTCGCTTATAATATTCTTTCAGCCAATCCTTTCCTTCCTTACCATAATAATTATCCACTGAGTAATTATATATTTTACTATACTCATCCATAGGAATATGCCCACTCGGATCACTATAAAACAGCGGATTCCCAATACAGTAACTGTACCTGTTCAGCGTCAGCGGGTTCCTGATATCCCCGAGGTAACTGTCCTCCGTCAGGAAGTTCCCCTTCACCATATCATAATATTTTGCCCTCAAATACTGGCTCTGGATATTCGGGTTGTAGCTCTCTGCATTGAACGTATACTCATTGTCATACTGCGGGCTCCCGAAGGTTGCGTTGCCGAAAGCATCATACCGGTAAGACTGCCACAGATAGCCATCCTGGTCCGTGATCCCCGCCACGTTTCCTGCCGGATCGTAGAGGTAGAAGTTGCTCTCTCCGGTGAACCGGTCTTCCGTCAGGCGGGATGTACCATAGGT
Source organism: Lachnospiraceae bacterium (assembly GCA_910573755.1). GTDB lineage: Bacteria > Bacillota > Clostridia > Lachnospirales > Lachnospiraceae > 1XD8-76. The sequence goes on along the minus strand of CAJTBO010000002.1, from coordinate 306,354 downwards.
GTACGCCGCATCCATCACGCCGTTTTCGTTCAGCTCCATCAATACCTGCGTGTACTGGGTATTGACATTCAGGATGTACTCGATCAGTTCATAATCCTTATCTTTGCCGGTAGTCTTGATCATAGCGATCAAATCCGTCTCCGTCCAGCTGATCTCCTCCGCTACCGGGAACAGGATGCCGCTCTGGTTCTGGCTGTTATGCTCTTCGGCATTGGTTGCGTTGCCGTAGCCTGCGTCGTCGGTGCCTTCGCTCTTGCTGTTTTCCTTGTTATTTCCATTTCCGTTGTTACCGGAGTTGCCGTTTCCGTTTCCGCTGTTGCTGTTATTCCCGGAACTGCTGTTTCCGTTCCCGTTATTCCCGCTCCCGGTATTGTCCTTGTTGTTCCCATTACCGTTGCCGGATTTATCCTTCCAGTCCTCGTCGGTGTGGAGGTTGTAGTTAAGCTGGAAGACACGGTTCCCGTCCCTGTCGTATGCCGCCGCCATGAAAAGGCGGTTCCTATCATGCACTGCCTATAAAGAAAGGTTTACAGCTCTGTAATTGCCATAAACCTTCCTTGCTTACTACTTTTCTGTGTTTTCCATAAACCCTTTTTAGAAATATCAAATTTATGACCATCTTAAGTAGTTGTCGCTCTCTTAGCTTAAAGTATCACAAAAAATCTACTAATTCATTGGCAATTATTCTACAACTGTAAAAGGTGGATGTCCAGTTTCTTTATATTTTATCACGCTTGGTTTCCGAAATCTTAAACTCGTATTCAATTCAACAATTCCCTCCTCTTTAAAATATACTTTAATCCATAACGGATATAAAGGAGCTAAACTCGAAAACATATTTACAACTTGTTCTATGGTTAACAGTCTTCCTCCCAGATTGCCTTCACTAAATATGCTCAGCCTCATATAATCATCTTTTGAATTATGTGCCTTACCTTCTTCCATATCAGTAGTAATAATAAATCTTACATCTTGAAAATTTTCATATTTTGCATGTAATACCTGAACCAAATTATTCCTAAACTTATATTTATTCACTATTATTTTCCTCCAAGCATTTTCGTATATGACAATACCGAATCTTCAATTAAACCTGTACTATCAATTTTAAATTCATAGAATTCAATCCATGTATTATTTAAATCAAATCCTCTATCTTTAAAAAATTCAGGATAATTCATAGCTTCAGATACCGTTGGACGATAATGTCCAGATAAATTATCAATTCGCTTAATCTGTCCTTTCCCATTAATTTTTAATTCACCTGCGGCAAGTACATCCTGACCTTGTCCTAAAAAATGATGTTTATCACCAATTAAAAGCTCACCTTCTTAAGTTATGACAAAATCAACTTCTTTTCTACCATTTATTCCTTTAATTTTTCCATTTTCAACTGTATATTCTAATAACCTTCCGTTATCCGGCATTGGTTCATCTGGGAATTTATTTTGAATGAGCTCAGGAACTCCTTTTCCCCATTAGAATTTAACTCATATATTTTTTTATCTGCCCAATCCCCGCATTTCTCAATCCCTTTCCCTAAAAGATATACCTGTGCTACACTTCCAGCAGCATATCCGCCGCCACGTGCAAGAGCACCATACTCTTTGTTCCTGATCTTATCAGCAATGCCCATCACACCGTTTAACACATCTGCTCCGTTTACATTAATTCTGTCCAGTGTCTGAAGCGGATGAGCCGCTACATTATAAGCCCTCGCTGCCAGATATTCGGGGGACGTTATCATGTCAGCCGTACTATAGAAACTCCCGGCAACACCGGCTGTAATGTTGTTATTGACCTGTCCGGTTATGACATTATTTTTTCTTACTGTATGCTCCCCAAACCAGTCATAGGTATTGTCCATAAATTGGTTGAGGTTTTCCTGGCGCTTCTGAGTGACTCCATCCGCCCATTTATCACCTTGCGATATTAACTGATTTTTCGCCTCAATCGCTTTCTTGTTACCTGCCAGGGCAGAAGCGACAAACGGGTTTATCTCATGCCCACTCGGATCATCATAAAACAACGGATTCCCAATACAGTAACTATACCTGTTCAGCGTCAGCGGGTTCCTGATATCCCCAAGGTAACTGTCCTCCGTCAGGAAGTTCCCTTTCACCATATCATAATATCTCGCCCTAAGATACTGGCTCCGGATATTCGGGTTATAACTTTCTGCATTGAAAGTATACTTGTTATCATACTGCGGGCTTCCGAAAGTCGCATTGCCGAAAGCGTCGTAGCGATAGGACTGCCACAGATAGCCATTCTGGTCTGTGATGCCAGCTACATTCCCCGACGGATCGTAGAGGTAGAAGTTGCTCTCTCCCGTGAACCGGTCTTCCGTCAGCCGGGATACACCGTAGGTGTAGACCGCATCCATCGCGCCGTTTTCATTGAGCTCCATCAGCACCTGTGTATACTGGGTATTCACGTTCAGGATGTACTCAATCAGCTCATAATCTTTATCTTTGCCGGTGGTCTTGATCATAGCGATCAAATCCGTCTCCGTCCGGCTGATCTCCTCCGCTACCGGGAACAGGATGCCGCTCTGGTTCTGGCTGTTATGCTCTTCGGCATTGGTTGCATTGCCGTAGCCTGCATCATCCGTGCCTTCGCTCTTGCTGTTTTCCTTGTTATTTCCCTTTCCATTCCCGCTGTTGCCGTTATTCCCGGAACTGCTGTTTCCGTTCCCGTTATTTCCGTTCCCGGTATTATCCTTGTTGTTTCCGTTGCCGTTGCCGGAATTGTCCTTCCAGTCCTCGTCGGTATGGAGGTTGTAGTTAAGCTGGAACACACGGTTCCCGTCTCCGTCGTATGCCGCCGCCATCAGCAGGCGGTCCGCATCATACACTGCCTGCAGGCGGTTCTCCACCGTATAGTCGTAGTAGGTCTCCACCTGCTCTACGCCGTACTCGCCGATCTCCGAGATCAGGTTCCCGTTCTCATCGTAGGTGTAATCGACGGTGGTATTCTTCTTCCCGTCGAACAGCTTCGCGGATACTAACTGGTTACTGTCATTATACTGGTAAAAAGCGCTCTCCGCAACGTCCGTCTTGTTCGGATGTTTCGTGGTCTGGGTGCGTTTTACATAGCTTAAACGGTTCCCCACTTTGTCGTAGGTATAATCATAAGTGGTAAGCCCGCTGTTCTCCTCCTGCTCCTTCGAGGATAAAAGCCTGCCGTTCTCATCGTAGGTAAACTCCCTGTCCGTCTCCACGAGCTGGAAGCGGTATTCGCTGTCCTTATCGTGCTTCCCGTTGTGCTTCGTGCCGTGGGGCATCCTGTCATCGTGCCTGCCATCCTCGTGCTTGCCATTATGCTTGTCATCCCAGGCGTAATCGTAGAGGCTCTCCACCGCTTTCTCTGTCGCGATATAGCCGTTATCGTCGTAAGTGTAGTCGTACTGGCTGACCACCCACCCGCACTCATCGCAGGTGTTTTTCAGGCTCACGATCTGGTCCCTGGCGTTGTAGGTGTTGTAGGTGCTGATGCCGTTGGGACGGTGGACCTCCGTCACGCGGTTGATCGCATCGTAAACGTAGGTGGTTGTCTTCCCGTTCCGGTCCGTCACCGCCGTCAGGTTGTCGTTCTTGTCGTAAGCATAGCTTACCCTTGTGCCGTCCGCGTAGACGATCGCCGAGAGCTGGTCACAGCCGTCGTATTCATAGCGTATGGCCTCCCCGTCTTCCCTGTCTGCGGTGTCCGCCCCCGCCTCTGCCGGTTTCCGGCAGGTGGTGACGCTGGTGATCCGCCCCAGTCCATCGTAAGTGTAGACGGAATCCCCGCTGGTGTCCATCATGCTGGTCCTCTGCCCAAGCAGGTCATAGCCATAGAGTACGCCTGTGGGATTCTCTTCGGAGACAGTATTACCGATGGCATCCTGCACATCCCCGTTTTCATCCCGATAGGTTTTTTCTACTAAATCATTCAGTGCATCATAATCGTAGCGGATACTGTTCCCGCCGTTCATCGTATAAGATGTCCGCCTGCTCCCCGCATCGTAGGTCAGTTTCTCCGTCCTGCCGGAGGCGTCCGTGATGCTTGTCAGGTTCTGCTCTAAATCGTAGGTATAGACTGTCTTCCTGCCCATCGCATCCGTCACGCTGGTCAGGTTCCTCATGCTGTCGTAAGTGTATTTCGTCTTCTCCCCCATGGGGTCCTGCACATAGATCAGGTTCCCCAGGATGTCATAGCCGTAGTTCGTCTTCTCCCCGCCAGTGGCTGTCTTACTTGTCAGGTTGTTGTGGCTCCCCCAGGTGTAGCGCTCCGTCAGCTTCATCCGGTCGGTGAAAGCTGTGAGCCTGCACCCGGCGTCGTAGGTGTATTTTTCTGTCTCCGACAGCGGGTTTTTCGTTCCAATAAGCCTGTCGTCTTTGTCGTAGCTCCTCTGGTATAAATAGCCCTTGGGGTCGGTGATGCCGGTCAGGTTATAGTTGTTATCGTAAGCGTAGCCCGTGGTCCGTTCGCCCGGCTTGTTGACGGAGGTGATGTGCCCCTCCCTGTCATAGCCCACCGCCGTGATCTTTCCCTCCGGGTCGGTGGCGGATATTAAATCGTCGATCAGGTTCCATGCGTACTGCGTGGTGTAGCCCAGGGCGTCCGTATAGCCGGAAAGGTTGCCGCGGATATCATAGGTATAGGAGCTGACGCCGCCCAGAGCGTTCTCCGCCGTCAGCACCCGGTGCATGATGTCGTAGCTGTAGCTCTCTTTCCTGCCCAGGCTGTCGGCGCTCTTTACGATATTGCCCTTTGCGTCGTAGGTGAAGGTTTTCTCCAGTCCCAAAGGCGTGGTGATGCCGGTCAGGCGGTGTACTTTGTCGTAGCTGTAAGCATAGACGCCGCCGTCCGGGTTGGTCAGGCTCTTCACCAGGCCGTTCAAATCTACTTCGTATGCCGTGGTATTTCCCTTCGCATCCGTCTTTCCGGTCACGATATCATGTTTATCATAAGTGTAGGAGGTCTCCGCCTCCAGCGGAGAAACTTCCTTCACAAGGTTGTCCATCAGGTCGTAGCTGTAGGAAGTCACAAGCCCGTTTCGGACGGTGTGTCAAGGACATATTTACCGTTACACAAGCTGAATGTCCTGTTCAATCAATCTCTTGATTTTATCAGCCATTGTTTCCTTGCTGGTATCACTGAAATGTATAGATACCTCATAAGTGGTCGTGCCTATCCGCCGGATAAGCCGCGGCGCTTCCTGTCTTGTGGTGATAGTTGTTGTATCTGCTTTATTCATTTAGATTTCCTTTCTGCTGATTCAAGTTTTTGTCTTTCCCTTCCGTTCCACCTATCCAGCCAGTCAAGGGTCGGGTCGTATTTTCGCCGCTCCGCTCTGAAAATCTCCACCCTTTCCCCCTTGACAGTCTGGATTTTTGCCGTGCCATTGCGCTGCCGACAACGGGGAACAGGAAAAAGAACTGTTTCCCGCTGTCGTCCGCTCCATTCTACGGCAAAACCGGCTCCACTGGTGTACCGGCGGCGTTAGTGCTATGCGGTGGCTCTGCCCCCACACCCCCGACCTCATCCAAAGAACAGGTAGGGTGTTACCGCTCCTGTTGCTGCTTCCTATTGAGGGTAGGGGCGGGCGCGGAGGTTTCTTTTTCCAGCCTTTTCAGGCTTTCCAGTGCCTTCCTTGTTTGTTCCGGGTGCAGCCGTTCCAGTTCCATATAGTCTTTTGTCCTGCCTTTCAAGTCCTGCCAGCGGGTACGGTAGATTTCCAACCCCTTCACCGCTTCGGTAAGCTGCCGTTGCAATTCAAGGACTTTCCCTTGTGACGCAAGCCCGGACTTTGCAAGGGTCAGCAGCTTCTTAAATTCTTCCGGGAGTAGTTCCATGTGTCCCCAAAGGTTCTTCTTTCCCATGCGTTCCAGTTCGCTATACATTGCACTGGCTTTCTCCGTGATTGTAAGCTGTTTGTCCAGCCCGGCTAATTGCTTGCCTTTCTGCTTCAAGGTTTTATCCAGAGCCGCCGCCTGTTCCTCTTTGTCGGCAACGTCACCGGCAAGCCCGGCAAGTCGCTCCTTGTCCTGCTTTATCTTGTATTCCAGCACGCCCAGATGTGCCGCTGTACTGCCACGTTCCCCGCGCTCAAAGTCTTTAAACCCTGCCGCCAGCATATGCTCAAAAAAACGGTCTTGTAGGAGGGAATAAGCGTTGATTAGGAGGGCTTTCCCGTTTTCGTCCCGCTGAATGTTCCCTTCTTTATCCAGCGCCTTTTCAGATGCCCATTTTTTGCTATGACTGACCTGATGAATCACTTCCTTTGTCGTCCCCACAAGAGCCGGGTCTTTGCAACGCTTTGTCCACTTGACTTCCTTTTCCACCACCGGCACATACACCACATGGAGATGATAGTGGTAGATGTCGCGCCCAAGCTGTTCAGAGAGCGCCCGGTTCCGTTCATCCGCGTGCATGACTGCCGAGAGGATATATTCCTCACCCCCGGCTTCCTTCACTGCCAGCCGGTAGGCTTCCTCAAAGAACCGCTTTGCATACGCATAGCCGCCATTCCGCTCAAAATATGCGGAGTTCACGTCAAACACCATTTCGTCAACTACTTTAGCGTCCTGTTTCAGCCCCCTTGTGCTGATTGTGCCGTTTTCCACCATACGCTCAAATGCTTCCGCATAGCTTCCCTCACAGCGCTTGAAATGCACGTTGAGGGCGGCGCGTTCCCGGTCAATGTCCGTGTTTGCATAGCCGCTGTTCTTGCGTTCGTTGTGCCGTTCCCGGATTCCAAGCCCGGCTTTGCGGTAGGCTTTGTTCCGCACAACACAGCGGTCAGTCTTTCCCATAAATGCTCCTTTCCGGGGCTATGTTACGCTTTAGAAACCCGTTTTGGGGGCAGTTGGTATAAAACCCCGCCGGGCATGGAAAAGGGGCTGGAAACGCCTGTAAACAGGCACTTTTCAAGCCCCTATTGCGTAACATATGCCCCCTGTTGCTGCCTGTCTGATGACGATGACGGTATTTATCTATGTACCCCTGTTTTGGGGGTATCGTCACCCGCCGTAGATGACGGTATTCCTTCCGCACCCCTATATATATTTTTATCGTCATCGTCACCCATAGAGAGGGAAACAAGGCGGGCGCTCTTTGTCCGGGTGAAGCCCATACAGATATGGTGCTGTTTTTCCAGTATCAGGGCGCGTTCCTTCAGCAGCCGGGTTAAACTGTTGGGAGAACAGGAAACGCTGCTGTCTATCCCTTTCAGGCTGTCTAACAGTTCCGTAGCTGTCCCGCTGAATGTTTTCTTACTGGAAAGGAACTTCACCAGAACCGGCGTGAGTGTATCGGCTGTCGGCTCCCCGGAAAGGTAGGACACGAACCGCCAGACGGTCATATCCCGGTCAAATTCCAGTAAAAGCTGCATATCCTCTATATCGCGCCCGGTAACGTGAAGGGTCGCTTTGTTGGCTGTCCGTTTGTCCTTTTCCAGCACATACATACTGTCAACCGCACCGATTATCCCTACCGAGCCGGAAACCATGTTGAAGGGGTCGCTGTCCGGCATCTTACGGACGTGGTGAATCAGCAACACGGCAATCTTGAAGCGGTCAGCAAAGGACTTGATTCGCCCGATTTCGTCGTAGTCATTGGCATAGGCGTTCTTATCATTCACCGCCCCGCGTACCCGTTGGAGCGTGTCAACCACCACAAGCCCCGTGTCTGGATAAGCCGCCATGAAAGTTTCAAGTTGTGGTATCAGGGAGCCGGACAGGTTATCCGCTTCCGTGGCAAAATAGCTTTGTTCCGAGCCGTCGTCGGTGATGTGGGAGAGCCGGAAATGGAGCCGGTCAATGGTATCTTCCAATGCCAGGTAGAGCGTCCCGCATTTGCGCGTTTCAAACTCCCATACCTTCCCACCGGTGGACACTTGCTGGCAGAGCCATAAAGAAAGCCATGACTTCCCGATTTTGGCGCTGCCGGATAGGATATGCAACCCCACCGGCATAAGCCTAGCAATGATAAATTTAGGCGGTTCCACGTCCAGCCCTAACAGGCTTTTCCCGTCAATGACGGACAAGGTTTTGATTTCTTTCATAAGTTGTTCACTCCTTTTCATTCTGCTTTCAGTTATCTATATAAAAAGCCCTATAACAGCGCTAGCAACCGTTACAGGGCTTGAATCGTCTTTTATTCTGTTCTTTGGAGGAGGTCGGGGGTGTGGGGGCAGAGCCACCGCAGGAAAACTCCCGCCGCCAGTACACCAGCGAAGCCGGTTTTGCCGTACAATGGTTGGGACGAAAAACGGGAAACAGTTCTTTTTCCTGTTCCCCGTTTTCGGCGCAGCCATAGCACGGCAAAAATCCAGACGGTCAAGGGGGAAAGGGTGGAGATTTCCAGAGCAGAGCGGCGGAAATACGACCCGTACCTTGACCGGTTGGATAGGAGAAGCGGCACGGTCTGGCGCACCGTTTCTTCTGTCTGGCTGTCTATTCTTTTTCTTCTTGATGATTGCTGAAAACTTCATTCATCAGCATTGCACCCAACTTGAAACCATACTCAAAGTTGGCGTAGGCTTGTATAGTGGAAAGTTTTGTCCTTCCCTTGTCCATTTCCTCAAACCGTTTAAGCTGTTCTGGTGATAATTCTTTTAGAAGGTATTCATAATCATTTCCCACTTGTCCAGAAATAGCACGGTACTCCGCGTAGTTTTGTGGAAGGATTTCTTCACAGGGGTAGACTTTCCCATCGTAAAGGCGTTCTAAAATGCTCATACGCTTTCCCCCTCATGGAGAACTAAATCATCTTCATCAGAGATGACCTCAATCATCATAAGTACCCCTAACCGGAAGCCTTTAACAAAACGGTCAATCCCATAGAGAACGCTTTCTTCGCTTTGTGCCGCGCTGTAGTCATCCAGCATTTTTCGTTCTTCCTCATTGAGTTTCGCCATCAGCTTTTCTCCGAGGGTGCAGTACCGGTTTCTTGCCCGGTTAAATTTGGAATCCCCTTCATAAATCACTGGCTCAACGCAAAGGTGGTCTGTTGCGATTGCCTCTAAAATTTTTCCCATTCGTTTCCGTCCTTTCGTTTGATATTACGCACAAAACCTTGTCAGACGGAGCCGCGCAGTGTATAATATTTACGCGGTCTGCCTGTAAGGTAAGAGCGCCGTGAGAAGCGGTGGCATACTTTGGCGAGAGTGCGCCGCTTCTTACACTATTTTTGTGTTAGGTCGCCATGAACCTTTTGTACCCCTTGTCTAACAACTTCGGCTTTCGATACTTCCAGAATACGGACACATTCATCCAGTTTTTCTGCCGTATCTTTATCAAGCCGAACCTTTAAGGAAATATCTTTCGGGTTATCGGTCGGGCGCCCCATTTTTTTATTCCCCAAATTCATCACCTCACTTTATGGGGTCGCTAATATTATACACTTACCGACGCCGCTAAGTCAATGCGTTTGCCTAAATTTATTCCCGGACGGTTAATTTTGTCGCCGCCGCAAATGCAATCATATACTTTATCAAGTATATGACCCACTCTGACACTTTCACCGCTTCGCGTTGCAAAGTGCCGACGTGGGCTCTCCGAGGGTTTACGCCCGCCGTTGGCGTGGCGCATAAAAGAGGACGCTGCTTTCTGCCTTGCGTCCTCTTTCTGGTTCCCCTTATGCTAATTTGCCGCCGCTGCCAGTTCCTTCTGTCGCGCCCTGTACCGTTGCATACGCAGCCGGTTTTGTTCGCGTTCCCTGTTGCGGGCTTGCAGCTTCCTTTGTTCCCTTGCTTCCTGTTCGGCGGTCAGGGCAGCTTCCATTTTTGGTACAGTAAATGCCCCGATAAAGTTTAGATATATGTCTACCTTTTGCACCCTGTCCCCGGTTGATTTGTCCGCTTCATGGACAACTACTTTTTCTATAAATTCATTCAACATAGGCGTGGTAAGTTCTGAAAAATCCGTGTACCTTTTCACCAATTCAAGGAATCGGTCAGCCCTTACGCTGTCCGCGCCGTAACGGTCAAGCCCGGTCTGTAATTCCTGCATTTCTGCTTCAAGTGCGGTCTGTTCGGCATCATACCCGGATAGCAGACGGTCAAAGTGCTTTTCTGGAATCTTCCCGGTAGCAAAAGATTCATACAGCTTTTTCACCAGGTCGTCCAGTTCTTCATGCCGCCGCTTTGCCTTTCCCAATCTTCGGCGGTATTCTTTCATAGTGGCTTCCTGCTGAACGTCTGACGCTTCCCGTACCTTCTTGACAAACTCCTTTTCGTTTGAGAGGGCATAGGCGCTGACTTCCCGGATAGTTTCCAGAATCAATTTTTCTACTACAGATACCCGGATATAGTGCATGGTACAATTCCGGGTATACTGCCGGTAGCTGGAGCAGCCATAAGAATTGTCAGCGTCATATTTGTTTCTGGAATTATACCGGTGCGACAGCTTCGAGCCACAGTCCGCGCAATAGAGCAATCCACTTAAACGGCAAGGGGGAGCGCCATTCTTCTTCGGTCGGCGTTTTGTTTCTATCAGGCGTTGTACATTATTCCATGTTTCTTCGTCAATGATTGCTTCGTGAGTGTTCTCAAATATCATCAATTCGTCCTCTGTAGCTTTCCGGCGTTTTTTGGTTTTATAGGATTCACTGATAGTTTTACCCAATACCGTATGCCCCATATATTCCCGCTTTTCCAAGATATGAATGATTGTTTGATTTGTCCAGCGGATAGGGTCGTGGAAACTCTTGCTATGCTGGTTTTCAGGATAGTATTTTTCAGCATATGCCGAGGGAATCAATATCTTGTCGGCGTACAGAATATCGGCAATCCGATTGACTCCATTCCCTTCCAGAATCAGCTTGAAAATGCGCCGGACAACTGCCGCCGGTTCCGGGTCTATAATCAAATGCTGCTTGTCGTCCGGGTCACGCCGGTAGCCGTAGGGGACACTGGGAGAAACCCGCTTCCCTTCCTGCATACGGGCTTTAAAGATAGCCTGTATCTTGCGGCTGGAATCGCGTGCATACCATTCATTCATAATGTTCAAAAACGGCGTGAAATCGCTGTCCTGCTGGTTGCTGCTGTCTATGCCGTTGTTGATTGCTATGAACCGGACGCCTTTTTCTTTAAACATGACTTCGGTGTAAAACCCTACTTTCAGATAGTCGCGCCCAAACCGGCTCATATCTTTTACGATAATGACCGCCACGTTTCCGGCTTCCACTTCGGCAATCATGGACTGGAAGCCCTCCCGGTCGAATGTCGTCCCACTCACTCCGTCGTCGATGAAGTGGCGTATGTTGACAAAGCCGTTCTTCCTTGCGTAGTCCTCTAAGAAATGTTTCTGGTTCGTGATACTGTTGGATTCGCCCTGTAATTCGTCGTCGCGGGAGAGCCTTTCATACAGGGCGGTAATCTTGATACTGTTTAATTGTTTGCTCATTATATAACCCCCGTTCTGTTATGATGTAACGCTTTTTAGTTCCTTATAACACTATCACGTTGGGGTCGGTGACGCTGCGCACCCGCCCCGCCTTGTCGTAGGTATAGCTCTCTTTATTGCCCTCCGGCGTAGTGATAGAAAGTACCCTGTCCATGGCGTCATAAACATAGGACGTCTCCCCGCCGTTGCCGTCTCTGTAAGCTACGGGCCTCTGCAGGGCATCGTAAACATACCCCGTCACGACGCCGTTGCCGTCGGTCTTTCCGGTTAAGCTGCTGTCTTTATTGTAGGCGTAGAGAGTTTCCGCCCCCAGGGGGTTCACCTTCTTCGCCAGGCGGTTCAGTTTGTCATACACGTACTGGTATACCGCCTCCCCGGGCTCCGTCGTTTTAATAAGGTTCCCCGCGCCGTCGTACTCGTAGCTGGTGTTCTTTTCCTCCGCGTCCAGGATGCCCACAAGGTCGTCCCTCGTGTTATAGCTGTAGGATGTCACCGCCGTGTCGATGCCGGTGCTCCTGACGATCCTGCCGAATATATCGTATTCATAAGCCGCTGTCCTGCCGATGGTATCCTTCTGCTCCGTCAGGGAGCCCCTCTCATCGTAGGCGTACGCCATCTCATTGTCCGCGTTGTCGAAGGCTTTGACCACCCTTCCCATTGCGTCATAGAGATAGTAAGTGGTGAGCCCTGCGCGGTCCCTGCTGCATACCAGCCTCCCCAGGCTGTCATAGCGGAAGTATTCTTCATCGCCATTGGGGCAGGTGATTTTCAAGAGGTTCCCCTCTGCGTCGAACGCCTGCTCCGTTGTCCTGCCCAGTACGTCCGTGGAGGAAATAAGCTGCCCCAAAACGTTGTAGCGGTAGGTGGTCAGCCCCTGCCCGGCGTCGGTCATCTGGGTGATCTGCCCGAGGCTGTCATAGACAAACTTCGTCTCGCCGCCCAGTGCGTCCGCCGCCTTTGTCAGTTCGCCGATGGCGTCATATTCATAGGATGTCACGCCCCCTTCCGGGTCGGTCACGGTCAGGAGGTTCCCCGCTTTGTCGCAACGATATCAAAAGTTAAGGCTTAACCTTTAATACCCGTGATAGAAACATAATCTATTGTCACATATTCTCCCCTGTGGTCGAGGTGTGTACTATCTCCCCCATTTACGTCGTATCAACTAAATCTGGAAAGCGCCTTTACTTTCGGACAATAAAAAACAACCTGGACAACAAGGCTAAAGGCAGAACCCAAAATCCGGCTCTGCCCAGTTCTTAGCCATTTCTTCATACTCAATTTCTGTGGCTTATGATATATTATCTGTCAGTTCTATCCATATCTCATCAGATAGCAATAAATGGCTATAATTTTTAATTAATTTTCTTTAAAAACTCCTTTTGCAGAAAACCTTTTGCCTCTTGTAGGCTAATAGCATATTCATTGTAGTCCGGAAGCCCATTCAAAACAACAATCACAAAATGTCCATCATCTATATACCATTCTATGTCCTCATCATCTCCATTCAGATCTTCCATTAATGTTGAAACTTCTTTATATTCATAGTCCTGTCCTATTGTATATTGTCCAGCCACTCCATCCCACTTGGTTATATTCTCGAACTTATCTGCTGTCAGCAGGTCATATAGCTGATCATAGTCAGAAACCACATCATCTAATGTGAGTATTCTTTCCCTCTCTATGTCAATAGAAGTTGCCATTGCTATATCAGGGCATCTTGCCCCCACCGCGCCGAACCACCCTTTATATAATATGCTGATAGCTTGGTCATCCATATACTTTATATCATAATCTAAACCGGCAGTAAAACGTCCTTCATTATCTGAGACATCCCGCTCTAAAATTTTCATAGCATCTTTTTCTATCAAACTATTGAGCCTTTTTTCTTTCTCCCTATCATCCATCTCTGAAAGTTGCGGATAATTTATACGAATATCCCCCCTCTCATCATTCAATTGAATGTCCTGCCTGACACAAGACATAGACAGGACATTCTTTTCCTTCAATTTTAAGCTGTAAAAGTGAATGAGAACAGACGATATACCAGCTACTACTGCTATAATAAGTATTTTTAGAAAGAATTTATTTTTCACCCTTCTCTTCACCTCTCTCCCAAGTCTTTATTCAAACATATTCATATATTTAGAATAAGCCGCTTCCCGGATTTTCACATCTTCATCATCCATCTTTTTATTAACTATTCTGGAAATGACTTCTACAGACTCATTTTCATCACATTTTTGGTTGAAATTATAGATGTCATTACCTGCTGTACTTGGTTTATAGATACTCCAAAAAAATCCGGCAGATTCCCAATAATAATTTTGTCCCACATATAATGCTCCATCTGATAAGATTTTGTCGTCCCCCATATACTCACTGAATGCTTTATATGCATTTTTGCCTGTCATCTGCAATGCACCGCCTCCTCTGTATTTTGCTCCATCTCCATACTCATAATTACCAAATACTTCCCTATTTTCACCCTCCTCATATTTTTTAAAATGAGTACGAATGTCATCCCCATCATATTGTTCAACACGTTTAAATCCCCTCATACTTTCCACATCACATTGAGCCAAAAAATGTATAATTCGATTAGGTGTGTTAATCTCATATTTTTCTAATACCCTGTTTAAATCATCAATATCGTCCTGCGTCCAGCCATGAACGTCCTCTTTATATGTCGGCAATAATGTTTCCATATCATAGCTTTCCATTGTCCGAAAATTCCACACTCGCTCACTTCTTTTTATTTGCTCAATTGTAACAAGTGCATTCTCACACTTTTCTGTTTTTCCCATTGACCTTACTATTTCTGCGCATTCCTTCACAAGTTGTTTGTTTGAACTAAAATCATAATCTTCCATATATTCGATCCGCCTGTCCTCATCTCTATAAAATGCGCTATCCCACCATCCCGTATAATTCAGATATTCATAGAACTTTATTCTATTATCATATAATTCATAGAGTTGGTATTCATGCAATCGGCTGTTCTTTGTATCCTTTAAAAAATCCTCTTCAATTCGTCTCTCAACATTCTCCGTCACCTCATAGTGATAAAGCAAATGCCCACTCGGATCACTATAAAACAACGGATTCCCAATACAATAACTGTACCTGTTCAGCGTCAGCGGTTCCCTGATATCGCCAAGGTAACTGTCCTCCGTCAGGAAGTTCCCCTTCACCATATCATAATATCTCGCCCTCAAATACTGGCTCTGGATATTCGGGTTATAGCTCTCCGCATTGAACGTATACTCATTGTCATACTGCGGGCTCCCGAAGGTCGCGTTGCCGAAAGCGTCGTAGCGATAGGACTGCCACAGGTAACCATCCTGGTCCGTGATCCCTGCCACGTTTCCTGCCGGATCGTAGAGGTAGAAGTTGCTCTCTCCCGTGAACCGGTCTTCCGTCAGCCGAGATACGCCATAGGTGTAAACAGCATCCATCGCACCGTTTTCATTGAGTTCCATCAGCACCTGCGTATACTGGGTATTAACATTCAGGATGTACTCGATCAGTTCATAGTCTTTATTCTTACCTGTCGTTTTGATCATAGCGATCAAATCCGTCTCCGTCCGGCTGATCTCCTCCGCTACAGGGAACAGGATGCCGCTCTGGTTCTGGCTGTTATGTTCCTCAGCGTTGGTCGCATTGCCGTAGCCTGCGTCGTCAGTGCCTTCGCTCTTGTTGTTTTCCTTGTTATTTCCATTTCCGTTGTTACCGGAATTGCCATTCCCATTATTTCCGGAGTTGCCATTTCCGGTATTCCCTGTATTTCCTTCCCCCTTTCCGTTCCCGCTGTTGCCGAGGTTGCCATTATTGCCGGTACTGATGTCATTTCTGGAAATGCTGTTGCCGTTACCATTTCCGTTTCCATTGTTCCCGGAGTTTCCATTTCCGCTGTTGCTGTTATTCCCGGAATTCCCGTTTCCGTTCCCGTTATTCCCGCTCCCGGTGTTGTCCTTGTTGTTTCCGTTGCCGTTGCCGGAATTGTCCTTCCAGTCCTCGTCGGTGTGGAGGTTGTAGTTTAACTGGAAGACACGGTTCCCGTCCCCGTCATATGCCGCCGCCATCAGCAGGCGGTCCGCATCGTACACTGCCTGCAGGCGGTTCTCCACCGTATAGTCGTAGTACGTCTCTACTTTGTCCGTCCCGTACTCGCCGATCTCGGAGATCAGGTTGCCGTTCTCGTCGTAGGTGTAATCAACGGTGGTATTCTTCTTCCCGTCGAACAGCTTCGCCGATACTAACTGGTTACTGTCATTATACTGATAAAAAGCGCTCTCCGCAACGTCCGTCTTATTCGGGTGCTTGGTTGTTTGGGTGCGTTTTACATAGCTTAAACGGTTCCCCACTTTGTCGTAAGTATAGTCGTAGGTCGTGAGCCCGCTGTTCTCCTCCTGTTCCTTCGATGATAAGAGCCTGCCGTTTTCATCGTAGGTAAACTCCCTGTCCGTCTCCACGAGCTGGAAGTGGTACTCGCTGTCCTTATCGTGCTTCCCGTTGTGCTTCGTGCCGTGGGGCATCTTGTCGTCATGCCTGCCGTCCTCATGGCGCCCGTTGTGCTTGTCGTCCCAGGCGTAGTCGTAGAGGCTCTCCACTGCTTTCTCTGTCGCGATATAGCCGTTATCGTCGTAGGTGTAGTCGTACTGGCTCACCACCCACCCGCACTCGTCGCAGGTGTTTTTCAGGCTGACGATCTGGTCCCTGGCGTTGTAGGTGTTGTAGGTGCTGATGCCGTTGGGCCTGTGGATCTCCGTCACGCGGTTGATCGCATCGTAAACGTAGGTGGTCGTCTTCCCGTTCCGGTCCGTCACCGCCGTCAGGTTGTCGTTCTTGTCGTAAGCATAGCTTACCCTTGTGCCGTCCGCGTAGACGATTGCTGCGAGCTGGTCACAGCCGTCGTATTCATAGCGGATGGTCTCCCCGTCTTCTTTGTCTGCTGTATCTGCTCCCGCCTGTTTTGGTTTCCGGTAGGTGGTGACGCTGGTGATCCTTCCGAGCCCGTCGTAGGTGTAGACGGAATCCCCGCTGGTGTCCATTAATTCTCATCCATCGCCTTCGGGTCAACCTCAACCCAATATCTATCCCACCAATTTCCGTTCTTATCATTCCGAAATCATCTGCCCGGCATATCAGCCTAGAATTTTTTCCCTCACTACCCGATCAGCATCTTTAGCTACCGTATACTTAAAATCTAATATTCCTGCTGTAATTGTCACAAATATTTTAAATGGAGATATCCCATTTTTTTGAAATATCTCCATTACCTTAAACTTTTACCTGAAATTCTTTTACTGCCTTATCAATCCTGTAAATAATATTTAAAAATCTCACCCTTACATTCCCGTCCAAACAGCTCATAGAATTTATTTGTCCATTCTTCTTTCGTTAGTCCGGTATATTCTTTCTTTCCATCCTGCATCCGAAATTCCCAGAAATACAATTGCTCCTTCTCCATATCAAGGGCCTCATAAATGGTATACTCCTCCTCTCCCTCGTCTGATTCCAAAAGGTAATACAACGCCAGTCCGTCCACAAAAATTTCATTCCAATTTTTGTCATAACAGAACAAAATGTATTGTTCATAATCATATCTCCCATAGTATTGTTCATAATACAATAAACCATCATCACACAACTGACAATAATAGGCGGCATCCATATAATCCGCAAACACATGTACAACATCTCCCTCTTTTATTGTAAAAATATCTATAATTGATGTATTTCCGGGAGATTCCATATATAAATTTTTTTCCTGCAATATCAAATCTTCTTCCCCATCTCCATTGATATCTTTATGAACCCACATATAGTTACTATCCTTGGTATCAACCCCTTTAGGAAAAAGAATTTCAAGATGCTTTCGTACATATTCATCATCTATATAACTATAATCCCCCCCTTCTATTTTCTTTAGTTTATCAACACTTTTTAAATCTATAAAAGATTTAGACAGAACTAGGATCATCGCAACAAAGACTACACTCAGGACAATATAAGTAATTTTTTTCATTTTCTCACTCCATTCTTTCGTCCCTGTAAATTATAATAGAACCCATTCTGTCAAATTCCTTCAATCCATCTGATTTATTTTTCTCTCCTGTTCCCTGTATTGTATACCATTCTACTATCGCCCCTGTTTTTCCAGTGTATTCATCTTTACGCGATGGATCAATCAGATCACCCGTTTGAATCTCCCCACTAGGATAAGAATGCGCCTTTGTATCGATTATAATTGCCGGAATGTAATATCTATCTCCATTTAAGACAATCGTAACATCTACACATGTCCCATATGCCATAGCCTCTGCGAGTATCTGCTTACTTGAATTATTATACATTTTATTATTATTTGCATCAAAATCAGGATTTTGCAATACTGGTCCAATCGCAATCCCATAACGCTCATGCCCACTATCGTCAGATTTCGGATATTTTAACGTTCCTATTTCAGGCTTATAAGTTTGATTGTCATATTTATTTCCAGCCATATAATTTGGTCCCCTCGATCCTCCATATGATTGTAATGCACCTCCAGGTTTCACTCCATTTCTCGCATAGATACCTGCAAAATAGTGCTCTTCCTTTTCCGATTTTAAAGTTGGTTCATCATATAACATATAGAATCCCTTAGATTTATCATTTGTAATCCCAGTTGCACCATATTTTAAATATCCAACAAATCCTCCTTCTCTTACAGTAGCGAGTCCGCATCTGTCCTGAATATTACTATTACGCACTGCTGTTTCAATATAATAATTAAGATCATATCTCGAATTCTCTGCCGCCTTAATATGTAATGCATAATTTGCCGATGCATTTGCATCATCTAATACATGTAATGCTCCTAAATACTCAGAAGCCAATTTATATGCATCAGTAGTATTCATCCCATAATATGTAGAAGCAGGGTCCCTCACTATCGATGGTATATGTTGTCTCAATTTTCTTTGTTCTGTCTCAGTTACCCAATGCCCACTCGGATCATCATAAAACAGCGGATTCCCAATGCAATAACTATACCTGTTCAGCGTCAGCGGTTCCCTGATATCCCCGAGGTAACTGTCCTCCGTCAGGAAGTTCCCCTTCACCATATCATAATATCTCGCCCTCAAATACTGGCTCTGGATATTCGGGTTGTAGCTCTCTGCATTGAACGTATACTCATTGTCATACTGCGGGCTCCCGAAGGTTGCGTTGCCGAAAGCATCATACCGGTAAGACTGCCACAGGTAACCATCCTGGTCCGTGATCCCCGCCACGTTTCCTGCCGGATCGTAGAGGTAGAAGTTGCTCTCTCCGGTGAACCGGTCTTCCGTCAGGCGGGATGTACCATAGGTGTACGCCGCATCCATCGCGCCGTTTTCGTTCAGCTCCATCAATACCTGCGTGTACTGGGTATTGACATTCAGGATGTACTCGATCAGTTCATAATCCTTATCTTTGCCGGTGGTCTTGATCATAGCGATCAAATCCGTCTCTGTCCGGCTGATCTCCTCCGCTACAGGGAACAGGATGCCGCTCTGGTTCTGGCTGTTATGCTCTTCGGCGTTAGTCGCGTTACCGTAGCCTGCGTCGTCGGTGCCTTCGCTCTTGCTGTTTTCCTTGTTATTTCCATTTCCGTTGTTACCGGAATTTCCGTTTCCGTTGCCATTGCCGGAGTTTCCGTTGTTGCCTGTATTTCCTTCCCCCTTTCCGTTCCCGCTGTTGCCTATATTTCCATTGTTCCCGGAATTACCGTTCCCATTTCCGCTATTTCCGGAGTTTCCATTATTGCCGTTATTCCCGGAACTGCTGTTTCCGTTTCCGTTATTCCCGCTCCCGGCATTGTCCTTGTTGTTCCCGTTGCCGTTTCCGGAGTTGCCCTTCCAGTCCTCATCGGTATGGAGGTTGTAGTTGAGCTGGAACACACGGTTCCCGTCCCCGTCGTATGCCGCCGCCATCAGTAGGCGGTCCGCATCGTACACTGCCTGCAGGCGGTTCTCCACCGTATAATCGTAGTACGTCTCCACCTGGTCCGTCCCGTATTCGCCAATCTCGGAAATAAGGTTCCCGTTATCATCGTAGGTATAGGTGACGGTGGTATCCTTCTTCCCGTCGAACAGCTTCGCCGATACCAACTGGTTACTGTCATTATACTGGTAAAAAGCACTCTCCGCAATGTCTGTCTTATTCGGATGTTTCGTGGTCTGGGTGCGTTTTACATAGCTTAAACGGTTCCCCACTTTGTCGTAGGTATAATCGTAAGTGGTAAGCCCGCTGTTCTCCTCCTGCTCCTTCGAGGATAAAAGCCTGCCGTTCTCATCGTAGGTAAACTCCCTGTCCGTCTCCACGAGCTGGAAGCGGTATTCGCTGTCCTTATCGTGCTTCCCGTTGTGCTTCGTGCCGTGGGGCATCCTGTCATCGTGCCTGCCATCCTCGTGCTTGCCATTATGCTTGTCATCCCAGGCGTAATCGTAGAGGCTCTCCACCGCTTTCTCTGTCGCGATATAGCCGTTATCGTCGTAAGTGTAGTCGTACTGGCTGACCACCCACCCGCACTCGTCGCAGGTGTTCTTCAGGCTGACGATCTGGTCCCTGGCGTTGTAGGTGTTGTAGGTGCTGATGCCGTTGGGACGGTGGATCTCCGTTACGCGGTTGATGGCATCGTATACATAGGTGGTGGTTTTTCCGTTCCGGTCCGTCACCGCCGTCAGGTTATCGTTCTTGTCATAGGCATAGCTTACCCTTGTGCCATCCGCATAGACGATGGCCGATAACTGGTCACAGCCATCGTATTCATAGCGGATTATCTCCCCGTCTTCTTTGTCTGCGGTGTCCGCCCCCGCCTCCGCCGGCTTCCGGTAGGTGGTGACGCTGGTAATCCTTCCGAGCCCGTCGTAAGTGTAGACGGAATCCCCGCTGGTGTCCATCATGCTGATGCGCTGGCCGAGAAGATCATAGCCATAGAGTACGCCCGAAGGGTTCTCTTCGGAGACAGTATTACCGATGGCATCCTGCACTTCCCCGTTTTCATCCTGATAGGTTTTTTCTACTAAATCATTCAGCGCATCATAATCATAGCGGATGGAATTCCCGCCGTTCATCGTATAAGAGGTCCGCCTGCTTCCTGCATCGTAGGTGTAATTCTCCGTCTCCGACAGCGGGTTCTTCGTTCCTGTGAGCCTGGGGCGGAAAATATGTTGCTCAATGGGGATTATCCCCAAAAACATTGATATTTCCAAACTGCAGAGTGATTATAAAGCGCTCATTTCACAAAAAGAATCTTTACGGACACAATTTAACGCCTTAAAAAGGAGGTCGATACATTACAAAAAAGCAGAATAATTTCAATCAACCACCCCGGTGCAAGCACTCAAGCACTGTGAGTGGCTCCTACGTCGCCTCTCACAGCACTTGACTTTTTCGCTCGCTCCGCTCCCTCAAAAGCGGGGTATGGAGGCTTCCTTGTCCCTGCCTCTACATATAATCATACACGCTCAACTGTCCTTCCGGCACATCATTTCGATATAGTTTCTTATACTCTTTTCCTTGGTTCTTTACATAGTTCGATATTACTTTCTCATTTCCTTTCTCACTTACTGTTGATACATAATATCCTGATGACCAAAAATTTCCTCCCCATAATCTCTTCTTTACTTCCGGACATCTCCTGAATACTTCTCTTCCTGTTATACTTTTCACTATTTTTACTATCTGTGCCGGACTATAATTCGGTACAGACTGTACCAGTAGATGCACATGGTCTTTATCTGTACCTATCTCCAGAAATATAACCTCATATCTTTCACTTATTTCTATACAGGTCTCTTTTATTACCTCTTCTACTTCTTCACTTACTACTACTCTACGATATTTTGTCGGCAATACAAAATGATACATCAGCTTTGATACATTGTGTGATTTGTGTATAGCTTCACTCAATCTACACTTCTCCTTTTTTCTCTACATTGTATCACGCTTTTCTATCCTGTTAAAGTTTGCTTGCGCCCCAAGGGGCGGGGAATGTACCCACATATCATTCAATATTTTAATAAACCGCTAATCCCCCAATAAGCAAAATACTCCTGCATTAGCTACCTGTACCTCTCCTCAAACAGTATACACAATAAACTTGCCGTTTACCTTCATTCTCAATAAAGTAACACTTTTTCATATCTGGCAATATCCACGAAAATATTTTCTGCTCTCGCAAATAGGAGATGTTTTACAAGTACACTCATAAAACATCCCCTACTCTGCAATATTGCTTAATCACCATATGTCCTGTCTCCCATTAATCCCCCCATCATACTCCGGTACAACATAGAAGTTCAGAATATAATAAGCTTTCCAGAACACACGACTTTACCCCATTAGAAACATGTGTCACCAAATGTTCCACATTTATAGCTATCCCCAGCATAGCTGAGAATAACTATCTTTATACATTAAACTGTTCATTGCATAAAACACATGCTGCTTCCTCTCCATCTACATCAGATTCTGAATATCTCTATCGGAATAACATCCTTTACAGCCGACAGTTCTTTATCCTCTGGCGAAGGCTTTACATAAAGGACATATTTTACCGGTGTAATTTGAAATTGATTCCAGTTCGTATCATACGCTTCCATATAACTTTCCGTATCCACCTGATACCAGCATGCATTACACGCTTCGAGTACATCATCTCTCGTAATTCCTATATCCGATAAAACAGCCTTCTCCCCATTCTTCTCCATATTGATATTACAATACTGCCATGGAGTTTCCTCCGTATCGTTTCCCGTAACATTCACTCTGAATGTAATGCTGACAAATTTCCCCGTCATATAAGTTATCATATAATCTGCCTGCACTATGACATTTTCGTCTGTTTTCCCGTATGTCTCATTTTCAATCCTTTCCACAGTCTCCAGAATCAAGCCGTTCACATTCTGCGCCATTTCAGGATTTTCCGGTATCGCAATGCAGGGATACTTTATCCATACGACAGTCTGATCGATCTTCTCCTGTTGTGCATAATATCCCGGCAGTTCTGTATATGGATTCTCTGATACCTCCAGCTTGTCGTTCCGGCTTCCCTCCTTCTGCTTCACCCTCTCTCCCCATATATATGTCAGGCCTTCTGTCATCTCTTTTAAAGACATATCCACGTCTGCTTTTATGGTATCTGCAGTCGTACCTGCACTCATTATCGTCAGCCTTTCTATTCCCAGCCCCGACAGCTCCATACCGGTATAATAATAGTACCCCGGTCCTTCCCCCGATACCATACTCGCATTTTTCAGAACGTTTTTTTCCAGAAGAGAAATATCCTCATTAAGGTTGACTCCGCCCAATACATACGGAAATCTTTCAACAGCATCCCTCTTTGCCTCCTCTGACTGCCTGCGACTTTTTACCCAGATGCTCAAGTTAACAATACTGCCGTCTTTCACCTCTGCTTCTACTATAATCAGCCCGTCCTCCGCACTCCATGAATCCTGATCGTCCTGGTCCTGACACAGGGGTATTCCGGTTTCCCTTATAAATTCTTCTATGGGGAGTTCCGCATAATCCATCAGTTCAGCCTTTTCTTTTACTTTCTTCTCTGCTAAAAACTGATTCCCTGTGTCTGTAATATTGGCATCGTCCTCTGTGGGCTCTTCTACATTCCCATGCTCTGTGTCCTCTTCCACAGTCTGTGGATTTGCTGCTTCCTCATATTGATCGTCTCCATTTTCAGCAACTTCCATTTTCCACAATAGAATGCATATTACAAAGATCAGCACTATCAATGCCGGAATTGCCTTTATGAAATGCCTTTTCTTCAACTATCTGTGTCCCTCTCTCTGTAAACAATGATCGACAATATATCAAATTCCGGTGTACTCATCAAATCTTTATCAGCCATTGAGTAATCTCTCATAAATTCGATGACAGCCGCATCAGCATCTTTTGATGCTTCATCTTTTCCACTTGACCATGAAATACCTGTCTGATAAATTCCATTTCCTATAGTTCCATCAATTGGATAATCTTTACTTAATGTATGTTTTTTTCCATCTCCCACTACTGCTGGCACATAATATACATTATAATTGCTATCCCTCAATACAATATCAAATTTCGTTCCATATTTCATTGTCTCTGCCAAAAGTTCACTGCCTACAATAGAGTAATCCGGATCCATTACTCTTGGCCCTACTCCTACACAATACCTGCTTATGCCATTCTCATCCGTTACTCTGATTATCCCCAATGAATCTTTATAAGGTATTAATTTTTTAGATACGGTATCCTGATATCCATTTCCATTTATAAATGGAACCACCCCCAGTTCTTTATCAAATTCCAAATATGCCGGCTCCTCCGACTTCCAGGAAGTACCAGCTCCTCTCGGTCTGTCCAATGGTATCTCAACTATTTCTCCTCCCGGTTTTATTGTAGGAACATTATACAAGTCCAGCCACCCATCATACGTTCTTTTTATCGGAGTTACTTCATCCAGCCTGCAAATAACTGTCATTTGATAAAAATGTGCTCTTCCGATAAGATTATCTATATAATTTTGATTTTCTATTGTATCATAATCATACTCAATAACATCTTCTACAGTATACTGATATTCAGATGTATATTGCAACGCTTGATAAAATGTAACCATTTTACGATATTCTTTATACCAATCTACTTTATCATCATCTTTAAAAGTGTTGTTTGCATAGTCCATAATTTGTCTGTAATCTTTCAATATTTCACTATCATAATAAAGCCGCAAAGGTATTGGACTATGCCCGCTCGGATCACTATAAAACAGCGGATTCCCCACACAATAACTATACCTGTTCAGCGTCAGCGGTTCCCTGATATTCCCGAGGTAGCTGTCCTCCGTCAGGAAGTTCCCCTTCACCATATCGTAATATCTCGCCCTCAGATACTGGCTCTGAATATTCGGATTATAACTCTCCGCATTGAACGTATACTCATTGTCATACTGCGGGCTTCCGAAAGTCGCATTGCCGAAAGCGTCGTAGCGATAGGACTGCCACAGATATCCATTCTGGTCTGTGATCCCCGCCACGTTTCCTGCCGGATCGTAGAGGTAGAAGTTGCTCTCTCCGGTGAACCGGTCTTCCGTCAGGCGGGATGTTCCGTAGGTGTAGACAGCATCCATCGCGCCGTTTTCATTGAGCTCCATCAGCACCTGCGTATACTGTGTGTTGACGTTCAGGATGTACTCAATCAGCTCATAATCCTTATCTTTGCCGGTGGTCTTGATCATGGCGATCAAATCTGTCTCCGTCCGGCTGATCTCCTCCGCTGCCGGGAACAGGATGCCGCTCTGGTTCTGGCTGTTATGTTCCTCGGCGTTGGTTGCATTGCCGTAGCCTGCATCATCCGTGCCTTCGCTCTTGCTGTTTTCCTTGTCGTTGCCGTTATTTTCGGAGTTGCCATTTCCGGTATTCCCTGTATTTCCTTCCCCCTTTCCATTGCCGCTGTTGCCGTTATTCCCGGAACTGCTGTTTCCGTTCCCGTTATTCCCGCTCCCGGCATTGTCCTTGTTGTTTCCGTTGCCGTTGCCGGAATTGTCCTTCCAGTCCTCGTCGGTATGGAGGTTGTAGTTAAGCTGGAACACACGGTTCCCGTCCCCGTCATAGGCCGCCGCCATTAAGAGCCTGTCCGCATCATACACTGCCTGTAAGCGGTTCTCCACCGTATAGTCATAGTACGTCTCTACTTTGTCCGTCCCGTACTCGCCAATCTCCGAGATCAGGTTCCCGTTCTCATCGTAGGTGTAATCGACGGTGGTATTCTTCTTCCCATCGAACAGCTTCGCCGATACTAACTGGTTACTGTCATTATACTGATAAAAAGCGCTCTCCGCAACGTCCGTCTTGTTCGGATGTTTCGTGGTCTGGGTGCGTTTTACATAGCTTAAGCGGTTCCCCACTTTGTCGTAGGTATAATCATAGGTCGTAAGCCCGCTGTTCTCCTCCTGCTCCTTCGAGGATAAGAGCCTGCCGTTCTCATCGTAGGTAAACTCCCTGTCCGTCTCCACGAGCTGGAAGCGGTATTCGCTGTCCTTATCGTGCTTCCCGTTGTGCTTCGTGCCGTGGGGCATCTTGTCATCGTGCCTGCCGTCCTCATGCTTTCCGTTATGCTTGTCATCCCAGGCGTAATCGTAGAGGCTCTCCACCGCTTTCTCTGTCGCGATATAGCCGTTATCGTCGTAAGTGTAGTCGTACTGGCTGACCACCCACCCGCACTCGTCGCAGGTGTTCTTCAGGCTGACGATCTGGTCCCTGGCGTTGTAGGTGTTGTAGGTGCTGATGCCGTTGGGACGGTGTATTTCTGTCACACGGTTGATGGCATCGTAAACATAGGTCGTGGTTTTCCCGTTTCGGTCCGTCACCGCCGTCAGGTTGTCGTTCTTGTCGTAAGCATAGCTTACCCTTGTGCCGTCCGCGTAGACGATTGCTGCGAGCTGGTCACAGCCGTCGTATTCATAGCGTATGGTCTCCCCGTCTTCTTTGTCTGCTGTATCTGCTCCCGCCTGTTTTGGTTTCCGGTAAGTGGTGACGCTGGTGATCCTTCCGAGCCCGTCGTAAGTGTAGACAGAATCCCCGCTGGTGTCCATCATGTTTACGCGCTGTCCCAGCAGGTCATAGCCGTAGAGCACGCCCGAAGGGTTCCCTTCAGAGACGGTGTTGCCGATGCTCTCCTGCACATCCCCGTTTTCATCCTGATAGGTCTTCTCCACCAGGCCATTCAGTGCATCATAATCGTAGCGGATGGAATTCCCGCCGTTCATCGTATAAGAAGTCCGCCTGCTCCCCGCATCATAAGTCAGTTTCTCCGTCCTGCCGGAGGCGTCCGTGATGCTGGTCAGGTTCTGCTCCAGGTCGTAGGTATAGGTTGTCTTCCTGCCCATCGCATCCGTCACGCTGGTCAGGTTCCTCATGCTGTCGTAGGTGTATGTCGTCTTCTCTCCCATGGGGTCCTGCACATAGACCAGGTTCCCAAGGATATCGTAGCCGTAGTTTGTCTTCTCACCGCCTGTGGCAGTCTTGCTGGTCAGGTTGTTGTGACTCCCCCAGGTGTAGCGCTCCGTCAGCTTCATCCGGTCGGTGAAAGCCGTCAGCCTGCTCCCCGCGTCGTAGGTGTATTTTTCTGTCTCCGACAGGGGTTCTTTGTCCCGACAAGCCTGTCGTCTTTGTCGTAGCTCCTCTGATAGAGATAGCCCTTGGGATCGGTGATGCCGGTCAGGTTATAGTTGTTATCGTAAGCGTAGCCCGTGATCCGCTCGCCGGGTTTGTTGACGGAGGTGATATGCCCCTCTTTGTCATACCCTACCGCCATGACTTTTCCTTCCGGATCGGTGGCGGATATTAAATCATCGATCAGGTTCCAACTATACTGCGTCGTGTAGCCCAGGGCATCCGTATAGCCGGAAAGGTTGCCCCGGATATCATAGGTATAGGAGCTGACGCCGCCAAGGGCGTTCTCGCCTGTCACGATCCGGTGCATGATGTCGTAGCTGTAGCTTTCTTTCCTGCCGAGAGTATCGGCGCTCTTTACGATATTGCCCATTGGTGTACGCCATCTCATTGTCTGCGTTGTCGAAGGCTTTAACCACCCTGCCCATCGCGTCGTAGAGATAGCAGGTGGTGAGCCCGGCGTGATCCCTACTGCTCACAAAACGCCTTAGTGTGTCCACCACCTTTGTCATGCTGGTATTGCTGTAGTCTAAGTGCCTTCTCTCTTGCTATTTTCCTTACTATTCCTCTTGTTAACATAACATTCGCTAATTAACTACACCATATTTTCCTCTAAAACACTAATAGATACGACATTCTTTAAGTATAGTTAATTAAAAACGCTACATTAGTATTTCGTACATTACCATTTTCCGATGCCATTGATTCCCATTGCTACTATTTATTTAAAATACCAATATATCTCTCCAGATCTTTTATCTTAGTCGTATTACTTATTCTCTTTTTCATATCAAAAATTATAGAATTTAAAAATTTCGTAATCATAACTACAAAAATGCTAAACTCTATCCGAAAAACACCTTTTTGGAACTTAAAATTTATATCTTTCTCTTTCCAAAAAGTATTATCCCAAGATATCTCAATCAAATCTTCAACCCGGCGGAAAAATATACTTGGCAAAACAGACCCTCCTCTGGCAATAAGCCAACAATGGTTTAAAATCCAACGGCTTTTTACTACGTACCATAAATCAAATTCCAGTTCGCTGTCACTATCAAACTTATTTGCATTTTCTATAAGTTCTAACGCAGTTTCTCCGTTCACTGGTAATGGAAATATATCATACCCAAGAATATATTCTATTTTCTCACAAAACCACTCTGCTATATAAAATAAATCTCCGACAAAGTATTGATTCTGGTCATACATACAGACATTTTTATTATTTATCCATAATTTTAAATATCCATATGTATCATCAACGACTTTTGACTCAAATGCATATTCAATTGCGACAATATTTTTTTCTCCAAAAATTTCCGTTTTAGCACACCTCCCTTTCCTATTTTCCTTTAATCCACTTGTTATACTGAGAATTTGTTATTAATCCATCACTTTTCATATTTCTCAACACATCTGTTGGCACTTCCTCCGCTGGATTAATTACTTCATATGCATGCCATGTTCCTGCATTATCCGGTTGAAATTTTACAAGTTCATTATTATAAACATTATACAATTGCTTTGTACTTTTTGAAGAGTATGCATTATTTAATGACTCCTGTCCAGCCGCTTGATTATTCCAAAATGGATCAGCACTTATATCCCCTTGGGCACTTCCTTTATGCTTTCCATCATTAGCCTTATAAACCCGTTCTTCACTATCACTCCTTTCCTCTGTCTTCTCACTATCCTCCTTGAAAAAAGTAAAGGTACTCCCGCTGTCCATATATATCGGCATCGACATCGTTCCATCTACTATATATACCTCTCCGCCTACCCCAGCAATCATCATATCTCCGGAAGGTGCCCCTGTTGTCCCGGCTCCACTCATAGAACATGCACTTGACACCATAGATAACACCTGAACATAATATATTGTCTCTGACACCCCTTTTCCAACCGCATAAGATGTCGCTTTCACATCCACATTCTCATATTGCTGGGTTATAAAATATTCTATGTCCTCTTTTGAGACAGATTTTCCATTATAACTGCCAGTCCAGAAAATATATATTTTAGAATCAATATATTCAACTACAGGATCAATCCCATACTCTATTTCCATTTGCCCGGCTGTCATCCCTGCCGAAAAATTTTTTAATCCACTTTTAACTTCTTTCCATACTTCCTTCCACGCTATATCCCTTGCCTCAAAATCAATCCTGTTATAAGGCGATGCAGGGTTTGAAGAAGGTGTCCTGGGCGCATATCCACTCGGATCATCATAAAACAGCGGATTCCCAATGCAATAACTATACCTGTTCAGCGTCAGCGGATTCCTGATATCCCCGAGGTAACTGTCCTCCGTCAGGAAGTCCCCCTTCACCATATCATAATATCTCGCCCTCAGATACTGGCTCTGGATATTCGGGTTGTAGCTCTCTGCATTGAACGTATACTCATTGTCATACTGCGGGCTCCCGAAGGTCGCGTTGCCGAAAGCATCATACCGATAGGACTGCCACAGGTAACCATCCTGGTCCGTAATCCCTGCCACGTTTCCTGCCGGATCGTAGAGGTAGAAGTTGCTCTCTCCGGTGAACCGGTCTTCCGTCAGCCGGGATACGCCGTAGGTGTATGCCGCATCCATCGCGCCGTTTTCATTCAGCTCCATCAATACCTGCGTGTACTGGGTGTTAACGTTCAGGATATACTCAATCAGCTCATAATCCTTATTCTTACCTGTCGTTTTGATCATGGCGATCAAATCCGTCTCAGTCCGGCTGATCTCCTCCGCTACAGGGAACAGGATGCCGCTCTGGTTCTGGCTGTTATGCTCTTCGGCATTGGTTGCATTGCCGTAGCCTGCGTCGTCGGTGCCTTCGCTCTTGCTGTTTTCCTTGTTATTTCCATTTCCGTTTCCGTTGCCATTGCCGGAGTTTCCGTTGTTGCCTGTATTTCCTTCCCCCTTTCCGTTTCCGCTGTTGCCTATGTTCCCGGAATTACCGTTCCCATTTCCGTTATTTCCGGAGTTTCCATTATTGCCGTTATTCCCGGAACTGCTGTTTCCGTTTCCGTTATTCCCGCTCCCGGCATTGTCCTTGTTGTTCCCGTTGCCGTTGCCGGAATTATCTTTCCAGTCCTCGTCGGTGTGGAGGTTGTAGTTAAGCTGGAAGACACGGTTCCCGTCCCCGTCGTATGCCGCCGCCATCAGCAGGCGGTCCGCATCGTACACTGCCTGCAGACGGTTCTCCACCGTATAATCGTAGTACGTCTCCACCTGGTCCGTGCCGTATTTTCCGATCTCCGAGGTCAGGTTGCCGTTCTCATCGTAAGTGTAATCGACAATGGTATTCTTCTTCCCGTCGAACAGCTTCGCCGATATTAACTGGTTACTGTCATTATACTGATAAAAAGCGCTCTCCGCAATGTCTGTCTTATCCGGGTGCTTGGTTGTCTGGGTTCTCTTCACATAGCTCAAGCGGTTCCCCACTTTGTCGTAGGTATAGTCGTAAGTCGTGAGCCCGCTGTTCTCCTCCTGCTCCTTCGAGGATAAGAGCCTGCCGTTTTCATCGTAGGTGAACTCCCTGTCCGTCTCCACGAGCTGGAAGCGGTACTCGCTGTCTTTGTCGTGCTTCCCGTTGTGCTTCGTGCCGTGGGGCATCTTGTCGTCGTGCCTGCCGTCCTCATGGCGTCCGTTGTGCTTGTCGTCCCAGGCGTAATCGTAGAGGCTTTCCACCGCCTTTTCTGTCGCGATATAGCCGTTATCGTCGTAGGTGTAGTCGTACTGGCTCACCACCCACCCGCACTCGTCGCAGGTATTCTTCAGGCTGACGATCTGGTCCCTGGCGTTGTAGGTGTTGTAGGTGCTGATGCCGTTGGGACGGTGGACCTCCGTCACGCGGTTGATCGCGTCGTAAACATAGGTAGTGGTCTTCCCGTTCCGGTCCGTCACCGCCGTC
Source organism: Lachnospiraceae bacterium (assembly GCA_910573755.1). GTDB lineage: Bacteria > Bacillota > Clostridia > Lachnospirales > Lachnospiraceae > 1XD8-76. Next base: position 275,856 of record CAJTBO010000002.1, on the reverse strand, counting down.
AGGTTGTCGTTCTTGTCGTAAGCATAGCTTACCCTTGTGCCGTCCGCGTAGACGATCGCGGCGAGCTGGTCACAGCCGTCGTATTCATAGCGGATGGTCTCCCCGTCTTCTTTATCCGCGGTGTCCGCCCCCGCCTCCGCTGGTTTCCGGTAAGTGGTGACGCTGGTGATCCGCCCCAACCCGTCGTAGGTGTAGACAGAATCCCCGCTGGTGTCCATCATGCTGGTCCTCTGCCCAAGCAGGTCGTAGCCGTAGAGCACGCCCGAAGGGTTCCCTTCGGAGACGGTATTTCCGATGCTCTCCTGCACTTCCCCGTTTTCATCCTGATAGGTTTTTTCTACTAAATCATTCAGTGCATCATAATCATAGCGGATGGAATTCCCGCCGTTCATCGTATAAGAAGTCCGCCTGCTCCCCGCATCGTAGGTGAGTTTCTCCGTCCTGCCGGAGGCGTCCGTGATGCTTGTCAGGTTCTGCTCTAAGTCGTAGGTATAGACTGTCTTCCTGCCCACCGCATCCGTCACGCCGGTCAGGTTCCTCATGCTGTCGTAGGTGTACTTCGTCTTCTCTCCCATGGGATCCTGCACGTAGATCAGGTTCCCGAGGATGTCATAGCCGTAGTTCGTCTTCTCCCCGCCGGTGGCTGTCTTACTGGTCAGGTTGTTGTGGCCTCCCCAGGTGTAGTGCTCCGTCAGCTTCATCCGGTCGGTGAAGGCCGTGAGCCTGCTTCCCGCATCGTAGGTGTATTTCTCCGTCTCCGACAGCGGGTTTTTCGTTCCAATGAGCCGGTCATCTTTATCGTAGCTCCTCTGGTATAAATAGCCCTTGGGGTCGGTGATGCCGGTCAGGTTATAGTTGTTATCGTAAGCATAGCCCGTGATCCGCTCGCCCGGTTTGTTGACGGAGGTGATATGCCCCTCTTTGTCATACCCTACCGCCATGATTTTTCCTTCCGGATCGGTGGCGGATATTAAATCATCGATCAGGTTCCATGTATACTGCGTCGTATAGCCCAGGGCGTCCGTATAGCCCGCCATGTTTCCACGGACATCATAGGTATATGTGCTCACACCGCCCAGGGCGTTCTCTGCAGTCTGCACCCGGTGCATGATGTCATAGGTGTAGCTTTCCTTCCTGCCGAGAGTATCGGCGCTCTTTACGATATTGCCCCTTGTGTCGTAGGTGAAGGTTTTCTCCAGCCCCAAAGGCGTGGTGATGCCGGTGAGACGGTGTACTCTGTCGTAGCGGTAGCTGTAAACACCGCCGTCCGGGTTGGTCAGGCTCTTCACAAGGCCGTTTAAGTCTACTTCATATGCCGTTGTATTTCCCTTCGCATCCGTCTTTCCTGTAACAATATCATATTTATCATAGGTGTAGGAGGTCTCCGCCCCTAACGGGGAAACTTCCTTCACAAGGTTGTCCATCAGGTCATAGCCGTAGGACGTCGTAAGCCCGTTGGGATCGGTGACGCTGCGCATCCGCCCCGCCTTGTCGTAGGTGTAGCTCTCTTTGTTCCCTTCCGGCGTGGTGATGGAGAGTACCCTGTCCAGGGCGTCATAAACATAGGACGTCTCCCCGCCGTTTCCGTCTATGTAAGCTACGGGCCTCTGCAGGGCATCGTAAACATACCCCGTCACGACGCCGTTGCCGTCAGTCTTTCCGGTTAAGCTGCTGTCCTTATTATAAGCGTAGAGGGTTTCCGCCCCCAGGGGGTTCACCTTCTTCGCCAGACGGTTCAGCTTGTCATATACGTACTGGTATACCGCCTCCCCGGGTTCCGTTGTCTTAATAAGGTTCCCCGCGCCGTCGTACTCATAGGTGGTGCTCTTTTCCTCCGCATCCAGGATACCCACAAGGTCATTCCTTGCGTTGTAGCTGTAGGATGTCACCGCCGTGTCGATGCCGGTGCTTTTGACGATCCTGCCGAACATATCGTACTCATAGGCCGCCGTCCTGCCGATCACATCCTTCTGCTCCGTCAAAGAGCCCCTCTCATCGTAGGCATAGGTCATCTCATTGTCCGCGTTGTCGAAGGCTTTGACTACTCTGCCCATCTCATCGTAGAGATAGTAGGTGGTGAGCCCTGCCCGGTCCCTGCCGCATACCAGCCTCCCTAAGCTGTCATAGCGGAAGTATTCCATATCCGCCGTCTCAGCGACGAACTGTGTACAGAGCACAATCTTTCTATAATACAGCCGGGAAATAAGCGCGGACAAAAATATAATGAATGGCAGGCTGAAAGATCCGGTTCTTCTGTCAAAGCTGTTCTCTGCAGAGTTATAGATGCCGATGTAAAATCTGCCTTTTCGTAATGAAGCCTTTCTTCTTCTGATGCAGATGAAAGGATATGAAGTAAAAAGACAGCAGTTAGAAGCAGATACTCCTAAATATATTGCCTTCCTCCCCACCGGGCGTGAACGCTTTATCCGGGGCAGTGCCAAATCTCTGGGATCAGAGTATACCAGAGAACGTATCAAAGAGCGTATTGACGCAAAACTGTTGAGCGCTCCTGAGAAAAATACCGCCTTTTCTGACAAAAAGAACTCCATACTTCTCGAGGATTCCGCCCGAAAATTATTGGATACTTCTGCTGATAAATTTAAAGAAAGCCCTTATCTGAAAAAATGGGCAGATATGCAGAACCTTAAAATTGCTACCAGTATCTACAGTGAAGCAGGCTCTGTTTCAGAACTTGAAAAACAGATCAGTGTAAAATCTGCTGATGTTAAAAATGCCCGGCAGAATTTACGAAATATTGAGCACAGGCTGAAAAAAATGGGGGAAATTATGAAATATGCAGAGCAGTATCAAGCCAACCACATCTATCATATCCGTTATCAAAAATCAAAAGATAAGGATCGCTACTTCAGGCAGCATGAAACAGAACTTCTACTCCACGATGGGGCGGAAAATATGCTAAGACAATGGGGATTATCCCTTAAAAATATTGACCTTTCCAAACTGCAAAGTGAATATAAAACACTTATTTCACAAAAAGAAGCTTTACGGAAACAATTTAAAGACTTAAAAAAGGAGACCGATACATTACAAAATAAGCAGAGTAGTTTTATTCAATATTTTAATAAACCGCTAACTCCCAATAAGCAAAATACTCCTGAATTATAGCTGCCTGTACTTCTCCTCAAATAGTGTACACAATAAACCTGCCGTTTACCTTCATTTTCAATAAAGTAACACTTTTTCATATCCAGCAGTATCCACGAAAATATGTAAGCGTCAAATCATACGCCTCACAGTAAAGTATGTGGTCGAATTTCTTCTCATCCAGTGCTGCCTTGAAACTGTCATAGTAAATATGAATATAAAAACGGTGTCCGTCCCATGTCATTAGAATGGAAAGATGCCTTTTTCATGAAAGATATATTCGCAAGGCTGTCCTGAAGTGTGTTCATATCCTTGATGCTACCAGGAATGATGCGGTAGTATATGGGCATATGGCTCTCCACCCCGGTAAGCATGAGCAGATTTATCTGCGGAAGTTCTTCGCAGTCACAGTTGTAGCCCCAGCGCACGAAATCAATAAATTCGCTGTAATCAGTATGCGTTCCCTGTCATCTGGAAATACCACCTTGAGCGGAGCGGCCAGTTTTATGTCAGAAACTGCCTTGTCAAGAAGCTTCCCGATCCCGGTCGAGGCAACAATGCAGTGATCTGCCACGGCAACAGATGAAACTTTCACCTGCTTGTCGCCCTTCTTGTAATTAGGAACAATCTCCCCGGTATCCAGATCAAGATGTCCTATACTTTTCCGGTGGTGTTTGCAGAATTTTGACTCCTTGTCCCAGTAAGTGGTGTTTTATAAACGTAGGTTTTTCCGTTTAGATTTTTAACATAAACGTAGGATAACATAGGCGTCTCCTCCTTAAAACAGTGTATAATATTTACTCTTAAATTCTATAATTTATACACTGTTTTGCAAAGGGGAAAATATTAAAAATTCAGCATTTTCAATGGTTCAAGCCACTTTTGACCTCAATCTGTGTATAATTGTTTCGGGAGATTAGGATATAATATTAAGGCTCCCCTGCATTCTCCATAATTTGTTCCAGATATAAAATATCCCTTTCAGCCCCAAAACCACTCCCATAATCTGTGAGTCCATTATTATGTTCCCATACAAACCGCTCGTAAAATCCCGGTTCACCATTAGCCTTAATATCACACCGGTTGTAAACTACTTTATCCTCAAATACTGAAATACTGACATTTGAACCTTCCTCATTTTCTTTTGTTATTTCTTCACACTGGCAAACAATTTCTCCATTTTCAATTAATTTTTCATCTGTGTCCAGATACTTCACGATCAACTCATCATTATCGTAAAATTCTATCAATTTTTCATCTTGACGTACATATCCCCAGATCCTGTATATTTTTTCAGGCGTAACATAAAAATAAATATTTGTTCTTGCATCTTCTAAACCGTCAATTGGCTGCATTGCAAATTTATAAAGCTTTCCCTGTTTATATGTTTTTACCAGATATACCTTTATCCCTATAAGGCTTCTTTCTTTTGTCTCCAGCTCATAATATTCTGCGGTTGCCCATAAATCAATATAATCCGTATTATAAAAATATGGATTATCTGTTTGTTCCTGTAAATCATCTTCGCTTGAACAGCCTGTAAAATATAACATAAAACAAAACAGGGAAATTAACAAGAAACATTTTTTCATTATTATATCCATTCCTTTCGCTACGCTCAGGCACAAAACGTTATGAAAATGGTTGCCTGAGCCTATTTTTTCTTTATAATTCTTCTTGTAGGGAACTCGGTATACTACAAATCACGGGGAGGTAAGTGGGCTGTCCGGCTTGCCGGATGACCGAATTATTATATGTGTAGTCCGCCCTTTCAAGCACAAATAAGTGTGTCTTCATGCACGTAATCTTATCTTTGTATAAACAATCTCGTTTATGGCTTGGGCGTTCAGTCAATGCCGTCTCTCCCTATAATTTTCGTTGAACCTTTTGGTTCTGAAAGGAGTCCCTATGGCTTTAAAATTCGTGTACAAAATCTGCTGTGGTATTGATATCCACAAGACTTTTGTAGTGGCCTGTATCGCCTCCACCAATAACAAAGGCGTCACCACTTATGAGAGCCACCGTTTTTCGACCTACACGAAGGGTCTGAAAGATTTGTTACAATGGCTTCTCGCTAGAAATTGCAAGGATGTCTGTATGGAATCCACTGGTAAATACTGGATTCCTGTTTACAACATCTTGGAAAATGATTGTTCGATTGTCCTTGCCCATCCCAAATATGTTAAGGCTATCCGTGGAAAGAAAACTGACAAGAAAGATGCCAGATGGATCGCTGACCTGTTTAAGCATGACCTTGTTACCGGCAGCTTTATGCCCCCTGCTGACATCCGCCAGCTCCGTGACCTTATGCGTTACCGTTTCAAACTGACCTGCTTCAAATCAAGCGAAACGAATCGTTTGCAGAACTGTCTCACGGTTTCCAATATCCAGTTGGCTTCCGTTGTTTCGGACACCTTCGGCAAATCTGCACAGGCCATACTGGATAAGATCTTGGAAAATCCCGCAGATACTTCTTTTGACCTTGAACCCCTTGTTTTCAAAAGCTTGAAAAAGAAACTTCCTGAACTGCGTGACGCCATCGATGGCTATATATCACCCGAACAGGCCGGTAAGCTTAAGGTGATCAAAGGCCACCTTGAAGACCTTGAATCCCGGAAGGCAGAGCTTGAAGAACTCATTCTTGCACTCGCCGCTCCCTATCAGCAGGAACTTGCCATCCTCCAAACCGCTCCTGGTATCAGCAGTATGTTCACTGCCATCGGAATCATTTCCGAGATCGGTACCAACATGGAGGCTTTTCCTTCGGCGAAACACTTATGCTTATGAGCCGGTCTTACACCAACCAACAACGAGAAGTGCACTGCAACTAAAGTTGCAGGGAAGAAAAAATCTGTCCGGGTCTCCAAAGCCGGATGCTACATCAAGCCGCTGCTCGTGCAGTGTGCTAATGCTGTTGTTACCAGCAAAAAGCATCCTGAGATTCGTAACCGCTATCTCCGTCTCAAAAAGCGTCGCGGTCACAAGAAAGCAATCATTGCCATAGCAAGAATGCTTCTGACTGCATTATACCACATGTTGAAGAACAGAGAAAACTATAATGCAGAGCTTTATCGGAAATCCGACCTGCCGCTAATAGACCGTGTGATTACAGTAGAGCAGGCTCTCATCATAGCAAGGAATCAAGGTTATAAGATCAAGTCAGCTATTGCATAACCTTAACACTCTCAATATTCAATTTTTAAAGCAGCCACCGAAAGATGGCTTGTTTGTGATGCAATTAAAGGAATGGATATCCTCTACTTTTCATTTTCAATCTTATAATACTCCTCGTATAATGAGTTTGTAAGCAAGAAAACAGCTTACAAACTTATTCTTGTCTGATTAGACAGAAGGATAATTCTAAACATCCTTTCTGAAGATTCTTCTTCCATCATGCTGGTTCATCCATTCTCTGTCTATTTGTTAATAAGTTACTTTATAGTCATGGTCCCAGATGTTACAATAAGTTCCATAAGAACTGTAGCTATGGTCATTGGTTTATTGCTCCTGCAAAGCATTTGCTGTTGCCAAGAAAGCATGCAACCCTGATGCTGCGCTAAGACTTATTACACAAATGCTACATCCTAGCATCTAGCCACCAGCAGGGTATTTCTGCCAGATAATGCTCATAACGCGAGGTTTAGGGCGGCGTAGTGATCTGGGATAAACCATGATTACTCTTCTTCATTTTTATTGAAAGGTGGTGATGATCCGTGAAAGAACATATTGATTACCTTTCAACGTTGTTTGTTGGGATTGATATTGCATCCCGTGTTCACGTTATCTCTGCACTTGATTTCGACGAAAAATTCTACATCAAGATGAAACCTGTAGAAAACACTCAGAAAGTCGCAGCCCTTATGAAACAGATGATTTCTGATGTATTAAAACACAACCATCAGTTCAAATACCTTATTATCGGTATGGAAGCCACCGGTTTCTATGGTGTCCATCTTACGAATTTTCTTTCTGGAAGCGGTGCCGCCCGCACAACGACCAGAGTAGCTGCAAGGTAAATCTACCTATATTTTTCGCGCCAACAGCTATTTGAATCCTTTTCCGGTTCAGACTGCCAATGCATTCATCAAATCTAAGAAGCATCCTGAACTCAAAGTGAAATATCACAGGATCAAGTCCCACCGAGGACACAAAAAAGCCATTATTGCTGTCTGCAAAATGCACCCGACCACTATCTGGAATATATTAAGCAAACTTGAGTTTTACAATCCCAATGTTCTTTTGGAGCAAAGACCTGTCAATAAATCCAAAGTTTTGACAAAGACATAGCCTTTTGAACTTTTACGGAAATGGGGTATACCATTGCAAATGATGCCGCTGTAACCGACTAATCACATTCAAACTTTTGCTCCTGCCCTGCTATATATTGAGAAAAGGGGAGATTATGCGCTTTTTACTAGTACAACGGTGCCCAAATAACAGTAAATTCAACACTTGCTCTTTGTGCCAGTGCCGCGTTGTCGTCAGTCAACGATGCCACCGCATCGCCTCCTTCCTCTTCCTTCCTCCGCCTTGCCCTGACACAAATATCAGGTACTGACATTCACCGTTATTTACACAACGATGTACTAGTACAGCATTGTTTAAATAACAATGAATAAATGTTGCTTTTTTATTGTAGTCGGTGCATAATAATTCTATCACTAAAGAATGGATGGATTGCGATGCGAAGGAAAACAATTGATACTATCCCGGTGTTATCTGATGCCATGAAAAATATATTATCTGCTTTTTCCAAAAGCCGCTCCCTTCCGTCGGGACTGGTCAAAAGAGCCAGCATTGTCCTGCTTGCGTCACAGGGGGAACTCAATCAGAATATTGCATCACAGGTCGGGCTTCATTATAATAATGTTGCCACCTGGCGCAGCCGGTTCCTCGCAGCGCTCCCGGCCTTGCGGAAGATTGAAACGGACGCCCCGGAAAAACTCGAAGATGGGATACGGGCAGTCCTGTCCGATAAAAAACGCCCCGGTGCCCCGTCTGTTTTTACGCCGGACCAGATCATGCGGATCATCGACCTCGCCTGCGGCAGCCCGAACGATTTTGGGTACGAAGTAAGCCAGTGGAGCCTCCCGCTGTTAGTGGCAGAAATTAAAAAGCAGGGGATAGCAGCACAGATTTCTGAGAAATCTGTCAGCCGTTTTTTAAAAATGAGGTAGATTTACATCCCCACAAAATTCGTTACTGGCTTCATTCTTCGGAAAAGGCAGAAGCCCCGGAATCTTTTGCGCGGAAAGTAAACGAAATCTGCGGCCTCTACCAGAGTGCCCGGGAACAAAGCCGGGAAGGCGCGCACATTGTTTCCACGGATGAAATGACCGGGGTACAGGCGTTGGAACATAAATATCCCGATAAGCTCCCATTACCCGGCCAGTGCGCCAAAATGGAGTTTGAGTATATCCGCCATGGCACGACCAGCCTCATCGGATTCTTTGATGTTGCGACAGGCCGTATGGAAATGCCATATCTAAACTCCACACGCACAGAAGATGATTTTGTGGAAGCCGTAAAAGCATTGACAGGGACAGACCCGCAAGCCCCGTGGACATTTATATGCGATGGCCTGAACACCCACAAATCAGAAGCCCTTGTGCGCTTTGTGGCAGAAGCCTGTGCCCCTGGCGTGGAACTGGGCCAAAAAGGGAAAACAGGTATCCTTAAAAGTATGGAAAGCCGGGCGGATTTCCTGCATGACCCTTCCCACCGGATCCGCTTTGTCTATACTCCGGAACACAGTTCCTGGATGAACCGGATTGAGATATGGTTTGGCATCATTAACCGGAAGCTGCTGAAGCGGAAAAGCTACCTGTCAATAGCAGAACTGGAAGCCAGCATCCTGCGCTTTATTGAACAATACAATCTTACGGCACATCCATTTAAGTGGACATATGCCGGTATACCATTGACAATTTAATCACTGATATTTAAGCAATGCTGTACTAGCGGTATTTCATAAGCTTTTAATTTATGATATACCGCCTGCGTAGTATTTTGTTAAAAATGAGAAGAATATTTTCCCTTATAATCTTCTAAAAGATACAATTACTTTTTACATTCATTCCAATCGGAATACAAAATCCTTAATACATTAGCTGAGATTTATTATATGCCTTTTGTATTGTTGTTTCACCAGTTGTTGTCAAAAGACATTGCATTGTTCCAGAAAAATCAAAACCAAATTCCTTCCCATAGCAATCTAAAAGAGCATATGCCTTTTCTATTTTTTCTCAAAATAGGACTTATAGCATCTTTCCCTTTAATAATGTCGAAAATGGTGGTACATAAAATCAAAAGGAATTATCAGGGCATCTTTCGTCTTTTTGGGGACCAGATGAATGGTCTTATCATTAAAATCTATGTTTTCAAATTTAAGATTCATGATATCGCAGGTACGCAGCCCGCATTTCAGTGCAAGCAGATAAGCCGCACGGTTTCTAAGATTCGTCGACAGTTCCCGGTGTTCCCTGCAAAGGATTTCCGTCTGCTTGTGTTCTGCCTGCTGAAACACGCATGGTGAATGTCCTCTTTTATGAAATGTCTGCTTTCAAGAAATCTTAAAAACTGTCCCATCTATTATTTCTACATTTTTATACTTGCACAATATCTTTATTATCTCACGTGCATCTGCCTTTACCTGATCATATAATCCTTTCTTACGATACTTTGGAATAAATGTTATAATGATAAAATCAGCTTGGCTAATTTGGCGTTTTCAATTAACATCTAATAAACTTTTACTGTCCATTTGGAGCGTCTCCTGTGATTTTGAATTTGACTTGCGACACCATTTTCATTATATCACAGGAGATTTTTATGGATTATCTTTACCACCTCCGCTTATTCAATGGGGCTGTGAAAAAAGTCTCTTAACAAAAAAAGAACACTTTCAGGAATAAAACCTGGAGGTGTTCTTTTCTTTTTGGTATAATTTATCTGCTATGAAAAACAATACCGAATATTATTATAGTCTAAAGCAGGGAAGATTACCACTGTTTCTTGCAGATAGTTTAGATATCTGCGATCCGGTATTGGCATTTGACCAGATCATGGAGGAGATCGGAATAGAACAGTATCTCAAGCCTGAGCCATTATATCGTTATGGCAGGCCGGGATATAATCGTGTCAACATGCTTAAAACAATCTTATTTGGCTTTATGGACACAGGATACGCAAGTTTAAGAGAACTGGAAGACCGGTGCCGAGTCAATATCCGTTACATGTACCTGATGGATTATGAAACGCCCAGTTACCGTGCCTTCGGATATTTTATTAATGAGGAAATCAATGGAAATGCTGAAGACATTTTCCGAGCTGTTATGGAGTACATCCAAAAGGAAGACGGAGTAGATCCGGAACATCTCTATATAGATGGCTCAAAATTTGAGGCAAACGCTAACAAATATACCTGGGTATGGAAAAAGAGTACGGAAAAATTCAGATACCAGCTGTTTGCAAAGATTACCCAGCTGCTGAAGCAGATCAATGAGGATCTGGTTTATACCGGATTAAAGGTAGAAACGAACGCGGAATATAGTCCGCAATGTCTGGAAATGATCCTAAGCAGGTATGCTTTCAAGTGCCGGATTGACGAAAAGGAGTTTGTCCACGGAAGAGGCCACCGGAAAACCAGAGAACAGCGTTACTATGAGAAGTTGAAAGAATATACGGAAAAGCTGAAAGAATACGTGGAAAAAATCCGGATCTGCGGCTCGGACCGCAACAGTTATTCCAAGACAGACCATGACGCCACATTTATGAGGATGAAAAAGGATTATATGGGAAATGACCAGCTTCTCCCTGCGTATAATATTCAGATTGGAGTGGCAGATGAATACATAGCGGTGGTGGATGTGATGCAGTACCGCTCAGATATGGACTGCTTCGTACCACTGATGGAGAAGTTTAAGGAATTGTATGGATTTTACCCGAAATATCCGGTCGCGGATGCCGGATATGGCTCGTTTAACAATTATATTTACTGCCAGGAACATGGCATGGAGAAGTACATGAAATTTCCCATGTACAAAAAGGAAACAAAGGATAAAGGATATCACGATGATCCGTTCCGGGCGGTAAATTTTAACGTGGATTCGGATGGCGATCTGGTATGTCCCGGAGGGAAGAAATTCCATTTTGCCTATAGAAAGGCTGTAAGAGAAAACCAATATGGTCGTCAGGAGGAGTACTATACGTGCGAAGACTGCAACGGCTGTCTATACGCATCCCAATGCAAAAAGACGAATAAAAACAGGACGGTATGTATCAATTCGGAACTAAGTTCCATGCACAAGGAAGTATTGGAAAACCTGGAAAGCATCCAGGGAGCGTTGCTACGAATGAATCGATCCATCCAGGCAGAAGGAACGTTTGGTGTCATGAAATACGATCGCTGGTATAAACGGGTGGTAAGAAAAGGCCTAAACAGGATGAAACTGGAATTGTTTCTGGTTTCTATTGGTCATAATCTCTATAAATTCAGGAATAAAAAGATGCGTCTCCCGGAAGCAGCATAAAAAGCAGAGGGGTTATTCCAGGGGGGAAAGGGGGAGGTATACGCTTTTTTAAGATAGAACTGAATTTTTAAGACAAAAAAGAGGAGCCGTGAAAAATGGTGTTTCAATTACTCCATTTTTTTCACAGCCCCTTAGGATTTTCATCTATTGAAAATAATTCATTCTGTCGTGGGTATTATATATAATGGCTAATTCAGCTCCCAATGAATCTACCCCATAACAACAAGCTAAATCATGATTTTTACTACAGATTTCTATCAGCTTAACTTTATCAATTTCATCAAATGAATTTAAAAATACGAAATCAGAAACATAAATCTTGTTTTCTTCAATTTCTTGTAAATAGTCCATTCGACTAATAAACATTGAATATTTTTTTTTCGCATCAATAATCTTTAAAACCTTATGTAAATTAAATATATTTGTCCTTGCAATAGCCGCATAATATATCATGCCATTTAAAAAATATTCATCTTCTTTACTTAATTCCAAAAATTCCAAATCAAAATTTGTTGATATTTTTCTCCAACACTTTTTGTATCTTTCCACCTTTGAATTTGGATTTTGTACTTCTTCTATTGCAACTAAATAAATATATAATTCTTTACTCATTATCATATCTTTTTTTACTTGTTGTAAACAATAGTCAAAAAATTCTTCTTTATCTAAGTTGGCATCTGTAAAATTATAACTAATCAAATTTATATTTTCAATTTTTTCAATCGGATACCAACCATAGTATTCACTTAAATTATCACTATTTTCTATCCATTTTTTCATAACTTTTATCCTTACTTTATATTAGTAATCGTAGTGATTACCATCAGGATCATTGAAATGTGGTCCTCTATTCTGAAATGGATCGTCATCAAATAAGTGTCCAGCAGCATCATCCCTTATTTCTATACCATTCTCAAATTCATAAATTTTTCCTGGTTGTTCTTTACCTCTTCTATCTACATTAGGTTTAACTTTTTTGGGTTGTTCAGATACTGGAATATTATTCTTTCTTTTTGCTTCACGAAAAGCTCCATTTCGTCCTGCACCCTCTGGAGATAAATTAGCAGGTCTATTGCCAGAAGAAGTACCACTCTCTATAGATGACTCCCCATCTTTAGCAAAAAATTGCAAGTTATATTTAAGTAAGGGACGCTTTCCTTCAACTTCCGGCAGTTCTGCATCCGGCAATCCTGACTTTGATGGTGTTCCACCACCACTCTCTCCATCTCCGCACGTTTGCAGGACTTGTGCAACCACCGCCGCCGCAATCAGATCCTGCACCTTCTCACCAGCCATCCGGCCAGCCTCCTGACCAACCATGCGGTAATTTTCTTCCACCAGATACTGGAGGATAACATCAAAGCCTTTCGTATACTTGTTTTTTATAATACCTGCCACTGTTTCAATAGGATGCGTTACTGCCTCAAAAACATTCGCAAGTATAATTTCCGGATGGGTTATCAAGTCAAATGTCTCATAAAAGCTTCCTGCAAACCCTGCAACAAAACCACTGACAATCTGGGCTACTTCAGTTTCATTATTCGTTCCCAGTATCTCCCCCGTTTTGTCATAAATCATATCCGTCACATCTGTAAGCCTGCGGTCGCGCTCATTGAGGACGTTCATCATCTCGCTTTCCAGCGCCGCAAGATCCACTCCCCAGTGCCCGCTCGGATCACTGTAAAACAGCGGATTTCCAATACAGTAGCTGTACCTGTTTAACGTCAGCGGGTTCATGATATCGCCGAGATAGGTGTCTTCTGTCAGGAAGATTCCTTCTACTGTATCGTAATATCTCGCCCTCAGGTACTGGCTCTGAATGTTCGGGTTGTAACTCTCTGCATTGAAGGTATATTCATTGTCATACTGCGGGCTTCCGAAGGTCGCATTGCCGAAAGCATCATACCGGTAAGACTGCCACAGATATCCATTCTGGTCTGTGATGCCAGCTACATTCCCCGACGGATCGTAGAGGTAGAAGTTGCTCTCTCCCGTGAACCGGTCTTCCGTCAGCCGGGATACACCGTAGGTGTAGACCGCATCCATCGCGCCGTTTTCGTTGAGTTCCATCAGCACCTGTGTATACTGGGTATTCACATTCAGGATATACTCTATCAGCTCATAGTCTTTTTCCTTGCCGGTGGTCTTGATCATGGCGATCAGGTCCGTCTCTGTCCGGCTGATTTCCTCCGCTGCCGGGAACAGGATGCCGCTCTGGTTCTGGCTGTTATGTTCCTCGGCGTTGGTTGCGTTGCCGTAGCCTGCATCGTCGGTGCCTTCGCTCTTGCTGTTTTCCTTGTTATTGTCACTTCCGTTTCCGTTATTTCCGGAGTTGCCATTTCCGTTGCCGTTATTACTGCTATTCCCGGAGTTACCATTCCCGTTACCATTATTGCCGTTATTCCCGCTTCCGGTATTGTCTTTGTTGTTTCCGTTGCCGTTGCCGGAGTTGTCTTTTAATCATTTTCCTCATTTTTTTGAGATAGAAATGTTTCATCTTTCCACACATAAACAACATGCTTTCCGTCCGGCAAATCTTCATTTTCCTCCAGAGCAGACACAAAAAGATAATACTTCATCGGCTTGATATGATATTGATCCCAGTTTGTATCAAAGTCATCCAGATATGCATCTATATCTGCTTGGCCTACTCCCGCTGTACTACATACCTCAGCAATATTTTCCTTCGTAAAGCCCAAATCTGCGAGATATGCTTTCTCTCCATTTTGGGCAATATTAATATTACATCGTTGAGCGAAATCTTCCTTTTTACTGTTGCTGGTAACATCTGCTATAAATGAAATACTGATAAATTTACTGGATACATAATTTATAATATAATCTACATATAATATAACATTCTCATCACTGCTTTTATAAGCCCTGTCTTCAACCTTCTCTATTGCCTCCGAAATGACTGCATTTGCATTTTCTGTCATCTCAGCATTGCCTTCTATCTCAAGATATGGATATTTGATCCATACACCCGTTTTATTGACCTCCCCGGTTTCGTTGTACCAGTCCGCCACCTCTGCATAGGAGCCGTCTCCTTCCGTCAATTTATCGTTGCATGTTCCGCTCTTTTCCATTACCTCTTCTTTCCAGACATACTCCAGCCCTTCCGCGTTTTCCTTTAAAGACATATCCAGATCCACATCTATCGTATCTACCACTTCTCCGTATCCCAATAATGCTAATAAGGTCAATTTTTCTATCCCCATTTTGGATAAATAAAGGTTGCTGTAATAATGATATCCCATCCCCTGGTTTACGGCACTGCCACCCTTTAAAACACCATTCTCAAGATCCATACGATTATCATTCGGGCTGATGCCTGCCAGTGTATACGGAAACCATTCTTCATCTATACTGAACTCTCCGCTCTCGCTGTCATACAGTAATTTACTAATACTCATATAAACAATTCTGCCTTGGTCCGCCTCCACCCATATGTCCTCATCCTCTGTCGCCCATAAATTATTTTCGCGGTGTTGTAATGCTATCCCTGTCTCTTCCATAAACTCTTCTATCGGAAGATCGGCATAATCCGTCAATTCCATTTTTTCCTCAGCGGCAGGTATCATCGGAATCTCATGGACTTCCTCCCCATCTTTTTGCATATCCTTTTCATCAGTCTGTTTTTCTGTTACATTCTGAGGCCTCTCGTAGTCATTTTGAGGATTTCCTTTTTTCAAGGCCACATAAAATAATACTGATATGAAAAGAATCCCTGTTAAGATTATTGTTATATACCATTTTTTCAAGCCCGTACCTCCAAACTAAAACTGTCCTGCGAAGTTGATATCTTACGTCAGCCTTCTGAAAATATGCCGTAATTCAATCCAAAATCATGGATACCATTGTTGCTTCCATACCGTTTATCAGACATGTATGGAAGCAACATTCATTTTTATTTAGCTATCCCGTTTATCAATATTTATACGCCTGTTTCCACAAAATCATCTAAAAGGTTCCTGAATTTTAATCATAAACAATTATCCCAAGAATATCAAACTCAGGCGTTCTTAACAAATCATCTTTCGTATCTTTTGGCCTTATAAATTCAACCACAGCCCCATTCGGTTTATCCTCTTTATCTTTGTATTCCTCAGCAAATTCTCCATCTACCCAGGAATACCCCGTCTGGTATATGCCATTTATTGATCCAATACCACTGTCTATCCCCGTACTTATTTCCTTTCCATCTATATCCACCCCCTTGGCATATCCACTGCCCAGCGTATGTTCTTTGATATCTCCGACTATCGCAGGCATAAAATATGTATTATAATCGCTGTCCCTCAATATGACATCTATACATGTTCCACATTTCATTTCGTTCGGTGTGAGTGGCTTTCCATATACATAAGAATAATCCGGCACCATTACCCTTGGCCCAACCGCTACCCAGTATCGATCTATTCCGCCTATCTTGGTTACCAGCATATTATTATCATTCACGCTTGGTTCTAACCCCTTTTTTTTCACTTCATCGTATACATATTCACTCAAATACTTATTGCTCTCTTTATATTTGGCTTCTTCTGCTTTCCAAGATGGGGCACCCCACTCATCTCCCCAATATTCTCCTGCCCCTCTCGGTCTATCAAGCGGTATTTGAACAAATCTTCCCCTCTGATCCACTGTTGGTGCACTATACAAATCCAGCCATTTATCAACCGTTTTCATTTCTCTACTGACATTTCCACAATAATACGATTGCACTAAGTATACTGCCTTACCAATCGTATAATCTACATAATTCTGATTCATACTGGGCGCATAGTCATAATTTATAACATAATCTGAACCATATTGGTTTCCACGCACTATGTGCAATGCCTTTAAAAATTCCCTCCTTTTATAATATTCTTTTGACCAGTCCTGATCTTCTTTAGAATATGTTGCTTCTGCATAATTACGTATCTTCGTAATCTCTTCATCTGTTGGCTCATGCCCACTCGGATCACTATAAAACAGCGGATTCCCAATACAATAACTGTACCTGTTCAGCGTCAGCGGGTTCCTGATATCGCCAAGGTAAGTGTCTTCTGTTAAGAAGCTTCCCTTCACCGTATCGTAATACCTTGATCTCAGATACTGGCTCTGGATATTCGGGTTGTAGCTCTCCGCATTGAAGGTATACTCATTGTCATACTGCGGGCTTCCGAAAGTCGCATTTCCGAAAGCATCATACCGGTAAGACTGCCACAGATAGCCGTCCTGGTCCGTAATCCCTGCCACGTTTCCTGCCGGATCGTAGAGATAGAAGTTGCTCTCTCCGGTGAACCGGTCTTCCGTCAGCCGGGATACGCCGTAGGTGTATGCCGCATCCATCGCGCCGTTTTCGTTCAGCTCCATCAATACCTGCGTGTACTGAGTGTTGACATTCAGGATGTACTCGATCAGCTCATAGTCTTTATCTTTGCCGGTAGTCTTGATCATGGCGATCAAATCCGTCTCCGTCCGGCTGATCTCCTCCGCTACAGGGAACAGGATGCCGCTCTGGTTCTGGCTGTTATGCTCCTCGGCATTGGTCGCGTTGCCGTAGCCTGCGTCGTCGGTGCCTTCGCTCTTGCTGTTTTCCTTTTTGTTGCCGTTTCCGTTGTTACCGGAGTTACCATTTCCATTGTTGCCGTTATTCCCGGAACTGCTGTTTCCGTTCCCGTTATTCCCGCTCCCGGTATTGTCCTTGTTGTTCCCGTTACCGTTGCCGGAGTTGTCCTTCCAGTCCTCATCGGTATGGAGGTTGTAGTTAAGCTGGAATACACGGTTCCCATCCCCGTCATAGGCCGCCGCCATTAAGAGCCTGTCCGCATCATACACTGCCTGCAGGCGGTTCTCCACCGTATAGTCGTAGTAGGTCTCCACCTGCTCCACGCCGTACTCACCGATCTCGGAAATCAGGTTCCCGTTCTCATCGTAGGTGTAATCGACGGTGGTATTCTTCTTCCCGTCGAACAGCTTCGCGGATACCAACTGGTTACTGTCATTATACTGATAAAAAGCGCTCTCCGCAACGTCCGTCTTGTTCGGATGTTTCGTGGTCTGGGTGCGTTTTACATAGCTTAAGCGGTTCCCCACTTTGTCATAAGTGTAATCATAAGTTGTGAGCCCGCTGTTCTCCTCCTGCTCCTTCGAGGATAAGAGCCTGCCGTTCTCATCGTAGGTAAACTCCCTGTCCGTCTCCACGAGCTGGAAGCGGTATTCGCTGTCCTTATCGTGCTTCCCGTTGTGCTTCGTGCCGTGGGGCATCCTGTCATCGTGCCTGCCGTCCTCATGGCGCCCATTGTGCTTATCATCCCACGCGTAATCGTAGAGGCTCTCCACCGCTTTCTCTGCGGCGATATAGCCGTTATCGTCGTAGGTATAGTCATACTGGCTCACCACCCACCCACACTCATCGCAGGTGTTCTTCAGGCGGACGATCTGGTCCCTGGCGTTGTAGGTGTTGTAGGTGCTGATGCCGTTGGGACGGTGGATCTCCGTTACGCGGTTGATGGCATCGTAAACGTAGGTGGTCGTCTTCCCGTTCCGGTCCGTCACTGCCGTCAGGTTGTCGTTCTTGTCATAGGCATAGCTTACCCTTGTGCCGTCCGCGTAGACGATCGCCGAGAGCTGGTCACAGCCGTCGTATTCATAGCGGATTGTCTCCCCGTCTTCTTTGTCTGCGGTGTCCGCCCCTGCCTCTGCCGGTTTCCGGTAGGTAGTGACGCTGGTGATCCTTCCGAGGCCGTCGTAAGTGTAGACGGAATCCCCGCTGGTGTCCATCATGCTGATGCGCTGGCCGAGAAGATCATAGCCATAGAGTACGCCTGTGGGATTCTCTTCGGAGACGGTATTGCCGATACTCTCCTGCACTTCCCCGTTTTCATCCCGGTAGGTTTTCTCCACCAGATCATTTAACGCATCATAATCATAGCGGATGCTGTTCCCGCCGTTCATCGTATAGGAGGTCCGCCTGCTCCCCGCATCGTAGGTAAGCTTCTCCGTCCTGCCGGAGGCGTCTGTGATGCTTGTCAGGTTCTGCTCTAAATCGTAGGTATAGACTGTCTTCCTGCCCACCGCATCCGTCACGCCGGTCAGGTTCCTCATGCTGTCGTAAGTGTATTTCGTCTTCTCTCCCATAGGATCCTGCACGTAGATCAGGTTCCCGAGGATGTCATAGCCGTAGTTCGTCTTCTCCCCGCCGGTGGCTGTCTTACTGGTCAGGTTGTTGTGGCCTCCCCAGGTGTAGTGCTCCGTCAGTTTCATCCGGTCGGTGAAGGCCGTGAGCCTGCTCCCGGCGTCGTATACATATTTCTCTGTCTCCGACAGCGGGTTCTTCGTGCCGGTGAGGCGGTCATCTTTATCGTAGCTCCTCTGGTATAAATAGCCCTTGGGATCGGTGATGCCTGTAAGGTTATAGTTGTTATCGTAAGCGTAGCCCGTGATCCGCTCCCCCGGTTTGTTGACGGAGGTGATATGCCCCTCTTTATCATACCCTACCGCCATCACTTTTCCTTCCGGATCGGTGGCGGATATTAAATCGTCGATCAGGTTCCAGGTATAGCTTGTTGTATAACCCAGGGCGTCCGTATAGCCCGCCATGTTTCCACGGACATCATAGGTATATGTGCTCACACCGCCCAGGGCGTTCTCTGCAGTCTGCACCCGGTGCATGATGTCGTAGGTGTAGCTTTCCTTCCTGCCGAGAGTATCGGCGCTCTTTACGATATTGCCCCTTGTGTCGTAGGTGAAGGTTTTCTCCAGCCCTAACGGCGTGGTGATGCCGGTGAGACGGTGTACTCTGTCGTAGCGGTAGCTGTAAACGCCGCCGTCCGGGTTGGCCAGGCTCTTCACAAGGCCGTTTAAGTCTACTTCATATGCCGTTGTGTTCCCCTTCGCATCCGTCTTTCCGGTCACGATATCATGTTTATCGTAGGTGTAGGAGGTCTCCGCCCCTAACGGGGAAACTTCCTTCACAAGGTTGTCCATCAGGTCGTAGCTGTAGGAAGTCACAAGCCCGTTGGGATCGGTGACGCTGCGCATCCGCCCGGCTTTGTCGTAGGTGTAGCTCTCTTTATTGCCCTCCGGCGTGGTGATGGAGAGTACCCTGTCCAGGGCGTCATAAACATAGGATGTCTCCCCGCCGTTTCCGTCTATGTAAGCCACGGGCCTCTGCAGGGCATCGTAAACATACCCCGTCCGGACGCCGTTGCCGTCGGTCTTTCCGGTTAAGCTGCTGTCCTTATTGTAGGCGTAGAGGGTTTCCGCCCCCAGGGGGTTCACCTTCTTCGCCAGGCGGTTCAGCTTGTCATATACGTACTGGTATACCGCCTCCCCGGGCTCCGTTGTCTTAATAAGGTTGCCCGCGCCGTCGTACTCATAGGTGGTGCTCTTTTCCTCCGCATCCAGGATACCCACAAGGTCATTCCTTGCGTTGTAGCTGTAGGAGGTCACCGCCGTGTCGATGCCGGTGCTCTTGACGATCCTGCCGAACATATCGTACTCATAGGCCGCTGTCCTGCCGATCACATCCTTCTGCTCCGTCAAAGAGCCCCTCTCATCGTAGGCATAGGTCATCTCATTGTCCGCGTTGTCGAAGGCTTTGACTACTCTGCCCATCTCATCGTAGAGATAGTAGGTGGTGAGCCCTGCCCGGTCCCTGCTGCATACCAGCCTCCCTAAGCTGTCATAGCGGAAGTATTCTTCATCGCCGTTGGGACAGGTGATCTTTAAAAGGTTCCCCGCCGCGTCGAACGCCTGCTCCGTTGTCCTGCCCAGCACGTCCGTGGAGGAGGTGAGCTGCCCCAAAGCGTTGTAGCGGTAGGTGGTTAACCCCTGCCCGGCGTCGGTCATCTGGGTGATCTGCCCGAGGCTGTCATAGACAAACTTTGTCTCGCCGCCTAAAGCGTCCACCGCCTTTGTCAGTTCGCCGATGGCGTCATATTCATAAGATGTCACTGCCCCTTCCGGGTCGGTCACGGTCAGGAGGTTTCCGTTTTTGTCATAAGTGTAGCTCGTCTTTCCCTCCAAAGCGTCCAGTATCGTAATCAGCCGGTCCGCCTTGTCGTAACCGTAAACGGTGGTGTTCCCGTTCTGGTCTGTGGCAGCGGAGAGGTTCCCCGCGCCGTCATAGCCGTAGGAGAAGGTATACCCTAACGGATCAGTCTCCCCCGTTAATAGGTTCCTGCCGTTATAGCTGTAGGTATACTTCCTGCTCTCGTCGTCCCAGAGGGCGGAGAGGTTTCCCGCGCCGTCGTAGGAGAGGCTTGTCATAAGCCCCTTCTGGTCGGTCTGGGAGGAGAGCCTTCCCGCACCGTCGTAAGCATAGGAAACTGTAGTGCCGTCGGCGTAGGTAACGCCTGTCACCCTGCCGTCCTTATCGTACCGGTAGGCGGTGGCATTCCCCATGGCGTCCGTCCTTGTGAGGGCTTTGTCCAGCACCGTGTCGAACGTATACTGCGTTTTGGAGCCCCTCTTATCGGTATAGCCCGTCAGGTTTCCGTTGGCATCGTACTCATAATTCTGCACATTTCCCAACGCATCCGTCTCCTTCACCAGGCGGTCCCTGCTGTCGTATTCGTAAGTAGTGGTGTTCCCCTGTGCATCCGTTTCGGAGAGGATGTTGTAGTTCCCGTCGTAAGTATAGGAGAGGGTATTGCCCAGCGCATCCTTCCCCTCTGTCAGGTTGTAGGCGCTGTCGTAAGCAAATACCGCCGTGCTGCCGTTTTTATCCGTGATGGCGGTGACATTCCCCGCCTGGTCGAAGGTATAAATTTCCTTCCCGCCTTCGCCGTCGGTTTCGCTGGTGTTCCAGCCGCGTTTATTATAAGTATATCTCTTCACATGCCCCAGCGCGTCGGTCTCCGACAGCGTCCGGTTCATGGCGTCGTAGGCGTAGGCTGTGCTGTGGCCGTCTCCATCGGTAACCGAAGCAGGCACCGCCTCTGTCCCCTGATAATGGTAGGTCGTCGTATTGCCGTTCCCATCGGTCAGGGATGTACGGCGGTTTATCTCATCGTAAGTGCAGGTAACGCTCCTGCCGCTGCCGTCCGTTACCTTCACCGCATTCTCGTGATCATCATAAGTATACGTGGTCACGTTCCCGGAGAAATCCGATTCCGTCAGGATCTGCCCGGCGCTGTCGTAGGAAAATGTCCTTGCCGCGCCGTCCGCCCTTGTCTCTTTGATAACGCGCCCTTTGGCATCGTTTTCATAGCGGGTGGTGTTCCCCGCCTCATCCGTCTTTTCCGATAAGAAGCCCCTCCCGTCGTAGGCAAAGCGCTCCGTCCTGCCGTCCGGGTATTCCACCTTCGTGGTCCGCATCCTATCGTCGTAGGTATAAACCGTGACGTTTCCGTTGTTGTCCGTCGTGGTCGTCGTATTCCCGCTGTAGGAGAGCTTCGCCAGGTTTCCGTTGGCGTCCTTCTGGCTCGTCACCCTTCCCTTTTCGTCATAGGCATTCTCCACCACGGTAGTGCCGTTCTCGTCCTGCCAGGATGTCATATGGTGGTTACTGTCGTACTGGTAGCTTCGATAAGTGCCGTCGCCGTAGGTAACTTTCACCAGGTCGTCATTGTCATCGTATGTATAAGTGACCTTATTTCCGTCCGGCAGCGTGATCTCCTCGATCCGCTGGTCCTCGTCCATCTGTACGGAGAAAGTTTTCCCGGAAGGGGTGACGATAGCGCAGAGATAAAAATCCGTATCATACACCAGCTCCGTCACGTTTCCGTGGATGTCCGTGATCGTTTTTAAAAGCCCGAATACGTCAAAGCCGTGGGTGACTCCCGACGGATCGGTCACAAGCCAGCCGTCCTCGGTCTGCTCTAAGGTATAGTCGTAGCCCCCCGGGGCTTTCCAGTCTCCGCCGCTCCGGCTCTTTTTCGCCGGGCTGTTTTCTTTTGCGGCATCCTCTTCCCCGCTACTGTCCGTGCCGGTTTCTTCCGGACCGCTGTCTCCGGCTTCTCCTTCGGGTGCGTCCGCATCTGCCTGGGCGCCTTTATCCGTCCCGTCACTGTCTGCCTCTCCCGCCTGAGCGTCCGCATCTGCCCCAGCGCTGTCTTCTGTATCTCCTTCCTGTTCGTTTTCCTCCCCGGCGCTTCTCTCACTCACGAATGCCGCCGTTCCCCCTTCAAAGGGGAGCACCATGCCGTCCGCCGCGAAATATAATACCCTGCCGTCCCCGAGGAAGGAAAGGTTCTCGCTGTAAGGGGATGCCCAGCCCATGCCGAACATATTGCCGTAGTAAGCCCCCACGGAGCTGTAGTTCCTCTCTAAGGAGAAAGTCCCGCCGATGTCCGTCAGCGAAGCGTCCTCCTGCGTCATGTAAAAACTGCCGGTATTCAGGTTCACTGGTTCAAAACCGTACATGCAGTGCAAAGCCCTGCCCCGCAGCAGCCCGTCGATCAGCGCCTGCAGGTTATAATCTATCTCTAAGTTGCTGTATGGCTCCGCTGTCTGCGGGTTCCGGATAAAGATCCTCTCCCCCTGAACGCAGAGCATGTCCGGCATATCGTTATCTTTTAAGATCGTATTGATGTCCACCCCGTAGTGGTCCGCGATCCGGGGCAACACATCGATCAGTTTTTCCTCATAGATCAGGAAGGTGTCGCTCGTCTTGACGTCGCTCTCCGCAGGGGCTCCCGTTAAGAGGTCCTTCCCTTTCGCCGTCGCCTCCACATGGTAGATCACATCGGTCTGCAGTTCCCCGGTATCCCCCTGCCAGTTGGAGCGTTTCTTCTTGTTCTCCCTCGCCAGAGGGTACTCCGCCCGGTAGAGGTCCGAATCCGGGTACAATAAAGCGGATGCCGCCGGTACGGTCTTTCCGCTGCCGCCTTCCACTAAAGTATAAGTAACCTCAGACTCCGCCTGGGATAAGCCGTTCGCCAGCACGGACAGGGTGGTGCTCCCGCCGAAGATGCTGTCCGCCAGGATCGGCTCCACATCCACCGTCAGGTCATTGATGTCCAGATTTGCAAGATCCACCAAAGCCCCGGTCCATGAAACCACGAGTTTCGGCCCGTAGGAGGCGGAGCTCCTGTTATAGAATACCTCGCACTGCATCTTCCCGGCGTCGGAGCCGCCGGATTTTTCTGTCTCCGCCTTCATCACAAAGCCGTAGTTCGGCGTTCCCCCGTTTATCCAGCCGGACACCGCGTCAGTCACATCGTAAGTAATGCTCTGTCCGCGGCTCACAGAAGGTTTTGCGTCCACAAAGCTCCTGCCTAAAGAAAGCTGGGAATTCCAGGTCAGACGCCCCGGCGTCCATGCATCCGTCACCTGATAGAGCCCGAACTGAGAGTTTCCTTTGCTCCACCCTGTCTTCTGGGTGACCGAGAGCCCCGCGCTCGTGATCTCCGCTTCCGCCATCAGGGAGGAGAAGTCGTAGTTTATCATCATATAGGTCCGGCAGTTTAAGTGCCTGCTGCCGAAACCCTTGTAGTTGCCCGATACCACGCCGTCGTCATAGCCCACGTAGGGGTACTGGTTGTCCCCGATCACCGACCGGGGCGAGCCTTCCTCCGCACAGGCGAGGGAAAAAGCGGATGGTCCCACGTTCACCGCCGTGGGATCGATCCGGACCGGATATGCCCTTCCTTCATCCGAAAGCCATTCTTTGTCCGCCTCCACGCTGATCCGGTAAGTATCTTCTTCCGTCTCCTCCAATGATAATTTCACCGCGAAGGACACATCCCCAGCCGCGTCCACCATCTCCGGCGCCTCCAGGAAATATACCGGCTCTTCCTTATTATCCTCATATAAAATAACCTGGTTCTCCGAAAGCTCCGCCTCCAGCCCGTCCGTGTAGAGCAAGTAGGAGAATACATTTTTATCATTCTTTTCCAGCAGAACGATATCCTCCTTCAGGCTGTCCCCCAGCACCGTATACTGGTAGTCCACCCCGGGGAAGACGTCGCTGTAACGGATGGCGTTGTCCTCCGCCATGCTTCTTGTAAAGTCCCCCTCCTCCGGCACAAGCTCCAGCGTATGCCCGGAGGCGTCGATGTAGATCCCTTCCTGTTCCGAGAGCTCCTCCGGCAGGGACACCTGCATGGCGCCGCTGCCGTTTTCGTACCGCACGCTCCCCAGGGCGTACCTTGCCATCGCCCCTGTAGATAAGGTGTTGTCCGTCTCCTGAAGCTCCCCCTCTTCATTTATGTAATAGGAGGCGGAGGGCCCGATCACGGTCACGTAGGAGGCTTTTCCTTCTTCCCCTGTTTCCGCTCCTGCCGCCGCGGGCGCTTCCCCTGTCAGGTAGGTCCTGCTGTAGGCGTCGTATGCCACCAGCTCCCCGTAATCTTCCTCCTCCCCCTCCGGGTAGTAGTTTTCCGGCTCCCGGAGCACGGGATCGTTGCCGGAGACATCCGCCGGGATGTCGTTGCCGGATACGTCAGCGCCTGCGTCTGTCCCTTCGGCTCCATCGGTTTCTGTCCCGGTTTCCTCTTTATCTGATCCGCTGTCTGCCTCCGTATCAGCGCCCTCTTTGCCTGTTTCAGCATCCGTTTTCCCGTCGGCGCCTTCCTTTCCTTCCTCCGTATCCGTTTTCCCGTCGGCATTACCCTTGTCCTTCCCGGTATCTGCCTCAGAATCGGAAGTATCCGTGCCGCCGCCTTTTCCGTCCGCATCCCCGGCATCCGCATCCTTTTTTGTATCCGGCGTTTCTGTGCTGTCCGCCTTCTGGCTGCCGGCATCCGAATTTTTGCTGTCCCCTCCGGCAGTATCAGCATCCTTTTTGCCGCTGTCCTTCCCGGCAGTATCCGTATTTTCCTGCACGGTTTTCACTGTGCCCGTGCTTTTTTCATCCGCACGCACTGCCATCGCCGCGCCGTCCTGCAGCACCATAATGGATGCCAGCAGGAAGCTCAGTATTCTTGCCTGCCACTTTTGTTTTTTAAACATCTTTTCCCCTCCTTTGTACATATTTCTTTTCTGTCATTTCCCTGTCATGCATTTTTACTATGACTATAGCACAAAAATCCGCCAAAATTTCAGGGTGTCCTCCAATGGCAGTTTTTTGGCCCCCAAAATTTTTTTCGAGGTCAAAATATGGTCATTGGAGGACACCCTATAGTTTTTCTTTTTATCTATGATATAATAGACAAAAAGAAATTGTGGAAGGAGGCTCGCAACATTGTTCCACAATATGGTGAAAAAAATCACTGATTATATGATAGCGAAAAACATAATTGAAGAAGAAATGTTTGATGTGTATCAGTACGGATTTGAAATCATGATCTCCAGCGCGATCACCATGCTCTCCATCATGATAATCGCCTGTATCATGGATTCTCCTCTGATCGGGATATTGTACTTTATTATTTCGATCCCGCTGAAAGTAACCGCCGGCGGATATCATGCCCCGACCTACGGAAAATGCTTTCTGATCAGTAATCTGGAATATATCGCTCTCTCGTTGACAGCCAAAGCTTTCTCCGCCTCTTTTATGCCTTATTACGGCTGGATTATTTTGCTGATGGTGAGCGCCGGGTATATTCTGTTAAACTGCCCTGTCAGAAATCCCAACCATCCCATCTCCGAGGATGTGCTTTTGAAAAACCGGCGCCTTACATACCTGCTGCTCGGCATCGATACGGTTGTTATAACGCTTCTGTATCTCTTGTTGCAGGAATCTTATCTTTTGAATTTCAGTGTGTTATCTATTGCAGCTATTGCAATATTTATATTACCAACCAAAAAACGAAAGGAGGATAACTTACATGACAACTCAGTCTATTCTGAATAAGGCAGCAAAAATGGCGCTTGTTTTTGCAAATATCGGTGCAAACTCTGCATCCATATTCAACCGTTATCAGCCGAAACTGCCGGATTCCTTAAAAAAGAAAAAATAATTTTACGGAGCAGAGGTTTTACGGGACAGTATTACCTCTGCTTTGTATTTACGGCTCAATATCTAATATCATAATACTTGCATGAAATTTATGATTCTGCTTTTCATATTTTATCACCCCATCATATTTACACACGATCCGCTCTATATTATATGTCCCCAAGCCGTGACGCAGTGTGTTTTTCTTCGTCGTGATAAGCCGTTCACCTCTTATGATAGGTTCAATCTGATAATCATTATGCTCCTCAATGATTAACGCATTATGTTCATACCGGATCGTCACTGTAATTTCTTCCTTTGCCGCCTCCACTGCATTTTCGAGGAGATTTGCAAACAGGGAACACATATCTTTCTTTTCTATTTTAATATCCTGCACAAAAACACTGGTATGAATATTCAGGCAGATCCCTCTGCTCTCCGCCTCTTTTCTCATCTCGTTCAGAATAACATCGATGACATCGATACCTGTCCATACCTTTATTTCCGAATAATCCAATGTCTTCTGCAAGCTTTCTATATATTGCCGCGCCTGTGCCTCCTCCCCCTCCTGCAGCATATGATGCAGTGTCCTTAAATGGTGCTTCATATCATGCGCCAGGCCCGCATTTGCCACATAAAAATCATTGAGCTGCTGATAATTCTGCTCAAGCATCTCATTCTGAATATCCAAAAGACTTACTCTCATCTGCAAATTTTTACTTTTCACAATATAATACACAGCAAAAACTCCGGAAGACACTAAAAGCACATACCCGAATAATATCGCCGTTATGCCGACATGAAAACCTGCAAGCATCTGTGTCACAATAAAAGTCAGCCCCACAAGGCCTGCGACGGAGATATACGCCGTATATTTCATACTGGATATATTTATTTTCTTCTTTTTCAGCCAGTTCCCAAACAGCATATTGATTAAAAACCAGTTTGTGCCAAAAACAAGCAGATACAATATGCGGGCACCGCCATGCTCTTTTACCGTCGCGCGGATCAACTCCTCCCCGCCCCGAAAACCCGTCAGTAAAATCTCCACACTTCCAAAAGTACTCAGTACAAAAAAATATCCTCCGACAATTGCGATCGTATTTAAAAGATCACACCGCCAAAAGACTGGCACAAATATGATGCACTCGGCAAGCATCACCATAACGGTATATGGCGACGTCAAAACAAGACTGTTCAAAAATGTAACAGTCAACAGATTGCACATGATCAGCATTCCAGGCACCGCCAGCCTGCGATATCCTCCAAAGCCCCTCCTGCTCTTTTGTTCACAAAAAATGTCCACATACCGATACAGGCATATCAACTCCAGAAAAGTATAAACAGCATCCAATATTTTCGACAGGATTACCCACACTCTTTTATCTCCCCTTTATCCAGTATTGCAGCATCTGATTTTTCAAATCTGCGATCCGGTCCGGGCTCACTGCGATCCGTTTTTCATTTCTCAATACAATTTCTTTGCCCTCAATCCTCTCTATCTGCATACTTCCGACAATGCACCCTCTGTCAGCCCACACAAAATCCCCGGCAGGCAGCTCCTTAAAAATCTGTTTTAACGTTTTACGAATCTTTATATTACTGCCGTCTGCCTTCTCTATGTACGCATATTTCCCATGATGCCAGATATACAGAATATTCCCGACCGGAATCTTCTCCAGCACATTCTGATTCTCCACAACATAAAACTCTTTTTCCTGCTCTTTCGCAAAATCCAATGCATCCTTTATCGCATTCGGAAGCATATCTGCCACCCGTTTTTTGGGAATAAACCGATAGGGCTGTACCTCAAAAGACTGAAACACATATTTCTCATACGAAGTAATAAAAATAATGATCGTCTGCGGCAAAATATCCCTTATCTTTGCCGCAAGTTCCATCCCGCCCATCCCCGGCATCCCTATATCCAACAGGAAAATATCAAAATATTTCCTTTTTTCCACCTCCTCTATGAGTTTCATACTCCCCTCAAATATTTCACTGTGGTACATATTCCCTGTCTTGCTACAACATTCCTCTACCATAAGCTCAATTTCTTTTGCGTATTTCCGTTCATCATCACAGATAGCAATATGTATCATCTCACATCCCCCCGTAAAATCATCGCCAAGGCCGCTTTTCCGCTGTAGTTTTCCATTATTTTCTGCATTTCTCTATAATTATACAAAAAAGTAGTCTGACATTCAATGTGGATCACAGGACCGGCCGGCTCGTATTTGTATGATATGTACCGCTATGACTATTGATTTGAGGCGGGGGATTGGATGGGTTGCTGAGAGGGCTTTTGTGACTTTTCATAACTTGAATTTGGTTTTGGAAAAATGTTGAAATTTTGGAGGTAAAAGATTATAATGGGGGAGAAATGAAGGATAATACTGGATTATCATTTAAATTTAGATATTTAAATTAAAAGTATATTTATAATATGTAGGAGAAAATTACATATGAAAAATTTCGTTCCAGTTTTAGTTTCCAATAATGCTGAAATCACACAAGGAAAGCAATTACTAATAAAGCATGCCGGTCATGCCGCAAATAATAATAGCTTTTTTCAAAAAGCATATCAAGCTAATTACAGTGATAACTATTCTTTCTTAAGCCTGAAAAGATCCCGGCTATTAGATTGCGTATGTGACCATGCAGATTTCACTGCCTCAGCATTTTCCGGATCGGTTTTTCAGGAAACACTGTTTCGAGATTGCAATTTCAAAAATGCATCGATTGATTTCTGCCTCTTTTATAAATGTTGTCTGGAGGCTGAGAACGACGAAAACGGAATCATTAATACAAATTGGGGTAATTCCAATATAATAGAAAGCCAGATTAGTAATCTGCCAATTCTCCAAAGCACTGTTTCAAATGTATTATTTGAAGATTCTACGTTTCATAAAGCGAAGATTGAATATAGTACGTTTGAAAATTCGGTGTTTAGAAATTGTAGATTTGAAAAAATGGAACTTCGGAATTTGAACTTGGAATATGTGGAATTCATTAATCCCAGTTTCGATGATGTAGTACTGCCCTATGCACAAATACCGTATATATTTGGGATTCTATTATATATGCGGGACAGCAATGACTCTCTATGGATATCATCTACCAGCGACAATAAAATATCTGTAGATGAGTATTTTTCTCTTTTGCCGTCCATGGTACCATACTATCTTTCTGAGCAGGAATACTTTCCTGCTGCTAATATTTATATTGTTCTAAATGAATATGAAAAAGCATTTGAAACGATTATGAATGGCATGAAAAAGGCTGGATATGAAAAGAATTTCAGAATGCTTAAATATTTTTGCAAACTGGCAATAAAGAGTGGATGGTGTAATCGTAAAAAAATTAAACAGTTATATGCTTTTATTTATGATATTAATAATTTTGAGCCAATGATAGAATATGAGCGGCATAATTACTATATGCATTTAGGAGAATTCAGAAAAATTCTTCTTTTTCATAACGATACTCTGCCAACATTGCACATGCATATACATACCAATATTTTGCCTCATGAAATTGAAAAAGTTTCTTTTCTGGTACATACACTTGATCAAATTTTAGATACAGTTAAAAATGATGATGTCATTAGTTCGGTTGAATTGCATCATGAATCACCTTATGATTTGATTTTGATTGTAATTGGCGCATTTCTTGTTCTGCAAACAGCTGCTAAAGGATTATCGCTAATCTGTGAACCAGTAAAAGATATTCAGGAAATTATAATGAATCAACAACAAATCAAATTGAACCAGCAGGAAATACAATTGAATCTAGAGAAAATTAACAAAATGAATCATATTGCTGAAGAATCCAGAAAAAATTTAGAATCCCAAAATATTTTTTTGCAGGGAAATATCTACTTCACAAACTTTCAGCAAGGTAAAAAATTTAAAAAGAAATAGGAGATCCTTAAAATTCAGCCGGACATCTGATAAATGCCCGGCTAGATTTACTACACATAATATTCTTTAGGAATTGATAATGTATTGTTTTGACATTCTATATCATCAGGTCCCGGAGTCAGGTCATACTGTTTACAGATTTCAATGCACTTTTTGAAAAGTTCTAGTAGTTTTTCAGAACTGAACGGAACCATGTTTCTCAATTCGGTATCTTGTCTCGGCCCAAAGGGTGATAAAATAGGTTGCACTCCCATCTGAGCAATGTGTTCAATACCTTCCAGCAATGACTTTGTGCTTTCTAGACCTACAATTATCATACTGCGAACTTTTCCTGTTTTTCCCCAAAGTAATGTGCTTTCCTCCAACATGGAATAATATAAATCCAGTGGGATTTTTCCTTTGCCGGGCATTAATTCTTTTGCAATTTTTCGGTCAAACATTTCAATGTTAAAAGATATCTCTGTGATACCTGACTGCTTTAGCTGATGCAAGATTCCTTTTTCGTGAGGAGGCGGAGCCATAAGATATATCGGCTTTTTTGAATGTGCAGAAATGTAAGCCGCAATATCAATAATAGTTTTCCACCCGTTTGTATAAACATTTGAAGCACCACCTATAAAAAAACTATTAAAATCGCAATGTTCAATATATGTATTAATCACTTCATAAATATCTTGCAATTCAAAATGTGTTTCCTTTTCTGGAAGTCCACAGAAACAACAGCTTATATTATGCTTTTTATAAAAGCAGATAGGTTCATGATTAATTTGTAAGCGTCCATTCGCCAAAAAAGCAATCCAGGAATAAGAAATCCCTGAAGAAGTATATTTATTCTGTAACAAATCCGGAGTATCATAATTTACGGTACTAATCGTTGTGCCATAATGCCTTAGAGTAAGACCACGTGGTTGATCATAATCCAACTCAAAAGGGCTCATACTGTTAAACCGTCCTTTGCCCCATACACTGCTGACACGAATTTTATCAAATAGTATTAGATCGATCCCTGTGTTAATTGCTGTTCGGGCATTTTGGCTCTGGTTCATATATTGCATTGCAGGAGCAGTAATGGAAAATCCCTGATTCATTAAGCTTATTTTGGTTTTTAAGACATCGCATTGTCGCAGTTGAAGATGCTCTCGAATATTATCATCGATATTTATGCTATTATCATATCCTATACTGACCATATTCGTATCTGATACCAATGTAAAAAGATAAGCATCTTCCTCAAATACAGTATTTTGTAAAAAACCATCTTCCACAATCCGTACAATATTTTTATTGCTTCGAGCCTTTGTTAATATATATTGATAGCAATGGCGAAATCTATGATGATAAGTATAAATATAGCTACTGTAATTCACTTCAAACCCAGACAAACTAATATTGCTTTTTGCTTTGTGAAAAGTCTCCAGACAGAGCTGATGCAGGGAAGGAAAATGATTTTTTTTAAGAGCCATATTAATCAAATAGGACGAAGCTTGAAATCGTTCATTTATCTCCATAAAAAATACTTCATTCATATCGGTTATGTAGTCAATTCCACAAATACCACGATAACCAATGTACTTTAAGTTTTCGCATATTACTTTAGAGTATTGCAAAATTTTCTGCTTAATGCTTTTGTTCAAGCCTTTATAAGCAATAAAGTCAGCTCCTTTATATAAAAGCCGGTCAGAATCATTCACAACAATCTGGATAGAAGGCGGAAAAAATAGTATATCATCTTCATAAATAACCGCAGTAATATTGAGTGGGACGGATTCCTCAATATAGGGAGATACCAACAAAATATCGTTACTATCAAAAGATAGATGAGAATTTTTATTTAATAAATATGTTGAATACCCTCCTGCAGAATAATTTTTCTGCAATACATATTCCGAACTTTTATTTCCGAATGTTTTGCTGATAAACTCATAGCAACATCGGGATGGCTCCAGTAGAACGGACGGAACAATGGGAACAGAATGGGCGCACCAAAATCGCGTATTAATTTTATTTCTCAAAAGTTCCAAAATACTTTTTTCATTTTGACAATAAACATTGCCATATAAATTTTCGGGGAGGCAATACGAATGATAAGGGCTGAAGTACATAAAACGAGCATTGTCATTTTGGGATAATATTTCATTTATATTTTTTGCAATAAATAGCGATGATTCTTCACTGCCCAGATTGTGATTAATTCTTGTTCCACTTTCATTAGAATATGAAACATTACTACCTTTACCGGAACCAAAAAAAGTAATAGATTTTTCAAAAAGCTCCGACTCATCATCTAAATCGGACTCTTTTATTCCAATCCAATATATTGGATACAAACAAATCCCTCCTTTGCATAAGTCTATTAATTGTAATTATTGAAAAGTAAATAAACCCTCGCATGATAATCCAGTATTATCCTACATTCACCATAAACGGTAGATAACGCGTACCTATTGCTCAGCTATCATGGTTGTTTCTAAATCCATAGGCTTACCTCCATACGCTGGTATGAAAGTTGAGACTTAAGTCTCCAAACCATGATGAAATTATAGTCTATCGTCACACGCTTTGCCTTTACAGTCTAGGTATGCACTATCTACCGTTTACCATTCACCTCCATCAAATTCCTCGGATGCCTGTTCACCAGAATATCCTTCTGCTTGGCATTTGAAACATGCGTATATATCTCCGTCGTGCTGATAGAGCTGTGCCCCAGCATTCGCTGTATATACCTGATATCGACATCCTGCTCCAATAAAAGCGTGGCGAAGGAGTGTCTGAACATATGCGGCGTGATATGCTGATGGATACCGGCAATTTCCGTATACCGATTTATCATAAAACGGACCGACTGATCCGACAGTTTGTGCTGAAGCCTGTTTACAAAATAATATCCGCAGCTTTCAATCTCCTCCTCAAAGGCATCCTGATATAAACGAAGCGCAGAGAGAACCTCCCGATTGCCGATCTGCAAAATCCTCTCTTTTGCCCCCTTCCCATAGATCAGGACTGTATGATTCTCAAGATCGATATCGGACGGTTTCAGCGAACACAATTCCGATATCCGCATTCCGGTGGCAAACAATAATTCTATCACTGCAATATCCCTGATATGGCATCTGTATTGATACTCCGACCTGGCATGTTCTTTTTGGGAATAGATGACAGCCAGAAATGTCTGAATAGAGTGAAACGGAATTGTTTTCGGGAGAAGCTTTTCTTCCCGGAATCGAATATCCAGCTTCATGAAGGGATTCTCCTCCAGCAATTCCTTGTATTCAAGATGATGAAAGAATGCTTTTAAACTTGCGATTTTGCGTTTTACTGTCTTAGGCTTATACTGCCTGTGCAGATGGGTAATAAAACTGTCAACTATATTTTTAGAAGAATAGTCAGATATGTCTTCGCAGAAAATTTCATACTGTTTTAAATCGATCCTGTACGCCTTTAAAGTTTTAGAGTCCAGTCGTTTCCGATACTCACAGTATTCAATATAATTTTTGATATCATTATTTAAGTTGTTCATTGCAGGCACTCCTTTTGTTTTTTACTCATTATGAGTGCCTGTATATCTATTGTCCACAAAAATAAAGCAGGAAAAAATATTTGCACCTGCATCATGGTCCTACTTACAAAGGTGACCACGGCAACTGTAGGACCAGGTTCATTTGATTTATCGAATGAAGCAATAAATCCAACTGACTCCGTACAGCATATAAAAGCAACTAAAAAGGCTTCCCGAGGAAGTCCCCAAATGGACATATCCCTCGAAAAGCCTTTATTTTCAGCTTCCTCTATTCAGCATCCCGTCTTTACTTGTTTACCCTTCTACCTTCGGCAGCTTCGCAAAACTCTCTTCCAGTTCCGCATCGGTGGGAATATAGTCCATCATCTCACCGTTGTGGAACTTCTCATAAGCCACCATATCAAAGTATCCCGTGCCGGTAAGCCCAAAGAGGATCGTCTTTTCTTCTCCGGTCTCCTTGCACTTCATCGCTTCGTCGATCGCCACACGGATCGCATGGCTGCTCTCCGGTGCGGGAAGGATGCCTTCCACTCTCGCGAACTGTTCCGCCGCCTCGAAAACGCGGGTCTGCTCCACGGAGACAGTCTCCATATAACCGTCATGGTAGAGCTGGGACAGGGTGCTGCTCATACCGTGATACCGCAGTCCGCCTGCATGGTTGGCGGAAGGAATAAAGCCGCTGCCCAATGTGTACATCTTCGCCAGCGGACATACCATTCCCGTATCACAGAAATCATACGCGAAACGCCCTCTCGTAAAGCTTGGGCAGGAAGCCGGTTCCACGGCGATAAAGCGGTAGTCCTTCTCCCCCCGTAATTTCTCACCCATAAACGGAGAGATCAGGCCGCCCAGATTGCTGCCGCCGCCCGCACAGCCGATGATCACATCCGGCACAATCCCGTATTTATCCATAGCCGCTTTTGCCTCCAGTCCGATCACGGACTGATGCAGAAGCACCTGATTCAGCACACTGCCCAGCACATACCGGTAGCCCGGTGTGCCTGTCGCCACTTCCACCGCCTCGGAGATCGCGCAGCCCAGAGAGCCGGTCGTGCCCGGATGCTCGGCGAGAATCTTCTTTCCGATCTCCGTATCCATGGACGGGGACGGGGTGACGGATGCGCCGTAAGTACGCATCACTTCGCGCCGGAAAGGTTTCTGCTCATAACTCACCTTCACCATATATACCTTACAGTCCAGATCCAGATAAGCGCACGCCATGGAGAGCGCCGTTCCCCACTGTCCCGCGCCGGTCTCGGTGGTCACGCCCTTTAAGCCCTGTTTTTTTGCATAGTACGCCTGCGCGATGGCGCTATTTAATTTATGGGAGCCGGAAGTATTATTTCCCTCGAATTTATAATAGATCTTTGCCGGTGTCTGCAGCTTTTCTTCCAGACAGTAAGCCCGCACCAGCGGTGAGGGGCGGTACATTTTGTAAAAGTCCCTGATTTCCTGCGGTATCGGAATATACTTCGTCGTATCGTCCAACTCCTGCTTCACCAGCTCATCGCAGAAAACAGGACGAAGATCCTCGAAACTCATGGGCTCCTTCGTCGCCGGATTCAAAAGCGGCGCCGGTTTTGTCTTCATATCCGCCCGCACATTGTACCAGTCTCTCGGCATCTCCTCCTCCGACAGATAAATTTTATAGGGAATTTTCTCGTTTGCCATATTGTTCTCCTTTTTTGCACACTTTTTCACCGGATACCACCGTTATCCGCCTGTCTTTGTATATGTCCGTTGTGCTCCTCTTTGTATTCAACATCGTTTTACATTGTAGGTTCTTCCGGGGGGCTTTGTCAAGAAAAACAGGCGTTAAAAATCTATTTTCCCAAGCAGATAGTCCAACGCGTTAAACCGCCGTATGCCTTCATAGTCGGCGGGCGGATCTATATCCAGTGTCATAATACACTTCGGATAATTGTCCGCTATTTTCTGCAAAGGTTTCAACTCCCTCTCCAATGTGCCGATCTCCCGCACCGTTGCCGCCGCCTGAATATATCTTAATCCGCTCTCGTCCATCGCCACAAAATCCACTTCCAGGTTATCCACTTTGCCCACATATACCCTGTATCCGCGGCGGATCAGCTCCAGATAGATCACATTTTCCAGAATATGCCCTGTATCCGCCTGCCCCGTGTTTCCCAGCATGGTATTGCGAAGCCCGATATCCACCATATAATATTTCTCCAGCGTTTTCAGGTACTGCTTTCCTTTTACTTCATACCTCTTCGCCTGATATACAATATAGGACTCCATAAACGCGGTCAGATAGGATTCCACCGTTCTCACATTGATACTTCTGCCGCCTGACGTCATCGTATCACTGATCTTCTTTGTGGAGAGCGGGCTGCCGATGTTGTCCGCGATAAACCGCACCACACTTTCCAGCATCATCACATCCGTGATCTTTTTCCTGCCAACCACGTCTTTCAACACAATAGTCTCATAGATGCCCCGCAGATATTCCCGTACCTGCTTCTGATCCCCGCCGAGTGTTGATATAAAAGGAAATGAACCTGTCTCGATATATTTCTGATAGGCTCTCTCCGCCCCTTCCTCCATCCCGTCTATCTGCACAAACTCCGCAAAGGAAAACGGAAGCATCTCGATCTGCACATACCTTCCTGTCAGCAGTGTGGCAAGCTCGCCCGACAACATATAAGAATTGGAACCTGTTATATAAATATCCACATTCTCCTTCACAAAGAAACTGTCTATGACTCTCTGAAAATCCCTGACATTCTGCACCTCGTCCAGAATAAGATAGGTCATCTTTTCAGGCAGTATACGTTCTTTGATATACCGGTACAAAGCTTTTGGCACCCAGAGTTCCTCATACTCATACTCCTCAAAATTAATGCTGATGATCTGCCTCTCGTCCGTCCCCTCTTCCAGCAGATATTCCCGGAACATTTTTAATAAAGTGGACTTTCCGCACCGTCGGATACCGGTGATGACCTTTATTATTTTTTTATCTTTCCAGCCCAGTAATTGCCGAAAATATTCCTGCCGCACCACTTCCATTATGATCTCCCCCTCAGGAACAATATATCTTCTCATACATTATATGCAAAAAAACAAAAATTATCAATAGTTTTTGTACTGCATCGCAAAAACTATTGACAATTCACAACTTTTCCAATATTATACCCTTTATCCTCCTGCCGCTTTCACATTCTTTTATTTATCCTGTTATCACCTGAATATCCCTCCGGGACTGCAGCTGCCCGCTGACCCCTTCCGTCGCATAAATTACCCCTTCCCTCGTGATCAGTATCATTTCAAAGTCATCCCTGTATGTCTTCCAATAGGAAACCGCATTTTCCATTCCCATGATATAAAGCGATGTGGACAGGGCATCCGCCAGCGTTCCATCCTCAGAGGCCACTGTAACAGATGCCAGATCCCCCGCAGCCGGATACCCCGTCTTTGGATCTAAAATGTGAATATAAATATTCCCGTCTTCCTCAAAATATCTCTCGTAGCCGCCGGAAGTGACCACCGCGCAGTCCTCCGCCTCCAGAACAGCCGCCAGATCCCCCGCTCCTCCCTCCGGATCGCGGATGCCGACACGCCACAAAGAACCGTCCGGCTTTTTATGGAATACCTGTACATTTCCACCAAGCGATACCATACCGGAAGTGATGCCATACTCCTGATAAATCTCCATCACCCTGCCTGAAGTATAGCCTTTAGCTATTCCGCCGAAATCGACCTGCTGCCCTTCTCCCAGATACACCTCATCCCCTGTGAATGAAATCTTCGATGCATCCACCAGCGGCAGGATCCCTTCCAGCTCTTCCTTTGTCGGTACATGATATTCCTTTGAGGGAAACCCCCAGAGTTCCATCAGCGGATAGATCGTAAGATCAAACAGTCCCCCTGTTTTCTCATAGATATCCATGCCTCTCCTGAAAAGTTCTGCTGTATCTTCCGACATCATTCCGCTCCCCGACCGGTTCAGTCCGGATATCTCGCCGGAAGCGTTCTCTGTGGAGAGCAGCGCATCCAACCGCTGCACTTCCTGTACCGCCGCATCCACAGCCTCTTCACAGTTTTTACCATAGGCTGTAAAACTCATAACGGTATCCATGGCAAACAGTTCTCTTGTGCAGGATCTCTCCTGCAGATTCCGGTTATAGCTCCATATACCAAAACAGATCAGTCCGATCAATACAACGCCCGATACTCTACGCAACATTTTTCCGTTCATCGCCTGATGTCTCCACCCGTTCTTCCTGACACATCTGTCATAATCTTCCCTCTTCCCTGCAACGCTCCCGCTTTATCAATATCATCTTAGCAGACAATACAGGGCCATACATCAAAGATTTTGCCGCCATCACGGTTCGCCGGATCTCCCGAACCGTCTCCCGCTGCCCAGACGCCCAGCGAGCAGCGCTCAAAATATGACACGGTATTGAATTTCCTCTCCATCCAGTTCTGATTAATATGATTCGTTCCCTCTGTCAGATGCTGGTATATGATCGTGCCGTTCAATCTGCGGATCGCGACCGCAAGCTCCCTGTTTTCCGCATATATTTTCTCAGTGATAAATCTTCCCAGCTCCCATGCGTCCCTGTTGGAAAAATGATCAAAACGAAGCCTCTTTTCCTGCTCTTTGGTCATTTTTCTGATTTCTTCGTAATTCACGTCACTCATGATATCCTCCTTCTCTCTTTCAGATTTTCCTATTTATCTTTATCGGGATATTTTGTTCCCTTTCACGAGCACTTCTTTCACCATTTTGTCAAAAACGGAATGTATGATCTGTGTTCTGTTAAAACTATCCGTAATCTGCTGCCAGATTCGTCTCTCGCTTGCACGGATAGAACGGATCCGCTCCAGCAATTCCCTGAAATAGTCTTTGCCAAAAGCTGTTTTCCCCTGTTTCAGCCGTTCATCATCCAGTGCAAAATCTCCGGATAGCTACATTATACCTTCTGCATACACCTCCGTAAAGAAGAAAAAGTCAGATCAGCCACATCATCAAAGCGGTTTCTGCGTCTGCCGGAACCATTAACCTTGACTTACCGCTAAAAAAGGCGATCCTGCACTTTGTACTAAAATGCACGATCGCCTCTGATCTTATCTCCGACGCCTTCGGCCTGCCGAATCTTTTATGCTCAGTCCGCAAACATTGCCGTAGACAGATACCGATCCCCTGTATCCGGCAGCAGCGCCACGATGACTTTCCCGGCATTTTCCTTCCTCTTCGCCAGTTCGGCTGCCGCCCAGAGAGCAGCCCCGGAGGAAATACCCACCAGGATTCCTTCCGATCTCGCAAATGCCCTGCCCGTCGTGAAGGCATCCCCGTTTTTCACCTTTATGATCTCATCATAAATCTTTGTATTCAGCGTATCCGGTACAAAGCCTGCTCCGATGCCCTGTATCTTATGAGAGCCTGCTTTCCCCTCCGACAAAACAGGGGAATCCGCGGGCTCCACCGCCACAATTTTAACCGCCGGATTTTTCTCTTTCAAATATTCTCCCACGCCGCTGACCGTGCCGCCGGTGCCTACCCCTGCCACAAAAATATCCACTTTTCCTTCCGTATCCTCCCAGATCTCCGGACCCGTTGTCTCTCTGTGGGCTTTCGGATTTACCGGATTGACAAACTGACCCGCGATCAGGCTGTTCGGAATCTCCGCCGCCAGTTCTTCCGCTTTGGCAATCGCGCCCTTCATGCCCTTCGCTCCCTCTGTCAGCACCAGTTCCGCTCCGTATGCCTTCATCAGATTCCGCCGCTCCACGCTCATGGTCTCCGGCATTGTAATAATAATGCGGATACCTAAAGATGCCGCGATCGCGGAAAGCCCGATCCCTGTATTGCCGCTGGTGGGCTCGATGATCACGGAGTCCTTTGTCAGCGTTCCTTTTTCCAGCGCATCAAATATAATCGCTTTTGCGATCCTGTCCTTTACACTGCCCGCCGGGTTAAAATATTCCAGCTTTGCCAAGATCGTTGCATCCGGCGCAAATTTCTTTCCGAAATTTCCCGCCTCCAACAGCGGCGTCCTGCCGACCAGTTCCGTTACATTCTTATAAATCGCCATGATAAATTCCTTCTTTCTGCTTTCCTCTGTAATACTTTCTATTACAAGCTTTTATTTCCTACTTATTTAGTAGGTTTTTATTTATCATATACAAATATCCTTATTTTGTCAATATATTTCCAAATATTTTGAATCGCCGTCAACTGGGAAACCCCATTATCTCTCTTGTTTTTTTAATTACCATGTAATATGATAGGAATATAGGAAATCAACAGCCGCATACATTGCAAGCGTGCTTATTCCAGCCATACCCATATACTTTGCAGACGAGCCTATACCAGCCAACACCCACACGCATTGCAAACAGGCTTATTCCTGCCAACATATACAATATACAGATACGGAGCGAACAATACCATGATGATATCCACCAGAGGGCGCTATGCCCTGCGCGTTATGATCGATCTTGCCGAGCAGAAAACAGACAGCTATGTCCCCTTAAAGGAGATCGCCGCCAGACAGGAAATTTCGGAAAAATATCTGGAAAGTATTTTAAAGCTTCTGGTAAAAGGAAAGATACTGACCGGGCTGCGGGGCAAAGGCGGCGGCTACCGCCTGAATAAAGCGCCCGAAGAATACACCGTGGCAAGTATTTTAGAGCTGACAGAAGAAACCCTCGCCCCGGTAAGCTGCCTTGAAAAAGACGCGGTGCCCTGTTCCAGAGCCGAAATCTGCAGGACACTCGACATGTGGAAAGGGCTCCACCGGCTGGTGCGGGATTATTTTGAACATATTACACTGGCGGATCTGCTGAAGGAACAGGATTCGTGAAACGAAATCCCGAAAATGCGCTTTCTGTCATTCCGCGGCGCAGATCTTTCCGCCGCCCAGTACCAGATCTCCATCATACAGCACCACCGACTGTCCCTTTGTGACGGCGCGCTGGGGCTCATCAAAGGTAACCTTCAGCAGTCCGTTTTCCGTCATTTCCGCCACAGCCGCGGCAGGTTTATGGCGGTAACGGATCTTAGCCTCCACCCGGATCCTCCCGGCGGGTTCCGGTATCGATACCCAGTTGACATCCTCCGCAAAAAGCGTATGCCGAAACAGTTCTTCATTGGAACACAGTACCACCTCATTGCTTTCCGGCCTGATCTCCTTCACATAATAGGGGGACGGCGCCGCAATGCCAAGCCCTCTGCGCTGCCCTACCGTATAATGAATGATGCCTTTATGCCTTCCTATGATCTCCCCGTCTTGCGTCACAAAATTCCCCGCCGGCACCGTTTTTCCTGTATACTTTTCAATAAACTTTTCATAGTGCCCATCCGGCACAAAACAGATATCCTGACTGTCCTGCTTCCCGGCATTGTAAAAACCGTACTCCTGCGCCAGTTCCCGCACCCTGTCCTTTGTCAGTTCCCCCAACGGAAAACAGACATGGGATAGCTGCTCCTGTGTCAGACAATACAGCACATAACTCTGATCCTTCGTCTGATCCGTTGCCTTCCTCATCTGCCATCTGCCGTTTTCCGCATTCCGGCTGATCCTTGCGTAATGCCCTGTCACAATTTTCTCACAGCCCAGCAGAAGCGCCCTCTCATACAGTTTTTCAAACTTCATATAGCGGTTGCAGTCGATACAGGGATTGGGCGTCTCCCCCCTCAGATAACTGTTCACAAACCGCTCCATCACCCGGCAGCGGAATTCCTCCGTAAAACGGAACACATAAAAGGGCATGCCCAGCTTCCTTGCCACCTGCGCTGCGTCCTCCGCATCGTCGGCAGCACAGCAGGTTTTTCCCGTTTTCACTGCCTCCCCGTCCGGCCGGTACTCCGTGCCTTCCGCTCCGGCACCTTCCGTTATCCGGCTTCCGTCTCCTTCCGCCGCAACAGCCGCCAAATTCCCGATATCTTCTCCCTGATACAGCTTCATCATCGCTCCGATACAGTCATATCCCTGCTCCTGCATCAGCGCTGCAGCCACGGAAGAATCCACCCCGCCGCTCATGGCGATCAATGCCTTTTGTCCTTTATTGCTTTCTGCCAAACTCATCTCTTACCCGCCTGTCTCTTCTTTCGGCTTCTTTGCCGGTCTCTTCCTCCGGTTTCCGCGCCGGCGCACCATATCGGCATACTCCGCCGGCACATCATATCAGCATACTCCGCCGCACAAAAACCTGAATCTCCCCTTAGTATAAACCGTCCGTTCCATTTATTCAATCCCGCACTCCGCGCAATTATGGTCACAGAAATTTTTCGCATCATAGGGAATCCCGTTTTTGTCATAGTAATCCTTCACCGCCGCCCTGACCGCTTCCTCCGCCAGCACGGAACAGTGCATCTTGTGGGCGGGCAGTCCGTCGAGCGCCTCCGCCACGGCTTTGTTGGTCAGCGCAAGCGCCTCGCTGATGGGTTTTCCCTTGATCATTTCCGTCGCCATGGAACTGCTGGCAATGGCGGAACCGCAGCCGAAGGTATTAAAAGACACATCGGTGATGATATCATTCTCCACCTTGATATACATCTTCATGATATCGCCGCATTTTGCATTGCCCACTTCACCGATGCCGTCCGCATCCTCCATCTTTCCGACATTTCTCGGATTCTGAAAATGATCCATCACTTTTTCACTATATAACATGTTTCCTTACTCCTTTCTCCAGATCTTCCCACATCGGGGACATGCCGCGCAGATATTCCACCACGCCCGCAATTTCCCTTATCATATATTCCACTTCTTCCATTGTATTTTCCGGGGACAGCGTCAGCCGCAGAGAACCGTGCGCCACCTCGTGAGGCCGCCCGATCGCCAGCAGTACATGGCTGGGGTCCAAAGAACCGGATGTGCAGGCGGACCCCGATGAGGCCTCTATGCCCTTCGCATCCAGCAGAAGCAGCAGCGACTCCCCTTCTATCCCCTCAAAACAGAAATTCACATTTCCCGGCAGCCGTTTTTCGGGATCTCCGTTCAGCGCGGCGTGGGGAATCTTTGACAGCCCTTCGATCAGCGCATCCCGAAGCTTTCTCTCATAAACGCCGTTTTCTTCCAGTCTTTCTGCCGCAAGCAAAATTGCCTTTGCCATACCGGCGATCCCCGGAATATTTTCCGTCCCCGCCCTCCGGCTTCTCTCCTGGGCGCCGCCTTCTATCAGTGAAAACAGCGGAATCCCCTTTCGCACATACAGGGCGCCCACCCCCTTCGGCCCGTAAAACTTATGCGCCGACAGGGACAGCATATCAATATTCATCTCTTCCACATCTATCTTCACATGCCCTGCCGCCTGCACCGCGTCGGTATGGAAAATAACGCCGGCCTCCCGGCAGATCGCTCCGACCTCTTTTACAGGCTGAAGGGTTCCGATCTCATTGTTGGCAAACATTACGCTGACCAGCGCCGTGTCCTCCCGCAATGCCGCCTTTACATCCTCCGCCCTGACGAAACCGTCCCCATACACCGGCAAAAGCGTCACGCTAAAGCCCTCGCTCTCCAGCTTTTTCAACGTATGGAGCACCGCATGATGCTCAAATGCCGTAGAGATCAGATGCGTCTTTCCTTTTCTTTTCCCCCACAGCGCAGCGGAGCGGATCGCCTGGTTGTCCGCCTCACTGCCGCCTGAAGTAAAGGTGATCTCTTTCGGCTCCGCTCCCAGAACACGTGCCACACACTCCCGCGCCTGTGCCAGCGCTTCCGCCGCCTGCTGGCCCGTGCTGTGAAGGCTCGAGGGATTCCCGTACACCTTTTCCATATATTCTGTCATAACATCTATCACCGGCTTCGCCATTTTTGTCGTCGCCGCATTATCCGCATATATCCGCATAAACAGTCTCCTTTCTCTGCACCATTTTATTCTAAACCAATTTACCTACTATTGCAATAGGGTTTATTGAACTTTTACTTTTATATATCCGTATGAATCCTTTTTCCATACGCACTTCCCCTCCGGCTGACCGCTGAATAAAAATGTAAGGTTCATACAAGGTTCCTATAAGGTTTATGTAAGACCGGCGTGCTAATATCAAATATATCCACAAAATAATACAGTAAAAAAAGGAGGACTACCTATGACAAAAAAAATCATCACCGGCGGAGGCGCCATTATTCTCATCGCCTTTATCTGTTTCTGCGGATGGCTTATTTCAGGAAGCGGCAGCACCTATTATACGCAGATCGACAACAGCAGCAGAAAAGAGTCTGACTCCGGGAAAGGCGTGATCAACCTGACAGGCGACGGCAGCCTTACTTATTCCTATACGCTGACCGCTTACAATGAAAAGGGACATGAAAAAGAGGTCACCTTCGGCGCCTCAAAAGAACTAAGAGAAGGCGCTTTCATCTGTCTGCAGGTCATGCCCGTCCGCGGCGTTTTAAACTGGAGCGAAATACAATATGACGAACTGCCCGACGCCGTACAAAACTGCTATACCCCTTCGGAAAATACGTAAAATCCGAGAGCTGCCAAACAAAAAAGAAAAGAGAGGAAGCCTGCCGGTTTCCCCTCTTCCTGTCACCTTCTGTATTCTTCCTTCAATACATCGTTCACCAACTCATAAGGAATATCATAAAGAGTCTCTCCCTCCGCATAGGGCGCGATCTCATAAATATTGGAGATAAAGCGGACGCCATCCTCCGTAAAATACCATTCTTCACCTTCCATCTTACCTTCCAATACTTCCCGCAGGCTCGGCGGGATCATTTCCTCCTCAAAAACCCTGCCCTCTGCCCTTAATTCCTCATATTTTTCCAGCATCTTCTCCACGCAGATCTCCCGAAAGGCATCCTGATCCGCCGCCACATCAGCAATCGTCAAAAGTTTTCCTGTTTTTGCATCAAAATTCAGGCCGTATTCCATATAATAGCCGTGGGCCCCGCCCTCATATCCGCCCACCAGGGAAGAGAAAGATAATACCCTGCCGTCATTTCTCTCGACCTTATATCCATGTTCCTGATCATAATGAATGCCGCCTTCCGCC
Organism: Lachnospiraceae bacterium; assembly: GCA_910573755.1. GTDB lineage: Bacteria > Bacillota > Clostridia > Lachnospirales > Lachnospiraceae > 1XD8-76. The sequence continues at coordinate 230,993 of CAJTBO010000002.1, read as the reverse complement.
ACAGCCGGATTTTCCCTTGCCCACTCCAGCGTCTCCTCTATGCCTTCCGGAAATTCTTTCTCACTTTTTTCAAATTCCGCCATGATCAGCTTTGTCGCCTCTTCATTCCCTTCCACCACCACTGTCACATGATCGTAGACAGTGGTCAGGAGCACTCTGTCTCCGTCCTTATATTCCTGATTTTCGGTTTCGATCGTTACAACCGCAGGTTTATCGTCAGAAGCTTCAGCCTGCTCCGTTTCTGCCGGAAGTTCCTCCGGTGCAGCTTCTTCCAAATCCTCCGTTTCTGCCGGTTCTTCCGTCTTTTCCTCCTCCGGTCTGGATACCTCCGTGATCTCTTCCTGCTCCACGATCTGAACCTCTTCCCCGCCGCATGCCGCCAGCAAAAACGCCGCACCGACCCCGCATAACATCACCCGGTATTTTTTCATCATACTCTTTTTAAACCTTTACCCTGTGCAGCCTCTCCGGCTGCATTCTTCTCCGCACACTATTTTTTCTGCGCTTTTTTCTTCGTCAGATAATACATGGGCATCGCCACAAAAACCATACCTCCCACAATATTACCGATCGTAACGGGCAGCAGGTTCACGGCAAACATACTCCCCACATTCAGGCTCGCCAGCTCCTGCTCCGTGTAACCGTACAGTTCCATCGCCTTCGCCGCGTACTCCTGATTTCCTGCCGCAATGATCCCGGCCGCAATATAATACATATTTGCCACACAGTGCTCATAGCCCGCCAGCACAAACGCCAGGATCGGAAAAAAACAGCCCCAGATCTTTCCGATCACATCCTTTGACGCCCCCGCCGTCAGTACCGCAAAGCACACCAGAATGTTGCACAGAATACCTGAAACAAAGGCACTGCCGAAGGAAAGATGCACTTTCCCGTAAGCGATCTTTATCGTATAAGCCGCCAGCGCTCCGGAACCGTAATTCCACTGCCCCGACCAGGAAACCAGCGCCGCCACAACCACGGAACCGACGATGTTGCCCAGATACACAAAAAATAGAACCCGTGCCATCTGCCTTGCTTTATACCTTCTGTCAAGAAATCCCGCAAACATCAGGCAGTCGCCGGTAAACAACTCGCCGCCGACCAGCACGATCAGCATCAGCCCCACCGGAAAGACACATCCTGTCAGCGTCCTTGCCAGCCCCACATCCTCGATGCCGAACGCCGCCACCGAACTGCTGCTTGCGCCGAAGGCGATGAACATTCCCGCCAGAACCGCCGCCACCATAATCTCAAAGGGCGATTTTACCATCTTATTATAAGAACTGTTTTCATAGTTCTCCATGATCTTATCTGCCGTATTTAAAAACGTCACCGGCATCACCTGTACCGCTTTTTCTTCTGCTGCCATATCTCTCCCTCTTTTCTTCTGTTATTAACTTCTATATCCTACAAAATTTTATTAAATCATCTCTCCTTTGTCAAGACCGCCCGCCTCTTCCATCCTCCTCTTCACTGTTCATTTCAATCTACCTATTTTACCAATACAGCTTCATTTTCTCTTCTGCTTCACCGGAACCTAACTGGTATTCCTTTTCAAGCTGTATCCTTGCATTTTCTTTACTGATATTGCAATTTTTTAGGGCATTCAGAAATTTATGAATGGCTTCCTTCCTGATCGCCTGTACATCCCATCCCTCAAAATGCTTAAATAATTCGCCCATTTTCCGCTCCTTTACCTGCTCTGTAAATGTATCCACCTCATTCTGCGGCACATTCAGCCTTGATAAAAATATTCCGATAATCTGCACCATCAGTTTCAACAGGTATTCCGGCGACTTTCCAGTTACCTCCCTCAAAAAAGTTTCATCCACTCCTTTGATGAGTTCTTCATAGTCCGCCTTATTTCTCAGTTTATCTATCATCATAAGAACAGACAGTTCATCACTAAATAATACCCTCTCATGCAGACTTGTCGCCGCTGTCCATCTATCCACGCCATCATAAAATACAACCGGCAACACAGGCGGATACAAAAAACCCTTTGTTCTACTGATTCCGGAATGTAATTTTTCCTGCTCTTTCTCATAATCTTCCCAGATAAAAGCAATATAACGAAATACCTGCATAATCACATTATAATCAACATCTGACTTATGTTCAATAAGTGAAATCAAATAAAATGAATTATCCTTTAAATTTACTTTCTTTACTATATCCGAATTCCTCTCTTCCGTGAACAAATGTACATATCTCTCTGTTACATCCTCAATATCTTCCGGTTTTACATCTTTCAGCATCGGAACATCTACATAGTTCCGCAGAAACTGGGCACACAAAATTGGGTCTTCAAAAATAATCTTTCCGGAACTATCCCTAAATTTCGTATTACCCGCCCTTTCACTCTTTACAGCAGCCCTTTTTACTTCCTTTCCTTTTTCTTTCATCATGAAAATACCATCCTTCCCTGCATGGCATAAAGCAATCATAAAAATTTAGTGAGGATTTCAAAAGATGCCTTCCGCTCAAAAGCATATTATTTATACCATGCTCTCTTATAAAATTTTACATTGGAATACCTGCCTGAATTTTAGGCTAAAGCAAGAATTGTTACTATTGATATAGAAATCTGCATCCAAAGAATAGATGCGACCTATAGATACTTTATCAGAAGATCACTCTATTTGCAATCACTTTTTCTAAATTATAAAGATACTGCCCCATTCCCCTTACCGCCAAAATATGATACAATCATATCTATAAATCCATCAAAAAACGAAAGGAGTTTTCTCATGAAATTATCAGATTCTGTTACCGGCCTGCAGCATATCGGCATCCCTTCCGCCGATCTGCAGAAATCCGTAGATTTTTATGAAGCCCTGGGCTTTACCACCATTTACCATACAGTGAACGGAGACGACCATGTTGCCTTTCTGGAACTGGGCGGCCTTGTTCTGGAACTTTACGGAAACCGTTCTATCAAGAGAGAGTCCGGCGCCATCGACCATATCGCGTTAAACAGCACCGATATCGATGCCTCCTACGCCGCCTGCAGAGAACTTGGGCTTACTTTTTTTGATGATATGAGTTCCCTGCCCTTCTGGGACAACGGTATTAAATACTTCTCTGTGGTTGGTCCCGGCAAGGAAATCGTGGAAATCTGCCAGAAGCTGTAGACCTTGTTTTTAATGGTTTTTCATTTCCATATCTTATAAAAAGCAGGAGCTGTGAAAAATGGCAGTTTTATCATTTCCTTTTTCACAGCCCCTTTATTTATAAAATCATCAGATCTTACGCAGCAAATCACTCCCGCCTTATATCAGGCCCAACCTCTCAAGCCCCAGATAAATCCCGTCATGAAACATATCCTCCGTCACCAGCGCCGCCCGTTTGATGATCATCGGCGAAGCATTCCCCATGGCTACACAGGTATCCGTCACATCAAACATGGAAATGTCATTGTTGCTGTCCCCGAAACAGACAGTATCCTCCTTCCCGTACCCGAGAACGCCGCACACCAGCGCAATGGCAAACCCTTTGGAAAAACCCTTTTTCACAAATTCAATTGTGCCGCCCGCCATACCCTCTTCATGTTTCACATAATCATAATAAGGCGAAAGTTCCTCATAAGCCCTCTGCTCCGCACAGCCCGGACGGGTCTTTGCGCTGATCTTTGCGATATGCATGGCATTCTCGTTACCCTTGATGGGTTTCCATCTCTCTCCGAGCTGTTTTGTGATCAGTTCCGCAAACCAGTCCACGTCTTTCGTGTACTCCTCCTTATCATAATACATGAAATGCGTCCCCTCCATTACCGGGATCATACCGCAGTTCCGGAGTATCTTGACCGAGAGCCGTGCCTCCTCAGGCGTCATCTCCTTATCCAGAAGCACCTTCTTCCGGTATTCTATATAAGCGCCGCAATTGGCAATCATACCGGTAAATGCCATATTCTTCACTTCATCCGGCACAAAAGAAAAAGCCCTGCCTGTACAGAGAAAGGCATCATGGCCGTTTTCCACAAGCCTTCTCACAGCTTCCTTCGCACTTTCCGGAACACCCTTTTTGATATCCAGTATCGTTCCGTCCGCATCAAAAAATACGATTTTTTTCATAATTACAAAAGATAGGTCGGCAGTTCACAGTATATACGGCTTACCGCCTCAAACTTCTTTTCATGGATATCGTCCGACGAGATAACAGAAGCCGCTATAACGGTCTCCTCTTTCTTCTCCGCTGCGTTAGAAGCCGCTTTCTTTCCGGAAACCGCCTTTTTCTTAGGCGCCGCTTTTGCAGTCTCTTTCTTCGCCGGCGCTGCCGCCTTTTTCTTTTCCGGTACTTTTACCGCTTCCTTCTTCTCTGAAGCCGCCTTTGCAGCCTCCTTCTTTTCCATATCTGTTTTTGCTTCTTCCTTCTTTTCCATATCCTCTTTTACCGCTTTCGTTTCCACTGCCATTTCTACTACCTCTTCCTTTTTCTCTGCTGCAGCTTTCGCCTTTGCTGCTCTCTGGATACTTCCCTTTCCTACCGGCATAACTGAATAACCTCCTTTGCTAACTCATAATATTCTTTTGCGCTTCTGCTGCTTTTTTTATACACAAGAACGGGACTGGAATCATCCTGCGCCCATTCGATCGAACTGTCCACATGAATATAATTGTCAAAAACTTTCACATCCTCCACTTCCTGCAGTGTTTCCAGCGTCTGCCGGAAATAATTTTTCCGCTCATCCACCTTGGTGATCGCAACTCCCAGAAGTTTCAGATCCGGCGCGATCTCTTCCGCCCCGTTTAAAAACTCAAACATATTTGCCAGCCCGAACAACCCCCAGGGGCTCGCCTCCACCGGAATGATCATCTTATCCGAGGCACAGAGTATGTTCATCACCCAGCCGCCCAGCGTAGGCGGCGCATCGATCAGGATAAAATCATAACCTTCAGATGCCTTGATGCTCTTTAACGCTTTCTTCAGAATAAACTCTCTCTGCCACTTCGCAAACAGCTCATACTCAATGGAACTCATCAGCGTGGAGGAAGGGATGATATCCAGATTTTCATATCCTGTCGGCACGATAAAATCCTGCAGATCCTGCTGGTTTTTCATCGCTGTATACAGGTTCTTCTCCCCCTTCGCCATCTCCAGCACTTTTTCCTCTTCAAAAAATGAGAGTGACAGATTAAGCTGCATATCTCCGTCTATCAGCAATACCTTATATCCCAAAAGCGCCATGGCATATCCTATATTGGAGCAGGATGTGCTCTTCCCGCTTCCGCCCTTATTGTTACAAAAACATATTGTTGTCGTCTTTCCCATATGAAATTCCTATTCCGGTTCTGCATAACCATTGTCCCGGGCGGTAGCTGTTCTCTGTTTCCGCATGCCCCCCCGTTCCGGATCATGCCGTTTTTCGCTTCTGCACGACTACGGTCTCAGGTTATATCGTTTTCCGCTTCACACAGCTACTGCCCTGAGCTACACTGCCATCCGGCGTAAACGCCAATGCATATTCCCGTTGTTTCCGAATATAATATCAGTATACGTTCAACCTTAAAACATGTCCAGAGGAAAATTCACCTCAAAAAAGGTAGTATTTTAAGATTCTTTTCTTTTCCTTTATATTTTCTTAATAAAAGAAATTTTTCTTTTAGATTCCTGCCACACTTTTGACACATTTTCCATTTATTATAATAAACATAGAGCAGGACACAAACCTACCGATTACCCCACCTTCATAAATGAAGATTTCGGAACGGTTCCTGCATCTATTACACTTTTCATATCTCCCCCTTGTTTTAAAAGCAAATAAAACGCTCTGGCGAGTGAGCCGGGGCGTTTTATTTGTGCTTATCTGTGCAGGTGTAAAACCTGCGTTTATCTGTTCCTCTTATCCATCTTTCTGGAAATCTTCGTTCCGATATACTGCATAACCTGTACCAGTGCAACAAGCAGTACCACCGTGACCATCATGATATCCACCTGATAGCGGTGATAACCGTAACGGATCGCCACATCTCCGAGACCGCCTCCGCCTACCGCGCCGGACATCGCGGAATACCCCAGTATCGTCGCAAGGGCGATCGTTCCGCCCACGATCAGAGATACTCTCGCCTCCGCCAGAAGCACCTTCCACACAATGTGCCAGGTGCTTGCTCCCATGCTCTGGGCTGCCTCGATCACCCCCTTATCCACCTCCAGCAGAGAAGATTCCACGAGCCGTGCGATAAAGGGCGCCGCCGCGATCGTCAGCGGCACGACCGTTGCCGCCGGGCCGTAACTCTTCCCGACGATCAGCTTTGTAAAGGGCATCAGCATGATAAGAAGTATGATAAAAGGCACGCTTCTCACGATATTCACGATAAAGTCCAGTATTTTGTAAATCACAACATTGGGTTTCAAGCCGTCTGCCGCCGTCAGTACCAGCGCAATCCCCATCGGCAGGCCGAGGGCATACGCCAGTGTGGTCGACGTAAGTGTCATATAAATAGTAGTCCATGTTTCCTTTGCCAGCATGGAAATCGTCTGATGATCAAACATAGTCTTCCAGCACCTCCACTCCCAGTTTTCTCTCCCGCAGATATTCGATCATACGGTTTGCGATCATTTCTTCCTCCGGCAGCTGCAGGATCATCTGCCCGTGGGCAATGCCGCCGATATCCTTGGTATCCGCCAGCAGAATATTGACCGGCGCCTTGCACTCCAGTACCATATTGCCGATCACCGGTTCAAAAGAAGAATTTTCCGAAAAGACGATACGGATACATTTCTTTCCGTGCATCAGGCTGTAGTCCTTATTACTGCTCTGATAGATCAGCTTTTTGCCCGCCTTTGTCTTCGGATGGGAAAAGACCTCTTCCACCGTCCCGGTTTCCGCCAGAGTACCCTGATCGATGATCGCCACATGGGTACAGACCTCCTGTACCACCGCCATCTCATGGGTGATGATGACTATCGTGATCCCGAATCTTTGGTTGATATCTTTCAATAACGCCAGAATGGACTTTGTCGTAGTCGGGTCCAGTGCGCTGGTCGCCTCATCACAAAGCAAAATCTTCGGGTCCATTGCCAGCGCCCTTGCAATCGCCACACGCTGCTTTTGTCCGCCGGAAAGCTGTGACGGATAAGCCTTCGCCTTTTCTTCCAGATCCACGATCTTCAACAGCTCCGCCGCCTTTTCCCTCGCCTTCTTTTTAGGCATCCCCACTATCTCCAGAGGAAAGCAGATATTATCCAGCACCGTCCGCTGCATCAGCAGATTGAAATGCTGAAAGATCATGGCGATCTTCGTCCGGAGTTTCCGAAGCTCTTCCTCGCTCATCATGGACAGATCGTGTTCCTCAATGCAAACCGTACCGGTCGTAGGCCGCTCCAGAAAATTCAGGCACCGCACCAACGTACTTTTTCCGGCACCGCTCATACCGATAATACCGTATATCTCACCTTTATGTATTTCCAGATTGACATGATCCAGCGCATTTACCACGGCTTCTTTTGTCTCGAAGCTTTTGCTCACGTCCTTCACTGAAATCATCGTTTCTTCGTACATTCTTCCTCCCATTCCGCCGCCTGCAGCAGCCCGGGCATTCCGGCAGGGAGATCCATATCCTCTGTATCCTTCCCGCCATATCCGCCATTTAAATTTCATCCTTATAACAATACATGTTTCAAAAAAGTTTGTCAATGAATGCATCGAATACTATACAAAATACTTTGATTCTGCTATACTTAGCCTTATCCGGGCAACGATCAGTTCATTTCCCGGACTGATATTATGCCGGGCAGCAGTCGGCGTGCTCCACAGGGCGCCTTTATGTTAATCACGATGAGGTATATTTATGAGTAAGAAAAAAGTTGTTGTTTCCCTCGGCCACAAGGCGCTGGGTTATACTACACTGGAACAGCTTGACGCTGTAAAAGTCACGGCAAAAGCACTGGCGGATCTGGTAGAAGCCGACTGCCAGCTTACAATCACCCACAGCAACGGCCCGCAGGTCAGCATGATCCATAAAGCCATGACCGAACTGCGCCGGGTTTATATCGATTATACGCCCGCGCCGATGAGTGTCTGTTCCGCCATGAGCCAGGGATATGTCGGCTATGATATCCAGAATGCTCTGCGCTCGGAGCTCCTCGGCAGAGGAATCTCCAAACCTGTCAGTACCATCCTGACACAGGTAACGGTGGACCCCTACGATGAGGCATTCTACGCTCCCACCAAAAAAATCGGGCGCTATATGTCCCGGGATGACGCGGATATTGAGATCAAAAAAGGAAACTATGTGGCCGAAGAGCCGGGCAAAGGTTTTTTGCGTGTGGTTGCCGCTCCGAAGCCTATTGATATTGTGGAGATCGATGCGATCAGGACTCTTGCCGATGCCGACCAGGTCGTGATCGCCTGCGGCGGCGGCGGTATCCCAGTTATCCAGCAGAACCACAATCTAAAAGGCGCTTCCGCCGTCATTGAAAAAGATGTCATCGCCGGTAAACTGGCTTCGGAACTTCATGCAGATGTATTGCTGATCCTGACCGGCGTACCTTCCGTATATACGGATTTCCACACCGGCAGACAGGCTCCCGTTCCTCAGATGGACACGGAACAGGCAAAAGCCTATATCAGAGACGGTCAGTTTGAGGAGACTACAATGCTGCCAAAGATCGAAGCTGCCATTTCCTATCTGGAGAGCAATCCGGCAGGAAAAGTGATTATTACGTCTATGGATCAGGTAAAGGACGCCATCCGCGGCAAGGCAGGTACGGTAATCACAGCCTGAAAAACCGTTCGGGCCATAAACAGTGCAAAAACCGGGTACAAAGCTGTTATTACATTTACAAAGACAGCTTTGTGCCCGGTTTATTTCTTCTTAATGCATTGCAGATTCAGAAGTACATGATTTCGAAATGTACTCCCCTTTTCTCTTTCAATACCCACTCAGTTATTAAAAAGTTCCGCCTCCTCCAGCACGATGAGCAGTGCACCGGTCATAATACAAAAATCGGATATATTAAAGATCAGCTTCCGGATTCTTTTCACCGGAACATTCACCCGGAAATAATCCACCACATAACCTCTTTTCAGTCTGTCATATGTATTGCTGAAAGCGCCGCCCAGAAGAAGAGAGAGCCCGAACTTCATCATACTTTTTCCCGCCAGACCGAAACTGCACACAAAAATCACCGTTGCCATAAGTGTAAGCGCCACGGATATCCATTTTACGATTTCCGGCTTTTTCTCACCGGTATTCAATGCCGCTCCCCGGTTATGGTATTTTGTCAGTATGATCATGTTATGCAGCGCTTTTTTACTGCTGTTTTCCGGAATCTCTTTTTCCACATGGCCTTTCCAGAAAAATTCACCGGTAAAAATCGTGAGTATTGTTAAGATATATCGCATGGTCTCTGCCTCCCGCCCATACAGGCATATATTCCAACAGCTTTCAAAATGTTCTATATATAATATCATTATAAAGAGAAACCGCATATATTGAAAGCCCCTTTTTTCTTACCCGTTTAAATTCGGATTGTCACTGGCTCCATATCCGAAATTTACTACGATACTTTCCCCATACTCATCTATCGCCCTCTGATAATCCGTTTCTGAAACGTCCTTAGCCGCCCCGTCCTCCGTATACCGATAGGAAGCGTTCCCCTCCTCATCAAAGACTTCCTCATACCGCGTGGCAACCCATCTTTTGCCTTTCCTGTCAAATTTATAAATCTCAAGGCTGTGCTCCGATGCCGTATAAATGCATCTCTCTCCGCAGCTGACAGGATAGGCGGTCCCCATGCTCTCTATTCTCCCCAGTTCATACAATTTCCTGTCAGAAGAATAATACGCCTCACAATAAACTGCGGCGTTATGTCCGTTTCCGTCATCATAAGTCATATCCGTTGTAAAAAGAACAACATTTTTTTCTCCGATATCTGCCAGGGAAAACTGCTCCTCATCTCCCAATCCGGCAATGATATCTCCATATAAACTGCTGTTATTTCTGTCTTCTCCTTTTCCAGAATTAACCAGAAGCAATACGCCTGCGGCAAGCATCAGTGCACCCGGGCCGATTATGTACCGCTTTTTCACCCGCTTTTTTGTCTGCTGTTCCACCCGCTTATCTATTTGTTGTTCCATTTCCTTTTCCATTTTTACTTTCATCTGCTCCCTTCCCGCAGATCCCTTCTCCCTGTTTTTCATAAAATAGCACAGACACAAAACAACTCCCACGATTCCTGCCAGAACAGCCGGTATAAACATCATGGAATAATCCACATACAGCGGTTCATACTGCCCTACCGCCATATATCTGTACAATGTATAACCCAGGCTCCACATCGTAATCTCCAGCATCCTTTCAAAAGCCGCTACAATAATACCGATTGCCAGAAACAGCAGCCCGCTGCTAAGCAGCAGGTTCATTTTCCTGTTGCGGGCGTTGATCCTCATCATATCCTCCAATGTGATCTGCGTTTTCTTTTCTCCCGCATGATCATTCCCCTCCAGCAATAACTCATCCAATGATGTCTGGAACAACATGGAAAGCCCGACTACGCTCTCCACATCCGGCATACTCGTTCCATTTTCCCATTTCGACAAAGTCTGCCGTGAAATATTCAACTTTTCTGCCAGCTGTTCCTGTGTCATACCGGACAGTTTCCTTAACTGATAAATCTTCTTTCCCACTTCCATGTTCTTTCTCCTCACTTATCAAAGTTCCGCAGATACTCCATCTCCCACTGCTTTTTGCACAGCCTGAATTTACGTCTGCCCCAATACCGGCATTTGTGAGCAAAAACCCTGCTGCCCGCGAGAATAAAGCGATACGGCATCTGTCCATCTGCTTCTGTGCCTTCATTATATCCTGTTACAGAAAAAAAGGTAAAGCAACATCCGTTTACATTCATGCAATAAACGTTTACAAAAGAGCCAAAAAAGGACAACCCATTATTCTGAGTTATCCCTTTCCTGTTTTGTCACATAAATTTTCAGTCTGGAACCGGACATGATACGTCCGCAAAAAACCATCTGATATAATCTAACTGTAATAAGCAATAATTATTACAATGCCATCTTATAAATATTTACCATATCTTCTTTATACAAGATTTTTGCAGTCCCTTTGCATCCTCCTGTTGCTTTTGCGCAGCGTTCCGCCATCTCATCGATCTGTTCCTTAGTCGGATGAATTCCCAGCTCACTCATATTGACCGGCATCCCGATAGCGTGATAAAACTCCTCCATTCTCCGGATTCCTTCCAGCACGGCTTCTTCGTCCGGAACATCCGCATCGACTCCCATCACCTGTTTTGCAAATTTTACAAACCGATCCATATCTTCCTTATAAACATATCTCGCCCAGCTTGGCCATACTGCCGCAAGTCCGGCCCCGTGCGTCACATCAAACATCCCTCCCATCTCATGCTCCAGCATATGGGAAGCGAAATCGCTGCCGTTTGCTCCGCACCCTGTCAGTCCGTTGTGGGCTAACGAACTCGCCCACATCACTTCCGCCCTCGCCTCATAATTTTTCGGATCGTCATGTAAAATTCTGGCATTATTCATTACTGTTCTCAATAATGCTTCCGCAATGCCGTCCGTTATTTCCATATTGCCGCCCTGCGTAAAATAGCGCTCCATTGTATGCATCATAATATCCACACATCCGCTCGCCGTCTGGTAATCGGGAAGTGAAAGCGTCCATTCTGGATTCATAATTGCAAATTTCGGTCTGCACAGATCGCTGTTATACCCGCGTTTCTTGTTGCTTTCCGTATTGGTAATAACAGAACTGTTGCTCATCTCACTTCCCGCCGCCGCTATCGTCAATACCGCGGCAACCGGGAAACAATCTTTCGCTGTTCTTGTATGTTCATATAAATCCCACACATCCTGGTCCGGCTCGGCAAGTCCGTATGCAATGGCTTTCGACGAATCGATCACGGAACCGCCGCCGACTGCCAGTATAAAATCAATCTTCTCCTTTTTAGCCAGTTCTATTCCTTCATATACTTTATCCAGATGCGGATTAGGTACAACGCCCCCTAATTCAACATAGCCTATATGCTCCTCATCAAGGGATACTTTAATCTTGTCAAGCAGCCCGCTTTTCACCACAGAGCCTGAGCCGTAATGAAGAAGCACTTTGGTTCCATGATATTTCCGGATCATTTTTCCGGTTTCTTTTTCTGCCTCTTTTCCGAATTTAATCTCCGTCGGCGTGAAAAAATCAAAGTTGAACATTTTAATCCTCCTTGTTGCGTTTATTGTTTGTTATATCCTATCTTTTTGGCTTTTACGATAATTTATATACACTAGGCCATTTCAACAATCTGTGACCTTTTAGAATCCTTCATATATTATACCTGACACTTCCCACCTCTTCAATCATTTCCTGCCGGCAACACTGTAAAAGCTTATATTTTAATAAAATTATAAACCAAACGTGCGATATAATCACCTGTACTTTCTAAATATACTCATTCTTTAGCCCTCCTTAAAGTACTTATTTATCAATGCAACAGCTCCATATGAGTCAATATACAACGTATGCCAATCAATACTTATTGCATGCAGCTCCTTTTTATAATGTTCCACCAAATCTGTTTTTGCAGTAAATTGTACATATCCCTCATTTCCTGCATCCCAGCTAAGTTTACAGGCTATGGCAAACAGATGCGCACCAACTCCCTTATATTTTCCTTCTCTCCCCACATTAAACGGAGCCGCCTCCACTATGTCCACATGGGTATAAAATTGATCGCGTACATGTTTTAATGCAATCCTCCCCTGCACTATATTATCATCTTCAAGCAGTAGTTCATATACTTCATATCCATTCCTGTGCGGAATACTCCAATCAAATTTCCAACCATTATTGCGGAAAATATTAGATGTACTGTTTTCGCAACTTTTATTGTCCCTTAATCAAAATACCCAACATTCCTACTCCTTTTATTTATCATTCAAAAGTGCTCCAAAATACTGAAACAATTCTTCATCCTGAATCATTCGCAGTACTGTTTCCCTTTTACTTTCACTAAAATTCATAAAAAAGCACTTTTAGAACTGTCACTTTCTCCTCCATTTGAATACGCTGTTCATCACCATTTAAATCCATGTGTTTCACCCAATTAGCCTTTTCATTAAAAAAACCTTTTTCCAATGACAGAAAATCCAATTGCTTTCCTGACCTCATGGTTTTGGGATATGCCCTGTATCCATATCCGATAAAGACCAACTCACCTGAATCTCGTTTAATTATGATTCCTGCCCCGGGAATAAATTCATTTCCATCGTCGATACGATGATAAAATTCTATCGAAAACTGATATTCCCCTAATTTTATTTGCTTTGACATACAGTTCGCATCCTGCGAAAAGCCAATCATTTGATCCGTTCCGTAACATTCCAGAATAATTGGCATCATATTCCCAAACAATTTATAACTTTGAGATAAATATTCTTTTATCATTTCACTGGACACATTTGTATCAGCAGCATTTGTATGCAGTATTTGTGTGATAAAAGACTTGTCTTCACCAATACTTTCCGCTCCAAAAGGAGAATAACACAGTGTGTTATATTTCCCTATTGCCGTATACAAATTGGCAACTGCCCACTTATCCCTTCTTGTTTCCGCTATAAACAAAGGATTATTGTTTTTTGTATAGAAACTTGCAAACTTATCAAATTCAAATGTATAAATATCAGGTGCTACCAAGTCCAGACAAGGAGCTCCACCTTTCCATACATCAATCATATCCGGTATTGGACCTCCACATGGATAAAAACCCGGTTCTTCCTGATCAGATTCTTTTAGCCATACATTGGTAAACATCGGCAGCGCATAACTCTCTTTTGCGCATGCTGCCAATTTATTGATATATCTTGCATAGTTCCAACACATAAATACTTCGTCTGCATGTTCTCCAAACACTCCCAACCATGATCTATCAAAAGTATCCAGTGCCCGCACTATTGCCTGTGCAAAAAAATCGTTATCAGTTTTCTTTATATGCTCCAATAATTCCGCAGGAACATCTTTTTCAAAATCTTTTGTAGCTTGAATTGAAAAATCCCGCGCGGCATCCAAAATCCCCACTTCATTTTCTATTTGCACTGCTAGTACTGTCTGCCTCTCTTCGTCTATCTCCTTAATGTATTCTATTAATTTTTTAAAACTATTTAACTCCACCCGCAAAATGTCACTTCCAAACATACTGAGCGTTCTGGACTTTATTCCATATTCATTTTCTGTTCGCGGGAATCGTACCAAATCTGTTTTGATCCAACTCGGCACATAAGTTGAGACGCCGTTTTTCCAACTTCCAAACCACAATAGTACTAATTTTATATTGTGCTCTCGCGCATCGTTGACCACTTTTTCCACCAACGAAAAGTCAAAGTAATCCTCCTGTGGTTCTATCAATTCCCAAGGAACAGGAACCAATACAGTATTGCCATTTAATTCATCCAGCTTTTCCCAAACATTTAACATATATTCATCCGAAGTGCTTGCAGAATTATGTGTTTCGGCAGCCAGCAATAAAAATGGCATATCATTTACCATAAAGAAAAATCCGTTATCTTTTCTAATGATTTTAGGCAAACTTTTCATACTTATTCTCCATTTCTACGCACATTTTCATTTCACACTATTTTCGTTTTATACTCTTGTAGTCCCTCTTATAATCAACTCTGTCGGTATCGCTATTCTTGCACTCAAATCAGTATGCTCTATATTCTTTATCGTATCAACTATTGCTCTCGCATATGCCTTGTAATTGCTTGCTATCGTCGTAATTCCCGGATAAACAAATTTTGATATATCCAGATTATCGTATCCCACAATTGCGATATCCCCAGGAACTTTCAAATTGTTTTTATTCGCTTCGCTCAACACACCAATGGCCACTAAATCATTGATGCATATAATCGCCTGCGGCAGTTTATCACACTTCAGCATTTCCTGCATTGCAATATTGCCGCCCTCTACAGAATAATCGCTGTCAATGATCTCTCTGCGGATCTTTATTCCATAATTATCAGCATTCTCCAATATCTCTTCCCGACGTTTTTCAGTCGTCCTGATATTAAAATATCCGCCCAGCAACGCAACATCTCTATATCCCATGCCGGATAAATGTTCCAGCAGTTTTTTCGTACTGTCTTCCTGTTCCTGAAATATCTGTATGCACTCTAACCCCGGAACATTAACTCCCGCAATAACCGGTATTTCCTCATGAATAGCCTCCAGCTCCCGCATATACTTTTTAGCACTTTCCATATCGTCAAGACGCCCACCCATGAAAACAATCGCTCTGACATTGGTCGAAATAAGCGTATTTAAAATACTGCTCTCATGCTGTTTATCTGAATCCGAATTGCATAAGATCAGAGTATACCCTTCTTCTCTCGCGATAAGTTCTGTCTCGTAAAAAATCTGAGCATAGAACGGGCTGTTAATATGTGGCACAACAAATCCCACTGTACTGGACTTGCTTGATTGAAGCGCTTTAGCAATCATATTAGGCTTATAATTATATTTTTCAATCAGCTCTAATACTTTTTTCTTTTTTTCACTGTTTACTTTTCCAGTATTGTTAATTATTCTGGAAACTGTAGCTGTTGAAACATTCGCCAACTTTGCTATTTCAACAATAGTTATCTTTTCACTCATCAAAACTTTTTCAGAATCTCTTTCATGTGAATTCGACAATTCTGAGTCTCCTATCCTTTTAATCCACTGTCTACAATGCCTTTTATAAAATATTTCTGAAAACAACTATATAATATCATAATTGGCAAGACCGTCAACAATGACATTGCCATAACCGGTCCCTGATCAAGCGCATCTTTGTAACCATTGATGGATTTGCTTAAAAATACCAGCCCTACAGATAATGTATACTTTTTCTGATCATTCAAAAATATAGCAGGCCCAAAATAATCGTTCCATGTCCATACAAACATAAATATTGCAACCACAAACAGAACAGCCGTACAATTAGGCAATACAATTTTAAATAAAATCTTCAGTTCACTGCATCCGTCTATTCTGGCAGATTCCTCAATTTCCCTCGGAAAAGTTTTAAAGAACTGATGGAGCAAAAAAATACTGAATCCACTTCCAGCCAACATATTAGGTAAAACCAACGGCACAATCGTATTGACAAGTTTTAATTTTACATATATGTTATATAAAGGTATTATTGTAACAAAATACGGAATCATCATAGTGGACATCAAAATAGTAAACCACAATTTTTTCAAAGGTGCATCATATTTTGCAAACCCGTAGGCCACCAATGTAGTGCTCACCAATGTCCCCAGAATATTTAATGTCGTAATGATACAGCTATTTTTAAAATATATAAGAAAATCCGTACTTTCGAAAATATATCGAAAAGAACGCAATGTCGCCGGTTCCGGAATAAATTCCGGAGGATATCTTACAATTTGCTCCGTTCCCATTAGAGATGTTGAAATCATCCAGAAAAACGGCAATATAAATACAAACCCCAATATCGCACATATAATAACCCAGACCGCAAACCTGCTCTTTTTAAACATAAACTCCTCTCCCTCTAATCTTCATAATTCATAAGCTTCTGTAAAGATTTCAGCACAACCATACTGATAAACAGAATAATCAAATACATAATCCACGCAAGGGAGGCAGCATATCCAAATCTGCCAAAGCTGAAACCGCTGTCATAAATATACATTCCATACATATATGTCTTTTTGAACGGGCCGCCGCCAGTCATAATCAGCGGCTGCACAAATATCTGGAAAGCATTGATAATTCCCATGACCAGATTAAACACAAAGACATTTGAAATCAGAGGAAGCGTTATTTTGAAAAAGCACTTCGCACTTCCCGCCCCATCGATTTTTGCTGCTTCATAATAGGAAGCCGGAATCTGTTTAATGCCCGCCAGAAAAATCAGCATCTGCTGACCGCAAAATATAAGATTTGCTATGGCAAGCGCTATCATCGCCCACTTTGAATCTGTCAGCCAATTTGGTCCTTTTATCCCGAAAATTGACAGGAGATAATTGATCAATCCCCCTTCGCCCCGCAGCAAAAGCTTTATCACCGTATAAACCGCCGCTCCCGCCGCTATAGAAGGAAAGAAGAAAACAATCTGAAAAAAATTGCTGGTCTTAGATTCTTTTGACAGCAAAAATGCTATCAGCAAAGCCAACACAAGGCTTGACGGCACTGCTATGATTGCGTACACAAAAGAATTGATAAGGCTTTTTCGAAACAGATCATCGTAAAATAAAATATCCGTATAATTTCTGATGCCGATAAACGACGGTGCCGAAAGCCCGTTATACTGTGTAAATGACAAATATATGGAATATGCCAACGGTATAAATGTCAGCAAAAAGAATCCCACCAGCCATGGCGAAATAAACATATAAAAATACTTTGTCTGCTTTTTCCTCTGCTTCATGTTTTTCCTTTCCTGCAAAATAAAATATCTGTGATCTCTCCAAAAATTCCTGTACTCTTTAACAGAGTACAGGAATTTCAAAACTTTTCTTTACTCTTCTTTCATTCTATCTAACTTTAATTGTCCCTTAGTTTGTATATTTTCCAATGTTGTATCGAGATCCTGTTCTCCTGCAAATAACAACTCGCATTCCACTTTTATGATCTCATCCTTAATTTCATTCAATACCACACCATCCACAGAGTAATCCAACGCATCAAAGTATACCTGTTTATTAAACGGTTTCCAGCCGTCCGGTATGGAAGTCATGAATGATTCGTCTTCACAGATGGACTTCATAGTAGGCAGTCCAATATTTTCCATCTCACCCTGCACTTCTTCGCTTGCAGCCATATACTTTATGTATTCCCACGCTTCATCTTTATAAGGTGTTTTCTCTGAAATACCAATTGCCGTTGTCCATAAAGGCGATCTCCACTGCCCGTATGTCGGGTTTGAAGGAAATGTAACGATGTCCCACTCAAAGCTGTCACCGATTGCCGAATTAAAACTTTCCATATCCCAAGCTGCGCCAACTGTCATAGCAAATTTACCTGTTTCAAATGTTCCGCCAATATCAGCAGCCATTGTCGGAGTCGGCGAAACCTGATCCACCTGATACAAATTTGTCAAAAACTCAAGACCGTCCCTGTATCCTTGTGTATCTGCTGTCATTGTTCCGCTTTCCCAATCCCATGCTTTGTATCCGTCATACAGATTTCTCGCAAGTTCGTAGGACCACCATGAGGAAAGGTCTATCCCCCATACTTTGTCTTCTCCCTCACCTTTTGTTAAGGCCTTCGCTGCAGCGACAAATTCTTCCTCTGTCCAATCATTTGTCGGAAGGGGCACATTATTTTCTTCAAACATTGTTTTGTTATAGAAAATAAATGCCGCATTGAATGATGTGGGTGCCGCATAAACGCTGCCATTATAAGATAGTCCATCCATAACTCCATCCACCCACACATCCTGCAATCCGTCCGCCTCAATATAGGAATCTAAAGGAGTAAACAAACCTTCTTTAAAATACTCACCACCAAAGTCACCAGCGATCATTACCATGTCAGCCAGCGTGTCAGATGATATTTCCAATGTCAGTTTATCATGAAATCCCTCCGGAATTGCTTCCAGAGTAACATGGATCCTATCATTCGACGCATTAAACTGATCTGTCCATTTTTCCCTGTACTCAATTTCTTTCTGGTTTCCCCATAATAAGAATCTTAGTTCCGCTTTCTCACCGTCCGCCGTGGCAGCCGCATCATTTCCATTGTTTTCTGAACCTGCAGTATCATCTGCATCCTGTGCCGGTGTTGCAGGTTCCTCCTGACCTGTAGATGATCCGCATCCTGTCAAAACTGACGACATTACTGTTAGCGCAACCGTTAATCCGAGAAACTTTTTCATTTTTTTTCGTTGCATCATTGACATCCCTCCATTTAAATTGTATAATTTGTCTAAGTTTTGTAAACGTTTTCCAGTAATAACTATAACATGTATCACATTATCTGTCAACAATTTTTATTGTCAATACCACCTAGAAAGGAGAAAATCTATGCATAAATCAAAAAATCATGCAAAAAAATTAGTAACATCTATGCTAATAGCCATTTTACTAATTTCATCAATACCTATTAGCGTTTCAGCGCAAAATACTGTAACTGTCAGTCCGGAATGCGAATTCCAGACTTTTAAAGGATGGGGAACATCTCTTTCTTGGTGGGGAAACGCTATCGGTGGCTGGCAGAATAAAACAAAGCAAGATGAAATATTAGATCTTTTATATGATCAAAATACTGGATTAGGTCTTACCGTTGCAAGATACAATATTGGTGGTGGCGATGATCCAACACACACTCACATGCGAAATGGTGCATGCCTTGAAGGTTATCAACCTTCACCCGGTGTATGGGATTATGATGCAGATGAAACGCAACGCTATATATTGAACGAAGCAATGTCCCGCGGTGTCAATATTGTCGAAGGTTTTTCTAAAACTCCACCTTACTGGATGACCTATAGCGGTTGTGCCGGCGGAAATGTTAATGGCACCAGCAATTTAAAACCTGAATACTATGATGACTACGCAGATTATTTAGCGGAAGTATATTTATTATTTAAAAACACTTATGGCATCACCTTTGACTCAATATCTCCAATTAATGAACCCAATGGACCTTGGTGGGAGGTCAACAATCGACAGGAAGGATGCCATTATGAGCATAATGAACAGAATGATTTATTTAAAGTATTAAGTGATACCTTCGATAAAAAGGGATTATCCAATGTTACTATTGCCGGACCGGAAGGGTTTGAATATGATGCAACTATATCCTCTTGGAATTCATATGATAATGGTGCTAAATCCAGTATTGACAAAATCAATTCCCATTCATATTATGGTTCTGAGCGCTTATATCTGAATACCATAGCATTATGCAACAATAAACGCCTGTCCATATCTGAATATGGCGTCGGTGTCGGTGAGCATGATCACAACGCTATCGAAAGTTCTTTAGAATTAGCCCGCAAAATCCGTAATGATGTTCACGATACGCAGGTGGAAACATGGGTATACTGGCAAGCTGTCGAAGAAGAATTTGATGTAAATAACTGGGGCTTTATACATGCTAATTTCGAAGGAGAAGAAGATTACGCAATTACAAAGCAATATTATGGTATGGCGAACTTCTCCAAATTTATCAGGCCGGATTCTACCATAATAGGTGCTGACAGTTCTGACATGCTTGTTGCATTAAATAAAAATACAAACAAACTGACTATAGTTGTAATAAATGACAAAACATCACAAAATAACTATACTATTGATTTATCTAAATTCGCAACTGTCGGCGGAAGTGCAAGTGCATACAGAACTTCATCTACCGAGAATCTTGCACAATTAAGTGCAATCAGTATTCAGGATAAGACATTGCAGATTAACGCCGCTCCGAAATCTATTACAACTTATGTTATTGATAATGTAACCTCAAACAAGACACCTGTCTTTGATCGAAATAAAGTATACAAGATTGTAAACAATTGTGACAACAATAAAGTTATAGATGTGCGCGATTCTTCACCTGATAATAGTGCGGATATTGTCATCAATGATAGAAATAGCAGCACAAGTCAAAACTGGATATTCATAGTGAATGATACTGGTGAATATTACATTGCAAATGTAAATGCTGCAAAAATGCTTGATGTTCCGGGAGCCTCAAAGGAAAATAGTGTGTCTACAAAATTATGGCAGCCTAACGGTGACAACAATCAATTATGGAAAATTACTGACTTAGGTAATGGCTGCTTTAGCATTATTAACAAAAACAGTAATAAAGCTTTAGGAATCAAAAATGGTGATATTGTCAATGGCAATAACATCGATCAGTATGATTTTCATGAATATGACAATCAACAGTGGAAATTCGAAGAAGTCAATTAAGAGATAATCTTCTTAACAAAAGTCTATAGCACTTTTATATTTCTATTAAAACTTAGTTCCAAAGCAAACGCTGGTCAGGAAAGACCAGCGTTTGCTTTTGCCAAAAATAAACTTCTTCATTCTATATCCACGGTTTATCACATAACTGAATCGAATCTAAAACTTTTCCCTCTGTCTCAAATACTATAATTGTATTTTTTCCTTTCTTCAGGAATGGTGCCGGTATGTAGAGCCTTTTTTGCGGACCTATCTCCCAAAATCGACCAATATTATAGCCATTGACAAAAGCAACACCTTTTCCCCAACCGTTCATACTCAGGAACGTATCCGTCGCATCCTCTATTTCAAATTGAAATTCATAAAACCCCGGCAAGCCTTCCCTCGCAGGCTGTGTAAAATCAATCTTTGTCAAATCTTCCAACGGAAGCGGATAAATCGTCCATCCAAAATGCAGACAGCCGTTTATCTGTACCCCACCATCTATCCCCTTCCTTTGCTCCTCCATGATCGGCGTGAAATTTACACGCCCCATGTTTTCCATCAAAATATCGATTTTTCCCTCGATACATGATATCTGATCTACTTCATGTTCAGACAACAATTCCCTGTCATAAAGCGTCAACACCGGTCTTTCATCCAGAAAAACATTCGCTCTGTCATTCGCTTTCCACAAACGCAGCTTTCTCAGGCAATTCAGCTCCGACACCCTGCTTTCATATAGTATGTAACCGTATCCCTGATCAACTTTTTCCATACATACCGGATAATTTTTCTCTATCGGTGCAGATAAATTCCCCAAATTATGAAACAGATCAGCGCTTCGCGTCAGGTTGAAAGTTCCATACGCTCCTCTTTTCATCTTATCATCCAAAATATTGTCCGGCAAATCAACATATTTTTTGATAATTTTTTGAAATGCTCTGTATTTAGGCGTTATCTGTCCGTCTTCTGTAAGTAGCGCGTCATAATCATAAGAGGTTACGTCCGGTTCCAATTTGTCATAATAATTGGCACCGTTCATAAACCCAAAATTAGTCCCTCCCTCAAACATATACAAATTGACATGCCCCTCTTGAAGAATATCATCCAAATCTTTCAAATGCTCTTCCAAATCCCCTGTGTGATGTTCACCACCCCAATAGTCAAACCAGCCCACCCAAAACTCCATACACATCAGGGGAGCATTTCCGATTTTTTTCTTCATCACTTCAAATTGCATTTTCCCTTTGGAACCAAAATTTCCTGTCTGCAGGGCGCCGTCTACCTTTCCATGCTCAAAAGCTTCGTCCCACGGTCCGTCAGATGTTACCAACGGAACCTCGCAGCCGTTCTCTATCATCAGTTTTTTTAAACACTCCATGTAAGCGGAATCGTCGCCGTAGTAGCCATACTCATTTTCCACCTGCATAAAAATTACCGGGCCGCCTCTTGTAATCTGTAACGGAGCTATTACTTCAAACAGCACTTTATAATACTCCCGGATATGCTGAATATACGGTTCATACATGCACCGTAATTTCATTCCGTCCTCTTTTAAAAGCCAAAAGGGAAATCCGCCAAATTCCCACTCCCCGCATATATATGGCGAAGGTCTGAGTATTACCATGAGCCCAAGATCCTGTGCCATTTTAACATACCTGACAACATCCAATATTCCGCCGAAATCAAACTGGCCTTTCTGCTTCTCGTGAAGATTCCACGGAATATATGTCTCTACAGTATTACATCCCAATGCTTTTAATTTTTCAAGTCGATCCTGCCAATACTCCGGCACGATTCGAAAATAGTTCATGCCTCCGGATATAATTTTAATTTTTTCACCGTCCAAATAAAAATCATCTTTAATCTCAAATTTATGCACTATTCTTTCCTCTCATCTCTTTCGCTTCCTTTTTCAACCTTATCACATTCCAAGAAGCTTTTTTCAACACAGTTTTTACTTTTTGTTTATCCATATTAACATTAAAATCTTTTAAAGGTTTTATACTCTCATTATTCAAAGAGTTTTCCTTTTTTAAACTGTCCGAAATAAGCACCAGTTTCTCAAGAAATTCCAGTTTGCCGAAACTCCTGACATCCAAAATCAGCTCCTGGTCTTCTGACAGGTTTCGGTTTACTACAAAAATTGTCAGTTCTTCCCTCTCTTTTAAATATACTGCGGAACAAACTACGTCATTTACTTCCCCGTGACTATTTGTCATATGAACAGGCGTATTTACCACCGTTTTTATTACCGTTCCTCTTCCATAGAGGGATGCATGCAAAAACGGATAATATATCGTCTGACGCCACACACCACCATCCTCTGCCATAATCGGCGCAATCACATTCACTAACTGTGCCAAACAGGCAATCTTTACCCGGTCAGCATGATTTAGCAAAGTAATTAACATCAGCCCCACCATCAGCGCATCTTCGAACGTATAATGGTCTTCTAAAAGATGTGGTGCCATCTGCCACGGATGCCTATTTGTGATATTTTCTTCCTCTGCTTTGGAATGAAACCAGACATTCCACTCATCAAAGCTCAGATACATTTTCTTCCTGCTTCTTTTTTTTGCCTGCACATAATCGCATACCGAAACAACGGTATGAATAAAATCATCCATATCGTCTGATTTTGCCAAATAATCATTGCTGTCATTGTTCTCATTTCCATAATACTGATGCAGTGACAAATAATCTACATAATCGTAATTCTCCTCCAACGTCACCGCATCCCACTCTGGAAAAGTCGGCATACCTTTAGAGGAACTCCCGCAGGAGACTAATTCAATGGAAGGATCAATCAATTTCATCGCCTTTCCAGCTTCTGCGGAAATCCTTCCGTATTCTTCCATAGTCCTCCTGCCTAACTGCCACTCCCCATCCATCTCATTTCCCAAACACCAGAGCTTTATCCCATAGGGTTCCTCTATGCCGTATGCTTTCCGCAGATCGCTATATTTTGTCCCTGATGGGAAATTGCAATATTCCAGAAGGTTACAGGCATCAGCCACACCTCTGGTTCCCAAATTGACAGCCATCATAATATCTGCCCCAGCCATTTTTGCCCAGTTTACAAACTCACCAAGCCCAAAAATATTTGGCTCAATAGTCTTCCACGCCAAATCTAATCTGGGATGTCTTTGATTTATGGGGCCTACGCCGTCTTCCCAGAAATAATTGGATACAAAATTCCCTCCGGGATAGCGAACAACAGAAACTTGTAATTCCTTTACTAATTCTAATACATCCTGCCGGAACCCGCTCTCATCACTACTAATGTTCTCCGGTTGATAAATACCACCATATACTGCTCTGCCAAGATGCTCAATAAAAGAACCAAATAGTCTACTGTCCACATCTGCGATTTCATAATCTTTGTCAATGATTATCGTAGATTTTCTCATGCGCTTTTCCTTACCTTTATTCAATAATTATTATTAGAACATAATCTTTGCTTTTATAGTTTATCATCATTTCAATACAGTAACAAGAAAAAACACAAATAAATCTCTCTAATTTTACAAAACACTAAATCTTGACATGACATTTATTATTTGATTCAGTATATTCATATTCAAAATACTAATAAATATACTTTCCACAATGTTTTGATAATTTGTTATTCGTTAGTTTATCTGAACCAAAATCCGTCCAAAGTTTGTGTTCCAGCCCTCAATTATATCTTTTTAGCCACTGCTGTTACAACTTTATTATAGCACGACACTGCTGCCCCTCTCATAGACCAGCCATGCATCATAGGTTTCCTGCCATGCAATCGTCCTCTGTATTCTCTCCCTGACCCTATCCTCATCAGCCGTCACTTTCCATACCATATATTCTGCTGTTTCCTGCCCTGACCAGACATTCCGGTATATTGATCTCCAATCCTCATATTTTGTCTTTCAAAGAATAATATCTTCTGTTTCCATCCTGCCTTCATCCCTCATAAACATCCTCATCACAGCCAGACCGCCCAGTCTCCGTAATCAAAAGTCCCGCTCCCATGATGCAGTTTCCCGCCCTCCTTCAATCCCTGAAAAGCATCCCTCATACGGCCGATGATCTCCGGCTGGATATCCAGGGAATGGTGCGCCGGGAACACCCTTTCCACAGGAAGACTCGCCATCTTTTCCAGTGAAGAAAGATAAGCTTCCGGATCTGTAGATGGATAATACGCGAACAGGGTATCCTTGTAGATCAGATCCCCTGTAAAAAGATATCCCCGCCCCGGTTCCCAAAAACACATATGCCCCGGTGAATGTCCCGGCGTATGAAGCACTTTTATTATCCTCCCGCCAATGTCAATCTCTTCCCCGCCATGCAGAACCACGGACGGCCTCCCCTGAAACATCTCATAGCTGCCCACATCATAACCCTCCGGCAGTTCACAGCGGTCAACTACCATGCCCCTGACCGTTTCCATAGACAAAGCGAACCCGCCCGACAGCCACTCCAGTTCCTCTTCATGGGCATAGAAATCCGGAAAATATTGATGCCCTCCGATATGATCCCAATGGATATGCGTGGCAACAGCCGTAACCGGCTGGTCTGTCAGCTTCACCACCTCATCATAAATATTACAGATCCCAAGCCCCGTATCGATCAGCAGACTCCGCCCGGAACCATTCAGCAGATAACAATGTGTTTCCTCCCAATGCCGGTATTCGCTGATGATATAAGTATCCTCATCTATCCTGTCAACAGTAAACCATTTATCCATCTGTTCCCTCCTGAAAATCTTTATCCCGCATCTGCCCGCCCCCGCTTTTCAAATCCTTTGCCATACACAATGATTCCGGCATATCCTCATACGGACCATAATTCGGGATCACCTGAAAACCCAGCTTTTTATATACGGCACAGGATTCAGCCAATAACTCCCCGGTTTCAAGAACCATTTTCTTATATCCCAGTTCTATGGCCCATTCCATCAACAGGGAAACAAGCCTGCTCCCTATGCCCCGTCCTTGATATTCCGTATGTACAAACACCCGCTTCAATTCTATCGTTTCATCATCATATCTTCTGATGGCCCCGCCGCCAATCACCCGGTTCTCTTCATACACAACGATCGCTTCCTGAATCTCATCCAACCGGTTATATTTTTTGTATTTGTTTCTTTCTATCTTTTTCCCGACACGTCTGTCCAGATCCATATCAAGAAGCCTGCAGTTCTCTATAAAATCTCTATCCTTACCATCTGTTCTTTGAAATTTCATATAAAAGCCCTCCGGAAATTGAAAGCCTAAAACTCATACCCTGTCCCATGTGAAAGCAGCAGCCCGTCCGTCAATTCCACACATAAAATAACCGTGTTCTCATCCTCAAAATCATTGTACCCGTTATCAATCCATTCAGAAAACACTTCTTTCAGTCTCTTTGCAATTCTATGGTTTTCTTCCTTTCCAAAATAGCCTGAATTTATCCCCTTGCCATATGAGGTAAACCACTCGCCGGCTATTGCAATTAGCATACAATCCCTGCTGTCTTGTCTCCTCACTCCCTTGATATTCTGCTTTCAGCTCTTCCAGTTTCTGTTCATTACTATTATACACCATAAACTGCTTCTCATGTGAAAAAATATAAAAGGGAATCAGCATCAATAAACCCTTTGCAAAAATATCGTCCAGAGAATATTCCTGCATCTTCATAATCGGGATATCATATTCCACCGTACCGCCCGGTGTTTTTATTACATATTTCATTTTATCCGGCATCTTCCTATAGCTTCGCAGGTACAATACTGCCGTGTTCGGAAATGTCACCATCAATGTTTCACCAGTCACTTCCCCTCATCCAATGCGATTATGCATCATACTCAAACAAACGGATCGTCATCCGGCCATCCGGCAGACTGCTCTCGCACCCCAGATGATATTTCTTCTTTTTCCTTTCCCATATTGTAAAGTTAGTGTCTGTTATTCTTTCCCGATTTGCGTCATCCTGCTGGTCTAAAAAATGCTCATTAGGGCGAAATTCAATTTTTTCTTTTCCCGTGTAGCTCTTCCCCAAAATTTCATTGATCATTGGAATGATCAGTTGCCTCTAGTCGTTTAATATTGTTCTGAATGCTCCATCATATATATTTCCCATATCGCTTTCATCCTCTGTATCTCTCTTTCACATTATCTTTATCCACTGCTCTGCTTATTATCACTACTCTCTCTGGAACTCCACTCACACACGCAGCGCCTCAAACGCCTGCTGCAGATTCAGTTTTCCGTACCCCTCTTGTGTCAAGTTACTGTCACGAACTTTTTTTCAATTTTTCCCGTAAATATCACGAAAACTCGTATTGAGCTATACCCCTTGTGTTAGATTATTGTCAAGTTGAGATACCTGAAATTTATGTTTTTTATGACGGAGAAAGCAGCAAACCGAATAACTGATTCACTGCTTTCCCTTCATATATCATCTGATCACAACTGCGCTAATACAAATCCTCGTTTTCTGATAACGGCCTTCACTTCTTCTATGCTCTTTTCTACTATCTCCGCAATCTGTTCTAATGGATATCCCTTTTTGTACATATTCATTATCACATCTGCAATAGCATTATCCCTGATTCCCTCTCCCAGATTACACATAGATCCCAACTCCTTCCTTATATTCTCATCCAGTAAAATATCATACTCTGTTTCAACAATATTTAACTTCTCTTCTATTGATAATTGTTTAGATAACAAAGCTCCCAATAAACGATGCAGCTCATATTGTTCATCATGCTCTGGAAGTTCATCTGCTATTCCAATCATAATGATATTCAGCAAATCTATTCTGCCTTTCCACTGATAAGAACCTAGCAATTTATCATCCGTCAAGTGTATATAATCCATACTGTTTTCGCTCATATTCATACAAATCCAAATAGAAAACACACGCTTAATATCATTATAATTACTTTTTATAAAGTCTCGTTCCTTTTGTGACGAAACAAGTCGGCTCACATAAAAGATTGCTCGGTTTAAAATATCGTATCCTGAAGGTTCGTCCTTCTGCGCTTCCAAATTTGTTATAATCTGTACAAGTCCATCACTTAAGCGAACATAAAATACAATATCAAACCTAATTACTCCTTCATACCGCTCCATATTTTCAGTATTGAATCCGATAATCCTCTGTCCGTTTTTCTGTTTCACTGCATTCGTCAGCCCTGGTTCTATCGGAATAACACTGATAAAGGGATCTCCCTCAATACAAGGAACGACATCTTTGGGATTCATCCCCTTAAACTCATCAACTACTTTTACCAATATATGCGCCAATATAATTTTATTTCCCATCAATCTTTTTGCCAGATCATCATATTGCGCAATTTTATCTGATACAGTTACAGCATTTTTTAATTCTGTATCTATCTGCATATCTTCAGATATATTCATAATCCTTCTCCTTTTGTATATTTGGTTGAAACACAAAAGGTATATGGATTTGCTCTTATTATACCTTGGATTCTTTGTTGGTTCAACCGACTTTTTCTTTTCAGTTCATCATTCTATTTACCTTAGCCATTTTCCCTGAAATTCCACTCAATCTCAACCCTCTTATCCTTATACACATAAATTCTCTTGATAAAAGCATCCACTGCCTCCTGCGTCAGCCTCTCCATGTGGGAGAACTTTATGATCTGCCTCATATCCTCGTCTGTTTTTCGTAATTCCTCATTTATCCCCTCAATCTCTTCCAGCAGTTCCTTTTCCCTAGCTGATAAAAAGTTACTCTCCTCCGCCAGTCTCTCCGCCTTCTCCCTGTACGAAACAGCATCCATCTCTCCCAGAGCATAGCCTTCATACAGATCAGCTTTCTCCTGCGATAGCAACTCCCTCTGAT
This sequence comes from Lachnospiraceae bacterium, assembly GCA_910573755.1. Lineage (GTDB taxonomy): Bacteria > Bacillota > Clostridia > Lachnospirales > Lachnospiraceae > 1XD8-76. Next base: position 202,276 of record CAJTBO010000002.1, on the reverse strand, counting down.
TTCTGTTTTCGGCCAGTTCCTTTTCCAGTTTCTCCATGCAGGCTTTTTGAAAAGAGCGAAGGCTTACCTTCTGCTTTTCAGTATCCCCACGCAGTATCAGTTCCTTGATTAGCATGGAAAGCACCAGTTCCTCTAGCATATCAGCAGAAAAATAGGTACAGCAGTCCGGTATCTGCAAAGTGGCATGTTTATAGCATTCAAACCGCCGGTGCTTATTCTTTCCCCGCAATGGCTTATAAGCCATGGAATAGCCACACCCGCCGCAGTAAAGCTTACCCGCAAGCGGATTCTTCTCCATTTTCCTCTCCACAGAAACCCCATCATGAAAACTGCACACTTTTTCATAAACTTCCGCCGAGACAAGCGGCTCGTGATGATTCTCTATAGTCCTCCACTCCGTTTCAGGTGTTTTAACCCCCTCCTTGCTTCCTACATACTTTCGTTTGGTTCTACCGTAGGTCATCTCCCCCAGATAAAATCGGTTATTCAGAATCCGCCGGACAGCCTGCGTGCTCCACGCCCGCACTTTCCCACCTCTGTCCACTTTATCCGGATATCTTATCTTCATCGCTGTCGGAATCCTTTTTTCGTTCAGTATCCTCGCGATCTGCGTGCTGCTGTTTCCCACATAGGCCAGTGAAAAGATATCCTTGACAATCCGGGCCTCATCCGGCTTTATTACAACTCCATTCCTTATTTCACTGCTCTTCTTATACCCAAACGGCACCGTACCGAATGCAAACTCTCCGCTTGCGCATTTACTGCTTATCGCCGCCTTTACTTTTACGGAGATATCCTTGCTGTATAAGTCATACATTAGTGTCTGAAAGGCCGTATCAATAGGTGCTGTACTTCCTCTATGCTCCTTGCTGTCATAATGGTCATTGATTGCAATAAAACGTACTCCCAAAAACGGAAATATCTGATTCATATATGTCCCGAGTTCAATATAATCCCTTGAAAAACGGGACATATCTTTCACGACAACACACCCTATACCGCCCGCCTTTACCTCCCTGAGCAATCTCTGCATCCCCGGTCTTTTCATATCAGTACCGGAAAATCCGTCGTCACAAAACTCCGCTGTATCCATCTCCCGCAGTTCCTCATGATGCGCAATATATTTCCTGATCAACACCCTCTGGCTGCTGATACTGTTGCTCTCATCTTTATCGTCCGCATCTTCCATTGACAGTCTGAGGTATATTGCAATCTTATTCATGCTTAAGCACCTCCTGTAGCAGTTCATCCGTATAGCCCCATGAGATTTCCACTCTCTTCCCCGGATATACATAAATTCTGTCAACCAGTGCTTCCACCATTTCCTTTGTCAGTTCTTTTCCAGTCCTCATATACAGGATCGCCCGAACCATAGCGGGCACCTTTTCAGTCAGAATACCGGTCTTTTTCACATCATCCTCTATCTGAGCAAGCTGCCTGTCCAGATCCCGCCTTCTGTCCTCCTGCTGCATTTTATATGCCACATATTCCTTTTGAGATATCTCTCCCCCTTTATATTGCACATATTTAAGTCCTTCTTTCTCTCTGATCATTTCGATATTTCTGCTAACCTTTTTGCACCTGCTCTCCAGTTCTTTCTTTTTATCAGACAGATTCTTTTCTACAGATTCGATATATTTCTTAGGCTTTTTCAGATACACTGCAAATTGAACTCTGAACAGCTGCATCAAAATATCCATCAGCGGTTCTTTGAGAATACGGTTTGTCTCCGGACATATATCCACTTTTGTCTGCCCACTGTTTAGGCAAAAGTAACCGTCAATCCTCTGCTTCCGATCACCTTGATATGTTTTGATTTTGCTGTAACGTGTCATTTTCCTTCCGCAGACGCCACAGTACATCACCTCATCAGATATATTTTCAGAAATGGCAACTTCTTTCGCCGGATGATTACGAAGCCGGCTCTTCTCATGGATTCTCTGTAATGTTTCTCTTGCCTGCTCAAACATTCCTGCATCTATCAACGGTTCATGGGCATTTTCCTTTATGCACCACTCATCTTCTGGTTTATGGATGCGATTACTTTCATCTCTCGCTGTGATAGATGTCTTTCCCTGCACCAATCTACCCACATATGTCTCACTTTTTACAATGCGTTCCACCGTTGATCTGTCCCATCCCCTGTAGTTTTCTCCCTCTCTTTCGGAGAAAAAGACTTCACCCGTCTGCTTGTATACTGTCGGAGAATTTACTCTTCTTCTGTTCAGATCGTCAGCCACCGCACTGCAGCTTGCAGTCCCGATAAACCGCTCAAAAATATATCTCACGATATCCGCTGTATTTTCATCCGGCTTAAGCTTCCGTACATTTTTCTCATATTTTGTCTTATACCCATAAGGCGCCGGTCCTCCCACATACTCCCCAGCCTGCCGCATCTGTTTCAAACTTTGCTTCCGCTTAAGGGATGCATCTTTTGCGTACATATCATTGATCAGGTTTTTGATCTCCACTGCTATCTGTTTCTTCTCATTTCCGTCCATGCCTGTATCAAACCTGTCAGAAACGGCTATGAATCTCACACCGAGAAACGGAAATATCTTTTCAATGTAATTACCAGCCTCAAGATAATTTCTGCCAAACCGCGAGAGATCCTTTACCACAATACAGTTAATCTCACCAAGACGAATGTCCTGCATAAGCCGTTCAAACTCATCGCGCCTGAAATTGCTTCCCGTCTTTCCAAGATCAATATATCGATCAACGACCTCTATCTGCTCCGCCTGTTTCTCGTTGAGTTCTTCTATGTATTTCTCTGCGATTTTCACCTGCATTTCCACAGATTCATTTTTCACTTTATCCTGATCCGAAGAAAGCCTTGCATAGATCCCTGCCTTATAACAAGATATCTGCCGCGCAGCACTTACCGCAGCACGCGCCGCTATCCTTTTGGAAACTCTTGCCATCTTATGTCCTCCTTTCTGCCGTCTGGATATTCTGGTCTTTCTCAAATATCCTCCGGTTAAAATCGGACATCATTTTGAATTTATCAGTAAACCGGAATTCTATCTCAACTTTCCTGCCTTCATACACTTTGATCTGTTTTACCATACTGCTCAATGTATACCGGTCTATTTCCTTCAATTCCACGCATTCTTCAAAAGATTTCAGACGTTCTGCCGAGAGAACTCCCTTTTCAAGTATCTCCCTGATGAACTGCCCCTGCCCTTTTATAGCTTTCTCCAGTTCCTCCTCTTTTCGGCTAAAACTTTTATATAAATGTTCAAATTCTTCTTTGTCAATAATTCCTTTTTTCAGATCCTCACACAATCCTGCGCAGAGATGATGGTATTTGTCCTTCTCTTTTTTTAAACGCTCCGCCTCTTTATCATATTGATCGATCGTTTCATAATTCCTTTCATTCTCTCCCACGCGTTCAAATTTTTCTTTTTCTTCTAAAAAAGCATTGGAAAACTGCCTGACGTTTCCTTCCACGATCTCCCACAGTTCACTTTCTTCTATGCTGTGTCTGCTGCATCCGTCCCCGCGGTTTTTTGTAGAACAGATGTAATAAATGCTTTCTTTCTCTTTATAACGGTTGACGCGGCGTATCATCTGCTCTCCGCAGTCACCGCAAAACAGAAGTCCCACAAAAGGACTTATTTTTCCCGTTTTCGGACTTTTCCTCCCGTCTGACTTCAACAATTGCTGCACAATCTCAAAATCATCCTCCGAAATAAGTGGTTCATGAGTATTTTCCACCTTTACCCATTCTTTTTTCGGCTTTACCTGCGTTCTTTTTACTTTATAATTGATTTTCTCTGTTTTCCCCTGTAGCAGATGCCCAAGGTATACTTCGTTCGTCAATATTCTTTTTACTGTCACGCTGCTCCATCCGGAACTCCCCGTTCCACAATAGCCCCCATGAAAACGCAGTCCCAACGATATTTTATATTCTCTCGGGGACAGTATTCCAAGCTCATTCAATTTTTCCGCTATTGCGGTGGTCGCCATCCCCTCTATCTTCCACTTATAAATTTTACAAACAATCCCCGCAGCATACTCATCCGGTACAAGCCTATTTCTGCTTTCCGTGCTCTTTTTATAACCATATATTGCAAAAGGAGCTATGCATTCCCCGTTCCGGCGTTTCACTTCCAACTGGCTTTTTACTTTTGTGGAAATATCTCTGCAGTATGAATCGTTAATAAAATTTTTCACAGGCAGAATGATAGATGTTTCACTCATATCAGCCGAATCACTGTCATAATGATCCGTCAAAGCAATAAAGCGTACACCGAGTGCCGGAAAGACTTTCTGTATGTATCTTCCCGCCCCAATATAATCACGCCCAAACCGTGACAGATCCTTTACGATCACACAATTTACCCTGCCCGCCTCAATGTCGGCTAACATTCTCTTAAATTCCGGTCTCTCGAAATTGCTCCCCGAAAAGCCATCGTCAACATAGATATCGTACAGCTCCATGTCCGACTGCTCCATAATGAAAGCTCTGATCAGCTCTCTCTGGCTTCCGATGCTGTTGCTCTCAGATTTGACCACGCCGGTTTTACCGGCTTTATTATCTTTGTCTTCATCATCCCGTGAAAGGCGCAGATACATGGCCGTTAGAAAATGTTTTTTCTTCAATGATATCACTCCTGACTTATTTAGATTAGTTAGCAAAAATGCCTTTCATCTAATCAAAATGAAAAGTCAGGATTTCTACTGATTTGTCCTGACTTTAGATTAACATATCCTCACTATATTCACAAGTAAATTTTTTATTTTACTACCAGTTTAAATATGTACCTCTGTAAGTCTTTTTAAATACTCTCGCATTCTATCGTCCAGCGTCGGTCCTTCCTTTTGGAACCGGACCTTCACTATGTAATCTCCGAATCGATTTACATAGATGTTGTTTGTCTGCTCGGCAAAAGAAACAAGCTTTGCAGCAACAGATTTCTTTGTATCGATCACAATATCCCTCAAATCTGTCAGTTCATTTATATCCACTTCCCTGATATCCACTGCTTCCATTTTTTCCAGAATTTCCTTTGTCAGTTTCATTTTCCATTCCCCAGTACGCTTTCTATATTTTATTTTTCAACCGGTTTGTCCTATCACCAAAATATCAGCGTGATAGAATATTTTATAACAGTGCCCTCCCGAGAGAAGGGCACCGCAAATTTTTTAAATCATAGACCATATTTTGTCTCTAACCCCTGATCTATCTGGGAATCATCCGAACCATTTTCGGCAAAATGTCATAACCTGTCGGCTCTACCATCTCAGAATAGCTGTCTCACACATAGAAACAGAAGTATCATTATTTCGACAAAAGATTATTGAATATTATCCCCCTTGGGAGCCACCAGTTTCCCGCTTCAGAGCCACCCGGAAATTTCTTCCTTGAGAGCCACCCCAGACACAAGATATAGTAATACTGCCCCTGTCGCTTAAAAATACAACAGAGGCAATATTAGGTCTAATGATGTTCAGATGATTATGCTTCTATCCCGTCAACAAGCCTTTTGAGTTTCTTTAAATCATACAGCTTTCTCAGGTTTGTTTCATTTGCAGGGATTTCATAGGCATTATGGATAATCCTGTCCATGATGGAATCCGCCTGCGTCCCTCCGCCGAGCCTGTTATGCCATTCATCCACAGGATACTGTCCGACAAAGATTATTGAGTTATTGCCACTGCGTTGTTCAAACAGCTCATAGAGGTTCTTGGCATCCTTTTCAGTAAGTTTATAATTCAGCCATTCATCAAGGATAAGGATTTGATAGTTGCCGATCCTTTTCCTGTATTTTGTAAGCTCCCGGAGGTTGTCGCTCTGGTTCTCAAAGTTACGCATCAGGTCAGGCATCCTGATATACAAAACCCTGTAAGTCTGTCTGCATGCTTCCACGCCAAGGGCACATGCAAGGTAAGTCTTTCCAGCGCCGGTCGGTCCTGTGATGACAAGATTTGTTGCATTGGCAACAAATCCCATTGTGGCGAGATTCAGGATCGTGGACTTTTTTATCTGCCTGGAATCTTAATCCAGTGATTCCAGGCTTGCGCAGGGATATTTAAAGTAAGCATTCCTGATAAGCCTGTTTATGAGCCTGTTCTCGCGTTCCTGTATCAGTGTTTCAAGGAGCAGTTCCAAACGCTTTTCGTAGCTTAAATCCACAAGCTTTATATCTTTTTCCTGCATTTCTATGATCCTTGCAAGGCCGCCAGGTTCCAATACAGATAAACTCTTTTTTATTTCAATGTTCATTTGTTGTCTCTCCTTTTCTGTAGTAATCCGCGCCTCTGACAATTCCGGATTTTTTATTGTTTTCCTTAAACTCTGTAAGTTCCTTCTCACTGTTTATGCTCTTTGCATTGGAATAGATGGTCTTATAATAAGGCATATGGTACTGCCTGAGCGCTTTATCACATGCTTTTTCAAGGATCTGGGGGGAATAGATGTCAGCTATGGAAAGTATGGCTCCTGCCGTCTGCATGGGCTGTTCTTCTACTTTTGCCTCGTCAAACATCCTGCGGTGGTACTATGTCAAGAAAAAGTACCACTCGCCTCTTTTAGGATGCAGGGTCACTCCGGTTTTCAGGTTATCACAGACAATCTTTACTGGTGTGCCGCCAAAGAACCGGAACATGTTCACATGACAGGAAAGCCATGCTTTTTCATTCATGCTTGTTGCGGCTTCCACATAGATCATCTGGCTGTAGGGCATTGTTGCAACAAACAGGTATGCCGTTACACGCCCACCGGTATCAGGCTCCATATAGTTCATTGACGGACCTGACCAGTCAACTTCAACCTCTAATCCGGGTTTATGCTCGATGTGGCTCGTATAGTTTTTATCTGCCGTAAATTTCTTGTAATTTTTGGCAAATGTTATATAAGAGCATGCATTCACCCCGTCTTTCTCACATCTGGCACAGTATTCTTCCCAAAGGAGCTTTTCTGTGACGCCTGTCTTCTTTAACTCTCTATGGACGTAAGAATAATCAACCGGAGCATATCTGGGTTTATATTTAAACTTATCCGGATAGAACAGTTCATAAAGCCTGTCGTCATCCCATTCAGAAATATCATCCCATGATTTGTCCGATTGTAAGAATAACGCCTGTACTTCAGCGACGGTATTTCTTGATACACCTAAAACTTTTGACACCTCCCTTCCGCTTAGATTTTTTCCCGGAAGTTCCAGAATACTTCTGACTTTTGTCTTCTTAAACATAAAAAGACCTCCTTATAGATTATTTGGTGATACTGCATCAGCAGTTCTCCAAGAATAACTATAAGGAGATTTATAATGAAATCAAATATGTCTGCCGCCACAATATGTTGTGGTGGCTCTGAAGGTGGAAAATACCATTTCCGGGTGGCTCTGAAGCGGGAAACTGGTGGCTCCCAAGGGGGATAATATTCAAAGTGTCACGGTTCCCTTAACAATCGCTCATGGTCTTACCCATCCCGGCCAGTTCCCCAAAATCCTTCACAAAATCATCCACAGCCGCCGTGATCGCCTGGTTCTTCACAAAACTTTCTATCACATCCGGCGCCACCGTAGCCGCCCCGATACCATACCGGCAAAGTTCCAGCACCTGTTGGGAATTTTTGAAGCTTGCCGCCAGCATACTGGTCCGAAAACCATGGTTCTCAAAAATATCCTGAATCTCCTTCGTCACCTGAATCCCGTTAAATCCCATATTGTCGATCCGGTTGATATAGGGCGCCGTATACTCCGCTCCGCTCTTTGCCGCCAGATACGCCTGCATCGCCGTATAAATTGCCGTCCCCGTGGTACGGATTCCCTCCTTTGCAAGCGCTTTCATCGCCTTAAACCCTTCCGGAATACAGGGAATCTTAACCAGGGTTGCATCCCCCAGTTCCGCCACGATCCTGTGGGCGTCTTTCACCATCCCCTCCGCATCCATTGCAAGCACCTGCACATGAAGATCCGCATCCTTCCCAATAAACGCCCTGATCTCTTTCAGCGCCTCATAGGGCGGCCTCCCGCTCTTTGCCAGAATGGACGGATTTGTGGTCACGCCGTCAATGGGATAAAATTCATACAGCCTCCTGATGACTTCCATATGTGCATCATCGATTAAAAGTTTCATTTGTTCTCCTTTCGCCGCCCTCCAATACCTTTATGATATCTTTTGCAGTAGCCATGCTCAGGTTATGGTAGGCCTCTCTCGTTTCGCCTCCCGTATGGGGTGTCAGAATCACATTTTTACATTTCAGGATCTCCGCGTTCTTCGGCAAAGGCTCAACCTCAAACGCATCCAGCGCCGCCCCGAAAAGTTTTCCGCTCTGCAAAGCCTCAGCCAGTGCATCGAGATCCACCAGCGCCCCTCTTGCGGGATTGATCAAAACGGCCCCGTCCTTCATTTTCGCAATTTTATTCCCGTCAAACAGGTGATATGTCTCCGGTGTCGCAGGAATATGGATACTCACAATATCACTGTTTTGTATCACCTCTTCCTGAGTCGTCATTTTAACCCCCAGCGCCCTGGCCTTTTCCTCATTCGGATACAGATCATACGCCAACATCTTCACGCCAAAACACCGCAGCTTCTCAGCCACCAGATTCGCTATTGCGCCAAACCCAAGGAGCCCTACCGTCTTTCCCCTCAGCTCATTTCCCATAAACCGCGGCCAGAGCCCCTTTCCCACCTCTTCATGAAGGGACACGATATGGCGCATCAACATGATCATAAACCCGACTGTCAGCTCCGCCACCGCGTTTGCATTTTGTCCCGGCGCATTCAGCACTTTCACACCATATCTCTCTGCCAGACTGTGGTCAATATTATCCACTCCCACGCCAAACTTCACAACCGCCTTCAGGTTTGGGAGCGCCCGATACTTTCTCTCATCCCTGAAATCATCCATTCCGATCAGAACCGCCGCAATATCCTCTCTCTCCGGCAGCGCCTCGATTTCTTCCGTTGTATAAGCCGGAAATTTCCTGGCCGGATCAAAAATGATCTGATAACCGTGTTCTTCCATATAATTCCAGGCTTCTCTGCATAATGTATCATAATGTGATACGGATACCAACACCTTCCGCATGATTCATCCCTCCCTGCCTGTCAGATACGTTTTCCCGGATGAATCACTATCTATCTTATTCTCTTCCGCAAACGGTGTCAACATCCCGGGGTAAACTCCCTCTGAAAATTCTCTCATTTCTCTCCTCATTTCTGTCCCCCTGCTGTTGAAGGATATCCTTCTATCCAGTAATACGGCGCCGTCAGGATTCCCATCGTCTCAAGCTGATACTCATACGCCCACCTGTTCCCCGTTGTCCTCCAGAGACTCGGACCGTACCAGGATTCCGTATGATCGGCATGGTGCACCGCGCCGAACGCATTTACCCGGTTTCCGAACACTTTCAGTGTGATCTCATGACTTCCCGCCGCAACCTTTCCGCAGCAGATCCTGTAGGGCGCCGTAAAAACATTCCCAATCTTTCTTCCATCCAGAAATACCTGTACCAGCGCTCCGCGATATTGCGGGATCTCAATATACAAAATGCCTTCATCCATATCTTCCCTTATGTTGTACTCCATATTTCCGGCATAGAACGGAAATCCCTGATTCACATAATCCCCATAGTATAATCTCTTTGGCTTCTCCGTGATCTCCGCATGGCTTCCATAAACTCTTACGCCGAAATCCCCCAGCAGATAACACCATTCCACATTTGTCTTTCTTCCGAACGGTATCCAGATTTCCAGCAGATTTTCCCCTGTGCAAAGTTCCTTAAGGGACAGGACCTTAATTGCCTTATCCACATACCACCCCTCTATCTGCCCGTCAATCTCCGCTCCGTTCCAGAATATCTTTGCCTGTTCCGGATTTTCCATCGCAAGCCTGATACGGTCCGCCCGCGTCCCGGAACTGATCCTGAACCGGAGTTTCAGCATATGCTCCGGCTTCTCCTCCTCGGCATGTACCCAGGGCTGCGAAAGCGCCTCCATTCTTTGCGGAAGCCCCAGCTTTTCCCTGAACAGATTATCAATCCTCAGTATCTCCTCCCGCGGCTGCCACGCTCCCTCATCGAAGGCATATTCCGCCATATCCAACAGCACCACATTCTCCTCGCTGAGCCCATAAGTACAAGGCTCCTGAAAATAGCGGATATTTCCCGGCAGTATCGGTCCCTTTCTCTTTGTCATTTCAGCGTTGATCCCCCGTGCCATCCGCCGGTTTTCCGCTCCGCACCCGCCCGCTTTGTTTACGGGAAGCAGGTGCAGAAGCAGGCTGTCATGGGGCGCTTCATAGTCAGTAAGCACCGTATTACCGTTCTCATAACAGGCATCAACAGGATAGATATCCCCCGTCATCGTATCGTAGACTACCGGTTCATACTCCCCTTTTATCCTGATGCGCAGTTTTTCGGTAAAGGTGACAAACTCATTTTTCGGTTTATTGACATGACAGATAAAAAGCCACTTTGTATCGCCGTCATTTCTCATCTGATAAAACATATTGGACGTTCTGCTGCCATTTTCCTTATGCTTCATTCTTGTGGGATCATCTCCTTCCACCGGAGTACATTCCATATCCACTTCTCTGTATTTTTCCAGTCTCTCAAGGAGAGAAGCCTTATTGAAATCGATCCATGTGCAGCTTTGCGCAAAGATTTTCGGCTCACTGCTCTCCGCCGCATCCAGATATCCCGGCGCCTCCCCCATAAAAATCACTTCTCCGCCTCTCTCCCGGAAACTTCTCAACCTAGAAAGCGTGGAACTTCTCAGCGTGCGGCACCCCGGCACAACCACCACATCATAGGACATTGCCCCCATGCGCAATACGGGCCCTGCGGTCTCCACATAATCCTCCTCCAGCAGCGCTTCCGAGATAAAGTCAAAATCGATCAGATTAAACAGGAGCCATTCGATGATATGTTCAAAGTTTTCTTCCAGTCCCTGCCTTTTTGTCGCTGTCTGCACTTTATTTCCCCAGTAAAGCCAATAACTCTCAACCGGATGGAGAACTCCTACCTTTACGGAAGCCTCTCCCCTTGTCAGCGCCGTATTTAATCTCGCAAAATGATCCTCCACCGAGGCATATTCCTCAAACCAGGGGGACTGATATCCGATGCTTGCGGGGTAATCCCTCTTTGCTTCTCCCTCCATGGACACCCATGTCAGATGCGGGACTCTGAGCGTAACCCCCAACGCCGCCTGCCAGTCCCCCGCCAGTTTATGATTTCTGAAATCAAAGCCCCAGCCGGTCACGCCGTATATCTCGCTCATAACCCCTTCCCTGCCATACTGATGTGCTACGCTCTGCGCCTGCTTTGCCGTTGAAAGTTCTCGCCTGTCACAGAGCATATCCACCCCCGGTATCCCGAAACTTTTAAGCGGCCGCATCACCTCTCCCAGCGCCATCGTCTGAGAGTGCAGCGTCCATTCATTCATCATATGTCCCGTAAGCTCGATCCCATGTTCCCTGCACCAGTCTCCCACATTGTCTCCGAAGGCTTCCGAAAACCGCTGACAGACATGCCTGTGATAAAAATACCGCGCCTGTGAAACCTTCCCGCCCTCCTGTTCCCAGAACAGCTCCGGCAGCCGCTCCAGAATCGAAAATCCGAAAGTCTTTGTAAAGGTTTCATCAAAGTCGTCCGTATACGCCGTGATCACCTGCTCCTTATCAAAGGGAGAAAACAGCACACCTTTTAACGTGGTCTGAGGCTCGTCGGTAAAAATGGACGGTATGGATTTTCCAAACTCTTCTTTCAGCTCCGCGTAATATTTTTCATGGGTTACACGGATAAACTCATCCAGCGCCTTTTTATCCAGTGTGTTCACATATGCCTGATCATTGAACCAGGGCGTATCGCCGGATATTTCCAGAAATGCCCTCCACAGCCCTTCCTCCTTTGCATCATCTGCCACTATCTCATACCCCGTCATATATCCTTCATCATTCAGCATGACTTTATATGTACCCAGCAGCTTCCTGTCTTTGCTGCGGACCGCCTTTGCCGCCGACATAAAAGTTTCCTCTTCACTCTCAACATAGTCCGCCGGCGACATCACCATAAAGCGTGTTCTGTACTTCTTTTCCTTCGTCACAATACCTCCCGCGCTGCCGGAAGGCCAGCGGTCCTCATCGTAAAGATAGCAGAGCATATCTTCCTCTCTGCCTTTTTCTTCGCAGGCGTGCACGCATTCAAAAAATTCCTCCCCAAGATATTCCGTATCCAGTCCTACCCTGCAGTGAATGTGAAATCCTCCCATCCCCATTTTCTTCATCTGGGGAATCTCCTCCGTCAGCTTATCTTTATCCAGTTTACAGTTCCACGCCCAAAATGGCGCCGCCCTGTATTCAGAGGTCGGATTTTTAAACAGTTCCTCCTCCAGCACTTCTTTTTTTGATTTTTGATACAGCATGGCAAACTCCTTTTTCTATCCTATTTTTTACGGTTTCTGTATTCCGAGGGCGTACGTCCTGTCTCTTTCTTGAAAATTTTGAAAAAATATTTTGCGTTGGCATAGCCGATCTCTTCCGATATCTTCTCCGCGCTGAGCTCCGTCGTATCAAGCAGTTCTTTCGCCTTGCCGATCCTTATCTCTTTCAGAAAGTCATTAAAGCTTATATTCATCTTCTGTTTCAGAATTTCACTGCAGGCATTCGGAGACATATAAAAATGATCCGCCAGAACCTGAAGCGTCAGCTTCTTGTCAAAATTTTCAACGATGTAACGCTTCATCTGCTCAAACATATATTCCTCATCATTACTCTTCATCCGAATGGAATCCATCACCAGCTTCACATATCCCGTGATCTCCCGTTCCATTTTCTCCGTACCGTCACAATAAATATATCTTTTGACAAATATTTCCATTACATTATCCGTCTCAACGCCCTTTTGGTCCGCATACTGGTTCACGCACTCGATCAGCACATCACAGTATTTCCTGATATCGCCGATCAGATGGCTCTCCGGATCGATCTTTTCAAAAAATACCCTGCACAGGTTATCCACCTCCGCATAACTATGTTTGATCATACGGAACATATCCTTCACTTCATTTGCCGGCGCGATCTCCTTCGGTTCATAAACCTCCTGCGCCGCCCTGAAAATTCCTACAGTATCTCTCAGGGATATACGGCCAAGCAGTTCTTCGTTTTTCTGATAGTTCCTGTTCAACTGCGAAAACCCCTGAAATACATTGCTGATACATACAAAAGCCTTCCTGCCCTGTACACATCTTTTTACTTCCATCGCCATTCTGGATGCCTGGACAGACAGTTTCTCTCTGTTTTCCTCCCCCTCAGACGTCAGTATCACAAAAAACTGATACTTATTGGAAGGATTGTTCAATACAACACCCTGAATCCCTTTCAAAAGTGCCAGACATCTCTCTCTTACAAGAGGCTCCACAGTTTCATCATTTGTGCTGATGCTGATCAGAAGATGAAAATAATCCATCACATAATTTTTGTCTGCAAGTTCTCTCTCCACATCGCTGCTCCAGGGCTCCATCATGATCTCTAACAGTTTAAACTGTTCAAATTTTTCTTCAAAGGAGACCACCCTGCGCTTTAATTCCTGCAGGCTCTTTCTCTGCTCAATGCTCTGTACCGCCTTTTTTAGCTGTTCTTCAATTTCTTCCACCGAAAAGGGTTTCAGCAGATATCCGATCACCCTCTTTTCAAGCGCTTTGCTGACATAGGCAAAATCCGTATAGCCGGAGGCGACGATTACCGCACTATCCGGGGCATTTTTTTCCAGATAGTTTAAAAGCTCAACGCCGTCCATCTTTGCCATTTTCATATCCGTGATAATAATATCCGGCTTTTTGTCCGCAATGATCTCTTTTGCCTTCTCCCCGTTAGATGCCTCACCGACACATACGAGAGAAAGGGACCTTATGCTGTCAATCCGATTTCTGATTCCTCTCCGGATCAACACCTCATCGTCTACGATCAGGTACCGATATTCCATCTTTATACCCCATGTCCGCTTAAAGGGACTTCCAATCAACAATTGGAACTATTCTCCGGATTTATTTTTACAGTAATGGAAGCTTTACTGTTACAGTTGTCCCGGCTTCTGTCCCACTGTCTATCTTAAGGCCGAATTTCTTTGAACTCAAAAGCTGTATTCTGCGATTGATGTTAAAGAGCCCTATATTATAAATATGTGACTGTTCATCCGCCTCTCCCGGGCAGACGATTCCTTCCCGCACCCGGCTAAGCTCCTGCTCATTCATCCCGCATCCGTTATCCGCCACTTCTATCAGCAGCATATTTTCCTCCTGCCGGCCGTAGATTCCTATCACCCACGGAGCGTCCCTGCCGGATAATCCATGTTCAATCGCATTCTCCACAATTGGCTGAAGCATAAACCTCATCACTTTTCTTTTCAGCATATCCGGCTCTACATCCACTTTCAGGTCAATATGGTTGGCAAACCGTATCTCCTGTATCTTAATATAATCCCTGACATGTTTCACCTCTCTTGAAAAAACCGCATATTCGCTTTCACAGTTGATACTGTATCTGAGCATAGCCCCAAGGGATTTTGACATGTCGGCAATCTGTCTGTTTTCCTCAAACTCCGCCAGGCAGCTAATATTCTCCAGCGTATTAAAAATAAAATGCGCATTGATCTGGGACATCAGGTTCTGGAGTTTTGTCCGAAGCAGCCTGATCTGATACCCGTATTTTTCCCCAATCAGCTCACTGATCTGTTTTAACATCTTATCATAGTAAGCATACAGCATACCGATTTCATCCCTCCTGCCACTGTAAATATTCTGAAAACAGAAATCCTCCTCGGCGGCATGGTCCATGATCTGCGCCAGATCCGTCAGCGGCCTGATCAGGCTTTTTTTGATATAAAGTAAAATCCCGGTGATAAGTACCAGTATAAAAAGCACTGCCGCAAAAATATATAACAGATTGCTCCGGTACAGTTGATACAGTGAATCAAAGGATACTGTGGAAATCAGATTCCAGTCATTTTCATGCAGTTTTCCGTAAATATAAGCCTCACTTGCTTTCCCCTTTGTAATAACGCCGCTGCCTTTGTCGCGGATTTCCCTTAAATCTTTCTCCGTCAAAAGGTCAGCCGATTCCATATCCCCATACAATACCTTCCCTTTATCATCGATAATAAAATTATTGCTCCATGGAAGGTTGCTGCCCGAAACGGTTCGAAAAATATCCATGTTGCACACAAGTACGATAATACCCTGATGCTCCCCGTGCAGATCCGTAAATTTTCTGGCAGAAATCAATACCGGCTCCTCACAGCCCGCAATCTTAAGCGGCTCATAAAAGTCCATAAGATGTATGTCTGCTCCATGCTTCATCTGCCAAAACCAGTTCTGCTCCTCCACATTTCTTTCCAGATAGAATTCTTTACTTTTAGAATAAGAATAGTTGTACCCGTTATCACAAAACAGATAGATAGCCTCCACATACCGGTCCACCCCAATCAGATTGGAACAGATATACTTGAAATTCCTGTAATTTTTCAAACGGCTGCTCTGGGATATCTCGCCCTCTCCCTCCTGCTCGCAGATCGACAGAACAATGCTCTCACTGTTCATCTGGCTCATGATCAGGGCCATCGCTATATCGTCAATCTGTTCCAGATTTCCGTCCACCTCATCCACAAGCTGTTTCAGCTCCTGATAGCTGGCCTGCGAAAACATTTCGCTGTAAAAGCGGGAATCCGAATATATCGTCACTGCGATGATCATGAAAAGCGGGATCAGAGAGATCGATAAGAGCCCGCAGAGGAATTTGAAATTGATACTGTTTCTGATTCTCATTCTTAGCCCCTTGTCCGCCCCGGAGGACCTGAATTTAAAATTAAAAATGTTTCTTCAATTCTACTATACTTTTCATGATCTGTATTTACTACATATTTCCATTTAACACCTGCCGACACGCTTTCATTCTTAATACAGGTACCCGCTGCCCGGATTACCACCTCACTCCTTCACCGCTCCCACCGTCAGCCCCGCCACAAAGTATCTCTGCAGGAAGGAATAAATGATCAGGATTGGCAGCGCACTCACCATACACGCCGCAAACAGCATATTCCACTGCGTCGCGTTTTCCATATCCCCGATAAAATTCAGCATCTGCAGGGGCAGCGTCTTTTTTGTCGGCGAGGACAAAAACAGCATGGCAAAAAAGAAATCGTTCCAGATCGGAACCCCCTGGGTAATAACCAGAGAAGATAACGCCGGTTTTGTCAATGGTATCACGATCCTGGCATAAATATACGGAATTTTCGCCCCATCAATCCTTGCCGCCTCCTCCAGCGTATAAGGAACACCCGATTTCACAAAATTTGTATAAAGAAATATGGAAAAGGGCAGTGCCGCCGTCACATACATACACACCGGCGCAACCCTGGTATTACTCAGTCCAAGGCCGTTGATAATCCTGTACATCGGAATAATAGACATCTGCGCCGAAACGATCATTCCTGACAAAAAGAATATCTGAAAGAAAGAACCCAGTTTTCCTTTCAGCCTCGCCACCGCATATCCTGCCATGGAACTGAAAAGAAGCAGCAGAAAAACCGATGATGTCGTGATTAGTATGCTGTTTTTCAGTGATCTGAAATAGTTCAGTTTTCCAAACGCCAGCCTGTAACTATCCAGACAGAAATACTGAAACAGTTTCAGATAATTCGAGGTATCGTCCACATGCCTGAAAGATGCCGAAAATGCGATCAGGATCGGCGATAAAAAGATCAGGAAAAAAAGCGTAAGCCCTATCGTAACGGCAACCTCCGACCTTTTCGATTTTTTCATTATGCTTCCAGCTCCTTTCTTTTCATCATTCCAAGCGTGATCGTTGAAATTATCAGGATAAATACAAACGCGCACGCCGCAAGTGCCTCTGCCTTTCCGTACTGCATCTCCACGAACGCCATCTTGTAGATCGTGTACATCAGCGTACTCGATGATGTACCAGGACCGCCGCCTGTCAGGGCAAAGATATAGTCAAAAGACTTAAATCCTCCGATCAGCCCCAACATCACATTGACTGTGATCGTATTGGCCAGCATTGGTATCTTGACATAACGGATTGACTGCCATGCGGAGCATCCGTCAATTCTTGCGGACTCCAGCACTTCCTCCGACAGATTCTGCAACCCTGCCAGATAGATGATTGTCATGGTACCTGATGTCTTCCACGTCTCAACAAACGCCGTGGCAAACAGGGATGTCGCTTTCTCTCCAAGAAGATTGGATACATAACCGCTCCCAAACAGCCTTCCTATCTCCGACAAAAGTCCGTCGTAGGGCGCATAAACATAACTCCAGATAAATGCGATCACGATCGTACTGAAAAGCGCCGGAATATAAAAGATCGTTCGAAACGCGCCCTTTGCTTTGATCTTCATATTCAAAATCATTGCCAGGGTAAGCGCCTGCAGATTTCCCCAGATCACCACAAATAGGGTATATTTGATTGTATTAAACAGCGCATTCGACAGTGTCCCCTGCTTTATCAGGAATCTGTAATTTTTTAATCCCACAAAATCATAATCTCCCACGCCTTTCCAGTTTGTCACTCCATAATAAAATGACATCAGAACCGGAGTAACCCAAAAAATAACATAGAAGAGCAGAGCCGGAATCAGAAAGCACAGTAATACTTTACGAACTTTTTTGGTTGGCATTATTTCTCCTTTCCTGCTAAAAGGGCATCTGCCATGCGCATTCCTCCGCAGGTTTGCAGACGCCCTCTCCTCTTTTTATGTTTACTCCGTCACTTCCTCAAATTTCATCTGCATCTGCTCACACACCTCTTCCGGTGTTGCATCACCTGTGATCACGTTCTGGAATTTTGTTGTAAGCGCGTCACTTACCCCTTCCGGCCATGCATTATTCAGGTTATACAGATTTGTGGAATCTTTATAGCGGTCTAAATACTCATTGATCATCTCTCTCGGATCTTCCACGCCTTCATAGCAGATGATATCGGTTGTATTTTCCACCCACTTTTCAAACAAAGGAGATTCTTCGTTAAACCAGTACTGCATCACCAGATCACATGCCTGTTTATGGAGTTCATCGGAAATATTGCTTGTAAACAATGCATTGGCAGGAGTCCAGTTGTAATAGTATTCCCCATCAGGATCATTTCCGGGAATACAGAACATACCTCTCTCAAAATCTGCGGCGCCTTCCGCCATCATAGCCGCATACCCGAAACTGCCGTCAAAGATCATTGCCGCCTCTCCGTCGATAAAACTCTGCCGACTCTGCTGCTGGGAGATGCCCAATGTATTTTCCATAACATATCCCTTTTCATAAAGGTTGGCAAACTTCGTAACGGTATCTACCCATACGTCATCGGTAAATTTCGTTTCCCCTGTAAAAAGCTGGGCGTCAAAATCAATATTATCCGGATAAATAGCACCGGCTCCAAGCTGGTAAACGCCATATTGAATAACAAATGCGTCTTTATCACCACAGACAATGGGCGTATAGCCTTTCGCTTTTAATTTTTCACAAACTTCCACAAACTCATCATAATTCTGGGGCAGTTCTGTTACGCCTGCATCCGCAAACATGTCCTTGTTATACCAGGTCGTCAAAAAGCTTGTCCCGAGCGGCACACCATAATTTTTACCATCAAACGCATACAGGTCCGCAATCGACTGATCGAATTTCCCCAGCAGTGAGAAATCGGATATATCTCTTACATACCCCGCCTCAACCAGATCCACCGCCTGAAGCTGCGGCCACCAGGTAAACAAATCAGGACCTTCACCGCTCGCGTATTTCATACGCACCGTCTGCTTGTACTCATCGGTAGGAAGCTGCTCCACCTCAATCGTAATATTCGGGAATTTCTCATGGACAAGTTCCGGGAGCCAATCGAGGAAGAAATCTTTGCTGTCCGTTGAGGGCCTTGTCGTCACCATCAGGGATAGTGTTACCGGCTCCGACACATCCTCAAGAGCGTCGATCCCGACTACTTCCTTTGGCGCAGGCTTATCCGCTTCCTCTGCCGCATCCGTTGTTTCTTCCACTTCCTCAATCGTCTCAGCGGGTGCCGCCGGCTCCACATCCGGGGTATCTGTTCCCGCACTTCCGCATCCGATCAAAGAAGCTGTCATTACTGCCGCCATCAACAGGCTCATTACTTTTCTTTTCAATTTTTTATCCTCCTTCTTTTTAGATATTTTTTTATACCTTTTCTATATGATAACATCCGCTATGGTAACTTTTCACAATAGAATTAGTAACTTTTTTTATCCCGCTCTTCCATTCCATGTTCTATATCATCAAATACCCTGCGATACACGAAGGATGAGAGAAACATTATCCCGCTGAAACCGATCAGCGTCATCGCCGTACAGATCCATACCAGCTTTTCCACCGCAGACAAGACCACAAAAACCGTCAGCGCCACAGGAAATATCCTGATGCAGATCAATTGTACCGTAGCGGATAAATATTTTATACTGATGCAAAAGGATCTGCCAAACAATTCCGTCAGCGTCCCTTCGTACCGCGCCTGCAGTGGAAACAAATAATGCGCGGGCAGGCAGAAAAACACCAGGCATACCCCGCATATAAATACCCATACACTTTCGCAGCGTCCCATTTTCCCTGCCACATAAAAAATATGAATCAGCAATGTCCCTGCTATCCCGAAGCACAGTACCCCTGTCAAAATCCCTTTTCCCAGATTTTTCCTGAAGGCGCGCAGATAACTCCTGAAAATATAAGACTCCTCATTTCTGACCGCCTTCAGCAGGACGCCGTACATCGCACAGACCGAGGCGCCAACCGTCACCACCGGAATGCAGGTGAGTATAAACAGGAAATTCAAACAGATCAGATCCAGTGTCCTGCAAAGGAAGCGAAAGAGCCAGCCGTTTTGATCAAATAATTTCTCTATCATATACTACTTTTGTCCTTTCCCTTTGGGGCGCAATTACTACTGCCTCATATTCATTTCCTCTATCAGATTCACGATTCTGGTGTAAAGACTTTCCTCCGGCCTTATCATACATACACCACAAAGTATTTCCTTCGTAGAATATTTCCCCAAAAGAGCAACCCACTCCGAATCTCCCTGATAGCCAAAACACATAGCAAGGATCTTTTCCAGAACCGAAGTATCGCCTCCATACTTCTGAATCAGCCGCAACGGTCCTATGATCCTCTCATCTTTTGCCAGCTTCCTTTTTGGATCTCTGGCATTTCTTTTAATATTGTCCCTTATCCTCTCATCTCCAAACTTTCTTTTTGCGCCCCGGCAGAAATCATCCTGATCTGCAGGCGTAAAACCATATTCAAGGCAGATCGGAACCCGAAGTTCCCTCAGATATTGATCCTCCATATTTATAATATTCTTATCTTTCGCAGCCTCCGTAAACTCCTTATATCCATAAAAGGCGCCGGCATAGCTGATGATCGCTGATAAAGTATTATATGTATACAGTTTTCTTTTCATCAATACTTCAAAATCATCTACATATTCTATAAACCCGAATCCCAATCCCCCCGCGGATTCGCTGTTCTGGCAAAATAAAACACTATAATCCTCCGAAAGAATATTGTAACCCTCCCCCTCTATGGTTGTACAAAAAACAGCCGCCTGCGCTGTTCTGAAACGCTTTCCTCCCTTCATTTTTTCCATAAATACCGAGCATGCATCATTTCCGTTTTCACACAGAATAACATGACACCAATCCGGAATCAGTACCTCCAATTTTTCCCCCACATCCGCCAAATTCTCCATCCCCACACTCACAAAAATACATCCGGCACTCCGGCAGTATTTATGAATAACGGGATCATCCATATCCCCGGCATACTCAGGTATGATGACCGCCTTCTCCCTGTCCGAAAAAAATGAGACGTCATATCGTTCGGGAAAAGTCCTCATCAGTTCCTTGTCACTGTCCGCCAGAACAACAGAAATGCCTGACTCCGTAAGCAATCTTGCCAGATATCCTCTTCCGGTTTTTCCTGCCCCTATCATTAAAACACTCATATGATGATCCTTTCCCTGATCAAAAATTCCTCTTTCTCTTTTACCAGTTTTATAAGCGGATGCCGTTTTTCAAGTTTTCCTGCCTTTTGTAACACCCCCTCCACCCCCTCCTTTTCTCTCAATTTTTTTAATTCACAGGCACTTTCATCCTGCTCATTCTCATAATGGATTGCAGCCGCAATAGAAACAGCCAGATTTTCCGGTATAATCCCATATCTATATGCCATCAATGCCGGTCCGAGCAGCCTGTCCTCCACCCCCAGTTTTCTCATAGGATCTCTCGCGTTCCTCTCAAGCGTATCTTCAATGATCCGGTTTTGCATTTTTTGTAAAGAAGATTCGGTAAATTCCAACTGTTTTTCCAACGGAAAATTATATTTCGCGCAGAGTGCCTTCGATGTCTCATCATATACGCCTCGCAGTATTTTCAATATAAAAGGATCATGGGCACCTTCCGCAATTTTTTGATATCCCATCAGGGTACCGATATATGCAACTGTCCCGTTTGCAGCGTTATAGGTATAAAATTTTCTTTCCAGAAAACCATCAAAGTCCTCCATCAGGACTATCCCTTCCATATCCGGCAGTTTTCCCACCACTTTCCCGGCGTTCACCGGCAGTTCCCAATAGTCCTGCACATTGACCGCCAACCAATCTTCTTTATTTTCGATTCCTGAACGCAATATAACAGCCTCCGTAAAACCGAATTTCTTATTATACTCCTCTTCATAACCGCCGCAGTATTTTCCAATACCGGCTCTCAATATTTCTGCCGGTCTTTTCCAGTTCTCACAGGTGATAAAGTTCAGCGGCTTCGCCACGCCCTGCTCCAGCCTGTTTCTCACAGCACATCCCAGCACTTCGCACAGCCCCTCCAGATTTTTGCCTCCCACAGACGTAAAAATACAATCCGCATCCAATACTTTCTCTTTTATTTCCTCCGTATCCTGATAAGTATATACTTTTCTGCCGATAATCTCGCTGTCTCTTTGTTCGTTTCCCAGCACATGAATATGGTATCTGCCCACCTGATTCAATCCCTGTGCCAGTTTTTCATAATTCTCAATAAAACAGAACTCTTCACCACTATTCTCCAGCAGCTGTGCTATAAAACCACGCCCAATCTTTCCCGCACCTATAATAATATGCTTTCCCATCCGTTTACTCCTCCCACAAAGGCATCATCTGCGCGACAAGTTTTTCATATGTATGGAATCTGTCGCGCAGCTCATCTCCAATATCCTTTTTCTCTGAAACAATGCGATCGGTTTTCACAAGATTTCCCACCGCATCTTCTATATCCGCATATTTTCCGCTCCCAACTGCCGCGCAGATCACTGCTCCCAACGCCGAAGTCTCCTTTTCTTCCAAAACAATAATTTCCCGCTCAAAAAGTGAGGCTTTCATCAGATTAAGCAGCTCATTCCTGCCGGCACCTCCCCCGACAACCACCCCCTTATCGCCTTTTTCCGTGATATATTTCCATATATGATAGATGCTGAATACCGTCCCTTCATATACTGCATATCTGAAATCTTCCGCCCGATGCCGGCTCCTGATACCCCAAAATATTCCTGATGCCCCGCTTTTCCAGATAGGAGCCCTTTCTCCTTCCAGATACGGCAGATAAACAGGCGGTCTGTTTTTAAGCACCTCATAAATATCTACCTCCTTTTTTGCCGGAAAGCAATGATTCATCCATTGTATCGATCTTCCACTGTTGCTGTTCACACCATAAAGGACATAATCCCTGATATATGCACCACTGATCATTTTCTCTGTTATTTGAAGAGTGCCTGTGACGGTTCCGATATGCTCTGATGTTCCCGTCACATCAAAAACCTGTCCTTTTTCCATGATCCCCATCCCAAGAAGCCCGGAAAAGAAATCATTACACCCCGTAAAAACCGGCGTTCCCGTTTTCATATGCAGTTCTTTCGCCGCCTCACCACATATACCTCCCGGACTTTCCATAATGTCTGCAAGCTGCGGAAGCTGCCCGATCTCCACACCTATCCGCTTCAATGCCTCCTCCTCAAACCTGTTCTTTTCCGAATTCGCAAGCCCCCGCCACATAAACCGGTCCGAAACAAAAAGCCCTGTCATACGGTAATATATATAATCCTTCGGCTGCAGCAATTTCCGCATCCTCTTCCATTCACTCTTTTTCTCACTTTGAAACCATAATATCCCCGGCATAGGGTACGAATTCATAGGCGGACATAACATCGAAGTAAATTTTATAAATTCATCCCGCGTAAATTTCCCTTTCACCTGCTCCACATATGACTGATTCGACAAACCGGACCAATCATAAAAAGGGCTGACCTGTGTCCCGTCATAGAGAATATAAGAACAACTCTGTGAAGTGATTCCCAAAGCTTCAATCCCGGAACATCCTAAAAATTTATCTGCCTGCCCAAAAACGTCCAATACGCACTCCCACAGTTCTCTTATATTTCTATTTAGATGCGAACTGCGAAAAATATAGCTCTGTTTACCATCTGTAAGCAATAGTTTCACCGATGAAGATCCCAGATCCAGTCCTGCCGTCATATTCTGCCTCCCGATTCTCTGTTTACTCTAAATATAATCCGTTCCGCCAAAATAAAAAGTAACTTTTTCTGAACAAATGAGTATCTTTTTCTTGGCCGCTTCTATTACACCGTATCTCTATCCGGGAACAAAAAAATAAGCTTACAGCCATCCCCTCCGGCTATAAACTTATTTCTATATAATCAGTATTTCAAATAACCAAACATCCCCCACGGACCATCCCCTAGGAACTTATATCAGCCCCAGCCTCTCAAGCCCCAGATAAATCCCGTCATGAAACATATCCTCCGTCACAAGCGATGCCCTCTTTATGATCTCCGGCGACACATTCCCCATCGCCACGCCGGTATCCGTCACTTCAAACATGGAAATATCGTTGTTGCTGTCCCCGAAACAGACCGTGTCCTTCCTCTCATACCCCAAGTACATAAAATGAGTACCTTTCATTATCCCTGCCGAAAAGCTTTTTCCGTGTACCTCAATTCTGTCACATCAACCGATCACCGGACTCGCCCGGCTCGGTAATGCCTGTAATACCGGTATACGTTCAATCACAGGACATATCCAGAAGAAGATTTTATGCTGAAAATCTCGTATTTCAGGTTTCTTTTCCTTTAAATTTTCTTATTAAACACCACTTTACAACTTTTTAAAAGAAATGGCCGTATGAGACTCTTTAAGTGTATAATAAATTTGCACACCAAAATACACGAAAGAAGTGACCTCATACGACAACCTTATTATATTTTTCTGTTTATTTTTCCACTTTTGCCGCCCCTACGGCAGAAAGCCTGTTTTTACTATTATTAGCTATACTGGCGATGGAGTCCGCAGATTTCATCCGTTCCCTGTACAGACATTTTTTGTCTGGCATAACTACAAAATCGCTTAATACTTTTTACTACGCCTGCTCTTATGCAAAAGTGGGCTGCTCTGTTTTTATGAATGTTACCGCAAGGCTGTCCCTGCGGCTGGTTCCGGCAGACCTGAGGTCACAGCCCCTCTTCCTGTGCATAGATGACACCATGGTCTCAAAGTTCGGAAAGAAAGAATCAAAGCTGGAGCTTGCCTCAGCTATGGTACGCCAGATGATGCCTGCGTTTTCCGCACAGAGTAATGTCATTATCCTGTGTGACAGCTGGTATGTAAAGCAGAACCTGTATCTGTCGTGGATGAATATGAAAACCTTGATCTGATCAAAAATGCAAGGACTGATTCTGTTATATACGATTTGACGTCCCAGCCTACGGGCAGAAAGGGCAGGTCTGCAAAACATGACCGTTCTCTGTCGATAGACAGCGACTTTGTCCTTTCCGGTGAAAAGGTGGGTGATTATTATATCGGTTGCCGCCGTGTACTGACAAATATCTCTGGGGCACGTGAAGCCATGGCTTATGTGACTTCCACGGGAAAAGAAAACAGCACAAGCAGGCTGTTCTTCCTGCACAGCTGCAGATCTTTTGTGCATGACAGGAGAAAGCGCCGCTTAACCGGACGGGAAGCGGGTGGATGCCGTACATCCCCCTGTTCCTGTATCCGTTCCGTTGGAACATAAAAGTAAGTTACCATGAGCAGAAATCTTCCTGATCGTTATGCGCATACATGATCCGCAGCCGGAAAGGGGTGGAAATGCTAGTGAATCTCATCAATATCAGCTACTGCGCCATGAAGCTGCTGCCTTATATGGAAGAAACATTGTCACAGTACAGAGGTGGCGGTGTACAAGAGTTCAGGTTTGCCCTTAGCGAGCAGATAGAGCGGCAGATATTTTATGCAAACTTAGTATAGAACATCGAAAGCCACATAAAATCAACGGCTCTTATCAAAGCATTGCAAAGGCTATATCTAAGAGAAACAGCTTAGCTTAATAGTTGTAAAGTAGTTGGGTAATAAATATCCCGATAAAATATCTTCCTCTTTTCCCCATAGTGCTCCGCAATATAAAACTGTTCATACTTTCTCCTCTTCTTGAGTGCTTCCCCTATAGTCAGATATGCCCGGGAAAGTTTTTCCTCCAGCCTCGCCTTCAAAATATAGCGGTAGGCATTTATGTCATGAGGCTATGTGTTATTTTAGTGTCAAGTTGCTCGTTTTTACTGTTTTTTGATTAAAAATGAACCCATTCCAATCAATTTTTGTAGTTTTCGACATGTCGAAAACTTTTTTACGGCAGTTTTTCATAGGACTAAATCAGAAGAAACCCCAAATCTTTACTGGCTTTCCGCTAACTTGACAACATAATATCACGCTCCCCCCACCTTCTGTCCGGATACTCCACTCCCGCCTCCTTCGCCGCGCCTCTCTGCAGATAGCTTTTAACCTCTCTCCCTTTGATAAATACGTCATTCTCTCTCACAATCGCCCATTCCAGAAACTGTGCCACCGCACCTGCAGTGATGGCGGCGGACATACTGCTGCCGGTCACCGTAAAACTCCCGAGATTTCCCATACTTTCCGCTCCTTCAGGACCCGGCAGCGCCACCGGAGCCCTTCCGGGTACCGGTATATCCACGCCCGGTGCTGCCAGATCCGGTTTGATCTGCCCGTCCACCGCAAAACCCCTGCCGCTTTCTCCCCAAAAGGCACCTGTAACATCCGCATAAGCCGAAGTCGTGATAACCTCCTGCGCATATGCCGGTTCCGTGAGTGTGACTTCCGGATCAGGCTGTAAAAAGAACACCTCGCCTCCGAGAAACTCCTTTACCGGCAGCCACATATGAAAAGCGCCTGCATTCCGCATCTTTATACGCCAGATCCCCGGCGTCGGTTTCTCAAAGCGAAGCACCATAAGCGTTCTGCCGGAACTCTGTTCCGCCAGTTCCGCCTCCGCAAACACAACCGTCTGCTCAAAAATAAACGAGATCCGTTTGCTTCCGCTTACAATACTGCTCAGCACCGCCGTATTTTCCCCGCCCGGCGACACAAGAACAATGGAAAAAATCTCCGGTACGCTCCCCCATATCTCCAATGTGAAACCGTTTACGCCTTCTCCTGCCCGCAGCTCCACATCCCTGTCACCGCTTCCGCTAAAATGCCCCGCCTGATTTCCTTCATTCCCGCCGCAGACCACAACCGCCCGGCTCCGTTCCAGAGCAATATTATTTAAAAACTCCGAAAACAGAGATGTTCCGTCATGAGGCCCCATACTGCTTCCCATACCCAGACAGTAGACAAGCGGCCGCCGGAAAGGCTCGCAATAACTGTCTATAAAGCGGTATGCCAGCATAATGTCCGTTTCGCTGTAGGCCTGTGCCCCTTCCGCAATATAATAAAACTGCAGCAGATCCTCATCCGCCTGCTTACATTTTACGATAACATATTCCGCATTGATCGCACCGCCGTATACTTCGTCTCCTACTCTGCCGCCGGCTGCCCCTGCCATAGCACTGCCATGTCCCGTCTCATCCCTGGAAGGCACTTTCAGAAACGGATTTTCATTTCTCAGTGCCTCATTGATCTCCTCCTGCGTATAAACCGTCCCGAACGGAACATCCAAAGTCCCCCGCTTTTTTATACTGTCATCATTCCAACGCCTCATACGGCTTCCGTCATCTTCGTCAGCACTTTCCCCGGGAATACCGGATGCCGTCCCGTAAGGAATCGTCTGGTCCCAGATCGCCAGTATCCGGCTGCTGCCATCCTCCCTGCGGAACGCAGGCATGGTATAATCAATACCGGAATCCGCAATACCAATAATAACATTCTGCCCCGTCAGCCTAAGCGGCGGCTGCTGTACCTGCAGAATACCGGATTTTAGCAGCGGAAAAGATATATTCTGCATCGGCGCATATAATTTTGGCAGGAAACGATAGGTATAATCCGTAAATGACAAAGATGTCAGAATCTTTTTATCAATGACCAGAACTCCCAGAATATCACTGATCTTCATATAACAGAAATCCGGTGATATAAGATTGATTTCTTCATCCAGCGGCCAGAAATCCAAAAGGGCGCTGTAATAATCGTTACTGTAAATTCTTTTTTCACAAGAAGGCATCAAAAAGCCTCCCATATCATTTTTTTATCATATGTTATCGGAGGCTTTTTCGTTCTTCTTATTTTATGCTCTTCTTACTTCATATCCTTCTTACCCTATACCCTTGTTCTGCCTCTATCTTTTCTTTTTTCTCCCAAAGCACCAGAGTACCGCCAGCCCGGTCAATGCAGCGACAGCCGATTGCAGAAAGAACACGGCTGAGATATGATCTCCCGTCTGAACAGATCCACTCTTTACAGGCCCTGCTCCGGGCAGATCTTCATCCTCGATCTTTTCCGCCTCTTCTCCCGGCGTTTTCTCTGATGTTTTCTGCCGGATGACAGAAGTCTCCTGCTCTGTTATCTCGGTGTCCGTCCCCACAACTGCATATAACGGACTGCCTCCGCCTCCCGGCCCGTATCCGGAAATCCGCTTCAGATAAAGGATCGTCTCCGTCCGGTCTTTATCCCTGAGTTTTTTTCCGTTGTGCTCCGCGGTCAATTCTATTTCGTTGACAATAACATCCGCCGCATCTTGTGACACATATGTCATATATACCGGTGATTTTATTTTTTCAAAATCTCCGCCCACAGTGCCAAAAAGCAATCGGAATTTTATCACATGTTCCTGCTTTGTCTGCAGCTCTTCCGGTATCCTCAGATGATGATTTTCCTCTGTGGACAGGTCCCTCTCCCAGCTGATCCACCCGCCGCTCTTATTCGTCATATATTCCACTTCATAGAGCAGGCTTTCGTTATAAGTGCCGGTCCAGAGTTCCGTTAAATAGAGTTCCTCCGGAAGATGATCCGTCATCGTAAACTCTTCCAGGCTTTCACCGGTCAGATTTTTCAGTTCATCCACTGTATACTGATAGGTATCCTTCCGCTGAGTCATTTTGATCGTGGACTTTTCAATTTTAAGCGCCTCTTTTTCGTCATACATCACAAGTATATCTTCCGGAACCCTGTTCCAGACAGATCCGTCAGGAGAATACAGTCCCGTAGTCTCTGTCAGGGTATCTTCTGTCTTTTCCTGCTCCAGTTTAAATAAAATATCCTCCGCATAACCGTAGCCGTCAGGCGCTGACCGTTCCGCCAACAGGTAAACCCTTCCAATCTGCAGCCCTTCGATCAGATGTCCCCTTTTCGTGATCAATTCTTTCCCTTCCGGCACCTCACTCTCATCCCCGACCTCTATCAGATATCCGTTCGTATCCCTATAGAAATTATGTACTTCTTCTTCCTTTGATACCCATGAAACCAGAGACTTCCCGATATAATTTCCGGCTTCATCCTTTTTCAGATTTCCGTCCCGATCCGTCTCGATCTCTTTTATTTCCAGCGTTGCGCCTTCTATCTCTTTTTTGTTCACCAGATCCTGTTTTGTGACTATCAACTGCGTTTTTCTGTTTTGAAAAGCCGCCTGATATTCCTGCTTCTCCACATCCTGTCCGCCCCTCACACTATCATAACGTCCGTTGACGGAAATATCCCGCAGCGCAGTCAAATATCCCCTCGGCGCTTCCAGTTCTCTGATATAATATTTCCCCAGAGGCAGATCTTCATCAAAAATGCCTTTTCCGTTTTGATCCGTCACACAGGTTGCAATCAGCGTATCCGCACTGTAAAGCACCTCCGGCGCATCTCTCACGATCCACTTTCCGGTATCTTCATCGAAGAGGATATTCGTTGTGATATCCTCCCCGGCATACAAACCGTATACCGCTTTGGCAAGCGGCCTTCCGCTGTCCTGATCCCGCTTTTCCGTGGCAACTTCCAGCTTCTGTCTTTCATTTTTATAATCAACCGTGTGGAAATCAAAATTAACTGTCTGCTTTTTGGCAGATATCTCGAATTCCGTCTCCTTCGTATTCAGCACAAAACCATCCCCTGCAGTCGTTTCCACGATTTTATACTTACCGATATAAAGTCCTGAAGCATAACCCCAGCCGTTTCTGTCTGTTGTAATCTTCGCTGCCACATCCCCTTTTTTGTAAACCAGATATGTTTCCGGATTCACGGAATAGCTCCCGAATAAATCTTTCAGCACCTCCTGCGTATAAATGTCCTCCGCTGCGATAATCTCAAATTCCGCTCCCTCCACCGGTGCATCCTCATACTCAAATACAAGATCCCGGCGGCTGCTTTCCGGCGCCTTTTTGATCTCCCGGAAGGGTTCTTCCTTCAGCTTATCAAGCAGCGTTTCAGAATCCTCATGGGCGCCTGAAAGCTGTTCCCCGTGTTTCGTGATCTCAACAACACCTTTCTGCTCCTGATTTTCCTGCAGTACTGTCACAGTGAGATTTCCGTATGCGTCGATCAGGGCATATTTATTGGTTCCCATCTGTCCATCCGGATAGACCGAGCCGTTATTGATCGTAAAGATCACTTCGGGAAAAGGCGTATCAAGGACTTCATATCCGTTTACCCTGTCCGTACTGCTGTCCTGAACAGACTGCTCGCTCCCGTTTACCACATACCCTTCGGGCGCCGTTATCTCTTCCAGTTCATAAGTTCCTATGGGAACCTCCTGAGGCAGTGTGATATAGCAGTCCTGTATCACACCGTTTTTTTGCAGAAAATCTGTCCGGAAAGGATGCTCCGCTGTTCCGGTCATCCTTTTTTCGCCCGGATCATAATAACTCATATACCCTTCTGCATCAAGCTTCCAGTTCAGTGAAATAAGGCTCTCTCTGCTGAGTGGCAATGTCATACATTTCAGCCGGTATTCCGCCCCCTCTTTCAATACCGTTCCCCTGACAAATTCCTCCGCCTCTATATAAGTTCCCGGAATCACGGTAAATTCCCTATCCGCCTTCAAAACACGCAGATATGTCTTGGTGATCGTATTGTTAATGATACGCTGTTTTTGCAGTTCTCTTCCCTCTCTATCCTTTGTCTCTCTATGGTCGCCGTAACGAATGCCTTCCTGCGGCGTATACGCCTTCTCGACCTTCCGCTTTGTCGCATCCGTATATAAAATACCGCCGTCTTTTGTAATATAAACGATAAACGGTTTGGCGCAGACATGGTGCTCAGGTGTGGTTGTCTCCGCGATCACATAGGTTCCGTAGGGCAGCTCCGGCGTCACAATGCGCCCGTCCGCATCCGTAAACATCTCCTTTACTCTATACTCATTGAGTTTACTTCCCTTTTCCAGCCACAGCCGATCTCCCTCGGTCCACTCTTCATGGCCGGTACGCTTATAAACCACCGCTGTTTTTTCTTTCGTAAAATCATATTCATAAAAACTCATGATATCGTCCGCTGTCCAGTCCTCCCCTATAGGTGTGACACTGCCATCCTTGACACCGGATAATTCGCTGATCAGATAAATACAAAAGCCTGCGCCCTCAATGGGTTTTAACTCGGTCTGATAAGAATTATCGGAAGTTTTTACAAACTGAATCCCCTGCTTGATCACATGATCGCCGGAATAGACAGACTTTGATGTACTGTCATCATCTGCCGTCAGCTCATTATCCGCGTCCTTCGCCGTCTCGTTCCTGTTCTCTATCTTTACCATCTGCCACTTATAAGTAAAAGTGACAGGATAAACCGCTTCATCCAACATATATCCCTCGGAAGCCTGTATTTCCTTTATGTAATAGCTTCCCAGCTCCATATCCCCAAACAGTGTTTTTCCCGGTGTATCCTCATACGCGATCTCTCCGCCGCCATTCGCAATGTGCCTGCTGCCGTCTGTATTTAACAGATAGCCGTCCGCGTTCCTTTTTGGCGTTTTTCCGATCACGGCAGTCTTTACCAGATCATCTTTATGATAAATAACACCTGTTTTCTTATCTTGATGCCGGATATCCTCCGCCGCATAGATACCATATACCGCACCGTCTAAGGAAGCATCACCCTGCTGCATACCGCACTCACTTTCCGTGTCGTACTTTATCAGCTCCACCGCACCGAGTGTCCTCTCGTTTGTCAATTCAAAAACCGCCGTATCACCCCCTGCTATGGTCTCGCTTCTTTCATTTGACTCCCACACATAACCGTGGGGCGCTGTCAGTTCTCCTGTGCTGTAGGTGTAAGTCACAGCTCTGAATGCCGCTTCCTGATCCGCCAGCGAACTTTCCGCCGCCTCTTTTGTGACGGTAACACCGTCGTAGGAAGCGGAAAACTCGGCTTCCTTGGTGACGGAATATTCCGCATGTCCGTTTTCATCCGTTGTAAGGGTTGTCAGATACTCTCCGTCTTCCAGTATTTCCACCTCACAACCCAAAAGGCCTGTGCCGGTCTGCCAGTCTCTCTTATTCACTTCAATATTGTAGGATGCCTCCGCCTTTGACGATATCGTCTGCACCTCCGGTCCTTCCGGTTCCACCGGTTTTTCAGGATCTACCGGTTTAACAGGCGGATTATAGGTTCCTGCTGCCGCCTCCTTATATACGATCAAACGTTGTGCATTGGGATTATCGGAACTATATTCATAGTACGCAGAAGAGCTGGATTTTGCTGCGGAGTAGAAACTCCAGACATACATCAGCATCTTTTCCATAGACTCATCCGAAGAAATGTTCAACATTGCCTGTGCCCTGCTTTTTACATTTGCCTCACTCAAATTTCCATTTTCCACCATCAGCCACGCCGCTATCTGACAGGCTACATAGGTCGCCCCCGTCACGCTGGCATGACTTGCGAAATAGCCTAAATGTCCAACCTTTTTCTGATAAGTGCCTGGTTCCGCATGGTACAGAAAGGAACTTCGGCAGGATTTCCCGTAACTAATGCAGATCGCAGGCACCCCGCCCAATGTGATCTTATAGATCGTCCCATGTCCTGTCCCTGAATAACCGGTAGATGTCACTTGAACTTTCGCCACCAGCTTTCCCGATTCTGCCGTTCTCGCAGCCGGTGCCCTGCGCCGGGCAGTGTCTTCTTCCGGAAGCAGCTCTTCCAGAGTACCGTTTCTGTCTTGCACTTCCCGCAAATCTTCCAGCGTCAGTCCCTGATACAGGGTTCCTTTGAAAAACTCATCCGCGTCCACACCGCTCTCCAAAATCCGGATACATTCCGAAAGTTCCTGCTCGTCGTAGGCGTCTTCCGATAATTCCACGATCAGCCCCAGTAAAAACTCCGCATATTCCCGCTCATAGTCATACAGATCATTCCACCATTTCCCATCATACTCCAGCAGATCTTCAAACCCGTTGGGACAATAAAGTTCCAGCCATTTTTTCACGGTTTCCGCATCTTCCTCCTCAAAATGATACTGCTCATCCGGAAGTTCTTTTGGCGGATCATTTCCGGAAACGGTATCCGGAATCTCCTGTTTCCCCGCATCCTTTTCATCCGCTGCCCCGACATCTTCTCCAGACCCGTTCCCGGCCTCCGCTTCCGGATGTTCTTTTCCCTGACTGTTTCCGCCTTCCGCTTCAGAACTTTCTTTTCTCTGATCGCCCCCGGCTTCTGCCCCGAAGCTTTCCTGCCCCTGGCTGCCTTTGCTCTCTGATCCGGTGTTTTCTTTGTCCTGACTGTTTCCGGCTGTTCCGGAATTTTCTTTTTCCGGACTATTCCGGTTTCTGTTTTCGGCTCCGGCTTCTTCTGTGTTCTCTTTTTCCTGCTTTCCGCCTTTTGCCTCCGAAACCCCCTCGTCTTCTGCGTCCCCGCATGCTCCTTCTCCCTGCTCCGTCTTTCGTGACTCCGCTGCTGTCTCCGCATACGCATTCGTGGAAATATTCCCCAGAACAAGCACCGCACACAGCAACAGGCTTCCAATCCTTTTTCTGACTGCTTTTCCGATTTTTTTCCCTGTTTTTATCTTCATAAATTACTCCCTTTCCAATGTAAATCCAACTTCTTTTCCGCATATTAATGTGATCCATTTCCCCTCCGGGCAACACACCCGCAGCATTTTTTCCTTCTGGTTTTTTCTGACTTTTTCAGGCACCCTTATTTTAAAAACCGGAATATCCGCCCTGTTTACCAATCGCTCTGTGAGATATGCCGCGTAACCGGATTCCGTTTCTTTCAGCCTGACCCGTCCGATATAACGATATTTCTCCCCCTTTTTCAATGCGAACAGCGGCGCCGTCAATACAAAAAACCACAGAATAAACAAAAACAACAGGCCGGCTCCGAGCACTCCCGCCACCATCGGAAGAATGAAGTCCGTCAGATCCCTTTCCTCTTCCTTCTCCCCCGGCACGATTTTCTTTAAAGCAAACTTTTTTACCGCCGGTTTCGGAAAAGGAACCTCGCCATCTTCCGCTTCGTGTTCGCCGTTTATGCGCTTTATAATGCCGGACGTGGTATTATTCTCCCCGTATTCATATTCTCCGGACTCCGTTATGACCACCATCCCTTCCGTTATCTCACAGGCATCATACCAGACTTCCGCCTGCCACGCCGATGAGTAGGATCTGCTGTACTTTTTCAGCCCTCCATACTCGCAGACCGCACTGTATTCTACCGGAATCCCGTCCTCATCCTCCTCCGATATCTCATAAACGACATACAAAAGTTCGCAGGACAGCCCCTCATGGGTGATCGATTTTTCTATCCTCTCCAGATCATTATCCGGCAGATGCTCCACTTTCCGGGAAACTGTGACCACGTCCGCCCCTTCCGAACTGCTCCTTCCGGTCTCCTCCACCACAATAGAAGCTTCATTCAGCACATAAGGCGTATCATCCTCCACAATATACTTCGGGATCTGCGTCACCTCATCCGCGTTCAGGGGAATCGTTTTCATCAGCCTCTTTCCCGGTATGAGTTTTTCTTCCCTGATCCCGCTCTCCGATACCCGCTCATAAACTGCCTGCGCCCTTATCACGTCCCGCCCGAAAAGCGTGAGAAATAAAAATGCCGCAAACGCCAAAAGCACTCTGTTTCCTGCTGCAAAATCTTTTTTCATTTTTCCCTTCTTTCTGTGCACGATCAGCCTTCCCATGCCGGAACAGGAGCCGGTTCAAGCACACGGCCTTCCCCCCTCAGACATTCGGATCTGTATCCGGTGCACGGCAGACACACTCCGAAGGCATCACAAAAAACAACCAAAAACCGGATAAAATAAATAAAAAAGAGTTTCGGGATTTATAATGTTGACCATAAATTGATAGTAAAAATAAAGATAAATAAGAACTTCATAAATTGATAAAAGATCCGACAGAGTTTATCTCTCTGTTTTGTTGTGTAGTTAGTATGATAGCACTATCAGAAAAATCTTTCAAGCATTTTTTCAAAATATTCTTTTTAAAAGGGACCACCGGCTAAACCGATGATCCCCTTCGCTTTTACACACTGTATCTATGCACCATATCCGCATGTCATACCTGCGTTGCGCCGTCAACGGAAAGGATCTCTCCTGTCACATAACTCGCCAGATCGCTTGCGAGAAACAGCACCGCATTTGCCACTTCCTCCGGCTCGCCCGGCCTTCCGAGCGGAATACCCGCAGAGATTCTCTTCACCATGTCCTCCGGAAGCGCCGCCACCATATCCGTATTTGTCACACCGGGCGCCACCGCATTCACGCGGATATTGTCCCTGCCAAGTTCTCTCGCCAGAGATTTTGTCAGGCCGTTCACCGCAAATTTGGATGCCGGATAGCCGCAGCCTGCAGACTGCCCGTAAATGCTCACCATGGAACTGGTGTTGATGACGGAACCGCCTCCCTGTTCTTTCATGATCGGCGCTGCCGCTTTGGTGCAGAAGAAAACCGCATTCACATTCAGCCGCATGATCTTTTCAAAATCTTCCGGTTTGTAATCATAGATGGAATCCCTTGCAGAAATACCCGCATTGTTCGCCAGAATATCCACTCTGCCGAAAGCTTTCTTCACTTCGCCTATCGCCTTTTCCACTTCATCATACCGATCCAGCGCCGGACAAAGGCCCATTACTTCCGCCTCCGGCATTTCCTCTTTCAGTTTGCCGAGTGCTTTATCAACTGTCTCCTGTCTGGAACCGAAAAGGGCCACCTTCGCCCCCGCCGCCGCAAATTTCTTTACGATCTCGTAACCGATCCCTCTTGTCCCGCCGGTGACGATGGCTGTTTTTCCCTCCAACAATCCTGATACATTCATAAGTTTCCGATACCTCCTGTAGTTGTTATGATTTTTTCATAATTCCGGGGAATTATTAGTCTTTAAACAAGCTTCTACATTTAGTATACTCGAATTTCCAGTTTTTACAAGAAAATATCTGAAATTTATTCTCCGCATTCCCTGAGCAGGATCCGGCAGGGATCCCGCAAAATAATCGATCTTAACCTCATCACGCAGATGCTGTTCACCGAAATCGATCAGCGCCCGGCTCAGCAGTTCTTTTGCCTGTCTGTAATCCTTCCCCCTGATCTTTTCCTTTGCCATTTCCGTCAGTGCCGTGATATACTGCGCCGCCGCCTTTCCTTCGCCGCCCTCCCATGGATGAAGCTTTCTGGAACACAGAAGCTCATAGGCCTTCTCATAATTCCCGGTCAGGTTCTGCAATGTCACATATTCGATAAACGCATCGTCCCGCTCCAGCGCCGTGCACAAACTCACCCCATAGCAGCATCTTTTATATAAATCCTAATAACCGCACGCCGAATCATTCTCCACAGATCATACAGACATATTACTGCTCTTCTTATCTTCTCAGCGGTTCATCTCCTCCTTGATCCACTTTACAATACTGGAAAACACGATCTCCAGTTCTCCGTTATAAATCCCCACCGGCACAGGTTCACTCATGCCATAGATCACAGGGCATACCTCACTCTCAAAGAAATACACGAGCAGCTTCTGCTGATAAGGATCCAAGATCCAGTATTCCCGCACCCCCGCCGCCATATATTTAGACAGCTTTTTCGTATAATCCTTTCTTCCGGTGGATGGAGAGATCACTTCCAGTATAAAATCCGGTGCGCCGTATATTCCCCATACTTCTGCTTTATCCTCCTTACATAATATCGCCACATCCGGCTGAACCATGGTTTTTTCATCACAGTCAAGCTGTATATCTACCGGCGAGATCAGGGGCATACAGGAGCCGCCGCGATCCATAATAAAATTCGCGATCTGGCGATGCACTTCTCCTCCGATCCGCTGATGCAGCACCGTGGGAGCCGCCATATCGTAAAAGTATCCGTCGATCAACTCCACCCGCTGATCCTCCGGCAAGGCGCGATAGTCATCAACCGTATAGCTGCCCTGTGTGTGCTGTGAGTCTATCCGGTAAACGCACTCCTCCTGCACCACCGGAGCCTCCCTGAACAGTTCTTCCAGAGCCTTTAGCGTATCGTAACGCGGGCTCACCGTTTCCCCGGAAAAAATCTTCTGAATCGTTCCCAGCGGTACGCCGGACAGTTCCGACATCAACGCATAGGTATAACCTTTTTCCCGTTTTTTCTCTTTCATTTCCTGGATTGTCATATGGATGCCTCCTAAAATGCCCGATATATAATATATATTTTTCTTTTTCACATTATATATCCGGTATTTCCATATGTCAACCGTAATATATCATAATTTTAACCGTTTCGTTTTATTGTTTCCATTTTTCAACCGTTTTCTCTTTTGCATAAAAAAACTGCTGCAAAACCGCAGCAGCTTTTTAAATATATTATCTTGCTACCATAAATAAAGACCGCGCCGAAACAGTACCATAATTGACGAGCTGGTATTTTGTATGAGGCGGAAGATATAGCCCCTCATATCTTTTCAAAATATAAGTTTCCCTTGTTTCCGTCAGATAAACTGTCATCTCTCCGTCCATCCCGAATATAAAAAACTCCGCAGGATGTTCAATCACCTCAGAATGTCTGGTAACGACGCCTCCGGATGGTACAATATATTCCCCAAGATCCATAAAATCATTGCTTACCGCAAATTTCATCAGTACCGGCCTTGTATCACCATTGATCACCTTCAGTTTTTTATCTTCAGTAATATGATAAATTACCTTCTTCTCCCTAAGGACACTCCCTTCCGCAGGCCATACGCCAAGCTGGTCCACCGAACCATATAACTGGGGCATATCCCAGGCTTCCGTATGATATTTTATCCGTACTTTGTCATAATTGTATATTTTCTTTGGGCTGTCTGTATCTGTAGGAAATAACTGCTCTTCCACAATTTTAGGAGCTATCACAGCTAACACCTTTACTTTTTTATCCCCAAAATTGTATGCGGAATGCAAGGCTCCCTTCGGAATCAGGAGCGCCTCATCTTCTTTTACTTCAATTGCCGCTCCCGTTTCCGGATTGAACTGAGTGATCGTTCCTTCCAATACAAAATATGCCTCATCCCCCGGATGGTAGTCCGGTGGATTAAAGAACCCGCCGGGTCCGATCTCCATACTGCAAACAGTAAGATTCGGCGTACTCAAATACATATAATTTAAATCACTATAATCCAGTCCGAAATCCGGATAAATAAAATTCCCGATATTATTGTTATCAATATAAATCGGCTTATCCTTCACCCCATCCGTAAAAGGATGGTTACAAAAAACTGCTTTCGCTTTGTTTATCATACTATTTTCCTCTTTCTCAATCATAATCTTCCGTCTATTAGCTCAACCTGATACCGATCCAGAACAGTTTTTAATGTATCCAGATCTTTTAAACCTTCTGTAGCGCCTACACTTTCCACCGCTATCAGCCCCGCTGCTCCCGCGATGGCAAAACAGTCCTCCGGACATCTTCCATTTGCCAGCCCATAACAAAATCCTGCCAAAAAGCTGTCTCCGGCTCCCGTTGCATCCACCATGTTACCTTTTAATGCAGGATATACTTTTTCAGTTTGTTTATTCCGGAAATAGCTGCCTTTTGCCCCGCGCTTAATGATCACATTTGCTATGCCATAGTCCAAAAGCTTCCGTGCCTGATCCGCGATCTCTCTTTCTCCAGTCATCAGATATGCTTCCTCTTCATTTGGAAAAATATAATCTATTCCCTGAAGAGCTTTGCTCATCTCTGCATCATCCAACTCACAATCTACTCCGTAGATTACATCCGCACATACAACAGCCCCCTGTTTTTTTGCCATCCTTATCGTTTTTTTTACAACATCCGCACAGTCAAAAGGCGTATTATATAAGCTTGCAATAGAAACAATGTTCACACCATAAAACATGTCTTCCGTCGGCATAAATCTTCCGGAATTACTTTGCGGCTCCCTGAAAAATAATTTTTCCTTATCCGCCTGTATGGCCAGGATGATATTCTGCGTTT
Organism: Lachnospiraceae bacterium; assembly: GCA_910573755.1. Taxonomy (GTDB): domain Bacteria; phylum Bacillota; class Clostridia; order Lachnospirales; family Lachnospiraceae; genus 1XD8-76. The sequence continues at coordinate 163,589 of CAJTBO010000002.1, read as the reverse complement.
TTTCCTTTTCACTCCAAACAATTTTGCTGGTATCGACCCCCGCACTTTTTGCGGCGTTCTCTATCATGTAACCGCTTTTGTCACATCCGATTCCGGCTACAAGCGCCACCTCAGCCCCAAGCCTGCCGAGTATAGTCGCTTCATTCATTGCATCTCCGCCGGTCGATATCTGAATTCCAGAAATCATCAAAGATTCTTTATAAAATTCAGCCTTGCTGATTCCCTGTTTCAGATCCAGCCCTTCCAGCAGAATATCCACTACAGCATTACCGATGCATAGAATCTTGTTCATATACCTCTCCCGATTTTTTATTCACACTGTTACGAATTACCAGATCTACGCTTACTGCTGTCTGCATATGTACCGTATCATGCTGCCAGTCCTTCTTTCGAATCATTTCTGTCAGACGGTATACACCGTTTTTTGCAATAATTTCATTATTTAGTGACACAGTTGTCAGTCTCGGAGTCACATATTTTGCAGAAGGCATGTCATCAAACCCGATAATCGAAATTTCTTCCGGAACCTTTATATTCATTTCAAGAAAAGCATTTAAGGAACCAAAAGCTATAATATCATTGGCAGCGATCAATACACTGGGCATTTTCTTTTTCCGGCATACCTGTTCTTTCATCGACATGCAGATCATCTCCGAAACATAAGGCACTTTAAAAACATAATCCTGCTCAAATTTAAGTCCAAAATATTCCAGATAAAACTTATAACTTTCAAACCGTTCCACAAAGTTATTTACCTTTTCATCGCATGTAATATACCCTATTTCTTTATGTCCCATTGACACCGCGTATTGAATTGCCTTAAAAATGCCGCCCCGGTTATCCAGATATATGCCGTCTACTCCCAGCCCCGGATATGCCGCATCCAAAACCACAAAGGGCTTCTGCATCATTTTTGCTATTGTTTCCATTTTGCTCCGTATGATCTCTGTAGCGAGAATCAGACATCCCGCCCATACTGAACTGTTAATCTCCGCCAGAAATTTCTGCAGATCATCACGAAATGTATAATATCTTATTTCAACACTGTATCCGTTTTTATTTGCACAATGACAGACCATTTCTGTAAGCGTTACAAAAAAAGGAGTCTCCGAAACAACACGCCCCGTTTCTTTATAAATAATGAACCCGATCTCACCCCCGGCCTCCGGCCGGGAAATATTCCGTAAGTCATTCTTCAGCAGATCGTTCTTCAGCTCCACCACTTTCCGCCGTGTCTCCTCGCTGACTCCCTCCCTGTTATTTAATGCAAGTGACACTGTTGCTGGCGATATATTCAGTTTTTTTGCGATTTCTATATTCTTCATATCCTTACCCGACTTTTTTATTTTATGATGCCTATTATTTCCAGATTTGTCAAGTATTCCCAGCAACAGCTTTTATTATAATATATCCCGTTTTTGCTGCTCTACATATCTTTTCGTTAACTTGTCCTTGCGCTGTTAAACATGTTAATGGCCTCTACACATTTCTTTTTCAGCATTTCCGTTGCTATAAGCGCCAGCTCGCAATAGTGAACAGGTTTTCCCGCCCCCGCTTCAATCTCTTTTACTACCGCAGCCGTTGCCGCAACATCAATAGCAGAAAAATAATTTATTTTGCGGATACCGCCTATAACCGCCTTCTTTATCTCCTCGGCAGGCGTTCCCGAACCTCCATGCATCACAAGCGCCGCCCGGTCCCCTACTTTTTCCTTTATCGCTTTCAAACGTTCTATATCAAGTATCTGCGGCTTATCGCCGATCCCGTGCTCTGTGCCGAAAGTAATCGCCAGACAGTCCACTCCCGTCAATTCACAAAATCTGGCAGCTGCATCAGGGTCCGTATAATAATCTTCTTTCTTCTTTCCCGGAGCGCCGCCGTCTCCCGCGCTTAAAAGCATATTGCCAAGCTCAGCTTCCACGGTTATTCCCAACGGATGTACCAGATCCACAAACTCTTTTACCCTTTTTGCATTTTCCTCAAAAGACAATTCCGAACAGTCATACATAATAGATGTAAATCCCAGACGAATTGCCTTATGTACAAATTCCGGCGTTTTTCCGTGATCGATATGTACACTCATCGGAACCTTTGACTCTTTTGCATATTTCAGCATCAATGGTGCAATTTCTTCCACCGGGATCACATGGTTATGCGCCATGGCATGATTTAAAGTCACCGGTGTATTCGTCTCTTCCGCCGCCATAACGACAGCGCGCAATGTTTCCAGATTCGGCGTATTAAAGGAACCAACCGCATACCTGTTTTTTTCCGCATCCTTCAACAGTTCTCCTAAAGCTACTAACATAGTCTTCCTCCTTTTATCATATGATTTATGATTTGTTTTTTCTTATCATATCAATATAAACTGCTATGATGATCACAACCCCCTTGGCTACATACTGCCAAAAAGAGTTTACGCCCAACAGATTTAATCCATTACTTAGAATCCCGATCACCAGCGCGCCGATAATCAGTCCTCCTACACTTCCGATTCCCCCGGTCATGCTGGCTCCGCCCAGAACAGAAGCTGCTACCGCATCAGTCTCATAGCCGATTCCCACCGCCGGCTGTCCGGATGCCATCCGTGCAGCAAGAACCACCCCCGCAAATGCCGCCAGACTTCCACTATATGTATAAACAAATATCTCAACCTTCTTGATATTTATACCGGAAAATACAGCCGCCTCCCTGTTCCCGCCGACTGCATAGATATGGCGTCCCAACTGCGTTCTATTCAAAATAAACCAGGTCAGTCCCATCAGAATAATTGTGTATATCACCGGATTCGGAACGGGTCCCAGATATCCTGTGCCTATCTTTTCAAACGTTTCTGTTGTACAGCGTATCGGTGCTCCGTTTGCCACCAGATAGGCAGCTCCGCGTCCCACATTCTGCATTGCCAGAGTCACTACAAAAGGCGGCATTTTAGTATATGCTATGATCAGACCTGTAACAGTTCCCGATAAAGTGCCCATTGCAACGCCGATCAAAATTCCCAACAAAATAGGCATGCCATTTTCAATCAGTTTCACGGACACACACCCCGACAGAGCAATAACAGAACCGACTGTCAGGTCAATACCTGAAATCAGAATCGCCGACATGACTCCAATGGAAATTACGGCATTGGTGGATATCTGTCTTGCCACATTAATCCAGTTTTGAATTGTCAGAAATTTATCTGATGCAAAACTCAAAAACAGAAACATGATCAAAAAAGCAGTCAGTATACCGAGGTTTGTTTTCAGATATTTTACCGCCGGATTTGCAGAATGTTCATCCAGCATCTTCTTTATTCTATTCATTTCCGCCTCCTTCATAGGTTGCCATGTGCATAACCGCTTCCTGGTTAATCTCCTCATGTTTCAAAGTTCCGGTAATCCGTCCTTCCTTCATAACGATTACCCTGTCGCTCATATTTATCACTTCATTCAAATCAGAAGAAACCATAATGATAGTGATTCCCTTTTGTACCAGATTGTCTATGATCTCATAAATATCCGCTTTTGCCCCGACGTCCACACCTCTGGTAGGTTCATCCAGTATCAGGACTTTCGGATTTGTAGCAAGCCATTTTCCTATCAAAACTTTTTGCTGGTTTCCTCCGGATAATGTGCCGACTTTCTGTTCATTCCCATTTGTTTTGATCCTTAAGGTTTTCACTGCCCTGTCAATGATCTCATTCTCTTTCCTGCGATTAACAGTTCCCCTTACCATAAACTCTTTTAATACCGCCAGCGTTGTATTAAATGCCACATGGTTGATCAGCACCAGCCCCAGTTTTTTTCTGTCCTCAGGTACCAGTACAATCCCTTTTTCTATTGTTTTATGATAATTCTGATGGTTCTGAAGCTGTCCACAAATTTCCACGCTTCCCGCATCATACTTCCTAAGCCCTACAAGCGCCTGCATCAACTCGCTCCTGCCCGCCCCTATCAATCCCGAAAATCCTAATACCTCTCCTGCTCTCGTTTCAAAGGAAATATTTTCCAAAAGTCCTTTTATAGATAAATTTTCTACTTTTAAAGTTACATCTCCCGGTTCCCTGAAATTTCTGGTATAGTAATTCTCCACTTTTCTTCCTACCATCAGATATACCAGTTCATCCGTATCTGTCTCCTTTGTATTTTTTGTGGCGATATATGCACCGTCGCGCATCACGGTAACCCGGTCTGTAATCTCAAAAAGCTCCGACATTCTGTGTGAAACATATATGATTCCTACTCCATCTGCTTTCAGTTTCCTGATAATGGAAAATAAAATATTTACTTCATTTTCCGTCAGCGAAGAAGTTGGTTCATCCATGATCAAGATACGCGCATTCAGCGACAATGCTTTGGCTATTTCCACCATCTGTTGCTGGGCGATACTGAGTTCTTTAACCGGCGTCGCCGGATCTCTGTTAAGCCCTACTCTCTTCATGACAGTTTCCGCTTCCCGGTTCATTCCGGCTCTGTCTACAACAAGCTTATTTCCGGGTTCTCTGCCCATATATATATTTTCTGCAATTGTCATATAGGGAACCAGCACAAGTTCCTGATGTATCACCGCAATACCTTCCCGCTGTGCATCCGAAATATTTCTGATCACTGCTTTTTTTCCTTCAATGAATATTTCTCCACTATTTGGCGGAAAAACACCACCCAAAACATTGATCAACGTTGATTTTCCCGCACCGTTTTCTCCAAGCAGCGCATGCACTTCGCCTTTCAAAAGTTCTAATGAAACATCCTTTAAAGCATGTACTCCGGGAAACCTTTTATCAATACGTTCCGCTTTCAGCAAAACTCCAGACTTCTGTCCCATACTATTTTCCAATAACCGCTTCCTCTCTTTCCCCGGTATCTCCATACATTATAGATCAGCAAAGCCAACGCTCCGCCGACCTGTAATTTATCACTGCCATCCATCCGTGCCGTATTCATTCACATTATCCGCATTGATCAGGAATGTCTCAACCACTGTATCCTTTTCTACCGTCTCCCCCGCTAAAATGCTGTATGCAGCATCCACTGCCTTTAATCCGATATTAGCCGGAGACTGGGCGCCTGTTCCCGTCATGGTTCCTTCTGCTATTGCCGCTTTCCCTTCCGGAGAACCATCTACTCCATAGACGAGAACTTCTCCCGTTTTTCCGGCAGACTCTATTGCCTGGACAGCCCCGATCGCCGCCTGGTCATTACAACAGAAGAAGGCTCCGAGATCAGCATTAGCCTGCAGGATATCCTCCGCCAAAGGCATAGAGACGCCAGTGTCTCCTTTTCCGTCGAGCTTTGCAACAATTTCATAATCCATTCCTTCGATTCCCTCTTCAAATCCCTGAAGGCGGTATCTGTCCGTCTCACCTGCAGGAGAATAAATCACTGCTATTTTGCTGCCTTTTTCCAATTTTCCAGCCAGATCTTCGCCAACTACACGCCCTGCATTTATATTGTCAGAAGCAACTGTAGTTGCGGCATACTCATCATCTACAACCTTTGTATCAAATACGATCACAGGGACGCCGGCTTCATCGGCTGCAACAAGCGCCGGTTTAATTGCCGTAGAATCAAAAGGACAAAGAAGCAATGCGTCAATATCCTGCAGCAACAAATCTTCCACCTGTTCAATCTGTTTCTGAGAATCAAGCTGAGGGTCCATTGTGATCAGCGTATCACCTTTTGCCTCTACCGCCTCTCTTACATTTTGTTCAATATAATAAAAGAATGGATTGTTCATGGTTGGCGGGCAAAATCCGATTACCTTTCCCCCTTCGCTTTCCTCTGCTGCTGTCCCTTCTGCAGCTTCTGCTTCCGGCTCCTCTTCAGCCGCTGCCACCGGCTCCTCCTGAGATACAGGCGTTTCTTCATTCTGATTGCCGCAACCTGTAATTAATGTTACTGCCATAGCCATTCCTAATAACATTGCCAATAGTTTCTTTTTCATTCCATTTTCCTCCTTCTTTTTTAAATTTTGTTTAGTTTTACACAAAATTAATTTTGCTAATTTAAATATTATTCTAAATTTTATTTATTGTCAACTTATTTATCATTGTTATTTTCAACAATTTTTAATCAGTTTTATTGTCTATTTTTATTATTTACAACTTCTTTGTTTTTGTTTATAATCAATTCATGTAGATTTTAATTTTAAATTTTATTTAAATACTTTAAAGGAGGATTTAGCATGAATGCTTACAATCAGGAGACAATCACACTCAACAACGGCACTCAGATTCCGGTTATTGGATTTGGCACATACCAGATTCCCCAAAACCTTGCTGCCAATGCGGTTGCCAATGCTCTTTCATGCGGTTATCGCCACATTGACTGTGCTTCCGCCTACGATAATCAGGAAGCCGTTGGCCGCGGAATTAAAGAAAGCGGAATCAACAGGGAAGATATCTTTATTACAAGTAAAGTGTGGGTAACTGATATGGACGGGGAAAAGACAATGGAAGCCTGTCAAAAAACAATTCAGGAATTAAACGTAGAATATCTGGATCTTTATCTGATTCATTGGCCAAAACCAAACTCCAGACATTGTTACCAGATAATGCAGCAACTTTGTGAAAAGAAATTGGTAAAATCTATCGGCATCAGTAATTTCAAACCTCATCATATGGAAGAGTTCATAAAAGGCGAACCAATCGTACCTGTTATCAACCAGATTGAATGTCATCCTTACCTGCAGCAGGAAGATACAATACAATACTGTCAAAAACATAATATTGCCATCACTGCCCATTCTCCTTTTATGGAAGGAAAAATGTTCCAGGTTCCAAAGCTTGCCGAAATCGCTGACAAGCATCATAAATCTGTTGCCCAGATTGCTTTGCGCTGGAATTACCAGAGAGGAATCATAGTTATACCGAAATCTGTAAATATTTCCAGAATGGAAGAAAATTTTGATATTTTCAATTTCCAGTTAGACGAAGAAGACATGGCTGCCATCAAAGGCCTGGAGACAGGAGAGCGCAGTGCGCCCGATCCGGATAATATGCCTTTTTGATCAGAAGGCTTGTTTTTCAAATAATGCAAAAAGGATGCACACAGACCGCTGCATCCTTTTTCATTTCTACTTCCTCATCACCGCCGCCCTCAAAATCCCGTAAACCGCCGCAAACAGCACACCCGCCACAGGCCATATGAGCACCGCCGTCCTGCCCCAGTTTTCCGTATAAAAACCACACCCCAGAAAGAGCGCCGTTACCACCAGCCAGTAGCTGCCCGGAAAATAAGCCAGTTTTCTGTTGGCTTCCTTATTCTGCAGCGTATAATCTTCGCACTGCAGCAGTTTATTAAAACTCTCCTGCACAACGCCTGCCCTGACGATAAAATGTACGCCTGCCGCCACAAACATCAGTACGATATTCAAACAGCCCGTCATCACCACATCATCCGAAGAAAATGCTGCCGCCAAAAGCAGGGGGATCGCGCCGATAATGCAGAGTACGATACCTGTTATCACTGAGCGCCGGAAGCGCTCGGCAAAATCCGCTTTTCTTTTTTCCACAATGCCTTCCACGCCATATTGCAGAGAAAACTGCTCGCTCTCCAGATATTTAAATTTTTCAAGCTTCATTCCGTTATAAACGCAGATCGCCACGCCCGCCGCTACAAACAGCAATATTCCCGTTACGCCGACGCCTGCCGCCCAGTCCTCCAGAATCCAGACCTTCTCCCCTTCCGTCAGGGCAAACAGCTGCAGAAGGATCACAGGGCTTAGGATAAACAGGGAAACCGCCAGCGCGATCTTCCCCGAAACTTCCTGTGACAGCCTCATAAATTCATTCGCTTCCTCCACCGATACCGTCCTTCCATCCGGTATATCCCTTCCGCCGGACAGCCCTGTTTCTTCTATTTCATCCTTCAAAAGATAGTCCGTGCTGACGCCGAAGATATCGCTCATCTTCAATATCTTATCCAGATCCGGTATCGTCGCTCCCACTTCCCACTTTGAAACAGACTGTCTGGAAATATCCAGCTTCTCCGCCAGTTCCTCCTGAGACCAGTTCATCCTCTTTCGCAATGCTATAATCTTTTCCCCTAATATCATTTTGTCCTCTTTCCTGTGCCTATAGAATGACCGCACCAAAACACATCACTCCGCACGTTTATTTTCCCGCAGAGTTTATCGGCATGCCTTCCCTTTTCTTTCATATCACCCTGCCGGAATGATTTTATCCTATCTGTTTTTCCGGTTGCGGACTACCAATCCGAACTGGAAATTCTGCACCCGGCGGTTGCACATCCCGTTTTTTCGCGTGCTATACAACCTTTTTGTTTTTGCAGCAGTTCATCCTTCTGCTTCTCTGTTTCGGAATCTGCCGGACTAACCGTTACACTTTTCTCCCCTCTGCTTCAAATGTGTTGATAATGGAATAGACTTTGCATCTTACCTGAGATATGCTTATACTGCAACAGTATGATCCATAATCACAATATGAAAAGCCGGTGATTTTCCGCCCCGGCTTTTTCTTTTAATCTCACAACAAATAATTCTTTTCCCGTTATTCTTTCACTTCGTTCAGATCCTCGATCCGCTGCAACGAATTCCCCCTGATGTCGATCACCGGTCCCCCTGTTCCCTCGATATACTCCCTCGTGATCGTCACCCTGCCGATATTATCATCCTTCGGAATCTCATACATGATATCCAGCATAAATTCCTCTATCAGAGCCCTGAGCGCCCTTGCGCCGGTCTCTTTTTTCAGCGCCTTTTCCGCGATTGCTTCGAGAGAGCCTTCATCAAACTCCAGCTTTACCTCATCCAGTTCCAAAAGTTTTTGATACTGTTTCAAAATCGCATTCTTCGGCTCTTTCAATATTTTCACCAGAGATTCCTTTGCGAGCCCGTCCAGTGTAAACAGGATCGGCAGACGGCCGATAAACTCCGGGATCATGCCATACTTGCGCACATCCTCCACCGTCACTTTACTGTGGATATTTCTATCTTTGTCGAACTTGTCCTTCAATTCCGCCTGGTAGCCGATACCGCTCTGCTTGCTGAGCCGCTGTTTGATGATCTCCTCCAGTCCGGGAAAGGCACCGCCGCAGATAAAGAGGATATTTTTCGTATTTACGGTAGCTAGAGGCACCATGGCATTTTTGCTGTTAGCACCCACCGGCACTTCCACTTCCGCTCCCTCAAGAAGCTTAAGCAGTCCCTGCTGCACGGATTCCCCGCTGACATCCCTGGAGTTAGTGTTTTTCTTCTTTGCGATCTTATCGATCTCATCAATAAAGACGATACCGCTCTCCGCTTTTTCCACATCGTTGCCCGCCGCCGCAAGAAGCTTTGTGATCACGCTTTCAATATCATCCCCGATATAGCCCGCCTCCGTCAAAGAAGTAGCGTCCGCAATGGCAAGGGGTACATTCAAAAGTCTTGCCAGCGTCTTCACCAGATAGGTTTTGCCGCAACCGGTAGGGCCGATCATCAGCATATTGGACTTCTCGATCTCAATATCGTCCATAGTCCCTGTCGCCACGCGTTTATAATGGTTATAAACCGCTACGGATATCACCTTTTTCGCGTGTTCCTGTCCCACCACATACTCATCCAGCTGCGCCTTGATCTTATGGGGTGCCGGAATATCCTTTAAGTCGATCACAGGCCTGGAAGGGGTTCCCTCTTTTTTCTTTTTGATCTTCTGTCTCTGGGGAATCCCGCCCATATTCTGCAGATCCGCCAGATTGATAAAGCTGATATTCGGGAAACCGTGGGAAGGCGCTTTCGTCCCTTTATCTTTTTCCTTTTTCTCCGGCTCCTCCGGCTTTTCTTCGTTTTCCACGATTTCGGCCTTCTCCGGCTTCTCCTCCTGCACCGGGGGTTTTGTACCTCCCGCAGCGCCTGTCATATTATTCAGATCATAAAACGGCGGCATCATTCCCTGAAAATTAAACTGGCTCATGGAATCCATGGTCTTATGCATACAGTCGTCACAGACACAGATATTATTGGGCAGCTTGAACATCCTGCCCGCCTTGCTTTCCGGCCTGTGGCAGATAAAACACACATCCTCGTAACCGCTCTGGCCGTCATCATTTCCGTTCCTGTTATTATTATCGTAATCCGACATACTTTCTCCTATTTCTTGGTTTTATTATTCGGGAACCGCTGCGGTTTGTTTCACGAACTGCACCGCAGCGAACAACTTCTTTATTCCGGTTCCGCATTTTTATTTTCTTCCGAGTTTCACACTGACGATCTGCGACTGATATTCTCCCTGCTCGTAACGCATAACTTCCACTTCCACGATCTCTCCCACAGGATAATACCGCAGCATCTCCGAAAGCTCCTCCATCGTTTTTACAGGAACTTCATTCAGCGATACGATAACATCACCCTTTCGCACTCCCGCTTCATCCGCAGGCCCATCTTCATTCACATCCCTGACATATACACCGTCAGGTATTCCGTATTCTTCCGCCTGTCTGCGCTCCACGTTGGAACAGCTGATGCCGAGAAAACCGCTTTCCTCTTCCCGAAGCCTCTCCCTGATCTCCCGCTTTTTCAGTGTATCCAGTATGGGGATCGCGTCGGAGATCGGAATGGCATAGCACATCCCCTCCACGTCGATCGCACTGATCGTCATCGTATTGATGCCGACAACCTCACCTGAGGCATTGATCAGCACACCGCCGGAACAGCCCGGATTCATAATTGCAGTCGTCTGGATCATGACACGGTCGTCAGATCCATACTGGTTTCCCATCTCGTCATAGCCGCCGCCCACCGGCATATTGGTCGCGCTGATTATGCCTGTTGTCACAGACTGTCCCAAAAGCAGCGCATTCCCGATGGATATCACCGCCTGCCCCGCTTTCAGCGTGGTGGAATCCCCCAGCTTTGCCACAGCGATCTCTTTTTTGGTTTCCTCGGAAATATCCTGAAGCCGTACCGCGATCACTGCCACATCAAGGTCGTTATCATAGCCCTTTACCATGGCGTCCGCTGTGGTCTCATCCACAAAAGATACCGTGAGATCCTCCGAATCCGCTATTACATGGGAGTTCGTGGCAATCAAAAGTTCCGTTTCATTCTCTCCGATAATAAAACCGGAACCGCCCCCGTCGTATTTTTCATCATCCCAGTAGTAGCTGCTGTACGTATAAACAGCATTGACGCTCACAACAGTGGGCATGATCTTCTCCACAAGTTCCGACACATCCGTCAGATTCCCCTGAGAAGGCTTTATATCCTCTCCACCTGTTTTTACTTCTTCGCCTTCCTCCAGATCCACCTGTGATATCTGCGGATTTTCCGGCTGTGCCGATACCTGCTGTACCTCGTCTTCGGCCGTCCCGTCATAGATATTTGCGGCAAAATAAATCCCGCCCGCACAAAGCCCGAGCAGGGCACAGATACAAACCGCAAGCAGTATCTTTTTTCCGGTGCCGGCTTTTTTCTTTCCGTTATGATCCCCGCCCATATTTCCCGGAGAACCGTAATTTCCCGGCTGATAGCCGCCCTGAGGGCCGTAATTCCCCGGCTGATAACCGTAAGAATTTCCCTGCCCCCCGTTTCCCGTTCCATAGCTTCCATAATTCTGGTTCGGATAGTTATTATAACCGCTGCCGCCTCTCCTGTTGTAGTCATTGCCATAGTATTTCTGATTCTGCCAGTTATTCTGATAAGGATTCTGATAGCCGTAATGCCCCGGCCCCGGCTGCTGTCCCGGTATCTGATCCTGCGGATTGACACCTCCAGGCTGTCCGTATCCGGAGGGTCCCTGCACATTCGGAACGCTGTCCGCATTCTGCCTGTCATCTCCCGGCATCTTGTCCGCCTGCCCCGCGCTCTCCCTTTCTCCGTCGGAACTTTCCATTTGATCCGTCACATTTTTCAATTCTTTTTCTTTCTTTTTCTGTTCCTTCTCGCTCATTTTTTCCCTCAGCCCGCTATATAATATTCTTGATACCCCTGCTATACTTTTCGGTTTCCACTATCATACTCCGCCATTGCTCTCAGCCGCCCGCCTTACTCCACCGTCACCGATTTTGCGAGATTTCTCGGCTTATCCACATCACACCCGCGTCCCACAGCTATATAATATCCAAATAACTGGAGCGGTATGATCGCCAGAGAATTTGCAAGCACCGGCGCGGTCTCCGGAATATAAATCACATAATCCGCTGCCCTTTCAATCTCCCGGTTATCCTCACCGGTAACCGCCATCACAAAAGCCCCCCTTGCTTTCACTTCCACGATATTGCTGATCATTTTCTGGTACAGTTCCGGCTGTGTGGACACCGCCGTCACAAGCGTCCCGTCCTCGATCAGAGAGATCGTACCATGTTTTAACTCTCCCGCCGCATAAGCTTCCGAATGAATATAGGAAATCTCCTTCAGCTTCAGCGATCCCTCCAGCGAGATTGCGTAATCAATCCCCCTTCCGATAAAGAAAATATCCTTTGCCGCCAGATAACGGTTCGCAAACTTCTGGATCTGCTCCTTTGTATTGAGCAGACGTTCTATCTGGTGGGGAAGCCTTTCCATACATCCGAGCAGATACGCAAATTCTTTTTCTCCGACAGTCCCTTTTACCTTCGCAAACTTCATTGCCAGCAGATAGAGCGCCGCAAGCTGGGCACTGTACGCCTTTGTCGTGGCGACCGCGATCTCCGGTCCCGCCCAGGTATAGAGCACATTGTCTGCCTCTCTGGCGATGGAACTGCCCACCACATTGACAATCCCCAGAATCTGGAAGCCGCGTTTTTTTGCCTCCCTGAGTGCCGCAAGCGTATCCGCCGTCTCACCGGACTGGCTGATCACGATGACCATCGCGCCCTCCTCCAGGATCGGGTCCCGGTATCTGAATTCTGACGCCAGATCCACCTCCACAGGAATCCTCGCCAGATTTTCTATCACATACTTTCCGGTCACGCCGGCATGATAAGCCGAACCGCATGCCACGATATGGATCTTTTTCACCGCCCTCAGTTCTTCATCGCTCATATGCAGTTCCTCGATCTCAATCGTGTCCTTTTTGATCCGCGGACCGATCGTATCCGTAATAGTTTTCGGCTGCTCATACATTTCCTTTAACATGAAATGTTCATATCCGGCTTTTTCGGCAGCATCCGCATCCCATTCGATCAGCGTGGACTCCTTCTCGATCTCCTCTTCGTCAATATTGTAAAAATGCATATGGCTTGCATGTAATTTTACAATCTCCTGATTATCCACATAGGTGACCTGGCGGGTATATTTCAGGATCGCCGGTACATCGGAAGCGATAAAACAGCCGTCCTCGTTCTGTCCCACGATCAGCGGGCTGTCCTTGCGGGCCGCAAACAGAGTATCCGGATGTTCCGCAAACAATATTCCCAAGGCGTAGGAACCCTCCACACGCCGCAGCATCCTGAAGATCGCCTCCATGGGATTTCCCTTATAATAATAATCCAGAAGATGGGCGAGCACTTCCGTATCCGTCTCCGACACGAACTCATAGCCCTTTTTCTCCAGATACTTTTTCAGCTGCAGGTAATTTTCAATGATCCCGTTATGCACAACGGAAATGGTTTCCTTCCGGTTAAAATGAGGATGCGCATTTTCATTGCTGGGTATTCCGTGGGTTGCCCATCTTGTATGGCCGATGCCGCATAGTCCCGGCATATCCACTCCGCCCCTTGTCATGTTCTCCAGCACGTTCAGCCTGCCGATGGATTTCTTGTAGCTGATGTTCTCCCCGTCAAACACCGCGATCCCCGCGGAATCATACCCTCTGTATTCGAGTCTGGACAGCCCGTCTAAAATAACCGGTGCTGCCTGTTTCTTTCCTATATATCCAACAATACCGCACATATTAAAACCTCATACTTTCCCAGTACGTTCTATTCATAGTATATTTCAAAATCCGCCTGAATGACAGCCTTTTATAATTTTTTCCCAGTTTATACCCGAAGAATTTATAAGCACTGGTCACACACATAGGCAGTATCAGCCTGCCCTCGCCCTCTTTTTTCAGATATTCCGCCGTCCGCTTCACCAGCCTGATCCCTTCCGACTCGGCGGGAACGCTCTCAAAAACCTCCGGATGCTCCGCCTGGGAAACGCCCAGATCAAAGTTCCTGCGAAACTGCTCCTTATTCGTATACTGATGGGAATGGATCACCTTTGCCTCCGCCGTATAGGCGATCTTATACCCCGCCCTGATACAGCCAGCCGCATAGATCATATCTTCGTTAAATATCGCATGCTTTATAAATCCGCCCTGTTTTTCATAGATGTCCCTCCGGTAAGCCGCACAGACATTGGAACAGAAAAACGTCTTGATCCCCATCTCATCCAGATCCGCCTTTGACTTGATGCAGCTTTGATCCGGATAATTAAATTCCCTTGTGAAGCGCTCTACCGCCCCCGCTTCTTTTCTCGGAAGCTGTCTTGCGTAGGAAACCGCAACATCCCTGTCCGAAAGGGGCGCTATCAGCCGTTCCAGCAAAAATTCATCCGCCGGCATGGCATCCTGCGTCATCATCACAAAAACAGGAGTCTGCGATTTTTTTACCGCCTCCCTCCTTGTTCTTCCGTGATCAAATTCTTTTTTTGAAATATGCCACATTCTGACATTTTCATAACGTTTGCGTCTCGGATGGTCATACTGGAGCGCTTCCCAGTATTTCTGTTCCGTATTAAATATCAGTATCTGATGCACCGGAATGCTCTGATGTTCCAGTTTATCGATCAGTTCTATAAATTCTGCCCCCGGCTTATAGGCCGGAATAATGACGTCTACTTCCTGCATGTATTCTCTTTTTATCTCCTGCCTGTTATTATGTCTATTCTATGATAACACATTTTTCTGTTTTTGCATATAAAAAGCCAGAGAGCAGGAAACTTCTTTGTTCCTGCCGTCTGACTTTACAATCCTTTATAAATTACTGCACACCTTTAGGTTTATACTTGCTTGTCGCACCAGTAATATGGTCACTGTAATTCTGCACCTCGTTACTGGGCACATAACCGCTCTCATCAAATAGGAACTCATGCAGCCAGCTTACATTATCCGCCAGATTATTCGGCACGATACAGTCACCGGGGGAACCGATATTGCCGGTCCATCTGCGGTCTTCCGTAGGGAACCCGTCATCCGCCACAACCCTGTAACCGGATGCCTCCCCGAGAAGTTCGGTGATCTCTCCGATACCAAAGGAAGTATACACTTCATCAAATACGTCATTTGCGATCTCCACAAGCTGTGTCACGGACGCCTCCTTTGACTTATCCATGATCGCCTTCAGCACATTCCTCTGACGCTCGGCACGCTTAAAGTCGTCGCCTTTTGTATAACGGATACGGCAATATCCGGTCGCCTGCATGCCGTCCACCACCTGCAGCCCCGCGTTGCTGACAGGCGTATACTGCCTCTTTAAATCTTCCGCGATACAATACTGATAATCGTTCAGATAATGGATCTCTTCGTTTGTAATGTCAAGAGGAATCCCGCCCAGAGCGTTTATCGTATCGATCAGCCCCGCAAAACCGATCGTGACAAAATCCTTGATATTCATATCCAGATTGGCGTTCAGCATACTGATCGCCTGCTTCGGGCCGCCAGCCGCATAAGCGCCGTTGCACTTATTATATTTATCGTTGCCCAGATTCATGAACGTATCCCTGTATACCGAAACCAGCCTGATCTCCTTGGTATCGAGATTGATCGAAGCGATCATGATAGAGTCGCTTCTGGTGTTCTTGGTCAGCGCACCCGTTGTGGAGTCCACGCCGAAGAGTGCTACATTACGATAGCCCTTCATCACCTCGAGCTGCTCTTCGCTGACGCTCTCATTGACCACGATCTCCTCTTCCGGAATCTCCAGATGTCCCACTTTTTCCGTTCTGGTCACGCCCCACAGTACGAGCAGCATGACCGCAAGCAATACGACCTCTCCCATGAAAAGCAGGATTCTTTTCCTCTTTTTCTTCGCTTTCGCCTTTGCAGACATCTTCTTTTTACCGGAAGCGCTTTTTCCTGAGGATTTTTTCCCTGATGATTTCTTTTTCCCTCCGGAAGATGATCTTTTTCTCGGCGCTTCTTCGTATTCCCAATCGTCTTCGTCCTGATATCTTGGTGCCATCTTTCTCTTATCCTTTCGCAATCTGTTGTTAACAGTTCAGCCTTCAGCTTCACCGCTATGGACTGAACCGCTGCATCTGTTATTTCTTAATATGCATTTTTATTTACAAAACCTTTGAATATCGTCAGGAAGATGATCCTGATATCAAACCCAAAGGTCCAGTTTTCAATATAATACAGATCGTAATCGATACGTTTTCTGATAGATGTATCCCCTCTGTAGCCGTTTACCTGCGCCCAGCCGGTCAGCCCCGGACGCACCTGATGCTTGATCATATATCTCGGTATCTCTTCCTTGAACTTTTCCACATACTGCGTCCGCTCGGGGCGCGGCCCCACAAGGCTCATATCCCCCCTCAGGATATTGAAAAGCTGCGGCAGTTCATCCAGGCTGGTCCGCCTGATAAATTTCCCGACCTTTGTCACCCTCGGATCGTCTTTTGTTGTCCAGCCCTTTTTCTCGTCCGCCTCGCTCTGCAGCTGCATGGAACGGAATTTATACATATGAAACGGCTTATTATGCCGGCCGATACGCTCCTGTGTAAAGATCACCGGCCCCTTGCTGGTAGTCCTGACCAAAACCGCGATCACAAGAAGAAGCGGAGAGGACAGGATCAGCCCCACACCTGCCCCCAGCACATCCAGAGCCCGTTTGCAGACTCTGTTGCTCATTCTCGTCAGCGGAACGTTCCTGATATTAATGACCGGAAGCCCCATCAGATCCTCCGTATAGGGCCTGCTCGGAATAATGCTGTCATAATCCGGTATAAACTTTGTGTGCACGCCGGACTTTTCACAGAGCGTCACGATATCCGTCAGCCGCCCGTACTGGGTAAGGGGCAGTGTGATCGCGATCTCGTCCAGTTTATTTTCCGGCAGGATGACCTCCAGATTATCCACTCTGCCGACTACCTTTATGCCTTTATATAAAGTTCCCCGCGGCACCACGTCGTCCAGAATCGCATGAATCACATAGCCCCACTGGGGATTTGCCTTTATCCTGTCAATGTATTCCTCTGCCGCCCGGGAATAGCCCACCAGCAGTACATGCTTCATATTATATCCCTTGCGCCGGGCTATGACAAGGATTTCCCGAAGGCTGAAGCGGAAAGCCGCGGTCAGCGTGATATTCAGCACCACAAACAAAAATATCATGGATCTGGAGAAATGCTGCTGCCAGATCACAAACAGGACGGACGTCAGGCTTACCGCTCCGATGATATTCGCCTCCACGATCCTGAGCAGTTCGCCGCCGGGACCCGACCCCCGCTTTGCCGTATACAGCTTACAGGCTTTGTAAATGACCAGATACGCTGCTACAATATAAGGAATGGCGGCAAAATAAGTCTCCATGGGCAGATAAAAATCGCCCGGTTTTACATTGCTTAAAGGACTCTTAAATTTCAGCCACCATGCCAGAATATAAGATGCCGCAATGATCAGAGCATCAATGACCACATGTAACCCGTTCAGGTATTTCTGATTATTCTTTATCATCGTACACCTATATCTGTCAAAATGTGCCAGTTCAGCAGCACACCTTTGATATTTTACAATAATGTTACAGAAATTACAATCTTTTTATTCAGCCGAAAAACCTTCTGACTGTATTGACCCATAATTCCCACTGGATCAGCAGATAATTTCCCGTATTTTTAAGGCAAAACGGCACATGCATTTTTCTTCCGCCTTCCTTATAGTATATCCTGAATCCCCGCAAAAGCCCTTTTAAGTAGATCCCTCCGAATCCCTTCCGGATAAAAAACGCCGTTTTCACAGTAAATCCCGCCAAAAGGAACGGCAGATTTATCAAAATCTGCAGCGGCGGCATATTTTTCTTAATTAAATAGATGCTGTTTGCGGAAGAAAGGTTTGTCTTAAATGCATTATATTTTGAACCGGATACGCTGCTTCCGGCATGATATGCGAGCGCTTTCGGCTCATACAGATTATGATACCCGTAAATCCGCGCCCGATACCCGATATCCACATCCTCCAGATAGGCAAAATGCTTCTCGTCAAACAGCCCGATCCGATCCATAATACTTCTCCGGTAGATTGCCGCCCCGCCGCATGCCGCAAAAATCCGCCGGGGTTTCAAATATTTTCCGGAAACCTTTTTTCCTTTCCCGTAATCATATGCCCAGCCCAGCGCACAGTAATAATCTCCGGCATTGTCCATCCTGTCCGGCGCCTTCATCATCCGCATCTGCGCTCCCGCGGAAAAAGCTTTCGGATCGTTATCCAGCGCAGCTTCCATCGCTTTTATAAAACCGCTCTCGATCGTCAGGTCATTATTCAGCAAAATAACATAAGGGGTATCCGACGCCTGAATCCCTGCATTTACAGCCCTGCAAAAGCCTGTATTCTCACCCATGCGGACCACCTCCACGCCGGCAGTGCCCTCCGCCAGTTCACAGCTTCCGTCCGCAGAACCGTTATCCACTACCAGAATCCTTGCCGGATGGCTTTTCACATCCTCTACAATAGAAGAAAGGCATTTTTCCAGATATGCCATGCCGTTGTAATTTGGAATCACGATTGTCGATTTCATTTATCTCCTCACACGGATCTTCGGGTCCCAGACAAGGCGCTGTCCCCTCTCCCGAAATACGGCGCAAAGCGCCATGCTGCGCTGTTTCCAGATATTCTCATCCAGCCTGTTGCAGTACTGCCTATCCCGCTTTTCGATCTCTTCCACATAAGGCACTTTCATGATCTCTTCAAAAAGCGGAATATCCTCTTTCCGCAGAAGGACCGCTCTGGCATCCAGCGCGTAGGCATCCCTCCCCACCGCCGCCACATTGGCGGGGCCGGAAAAGAAGCTGTAAAGGCCCGCAAAGGGACAAAGACCGTTTTTCAATAAAATACCGCTTGATATTTTATGATCCCGGTCCGTCACGGAACCGCCCAGCATCCCCACATCCTCCCTCGCCGCAAAAATATCCGGCTCGTAGACAATGCGGTAAAAACCCACATGTTCCGTATCCACTGCCTGTCCTTCTATTCCCTTTTCCCGCAGAAAATCCTGCACCGCCCTTTTTCCGGCTTCGTAAGCGTACAGCTTGCTGGCGGGATTCGCCGCCGTGGAAAGCGCATGGCAGCGCCAGTGATAGAGTATCCTGCCCACATGCACGATCTCCTTTTCCTGCAATCTGCCCACAGCGCGCAGGATCAGATCATAGTCCTGCGCCCCGTCATACGCCGGGCGCAGTCCCAGTTCCTTGATCAGTTCCGCCTTCATCAGAAGAAAATGGCAGATATAGTTATTGGACAGGAGAAAATCAAAATTAAAATTCGATTTGATATTCGGTTCATAATAATATTGTCCAGTTTCATCGCATTTATCCTCATCCGAATAGAGCATCCCGGCCTCTGTCTCCTCCTGTCCGGATAAGGTATTTATGGCGTTCACCATCTCAAATAAAGCATCCGGTGCAAGCAGGTCATCGTGGTCCAAAAGCCCGATATAATCGCCGCCCGCATAGCAAAGCGCTTGATTGCTGTTGCCGGAAATGCCTTCATTTTTTAATAACTTGTGATATTTTATTCTTTCAGCCTGTTCTTTCTCTAAAAACGCCTGTTTTTTTTCCACACAGGCTTTCACCTGCCCGCTCTCACTGGCATCCGCAAGGATCAGCTCCCAGTTCCGGTAACTCTGCGCCGTCACCGAATCGATCAGGGCGGATAAAAAGGCCTCCTTTGTCTCATAGGCGGGCACGATGATACTGATCAGCGGCATTTTTTCAAAAACCGTGTTTCTCTGCCTTTCGAGTTCCTCCGCCTTCGGCGCCTCATAAAAATAATCCGCATCATAACGAGCGGTGAGCCGCTCATATACCGTGCCCACCGCTTTTCTGACGCCGTTGCGTTTCATGTAGTTTATTGTCTTACCGATATTCTGACGTATCATACCAAAACCATTCGCAGGAAACTCTTTTATATCTATACCGATCTATATCCCGGCGCTGATAAATTATTATGACTATAACCAGCCGGGATGGAAATAAAATTCTCCATCCCCGGCATCCGGTTTTATACTTTTACAAAAGCGCCTTCACTGCCTCTGTCAGCGCTTCCACCTTCGCCTGCGCATCTTCCAGACCGGTTCCCTTTACGCCCATATAGAATTTGATCTTCGGCTCCGTGCCGGAAGGGCGCGCACAGCACCAGGAATCGTTAGTCAGTTCAAAGTACAGCACATTGGACTTCGGAAGCCCCGTAGGCGTCACTCCGCCGGTCGCCATATTGGTCACCTGATCCAGATCATAGTCGCGCATCTCCACTACCTGCAGTTCGCCGAAGTTTTTCGGCGGATTGCTGCGAAGCTTATCCATGATCGCCGCGATCTGTCTCGAGCCGTCGATGCCCTTCATCGTAATTGCGTACTGTGTCTCTTTATAATAACCGTATTTCTCATACAGATTGATCATCTGATCCCAGAGCGTAATGCCGTGCTTCTTGCACCATGCAGCCACTTCGCACAGACACATTACCGCCACAACCGCATCCTTATCCCTTGCATGGGTGCCCGCAAGACAGCCGTAACTCTCTTCCAGGCCGAATACATAGTTGTAGGAATGATCCTGTTCAAACAGCTTGATCTGTTCACCGATATACTTAAAGCCGGTCAGTACTTCCACAAACTTTGCCTTATAGTCTTCCGCAATAGCGCGGGTCATATTCGTTGTTACAATGGTTGTTACCATGGCTGGATTCTCAGGCATCTTACCGGTTGCAGTTCTTTCACGCATGATATATTCAGCGATCAGCATACCGGACATATTACCGGTAAAGGAAACATATTCGCCGGTCGCCTTGTCTTTGGCGTAGATACCCAGTCTGTCCGCATCGGGATCTGTTGCCAGCACCACGTCCGCATCCTTTTCCTTTGCCAGTTTAAGAGCCAGTGTAAATGCCTTCGGATCTTCCGGATTCGGATAATCCAATGTAGTAAACGCGGGATCGGGCAGTTCCTGTTCCGGTACAACATACACATGCTTGAAGCCCAGCTCGGAGAGAATCCGCCTCACCGGCACGTTGCCTGTTCCGTGGAACGGTGTGTATACGATCTTAATATCATCAGCCATCTCTTTGATCACTTCCGGATGGATGATCTGTTTTTTCAGTTCTTCCATGTATCTGTCGTCGATCTCTTTTCCGATCACCTGATACAGGCCCTTATCCATGGCTTCCTGCTTATCCATGGTCTTTACATCATTATAGTCCGTCACCGCGCGCACTTCTTCGATGATATCTTTATCTTTGGGTGCCGTCACCTGGGCACCGTCCTCCCAGTACGCCTTATAGCCGTTGTACTCCGGCGGGTTATGGCTTGCCGTCACAACGATACCTGAAATACATCCCAGTTCCCGGATCGCAAAGGAAAGTTCCGGCGTAGGGCGCAACGCGTCAAACACATATGCCTTGATGCCGTTAGCTGCCAGACAGAGCGCCGCTTCATCCGCAAATTCAGGGGACATATTTCTGGAGTCATAGGCGATCGCCACGCCCTTCTCCTGCCCGCCCTGTTTCAGAATATAATTGGCAAGGCCCTGAGTCGCTTTTCTCACTGTATAGATGTTCATCCGGTTCGTACCCGCCCCGATCACGCCGCGAAGGCCGCCTGTACCGAATTCCAGATCCTTGTAGAACCGATCTTCGATCTCACTCTCATTGTCTGCGATATCGCGAAGCTCCTGCTTTGTCGCTTCGTCAAAATAGGCGTCTGATAACCAGAAATCATACTGCTCTTTGTAGTCCATTTGTAATCCCTCCATTTTCTTCATTCCAGATTGACAGAAAAATTGTCTGTAAAAGTTTGACAATTCCTTTCCCTTGCTCCATTATAACAGACTTTTCCGGGAATGGAAATAATTTCTTACATTTCCGCATTATACACAATACTTTTTCCGGTAAACAGCAACTTCCTTATCATCTGATCAAGTTCCGGATATCTTCCCGATCTCCATCCCTGTCTGATGATCTTTTTCGTAATCCCGCAGCATTCCGGCAATCTCTTCCGGCAAAAAACTCATATCAATATTAAAATCCGCGGCAATATTCCACGGACTATTCAGTTTATGATTTTCATCCGTCCTGATCTTACTCCTAAAATTTTTTATATCATACACACCTGCCAAAATGACGGATTGGAATGTGCTCTGCGTATCTCCATTGATATAATAAGCTCTGAGCTGCGCCGGAAAATCCATTAAAACAACATAATATTCTTCTTGTAAAAAACGGGCCAGTTCGCGCAAAAAAGTTACTTTTCTAATAATTTCAAAAACCTCTTATCATTCATCTGCTCGTTTGTAATATAGTTACCATCTAAAAATAATGCATAAGTTGTAATTGGTGTTGGAGCGTTTTGTGCGTCCTTCTTGTTCTGTAAGTGAACCGACTTGAATTGTATAGATTTTTCTTTCGCAATGTTTTCAATTACAGGAATGTATTTTGCATTAAACGGACACTGATTAGTGTAATACAGAACATATCCCATCTCATCAATATGAGGGTGTTTTGCACATTCTTTGAATTTGGGCAATAAAGCGTTTTCGGTAAAAGATAAATGCCATAACTGAATACCGTTATCCGCTTCATCGCTGACGGCAAACCCTTTGTATTTTAAAAATTTAGGGTCTGCCAGAAAAGGCTTTTTCTTTGCCGCAGATAATATACATAGTCCTTTTTTCCCTTTGTTTTTGCTATCCTCAATGCAAATATTCAGTAGTTCTGCCCCATAACCATGTCCTTTAAAAGAACCGGCTACCCATAAACAGTCAATATACATATAGCTATCTGCGACAATGGGATTCCAAGCATTTTCAGCGGGTATATATTCAATAAAACACTTTCCCCGTTGTTCACTTTTTAAAAAAACCAAACCATCATCAAAACGTTCTTTTAACCATTCTTTTTTTGATGACACTTGAATATCATTATTGTTTGAAATTGCACAACATATATGTTCTTTTTCTATATTCTCATTTGTTACTCTGATATATTCCATAAGCACACCTCTGTAATTTTTTAGCGTTGCTCCATTATACCTCCATTTTTTCAAAAATGAAAGCAATTCCTTATACTTCCTGCCCATCAAAACGAAATTTGAATAGGGAAGCAACAAGCCGCTGTTTTATGCTGTCCCCGGTATCTCTGTCGATATGCCCGTTTTCAATGGCGGCAATTCGGATACGCTTGCTGTAATGCCGCAAAACCTCGTCCACGGCTTCCGGCTCTCCGCTGGTTGCCCGGACAATCGTTTCATAGTGCAAAAGGTTTGGATTCCCCATATGAAAGCACCTCCATTTCTTTGTGCAGGAGCTGTAAAGTCCTGCGGATTTGATACCCTGTCGTACTCCGGCAGCGTCCGTACATTTCCCCGATTTCCTGCTGTGTGTAATGCCCGAAAAAGTAAAGGAAAATAATTTCCCGGTTCTTCTCCGGCAAAGATAACAGGGCGGCGGCAAGCTCCCCATTAGTAAGGATAACTGTCTGACCGCATATCGTTATAGGGTGTTCTTCGTAGGGTGCTTCAAAATATTCATCTGTTGTGCCTAAGGGGTAAAACTTTTCTTCTGTGAGGTATTCAAGGGATATTTCTTTTTGCCGCCGCCTGCTCCTGTCACGCCATGCGTTGATAGCCGCAAAGCGTATGACGGTCTTGCAAAAGCCATTGAACGTATACATGATGTGTTCTCTGTATGCTTCTGTGCAAGGCATAGTTGATTCCCCCTTTCTTCCACATAGGGCGATGCATAGTTTATGGCTGCTTTTATAATTCAAAGGGGTGATGGCAATTTTAACTACCGCCCCTTGATTACCCATCAACAAAAATGATATCACTTTTTTTACTAATCATTGAACGATAGAAATGACAATATCAAAATTAGTTTTTCCAGCGTTTCAGTGTCGGAAACCATTCAAGCATAATTTTTCTTGCTTCTTCTTCGCTCATATCGGGGTTAGCAGCAGCCATATTCGGTACACATACCTCAATCATTTCTTCCATCGTACCATTAAAAGTAAACTTACCGTTTTCAAAACAATACTTGCAGTATTCCTCATTTTTGCTGCCATCTGCATTTGTTCCGTACAGTTCATCAGTATCTCCCATAGGCATACCGCAGCACTGACAAAATTTCTGATTCATTTCATTCATTTTTGTTACCTCTTTCTTTCTAAATTGTGCTTAAAGTTTCTGTATAGTTGTATTGCTATGGTCATTAGTATAGCACATATATCTTGACACCTTTTGTCAAGGTTTATTTTTTTTATATATTTCTTGTGCCTGTTCAGCTAAAATACCTTTTAAATACTTTGGTTCAATGATTTCAACTTGTGCCCCGAATGAAAGCAGATAACCAGTAAGCCATGTATCAACTGGCATTTCAGTACAAACAATTAAATCACCGTTTTTTTGATATTCAATTTCTGATTCGTCAAATTCATCATAGACACGATATGCAATAGCTTTTGAAAACGAAAGGACTATTTTAGGGTATATCTGTTGCAGATTGTTTTTTTCTTCCGGGTATGGTCTTGGCACAAATGTGTCCTCTAATAATTCCAGCTCTAATATACGGTTTAATTTGAATGTGCGAAAATCTTGTTTTTCCATGCAAAACGCTTTTAAATACCATTCTTTTGATTTATAAGATATTTTTAATGGTTGAACGATTCGTGTGCTTCTTCTGCTGTTAGAGTTTTCATAAACTATCTTTACTTCTCTGCACTGAATCACCGCTGTTTTTAAAATTTCAAATTTTGAGTTATCATAAATACGTTTTCCCCAACGTGAAAAATCCACTTCAAGCCAATTTCTTGTATTTACATTGAAAATCGCTGATAACTTTGTTAGTAATTCTTTTTCTCCAGTATAGCCTGTGGCAAATATACTTTGTATTGCCGTTAATACTTCCTGCTTCTCATTTTCGGATAATATTGCTCTGTCCAAAATAAAATCCTGCAATAAGTATATACCGCCGTTTCTTCCAGGTTCAGCATAGATCGGGATACCCGCACTGCTTAATGCTTCTACGTCACGATAAATTGTTCTTGTAGAAACTTCAAATTCAGCTGCTAATTCAGGAGCCGTAGCATGTTCCTTGTCTAAAAGATAATATAACATTTTGAATAAGCGATTATCCGACATCATTTCACCTCCCCTGTTATCTAATGATGTTGGGGTCAAAAGAGTTTTTAGAAACTCTCTGACTTCCTATATAGTACCTTGAAAATTTTACACAATCCTTATGAGGATAAGATTTTGCATATTTATCTGTGATATTGGATAGTTGGCTTCAGCTTTATCATACCAATACCAGGTTTTCGGCATAGTGCCCCAGGCCCTTCCGATATGTGAAGAGCTTTTTAAAGTTCAATGCCCCGATTTTGCAGCCAAAGAAAAATCTTCCGCTTATCAGTCCTCTGACTGGCATCCTGTCAGTATGGTAGATTCTTCTCAAAATGGAGGGTACTGTTTCTACTCCATTTCGGATTTTTAAAAGATTGTGGAATTCTTCCGTTCCCATGTACCGTTGTTGCTTTGCCCGTTCATGGGCTTTTACCGATACCGTTACTGAACTGACTCGTTTATGAATCTTCGCTTTGCACCGGTCTTTGTTCGGGCATCCTGCACACTGATCTCTTTTAAACGATATATGGAACTGCCGGGATTTACTTCCTGTATATCCACAGGATTTTGGTTCATATCCTGCCGGACATCTCAAAACCTTTGTTCCTGTTTCGTTAAAGACGAAATCTGCAAGGATATCATCGACAGGCTTTCCGGATAAATCGGTATTAACCAGACGGATGTTCTTTTCTTTGGCAAGATCATGGTTTGCTTTTCCTGAATAAGCACCGTCTGTAACAAGGATCGTTTCTTCTTCCTGTACTTCCTTGCGTCCCAGGCTGTCTTTCAAAAACCGGCTGTCGCTGTAGTTGTTCTGCTCGTACTGATAATCCGTGATGACAGAGCCGTTTTTACCGACTGTCTCTTCCAGATTGGCAGCATACCCCCGATGTTCTTTCCCGGCTTTTTCCCTGAAAGTTGCATCTGGGTCAGAAGGATTCTGAAGGATTCCGGAATGAAGCCCACCGTCTTCTTTTGTGCGGAGACGGCGAACCGCTTCTTTTACAACGGTTTGTTCCGAAAGGCAGCGGACCAGAAGCTGATATTCCGTAACGTCATCATAGTCGGAACCGCATATAGACAGTAGTTTATCTGCGTCTTTGAGGATGTTCTTTAATCGGTTATCCGTTTCAGAATCATTATTGTAGTAAAAGGTTCTGTTGTAATCATTCGGGTCACAATAATGTCCAAAGTCTTCCGGCAGGACATCCGGATTATTTTTATGGAAATAAACAGCCAGCTTTGCCACGCAGGTATAAAGCAGCTCTGTACGGCTGAGTTTTCTGATATTTGCAGCAATCATCATAGAATCCATCCGCTTGATTCGGGGATTAAGATCCATCATTTTTGCGATTTTCTCACTCAAGCTTGTAATGCAGTTATGGAGTAAATCTATTCCGTAAGCAGACTCATAATCATAGCAGCGTTTGCGGAAGCGTGAAAGTGTTTTGTCACTCAGAGGCTGTTCTTCACAGCTTGTAGTATGAAGAGCATACTGATACCGGGGATCCAGCATTAAATTTTCAACGATTTCATCATCCGAAATGCCGAAAACTTCTTTAATGATCAATGCACCAATACAGACATTTACTGGTGTATTTGGTCTTGAGGCATTAGAAGAATATAGAACTTCAAATGATTCTTCATTTATGAAGGGGAAAATATCCTCTGCAAATGATTTTGCCCATGAGTGTTCTAATGCCTTTTGCTCCCGGAACGTCAGCCCGGAAAAACTGTCTGTAAGAGATAACTGCTGATAAGAATTTGTTCTAAATGACATATGTATTTACCACCTTCACTTGATAGATACAGTATATCACAGCGGGAGGAAAATAGTGTGTTTGTGTAAAATTTTCAAGGTACTATAGGGACTTTTGACCCCAACATCATCTAATAAGAATATCATAAAAATCTTGACATGGCTTGACAAGTTTCGATTTTTTAGTGATATATATATGAAATGGATTCCGGAGTAGTCGGCACTGTGCGTAATGTGCATAACTTGCTATCTTATGGAGTTGTGGGAAAGTCTGTTTGCAGAATGTGGGAAAGCTGCACTTTAACTTTTCCATGACGGAATAGCAAGTTTATACACATTTTCACGGTGCTTGTCTTTTGGTCTTTCGTTTCTTTGATTCGGAATAGTGCGGTGCTGGCGGTCTATCTCTTGTTTTCGGTTACTTGCTTCTTTACCGTACATGAGCATTTTGCCATGGAATGAAACATCAGTCTTACTTCATAGTTTGTCAGACCAATTTCATACACCGGAAGATCCATTTCGCCGATATTCTATAAAGTGAATATTGACCGTTCCTGTTATTTTCACTATAATATTCATGAATATATAGGCAACGGACACTTTCGTCCTTATGCTATGCAACGGACACACTTGTCCTTATGCTATGCAACAGACGCATTCGTCCTTATGCTATGCAGCGGGCAGCACGTTTTGCGCTCTGCCCTTATATTCAATCAAAAAGGAGGCCGTCATGGAACATTTTTCAAACCTAACCTATCTAAGACCGGATGGCAAGGCACTTCTTGCAGAAATTGACAAAGCTGCCGCTGCCCTTGCCCGATGTGAAAATTACGCCGGGGCAAGAAAAATCTTTCTGGATCTGAACCGTCAGCAGGAACACTTCACCACCATGGGGGAACTCGCTTACATCCGCAACAGCATCAATACGCTGGATGCATTTTATGAGAAGGAGATGGAATATTTCCACAATGTAAAGCCAAATATCCAGGTGGAAATGAAGAAATTCCATGAAGCATTCCTGAAAAGCCGGTTCCTGAAGGACTTTGAAAACGAATTCGGCTCTTACTATATACATAATGTGCGAAGCCGCATACGCCTTGCCGACCAGTGTAACGTGGAACTTCAGATACGGGAAAGCGCACTCACGCAGGAATACAGCAAAATCGTCGCTTCCTCCCAGACAGACTTCCATGGGGAAACACTGAACTTCTACGGCCTTTTAAAGAAAATGCAGTGCACTGAACGGCAGGTACGGAAAGAAGCGATGGAGGCCTGGGCGGCACTGTATGAATCCATCTCCGGAAAACTGGATGAAATCTACAGCGAACTTATAGACATCCGCCTGAAAATGGCAGAAAATCTCGGCTTCTCCGGCTATGAGGAAATGGTCTTTCTGCAGAACAAACGATATACCTACACCCCCGATGATGTTGCGCTGTTCCGTGAACAGATCCTCCGATATGTCGTTCCTCTCTGCCGCACTCTATTTGAAAAACAGAAGGAGCGGCTCGGCATAGAAACACTTTATTATTACGATGAATCCCTTATCTACCCCGAGGGAAACGCCGTTCCGAAAGGCTCAAAAGATGAAATGCTCGCGCAGGCGGGAAAGATGTACCGCGAACTTTCTGAGGAGACAGGTATATTTTTTGACTGCATGCTGCAATATGGCCTGTTTGATCTGGAGACAAAACCGGGCAAGCAGCAGGGCGGCTACTGCACCATACTTCCTGAATACAAGGCGCCCTTTATCTTCTCAAACTTCAACGGCACAGATGCGGATGTGGAAGTGCTGACTCATGAAGCAGGGCACGCTTTTCAGGCTTTTGAAGCCTCCCGGAAAATTCCTCTCTCCGAGCAGGTATTTTCCTCGGAAGAAGTTGACGAGATCCCGTCCATGACAATGGAATTATTCACCTACCCCTGGATGGAGCTGTTTTTTGGAGATCAGGCTGAAAAGTACCGCAAAGCCCATTTATGGAGCGAACTTCAGTTCATACCCTATATAGCCTGTGTCGATGAATTTCAGCATCGGGTTTATATGGAACGATTAACTGACAGCACCGGAAGAAGAAAAGTATGGCGGGAACTTGAGAAAAAATACCTCCCCTGGCGCAATTATGACGGAAATACATTTCTGGAACAGGGCGGATTCTGGATGCAAAAGCTGCATATTTTTGTATGTCCTTTCTACTATATTGATTACGCACTGGCGCGGATCGGTTCACTGGAATATTATGAACGTATGGCAGACGATTTTCAGGCGACATGGAAAGACTATCACCGTCTCTGCTGCGCCGGCGGCACAAAGAGTTATCCTGAACTCCTTGCACTCGGGAATCTGAGCAGTCCTTTTAAAGAAGGAACCGTGAAAAAGGTTATAGAGGCAGTCGCGAAGTTCTTGTGAATTTATTTATAAATATATTTTTATTACTTATTTGTCACGATTTATTCTAAGTATTTAGATATATTAAAAGGCGGAAATCTCCGCCTTTTTCAGTTCAGCACAATACATACCCTTCATTGTTTACCATATCCAGGCACGCCCCTGTCACATATTCCTTATGTCTGTATTCATACTCTTTCCCGTAATCCTCATCTTTTATACTGATCCGCTTATCTGCAAACTCCGTACAGGGCGCCAGTTTTTTTACATATCTTGCCAGCGCGTTATAAACCCTTGTCAGGCAATCCGGCCTCGGAATATATGCCCCGTTCTCATCGTAATATCCCGTTATACAGTAAATTCTCGCTCTCCGCAGTTCTTTAATCTCCCGGGTTCCGCAGGCGCCCTCCGGCTCTTTCCAGATAAAGGAATAACCCGCCTCGATAACGGCGTTGCCGGTTGCGGAAAATCCGGAGTCTATCCGTTCCATGCCGTTATACAGCCCGACTTTGATCTCACCGGCTTCAGGCAGATGAAAGTAGTAACCGATACGCTTGTATTTTCCGTAAGGCGTTACTATGCCGATATCATTGCTCTGTGTCACCTTCCCGGCATCCAGATCTTCCTTCACGATCCTGCAGCCCAGATCAAGGGCCTTCTGTGCCAGCAATAAAAAGCTGTCGTAATCCATCCAGTAGTTGATCTGTTTTCCCATCTGCCCTTTCAGCCCGCCTTTCCCGAAACCCGTTTCTTTCCCCTCCGCCGTCCTCTCCCGGAGAAAAACGGAAAAAATCTGTTGATCACCATAATGCAGGGTATTTCCAGAATCAGAATGATCCCCACCACATTCACAAAGAAAAATACGCGATTCCATCCCGGAATAAACCCGTCGATCCTGTTTGCCAGATTCAGGCTGATATACAGAAAATAAAAATCAATATGGGTCGCCATCATGATCAGGGAGTTTTTCCCGAAAAACAACAGCGGTTTAAACGGCGGACAACTCCTGCAGATAAGGACGATCCCTGTAAAAGAGAGCACGGCGGAGAGATAAAATAAAACAGGCATCTCCCCGAAACTCAGGCTGCGGAAATCAAAATAGCCGTTTGCCACACTGATCGGAATCCCCGAAACAAACAAAACGATCCCGCCCGCAAGCTGCCCGGCTAAAGGAATCCTCTTTTTTCCCTCCCAAAACGCCTTACCTGTCTCAAACAAAAGAAAACCCACACAGACAAAGGGCAGCGCGTAAACAGCCCGCAAAATGGTCCGGATCACACAGAGCAGTGCGTAAAGCAGCCGCTTTGATAAAAAAAACCCTTCCAGCGGCTTCAGTCCACCGTTTATCAAAAACGACACAACTGTCAGTATAAGACAGGCAAGTGCCGTCCACAGCAGCGCATATTTTCTGTGCAAAAAAATCTTCCTCAAAAAGATAAACATACTTTCCGCCAGAAAAAGGGCCGGCAAAAACCAGAGCACGGAACTTCCCCAGAGCGTAACCGTATCATTCAGCCCCAGCCATACTTCCTCTATATCGGAAATCCCCATAAACACCCGCAAAAGATCCCGCAGAATATAGAGCAGGCTGAAACAGAAAAACGGCAGCAATAAAGAGCGCGCCTTTCCCGCCAGCACCTCCCTTCCCTTCTTTTCCGGCTCTTTCGTATAACCTGCCAGCATCCCGGAAGAAAGGAAAAAAAGAGGCGGCGCAACAGAGGATATCCACCAGATTGCCTGCAGGGGCACTGTCGTGGAATGCATAACGACAATACCGAGGATTCCCACGCCCTTTACCATATCCATATATTCCAAACGTTTTTTACTCATACTGTTTCCTTCTTTTTTCACACAATACGCGGCGCACTCCTCATACCTTCAGCGCATAGTCGCTCCGATCCAGTGAAAAGTTGGGATTATAGTAGGGATCGCCTTTTTCAAGCGCCTCTTTCCACTTCTCTCTGAACCTTGCCGATTCCTCGTCATAGCGTCTTGCCTTTTCGCCCGCATCATCGAGTCCTCTGGAAATAGACTCAAAATGATACAGTTCACAATACGGATTCCAGACATTCAAAAGCCCCTTTTCTCTGAGCCGCAGACAGAAATCCACATCATTCAGCGCGATCGCAAAGCTCTCATCCAGACCGCCAAGTTCTTCATAAACAGAACGCCGCACCATCAGACAGGCGCCCGTCACCGCTGTCACATCCTGGGCATAACAAAGCCTGCCCATATATCCGAGATTCGTCTGTGCCACCCGGTAATGGGTATGCCCTGCTGTCCGGTGGGCGCCGAGCCCGATCACGATACCCGCATGCTGGATGGTCTTGTCCGCATAATAGAGTTTCGCTCCCACTGCCCCCACATCCTTCCGCTGGGCAAACATCAGAAGTTCCTCCATCCAGTTGATGGAGATCACCTGCGTATCATTATTTAATAGCACCAGATATTCTCCGGCAGCAAAAGAAACGCCGAAATTGTTGATCTTTGCGTAATTAAACTCTCCCTCATACCGCACGATCCGGATATTCGCATACTTCTCCAGACTCTTATAGTACTCTTCTATTTCCGGCGTAACAGAATTATTCTCCACAATGATGATCTCATAATTGTCATAGGTAGACTGCTTTAAGATTGATTCCACACACCGTGACAGATCCTCCGCATGATCCTTGTTCGGAATCACAATGGAAATTTTCGGATTTCCCTGTATTTCATATTTCACACGGAAGATCGTCTCAAAAGCCTTTGTGCTGACGATCTCAAAATTCTCAAATCCGTTCACCGTTAAATGATCCGCCACAGCCCCCCTTGCCGCCTCAATCGCATAACTCTTCGCGTTAATGTCCGCCGCCACACTGGCTTTATGGGAACGCCAGTAATAAAGAAGCTTCGGCACATGCGCCACATGCTTCGCCCGGGAAGTAAGCCGCAGGATCATATCATGGTCCTGGCTGCCGTCAAACCGGGAACGGAACAGTTCCATACCATCCAGCAGTTTTTTATCAAACACGCTGAAATGACAGATATAATTATTGGCGCGCAGATTGTCGATAGCAAAATCCGGCTTAAAGTGCAGCGTCAGCATATCATCTATTGTTTTGTTTCCCTTAAAAGTCGTCTCATCACAATAAATATAATCCGCATCTTCCTCACAGATTTTTTTCATATATTCATACAGTGCGGACGGATGCAGCACATCATCATGGTCGAAAAGTCCGATAAAATCCCCCTCCGCCATCTTCAAGCATTCATTTGTATTTCCCGATATGCCCTCATTTTTCTCCAGCTTCCGGTAACAGATGCGCCCGTCCTTTGCCGCATATTCCCGGCAGATCTCTTCCACAAACCCGTGCTCCCCGTCCGAGCCGTCCGCCAGACAGAGCTGCCAGTTCTCATAAGTCTGGTTTACCACCGAATCCAGCATTTCCGTCAGAAACTTCTTCGGCGTATTATAAAGCGGCACCAGAATACTGAAACGGATCTCTCTCGAAAACTTCGTCTTTCTCTGCCTTTCCGCTTCCTCCGGCGACGGAAAACCCGCAGTACCATGCTGCGCCCTCGCCTGTCTCTCGATCATTTTATTTCTGACCTTCCGGGCGATCCCCTTCGGAGATCCGTAATTCCCCACCCTCTCCTTTGTCCGTTTTATCAGATGGTAAAGGCTTCTTGCAGGCTTCGCAAGCTTCCAGATCCCGCTTCCCTTGATCCTCGCCAGCTTTTCCGACAGATCCTCCACCTGCGCATTCGCATCGGAAAGGCGCCCTGCCAGCTGCGCCGCCTTTTTTCTCTCCCTGAAATAAGCATCCCTGTAATAGGCAAGCTGCTCCGGCTCCGGCAATTCCTCCGGTATGATCTCTGTTGTATTCTCCTGCTCTTTGCTCAACTGTAAATACCTGCTCTTTCTTAAATGATAACTCAGCTAATGTTTAAACCCGGCCGTGAGAGAAATATCTCTCACGGCATCCACATTCCTCAACACTTGAAAGCTCTGTCACTCCTTCGATAAAACAACCTGCCGTTCAACACATTTCTATATAACATGCCCACTATATAATCGCCGGAAACAACATCTCCCTTTGATATCCTGCATGTAAACCCGGACAACTCGATATTCTTCTGCTGCGGCAGAATCGCCTCCACATCCGGACGCAGCCGCTCATTTACCGGGATCTGATAATAAAAATCCCCCTGTCCGGCTTCCAGGATCAGCCACCGCTCAAACAGACAGTTATCCTGATCCAGCATATAGCACCAGCCTTCCGCCTCCACAATATCCGGCTCATCCAGATGGATCTTATGCTGATCCCCTGCCCGTTCCACAGTCAGCATCACCATACCGGAACTTATTTTCTGCAGCTTCTCCTTCCTCTCCCGCCGCACCGGTTCCGCTGTCAAAAGCCGCCTTTCATATGGATACTGATATCCGATACGATAATCCGGCGCGTGATCCGCAAGCTGTTCACTGTAGTAGGGATCGCTTTTATAAAATAACGGATGTTTTTTATATAATTTTGTCTTTTCCTGCAAAAGTCTCAGCCATTTTTCCGAAGATAGTTCATCCAGCCCCCGGCTTGCCGACTCGTGATGCAGCAGGACCGCATCATTGCGGATCACATTCCGATATCCTGCCTCAAATATTCTAAAACAGAAATCCACATCATTATAGGAAACGGCCATATCCTCATCCAGACCGCCCACCTCCTGATAGATCGACTTTTTCACCAGCAGGCACGCCGCCGTCACTGCTATCATATCATAAGTTACCGTATTATGCCCATAATAATAAGTCCGGTCATCCGGAAATGTCACCAGTTTATGGGACGGGCCGATATGCATATTGGTAACGCCCGCATGCTGTATCTTCTCCCCATCCGGATACCAGAGCTTTGCGCCCACTGCCCCGGTCCCCGGCAAAAGCGCCTGTCCCAGCAGGATACGCAGCCAGTTTTCCTCGATAATCTCCATATCGTCGTTGAGCAGCAAAATATATTCCCCGCCCGCCTGCGCCGCCCCGAGATTGCACATGGCAGAAAAATTAAACGACATCGGATGATATATATAATGACACTCCACTTCTACAGATTCCAAAAACGCCTGAATGGTTTGCCGGTTTTTTTCATTACTGCCGTTATCCACAATAATAAACTCAACAACGCCCTGCAGCCCGGTCAGAGAGGTTCTCTCCAGAAATGAGCCGATACATTTTTTTAAAAGTTCCGGATGGTCTTTTGACGGAATCACGACGGAAACCAGAATCCCGTCCATGTTTTCCGCTTTCACCGCAATATCCGGTACAACAGACCACACCTCCGGATGCAGTGTCTGATAAAAAAACGCCTGATATTTTATAGTCTGTTCCTTTTCTCCTTCCTTTTTTCCATAACATATGTTATTTAAAAAATCCTTCTTTATTTCCGCATACTTTTTTTCATATCCCCAGAATTCATGGTCCGCCCCCGTATTCATTTCTCCGGTATGCAAAAAATATTCCCCGTCCGGTATCATTTCCGGTGCTTTTTCACTGCTTTGGTGATATAAGATCAGGTCTGTGCACACAATATCCGAATCAAATATCCCCTCCGGCGATAATGTCTTACCTGCATCTTCCTCATTCTCCAAAGCATATAAATTAATTATATTTTCCGATGTCAATCCGCCCTTTTCGCAAAATGTATCGTCCATCGTCAAATCATCATTTTCCCGTTTTGAAAATGCAGGAACATCTTGCATTTTTCTGTCTTTATTTAAATTTCCCTGCTTTTGTATTTCAAAATAAGGTTTTAAAAGCCGAAATGTAAAGTCATATAAATTCTGTTTTCCATCCGCATATCCCGATAATTTTGTCCCTTTTGCCCATGCAAGATCCACTGCAAGATAACTGCCGAAATAAAAAAATCCCAATAACGTATCTGTTGACCAACATGGTTTAAACCACGGAAAATATCTTTTTTCTGCTTTTTCATCGCTGTATTTTTCCCTGCGCCCATCAGATCCTCTTAAGCTGCAGCCACCCGGGAAACGATGATCCTCCGCCCCGTAAAACAATTTCGTCTCCGGATGAACCATAAACCAGTCTTCTATATAAGAAACCGCCTTTTCATCCAGATCCCCGGGATCTTCTGCCAGAAGAAGGATATCCGGCTCCGTTTCCCGTTTTCCCGGCTCACTTTTATCAAAATTTTCCTCTTCTTTATCGTTATTTTCTTTCCTTTTACCCAGCACCTGCTCCAAATCTGTTATATCCGCCAGTTCCTGATAAGCGGCCACCCGGCACCGCCTATGCCCTCCGTCCCCGGTCCTGGATCTTTCGATCTGCAGAGTTTCCTCACACTGTCTCCATAAAACAGGCTCCTCTTCCCTGATCCACTGGCTGTAGCTCTCCCTCTGAAACGCAAGCCTTTCCTTGTAAGATGCCGAAAGCTTCTCCGGTGTCGCCTTTTCTGCATTCCCTTCCCTGCCTAAGCGCATGTCTCCTGTTTCCTCCGAAAAAGCACCTCCGCCTAAGTACATACTTCCCGCTTCCATCGAAAAACCGCCCATGCCTCCCCGCAGCACTTTTTTCGTTTTGCGCACGATCTTTCCGCATCCCCGCTTCACCAGATAAAACGGCCTTGTCATTTTATAGAGAGGGTTTGCACAGATCGCCGCATACTTCGCCTGCAATTCTTCCCTCCTTCCCTCCGCATCCGCCACTTTTCCGGCTAATACAATATTTTCCTTCTTTTTCTTTTCATACGCTTTCCGGTAATACCCGCACCAATTATATTTCATAAAACCGTCAAATCCTTTAAGTCCCAAAAGTTTTTAATCTTTATCATAGAAATATACGTTTTCATTGCTCTCACGATTTTCCACATTATATAACAATGATTCAATAAATTTGCACATTATCTCGCATACTTCTTAAAATTCTCCGCCTGTTCCAGTACTTCCTTATAAACATCATCTATCGTAACCGGCGGATACCCGTATTTATCCAACAAGATAATCAAATCCACCTGCAAATTTGCTTTAATATCCTCTCTGGTAGACCAATCGGTATACTTTGCCTTATCATCTACAACTATCCGAATCTCTTTTGATAACTCTATCATTTTATCATTCGGATACTCAAATTCATACTTCTTTGATACAGCAAACAAAATATCATAGAAAGCTTTTTCCTCATAATCAATCCCTACATTTTTAAAGGAATTTCTTTCCGCTTTCAATTCATGTATTAAATCCGCAAGCTGGTTTGCCACATCATTAAGGACCTCATTTGCAAAAGCCTCATCTCTCCTTCGGTTATTATAAGTTTCAACAACTGCCTTCATTCTCTCTGCAAATTCAATACTTTTGATTTTGTTTACCCTCTTAAATTCCTCAATCGCATAGGACAACAATCTCTGTAATGCTTTAATCTTTGTGTTAGGCATATGAATCTTTTCAATCCTTGCCATATATTCATCGCTGAAAATATCTATATCTATATGCTTACCCGTCTCAAATAGTTCTTCAATACCGTCAGACTGTATTGCGCTATCCAGCAGTTCACGAACCCTGGCATTCATTTGGGAAATATCCGGCGCCTCTCCTTTTGTCAGTTTAAACAGTACCGATCGCACCGCCTGATAAAAATGCACTTTTTCAATATCTGCATCGGTAAACCGTTCACTGGAACTACATAAATTAAATGCCTGTTTCATTTTTCTTACTGCTGCCATAAACCGAAGTTCCAAATCCTGTGTCATTTGAACATACTCTACTGCCCTATTCAGGCAATTTAACTGTTCCACCGGGCTTCCCATATAATAATACTTTGCATTAAATTTGTGAAACATCTGATCCAACACTTCAAGCTGATCCAAAACAATTGTCACCACCTGACTAATGTCATCCAATTCCTCTTTTTCGAAATTTGTATATTTGCGAAGCGCAATATTCATATTTTTCTTGATGCCAATATAATCGACAATCAAACCTCTATCCTTGCCCTCATAGACACGATTCACTCTGGAAATCGTCTGTATCAATGTATGCTGCTGGATTGGCTTATCAATATAAATTGTATCAAGACACGGCACATCAAATCCTGTCAGCCACATATCAACCACAATCGCTATTTTAAAGTTGGATTTTACATTCTTAAATTGCCTGTCCAATTCCTTCCTGTCTTCCTTTGTGCCCAGCATATCATAAAGATTTTTTTCATCATCTTTATTTCTTGTCATGACAAGACGCACTTTCTCTATTGGCTTTAATTCCTTTTCCTCTTTTTCCGATAATTCCATACCCTCCGGTACTTTCCTCTTTTCTTTCCATTCAGGACGAAGTTCCATCAAATTCAGGTAAAATGCATAAGCTATTAGTCTGTTTGCACATACAAACATTGCCTTGCCCGCAACTGTAGAACCTTCTTCTATTCTTTTCTCATAATATGATACAAAGTCTTTTGCTACTGCCTTTAGCCGGTCAGGATCGCCAATAATCGCATCCAAATGCGCTACCGCTTTTTGGCTTTCCTCAATCTGTTCTTCAGACGTTCCAAGACTGGCGCATTTATCATAATATTCTTCAATTTCGCGCAGCTTATCCTCACGCAATGTTACCTTTGCCGCCCTTCCATCATAAACAAGATTTACTGTTATTTCATCTTTCACTGCTTCTGTCATGGTATATGGATGCCCGACAATATCTCCAAATACTTCCACCGTGGCATCAATCGGTGTCCCTGTAAAACCAATATAGGTTGCATTCGGTAAAGAATCATGCAGATACTTGGCAAAACCATACGTTTTATTTACGCCTTTATCCGTAACTTTCACTTTCATATCAAGATTAATCTGTGAACGGTGAGCCTCATCCGAAATGCAGATCACATTATATCTGTCTGTTAAAAGCTGCGTATCTTCCGTAAACTTCTGTATTGTAGTCAAATACACCCCGCCGCTTGGCTTGTCCTGTAATTCTTCACGCAACTTATCCCTTGACTCTATGCTTATTACATTGTTATCCCCAATAAACTGTTTCGACGCAACAAATTGTTTGGAAAGCTGATCGTCTAAATCGGTTCTATCAGTAATAATTAAAATAGTTGGACTTTTAAAATAACTGCTTTTCATAATCATTCGGGTAAGAAAGAGCATTGTATAGCTTTTTCCGCATCCAGTCGTTCCAAAATATGTACCGCCCTTGCCATCGCCATTCGGCTTCATATGTGCTTTCACATTTTCATACAGATTGTTGGCTGCAAAAAACTGCGGATATCGGCACACTACTTTTGTATTTTTGTCTGAAGCGTCAGGAAAATAGATAAAGTTCTTTATCACCGCAAGAAGCCTGTCCTGTGCAAACAAGCCGTCTATCATTGTAAACAAAGAATTGATGCCGTCCATTTCCCTGTCATCATCATGAACCTTTCTCCAAGCGTAAAAAAATTCATATGGGGTGGATAATGAGCCATACTTACTGTTTGCCCCGTCGCTGATAACCACGAATGCATTGCATTTGAAAATTTCCGGGATATCTCTCTGATATCTGACTGTCAACTGCGTGTATGCATCCATTATGGTTGTGTTTTCCTGTATTGCGGTCTTAAATTCCAATACCACCAGTGGAAGTCCATTCACATAAATAATACCGTCAGGAATACGAACCTGATAATTACATCCTTCTATCTCTAACTGGTTTACAATCTTAAAGATATTTTTCCCCGGCTCTCCATAGTTTATCAATTCGATAAATATATCTTTCTTATCCCTATCCTCACGATTGAACACAAATCCGTCTATTATCATGGACATAATTGTTTTGTTGGATTCATACAAAGTTCCACCTACGGTGCGCAAAGAGAGAATAATGCTGTCAATTTCACTTTCTGTCAGTTCATCCGAAACATATCGGGTATGCAAATATTTTTTTAAATCGCCTACTATCAGAACTTCTGACTTTTCACGGATCAATTCATTGCCTATCTGATGGATATAGCCTTTGTTTTGTAGAAGTTCTATGATAGATAGTTCTAATGCACGCTCGTTGAATGACATTTTGTTTTATCTCCCTTTTGTCAAATATTTTACCCTAAATGATAATTTAGCGGCTTGACATAGTTATGGCAATTATTTCTTGGAGTTTTTTGAGCTTTTGCATTTCACTTGTGTTTTCCTTCATTTGCTCCAAAACTTGATAGCCGACTATGCTGAATGCTTCGAGTTTTTCAGCAGATGGTTGTACCATCGGAAAAGAAGCCAATTCCTCGCCGGAAACTCGTTGCCTGCCACTTGAACCATTCATAAACTGTAATGCAAAAGTGACGAATCTTGAGTTCCTAATTAGAAAATAGTAGAAACAAGATGGCATATTATCCTTTGCAGCGAAAACGATGTATTCAGTCGATCCAAATGCAACTTCGCCGTCAGAAAGGATGTTTATGTATGCCGCTTTTCCGTTTTCGAGACATGGTGTAATTCGAGCGATAAGGGTGTCGCCGTTAATAAATCGAACACCTCCGTTATATGGTTTGATTACGTCGCCGGTAGGTATGCAACCGTATGTTGGGAGTGTTGCCATTTCAAAGCAACGAGCTTCTTCGCCTTTTGCGAGGAAGCGAACAGGATTGACAAGGGCTATATCAGCCAATGTGCAATCCGGTTCTACATTAGCAATGAACAATTTATCAAAATATGCTTGTGCTGTTGCTTCTAAATTATCATTTATCTTCTGTTTAAGCTCTATTCGATTTGTAATGGCTTCATATGCCTCTACAATTTTCTTTTGCTTGTCAATATCTGGAACGGGTAGCTTCATCTTTGCAAATTCTTCCCAAGGCATACTTCCTCTTACCCCACCAACCGCAATAAAGGCAGCTTCTCTGTCAAATTCTGGTCTCTTGAACCACATATCGAGGTATGCAGGAAGAATAATGTTCTTGTCTTTTACTCTAAAAATAGGATATGCTGGCGACATTATCGCAACATCATACTCTATCATTCTTGCAACTGGTATTTTTCCATCTCGGCTAACCTGCATAAGACTTACAGCAAAATCATCTTTCCGGATAATTTTATATTTTGACAAATCTGTTCCATTAACATTTGCTACTGACTTAATAAAACATTTATCAATACTGACGCCAATCAGTTCTGATATGCTTTCATCTATATTGCGTTCATCAACTCTTATCACAAGTTCATCTATGCTTTTATGCTCTTCCATATCAATACCTCATCCTACATATTTCCTATGCGCCAATTTTACATTTTGCTGCTTTACCATTGCATAATGCATGGTTGTATCAATTTTCTGATGCCCTAAAAGCTGCTGTACCTGTTCAATAGGCATCCCTTTATCTATTGCTGTCGTTGCTAACGTCCTCCGGAACTTATGGGGATGAACTTTGGGGATTCCCAGCTTTCGACCAAGTTCTCGCAAACGTTTTTCTACTCCGCCAATCGTTAATCTATCACATGGAATATTGAGTGATACAAAAAGAGCCGGATTAGTATCTGTACGGCTTCCCAAGTAATTCTGCAAATGGATTTTTGTCCGTGCGTCAAAATAAACAAGTCTTTCCTTATTCCCCTTGCCCATAACGACACATTCCCGTTCATTAAAATTGATATCCTCTCTGTTAAGTGTTACCATTTCTCCAATTCGCATTCCAGATGATGACAGTAAATCAATAATAGCCAAATCACGAATATTACCACATCCATCACGCATAATTTCCATTGCCTCGTCTGTATAAGTGTCCTTAACAACTTTTGCTGTTTTTACCTTATGGATTCTTCGTACAGGACTCTTTACGATATAATCTTCGTCTTCAAGCCATGAAAAAAAGCTGGATAATATCCGCCGGATATTATCAATCGTAACCTTACTGGAACACCGTTGTGTCTGATAATCAATTAAATAGCATCGCAGATCATCTGTCGTAATTTGTTGTGCTGCTTTTCCAATGTTGAAAAGCATAGCCTCTATCGTACTTTGATAATAATTCAATGTTTTTTCAGAGCACCCTTCAATACGCTTTGCTCCAATAAATACTTTAACTGCATCAAGTTCTTCCAATTGCTGTCCATTTCCATCATCACAGATAGTCAATCCTTGTACAGATTCTATCAGTATGTTTTTGAGTTTTACTAATTGCTCATTATTAAGATATGGCAACATTTTTCTCTGTATTTCATTGATGAATTGTTCTTTCATTGTCACTTCTCCTTTTTATTTAGAGAACGACAAGCAACGGCTGTTCTTTAACTTGAATACCCCCGCCGTTGATGAGGAAAATCTACACATTTAAATGGACGATTTGCACTACAGAAGTTTTTTCAGATTATAATTCTTCAATTATAATATTCCTTGATTCTGCTCAATCTTTCTATATCATTATCACTCCAATATTGATTACTCCAGCGAAAATATACATCCCTTCTCTTCTGGGAATGGTACGATGGGAATACAAAAACTATTCGTAAACTTCCCAATAACCATATCGTTTACCACCCTTGCGTTCAATCGTACCTTTACTCTTTAATACATCCAGGCTTCTCTGAATTGTTCGTCTGTTAACAGATAGCTTCCTGGCCATTTCAGTGGTAGTAATAGATGCATTTTCTTTAAGTAAAGCTAATATT
Organism: Lachnospiraceae bacterium; assembly: GCA_910573755.1. Lineage (GTDB taxonomy): Bacteria > Bacillota > Clostridia > Lachnospirales > Lachnospiraceae > 1XD8-76. The sequence goes on along the minus strand of CAJTBO010000002.1, from coordinate 121,616 downwards.
TTTATTTCTATTGCGACATCCTTTGTGACATCTTTTGTGACATTTAGGGCTTTGGTATCTAAAACTTTGGCACTTTGGAGGGCAGAAAATTTCACCATAATATCTTCTCCATGAACAATATACTCAGGATCATCCGCCCCGAGATTTTTGCAGGCATCCCGAATCTTCTGAATCCCTCGTCCCCAGCTCTCAATATATCCTGCACGATAAAATACTTTTGCAATATCAGGATTGTATGGCTTTGATACATGTGTGCTTAAAAGTGTCTCAACCGTCCAGCCAAAAGGCAACATGCTGCAATTACTGATATACATGGCATCATCTTCGATACGTATCTGTACTGGAACATTGTCAGCCCAATTGCAATGAATCAAAGCGTTAAAAACTGCTTCTCTTACGGCATCACGAGCAAAAGGATAGGTTTCCACTCTTGTTTCTTTGTAATATGAAATTGCTGCTTTCAAATATTTTAAATAAATCAGGTCGATCACCCTATCTGCCAAAATAAGCAAAGAACCATGCACTTCATCCTGATATAATAACTCACTGCCATCAAATTTTCCGATTTTCACATAGCATCCACCAATAAGCTTTTCTGGGTTGCGATAAAAACACAATGCCCCTGCGCGTTTAAGTTTTCCATCTACTACTAAATCCAGTTTTTCCAACAGCTCGACATTCGCAATATCCAGATCTTCTTTTGTCATTCGCCCGCTTCGCAAGGCCTCTCTTCTGAAAATATCAAAGCTCTCCTGATCCAGATCATCTACTCCAAGATTGGATATTGTCGCCGCATCCCATTTTAGCCCTGTCTTTGCCATTAAGAAACTCGTCAATGCATTCCCCCGAAGCAGCTGTTTTGTACTGCCGCTTCTGTAATGATATTCTCCATTATAATTTACAGGAAACGACCAAGGGTTAACGACTATCTCAATATAATCCAATTCACCTTCAGTAAGCAAATTTACATCCACCATAATTCCCAATTTGTTTTGGATTTTATTGGGAATATCCTCTAACAGCTTTTTTGAATTACTAACTCCAATTACCGTTCCATCATCTCGTGTTCCAATATAAATTTTGCCCCCCTGTGCGTTTGCAAATCCACATATCCATTTAAGATATTCGTCACGCCACGATTCTTTCCATTCTATATTTTGACTCTCTGCCATTTTGCGGCCTCCATTTCAATCCTGATATTTTCAGCGCTAATTTTTTATGTATGCCGTTTATACCATTCCACCAGATCTTTTCTGCTCTCATCAAACCACTCTGTCGATATGTATATATTCTTTCCTCTAAATTGAATCGGCTTGCTATAATAGCGACATTTCTTGCTTTTCCCTCTATTGTCTTCCCTGTTGTTAGCCAGCACTGGATATACAACTTTATAAAACATTTTTCTGCAAAATTCTTTTTCTTTAAGTTGTTCAACTTCCTGTTCCGTTAATTTGTCTTCTGTCAATAACTTTTCTATAAGCCGATATGCCAGCTGTCCTGCAGTTACAGCATCATATGTTGCCTCATTATTAATATCAAATGTAGCTTTTACTAAATACCGCAAATCTGAGGAATCAAACTTAAAATATTCACATAATTCTCTTATAGCCGCCTTGGATTGAGAATTAAGATTCGTAGTAATATAAACTGATGGTCCTATCTCATAGGGGCTGCGAATTCTCCTCACATCTGTTCCACTCCAAGAGTTTTCCATTGCCACATAGCCGGCCGGATCCATATTATAAACAGTCACATTGATTTTCCGATAAGCATCTGTAATATTTTCAGTCTGCAGCTCATCTCCCATGAGTACAATTTTTAGAATGGTTTTATTTGTATAATCATAATCCTCATCATCCCAGCAAATCCAATTATCTTCTTCCTGCGATTCATAATCTGTTTCAGCCATAGGCCAGATCTGTTCCGCTAATTTATATAATTGTCGGGCACGTTCAAGGATTTCACTTTCTCCCCAAGACTCACAATTTTTGACATACTCATTCAACCGTAACTTACTTGTCTCAAAACCTTTCTCTGGTAAAGTTTTCTTTTTTATAAAACTGAGATTACTGTAATCACTATTGTACGCTGTTAATGTCAAATTACCAATCGTATCAATATATTTGGAATATATTAATTCCCATTGTTCTCCTAACCCCACCTTCCATTCTTCCGTCAATGTTTGAGGCATGATATGCTCAATAGTTAAAGAACCATCACTGATTTGTTCCTCAACCGCTATCATTTCACGGTTTCCGAAATTTTCAAACCGCTCAAGAAAATATTTTCTGACAGATGCTTTTGCATTATAAAGTTCAAAAGTCATAAATTTATCCATAAAATCGTGATCATTTGGGAAGCGGCTTTTTCCTGATTTATTTAATAAGGCAGATTTAAAAGCATCTAAATACGCAGCTCCACCTTTCTCCAAAAGTTTTTCAATCTCTGCTCCCAAACCAACAAACAGTTTGTTATAATACTGTGTTCCAAGACCACATATGATTCTTCGTGCCATATAGCTCTCTAAGGTATGGAATGCATCTGTTAATTCGGTATCACTTAGCTGGTTCTGTTCATGGGCAATAAATAATTCCATCAAAATAGGAGTACAGCTTTTTATTTCCAATTTATTGATTCTAGCCAAAACGACTTCATAACTATTCTTCTTATTTATTGGTTGACGGATAGTTTTATAAAAACCAGCGAATAGCAAAATATCTTCAAAAATCTCTTCGATTGTACAAACCTGATGCATACGAAAACTCTTAAATCTGAAATACAACCTGTCTTCCTTAAATAAATCCCTTGTTTTCACCGAAAGATAATAGCGAATAAAGGTTTTCATATCATTATGTGACACGAGTCTCTCTAAGGGTTCCCAATACTTTTTGTAAAAAGTCTCCTGCTTCGCTGCCGGCATTCCCATAAGAACATAGTTTCTGATTTTGTCTGACTCATCCAGTCCCAAACCAGTTGAATTTAAACTTTCAAAAATAAGCTGTGGATCATCGCCATCCTGTGGTTTCAAGCTGATATTGACAATAATCAATTTCATAACAGCATCATAAAGTCCCTTAATTTCCAAAGCATTACGTTTAGAAATTTCTTTAAAGAAATAATTATAATTCGCAGTAATATTATTATTGGCAATTGGAGTGCCATTTTCTATCAAACGGTCATATGCCTCATCATCACCTTGAATCAACTTAAGTTTCAACTTTTTCTCGCTGTTTGCATATACATCCGTCAAATAAGCATCTGTAATCTTCCTTGGATTCACACCTGTGTCAAGATCCGGATGTTCTATAATGTAATTCCTAATCGCCAGTAAGAGTAAAGAAACCGTAGTAATCCTCTGCTGACCATCAATTATAATATGCTCATTGCATCCACCAACATCATTTGAGACATATACAATACTGCCAAAAAAATGATAATTTAGAAGCAACAGCACAAGCATATTTTGATAAATTGTTCATTGCTAATGTAGAACCGGATTGCACATTGGCTGATATAGCCCTTGTCAATCCTGTTCGCTTCCTCGCAAAAGGCGAAGAAGCTCGTTGCTTTGAAATGGCAACACTCCCAACATACGGTTGCATACCTACCGGCGACGTAATCAAACCATATAACGGAGGTGTTCGATTTATTAACGGCGACACCCTTATCGCTCGAATTACACCATGTCTCGAAAACGGAAAAGCGGCATACATAAACATCCTTTCTGACGGCGAAGTTGCATTTGGATCGACTGAATGCATCGTTTTCGCTGCAAAGGATAATATGCCATCTTGTTTCTACTATTTTCTAATTAGGAACTCAAGATTCGTCACTTTTGCATTACAGTTTATGAATGGTTCAAGTGGCAGGCAACGAGTTTCCGGCGAGGAATTGGCTTCTTTTCCGATGGTACAACCATCTGCTGAAAAACTCGAAGCATTCAGCATAGTCGGCTATCAAGTTTTGGAGCAAATGAAGGAAAACACAAGTGAAATGCAAAAGCTCAAAAAACTCCAAGAAATAATTGCCATAACTATGTCAAGCCGCTAAATTATCATTTATCTTCCGTTTAAGATTAATTCTCTCCTCTACACTCATATAAGCTTCAACAATTTTTCTCTGCTCTTCAATAGAAGGAATAGGCAAATATACATTGCACATCTCATTCCAATCAAAGATTTCCCGAACACTACCATGAGATTTATATCTGGCATATCTGTCAAATTCCAGTCTTTTAAACCAAAGCATCAAATATTCTGGCAATAACTTTTCTATATCTGCTATCTTAAACACTATATACGAACTTGAAATAATACACTCATCTTCTTTCAGCAATGCAATGGATATTTTCTCACCATTTCTTGATGTAACTGGTCCATATGCGAATTGTCCTTTATGAACTACCTTATAATTTGAAAAGTCTGTTCCTACAGTATTTGCAATAGACTTCATAAAAGATTTGCTGATACTTACTCCCAATAACTGAGAGACTTTCAAATCTTTATTTCTTATATCTACTTGACAAATATATTCGCCCAGTTTCCTATAATTCGATTTCATACCCCAACTCCTTAAACACCTCCAGCAAATCCGCTTTTGATTTCTCTTCCTCAATCAGCAATTCCTTTAATTCCGCTTGAAGCGTTTTCATCTTCGTATCAAAATCAATCGTTTCATCCCGATTCACAAACTCAATATATCTGCTTGGAACAAGAGTAAATCCTTTTTCTGCCACCTCATCATACCCCGCAGAATAACAAAATTCCGATATATTCTCGTAAGTATCCTCATACCCTACCTGCTGCCAGTTATGGTACGTTTCGACCACCTTTGCCCTATCCGCCTCTGTCAGCTCTATGTATCTCTTTTCATATGGACTTCCTATCTGCCGCAAATCCATAAAGAGTATTTCCTTTTCCCTATTGCGATAGTGTTTCCCCACCCCATTCATATCCACTGTACGCTCTTTTTTATTCTTATTCAGAATCCAAAGAGTTACACTGATATCAGTCGTATAAAAAAGATTCCTCGGCAATATCAAAATTGCTTCCACTAAATCATTTTCAATCAGTCTTTGTCTGATTTTCAGCTCTGTTCCATCATCAGACAATGCACCATTAGCAAGCAAAAAGCCCGCCACTCCGTTTTGTGACATTTTTGATACAATATTCAATATCCACCCATAGTTTGCATTACTTGTTGACGGTACTTCGTACCCGTTCCATCTTGCATCATCTGTCAGTTCATCAGCGGCACGCCATTCTTTTTGATTAAACGGCGGATTTGCCATAATATAGTCCGCCTTCAAATCTTTATGCTGGTCATTTGTAAACGTATTCGCTGCCATTTCTCCAAGATTCGCCGATATTCCCCGAATTGCCAGATTCATTTTCGCCAATTTATAAGTTGTATTTGTATATTCCTGCCCATATATGGAAACTTTCTTTTTATTCCCATGATGTGCCTCAATAAATTTTATGGACTGTACAAACATACCTCCCGAACCGCAACACGGATCATATAATGTTCCATCGTAGGGCTCTATCAACTCTGCAATTAAATTGACAATCGTTTTTGGTGTATAGAATTCTCCTTTCCCTTTTCCCTCTGCAATCGCAAATTTACTTAGAAAATATTCGTACATACGACCAATGATATCGTTCTCTTTATCTTTTGTCGTGTCAATCTTATTGATTTCATCCAGCAAAGAAGCCAGTTTAACCTTATCGATCTGTAAGCGGGAATAATAGTTATCCGGCAAAGCGCCTTTTAAAATGGGATTCGTTTTCTCAATCGTAAAGAGTGCTGTATCTATCCTTAAAGCAATATCATCCCGCTTGGCGTTCTCCATAATATAAGTCCATCTGCTTTCCTGCGGCAAATAGAACACATTATCTTTTGTATAGAACGCAATATTATCCACAAATTTCTCCATACCATCTGCAGTGATTCTTGCTCTTTGAGCCTCAAACTTATCACTTGCAAACTTTAGGAAAAACAAACTTAAAACGACATGCTTATATTCAGATGGTTCTACAGACCCCCTCAATTTATCCGCAGACTTCCATAGAGCCTCCTCCATAGAAATTTCTTTCATCTTTGCTTTTGCTGCCACTCTTGCATCCCCCTCAATCTTTTGAAAATTCCAAAATATCGTAACACCGCATTCAAGCACATCGCAAATTTTCGCACCCCTACTCTACCAGCAATGTCTCCGCGCTGAATCCGTAAAGCTTCTGCCTTGAACAGGTATCCTCCCAAAGGTACCCGATCAGGTACTTCCCCGCCGGCAATGCATCCCGGGGAATCCAAACACTGACCCCGCAGAGCGCCGGGTGGTCTATATAGGGCAGGTTCTCCTGAAAATCGGGTCTGTAACATTCCTCATAAGGGATCTTCCAGACTTCCATCCCTTTTTCGTCCTGCTCCCCTACAGATATCGCCGGTTTTAACAGCAGGCTTTTTTCATAACGGCTGTTATCTACATTCACGGCATAAGACCAGCCCTGTATATAATAATCTCCGCCGCCGGACCTCCCTGTCTTCCAGGCGCTCTCATCTCCTGTAAACTCCAATCCCATATACAAACACTCATTGTGCCAGAGCGGATTCAGTCCTCCATCCATCCGCACCGCTTCCGCCTTTTTTGACAACCTCTTTTCCTCAAAACGGCAGGCGGGCGCATATCCCCGATCCAGAATATCCGTCACCAGCTTTTTCGAATAATATATATCACTGTTCCACATTTCAGGGTAAGCCGCATACAGAAGATCCCTCTCCCGGTGAAGCCTTGCCACCTTCTCTTCTCCCGCATCGAAGCCGCGGCTCAGGGACTCATGATGGTATAAAAAAGTCTGGTTGCAGCACACATTACGATAGCCTGCCCTCAGCAGATGAAAACAAAGTTCCACATCATTAAACGCCACCTGCAGCTTTTCTTCAAATCCCCCGATCTCCTCAAATACCTCTCTCCGAAGCAGCAGACATGCCCCGGTCACGGCAGAGACGTTCACCGCACATTTGCTGATCCCGTGGTAATATTCCTTTTTATCGGAAGAAAACTGCAGTTTATGCGCCGGTCCCAGATGGATATTTGTAATGCCCAGATGCTGGATCTTGTCGGAATCGGGATACAGCAGCTTTGCCCCTACCGCTCCGACGTAACTTTTTGCCGCTTTTGCCACCATCACAGAGAGCCAGTCCTCTCTGACAATCTCCATATCGTCATTCAAAAACAGCAGATACTTTCCCTTCGCCTCCCCGGCGCCGATATTGCACATAGCGGAAAAATTGAATGCCATCGGCATATAGATATAGCGGAATGAATATTCCTCCTTCAGCTGGTGCTGCATCTGCCTGATTTTCTTCCTGTTTTTATCATTACTGCCGTTATCTATCACAATGATCTCAAAATTCTGATATGCCGTCTGTTCCCGCAGAGAGTGAATGCAGTTTGAGAGCACTGCCGGATTATCCTTAGACGGAATAACGATCGATACCAATTCCTGCTTTTCCTTTTCCGCCGGAATCTCCGCATCGGAATAGAGATGCCCCTTTTTTATTTCATCGAAAGCCGGCTCCATCCCCCAGCCCTTCTCAAACCGATCATCAGAAGCCATGCCGTCTGCTCTCGTTTTTCCCTCTTCTTCCCTCTGCTCTTCCGAAAAAACGGTCTTCCCCTGTAAACCGCCCCGTCCTTTTATGAAAAACAGTATCTTCTCGATATGTCCCGCTTCCTTTGCCTCATCTATACAGTAAAGTACGATTTCGTAAATCCGTTTCGCTGTCTCCGCATCAAACTCGCCGGATTCTGCCCTTTCAGGCAGCTTCCCTGCACTCTTCCCGCAGCCGGCGCAGATTTTCCCCGCAGCCTTTCCCGCAAGTTCCCGTCTCACCGCAAACACGTTTCCGAAGTAGAAAAAAGACAGCAGCAGATCCGGAGACCACCCCGGTTTAAAATATCCGTCTTCATCCCCATAAGCGATATCACACGCCGGATGTTCCAGAAAATACCGCTCCGCTTCCGCTGCCGCCTCATCCGCCAGATGAGATGCCGCCGGTGTAACAATCCACAGATCTTCCTGCCTTTCCCTGTATTTTCCCTCGCAGATACAATCGCAAAACTCCCGCCAGGAAAGTATCGCCACAGATAAACGCCGCTCCCCTGCACGCTCTTTCTCTTCCTTCCAGCGCAGGATCTCCTGCTTCTCCCGCCCGATCAGGTTTTCCAGCCAGACGCCATAAGGAACGGCTTGCCGGGCAATCCGTTCCTCATATATTCGATGTCTTTTCCGTATTAAAATCTTCTGTACCGCTTTTTTCAGATAACTGCTCACAGACGGAGCCTCCTTTTTGCCGCATTTTCGATATCCAGCGCCATCTCCCTTCCTATGAAGGAGCGTTCCATACAAACCTCCAGAAAATTTACTTCCTCAAAAGGCTGATCCTGCAGTGAGATCACCAGATTCGGGTCCTCCGTGGAAAAAACAAAACTGCCCGTCTCGTCCAGCCTTGTCCCGTTCGCCGTAAGCACAGATGCCTTCCCGCTCCATGCCAGAGCGTTATCATTCCAGTTCAACTGTTTTATCCGCACCATACAGTCGGCAAACGCCGGATCGATCCGAAGCTGCCTTACTCCTGCCTCCACCGGCAAGGCAAGATGGATTCCCTGTTCATCCTCCGTCATCTGCTCATCCGCAAAAAAGGAAGCCTCCTCCTGAAATCCCTGTCCCCGGTCTTCATATATCTGGATGCGCCCGCGCCTCTCTTCTAAGCGGATCTTTTCCAGAAACCCTTCCGGTCTAAAACATTTGTGGCCGATCAGATCCCGGATCTCCACCATAGAGCGGTGATTCCCCGTCACAAACCGCTGGAACGCCCTTTCCTGCATCCGGTATTCCTCCGCTTCCTCGTCTTTAATTCCCAACTCCTGCATGATCAGATCAAGCCCTAATTTATTTCTCTTCTCATCCTCCAGCAGATAACAATAAACGGCCCTGAATGCCAGTTCTTTCGTATCCACCTGTTTTCCGAATGTCCACTCATAATCGATCAGCGTCCAGACGCTGTTGTGCAGCGCATCAAGGGGTTTTGCCGCATCTTTCGCACTGATCAATATATTGGAAAAGATCAGATCGAAATCCGACACCGGCTCTCTGCTGTGATGATCCACCAACACAAGGTATTTCCGGAAAAGCTCCATAAAGCCTTCCATATCGTCCCGCTCCAGACAGTTATCCAGAAGCTCCGCCAGCGTAACGCCCTCTATATATTCCAGTTCCACATACAAATCTTCTTCCGGTGTTTCCACCAGCTTACAGCGGTTGATCCGCAATTCCCCGCCGCTGTATCGATCCTTCAGTTTCCGGTAAGCTCTGTCAATATTTCTGATATGTTCCTGTGCCTCTTTACATAACGGATGTTTTCTCACAGCAAGGAGCTTCGGCAGATGGCTTTCCTCCTCCGGCGTCATCCCTTCCCTGCCTTCCATCCCTGTCAGCGAAACAGGCAGGATCTCTGTCCTGATACGGTATTCTCTCTGTCTGTCATTGGAATATTTCACATAACACACAGACGGCTTCGGTCCGATCACAGCCAGATACGAATTAGAATATAACGGGAACAATCCTTCCCGCAATATACTGTCATAAACCTTTTTCTCGTCGAACAGTATCATCCTGTCCCTGTCAAAATTGCGGATATTGCTGGAAAGTTCCCCGATCTTCGGCTGATGCTCATCCGAATAAAGCGTGGTCATAAACTTATAATCCGGATAGGGGTAATAAAAGGCGTACTCCTCTATTCCGCAGTTTTCAAATATCTTTTCCAGTCCGTTTCTTGTGAAAGTCCGCACCACACCACCCTCCGGATAGCCTTCTAATCCGGAAAAATAGGTGCCCAGATGGTCTTCCTTGCATCCCGCCCAGTATTTCAGCCCGAATTTATTTTCGATGGCGATCACGATATGTCCCGCGCGTTTCAGATGATGTTTGATGATTTTCAGAAAATTCTCAAAGGGCGCATCTCCGCCGATATAAGCCTGTGCATATTCCAGTACGCCGATCAGGCAGATATAATCATAATCACAGGGCAGGTCCGGTTCAATATCCTGAAAATTCCCCACATGGATCGTCACATTCTCACAGTTCGTATGCCGATAGGCATTGATCATACTGCGCTTTTTCGACAGATCGACACAGGTCACACTGCCCGCTTTTTCGGCAAGCGCTCCTGTTATTGCGCCGCAGCCCGCCCCCACTTCCAGTACCTTCATACTTTTATCGATAGGAAGCCATTCCACAATATTTTCCCGCTGTGCCGACAGATGATACAGCAGTTCCCAGTTTCTGCCATCCTCTATGATCCCCGGATACTCCACCTCCGCATAATCTCTGGCGATCCTCAGCAGTTCATCCTCCACCGCCCCGTCGCAATACAGATCCTCCCCCGGATAATGCGTCAGATCCAGACTTACCTTCCCGATCCGCTCTATTCCGCCGGTATCTTCTCTCTCTTTTATTTTACCCATCCTGGCTTTCTCCGTCTTTTCCGATATGTTATTATTCTCCGTATCCTTTTTGTCTTCCCCGTTTTTACCGCAGCCGTCCGCCGCCTGCATCCTCCTTAAAGAACCTGCACTGCAGACTCCGGATCATAGAACCCCACCGTATCCTTATCGGAGATCACCGTCATATTCAGCACATCGTACAGCCTGTGGTACACCGTAAAGTCATCCCCTTCATAACCGGTCACCCCGAGGGAGAGCAGATACTCCCCGCCCTGCAGGTTCATGTGCTGCGTAAAGGTAATCTCCTTCACCTCGCCTGCCTTTACCGGCTCCAGAAAAGCCTTCTCCACCATTGTATTTGTCCCGGTGATCTCTGTTCCTTTGATATTTTTGATCGTAAACGCAAAAATCGGCGCGGGGCAGTCCTCCGTAAAGACCGCCTTCATCCTGATCGTATACTCCTGTCCTTTTATAACGGCAGTCGTCTTTACGCCATTACAATCCGTCAGGCCGTATTCCTCAATCCTTGCCTTTTTGGAACCGTATTCCAGCAGTTCCGGATTGATTCCCTGTTTCGCTCCGTTCTCTTCTACCGCTTTCTTCTCCTGCGCCTTTCCTGCCGCCTTCTCCCGGATATCCTTATCATGCAGCAGGTTCGTATGTTCTGCGCCATCAGGAATCTCATACTGCCCCACCAGTACCCGTTTATAAGTATCGATCATCTCTTTGGGAGAGCCCTCCCCCAGCTTCACGCCCTTGTTTAAGAGCACCACTCTGTCACAATATTTACTGATACTGCTCAGATCATGGCTGACAAAGACGATGGTCTTCCCCATTTCCTTAAATTCTTCAAATTTATGATAACACTTTGCCTGAAAAAATACGTCTCCCACGGAAAGCGCTTCGTCCACGATCAAAATTTCCGGCTCGATATTGATGGCAACCGCAAAAGCCAACCGGACAAACATACCGCTGGAATAGGTTTTTACCGGCTGATACACATACTCCCCGATGTCCGCGAAGTCCAGAATATCCTGCAGTTTTTCATCAATCTCCTTCTCCGAAAAACCGATCATCATCCCGTTCAGGTAAACGTTCTCGATCCCGTTATATTCCATATTAAATCCGGCGCCCAGCTCCAAAAGCGCGGAAATGCGCCCGTTTACCTCCACCTCTCCCCTGCTCGGTGAGAGCACCCCGGTAATGATCTTCAGAATAGTGGACTTGCCGGAACCGTTCGTCCCGATAATTCCGACACATTCGCCCTGATAGATCTCCATATCAATACCGTTCAGCGCATAGTGTTTTTTGTGCCGCGCTTTCCGCGTAAGCCCCAGCGCCTCTCTGACCCTGTCGGACGATTTATCGTATAATTTATATATTTTTTCAACTCCCCTTACGGAGATCGCTACCGGTTTTTCCTGTTCCATAAACTCTTCCTTATTCCAAAAATTTACAATACATCTGCAAAATGCACCTTCAATCTCTTAAAGATCAGCGCCCCGATCCCGAACACCACAACCGTAAAGATCCAAAAGTACATGGTCGAATAGAAATCCTCAAAAAACCACTGTTTTTCACAGAGCGCGCTCCTGTATCCATTTACAATATATACCAGTGGATTTATTTTTATGATGGTATTCCAGATTGGCGGCTTGTCCTCCAGCACAGCAATGCTCCAGAGGATCGGCGTCGCCCACATGCCGACCTGCAGCACGATAGAAATAATCTGTGTCAGATCCCGGAAAAATATGACGATCGCGCAGGTCGTATAGGACAGCCCCAGTACCAGAATAAATGTACAAAAACTGTAATAAATGATCTGTATCGTATAGATCGTCGGATAACATCCGTAGCATGCCGCCACGATTAAAAGCACCAGAACAAAAAACAGGTGGATAAAGGTCGCCGCGATCACCTTGATGATCGGCAGGATGCTGATCTTAAAAACCACCTTTTTTACCAGATAATTATATTCAAGAAGCGCCGTTGTCCCGTTGTTTAAAGCCTCCGAAAAATAAAACCAGGGGCACAGCCCCGCCGCCAAAAAAAGCACATAGGGCATACTGGTGCCGCTGGATAAAAACTGCGCCTTGGAACCCATAAAATTTTCAAAGACAAACCAGTACATGACAACCGTCACTACCGGCTGTACAAGCGCCCAGATAATGCCCAGATAGGAGCCCGCATAACGCTTTTTAAAATCATTTCTGGCAAGCTTCCAGATCAGCCGCCTGTTTTCAAACAGTTCCACCGGAAGTACCGTAAGTTTGTCATAAAATATGATAAAAATAATACAGGAAAGAACGATCAGCACACAGGCTATGATCTTTTTCACCAGCTCTTCCTGCGGATCGGCAAAGGAATTATGGTGCAGTATAATAATCAGTGCCATAATCCCGGCAAGCAAACAGAAAATGGCGATCCCCATCTTCTTGGAAATTCTCTTATGATTCATTTATGGCAATCTCCTATACGCCCATATTCTCTTTATAAGCGGAAAAACCTGCCCATTTTGTATCTTTATCCGACATAATAAGTTCCATTCCCTCCGGAATCGGCCATTCTATCCCGATCTCGGGATCGGCATAATAAATCCCGCCCTCATCATTCGCATGATAAAAATCCGAACATTTATAACAAAACTCCGCCGTCTTGGAAAGCACCAGAAAACCATGGGCAAAATTTTTCGGAATAAAAAACTGCTTCTTGTTCTCTTCCGTCAAAATCTCACCGTGCCATTTCCCGAAGGTAGGAGAACCCTTCCTTAAATCAACCGCCACGTCAAAGACTTCTCCCCTGATCACCCGGACCAGCTTATCCTGCGGATAATCGATCTGGAAATGCAGTCCCCGAAGCACGCCTCTTCTGGAAGAAGACTGATTATCCTGCACAAATACCTGCCCGATCCCGGCCTCTTTGAAATCATTATACTGATAGGTTTCCATAAAATAACCTCTGCTGTCCCCGAAAACAGACGGCGTGATTATCTTCAGCCCTTCGATCTCACAGGTGTCCACTTTTATTTTACCCATATTCCGCTCCCCTTATCTCACTTTTATCCTTTCAATCCGCTTTTGTGCAAGCACGGCGCTTCCTCTTCCATTATTTTCCTTCATCTGCCTACACAGTGCACCATCCGGGAAATCTTCGATCCCCCGGATGCACGGGCTCCGCCCTATGAAACAAATCATATAAGATCTAATATGCCAGATAGCTGATGTCCAGATCTACTCTGCCTTCGATACCGTCCACACTTCCCGAGGAAGTATACTGCCAGAAATGGTAATTCCCCGCATATACCGGATTCTCGCGGTATTCAGCCAGCCAGATCACATGGTTCTCCAGCGCGTCCATCCGCAGCCTTGACCTGAACCAGTTTCTGCTGCCGTAGATACCGCCGGTGTATCCTGCATCCTCCACGGTCTGACAGAACGCCTGACATACCTTTGTTCTGGTCTCGATATCCAGTCCGTCGGCACGTCCGTTTCCGCCGGCGCCCTCCGTATCAATAAAGACCGGATAAGTCACCTTATAATCTCTGCAGAGCGCGATCGCCATACTCGCCTCTTCCACGGCTTCCACTTCGCTTGTCGCCTGTGTAAAGAAATACACGCCCACTTTCAGCCCCGCATTCAGAGCTCCCTGCATGTTTTCCCTGAAATAGGGGTCTTCCACGAGCGCTCCGGTGGATGATCCCCGGTAACCGCAGCGGATGATCGCATATGTAATGCCCGCGTTCCGTACCCTGTCCCAATCAATACTGCCGTTCCATTTAGAGACATCGATTCCCATCTGTCCCTCGCCGCCTAAATCCCGGATGTCTACGATCTCCGTATCATCCGCATCCTCCAGAGCGTCTTTCTGTTCCGTATCCTCTTCTTCCGCTATGATATCCGCCTCTGTCTTCATCAGCAGCGTAATATCCGGAATTGCCGTATATGCCACCTTATCCTTTACTGACACAAGTGTGGGCTTGGGTACTTCGTAATCGGCAACCTCCGAAAGTGTCACCTCATATTCCCCGGCTCTGAGGCCGCTTATATAAATAATGCCGTCTTTATCCTGATCCTTATAACTTCCGTTATCTTTCAGATTGATCACAAAGGGCACTCCCGTCACAACCGCACCGCTGTTATCCAGGATCTGTATTCTCAGATCCTGTTCCACCGAAGTGGTCACAATATAGAGCCCCTTCTCATTTTCCTCCAGCAGTCTCTTTTCGTAACTGGTAAGTTCCCTGTCAAAAAAAGTTTCTTCCCGCATAAAGGCGCGCAGGTCATCTCCCACCTGCAGGGAAGGGTCGGAACCCGCAAATCCCTCTTTTGCGTAATTTCCCGAATCTTCCGTTTCCCCATCCTCTCCGGCCGCCTCATCCTCCGTCAGGGAGGCGATCCGGGATGGCGCCTCACTTTCCGTCGTTTCCTCTTCCTCTTTCTCCGAAAACCTGTTCTTTAATCTGGACAGATTTCCCGAAACCGCCACGATGACCACAAGCAGGATCATGCCGATGCTGATCAGGATGGCGCGTCTTTTGATCTTAGAGTCCATTTGCAACCTCTGTCAGATATTTTCCATAGTCTGTTTTGAGAAGCGGCTCCGCCAGCGCAAGGAGCTGTTCTTTTGTAATAAAACCTCTCTTATAGGCAATCTCCTCAATACAGGAAATATACAGCCCCTGCCTCTTCTGGAATGCCGCCACAAAGTCCGCCGCATCCAGCAGGGAATCATGATTTCCCGTATCCAGCCAAGCAAAGCCTCTCCCCATAGTCTCCACGCGCAGATCGCCTCTGCGCAGGTATTCGTTGTTGATACTGGTGATCTCGATTTCTCCCCTTGCGGAAGGCTTTACATTTTTCGCGATCTCCACCACATCATTATCGTAAAAATAGAGTCCCGGCACGGCGTAATTACTCTTAGGCCTCTCCGGTTTTTCCTCGATGGAAAGCGCCCTGCCGTTTTCGTCAAATTCCACAACACCGTATTCTCTCGGATCTCTTACATAATATCCGAAGATCGTGGCTCCCTTTTCTCTGGACGCCACCTGCATGAGCAGCTTTGAAAAACTCTGCCCGTAGAAAATATTGTCTCCCAGTACAAGCGCCACCTTGTCCTCTCCGATAAACTCTTCCCCGATCAGAAAAGCGTCCGCCAGTCCTCTGGGTACTGCCTGCACCTCATAGGAAAACTGCAGGCCGAGCTGCTCTCCCGTACCGAACAGTTGCTGAAATACCGGCAGATCCCTCGGCGTGGAAATAATCAGTATCTCCCGGATCCCCGCCAGCATCAGCGTGGAAAGCGGATAGTAGATCATCGGTTTGTCATAGACCGGCATGATCTGTTTTGAAATAGCCTTTGTCAGCGGATATAATCTTGTTCCGGCTCCGCCTGCGAGTATAATTCCCTTCATTTTTCTTCCTCACTTCACCTGATACATCTCTTCGTAATATTTCTGGTAGTCTCCGCTGGTCACATTTTTCATCCATTCCTCATGTCCGAAAAACCATTCGATAGTCCTGCGGATACCTTCCTTAAACATAGTCTCCGGCTCCCAGCCGATCTCCGCCCTGATCTTGTCCGGCGCGATCGCATAACGCCTGTCATGTCCCTTCCTGTCCTCCACATAGGTGATCAGATCCTTGCTCACAAGCGCTTTTCTCGGATCGTCCTCCGGCAGCATCTCCTGCAGTGTCTCTATGATAATATTAACGATCTCAATATTCTGTTTCTCATTATGGCCGCCGATATTATAGGTTTCAAACAGCCTGCCCTGTTCCTGTACCATATCGATTGCTTTTGCATGATCCTCCACATAGAGCCAGTCCCTGACATTCCTTCCGTCTCCGTATACCGGCAGCTTTTTCCCCTGCAGTGCGTTGTTGATGATCAGCGGGATCAGCTTTTCCGGGAACTGGTAAGGGCCGTAGTTGTTGGAACAGTTGGTGATATTGGCGGGAAACTTATAGGTATCCATATAAGCCTTTACCAGCATATCCGAACTCGCCTTGCTTGCGGAATAAGGACTGTGCGGCGCATAGGGGGTCGTCTCATAAAAATATTCCCCGTCGTTTTCCAGCGAACCGTACACTTCATCGGTGGAAACATGCAGAAACTTTTTCCCTTCCTTATAGCTGCCGTCCGGATTTTCCCACGCCGCCTTCGCACAGTTCAACATAACCGCGGTTCCCAGCACATTGGTCTTTATAAAAATCTCCGGCTCCCTGATGCTTCTGTCCACATGGCTCTCCGCCGCAAAATGAACCACCCTGTCAATGTCATTCTCCGCAAAGATCTTTCCAATAGCATCCTTGTCACAGATATCCGCCTTTATGAAGGTATAATTGTCCCTGTTCTCAACATCGCGCAGATTCTCAAGATTTCCCGCATAGGTCAGCGCATCCACATTGATGATACGAATCTCGTTATCATACCTGTTCAGCATGTAATGAATATAATTGGAACCGATGAAACCGGCCCCGCCTGTTACCAGATAAGTTCTCATACTCCTGTTCTCCCATCTCATTTCCGCAGGATTCCATACGACGCATTTTTCAAAGCCGGTTTCCGGCTGCTCCGCATCTCCGGACCGGCTTATGCGCTTCGGGAAATCCTGCCGCAATTTAATACCCCAGATAACTCTGGTTCATGTCTACATTTCCTTTGATCCCCGGCACAGAACCTTTTGAACTGTACTGCCACAGGTTATACCTTCCGCTGTAACTGGGCGCCGCCGCATACTGTGCCAGCCAGATCTTATACGATCCGAGCGCTCCCGTATCGATCTTACTGGTAAACCAGGTCTTGTTCGCGTAAACGCCGGCTGTGTATCCGGAATTCTGAATCGTCGCGCAGAACGCCTTACATACTGCGGTACGGGTCGCTTTGTCAATACCGTCCGCCCTGCCGCCGCTGCTCTCCACATCGAGGAAAATCGGATAGGAAATCTTATATTTCTTCACAAGATCCAGCACCATGGAAGCCTCCTCCACCGCTTCCTTCTCATTCACCGCCTGCGTGAAGAAGTATACGCCCACCTTCAGCCCCGCCGCATTCGCACCGGAAATATTTGCCGCAAACTTCGGATCCGTGATCAGCGCGCCTGTGCTGGAGCCGCGGTAGCCGCAGCGGATGATCGCATAGGACGCTCCGGATGCTTTCACGCTGTTCCAGTCAATATTGCCGTTCCACTTGGAAACGTCGATTCCGAACGTACCGGAACTTGTCACCAGAGTGCCGTCGCTGGCAAACGTATATTTTGCCCCCTGAATCACCTGTTCTCCTGTCACATACTGATGGTTTTCCAGATAATAATAGGTCTTGCCGCCTATATTCTGCCAGCCTGTATACAGGATTTCCTGTGTTTCCAGATAAAATTCGGTAAACTTATAATAATCTGCAAATACCGCTTTCCGGTATTTGCCGTTCTCCAGCACATATACCTGATTGCCGTTTTTATCCTTTAACAGAGATGTGGTATCCAGCTCATAATTGTTTACTACTTTTACCGCGACTTTTACTTCTTTTCCGTTATCACATCTGATGATAACCTCCGTATCGCCCAACGCAACGCCGGTCACCGTCACGGTCTTATCCTTAAAGGCAGCCGTCGCGATCTCCTTCTTTCCGGAAACCACCTCTTTTATCTTTGCGCTGTCAGGTACCGTTGTCACCTTGATGTCGACAGTCTTTTTCACCTGTATCTGAACGGAAGCCTTATCTACACTGACACCCGTGTCGGTCACTGTCACGGTACAAACCTGCGGACTTGCATCGCCTGCCGTTACCGTGATCTTAGCCGTTCCCGCCTTCAAGGCTTTTATCGTCGCAGACTTTGTACCTGACGCCGGCGTAACCGTTGCCACACTTGCGTCGGAAGATGCCCAGGAAACCGTGTTCTGGTTGCTCGACGCCGTGATGGTTCCGCTTGCCCCCACAGACAGTGCCAGTGATGACGGATTGATCGTAAGAGTAGCTGCGTCTGCCGTAACATTGACGGTACAATTAACTACTATTCCGCCGGCACTTGCCGTGATCGCTGCCGTACCCGCAGCTTTGCCCGTTACCTTGCCATTGCCGTCCACGGATGCAACATTTTCATTGTTGGAAGACCAGGCAATGGTACCTGCCGTATTTTCTTTGACCGTTATTGCCGCTGTTTCCCCGACCTTTATATTGATAGGCCCTTTATCAATGGTAAGCACCGGGGCTGGCGGATTATTCCCGCTGACATCCCTTCCCTGCGTCATCAGATAATACCCTGTCGTCTCAATAGACGCCGTTGCTCCCGGCTCCCTGATCGTGTTCTTATCGATTTTCGTATAGGAAACCTGTCCGCCGCCGGTCTGGGTAGACTTCACAAACGGCACCGTATCCGTCAGCTTGGACTCTTCCACCACTTCGGCAACAGCCGTATCTTCCACCGCCGCATTGACTTCCGCTTCTGTCTTGATCTCTTCTTTGACATCTACTTTCTTATAGTCAATATTTGCCTTTACCTCTACGCTCTGCGTTTCTGCGGAAACCTTGTAATCCGAATATCCTTCCCCGGTCAGTTCCACCATCTTCACCTTATAAGTACCGGCTTCAATATTCTCCTTATAGATCACGCCATCCCTGTCGTCATCCGTCCAGGTTTCCGTTTTATTGGAAGGGGTTGTGATCTCCACCTGAAAAGGCACATTCGCGATCAGCTTATCGGATGCCGTATTGACAAACTTGATCTTTAAATCCTTTACAATGGAAGTCATCTTCAGTGCAACGTTAGCTCCCTTAACCGTTTCCTCTTCCACTACCTGTATCTCTTCTTCTACTTCCGCCGCCGTTTCCTTCGCAAGCTGGGCATCCGCCACCGCCAGAAGGCCGCTCTCACCGATAATTTCTATACCGTCCAGAGAAGTGCCCACTTCCGCAAAAGCCGCCACGGCTTTGTCCTCATTTCTTGCCGCGATAAAGATCGTGCCTGTAAGCACCGCAAAGACGAGCACCGCCACCCCTGTAAAGGCAATTACTTTATCGATCAGAGGGAGATTACGGAAAGCAAGGACAGCACCCGCCACTCCCTTTTTCTTGCGGTATGTTACGAAATCATCGTCGTCCTCGTCATCATCATAGTCTTCGTATTCCCCGTCATCTACATAATACAGGTCTTCGTCGTCATCATCGTCAAAGCCCCCTTCATCATCGCTCTCTCCATAGTAGTCCGTGTCATCGCCGTAGTATTCCTCTTCATAATACTCACTGCCGTCGGCTTCCCCCGTCTCATAATATTCGTCCCTTATATAATCTTCGGACTCTTCAGGTTCATAATACTTGTCCCTTATATATTCATAAGGCTCTTCTCCGCCGTATTCCTCCCCTGCATACTCATCCTGCTCCCCGTCCCCGTAATATTCCTCATCCTCATAATATCCGTCGTCCGGTTCATCCTCATAGTATTCGTCTTCCTCATACTCGTCTTCATAATCATCTGTTTCGGAAAAATACTTTCTTTTTCCCGAAAATTCTCTATCCCGGTATTTTTTCTGCTTCTTTCCTTTCCCAAATAAACTCATAAACTTATGTAACCTTTCTGTTTTTGCGGAATCCCGCTATTTTCCCTTATACACAATATCTGTAATATTGTAGCACTTTTTTCCTTCTAATTCAAGGATTCCCTGCAACTTCCAAAAGTTTGCATTTTGTCGATGAAAAAAAGGAAAAACTATTGACTTTTCTGGCAAAAACTGCCAGAATTTAACTAACGTATTACAATATTTTTTTGAAAAAAGGGGAATTTTTCATGATGTACATGCATTATTGTAAGCGTTGCCAGAAGGTTCATATGTTAAACGGGCATAAAATGTCCTGTCCAAGATGCGAAGCGCCTCTTGCCGAATTACAGATCTCTTATCTGGATTACACAAATATGTCCCGGGAGGAACGGGCTGCTTTCACGGCACGCCTCAAAGACCCCGAGCGGCTCGCAAAACTCAGTACCACCTACCGGATGTACAAGTACAGTAAGTGGTACAAGGAACTGCTCACCCAGACACCGGATAACATCTACCCGTTTGATACAAAAAGAACCCTCATCGGCCTCGCTGCAACCAACTGAGAGACATTCCAAAGATATGTCTCGCCTACTTAAAAACTGAATATGGGAAAAATACAGAAAAACTGTATTTTTAAAAGGCCATAACAGGATGAAAATGCCGTTCTGTTATGGTCTTTTTTCATAAAAGACCCTGTATGTAAACTTTTCCCTCTTTTCGAGAATCTTATATACACGGGAACAAAAAAGCACACCGTACACCGCAGGCAGTCCTCTGCATAATTAACGGCCGCTTTCCACACCCTATTTCATAACACGAACAATAAATAAAAGGGAAACTTTCCCGATCCTATTTCAGAAAGGTTTCACAGAACATGACAAAAAACAATCAAAATATATCCGATCATAAAAAACGGCGTTCCAAAGAGCCGGAATGGATCGATCTGGAAGAGAGCACTCTGGACGAGCTTGAAGCAGAACTGGAGGCAAACGAGGAAGCTCATGCCGGACCCGTTTCCAAAAAACAGTCCGCTTCGCACAGACCTTCCCCCGGGGGATCCGCTCCAAAAAAATCATCTTCCGGAAAGTCCTCCCGCAAAAAGAAAAAAATGCGGATCAATTTTCAGGTTATCCTGCTTTCCCTGATCGCTCTTGTCTTTGTGACCATTGCTTTCAAACTGCTCTTCTGGGACAAGCGGGTCCGCGAGAGCACAGAGCGCGAGAATGATACCACGCTCTCTTTTGATACGGAGCCTCTCGACTCCATTGTGCCGCTGGATTCCTCCGACACCAGCCAGAAAGAAAAAGACAGCGATCTGCGCATCCTGTTTCTCGGAAACGGTTCTCTTGCGGACGGGAAAGACTCTGACAGCAACATCGCAAATATCGTACAGGAAAAAACCGGCGCCACGGTTTACAACTGCGCCATCCCCGGCTCTTATATGAGTATGAAGAACGACACCTATAAGGATACCTTTATCTATGATGCGTTTTCCTTTTATAACCTGTGTACGATCTTCACAATAGACAACACCAAGACCATTTCCTGGGCGGAACGGGATTTAGGCGGCTTTCCGGAGGATGTAAAGGAATCTCTGGATCTTTTACAGTCCATCGACTACAATGAACTGGATGTGCTCTGCATTTATTATGACGGGGCTGATTATCTGGATCAGAGGGGCTCTTACGATATCGATAAAGAATCCGATCCCACTTTATACTGCGGCGCACTAAGCGCCGGGCTGGATCTGATCCGGGAGTTTCTCCCCCATGTCAGGGTCATCGTGATGTCGCCCACCTATGCCTACGCCGTAGACGAGAACGGAAACTATACCTCCTCTTTCACCACCGAGGTTTTGGAAGAGCCTATGTCCAATTATATCGGGCTCCAGTCTCAGACCTGTATGGACCACCATGTCACCTTTGTGGATAACTTTTACGGCAGTGTCTATGAAGAAATTGCAGATGATTATCTGAAAGACAATGTTTTACTGAATGAAAAAGGACACACCCTTCTTGCGGACAGGTTTCTGTATGCACTGAACAGATTCAATGATTATGACTTTTAAAAATCAGGTCATTCACCCTGTTCATAATCCAGTCCCAGATAAACTCCGTCCTGCAGATAAATGCGATAACCGGCTGCCGTTTCCACATAACGGTAGCCGGTTTTTTCAAATCCTTCCTGTCCCGGCTTTGTCTCATGCAGGATAATATAATGGCAGCCCTGCTCCGCCGCCAGAGAAGCGATCTTTTCACAGTCCGCTTCCTCCTCCTTCATGGCGTCATAGAGCGGATTGTCATTCTCCCAGCGCTCCACCGCCATCTCCCTGCCGTAGGGCATACAGACGTTGGCGGTATACTGTCTCACATAAGGCAGCATCTCATCGGGAAAAACAGCCCGCACTTCCCGCCCTTCCACGATAATGGCATCACAGACAAGCGCCACTGTCTGCGGCACATGAAACCGGTTGTAAGCCGGTCCGAAATACGGATTATCATACACATAATCCCCCGTGGCAACGATCATCACGCAGGCAAATACAGCCGCGGGCACCATCCGCCATTTTCCGGAACATCCGGCTATCAGACGGACTCCCGCGTATGCAATCACCGCCGTCATCGGCACCAGCCACAAGATCCGGTAATAGGTCTCCTCATCCAGATACTGATAGACTGATTTCGCAAACAGCGGAAAGAAAAACAGCGCCACTGTCAGGGCGGATGTGTATAACAGAATGATCCTCTTGGTCCTGTCCTTTTCCACAAACAGCAGATACAGAAAAGAAAGCAGAAACAACCCTGCCGCCCGACCGTCCCCGATATAATTTTTAAATAACACAAATATCTCGTTCCACATTTTCGTTTCCTCACCCTCTGCAGGCAATTCTCATCTATAGGCGGAACCACTTAAGATCCGCCGGTCTTCGCGGCTATGTCCGTCCGCCTCTCCTCCTGTCCGAACGATAGGATGCCGTCCCCTCCCCGCCGCATATATAATATATACTCCCGCTCATTTCAAATACAGATACAACAGCGAATAAATGATTCCCGGCACACAGCCCGATAGGCACTGCCACAAAATATGCGGCTTCCGGTACAGAATAAACAAAAGCCCCGCCGTCATCATCACCAGCAGCCCGCACAAAAAGCCGGCCATAGTGCTGCAAAGACATCCCGCCGTCATGGCTGCCGTCAGCCACAGCACATTCCGCATCCCTGCCCTTCCCTGCTCCTTCACCTCTTCCGCCATCTTATACAGCAGCAGCAGCAAAAACGGCAGGATCACATTTCCGAGCGCCGCCTTCCCCTGCCTGGTTCTGGTCAGCAAAAAGGTGGATGCCGGATAAATAGAATAATTCCCCCAGATCTGCAAGAGCGAAACAAAGATCATAAACACCGGCAGCAATACGTTCCGCCCTGCCTGTGCCCTGCCCTCTTTTCCGGAAACCACATCCCTGCACAACAGCTTCCCGATCTCCAGATACAGCACATATGTCACCGGTATCAGCACAAGAGGCATCAGGGAATGGGCAGCCACCGCCGCATTGACGCCGCATTTCGCCGCGATAAAAGAAACCCAGATCGGAAAAGGCGCCAGTCCGTGCCGCATATCCAGCGTCGTCGGTGCCCCCGTATAGGAATCGACGGCGTACATCCCGCCGCCCAGATTTGCCGCCGTGGAGATCGGAATATAATAGGCATCGTCACCGTCCGCATAAGCCAGCCGGTAAGCCTGCGCCGCCTGAAACAGCAGACTCCCAAGAAACACCGCCCAGAGCAGCAAAACCGCAGCTCCCTCACGGCTTTTTACTTTCCTTCGCACTTCCTCCCACCGGAAAACGCCCTGTTCCCATTCGCCGCTTTTCAACCGCAGTAAAAACAAAAGCGCCCCCGCAATGGCAAAGGTCAGGCAGACCGCCTCAAAAACCAGTTCCACCTGCCGAAACTTTCCCGCCTTCAGCACAACCGGCACCGCGATCAGCTGAAAAACAGCCCACATCAAAATATACCCGAGACAAAGCGAATATCCCGGCGTGCCCGCCTTCTTCACCTTTCCGGCTTCCAGCGCAAAGTACCCGATCCCCAAGGGCACCAGTACCATCCATATCCCCAGCATTACCAATTTTACTATCATTTTCTATTCCGTTCCCAGCTCTTACATGTCTGATATTTTCCTTTCAAATTATAACACGTTCAAAACTTCTTTTCACTATATTTTCGCTAATACCCCGGCAAACCGCTTTATCCCGCCTGCTCAGCCATCGCCCTTACTTCCGATAAAACCTGACCACGTCCCCGTGCACCGACTCCCTGATCATATACTCCGCCGGCGCATATCCGTACTCCTTCGCCAGATACTCCTCCACTGCCTCCCGGTCAATATTTCTCTTCATCAACACTACCAGCTCTTCTTCCGTCTCCAGCACTTCGTCCCGGGAACGCGAAAGGAGCTCTTCCTGCGTCACCATCAGCGTCTCTTTATAGTGCGTAAACTCCATCAGATTCTGATAATAACCGACACCCTCATAGACGCAGAGACATGCCCTGTCCCAGTACTCCTTCGCCATGGTTTCCTGCAGGCCATATCCCTGATACAGGTAGGCTGGCGTTGTCATCCACAGATTCGGCGCTACCAGCAGCACAGCCAGCGCGGTCAATACCCCCCTGTGCCCGAACGCTTTCAGATACTTTTCCAGAAAATCCAGACTTTTTCTTAAAACAACCCCCATTAAAAGCGCCATCAGCGGAAATACAGGCATCAGATAACGATCCGCATAATAGGGCGCGATTTTTACCACCACCAGAAAATAGCCGATACACGGGACACAGATCATACTGTATTCCCATACCGGAGAACCCTTTGACCTTCTCGCTTTTTCCCGCTCCACCTTTTTCACTTTAGCCAGTTCACGGTCCTGTCCGAGTTTCACCAATCCCCAGCAGACAAGCGCAGCCGCAACCGTTATCAAAAAAATCCCGGTTCCCGCGCCGCCGCCCAGCACCTGCTCCAGCACGATCTTCCAGAAATTGCCGAGCCGCTCTCCGAGCCCGGAAAAACCGCCGCCCAGATTCTGCACCGATTCCACCCCCCGCTCGCTGTAGAGCACATCCGACACGGAAAACGGAAAAATACACAGCCCAAGCACGGCTGAAATCCCCATCGTCCTGATATAATAAAGCAGGCTTTTCTTCTCTGTCCTCCAGAGGTAAACCACCGTGACCCCCGCCAGAAACAACATAAAAATCACAAAATAATACTGCGTTAAAAAACCGCATACCGTCACAAGGACCAGCAGCTTATTTTGGTATTTCCACCGCCCTGTCTTTTTCTTTTTCATATGAAGATACAGCGCCGCCATACAGAAAAAAGTCAGCATCGCATACATCCTGATCAGCAGCAGCGTAGCAATTCCCGCCATGCCGCAGGCATACAAGATACAGACTGCGATCCCCGGTTCTTTATCCGCAAAGAGAAATTCCCGGCAGATCTTCATCAGCAATATGCAGATCCCCAGTATCAATACCAGATTGATACCGCACCCCATCCAGGGAGAGATCTTTCCCCGAAAGACGGAACTCACCGTGTGAAGCGCCATAAAATGCAGCGGCGGATGATTGTCATCCTTTACATTAAAATAAACCGACAGATAATTAAAATTATCCCGGCTGTCCGCGGTAATATAATCCCTGAACTGCTCTGCAGGGATCCAGACCGGCTCCTCGTAGACGTCCGCCTTGTAGGAAAGCATTTTGCTTGCCCCCCGGTTTTTCAGCACATCCTTTACATTCTCCGTTATATTGGCAACGGTCTCCCCGAAGCTGTCCCCGTAAATCTCGTTTCTGACGAACTTTTCCAGCCTCCCCTCCGGCTGTGTCGTCACGATCCAGGGCGTAAATTCCGCATTTGCAAGTTCAAACGACAACAACTCGTCCATGTGGTAGCCTTCTTTTCGGGAAATAAAAAAACAGCCAAGCAGAAAGATCACCGCCAGCACCGCAAATTCCCCTTTATTCTTTTTCCGGAAAAGCTTTCCACGCTCCTGCCTGAAGCTTTTTATATTGCTTTCGTTATTCCCCATTTGTCTTCCCGCTTTCCTGCCACCACCTGACCAGATGAGCCGCCAGATTTTCGGCATAAGCCCTGCGTCCTTTTTCCGTCAGATGGGTCGCGTCCTCCAGATATGCCGCTCCGTTATGGATCGAGATCCCGAGTTCTCCATAATTATCCACAAACGGATACCCGTAGGCCTCCGCGATCCGCTTTGCCGATGCCGCATAATCATCACAGGTTCCCGCCCCGTAATCATAGGTCGTGCTCTCGTGAACCACCTGCCCGTAGGAATACCCCTGACAATAGGTCGGGGAAAGGATCACAAACTCCGCCTCCGGACAGCTTTCCCGAAGCATCTCAATGGAAGCGCAGAGCGCCCCCTCATAAGTTGTGACATCATAACAGTCATCCGGATTTTTCCGTTTTACGGCAGCAAAATAATCGTTCAGCCCATAGGCGATAAAAATATAATCCACCTCCGAACGATCCACCGTCTCCAGAATTTCCGGCGCTTTCGCATCCGCCGGGAAAACAATCTCACGTTTTCCCGCTATATATTCCGCCATGGCTGCCAGCCCATAGTCGTCCTTCGCCGCCCGGCTTCCCTTTACCGCGCAGTTATATACCACCGCATTTCCCAGTTCCTTTTCCAGAAGCGCCGCGATGCCGCTCTCTCCCCGTTCCAGATCCCAGATGCTGTCCCCCAGCACCAGAATCTCCACTTCCCCCCGCTCCTTTACCGCCTGCCGCTTTCTCCATTCCGCCGCCAGCTTCCCGAATCCCAGCACCGCACATACGCAAAGGGCGGTCCCCGCCATCAGGATAAATGCCCTGAGCAATTCTTTTTTCCGGGAACACACCTGCAGAATTTCCGCTTCTTTTTTCATGAAAAGACCTCCTGCGCCGCTTCTAAAAAGTCCTTGTTCTTCTCGTACCTGTACACCACATAACCGCTCTCACGAAAGGCCTCCTCGCCTGTCCGCAAAAGCCCGCTTTTGTCAAGCGCCTCTTCCTCCTCCTTCGTCAGAAGCAGAAATACCTTCCCCCGGGGATAATCCGGGTCATAATAACGCCGCATTGAAGACCATTGAAACAGGGAAAAACCGCCGTCATCCGCCCTGTGCAGATTGGCAACCTCTACCTTTCCGCCGGACAGCTCCTGCAGGATATTGGCATTCCAGTAAGTGGCATAGCCGAAAGTATAGCCCTCCTCCACCAGCTCCTGTGCGATCACCTTCTTCTCTGCATTTTTATCCGTTCCCATCATGGACAGGCCGGTCTTCGCCGTCGCCAGAAACAGACAGGCCGCCAGCAGAAAAACAAACATATACCTATCGAGCGGCTTCTCCTCCTCTTCCAGATAGAAGATCGTCAGCGGGATCAATAAAATAACAGTTGTAATGTAATATCTGGGCACCAGCGTACTGTTCGTAAAGACAAAGACAAAACTGTTCAGCAGAAAACTGCCGTAAAACAGAAATACCATAAACTGCCTGAAAGCCTCCCGCTCCTTCCGCACCTTCAGCGCGGCATAGCCCAGAAGGAACAGCAGCAAAAACGCGATCAGGGAGATCACTCCCCGCAGGGACAACACACTTTTCCCCGGAATATAGCCAAACAGCATCAGAAGCGAACCGAAGGCATCCTGCAGCCGCTGCAGGAAAACCCCCTGATACACATCAATAAAATTGGTGCTTTCATAGGTCTGAAAACTGTAAGTACGGCTCACATACAATACATTGACGACATACCCCGCTACACAGCCGAAAGCTCCTGCCAGAGAGACCACCAAAAATCTCAGCCGCTCCCCGCAAAAAACCGCCCCGATCTTCTCCCTGCTGATCTTTCTCCGCAGATCACCGAAGGCTTCACTGCACGCCGGATACCAGATAGAAGCAAGCACCAGCGGACATTGCAGCGCCAGCATATAGCGGACGCCGGAAACGCCGCAAATCACCGACAATCCCAGATAAACCGCCCATAAAAACAGAATGTAACAGGAACGCTTTTTTCCCTGTTTCCCTTTCCCGTTTCCTGCCAGCCTGAAAAACAGCCCCAGATAGAAAAACAGAATGATCACATGGGACATATAAGTATTTCCCATATGCATATGCAGCATCATCGTCTCCGAAAAGGGAAGCAGTAAAACCGCGCCTCCCAGCACCTTCCTGTTTTTCTCCGCCGGCAGCTCCGCCATCATGTAAAAATAAGATAACAGCAGTAATAAATAAAAAATAACATTCGTTATCATCCTGATCAGATGCCAGTTGTTACAGATACGAAACAACGGTCCCATGATCAGATGGGTATACAGAAACCTGAATTCCGTGGAATAGTACCAGCCCGTGGTGGCAAACAGCTTTCCTTCCTCCGAAAGCAGGCGGGAAAACATCATTTCCGCCGCCATATCCGAATCCAGCCAGTTTTCCAGATAGAACGCGTTCCAGAAAAGCAGCACCCCGAAGGCAGCCGCCAGTATAAAATATGAATAGTAATTCCTGATCAGTTTTCCGGCTTTTGACATAACAGGCCTCCGACGGATGCCAGATACCAGATAAACAGTATCGGCAGCACCAGTTTATAATCAATAGGAAGATTGCTCCGCATCGTGTACCACAACGTATATAAGATCACCACAAAAAACAGGATCTTCCATTGTACGGAAATTTTTTCACCGCCGCCGTATTTATAAAATAACGGCTTTTCACTGTTCTCCGCCTGCTGTTTTACCCATTGACTCATCCGGTCATTTTTGTGAAACCACCACAACAGCAGACTGCAAAGCAGCAGTATCGGCAGTTCAAAGCTTCCGTAGCGAACATAATATTTTACAAGCACAGGTGAACGGGCCCTCATCCGCCCGTAGTTCCAGGCAGTCAGAGATACTCCCCTCCCCCGCAGATTGTTCTCTATCGTGAAAGGTATCAGAAGATAATCCTTCAGATCCCTGCCGATCTCCAGCACCGTCTCCCTGCTGCGGTCCATCAGGCAGCGATACCCCATCTCAAGACACAGCCTTGTCGCCTTCCCGGTTCCGTAGGCTTCCACCATCGCCGGATAAAACTCCGTCTCCAGCAGATCGATCCGCTGACAGAGCCGCACCGCATCCTCCTCCGATAAGACCGCCTTCACTTCCTCGTCCCAGAAGAAATAATTGGATGCAAAATTCGGCCAGACGAACCGGGATACCGCCGCCGTCCCCGGATTGTTTTCCCGATAGATCCGGCGCGCCTCGGGAAATGCGCTGTTTAGCCCGGCGTTTGCCAGAAAGATCACCGCCGCCGTAAAAAATACCGCCAGGCCGAAGGGAACCTTTTCTCTTTGCTCCCCCGCCTCTTTCCCTGACTTATCCCTGTTTTCCGTTATTCTTTCTCTTTTCCGCCTGTACAACAAACAGAAAAATAATAAAATACCTCCCAGCCAAAGCCCGTCAGGACATATCACTCCATACAGAAAATAGGCTCCTGTCAAAAAAAGCACTTTCTTTTTAGAAACTCCCCGGACCGCGGTCTCCATGACCAGCCCGAGCATCCATAAAAAGCAGGATAACGCAGGCGACCATACAAGTCTTGCCGTATGCATCTGCAAAAGGCAGGGCACTGTCAGCAGGAACGCGCAGATGTACCCGCGCAGAAACCGCTTCTCCCGTTTCCCCTCAAATCCCAGTTTCCCAAGAACATACCATATGGAAACCGCCGCCGCAAACAGCTGTATCAGAGAAACTATTCCCATCGGCATAACAGACGCATACCTCTCCGCAAACTGCTGTTCCGCAGAGAAATTACCCGCAAAGTAAGCACAGCCAAACACGATCTGCACACCCATTATTATATATAACACCCAGGTTATCGTTCTTCTCATTCTTTCTGTCCTGTCGTCTCACGCACCACGTACTGCGGCGCATCATTCAGGCTGATATAGATACGGCCGATATATTCCCCGATCAGCCCCAGCATCAGCATCATCATCCCGCCGATAAACATGATCGCCGCCATCGTGGAACTCCAGCCCATCGGTACCAGCGGATTGATCAGCTTTTTGATGATCGTATAGATCCCGTATAAAAATCCCGCAAACGCGCAGAATGCACCGCATGCCGTGGCAAGCCTTAAAGGCTTGATGGAAAATGCCGTAAATCCGTTAAACCAGAGTCCGAATAGCTTGCCCAGCGTATAGCCGGAGGTTCCTATCTCCCTCTCCCTGTGGGAAACTTCCACATTGGCAACATTTTTCGTGGTGCGAAGCACCAGCCCGATCACATAGGGATAACTGTTCCGGTACTTTGTCATCTCCTCTATCACAAACTTCCTCGCCGCAAAATAACTCGAAATATACAAATCCTTCGGCTTTCCCAGCATAAAACGGGTCATCAGTTCATTGACTTTACTGCCGAAATTCCGGAACGCCGAATGCTGCTTATGGTTATATTTCGCATAGACCACATCATACCCCTCTTCCAGTTTATCCAGAAGTTTTCCCACCTCATCCGCCGGAGTCTGCCCGTCGTCATCCAGACAGACCGCAATATCGCCGCTGCAATAATGAAACCCTGCCATCAGCGCCGCATGCTGCCCGAAATTTCTGGCAAGGTTCACGCCGGTAATACGCGGATCTTCCTCTGCCAGCTTTCTGATCACCTCAAACGTATCGTCCGCCGGGAAATCATTCACCAGGATCATCTCGTAGCTGTACCTGTCCGCCAGCCCGGACATACTTTCTCTAATTTCCTCCACCACCTTACCGATCGTAAGAGCGGAACGATAACATGGAATTACAAAACTGATCTTTTTCATTTGCTGCCTTTCTGTAAATCTTCGTGAAGATTTATGATATTATTTCGTAACAGCAAAGCCAACGGCTGAACCGTTACATGATTTCAGATCATCACCTGCATCCCGGCGTTTTGTCCGCCCGATCCGGATTCAGAAGCCCCATCAGGACCACATCCCGGTAGACACCGTCAATGCAGACCTCCTCTCTCAGATAAGCCTCCTGCTCAAACCCTGCCTTCTCGTAACTTCTGATCGCCGCCCTATTATCGGAAAACGCGCGCAGGATGATCTTATGCCACTTTTTTTCCCTGAATCCGTACCCGCAGGCGAGACGGCAGACTTCCGAGCCGATCCCCTTCCCTACCGCGTCATCTTCTCCGATAAAAATACCGTACTCCGCTTTATGGTGCTCCTTGCTGATATCCCGGAAATAGACACTGCCCACAGGCCTGTCTGTCCCTTTCTCGCAGATGATAAACTGAACCACCTTGCCGGTATCCACCTGATCCCTGATCCAGGCAAGATGCCCCTCCCTTGTAAAGGGCTTCTGATAAATAAAGTTCCTCCGCACTCTGGAATTATTTCTCCACCCCACGATCCTGTCCGTATCCTCAACCGTCATCAGACGAAGATATATTTTCTCTCCCTGTAAATGAAATTCTGACATACTCTATTTCTTCCTTACTTCATAATCGCAGGGCATGGTCCGTGACCACCACCTATCAATCTCCATAAAACGCTTTCACCTGCTCGCAGATATAATCCACCTGCTCCGCTTCCAGCCCGTAATACATCGGCAGCCTCGCCAGCCGCTCGCTTTCCTTTGTGGTATAGACATCTTCTCCAAAAAACCGCCCGAACTTCAATCCCGCCGGCGCGCTGTGCAGCGGAATATAATGGAATACCGCCAGGATTCCTTTCTCCTTCAAAAATGATAACAGCGCCGTCCTCTCCTCTAAATCCTTCGCTTTAATATAGAACATATGCGCATTATGCGTACACCCTTCCGGGATCACCGGGAGCTCGATCTTTCCTTTTTCCTGCAGCGGCGTCAGCTCTCTCTTATAGTGTTCCCAACTGTTCATTCGATCTTCAAAAATTTTATCCGCCAGTTCCAGCTGCGCATACAGGTAAGCCGCGTTCATATCGCTGGGCAGATAAGAGGAACCGAAATTCACCCAGGTATACTTATCGATCTGTCCCCGGAAAAACTTGCTCCGGTTCGTTCCCTTTTCCCGGATGATCTCCGCCTCCTCTATATCCTTCTCCCTTTGGATCAGAAGCGCGCCGCCTTCCCCCATGCTGTAATTTTTTGTCTCATGGAAACTGAAACAGCCAAAGGTACCGATCGTCCCAAGCTGTCTTCCCTTATAAGTGGACAGAATTCCCTGCGCCGCATCCTCGATCACCGCCAGTCCGTGCCGGGCTGCAATATCCATGATCGTATCCATCTCACAGGCAACTCCCGCATAGTGCACCGGCACGATCGCCTTTGTCTTTTCCGTAATTGCCGCCTCGATCTTCGTCTCATCAATATTCATTGTATCCGGCCTGATATCCACAAATACCGCCTTTGCTCCCCGCAGTACAAAAGCGTCCGCCGTGGAAACAAACGTATAGGAGGGCATGATCACCTCATCCCCCTCCTGAATATCCGAGAGCAGCGCCGCCAGTTCCGTGGCATGGGTACAGGAAGTGGTCAGCAGACACTTCTTCGCCCCTGTCCTTTTCTCGATCCACTCGTTGCACTTTTTTGTAAACTCCCCGTCCCCGCAGATCTTCTGTGCCTTCACAGCCTGCCTGATATACTCCATTTCCTTCCCTGTATAGGGCGGTACATTAAATCGAATCATACTTATCCTCCACTGTTCTTCTGCATAATATTTCCTGCCAAAACTACAATAATGCCCATCGCCGGATAAATAATGGCAAAAGCATCCGCAGCCCGGCGTCCATCTACCGGCACACCGCCGGAATGTACCCGCAGTCCGGCGTCCACCTACCGGTACACCGCAAACATCCCGTTCTCAAAGGTCTTCTTATACCCCTGCTCCACCATATAATCATAGATCATCAGCCATTTCTCATTGATCATATAAGAGGCAAGTTCCATCTCCGTCAGTTCCTCCCCGCGGATCCACCTCTCAGGACCGATGCCGAGAATGATCAGCGGCCTCTCCGCCTCCGATGTCTGCTCCCTTAATTTTTTCATATCCTCCGCCATCACTTCATAATGATAAGATGCAAGATCGGGCCATGAAGTTGAAATTGCCGGCGGCATATCCAGCATATAGGAGATGCCCGGGATCTGCCCGTACAATATGACACTCTTGTCAGCAAGCCCTTCCGTCTCAATATACGCAGTCAGCCCTTCCACCGCTTCCGCAAGCGGCGCATTGGTCACCATTTTTCTCAGTACCGCATTCTTTTCTATCCTGGTATCCCTCTTCTGCCCGCTCATCCCGTCCCGGAACGTAAATACCGCCCCGAATAACAGACACTGCAGACTCATCACTCCCAGAAAAGCCGCCAGCATCGCCCTGACCGGAAACAGGGAAACTTCCGTTTGCGCCTTTCCGACGGGCGCACTGCCGGCTTTATACAGATTTTTCAAAAACCGCCAAAAGAGCGATAACCCGAAAGGAAACACCAGAAACATATTATTCATATTCGGATACAGATGGTTGTTGCTGCCAAGAGGCGTCATCGCAATCAGGATCAACGTCATGGAGGAGAGCAGTTTTTCGTTGCGGGTAAACTTTTCGGAAAACAGCACATAGATCCCTGCAGCGATCACAAGGATCAGAAATACCGCCACCCACTGAAACATACTCTCATACGTATAATATTTTATATTGAAAACGCCCAGCCCGTACCACCAGCGGAACAATACCAGTATCCCGCCGAGGAAGATCATTTTCCCGAACAACAGGATCACCCGGAAACGCCGCCCCGCCCTGCAGACCAGAACGGAAAACAGACAGCCTGCCCCCGCCAGCACAATCATATGGATCAGCCACTTCGCGCTGAACTTATAATCCAGAAGCACTGTCAGCACCATGGATACAGGCGTGTAATCCGATGCCTCCGCCGGCATCTGCATCAGTCTAATGATCCCCGCCGCATACTCCGCCAGGCCATACCGCGCCGCAACAGACAATAGCACAAGACCCGCCCCCGCCAGATAACCGGTCAGGCAGATCCCCGTCTCCTGTACCACATCCTTTATGCGCTTTCTCTGCAGCACTCCGTAATACCATAAAGATAAGATGAGCGCCGCCTCTGTCAGATTGGGAAACCGGACCAACACGTTCATCCCCAGCAGAATGCCCGCCGCAAAAAGCAGCATCCTCTTTTCCTTCACCAGTCCCAGATATAAGAACACAAGCCCAAGATTGAAGAAAAAATAGGTCATATAATTATAGAGGATCGTCGTCGGACACCAGCATAGGCTGACCGCCAGAAGTTCCCCGAAAAAAACCAGAGCGCTCTCCATACGGACCGCTTTCGTTAAAAACAGATACAATGCCGCCGCCGTCACACTGATAAACAGCGCGGTATAACAATTTAACCCTATAAGCGTATCCCCGCCGGGCAGCCCGGTCAGAAAGTGTCCGGTCACATTCGCCAGATACGTTCCGAAAAGCCACATGGGGTTTATATGATCCAGAAAACGATAATTCCCGGCACTGTAAGCACCGTCCGTCACTTCCACGCCAAGCCAGACATGCCGCAGAGGGTAAAGCACCAGAACGGCCAGAAAAAGGATATATACAATTTTTCTTATTTTCTGCTTTTCATTTATCATATCAATTCCGTTTCCATAAAGACCGTCTGATCCCGTATCGAACATGCCTTCCACCCCGCTTCCGGAATATCATCGCCTCATGCCCTCTTACAGCCAGTCCCTTTCACCGCCAAACTCATATTATTCCGCCAGCTTCATTTACTGCGCAAGCCCGTTTACCAGACCGTCTATCTTTCTCAGCCCCTGATCCAGCCTGCCGCCTGCAAACAGCTTCCCCGCGCCCCGAAACAACAGGCTTCTGATATGATCCACCGCCAGTCCAATGACCATTACAGTCAATATTGCCGCCGCCCAGTGCCACAGCAGAGAAAACGCCGAACCGCATTTATCCGCCCCCAGCCAGAAGGGCCATACATAACGGACATTCACTTGCTCATGAAGTAAATATACACCAAAACTGCAGGGCGCGATCCTGCAGATAAAGCCTGACAGCCCTCCTGCTGCGCCTGCCTCTACAGACACCTGCTTTGCCTCTCCAACTTTCGCATCCTTCCTCTGCGTCTTCTCTCCTTCCCCTGTCACTGCAGCCTTCGCCTGCGTCTGCTCCCCTTCTTCCGTCTCCCGGTTTTTAAATACATAAAACAGCGCTGTAGCCGCCCCGATCGTCA
Source organism: Lachnospiraceae bacterium (assembly GCA_910573755.1). Lineage (GTDB taxonomy): Bacteria > Bacillota > Clostridia > Lachnospirales > Lachnospiraceae > 1XD8-76. Next base: position 86,337 of record CAJTBO010000002.1, on the reverse strand, counting down.
GCAGATGATTGTAGCCGTAAGCCGACTCGATAAAATTCTCAAACTGCCCCGTCAGAAGATAAGCCCCCCTGATCAGCATCGTCAGCCCATACATCCCGAGGCACGCCCCGATGTAACAAGCTGCCGCCCTTCCGCCCTTTTTCTCCAGAAAAGGAATCCCGTACAGCCGGATATACGCCGCAATCAGATAGACCACCATAAACCAGTAGGCGTCATATCCCAGATTATCCAGTTCCAGCCTCACCGGGATCACCGTCTTGCTTAAGGATTCCATGATCAGCAGGATCACGATCGCCGTCTGCAGCTGCCTTTTCTTCATTCCATGCACCGCCGCGTTCAGCACCGGCGTAAACAGAAACATCAAAACATACGCCGACACAAACCAGTAATGCAGCATATTGGTCGGGAAAATACATTGTAATATATTGTAAAAAGTGATCTCGCCGACCGGCAGGATTCCCGTCAGGATCAGCACCACCGGCAGAAGGCATGTATAAAACATCACCTGCAGTACAAGAGATATCACCCGCCTGCAGCGAAATCCCGTCTCCACCAGAAAGTAACCGCTGATCAGCACATATACGTCCACCGCCGCAATGGAAAAGCTTTCCAGAAGCCACGCCAGATGCCCCTTCGCGGAAAGCGGCCCGGTCAGCTTTTCCAAAAGTTCCCCCTTCGCCAGATAATGAAGGGAAACCACCATCATCATTGCCAGAAGGCGCAGCACCTCAATATTTACCATGCGCTTTTTATGTTGTCCCGCTTTTTTCATGCATTCCTTTCCCGCCCCGAATTTAAATCGTGTCCTCACGGAACGCGCAGTAAATGCGCATTCCCGCCCCATGAAAAGTAACCACTTACCGTCAACTCCCGTGCGCCCGATCCGCGTCCCCTCAGACCGGAATCCCGCACTTTCGTATTTCTCCTTATTTTGCCGCATCCCCGGATACGGCATCCTGCGTCCTGCTCCGTATAATATACCGCGGCCGCCCCTTCACTTCCTCATAGATCCGTGCCAGATAATGCCCGATGATCCCGAGGCTTATCATGATAAAACCCCCGATGATCAAAATCAGCAGGATCACCGTCGTAAACCCTTCCACAGCCGTCCCCGTCAGATATTTGACCAGCGTCTGAAGGGCAAGGATCACACTGAATATGATGGAAACCATTCCCATCACCGTCACCATCTGCAGCGGTATGGTACTGAAGGAAGTCACGTTGGAAACCGCGTATCTGACCAGACTTCTGAAAGACCATTTACTGCTGCCAAAAGCCCTCTCCTGCACCTCATACTCCACTTTTGCCGCACGAAACCCCGCCCAGAAAGACAGCGCCCGGAAAAAGGTGTTCCGCTCTCCGAGCTCCAGCAGTACATTTACCACCTTCCGGTCCAGCAGCTTGAAATCCGAGGAGGAACGCATGTCCATCCGCATCATCCTGCTCATGATCCCGTAAAACAGCCCCGCAGACATGCCATGTAAGATGCTCTCTTTCCCACGGCTTTTTTTAATGCCCTCCACGACCTCATAGCCGTCCTGCCACAGCCTGTACATCTCCGGAATCACCTCCGGCGGATGCTGCAGATCGCAGTCCATCACAATACAGCCATCCCCCAGCGCCAGTTCCAGCCCTGCGAAGATTGCCGCCTCCTTCCCGAAATTCCGGGAAAATTCGGCCCCCCGCACCCTGCCGTCCAACTCCGCCAGACGGCAGATCTCCTCATAGGTACCGTCCACGGATCCGTCGCTGATAAAAAGCAGTTCAAAAGGAATCCCCTCTTTTTCCAGTATTCCGGAAAGGGTTTTTGCCGTTCTCTCTATATTCTGTTTTTCGTTATATGCCGGTAAGATGATCGACAGCATCTTATCTCTCCTCATATCCCAAGTCCGCAGGCTTTCTTTTACTCGGTCTTGATATACAAAATACCGTCCACAACCTTCATGGAGCCTTCCTGCGGAAAACTGTTCAGTTCCTGATACTCTCTCGTATCGTAGATTCGCTCCATCTCCTCATCCGGTACCAGATTTATCGTTACTCCCAGATAATGTTTCATAAATGCCTGATAATTCGTATCAGTATAAACCAGATAGTCCCCTGTCATACCGATCATATTGCCGGTGACCGCCCCGGTGATATCCGTCTCCGGTAAATTTTCTTTATTCTGCACCCCGATCATCGCCACCGGCATCCCGGTATAATACCCTTTGGTCTGTTCCATCCGGTCCGTCAGCCGCAGACAGTAGGCATAAGTCTTCTCATACTTTTTCTGCAGATTGGAATAAGCGATATTATCCGCCACCCCATAGTGCAGGATCAATACCGCAGACGCGGCAAGCACCGCCCACTGCAGCACAATATTGCAGATCACCGACGGCTTTTTCAATACTTTGGCCTCCCGCCTGTGAAGCGGCGAAAACTGCCCGGAAAGTTCCGTCTGCAAAAAACCGTAGCGCAGCAAAAAGGCAAGCGTCAGGATCGGAAGCAGACACCACTGATACCGCATCAGCAAATGATACGTCACATCCGGCGATATCAGCAGGATCACATTAAAGGCAAGCGGTATCAGCAGTACCGCGATCAGCAGGATCAGATAAAAATACCACTTTTTATAATACCCTCTGCGGATCACAAGCCTGACAAACAACGTCAGTGCAGCCGCCATGATCAGGCCGACCGCCGCAAAAGATATCATATCATTATACAACACATTCCCTTTTCCTGTAAATGCCAGAAAATCCTGACAGATATTTTTCAGTTTCTCCGGAAGAGACAGGCCTCCCCCGGAAGCCATCCCGCTGATCCCCTGATAAGTATCCAGTTCTTTTCCCTGTATCTTTAATAAAATCTGCAAGATCACATAGTAGAGCCCCGTACCGATCAGCCCCATGTACAGATAATGCAGTATATTCCTTCGTTTTTTTTCTACGGAACATTCACTCATCAGGCTCATCAGACAGCCATAGATACTCAGCAGAATCGCAAAGGACAGATAGGACTGGTAAGTTCCCATACTGAATGCCAGACAGATCCCTCCCGGCAAAAATCCCCACTCCCGTCTTTTTGTCAGCGCAACGGAAAAAAAGGCAAGGCAGAGCGCCAGCATATAACCGTCCGCCGTAAAAATATAAGCGTAGGTAGAGGCAAGCGCCGGAAAACTGACCAGAAGCCCCGCCAGCAACATAACGCTCAGCTCGTTCTTTATCTCCAGAAATTCGATAAGCGCCGCCGCGCCGATCCCCAAAAAGAACAAAGACAACAGCCCGATCACCCAGGGCAGCGCAAAATAGGATGAAAATCCACAGGCGATCATCAGAAACCACCTGCCTGAGGTGATCATATTCTGGTCAAAATACATGCTTGCCAGCCCGTCGTGATTCGGAAAATCCCCGGCAATCACCGGAAAGTGTATCAACAGCCCCAAAATGAACACTGTCCAGAATGCTGTTTTCCATTCCTTCCGTATGTTTCCTCTCAGATAACTCCATATTTCCGCAGGTGTTCTCATTTGCTCTTCTCCTTGACTCTTTTACGCCCGCCTTCGCCTACTGCTTCCGCCGCGGACCTATCCCGCCCCCACAGGCGGCAGTTTTGTCTCCGCTCTATACAAGCCCCAGCTTTTCTGCCAGAAAACGGGCGTAGGCCTCCCGCCCCTCAAGATTTAAATGCATCCCGTCCTCCGTGAGATCCATCACATTTGTCTCATCCATACCAAACTCATAGAATACATCGATCACCCTGAGCCCGTACTGCCCGGCAATCTCTTTTTCCCGCTCCACATAAATCTCCAGCGTTCCGCCCCCGAAATCCACATCCGTGCAAAAACCATGATCCACAACATGGCAGAATGCAGGCGTCACAAGTACGATCTCCAGATCAGGGTAAGTCTTCTCAAACAGTTCTATCGAATACCGCAGCGCCCCTCCGTAAGTATTGATATCCAGAGGATCCTCCGGATCATCCAGCGCCTTCCCCGCCATGTAATCATTCACGCCAAACTCCAGCAGCAGGATATCCGTCTGCGCCAGATCTGCCCCTTCCAGGCCTTCCAACGCCTCTTCAAAATACCACGCCTTCGTCTGGCTCGCCGCCAGATCTGCCTTCTGCACGCCAAAATCCTTCCGGCAGAGGGCTTCCGCCAGCGAATACAGGTTCAGTGATTCCTCATGCCAGGAAAACCTGTCCGCATCCTTCCCCCTGCTGGCAAGATTCCCGCCGAAAGCGCCGCTTAACACGGATACCCCCGTATATTCTTCCATACGCGCCTGTATACAGGTGCTGTCACGTTCCTTTCCGATAATGCTGTCCCCCAGCGCCACGATTCTGTAAGGCTGCCGTGCCGTCTCCGCCTCGAGATCACAATAGCCAAAATACAATAAAGCCCCGGCAATCACAAGCGCTGCCGCTATGCCGGACAGTTTTTTATATGTTTCCTTTTTTCCCGAAATACTTTCTTTGCCCAAACGATCTTCCTCTTTTATATCTTTGCGTCCCCCGGCGGCAGACTGCCTGCACCTCAGCTTTTCTTTTCCATAACCTTTTCCGGCTCATTGCCGCAGCCGTCACATCACAAGCAGCTCCTCCGCCAGCCTGTCCGCGCCTTTTCCGTCTACAATGCTCCGCATGGCAAGGCTGATCTTCTGCCGCAGTTCCTTCTCCCGGCAGAGCACCTCCACTTCCTTTACGATAAAATCAAGAACCCTTTCCGGCCGGACCGAAAAGTCCCCGGCGTTCATCACCGGCGTCAGCTTCCCGAAAGACTCCATATTTCTGCGCTGGTTTTCCGCGAAATAGAACCCCACCGCCGGCACACCGATACTGCAAAGCTCATATAACGTACTGCCTGCGGCAGAAACCGCGATATCACAGCTTCTCATAAGATCTGACATGTCTGTCACATTTTTATGTATCCGCAGCATACCATCTCCCGCCGCAAGCGCAAGTTCTTCCAGTTCCTTTGTATCCGGCTGGTACGGCCCGCACACAATATGCCATACAGGCCCCGTCTTTTCCTGTCCTGACTGCAGCAGCCGCTTCGACATTGCAAGCGCCATATGGCAGCTGTCCCCGCCTCCCGTTGTCAGCAGGATATGCTCCGCCTTATCCCGCACTTCGTAACTTCTGCCCCGGAACTGTTCCCTGAGCGGCATATAGCCGCAGCCGAGAAACAGCGTTGTCTCTGAAGGATAATCCTTCTCATATCCTAAAGTCTTGCCATATATATTATAATTAACCAGCCCGTCACAGGGATACACCGCTCTTTTTTCATCATCCATCAGGATCACTTTGGCGGAAAGCCTCAGATTTTTCAGATAAAATTCCGTCACAAAATAGCTGTCCACCAGAATTTTCGGCTTTTCCTGCTGCCCGCTGCCGCTGTTTCCCATAAAAACCGAAAGCAGCTGAGGCAGTTCCACCTCCATTTCGTCATAATACGTGAACAGGATCTTCGCTGCAAATCCTCTCTCCTCTATAAATTTTACCGGTTTTTCATCCGCCGTCAAAAACAGCACTTCCTCTCCCTGCTTTCGCAATGCATCCGCGACAGTCAGGCAGCGCATTATATGCCCCATGCCGATTTTTTCATTTCCGTCTGCTCTGATGTAAAACATATATCTCCTTATTGGTAAGTTGTCACCCGGACGTTCTCTAATCTAAACCAAGTTCATCTTTTCTATCTTCCATACCCTTCACATAAGAAAAATGCATGGGCGTTCCCGTCTCCAGATCCTGAGCTGCGCGTTTTCCCAGTATTTCCTCAAAATACTTCGTATGCAGTCCGAAACCGGGGCGGATGGAGCGTATATTTTCCGGAGTAAAATATTCTCCGGCTTTTATATCTTTTGTCACAAACAAAGAACGGGAATGTTCCCTCTCTCTTTTTTGCTTTTCTGACAGATCGTAGGTCTCTCTTCCCAACGCCTGTTCCACAATGCGCACTCCCTCGCACATCTCCCGGAATTCCTGAGGTTCCATAGAAAAAGCCGCGTCCGCTCCGCCATCCTCCCGCTTTAAGGTCAAATGCTTCTCTATCACACAGGCGCCGATCGCTGCCGCGCCGATTGCTGCCTGATATCCCATTGTATGATCCGAAAGCCCTGTAAGGCAGTCAAAAGTCTTTGCCATAGCCGGGATCATCTTAAGGTTCACCGCATCATAAGGCGCCGGATAGGCAGAGGTACATTTTAACAGGATCGCCTGATCGTTTCCCTCTTCTTCGCAGGTTTCCACCGCAAGCCGGATATCCTTCTCATAGGAAACGCCGGTTGCCATCAGGATCGGCTTTCCGAGCTTTGCAATTTTACGGAGCATCGGAATATCGTTTAATTCAAAGGATGCGATCTTATAGCAGGGCACCTGCATCTCTTCCAGAAAGTCCACCGCCGTATGATCAAAAGGTGCCGAAAAAAAGACCAGCCCCGCCTTCCCGGCTTCCTCCTTTAACTTCGGCTGCCACTCCCAGGGGGTATATGCCTTTTCATAGAGCTTATGCAAGGTTGTTCCGTCCCAGAGTGTCCCCTGCGTGATCTGAAACCATGATCTGTCGCTGTCGATGGTGATCGTGTCGGCAGTATAGGTCTGTATTTTTACCGCATCCGCACCGGCTTCCTTCGCCTGATGGATGATCTCCACCGCTCTGCCGTAATCCATATTATGATTTGCCGACATCTCCGCAATGATAAAAGCCGGATGCCCCTCTCCGATCTTTCTGCCTGCTATTTCGATTTCTTTCCTCATAACCTTCCTCCCTGCCGCCGTTATTTTTACCTTCCGCCTTCCCGCGCTGTTTTACTTTCCTGTCTTATTATCCTGTTTTTCCCGGTTTTATCCGTCCATTCTGTTACAGCAGATCCGGTACGGGCAAAAAAAGCCGCAGATATAAAATACCGGAAGCAGAATCCGTTCTCTTCCTACCACTGTTCCAACGATACTTCCGTCAGCAGATGCACCGTCCGGTCCGCCTCATAGCCTTCCTGCGCCGTCCTCCACATATGCAGCCCTTCCGGTCTGATGATGCGCACCGTTTTCATGCCCAGTTTTCCGGCCCCGATAAAATCCTTCAACGGGTTGTCTCCGATATAAACGGCTTCTTCCGGCCTGCACCCCAGTTTTTCAAGACAATACGTATACACCCCGGTATCCGGTTTTCTCAGCCCGAGGTCGTAACTGGCGAGCACCACATCCAGCCTTTGATCAAGTCCCAGCGCCCGGATCTTATTATGCTGCACCTGCACGTTTCCATCCGTGATCAGTCCTGTTTTGATCTGTTCTTTTTCCAGCCTCGCCAGAAATTTCTCCCCGTCAGGATAAAGAACAAGCACAGGCTCTGTCTCCCGGTATATCCTTACAAGTTCCTGCACCGGAATATCCACATCATACCGCTCGCAGAGGCGGTTAAAAATCTCTCCCCTGCCCTCCTGCTCCATCAGTTCTATCATCTGTTCGAACAGTTCTTCAGGGCTTATTCCCGCCTCTACAGCACGCAAATTCCCGTTTTCTTCTTTTTCCGGAGCCTTTCCGTTTTTGGCAAGATACCCCGCCATGACCTCCGCCACGCTCCGGAAGGCCTGATCCACAAAATCCCGCTCCCGATATAAGGTATCATCCAAATCAAATATTACCGCTTTTATCATATTTCTCCATATCCCGTGCCGCGTTTCATCCAAACCTTCCAAACTTCCATCCGCCCACTTCAGCGGACACTCAGGGCAGGTCCGTGAAGCCGACCGCGGCGAACGCCTTTCCCGTCCTTATTCATAAACTGCCGACGAATACCGCAGCATCGTCAATTCCCTGATCTCCCGCTCCCGGAAAGATGTCCAGTCCGGCTTCCCCGCCGCCTCCGCGGCACTCTCCGGCCGGTTTACAGCATAGCCCTGCGCCATTTTTAAAAGCGCCTCCGCATAGTCGGCTCCCGCCGCAAAGGCAAGCGGCACGCCGCCGCCGAATCTGGGATTGATCTCAATAAAAGAAATACTTGTATCATCTTCCGCCAAAAAGCACTGTATCGTCATCGGACCGCAGACGCAGCCTTCTTCCCTCAATGCCGCAAGCAGCTTTTCCGTTCCTTTTATTACACACTCCCGCATGTCTGTCCGGCTCTTTGAAACCTCCCCGGAAATCACCTCCAGCCTGATCCGCGGCACGATATAAACCGTTTCCCCAAAGAAATCACAAAGGACATCGATCGTATACTCCCTGCCTGCCGCGCACCTCTGCACCAGCACATCCCTGCCCGCGTATTCATAAAAAAACGCCAGTTCCCTCCGGTTTCCCGCACGAAATATCCCTTCGCTTCCCATGCCGCCCGCAGGCTTTAAAATAAACGGATACACCGCCTCTTTTCCGGCAATAATCTCCTCTACCTCTTTCGCCGGAAGCGTTTCGGGCGCGGGAATGCCATATTTTTCAAAAAAAGCCGCCGTCTTTCTTTTATCACTGCAGACATCCAATATCTGCCTGTCCGATAATACCAGCTTTACACCGATCTCCTCAAACCTCGCCCTTGCCTCATCCAAAACAAAAAATTCCGGCTCATATAAAGGCACAAGAAGAGAGATGTCCTCTTTCCTGCAGATTTCAAAAAGGGTTTCCACATAACCGCCTTCCCTGCATTTCGGTACCTGATAAAAAGCATCCACAAACATTTTTGCCGGATTCATAGCCGAAGCATCCACGCCGACCACACGAAAACGGGTTTTTAAATGTTCTGTCAACTCTATTCTCTTTCCGATCGATGTCAGCAATAAATTCATATATACTCTCCACAAACACACCCCGGCTGTCCTGACCGTCCACACCGAAGCAGCTTACCGCGCTTTATTTCTTATACAGCCGCACAACCGTTCACTGCATTTTACCGTCTCTGTCCGTCATCGCCTGATACTTGATCTCCGCGATCTGCCAGTCCGATTCGTTATCAATATCCTGCACTTCCATCTCACTGACCACATAGGGCAGGATCTTTCCCAGCATCAGCTTTTTGTTCTGCCGGAAAGCCTCTGTCCTGAAACAGTAAAACTGCCCCACATCGTGATACTCTTTTTCCAGATCCTGGGAACGGCTGTCAATATACCTCAGATCCCCAAACTGCAGCATGCCGTCCCGGATAACCATGGCACGCTTCGGCGGATAGGAAAACTCCACCACCGGAATCAATGTATCGGCATCCGCCGCCTCCAGCTTTCCCACTGCCTCTGTCAGTTTTTCCGCTGTCACAAAGGGAGCCGTCGGATAAATACAACATCCCAGTTCAAAGTGCTCTCCCCGCTTCTCATACTCCCCCAGCACCTCCAGCAGCACATCGTTTGTCCCCGCAAAGTCCCCGGATGTTTTTTCACTGCGGTAAAAAGGAACTTTTGCCCCGTACCGCCTTGCCAGCGCCGCGATCTCCTCATCTTCCGTAGACACCATCACTTCATCAAAAATATTGCTCTGCAGCGCCGCTTCTATTGAATACGCCATAATGGGCTTTCCCAGAAAAGGACGGATATTCTTTCTCGGTATCCTTTTACTGCCGCCCCGCGCGGTGATAATTGCTATCTTTCTCATAATGATCTCCTGTTCCGGCAAATTACTGTTTCTTTTTCTTTATAATATAAAATATACACAAGCCAAGTGTCAAAATACTTACCACCGCAAAAACATACCAGAGCCCGTCAGCCGCGAAATGCTGCACGCCGGACGCCAGTACCGGCAGTCCTTCCCCGCCTTCCTCCGCGATCGGTACCCAGATTTCCTCTCCTGCCCTCACCCTTATAAAGTCAGAATAAAACAACAAATTTGCGACCAGATAGGACGAGGAGAAAATACCGGCTCCTGCCAGTCCCAATCCGTATATTTTTCCATACAACTCCCCAAATTTCTTTCCTGCCATCCGGTAAGTAATACAACCCAGCACCGTGAACGCCAGAAGCGCTGTCTGCAGAAAATGCCACGGCGCCTGTATCATCGATACCAGAGAAGAGGTAAGTCCGGACCATTTTAAAACGGAATCCCAGGGGAAGCAAAGCGTTCCGAGCAGACAGGCAAAAAGTCCTATTCCAAGCGCCATAGCGCCTTTTCCCTTTTCCTCCTTTTCAAAATCCTCTCCATACACGAAAATAAAATAGCAAAATACAGATATTGCAAGCAGAAAAACAATGCCCAGTCCCACAGGCGCGGCATCGCCTACGCCGCCTGCCCCAAACTCACGATTGCCGCCTGCCTGATAAAATCCCATAAAGAGCTGTATGATCTGGACTCCCTTATCCTGAATCGGCACACCGGAAATAGGATTTATCACAAATCCGCCTGTCCGCACATACTGCAGCACAGCGTAAAGATAATTGCAGTTCAAAAGCAGAACGGCTGCCGCACTCAATCCGATCTGTTTCCACACGGCAGCCTCCTTCAGCCTTTTGAACTGTACGGCAGCAAAAATAACCAGAAACATAACCGCGGTCCCAAAACTGAATATATGACTTCGCAGCATGCCTGAAAGTCCCAGCGAAAGCCATATCCATCCAAACCTCCGCTCTTTCTGTCCCTCGCAGAAAATCAGGCAGGCACCTGCCAAGACAAACGGAAGAAAGATCAGTGCCAGCACCTCTCCCAGTTCTGCTTCCGAATACAGCAGAAAAACACGGTAAACCGACATGGTATATAACGCACTGCCCAAAAGCCCCGTATAGTCATCCTGAAATATCTTCCGGAAAGCCGCAAAAGAACCAAAAGCCGTAGCCGCATTGATCATTACCAGAAAAATCCGATAACTCATCTGCACATTGATGCCCGCCATCCGGAAAAACGCCGGAATGTACAGGAACGTATCCCCGTAAAAAAATGCAAAGGAAAATCCCTTCGGTTCTATCCAGTCCGGTTTTGACCAGAGCAAAATTCCCGCTTCCTTCAGCCCGTCTCTCAACGCTTCTATCCTCAAAAGCTGAAACTGCAGATCAGCCCCGTAAAGCAGAAAATCCGTAAACAGCGGCAGGGATGCCAGAAATGTCAGTAAAAGGCAGCCCAATACAATATTCACTTTTTTCTCATCCCGTTTTGCTATTTTTATCTGTTTCATCCCTATCGCCTCCTCAAAACCGTTATTACCGTCCGGTCTTTCTCTTCACACTTTTATAGTAAGCAATCGCCCCATATCCGGCCACCCACAGCCACAAAACTGCTGAAATAGCATTTCCGATCCTCCAGTAGCTTTTTCCGACAAAATCTATGATAACATTTCCCTGAAAGCCCTGCGGTATCTCCACTCTCAATACATTATTTTCTCCCGGGACTACCGCCAGTTCTTCCTTCGTATCACCCTTCAGTGCCCGATAACCGGGATAATATAAAAGGTTACACTCTACGAAACTTTCTGCAGATCCATTATTTTCACACCAAAATTCCACATGATCATCTTTCTTCGTATATGCCCGCAAAACCGCGCCCTCTCCCGCAGCCGCTTCCGTATATGGCAGTGCCGTCACATCCGTCCGGGCAGGAAGATACTCTCCGTTTCCGATCATTGCCGATCCCATTGCCGCCGCTTCCCTGAAATCCGACCATGTCCGTCCCTGTATTTCATGATTCATATAAAAACTGCTTCCCCAGACAGTCAATATCAAAACGGAAACAGCAAAGCCTGTTCCCTTTTTCCCGTTTTCTCCCTGCCGGAGCATCGCAAACAGGCCGCACCCCAAAAAGGTAAGCGAGATTGTCACAATCACCAGAAAACGATACGGAAACTGAATACTGTACACTACCTTCTTCAGTCCCTCGGAGAGTTCACTGATCGCATCCCACGGGAAGATATTCAGGCTCATAAACATCGCCAAAATCCCTGTTACCGCCGCAACCCTCACTTTCGGATATGTTTCAAAATCCTGCATCCTTTTTCCCGCGATTCCCTTTACACGGAAATACAAAAAGCTGAAAAACACCACTGCCAGCGCAAGCCCCATGCCGTAAGCCCTGACGTACTGCATCCCCGAGACATACATATAAGACGACCACCCTCTCCAGGGGAAAAACCAGAAAAGCTGTGCCAGATACAATCCCAGGATCTGAATCGGATTTCCGGTATCAAATACATTCAGACCCGCATGCAAAGAATAGTCCAAAAAAGGAATCAGGAACCATAAACTGAGCCCCGCCGCCAGTAACGCCGCCTTTACAAAAGTAAAAAATGTACTTCTGCGGAAAAAACGTCTCCAGAGGATCAAACAGAGTAAAACCGTAAATACCACTGTAAATTCCAGACTCAGCACATGGGAGTACAATATCCCCATATACCCGAAAGCCAGCAGAAACACCGTCTTTTTCTCTTTTACCGCTTCCTCCTTTTCCGAGAACACCCTCGTCAGCCCCCAGCATATCAGAGGCAGAAATGTCATGGCGATAAATTCCCCGACGGCAGCCCTGTCATAAATATTATAAAGCCTGTACAAAGATAACGTATATACGGCACTTCCCCACAGCCCGATCTGTCTGCTCTTAAAAATATTTTTAAAACTATAATAGGAAAGGAGCGTAGTCAATATATTGATAAACGCAATATCCGCTTTCATACAGAACGAAAGATCAAATCCTATCATACGCAGAAATGCCGCAGGCCACAAAAGTACCTCCGGATACATCACAGACATCGGATATCCCATGCCAAACATACAATAGGACTCCAGCCTTGCCGGAAAATTTCCGTTTGCCCATTCCCTTGCGATCCCTTCGATCCTGTTCAAATGAAAAAACGCATCATCACCCAAATGTGCGTAATCCGTCAGCAGATTTGCACAGGACAGCAGAAAGATCACAGACAGTCCAAACAATATTTTCCGCTCTGTCCTTCCCGGTATTTTCCCCCTGTTCCATACAAGGAAATACAACAGAATATCCGCCAGCAGGGAAAACAGCACAACAAAGAAAAGCCCCATACCGTATTCCTGCCTTGTGTGCACCACCCTGAAATCTGTTACTGCAAGCGTTCCTGCCCCGGTATACAGAATTTCCACTCTGAGATCGTCCGCATTTTCCAACAGCATGAACCGATAAGCAACTTCCTTCTGAATATTTGACGGACGAAGCGACACTGTATTAGTATACAGTTTACGATACCCCGCACTGTCCGAAGACACCCTGCTCACCTGCTCGGCATCCGCATCATATGCTATCTGTACCTCATACACGCCTTTCTTCAGACCGGGCAGTTCCATAGACAGAAAAACACCCTCCGGCAATACGTCATATTCATCAATGCGGTACGTCCCGTTCTCATCCCTGCTCCCGCCAAATGCCCTTGTCGTCTGTTCTTCCATCAGGTAACTTTCTTTTTCCCGACTCAGTCCCCAAAGACAAAACAGCACAAAAGAAAGCTGTACCAGCACAAGAATACCTGACACTATTCTGTTTTTACGGCTCTTTCTTTGTCCCATTTCACCCAAACTCCCGCTCAACTGCCTTAGCCGGCACTCAGATCATAATGAAGAGCGCCCGTTTTTCAGGGTATCCCTCCTGATCCGTCCTCTAAAACAACACACCAAAAAACAACACCATGCGATCACCGTCACGATTTCCGCCGCCCTCCAATACCAGGGACTTGCAAAGGATGTATAAATTTCTCCCTGATACCCTCCGGGCACTTCCACCCGCACCACATGGTTATCACCGTCAGACACCGTAAATCTTTCCCCGGTCTCCCTGTCTCCTGCCTGATATCCCCGATAGTAAAGCAAAGGCAATTCCACGTATCCATCTGCGGCACTGCCGTTTTCACAGTAAAGTTCCACCCCTGCATGATCTTTTTTAAAATCTTTACAGGAAATTCCTTCCGACGCAATCACCCTTCCCGCCTTTAAAAGGCTTTCATCCGTCCCCAGCGGCAGATACTCCCGCCCGGAAAGATAGGAATTTCCAAAAGAATTTTCCTCATAAATCTTATAAAAAGGCGACTCCGACAAAAGACCGCTGAAATACATCCCTGTCACGAGGAAAAGTGTGATCAGTGTGCCGCCTGCATATAGCCATAAACTCTTCATTCTTCCGCTATCATATTCCAGTTTCAATATACAGCCGCCAAGTATGGAAAGAAAGACTGCCGCTATCACATAAATCCTGGTCGGATACTGAATCGCCGAAATGCCTTTCGCCAGAAAACCGCCCAGCCCCTGCAGCCTGTTCCACGGAAAATATACGCTTGCCATAAACAATGTGAGCACGGAGAGTACCGCCGAAAAAATGCCCAACGATCTCATCGCATCCTTTTTCTGCCCTCTGACCCGCCCGGTCAGGCAGAGATATCCGTAATAAAACAGTCCCGCCAAAAGGCCCGCTCCTATGGTAAACGGAATCTCCCCCTGCATCCCAGAAGATACATCATGATCCGCAGGCCCTGACAACGCGAAAATCCCGAAAAGCTGCGGCAAAAGACTCCCTCTTCCCTGAATTTCCCGCGTATAAACCTGTTCTCCTGTGATGATCAACTTCTGAGTCATCATATAATCCAAAAACGGTATGATAAACCAGAAATTCAGCAGGATAATACCCGCAAACGCCTTTCCCGTTTCCAGAAGCGTTTCTTTCCGCAGCACCCGTTTTATAAAAACCAGCCCGATGATCACGCTGAAAACAGCTGTCATCTCGCATGTTAATATATGGCTCTGGATGATTCCGGTCACACTAAATACCAGCAAGATCCAGATCCTTTTATACTCTTTCTGTTTTCCGTCCTCAGATAAAAGCCTCCATACCCCATACGCAAACAAAGGCAGAAACATTGCCGCCGTATACTGCCCCAGATGGTCTTTTAAATACATGGTGACAAGCCGGTAAATATTCAGCGTATAAAGCGCCGCCGCAAAAAGTCCGATGAGCCGGTTCTTAAAGATTCTGCCGAAGCTTTCACAGGCGATCACCACGGTTCCCGCATTCACTAAAAACTTATAGATCAGATATGCTGCCCCTAACGGGAATCCCGTCATGCGCAAAAAAGCCGGAATATAAAGGAAGGTATCACAGTAAAAAACTCCTGTGGCATAACCGTATCCCTGCAGCCAGTTCGGATGGATACGCACCGGAAACTGTCCGGCAAGCAGAGCATCCTTTGTTCCTTCAAGCCGCTGCAGATGGCCGTTTAAGTCAGCCGAAGCAATCTCGTATCCCGTCAGCAACGGCACGGAAGATACCAAAACAAGCACGATCATTCCAAACAGGATACCCCGCCGCTCCATCTCTGACTCCCATGCCGTCTTTTTAATATCGTTTTGAGAAAAAGCATTTCCATTTTGAAAGATCAATATATCCCACAGTATAAAAACTGTAAGGAATATTACCAGAAGACATCTGGCGCCCAGATTGGTTTCCTCCAGACCGGTGCCATGTATCACCACCCCGCTGGATGCATCGCAGATCACTTTGACCTGCAGGGAATCTGTTTTTTCCAGAAGCCAGAAATACATATCCGTCTCGGTAAGGCCGCTGTACAGCATGCAGGCGTTGGAAAGCAGCCCGTCAAAAGCTGATCCTTCTGCCTCCACATTCCATGCATTTACCATATCATCCTGCGTTTCATAGGAAAGATGCGCCTTATAAACACCGGGACCCAATGAAAATGCCCCGCTGCTAAAGACAAAGCGCCCATCCTCCTGCTGCATGCCGGAAAATTCCGCGCCTTCCATATTCCATGTTTTATCTTTTCCAAACAGCCCTGCAACGCACAGCATCAACACCAGAAGCTGCAGGAGCAATACCCATTTCTTTTTCATAGTTACAGTTCCGTGACTGCCTTTCCGTTCCGATTTTGCGGCTATCGTTTCTTCTTCCACTTTCTCCATGCATTCAGAGCGATATAATAACAGTAGAATCCGATATTGCTCTTCTGGTGGAACCTTGCCAGCTTCCTCTCTTCCCCTCCGATTTCCTTCAGATAATAGGGATTATCCTGAAACGTCGGGAAATATTTTTTCATCCCGTCCCTCAGCTCGGCAAGAAAGGAAAGTTTTCTGTGTTTAACCCCGGACATATAGGAAAACAGCGTCGTAATATAATAGATTTCCGTAAACCGGAATTCTATTTCCGGGCGGTATTTTGTCAGAAAACCGCGGCTGCTGCACTCCATCACCATCAGTTCCCCTGCCTTCATCCGGTCCCGGCACTTTTCTTCCGATATATAGTGCACCGTGGATACATTGTGCTGGTAATAGTAATAAAGCGGCTCGTTAATCTTCTCAAACCGTCTGCAGTACAGCATCCAGACTGTCCCTGCACAGTTATCCTCATAAAAGATCCCCTCCGGAAAATTCAATCCGTTCTCTCTGATCATACTGCCCCGATACACCTTTATAACCATGCTGCCGGGCCGCATCACCAGCTTTCTGTGCTGCGCCTCATCGCAGATGCCGGTCTGGTCATCCGTATTATTCTGAATCACCTCACCGGCTTCCATCGTATGCGCTGACACCAGAGAATAGTCACATCCTGCCACATCCGCCCCGGTTTCCTCCGCCTTCCCGATCAGCCTCTCATAAAAATCCGGCGTCACCCAGTCGTCACTGTCCAGAAATCCGATCCATTCCCCCCGCGCAACCTTTAACCCCTCGTTCTTGGCGCCGCCCTGCCGCCTGTTTTTTTCATAGTGGATCACTTTAACCTTTTCCGGATAGTCCAGTTCATAACGCCGCAAAATATCCAGCGAACCGTCTGTGGATGCATCGTCCACAGCGATTATCTCAATATCTTTCAATGTCTGATGGATCAGCGAGTTCAGACAATATTCCAGTTTTCCGTCCGCCGCCATATTATAGACCGGCACGATCACGCTGCATTTCATCCTAATCTTTTCTCCCGATATACTTTACTGCATCTCTTCACATTATCCGTTCTGGCAGACTAAACATACTTAATCTCCTGCACATTTTCTTTTATCCACTGCCATCCCCAAGCATTCTGACAACCATGTCAGTCCGATCGCAGCACAAAGCAACATATAAACCATATAAGGAAAACTATATCTTGTCTTGGCTTCCCACAATAAGCTAAACAGTACTCCCCCGATTAAAATAACCTCCGGCAATAGCATATAGAATGGCTTCTTCCTTTTCCAACAATACCAAAAAAATAAACATGTCCCTACATACAGCAGCCACTGATACTCATTTAAGAAACTTAAAATACCACGCTTTACCTCCCCATAATAAACACTTTCAATAAATGGTCCTGGCTCTTCCGCAAAATCATGATTCGCCAGAAGACTCTGCCAGGTAGGTTCCTCCCATTGAGTTAAAAGCTTTTCTTTAAAATATTCCTTCCAGTCAGCTCTGCCATCCCTAAACGTCTCCACGCGCGCACGTATATACGCTTTTGAAAACTCTGCCGCTTTTTCTGTATTATAATCATTCAATGTGTATGCATAATAATTATGCATATTAGACCATCCTGCCGGCTGAGTCCCCTCATCATGTATTCCCATCGCAATCGTACTAATCAATGGCATCCCCTCATCCAGTTTGATACCTGAGCGCCGTTCATAAACTTTCTCTATTCCTTTTTGAGTTCCCAGTGGTGCTATAATGGTAAGAATCAAGAGAATCAGAAGCATTCTGTCCTTTCTCTTTATCCCGTACACCGCCAACACAATACCTCCGGCTATAATAACAATCCAGAAATTTCCTCTCGTCAGTACGCCGAATACACTGCTCAACATAGTTGGAAACAGAAGGAACTTTCTCCCGTTCTTCAAAACTTCAATCAAAAACCATACAAACACCACTCCTGCCATAACAGAAAATATCTCTCCGTAAACAAAGGGTGTATAAAATATCAACGGCAGGCAAGACAGCGCCAACAGACAATAGAAAATGACGCCTCTGCCCTTTTCCGTCAAATTTTCAACAATCTTGTAGCCCGCCAATATAATAATCGGAACACACACTACATTACAATACTGTATCACATGATAGTCCTTTACCCTGCACAGCGTAAAAAGGAAACGAAAAACTACCGCAAGGTTAAGCTGATAAGAATGCATTCCAAAATATTGATCCGGCTTCAACGTCTCATAATTCCCTTCCATCAGGGAATATGTACCTTCTATCACCCATTTCTGGTCAGTACATGGCTGGGCATGTACAACAGATACCCACCAGACGCCAAATACCGCCGTGATGAGCATAACCACAATCAGAAAGGACTTTTCTATTTTTCTCTTTCTATCCTCCCGCAGTGTCTCCTTAAAACACTCAAATATACATACTGCGGCAGTACAAACTACAAGCGCAACGACATGCAGAAATAAATTATCTTTTTCAATCACAAACATTTCATGATAATCCGGGACAAAGTTATAGGTGTACCTGAAACTGTACCATGTCAAATACCCAAAAATCGTAATTCCTATTACTGTCACAATATGGTTCAGCGCTTTACTGATTATCCCGCCAAATAATAATTCCTTTTTCATATGATCCTTTCCCTGCCGTCTCTACGCCTATCTTTGTTTCTCCAGCACCGCCTTCCCATTTTCCACACGATAGATCATATCGCACTTCTCTATCGTCTGCAGCCTGTGGGCGATGATGATCAGCGTCTTTCTGCCGTGCAGGCTGTTGATGGAATCCATGATCGCTGCTTCCGTATCGTTATCCAACGCGGAAGTCGCCTCATCCAGTATCAACACCTCGGGATCATAATACAGCGCTCTGGCGATACCGATCCTCTGCCGCTGGCCGCCGGAAATACGGATGCCGCGCTCTCCGATACTGGTATCCGCACCCTCCGGCAGGCTTTTTACAAACTCATCCAGCTGCGCCTCTTTCAGCACTTCCCAGAGCCTCTCCTCATCGATCTCCTCCCCGGCTATTCCGAACGCCACATTCTTGCGGATCGTATCGTCCAGCATAAAGATCATCTGAGGGATATACCCCACATTTTTCAGCCAGCTTCTGTAATTTTCCTTAATGCTGACGCCGTCCGCATAGACGCCGCCGGTCTGGATCTCCAGCAGCCCCAGCAAAATATCCACCACCGTGGTCTTTCCCGCGCCGGAAGCGCCCACGATGCCCACCGCGGCGCCCACCGGGATCTCCATATCGGCATGATCAAAAATAAGCGGCTCCGCGTTCGGGTAATGATAAGTGATATCCCGCAGTTCGATGCTCTTTTTCACCGGCAGTTTTTCCTTTGCCACCTCCGCAAAACTCATATCCGTATTTTCCCCGGAAATCTCATCCTGCAGATTATCGCTGACTCCCATAAAGAACGGCTGATAAAACGCCATCGAAGTAAGCTGGTTATTGATCCTGTTGGCGCAGGGCATCATACGCACCGCCGCCACCACAAAGGCAGAGAGCACCGCAGTCACTTCTTTCACGCTCTCCCCCTGACTGACCAGTATCATCATATACCCTACCAGCGAAGCAATACAGACCGTCTCGATCAAAAGCCGCGGAATACTGTTATACAAAGTATATTTCTGTACCGCATTCACATAGCCCCTGCCGCACTTGATATATTCTTCCGTAAAATACTGCTCTTTTCCGGCTATCTTTACTTCCTTGATCCCCTGCACCGTCTGGGATATCCACTTAAACAGCCCGCTGTAAAAGTCCTGATTTTCCTTCCCCGCCTTATTCATGATCGGTTTTACCACTTTTTTAATAATAAACAACATGGCGAGCAGCGGCAGCGCAATGATCACTGTCATTTTCCAGTCCGAAGCCACCATAACGCCGAGCAGCACTACAAAAACAATGACCTCCGAGATCAGCTGCAGCAACGACAGGATCAACGCGTACATATTATTGACATCCGAGGTGATATTCCTCTGAATAACGGCTGTATCCGCGTTCAGATAAAATTCATAGCCCTTCCTGAGATAATTTTTCATCATCCGCTCGGAAGTCCGGAACTGGTTTGTATAGACAAACCGGTACATAAGCTTTAACTGCCAGTAAAGGTATATATTTTTGATGATAAAAATCAGGATCAGCGCCGTCATCATGAGCAGCGCAAACTGTGTGATGCTCTGCATATGCAGCGCATTGTATATGTTTCTTACGATCTCGTATTTCTGTATAGAGTTTTCATCGATGACCACGCCTACCACCGGGATAACCATGGATACGCTGCATGCCTCCAAGACAGCGCCGAAGATCATCATCAAAACCATAAAAAGCATGGTGCGTTTTTGTTTTTTATCCAACAGAACGTTCAATTTTTTCAGGATGTCTCGCATATTATCTCCTCAGGTCGGGTGGGATGCAGGCCTGACACACATATTCCCCGGCATATAACATTTGTTTTTCACCCAATTCTACAAATTATCAGTGTCCTTCTCTATGATGCCGATCCTTTTGTTTTGGTTATGAATTTCCGGATCTTCGTATCGATCCATAAATTCATCCCCCAGACGGACGAGCTTGTCCGCAAACCGAATCCCCTTCAAATCCGTAAACACCGTCACCACCTGATCAAAGTGGAGATCCGGGAAAAAATTCAGCATTTCCATGGGGACCGTCCCGTCAAACATGGGATACCCCGGGAAAACCTTCCGGTAATCCAGTTCGTCGCGGGGATGGGGTTTGATAAAGATCTGTCCCTGTTTTTCGTATTCTTCCACAATATCCTTAAAAATCCTCTCCCGCACATCCAATGTACAGAGCGGATCTGTGAGAAGCAATATCTTATCCCGTTTCTGCTTCCCCGCACCTGCTTTCATTTTTTCGCACATTTCCTCCTGCGATCCTGCCGGCGCCTCTTTCCCGCCATCGTCCGTTCCGCCGCATTCTTTGATCTTTTTCAGCAGACTGTCCATGTCCCTCACAAAAGCCCGCAGAATGATATCCTTGTCTTCTCCTGTCAGTTCATCCACCAGCTTCTGTCTCGGCAGTTCCTTATAGTAAGGGCACGGCATCGTGATAGCGGATATACTGTTGACCTCCATATCCAGACAGTATTTTCCGTACCCGTTCTGGACGAAGATCAGATTCAGCTTTTTTGACAAAAATGCCTTCAGCCCAAAGTGCCCCCTGTTGTCATACCTTGCCGCGTCAAAATGGACAAGACAGTTTAAACCGTCCTCCATCGCATGGTAATGTATTTTATTCCGGTTCAAATAATATCCGATCGGGTCCGAATCACAGAACACATATATTTCCCGGTATTTTCTGAAATCTACCGGGATATAGGGTGCTTCCAGCTTGGCATAACGCTTTGTAAAGCGGATGCGCTGCCACATATTCAAAACGATATTTCCTTTATCCTGCCGGAACGAAGCCAGTTCCGGAAAATAATCTTCCCGCTTTTCCTCAAAGGAGATCACTTCGGCAAACAGTCCGGTGGCTTTTGCCCTTTCCCCGAACCGTTCAAAATCATTGGACATGCTGCTCAGTACCAACGATGCCTCTCCATGCCCCGGCGCGTCGCCTTCCCGCCGCAGATGTAGTTCTTTTAAAAATGCCACATATGCATGATAGTAAGTGTGGCAGACATAAATCCTGTCTTTCATCCATATATCCCCAATTCACGAACTCACATTTCCGCATCGACGCAGTGCCGCTCGATGCCGCTTCGCTGCATCTCGCTCACGGGCTATCGCCCTATGCCGTGAGATATGTGAAAAGGGGCTTACATGCTGGCATGACGCCACTTTTCGCATATCTCACGACGCACTGCGCATCGCCTGCGTGGACATTGTACCATAACTTCAGGAAATATACAAATTTATCTATTCCGCATCAAAAATTCCCGAAATACTCATCCAGATAAAGCATCCGCCGCTCCACATAACTCTCCACCTCCGACAGGTCGGAACTGTTCAAAGCGCCTTCCCATCTTTCCGTATCCCGCGCAAAAGCTCCTGTTTCCTGTAAATGATCCATATTCTCCTGCAGAAGTTCCGTGATATGTTCCGTGCGCAGGATGCCCGTCCGGTATTTATTCCACCGCTCCTTCAGCACTTCCCCCTCCCCGTTAAAACTTGAACGGAAAAGCTGTTCCAGCACCGGCTCCACATAGTTGACACTTGCGTCATCATTAAACGCCGTATAATTCAGATCCGGCTCATAACTGTAACAGTTTCCAAAGGTGTAATTCAGATCCCAGGGGATCGTGATCATTTTATAGCCCGCCCCGCCGTCTGTCTCTTCCGAAAAAATATAGGTGTTTTTGAGATAATTGTCAAATCCCGATACGGTTTGAATGAAAATATAATAATCCGCCAAATTTTCCACATAACTCATCTCGGAATAGGCATTGAAATCAATGCTCCAGTATTTACAGGTAAAATATTCTGTGATGGGTTTCCAGAGTTCCTCCACCGCACCGTTTTTCTCCGGATATCTGATCCGCACCGGATAGCAGACCTCATAATTCTGGTCGATGGATGCCTGAATATCCGCAGGCTCCGGCATATACCAGTCCAGTATCTTATAAAGCACATTCCCTTCCCCAAGTCCCAGCGTATGCTCGTCAACCGGAAGCATCATACCGTAAAGTCCCATATATTCCCCGTCCAGCACCACCTCACAGTATTCCATCTCGGGACCTCTTTCATTGAATCCTTCCTCAGCCTTCGCTATCTCCTCCCAGAGATCCATAGATACCTTATCCCTGACCTTGTTGGGATCGGAATACATGGCAAGAAGTTTCCAGTCCGTACTGCGCTGCATGCCAAGCAGCGGCTCGGAAATGCCCTTTTCTTTCTGGTTCAGCAGTTTTACCGCATAACTCTTTTTGGAAAACAAAGCGGAGTTCTGTCCTCTTTCATGATAACAGACTTTCCTGTGCAGCACCTGATACGCTTCTGCGGCGCCTTTGTTTTCAGGCAGGGCCAGGCTGCCCGGCTGGAACACCGTGATCTCTCCATAATAACGGGTTTCCGAGTTAAATACATAGTTGTCAATATCCTCCACCGGATATTCCCGGGGTTCCTCCCTCTGTGTCTCTATTTTGACCACCGGCATGCCCGTCAATACGATCCCCGCTCTCTGATAACTGTCTTTCGTACAAAATACCGCCTCAAAGACATGCCCCTTTTCCACCGCCCGAAAGGGATCTTCCGTGTATTCATCGGACAGAATATAAAGTTCCGCACCATAGGGCCTTAGATCGCCCTGCCATGCTTCGCTCCCTGCCGGCTGGTAGAGATAAAAGATCTGCTTCTTTTTATCAAACGCCGCCTCATAGCCGTTTACATGCAGCCCCGCCTCCCCGTCTTCCAGAAGGCGTTCCGTCTCCTCTTTTCCCGAAAGCATCTGTTCCGCTTCCCGAAGATCCGTCACATAGTCTCCAAATGCTTTTACCGCAGTTTCCCCTTCCGCCGGCAGCAGAAACCATAACAGCAGGCCCGCGCTGAAAAGCAGCAGAATACCATATGGATAAAAATGCGGCGACAGTTTCCTTTTACCTGAAATATTCATCTAAATATGCAAGCCTTTCTTTTTCATACGCCATGATCTTTGTCAGATCATCATCGTTATTCAGCATGGGCCATCTTTCGGAATCCCTCTGAAAAGCGCCTGTTTTCTGCATGTATTCCATGTTTTCCTGCATCAGCCCGAGCACATGCCCGTCACTGAAAATATCCTGTCTGTAGTCTTGCCACTTTTCACGCAGTACATCCTCTTCCCCGTGCGCATTATTCATAAAAAGCTGCCGGATCACAGGTTCCGTATACAACTGCCTCGTATCCGGATTGAATCTGGTCTTTCCGAGTTCGATCTCCACCGTAAACTCATCCCCGAAGGTATAATTCAGATCCCAGGGGATCGTAAGGATTCTTGTCTCCCCTTCTTTGTTCCGCCGGGCGATCCGGTAGGTATTTTTGCAGGCGTTATCCCAGCCTGATACGGCTTCCAGAAACAGATAATAGTCCATCGTATTTTCCAGATCGATCACCGAATACAGTTTTTCAAAATCAATATGCCAGTATGCCGCCCCCAGATACTGCCGCATCGGCTCCCACTGCTGTGAAAGATCTCCCTCCCCCTGCTTCGGATAGCGGATCCTGATCGGATAGCAGACTACATAACCCGCGTCGATGCTGCTCCGGATGTCCTCGTCCAAAGGCATTTCCGCCTGCAGGAATTTGTACAGCACATCCGTATCCTGCAGATCCATCGTATCCTCATCCAGCCTTTTCAGCACCTGATACATCCCGATATAATCACCGTCCAGAATCACCTCGCAGTATTCCATCGCCGTGGCGCCTTCCGAAACATTCTTCTGCCGGTCCGCTATCTCCTCCCAGAGCTGCCACGCCGTCTTTTCCCGCACTTTCGTCACATCGCCTGCCCCGGCAAGAAGCTTCCAGTCGGCGCTCTCCCCAAGCCCGAACAGATTCTCCTTTTTCTTTTTCCCTTGTTTATCTGTCAGCTTCAGAGCATAACTCTTTTTCTCAAAATTATCCGATGTATTGCCTCTGGTGTGGTAGCTGACCTTTGCCTGCATAACACGGTAAACATTCCCTGCGCTGTTTTCAAGTGTGGTATATGTACCGGAATTTCCGTTCGCATGAAAGATCGTAATATCTCCCAGATAGCGGGTTTCCGAATTGAATACATAGTTGTCGATGTCTTCTATTGAATATTCAGGCTGCCAGGAGTCCCTCGTTTCAATGGAAATAACCGGCATCCCTGACACCGTTATATTCGTCAGCGCATAGGCATTGCCTTTTACGACCGCCGCCCGAAAGATATGCCCCTCCCGTATACTATCCTGTTTTTTCTTCATATAGCCGTCATCGAGAAGATAAAGTCTGGTATCCCTCCCGCCAAGTCCCGGTACGCCCTCCCATGCGCCAATTTCCGGATTCTGCGCCACATACCAGATGTTGTCGTCTTCATCATAGGGAAGAGGATAGCCGTCCAGTGTAAGGACCGCCTTTTTTTCGGATAAGATCGCCGGATCCTCCTCCAGTGATTCCAGCCTTTCCATAAGTTCGCCCTCCGGGAGCAGTTCAATTCCGTCCGCCTTTATTGCCTTTTTTGTAAATATAAAACCGGGCAGTACCACCAGAAGCAGTATCAGTCTTGTGCGAAATCTCCCGCTGTAAATATAATTTTTCAACCTTTGAAATTTTCTTTGTTTCTTCATAATCCGCTCTGTATTTTTTCAACATTTTGTATTATGATAACACTATGAAAAAAATACGTCCTTTTCTGTCCAAATTTATATTTCTGCTCTCCGCTGTTTTTATGCTCTGCTTCGCCCTCTACGCGCAGCCCTCCGTAAAGAACAGCGCTGCTTCGGCGGATCTCCCCTTTGTGATCAGCCATGAAAGCGGTTTTTACCGGCATTCCCTGCGGATCAGCATCACTCCTGTCCGGAATGCAATTATCTATTATACCACAGATGGCTCCGAACCTTCCAGTATTTCTTCTTCATCCATACGATACGAACGCCCTCTCACGTTAAAAGCCGCCCTGAAGGAAAAATCCTATCCTCTGCGCTTCCGTCTGTATTTTGATGACGGAACCAGCTCAAAGGTTTACAGCTACAGCTATATTCTCGGATATTTCATCTCCTCCAGATATGATGTCTATGTGGTCAATATCCTGGGGGATCCCGACGATCTGTACGGAGACGAAAACGGCATCTTTACAAACTATACTCTGACCGGAGAAGCCTCGGAACGGCCCGTGCATTTTCAGATGTTTGACAGCACGGGAAACCTGCTCGCCGCCCAGAACTGCGGCATCCGTATCTTCGGCAATTTTTCCAGAGGAAAGCTGCAGAAATCCTTTCAGCTCTTTGCCCGGAAAAGCTATGACGATCACGGAAAATTCCACCTTTCCCTGTTTCCGGATACCCGGCGGGAGACGGACGGCACGATCCCGGACCGGAGTAACCGGCTTGTGTTCAGAAACAGCGGCAACGACTTCGGCAAAGCCTTTCTGCGGGATACGCTGTTTCAGCAGCTCGCCACGGATTACGGCTTTTTGCTCACCACCCCTTATGTGCCCGCCGCAGTCTACATCAACGGAGAATATGCCGGCTTTTACTGGGTAAAGGAACCCTTTTCCGCCGGACAGATGGAGGAACTTCAGGGCGCCGCAGAGGGATCCTTTGAGCGGGTCACCCTGCAGGAATTCTATAAAACCGCAGGCGAAGAGGGCGAAGAAAAAAACCGGTCCATAGAAGACTATCAGGAGATCTACGATACCTATGCCGAAGCCGACCTGACCGATGATACCGTCTTTGCGGAACTCTGCAGCCGGATCGATCTGGAAAACTATCTTGCCTATTATGCACTGGAGATCTATATCGCCAACAAGGACTGGCCCTACAACAACGTCCGCGCCTACCGGTATTTCGCTGAGGACGGAACCTACACCGAAGACACGGTTTTCGACGGCAGATACCGCTATCTGTTCTATGATACGGATTACGGTTTCGGGCTCACGGACGATGTCCCCGGCTATGCATGCGAAGAAGATAATATTGCCGTACTGCTGAACAATTACCAGTCCCCGCTCTTCTGCAATCTGATGGCAAGGCAGGACTGCCGGGAAATATTTACAAACGACATCTGTGATCTTATGAACAGTTCCTTCTCCTATGAGTCTATCGAACAGACTCTGCAGGAACTTGCCCTTTCCAGAGATCCGGAACTTGGCCGTTATATCGAAAGCCTGTCCGCAGATACCATCACCATGGACACGGTAAATGCCAAAACCGCCGCCATACTGGTTTTTGCGCAGAATCGTCCCGGCTATATGCACACCTTTCTGCAAAAGGATTACGCTTTATTTTATCCCTATTCACTGCAAGCCGCATGTACGGAAGGAGCACGGATCTCCGTCAACTCCATAGAGGATGCCGGCAGCGGTTTTTCCGGCATTTATTACGCCGATAACCCTCTTACCCTAAAAGCCGCTGTAGACGAGGGACACCGTTTTTCATACTGGCTGATCAACGGCGTACAATATAAGGAGACGGAACTGACTTTTTCCTCCGGTGAACTAAAAAATCTTCTGGAGATACCGATACAGAATATGCAGGATTTTATTCCACCCGAACAGTTTGGAACTCCCGGGTATGCGGAAGCAGAAGGAAATCCCGTGCTGGATATCCTGCTTGTCACAGAGGATGAGCCGGATGCCCTTCCGGTCATCTCCCGCATTCACGCCAAAGGCATAAACGATCTGGTGGAGATTTCCAATCCCTCCGGCCATGAGATATCCCTTGACGGACTTTATCTCAGCGATGAGGCGGAACATCTGAAAAAAACAAAACTGCCCGGAAAAGTACTTTCCCCGGGCGGCTCGCTTATCCTTTACGGAAAAAAGAGCAGGCCCCCTGCCGGCAGGGAAGCCTTTTTGCTGGACTTTAACCTCCGCAAAGAGGAAACCCTTTATCTGTCCGCGGAAGACGGAACGATCCTGGAAGAAATCCTGATTCCCGATATGGGCAGAGAAGATACCGATTATGTCAGAGATCCGTTTTCGGGAAATTTTTATGAAATGATCGCAAACTGAGTTTTCAGACGGGAAATCTGTGGTATACTATACACGAAGGCAATGCGCAATCGAAAAAACCGGGCGCAAAAGCAGGATTTTTCCGGTATGCCGCAAACCTGTAAAAATAAAAGTTAAGAAAGGACAAATATCATGTTTAAAAAAAGAATGTTACTGCTTTCCATGTTAGTGGCATCCATGCTGCTCGTCTCCTGCGGCAAGTCAGGTGAGAACGGCTCCGGCAGCGAAGAAACCGAGGCAAAACTGGTGGGCTCCCTCTCCGAGATCATGGATTCCGTCTATGAAAACGCAGATCTGTCACAGGATTTCAGAGATGCCATGGCTGACTTTGATTCCGGCGAGATTCCTGCGGAATCGGCGGAATATATGATCGGTACGGCGGATGTGGAATATGAGGAAGGTTTTTACTCCCTGCCGATGATAAACGTGGTCCCCTATCAGTGTATCCTGTTAAGGCTGCCGGAAGGCGCCGATATGGAAGCCGCCAAACAGACCATCGCAGACCATGCCGATCCCAGAAAATGGATCTGTGTGGAAGCGGAAAGTGTTGTGGTGGAAAATGTCGGAGACGTTATCCTGTTCGTAATGGGAGATTCCCAGACAACCAATGCGATGAGTGCGGCATTTCTGGCATTGGGAGAATGATAAGATCTGTTCCAGACTTGAAAGCAATGATGCCCGCCATCTGCTTCAGTCTGGAATTTTATTGCGCAAAAACATGAATCGGTTCCGATTTCAGTTTCCCGTCTGCGAAATCATGTAACGGTTCAGTCTCCGGCTTCCCGGCTACGAAATCATATCTACAGGATCGAAAAACCGAGGCTCCTGCCGTCTCTTACAAACATCTCCACGGTTTCCCGGGAAAAATCAGTCAGGTCTTTTCCGAGATTGGAACACTTCAGTATAATCTCGTCCGGAACGGTAATGATGTCCGCACCGCACCGGTCGGCCTGAATAATATTGAAGACCTCCCGGACGCTTGCCCACAGCAGTTTTGTGCCGGGTTTTTGGCGGCAGATGGGCAGCACCTCCTTCATGATCTCTTCGGCGTCTACGCCAGCGTCCAGAATACGCCCCGCAAAAACGGATACGATATTTTCAGTCCCCTCCGCAAAAGCATCCACGATGCCGCGGACCTGCTCCGTGGTAAAGACCGCCGTGATGTTCAGTTTCAGACCCTCCGCGGACAGCTTTCTGATCAGCGGGATACTGGATTCCCCGCGGGTAGTCATAACGGGGATCTTTACGAAAACGTTTCCGCCCCAGGAAGAGATTTCCCTTGCTTCTTTCTCCATTTTCTCAAAATCATCCGCAAATACCTCCATGGATACCGGGCGGTCCGGTATCTCCGCAAGCGCCTGCTTTGCAAAAGATACATAGTCCGTTACACCCGCCTTCCTCATCAGCGTGGGATTTGTGGTAAATCCCCTGATATAAGGCAGGCGGCTCATCTGTTTCATTTTTTCTATATCCGCGCCATCCGCATATATGGCTACTTTTAAATCCTCTATCCTCACGTCTCTCTCCCGGTTACAATGCCGCTCTCCGGCAGAACCCTCCCATTGTACTGTTCTTTCATGATCCGGCTTATGCACAGACAAACTGCAGAGCCTCTCCGTGCATCATCCTGCTTTACCATTCAGTCAACCGCCCCCAGCGCATTGACCAGAAGGTGCCAGATCACTCCCTGCCATCCTTCCGCGTGGGGTGTGATCCGCTCTTTCGATACGACCGGCACCAAAATGCAGGCATCCGAAACCTGCCCGGCATATCCGCCGTCCCTCGACACGACGGAGACCATCTTTGCGCCTCTCTCCTGCGCCAGCTTCAACGCGTTCACGATATTCAGGGAAGCCGTCTCACTGCCGCCTCCCACGGAAAATACCATAAGCACATCCTTTTCACAGAGCCTCGAGGTTTTCAGCCATTCCGCAAAGGTGCTCTCCCAGCCTTCGTCGTTGGTCCGCGCCGTCAGCTCGGACACATTGTCCGTAGGCGCATAGGTTTCTATCCCGCCGATCTTCCTGAAATCGTTTACCGCATGGGAGGCGTTGGCGGCGCTGCCCCCTACTCCCAGAATAAACAGCCTGCCCTCTTCCTTTTTTACCTGCTTTAAAACAGCGATCGCCTCCGCGATCACTTCCCTGTCCAGTTTTTCAATGATCTCTGCCGTCTCCTTCAGGTAAAGATCGATATAATCCTGTTTTTCCATTTTCCGCTCCTCTATTCCCACTGAAATCCTCTGTCTTTCGGTACAATACGGCGCAGCGTATAAATATCGCTGCCCGCTATCTCCTCCGCATGGGCATCAAAATCCCCCCAGCCGTCCCAGAGCGCACTGATCAGCCGTCCGCTCATCGTTCCTGCCCTGTCCGATACAAGGAACGCCGCAAGGCGCGCCGCCTTCTCTAAAGGTGCGCCGCCCTTTTCCTTCTGCCCCAGCGCCTGCTCATAGGCTCTCTTTCCCAACGCCGTCTCTCCCGCCGCCAGCATTTCCTCCAGCATCCGGGTGTTCATTGCTCCCGGCGCTATGGCATTGATACAGATTCCGTCCTGTTCCGTCTCCTTTGCCATGGTTTCCGTGGCACGAACAACACCTGTCTTCGCTACGGCATATCCCATAAAAAACTCTCTCGGCCCTGTGGCGCCGCCGCCGGAAAGATTGACGATGCGCCCTTTCTTTTTCTGCTCCCGGAACACCAAAACCGCCTTCCGCATACTGTATAAGGTCCCCAGCAGGTTGATCCTGACCACTTCCTCGATCCCCTCCCAGGGTACCTTTGTCGTATCACCGATAGGCCCCTGAATTCCTGCATTATTGACAACACCGTCCAGCGTCCCGAATTCCTGCAGGACAGCATCATACAGCCGGTCCAGATCCTCCGTGCTCCCCACGTCGGCCCTTTGAAAGATCACCCTCTGCCCCGCGCTTTTTTGATATCCTTCCAGTTCCTTTACGGTTTCCCGCAGTCTGTTTTCCTCTCTGGAACAGATACAGACGGACGCTCCCTGCTTTAAAAATTCCTTTGCGATCTCTTTTCCAAGTCCTTGATCCGCGCCTGTGATCAGCGCCTTTTTCCCCTCCAGCATCTCTTTCCCTTAACCTTCCAGTATCCTCTCCGCAATTTCAGCCAGATCCTTTCCGATCAGATCCGGCTTCACGAAATCCAGCCTGCCGCAGACATCGCATTTATAGTCTCCGGCAAAAGCCGTCTTCACACCGGCGCTCCTGCCCGCCAGCATATCCGTATAGGCGTCTCCGATCATCCAGGAGTGCGCCTTGTCGATATGATACTTTTTCATGATCTGCAGCAGCATCCCGGGCTCCGGTTTTCTGCAGCCGCATTTTTGAATCAGAAACCGCTCTCTGGTTCTTTCGCTTCCCTTCGGATGATGCGGACAGATGGAAACCTCCGCTATCCGGATCCCTTCCCTCAGCAGTTCCTTCACCATAAATGTATTGATATCATACAGCTTTGACAATGTCGTTTTTCCCTTTGCCGCCGCCGGCTGGTTGGAAACGATAAAAAGCGTCATTCCGCTTTCATACAGTTTTTTCAGCCCTTCCACGGCACCCGGAAGGAAGCGGAACTCCCCGGTCAGAAGAGGGGAATCAAGCTGTTCCGTCTCTTCCTGAAATACGATCTCATTGATCACGCCGTCCCGGTCTATAAAACACGCTCTGCCGGCGCCGATAAAACGCCTTTCGGCATATTCCGTGAATTCCCCCAGCGACGCCGGCGTACCGATCTCATAAAACCGGTTGGTCTCCTCGCAGGCTATGCACTTTTTCTCCTCCACCAGCTTTTTCTGAATATCCGAAAGATCCGCTGCTTTCCCCTGCAGGCTTTCCGCCAGTCCGGCAAATACCTCCTTTGAAAATACCTCTATCCCGTAATCGATACAGGACATTCCGGCGGTGGTATTTTTTTTATCATAGACTTTTATTTCACCGTCTTTATACACCACATTGCTCTTATCAAACCGGTCCGCGTTTTCCATCACGGTCATCAGCGCCTTCATGCCCGCGGCCTTTCCCGCAAAATAGCGGTACACGATCTCAAAATAATCCACATCCATAAAGGAATCCGCATAAACCAGCATAAAGTCCTCTTCCAGAAGAGACAGAGCCCGGATCACCGCTCCGCCCGTTCCCAGAAGCGTTTCCCCGTCGTAGCTGTAGCGGATGGAAATATCTTCGCCATAACGGCTTCCGTCTCCGAAATATTCCTCGATCATGCCTGCCCGGTAGCCCACCAGAAAGACAAACCTCTTAAAACCGGCATGCAGCAACAGCATAAGTTCATATTCAAAAAAAGGCTTTCCGTGAACAGGCACCAACGGCTTCGGGCAGTTCAGCGTCTGTTCCTTCAGCCTGCTGCCAAGCCCTCCCATCAATACCACCACCTGCATATCCTCACAGGCAGGTTTTTCCATCACCGGCCCGTCCGTTTTGCCAGCCGCATTTTTCAATCCGATCATCCCTCCATTATCCGCAGAGACCTTTTACCGGTATATATCTTCCCGTATCCGTCTCTCAATAGACCAGCCTTGTCCCCTGATTTTCAAAACGGAACCGTACCTCCCGCAGCCCGGTTTTCTTCATCGCCCTGCGAAGGCTCACCTTGTCCTCCGCGTAAAACATCAGAAAACCGCCGCCGCCGGCTCCGATCAGCTTGCCGCCCAGCGCCCCGTTTTTTATTGCATATTCATACCATTCATCGATCCTGGGGTTCGACATCTGACTGGAACGTTTTTTCTTGATCTCCCAGTGGTGCTTCATAATTTCCGCAAACTCCCGCAGATCCCCCTTTTCAAAGGCGGCTTTGCTGTCCAGCCCCATCTGTTTTACCATATCCAGATTCCGTTTCATATCCTGATCGGAACTTTTGGTTTTGACATCCTGCTCCATCAGGATCTGGGAGGCAGACCGCTCAAACCCGGTAAAATATAATATCAGATTATCCTCCAGATTATAACAGGTTTCTTTTGACATATTCAAGGGTTCCACGTCCACATGTCCGTCCTTCCTGAAATACATCGCCCTGATGCCGCCGTATGCCGCTATATACTGGTCCTGTTTTCCGATGGGTTCCCTGAGGCGGTTCATCTCAATATCGCAGGCTTCCTCCGCCAGCGTCCTTGTCCCTACCAGTTCCCCCTTGTATTCATGCAGGCATTTCAGCACCGCCGTCGTAAAACTGCTCGAAGAGCCAAGCCCTGTCCCCGCCGGAATGTCCGCCATGGACTGTATCTCAAAGCTTTCGTTCCCCATCTTCAGCATGCTGATCGCCTCCCGGAAAATGGGATGTTCCAGATTCCGGATATCCCGTACCTTTTCCGTTCTGGAATATTTCACCCATATCTCGTCCTGAAAGTTTTCATGCATGGTGATATATACAAACTTGTTAATAGCGCCTGCAATCAGAAATCCTTCATTTTCTTCGTAATAGGAAGGCAGGTCCGTGCCGCCTCCGCCTAAGGATATTCTGAGCGGGCTTCTTACGATAATCATCTTGTGCCTCTCCCCTTCCGATAGATCTGTTCCACGATCTTCAATGCCTCATAAGCGTCCTTTATGCCGCCCGTCTCTAAACCCTCTCCTGATAAAACCGCCTTTTCCACTTCCCCGAATTCCAGTTCCCAGGACCTGTCTCCTCTGGGATACTCATAGATGGTCGTATCCGGCGGCCCCATCTCGGGCAGCATCTGATAATGGTACAGTTTTTCCACGCCATAGCTGCCTCCCAGTCCCTCTACGGCAAGTTTCGCGTTTTTACAATAGATCTCCAGCGAGAACATATTTTTCCATTCGGTGCAGCTCACCTGCAGCCATGCCGCCCTGCCGTCCTTTTTCCGCAGGCTGATAAAGCCGTTGTCATCCACCGGCATATCCCAGAAATAAGTTGCCGCAAACCCGGATACTTCCTCAAAATCTCCCATATACCAGCGCGCCAGATCGATCAGATGCACGCCCTGGTCGATCGTCTCCCCGCCGCCTGAAAGGGAGGCATCCGCTCTCCATTCCCTGTCATAGCCCACTCTGCCGCCATGACCGTAGCGTCCCCGGATAAACATCACTTCGCCGGTCTCTTCCCTTTCCATGATCTCTTTCGCCTTCAGCATCGCCGGATGGTATCTGTGGTTAAACCCGACCTTTACAACCACATGCTTTTTCTCTGCCGCTTCTATGACAGGCAGCAGCTCTTCCGAACAGATCCCGCCGGGTTTTTCCACGATCACATGCTTTCCTCTCTCCACGGCATATAAGGTGATCGGCGCCAGCAGATTATTTAAGGTGGAAACGATCACCAGATCCAGCCCCGGCAGTTCCACCAGTTTTTTATAATCGTCCGTTACAAAACCGCAGCCTGTCATCAGCGCAAGTTCTTCTGCCCGTTCTATCTGAATATCACATACCCCCGCTATGGTATGGCAGGCGGGAACGGACTTTGCCCTTTTTCTGCCGATCAGCCCGCAGCCTATAATGCCTATGTTCATCCTTTGCTCCCTTTCTTATAATCAATCGCGCACTTCAAAAACCCATGCATTTTTCTCCAGAAATTCCACGGTCTTCAGCACGCCCTCCTGAATACTGTATTTCGGCTTCCACCCAAGCCCTCTCACTTTTGCCGTATCCAGATAAATAAAGGGATTGTCGCCGATCCAGCCGCGCTCTCCTCCCGCATATTCAAATTTCGGGGAAAAGCCCATTTTCCCGGCGATCCAGCCTGCCGAATCGTTCACCTCGCAATATTCATCCGTACCCAGATTATAAATATTTACTTTCTCCCCGGCCTTTTCCACCACCGTCAGGATCGCGTCCAGACAATCCTGCACATACAGATAGGACTTGCGCTGTTTTCCGTTGCCGAGGATATACAGCCTGTCAGGGTCTTCCTGCAGCTTTCTGTAAAAATCAAAAACATGCCCGTGAGTATAACGCTCCCCCAGAATGGACACAAACCGGAAGATATAGGCTGTAAAATCAAAGCCTTCACAGTAGGCGGCGATCATGCCCTCCCCTGCCACCTTAGACGCGGCATATAAAGAAGTCTGTACCGGAAAAGGCGCATCTTCCGGCGTGGGGATCACAGAGGCCTCCCCGTAGACGGAACCGGTGGAGGAAAAACCGATCCTGCGGATACCGTTTTCCCGCATGGCTTCCAGTACATGGAAGGTGGCGATGGTGTTCTGCTCCAGATCCTTCCTCGGATGTTCACATCCCATCCGCACATCCGCATTTGCCGCGAAATGGAACACAAAATCACAGCCTGCCATCGCCTTTTTCAGCGCTTCCAGATCCAGTGTGTCTCCCTCCGTCAGGGTAAAGCCGTCATACTTCACCGCATTTTCCAGAAATTCTCTTCTGCCTGTGGAAAAATTATCATAAACCACCACTTCATTTCCCAGACTCAGCAGCCTGTCCACCATATTAGAGCCGATAAAACCGGCGCCGCCTGTCACAAAATAACGCATTTAGCCTGCCTCCCTTATCCTTATCACAATCTTTCCCTTACCCCTGTTCTCTCCACTCTTTTCCGCTGCCATCCACATTCTCCGCATCGACCATGCGGTCCACAATGTATCTCGGCCTTTCCCTTACCTCTTCATAGATCCTGCCGATATACTCCCCGAGCAGGCCGATAAACAGGAAATTGATGCCGCCGAGCAGCAGAAGGAGCACTATCGTCACAGGAATATGCGGTATGGAGATCGAACAAAGCCGCAGAATACCCTGCACGATATCATACAAAAGGGAAATTCCTCCTATGACGGAAAAAATCCCGCCGAAAACAGTTACAAATTCCAACGGCTTTGTGGAATAGCAGATCAGACCGTTCAACCCGATCCTGAGGGAACCGAAAAACCGGTTATAATTGCCTTCCCCGGAATATCTGGCATCCCTGTCATATAAGATCGCCTCCTGTTTAAAACCGACAAAAGCCACCATGCCCCTTAAAAAGCCATGGTGTTCTTTCGATTTCTTCAGTTCTTCCATGATCACACGGTCTATCAGCCTAAAATCCCCGGTATTCACCGGAATATCCACATCCCCCATGCGGTTGATCAGCGCATAGCCGGAACGCGCCACAATCTTCTTGACCAGTGTCTCTCCCGCCCTTGTCTTTCTCTGGGCATATACCACATTACTGCCGTTTTTCTGCCATCTTTCCACCATTTCCTTCATCAGCTCCGGCGGGTCCTGCAGATCCACATCCGTAATAATGCAGGCATCCCCCCTGCAGGTGCAGATTCCCGCATAGGTGGCTGAAGGCTGTCCGAACCTTCTGCTGAACTGGATCAGCCGTATATTGTTATTCTTCCTGATACTTTCGCAGATTACCTCATAGGAACGGTCGGGGGAAGGGTCCAGACAGAAAATGATCTCATAGCGGTAATCATTTTCTTCCATTACCTTCACAGTCCTTTCCAGAAAAGGAACAATATTATTTTCTTCCTTATAGACAGGCACCACAACAGACAGTAAAAAATCACTTTTCATTTCTTGTTTTTGCTCCCTTTTCCTTGTATATACTCCCAAAAATCCCCTTACTTAATATAAGCGTTATACCGTCTGTTGTCAACCGGAAGTAAGGATATAATGCGCCGTTCAAAGATGGTATACTCTCCTTGGAATACGGATTTTCCCATATGAACGGATTCTTGTCAAAAGGAGTTTCATGTGGTATCGTAAGAGAAAGAAATTTCTAAAACTAAAAACTTTATTTACAACAAGATTATCATAAACAGTAATGATATATCTCATTATAAATTATATGATCAGCAACTTATCATCGGGAGAACTACTATGGAAAAACCTGCAATCTGCGGCGGGAAACCCGCCTGCTCAGCGCCTGTCCAATATGGAAAACAATATATCGACGACGCTGATATTCATGCCGTTACAGAAGTTTTAAAAAGTGATTTTCTGACTTGCGGCCCTCAGATCCCTGCTCTGGAAAAAAAATTCTGCGAGATAACCGGGGCAAAATACGCCGTAGCTGTCAGCAACGGAACCGCCGCGCTGCATTGCGCCTGCCTTGCGGCAGATATCGGCCCGGGGGATGAAGTTATCACCACCCCCATTACCTTTGCCGCTTCCGCAAACTGCGTCTCCTACTGCGGCGCAAAGCCTGTGTTTGCGGATATCGATCCGGAAACCTATAATATAGATCCCGGCGCCGTCGAAGCATGCATTACCGAAAAGACAAAGGCTGTCATTCCCGTGCATTATACGGGACAGGCCGTAGCCTATGACGAGATTGCCTCGATCTGTAAAAAACACGGGCTTATCCTGATTCAGGACGCTGCCCATGCCATCGGCACCCGCTATAAAGGAAGCCCTATCGGCTCTCTCGGCGATATGACCTGTTTTTCTTCCCATCCGGTAAAAACCGTCACTTCCGGCGAGGGCGGCGTTATAACGACCAATGACGAAGGGCTCTATAAAAAGCTTCTTCTGGCACGGAGCCACGGCATTACCAGAGACAGATCCCTGATGGCGCATCCTTCGGATGATCCCTGGTACTATGAGATGGTCTCCCTCGGGTATAATTACCGGCTCACCGATATGCAGGCGGCGCTGCTCTCCAGCCAGCTCGACAAGCTTTCCGTCTTTTCCGCACGCCGGAAGGATATCGTGGCGCGCTATGACGAAGCTTTCCGCCGTGTGGACGGCATCATTGTCCAGAAAGAGATTCCCGAGTCGGATACCACAAGGCATCTGTATATCCTGCAGCTTGATCCCGAGGTACTCACCTGCAGCAGACGCCGGTTTTTTGATGCCATGAATGCCGAAAATATTCACTGTCAGGTTCATTATATCCCTGTTTATCTTCTTCCTTACTATCAGAAGCTGGGATACCCTGCGGGGCTCTGTCCGAAGGCGGAGAGGCTTTATGAGAGAATCATCAGTATCCCTCTTTATTATTCGCTGACGGATGAACAGGTGGAAGAGGTGATCTCTGCGGTACGGAAAATCTGTGCGTACTATCATAAATAGACAGAACCTGCCGCCCGGCCTTTGCCGTGGAGTGCGGCTGTGCCGGCGGTCAGGTCCTTTATGCGCGAAATACATATCTTCGCACGGCGTTTTTATTTTCCGGATATATAGCCGAGACACACCGGAAATATGTAAAACAGGTTCAGGTAATACCTTACCAGAACAGTGGGTCCCAGAAAACAGGTAAGGGTGAAACAGAGGATCAGCAGAAGGGATGCCGTGATGCCTCTGTTTTTCTGCCAGATGCCGTAAAACCAGGTAAAAAGCACCATCCAGAACATGGCGCCGATGGAAAATAAGAGACGGACGCCGGGAATCTTCTGGTAGGAGTATTCGGCTGCAATCTTGTAATACACCTCATAAAGCCAGGGAATCTTAGGCTTCTTCTCTACGGTATCAAACCCCTCTATCTCAAGATAATCGGATTTTGCCTCCTCCGGATATCTGGCGATCGAGGTCCCCGGATACCATGCCTGATAGGTATTGTCCAAAAAGGCGGCAAGATATCTTCCCGGGTACCGGATCCCTTTCTTCAGCCATAGTTTTAAATACTCCCCCTTCTGTCCCATCACGACATCATCAAAGTAAACAAAATTCTTGACACTGTCCGCGATCGTCGGCGTATATCCCTGCAGTCTCTCTATGGGTACAGCCTGATAAATAAGCTGCAGTTCCTCCTGCGTAAACCCTGCCTCGCCCTCCTCGTTATATACCCTGGCAAGCTGTTGGATCGGCACCGAGGAAGCCTCCAGCATACTGGCTTTTCTCGCCTGCAGTAAAGTCTGCAGCCCCTTATTGGATAAAGAAGACAAAAGGATCACCGGAATCAGTATCAAAAAAACCGCCTTCAGATTCCGCCGGAAAAATACCGCCGCAAGCAAAGCCATGAGCACTATGGCATATACGCCGTTGTTTCTGAACAGGCACATCAAAACGCCGGAGAGGATCAGCAATGCCGCCTTCCCCTTCCGCGCGAGAAACCCCTCCATATCTTCATATAATTCATACATCAATATTGCCATAAGGTGCAGAAAGGCACTGCAGAGCACATCCTTTGTGGTACAAAACGTAAACAGCACTACCGTCGGAAAAAAAGCATAATACAAAAAAGCCGTTACCGCCAGCCATTTTCGTTTCGTCATATTCCATATAAAACGGACAGCATAAGTAAAGATAACGGTACAGATCAGCATCTGCGCGATACTGTACAGCAAAATGCCGAACGCGAGATCCTCACCGGAAATCCTGTACCCAAATGTGATGATCTTTCCCATAAACAGCGTATGCAGCAGAGGATGATGCATCGTATACACCGTCTCCGGATACATCGCCTGCCCGAGCTGGCCCTGCGCATCATAGGCATAGATCCCCGGATAACAGCCGAGCAGGCCGATCAGCAGACAGAAAAACAGTCCGGCTCCGACAGCCGGCCAGAGGCGCCGCTCCGTCTCCCCGCCCCGTGCCTTCTTCTTTCCCGCATACCTTCCCTTTTTCCGTTTTCCGAGAAAATAAAAGGAAAGATCAATCACTGCATACCAGAAAGCCGCCTCAAAAACCGCCGCAGCCGCAAACTGAATACCGCTCAATATCCCAATATTCTGAAAAAAGGCATTTCTGTGCACAGTGGTTCCGTAACGCATGCTGATCTGCCAGCCGGTAAGCTGCATCAGCGTAAAAAGAACTGCCAGTATGAGCACAATGATCCTTCTCCTTCTTTCTGTCCTCATTCCATCTCCCCGAATATTTCTTTCCAGTCATGATATTCATAGCGGAAGCCGTCTTCCAGCCTGTCACTGCGCATCGTGAACATGGAGCCTCCCCCGGGCAGTCTGTGATAACCCGCCACATTATAATAGAACGTAACCCCGTTCACCTGATGCTCCCGGACATCCTCTCCGCCCTCATTGTTATCATAATCCACCTGCGCCACATAGTAAGGCAGGCTCCGCTGAGACCAGATCCCCTGCAGCAGCAGCGTCCCCTTCCATATAAAAAATATACCGAATATCACAAGCAGCACCGTATGCTTCCTGTTTTTCCACAGCTGCAGATACGCCTCTCCGAATACCAGAAGCGCCAGAGACAATACATAGGCATATCCGTATCTGACAAGGGGGGCGCTGAACTGCCAGAACAGAAAAGAGGCCGCCGCCATGATCATCACAAGCAGCTTATCCCGCTCCGCCTGATTTTTTCTCTTCGCCTCTCCCGCCAGCATAACGATCAGCAGCAACAGCGCCGCCGCATCCGCCAGAATCAACAGCTTTTCCGTGGAAGTGAGCGTTGTCATAAACCAGTTCGGCCACCATGTCGCCGGTCCGCCGTACAGTTCATATTCATGGATGCCTTTTCCCCATGTTTTAATCTGAAAGGCGTCCGCATCCACCAATTCTGCCGGCACCTTCCAGTCCACATCAAACAGATCCAGCGCCGTCAGCGGATAGATCAGCCAGCCGGAGATCACCACATTTCTTGCCAGATACGGCGCGATCACTATGAGCCCCAGAAGAAGCCAGGTCAGGATCTCCTTTCCCTTTTTCTCCCGAACCAGCATCACGACCGGCTTTATCAGCAGGATCAGGATCAGCCCCGCCGTCAATTTCAGCGTCACCGTATAAACCCCTGCCACACAGAGCAGCGAATAGGGCACCGTGGACGCCTCTTTCTGCTCCAGAAGGTCCAGCCATACGATGATGATATAAAACAGTGTGATCATCACGGCAAAATCGGAGGAGGGAGACATGATCTCCCGATGCAGGAGAGTCAGGTAATAAATCGCCCCCAGCCGCATAAAATCCGAGAGAAGCGGTTTTTTGCGCTTGAACAGGCCTCCGATATCCAGACAGATACTGCCGAGAAGCAGCGCCATAAATCCCTGCAGCGCATGCATGGACTGCCCGAATATATACTTCATACTGTAAAGCGCCGACAGACAAAACGCCGAACTGTTATAGGCGGCGCGGGACTGAATATTGGCAAGCCCCTTCAAGATACCGTACTCTTCCAGCCAGCGGATGCACTGGGCATGATACAGGTTTGTATCAGAGATATAACTTCCTCTGGACGTAAAATAGGCGCAAACCAGAATCAGCAGCAATATCCCCGCCTTTTTCCCCCGGCTCATCTCATGCAGGCAATTTTTGAGAAACTGCAAAAACGGCTTCCTTACGATAACAAAAATAATGATATCCGCAGCTGC
This sequence comes from Lachnospiraceae bacterium, assembly GCA_910573755.1. Taxonomy (GTDB): domain Bacteria; phylum Bacillota; class Clostridia; order Lachnospirales; family Lachnospiraceae; genus 1XD8-76. Next base: position 45,689 of record CAJTBO010000002.1, on the reverse strand, counting down.
CAGAATCAGATTCGCTTCCAGATTTACCCGGTAAAACAAAGAAAACCACTGGGCATAAGCCGTAAGCGCAACAAGCCCCGCCATCACACAGGTATGCATGCGGCGCGGCGTCCAGCCGAAGGCCTTCCTTATTACATACAGGATTCCGTAGCCCGTGATCATCGTCGTTATAAAAATATAGAGCCAGTTCAATAAAATAAACAGCATATGATCCCTTCACACTCCTTAGTCCGGCAACATCCAATCAATCTCCTGTGCCTGCCATACCATCCACCTTCACCTGACCAATCCCCCTGCGCCCGCCAACCGGCCGCCTTCGCCTGACCGATTCCCTGCGCCTGCCATGCCGTTCGCTTTCACCTGATCGATTCCCGTTTCTTCAGTCCCACATCCAGTAGGAGACCCCCTGCAGCAAGTGCAGGTAAAAGTATATTCCACAGTATAGATGCCATACCAATATCAAAGAGGATGCCAAAAAGATGCCTGCCCGGAGAGGATTCTCTCTCCCCTTTCTCTCCATCAGTACTTTTTTTCCTGTTTCCGCCCACCTCACCAGAGATACGGCAAAGATCATCAAAACCGCAAAACTATATCCCCACATAAAATTTCCGTCCCCTGCCCGGCCGCCTGTCTCCGCAAATAAATACAACTCCAGAAAGCCAAAGGCAGCCATCAGCCATGCTCCCGAAAACCATCTGTCCTTTCCCGTTTCCTTCAGGGATACAGCCAGTAAAATAAGCGGAAAAAAAACAGACAGCACCGCCGCCATAAGCGGATATCCGCTGTGAAGGGACAATGCATAACCCGGCCGTATCTCCCAGCCGTTTCCGGTCCCTGCGCCAAACAGGACCATATTCTGGAACAACACAACACACAGCGGCAAAAATACCGTGGAGCCAAACCAAAATACCCGTATAAAGGGTACTTTCCGGAAAAGATCCGCCAATAAAAACACCGCCATCACAGGTGCGGAAACCATCAGGAAACTGGGCTTTACCGCAGTACACGCAGAAAGCAGCAGGGTAAAACAAACCCATTCCCTCCGGGTCAGTCCCTGTCTGTATCTTTCCGCCAGCTTCCCGTAATACAGCACGCATAAAAGCCCTGTCGCCTTCATAACGATATAGGTCGAATTATGCCAGATGGAAGCCGACTCCATTCCGATATACCTGCCGTCCGCAATGCCCCGCACATAACAGGGCATCACCAGATTCAGGATCAGACCGCCCAGCAGATGCCATACCGTAAGCCCATCTTTCACATCCTCCCCTTTTTCAGGGCACCCCCGCCGGCTCTGCATATCCCTCAGCAAAACCGCTGTCAGATATACGGAGAGCACGCCGCACAACGCCAGAAAAACCGCGATCGCCAGATTCCCGAAGGGCGCTTTGTCCGGCAGCGTAAACGGGATCTGATAAAACGCCTGATAGATAAATGCCGTCAGGCTGTAATACCAGCCGTCCTCCACGATCATTCTGATATGCGCCGGCAGATCCGATTCATATACGGCTCCGCCTGTCCATCCCGCCTGTCTGTAAAACAAAAACACCATACTTATACCATACAGAATAATAACTGTATGCAGTCCCGCCTTACCGATTTTCCCATACTTGTCCTGCCGGTTCATTTTTTCCTCTTACTCTGTACAAAACCATCGAAACCCTGTTTCGATCCTTCCATCATAACAGTTCAGCCTTCGGCTTCACTGTTATGGAATCCCGAACTGTTACCTTTCATCAGCTTTCTGTCCGTCCTGCCACCGGCAGCTCTCTTTAGAATTCATGGAACGCATTTCCGCCCCAAATATAAATAAAATATCCGATCCCGCAGGCCAGATGCAGTCCGTAAAGCAGCCACTGCATCCACAAAACCCGGCTTTTTCCGCGCTTCTCCATCGTATCCTCCGCCAGCAGGATCAGGCTTGTCACAAACACAAAAAAGATGCCGTGCATATATCCCCAGGAAAAGTTCGCATCCGAAAAACGCCGCCCGTTTTCATACAGCAAAAACAATTCCATGATACTGACGATAAGCTGCACCCAGGAAAACCGGTACAACGTATTTTGTTTTATTTCCTTTCCATGAAACAATAACACCAGAAGCGGAAACCCCAGCGCCAAAACCACCGCCAGCGGGATATTGTCTGTATAAAGCTTCCATACGGAACCGATCCCGATCCCGATGCCGCCGCTCTCACCCGCTTTGGAACTTTCTCCGAATACGCCGCCGAACTGGTACAGCATATCAATAAATGTAGGGACAAAAGCAAGTCCCAGATAAACAGAACGTTTCAAATTTTTCCATCTGCCGCGGAACAACCGGTAGAGCATCACAAGCCCCGCCGTGGAAACCAGTATCAGTGTATAGCTTGGTTTTGTCATCGTCGTCAGCAGAAGGCTTACGCCAAACAGGAAAAATTCCTTCAGATCCGTCCGCTCTTCATAATAGTCCAGAATTCTGGCGAAAAGAAAAAAAGCCAGTATGGCAAAAGGCCTGGTCGCCATATAAGTAATATTATGGTAAGGATTCGGTGTAAAAACCCCGAGATAACGGTTTGTGATCCCCGGCAGCAGGATTCCTCCCGGCAGATACAGCATGGAAACAAAAAACATGCCAAATGTCAGAAACACCGTAAAAAGACCGGTATACTCCCGATATGCCGTCCTGTCATAATGCTTTTGCAGCGATTTCAGCATATAATAAAACAGTATGGCGACTCCCAGCGAATTTAAAAGGGATGCCGCCAGAGACGCCGCCACCGCCACATTGGTAAACCGCAGGAAAAATCTTCCCAGCCAGAAATAGACCGGATACGGAAAATCATAATCGCACTCCAGCCCCAGAATCGTTTCAAGATAGGCTTTGATATCCGAAAAATACACCTCTCTTGTGGCGCAGTGTACCGCCTGCTGATAAAACAGCCGGTACATCAAAACGGAATACCCTGTCAGGCATGCCGCAAAAACGATTCCCGTTATGAAAACCACTTTTTTATTTTGCTTTGATATGGACATATTCAGTGTTCCAGCTCCAGATGTTCCAATCTTTCACGAATCTCTTCCCCGGACAGCCACCAGGTATTGTTGCCTGAACTGTAGGAAAACCCTTCCGGCACCTTCTTCCCCTTCCCGTCCGGATTGGGCATCTGGCGGTTGTTCCACACCATCTGCGGGAAGATGATAAAATGCCTGTCATATTCGTAGGTATTCGGTGCGTCTTCTTCCGTTACCATGATCTCATGCAGCTTTTCCCCTTCTCTGATCCCCACCTCCGGCATACTGCATCCCGGCAGCATAGCCTTTGCCAGATCCGTGATCTTAAAGGAAGGGATCTTGGAGATAAATGTCTCTCCGCCGTTTGCCTCTTCCAACGCCTTGATCACCAGTTCCACCCCCTGGGTAATGCTGATCCAGAAACGGGTCATACGGTAATCCGTGATCGGCAGCTTTGTACCGCCCTGATCCAGAATATTTTTAAAAAACGGAATAACAGACCCTCTGCTGCCCGCCACATTTCCGTAACGCACGATGGAAAAACACGTCTCCTTTTTCCCCGCATAGGCGTTTGCCGCGATAAACAGCTTGTCGGACACCAGCTTTGTCCCGCCGTACAGATTAACGGGATTCACCGCTTTATCCGTGGATAATGCCACCACCTTTTTTACACCCGCATCCAGAGCCGCCGCCGTTACATTCTGAGCGCCGTGGATATTGGTCTTGATCGCCTCATCCGGATTGTACTCGCAGGCAGGCACCTGTTTCATCGCCGCCGCATGGATCACATAATCCACATCCTCAAAAGCACGCATAAGGCGCTCCTTATCCCGCACATCCCCGATAAAGAACCGCAGTCTGTCCGCATATTTCTGAAATTCATTCTTCATCAGAAACTGTTTGAACTCGTCTCTGGAATAAATAATCAGTTTTTTCGGCTCGTAATGCTCCAGTACATAGCTTACAAAAGCCTTTCCGAATGTGCCTGTTCCGCCTGTGATCAGAATGGTTTTATTATTTAACATATCCTCCTCCGTCTTCCTCCGTTTAGGTCTGTTTCCTTGATACCCTGCATATCCTATTGGATGTCAATATCATAAAAATAGTTTAACATTTACATTTTATTTTTCCGTTCCGGGTAAATCTTCCTGACCGATAGGCAGATCAGCCAGACCGTCGTCACAAGGGCGATCACCTCCGCCGCCCGCCAGTACCAGAATCCCGCAAAGTCCACCTCTATGATCCCCTGAAAACCGGAAGGGACCAGCACCCTTACCACATTATTTTCCCCGCAGACTACAGGCAGTATCCCGCCGCCGCTCTCTTTCGCCCGGTATCCCTTATAATACAGCAGCGGCAGTTCTATATATTGCCTCTGTTCATAACCGCCCTGATACTCCTCCGGCAATTCTGCAGGCTGTCCGTACGCGCCGCAGTCACAGTCCAGTCTGACATAACAGCCCCTTTTCTCATAGCTGTTCAAAGCGATCCTCTCACTGCAGACAGGCGCTTTATATGTCAACTTTCCGGTATCCGTGCCAAGCAGCACATATTCTCCGCCAGAAATATAACTGTTTCCCATGGCGGTTTCATCATACAGCCTGAAAAAGCCGCTGCTCCCCGTGAAGGTAGTATTGTGAAAATATGCCGTTGTCAGAAGCTGTCCGGCGCCGACAGCCAGTACCGCCCCATACAGAAAAACCGGCTTTAATTTTCCTGTATCCCTCAGCCTTTTCAGATCCTGTATCGCAAAACAGCATGCCATGATCAGAAAAACACCGCTGAAAGTCAGCATGCGATAGGGAAACTGCAAGGTCGCGATCAACTGCCGGAGTATGCCGCCGCACTTTGCCAGCCTGTCCCAGGGAAAATAGATCGTCGCCATCCACAAAGATAATATGCCGAATCCAAGCGCCGTCTTTCCCGCCTTCCCGGTCAGCCCGCACAGTTTTCCGTCCTCCCCGGCTGCCTTTTCCAGCGGTTTTCTGACTACCGTCAACAGAAAAAGAACCAGCAAAAGCCCCAGCGCCAGTCCCAGACCGATTCCGTAGCCGGTCTCTCCCACCATACCGCTCTCCGCCGGATGGGCGCCATACTGTCCTCCCTTCGGGAACGGTTCAAACAACTGTGGTATATACATTCCCCAGGTTTGAATCTGTTTATACGCCGCTCCCCCCTTTGTCACCGCCAGATCCGTGCTGAACATATACTCCAGAAACGGCACCAGATACCAGAGGTTCAGCAGGATCGTCACCGCCGCCGCCCTGACAAGCTGTAAAAGCACCTCTTTTTGCAGCAGTCTTCTGACGCCGACAATACAGAGAAGCAGGATAAAAAACAGCAGGATCTCAAAACTCAGCACATGACTGCACAACACGCCGGAAACTCCCAGCGCAAGCGGGATAAAGCTGTATTTCTCTTCCGGCTTTTTCTGATCTTTTGTAAAGATCCTGTAAAAACCATACGCCACCAGGGGCAGAAATGTCATCGCAGAGTACTGTCCGACGCCATCCACCCCGTAAATATAAACCACGCGCACCAGATAAAACGTATACAGGAAGCTGCCGAAAATACCGATCCTGTTACTGCCGGACATCTTTTTAAAACTGTACCAGGCGATCAGACAGGTCGCGGCATTGACGGAAAACTTATAGCATTGATAAGCCGCCTGTACCGTCAATCCCATCAGGCGCAGAAACGCGGGCAGATATAGAAACAGGTCGCAGTAAAAGATCCCCACCGCATAGCCATGCCCCTGCAGCCAGTTCGGCTGAATCCGCACCGGAAACTGTCCTGCGACGAGCCCGTCCTTAATCCCTTCTATCCTGAGCAGATGGAACGTCATATCCGCCCCCGTCAGCAGATAGTCCGTAAAAAGCGGCAGGGAAACACCCAAAATAATGCCGCCGAGCAAGACCGCCGTCATACCGCTCTCCTGTTTCCGGCTTCTTTCCATCCTGTTCCATTTAGGCAGTACATACAGCAGAACATCCAGAAACGCCAGAAATACCAGCGCCCAAAGCAGCCGCTGCCGCTCCATATGGTTTGTCCGCAAAAGCCGCCCGCCCAAAACAGCCAAAGTACCCTCCCCGCCGAAGGTTATCTTCACCTGCACATCCTCAGCGGAACCGTTCAGCCAGAAAAGATAAGAGGTCCGGCTCTCCCCCGCATAAAGCGGTGTGGTATTGGTCTTCAATACTCCGTAGCCGGCGCTCTCCGAGACAACATCAATGGCATTGGTCAGATCCGAAGACGCTTCATAGTCCACAACCACCCGGTAGGAGCCTGTTTTCAGCGGGATTTTTTGACTTATATAGTCAACCGTACCTCCTGCTTCCTCCGTCCCGGATACCGGCGTTATCTGCAGCGGATATTCCTGCCCCTTTCCGGTAAGCTGCCATACCAGAAAAACAAGTAACGCAGCCTGTGCCGCAAGCAGTATCACTATTTTTTTATGTTGATTGATATAAGTTTTCAAAACAGTACCCCTGCCATTATTCCTCCGTTCGGATCACCAGTGAATTTTTCCCGTAAAAATCCGCCCACTCCCTGTTGTTGACAAACGACGGATCTTCCGTTCCGTCCGCGATAAATACCAGCTCCGGCTCCACTGTATAAGGCGCAAAGACCACATCCGTTACAGTCTCATCTTCCAATACGGCAAGCCGCTCCCTGTATTCCAGATCATACTGTTTTCCTTCACCTTTGATCCAGACCTTGCATGCCGTTACCGTAGTCATATCCAGAATATTTCCCGCCAGCAGCAGACTCATACAGAGGGAAACAACCGCCCCGTTATATAAAGTCACAAAAAGCCCCCTCAGACGCTCCTTCCGTTTCGGCTCATCCGTAACGGCATCTTCCCATCTGCGGCAGATATACCCCAGCAGATAAAATGTCTGTACATAGCTTACCACCAGAAAACTGTCATATATAATATTGATGATCCGCCCGGGCCCGGTACTGCCGAGCGCGTAAAAAGTTGGACAGGACATGGCGCTGAATGCCCCGTAAAGATACAACAGCACAAATCCCGGCCAGGGAAACTGAAAAGAAGTTTTCCGGATCAGCCCGAGCATCATCGGCAGCATAACAAGGGCGCCCAAAAGCCACCACTTATCCAGCCATGCCATATAATAGCGCACCCCCTGCAGCAGGGATCTTATAATTGAAGATACCGCACCGTATCCCGCTATTTCCGCTCCCCTGATCCCGTTGCCGGGCGCCGCCGCGCTGACGGCAAAGCACGCCAGAAACTCCAGCCATAAAAAAAGTACCGCCCAAAATTCTTTTCTTCTTTTTACAAACCACAAAAGTCCCAGCGCCGTAGCATGGCTGACCACCAGAAACAATGCCGTGACATAATTACCACCCCCGATCAGAAAGCCGCCTGCCGCCATATACACGATATAACGTTTCTTTCCCTGATAGCCAAACCGCACAAGCCACCCCAGATAAAAGAGAAGCAGCGCATGAAACGCATTATAATAAACGGAACTGTTATACCAGAAAAACTGTTCCGACGCCACCGGGGAAAACTGTACGCAAAAGGATAATATCAGCATGGACATACTGATATAATGAAGCGTACCGGACCGCAGCACAACTTTACACAGCGTCCTCATAAAATATAACGTTCCTGCCGTCAGCAAGCCCAGCATGATAAAGGGTACAAGCCCGTAATACTTCTCCCCGAACACAGTGGGCTCAAGCCGCATCAGAAAAAGCGCCGAATAACTTCCCTGCCAGGTCCGGTAGTCTTCCGCGACGCCCTTCGCCGCCGCTTCCACCACTGCTGCCAGAGAACCCGTCTCCTGCCACGCGGTATGGGAATAGGCGCCGTATTTGAAATCATCGGATGTGGGATGGTTAAATCTGCCCAGATACAGGATCGGAATAATCTGCAACACAAAAAGCACTGTCAGCAAAATTGCCGCCAGCCTGTCCTTTTCCCTGATCGTTTTGCAGATATCCAGTATTTTCATGTTTCCTATTTTAGCATAGGGAATCCGGATGGGCAAGGGGGATTTCTTTGGCTAAATAGCCCGCTCACGGATTTTCTTTCGGGAGGCATGGTTTGTGGTTGACATCCTCCGATTTCCTTATTAAGATATTTCTTATGAAAAAGATACTTTATTTTTACAGCACCCACAAAAAAAATTGTTATCTCGCGGCAGGACTGGTTCTTTCCTGTCTTTTTATGATACCATATTTCCTGTTGGGAGGCGGAAGTATCGTTACCTACCACGATCAGTTAGACGGGGAACTGTTCAGTTATCTGTTGACGGCAAAGTACCTGTTTACGGATATCCGGGTCTATCCGGAGATCATGAACGGGCTTCCCGCCGCCGGCGCCGTTCCGCCGGCGCCTTTGTTCGTGCTTCTTTATGCTGCCTTCAAACCTTTTACGGCTTTTATGATCTCTCAGTGGATCATCTATCTGACAGCTTTTCTCGGAATGTATCTGTTGCTTATGCGGCTTACAGGGCGGGAATTTATCTCCTTTTCGATTGCCGTCATTTTTATGCTGATGCCGTTTTATCCGGTATACGGACTTTGTATACCGGGACAGCCTCTGTTGTTCTTTGCGGTGCTTGCGCTTTTTGATAAGGAACGCCGATCAGCCGTTTCCTCAAGCTTTCCCCGAAAAGCCGGGTATTACTTTTCCGCAGACAGTATTTTTTACTATTTGATCATATTCTTTTACGGCATTTCTTCTTCACTGGTGCTGGCTGGCTTTGCCTGCCTGCTTTTACTGGGAGGCTCCGCACTGATCCATACAATCACGGCTCTCCGGCTAAAAAAGAGGGGTTCACTTTCTCTCTGGTTTTCTCTTATTGTTTTACTGACATCATACATTTCAGTAAACTCCGGCCTGATCCGGCAGGTATTATTTCCCGGAAATACCTATATCAGCCATAAAACCGAGATGATGCTTTCTCCCCAGAATTTTTCCGATTATTTTAAGGAAGCCTTCACAACGGGGATCTCCTATGCGCAAAGCTTCCATCGTGTCCTTTTTATACTGATGCTCTTCTGCCTGCTGCTGTTTTTCATGAACGCTGTCGTAAAAAAAGAATCTCTTTTTTCCGGAAGCGATAAACTGCCGCTTCTAAAAGCCCTCCGGGTTTTACTGTTTATTTTCCTTATCTGCCTGTTCTATGCTTTTTATCACGGACATTTTATAACGGAAATCCGAAATATTTCAGGCGGCATCCTGAAAACCTTTAATCTGGACCGGGTATGCTGGCTTCTTCCGACGGCATGGTGCATCCTGGCGGGATACCTCCTCAGTTTTATCGCCGGCCTGCGGGAACACAAAACTGCCGCCAGATCATGTTCGCTCTGTCTGAAATATGGTATCATATCTGCCACACTGGGCATCTGGGGGATAACCGTACTGCTTCACAGCCCGCTGCGCCCTAATCTGTCAAAACTGCTGAAGGGCGGAGATTATTACGCTCTTGACTGGAATCGCTTCTTTGCGGAGGATATTTTCAGTCAGATCGACAGCGCGATCGGAAAGCCAAAAGACAGCTATCATGTCATCAGCATCGGGATCTATCCGGCGGCGGCGGCCTATAACGGCTTCTATTGTCTGGACGGTTACTCCAATAACTACCCGCTGGAATATAAACACACTTTCCGCCGGATCATGGAGGACGAACTGGAAAAAAGCGACTACATCCGGGATTTCTTTGACAACTGGGGAAACCGCTGCTATATCACCACCGCGGAACAGGCAAATTATTATACGTTTGAAAAAAAATGGAACAGTGTGATCTATGACCTGGATCTGAATACAGACGTGCTGAAAGAACTGGACTGCCGGTATGTTTTTTCGGCGGCATATCTGATGAACGCAGAAGAAAAAGGGCTTACCCTTTTGCGGGAAGCCCCTTTTGAGACGGAAGGGAGCTGGTATCATATTTATGTGTATGCGGTGGATTAGTGGTCAATTTATTCAATAGGTATACTTTTACATTTTATCGATTTACATATAATTTTTTCAGTCGTTCCAGATAATCCATCGGAATTACTTCCGCTTCTATCTCAAAATTATCTGTTCCTTCCTCCAACAGCTGTTGCTTTAGCTGTCCCGGATATGCAATGGTTGTCATCTGTCCCAGAAAACGCACCCATCTGGAAAATGTGGAGCCGGATGCTATAAAAATTTTTGCTTTTGTCATTGCCATAATATCTGCAACAGCCGTTCCGTAAGTCTTTCTTTCTGTATATGGCAGTTCCAGCAATTCCGCCAGTTCCTCATTTGTCCCATCCGAAAAAATATAAACCGGCGTTTTTTCCGGCAGCACTTTCTGCAACTGTTTTATGATCGATACATACCAGAATATCGGAATGCTCATATTCGATATTCCTGCCTTTAATTCCTGTTGTGTTCCTCTTGTAAAATCTCCAAGCCTCACATGAACACATATACCGTTTCCCGGTTCAAATAAAAGGGCCTCTTTATTTTTATCCTGTAAGACTGACTGAAAATGCCGATAAAGAAAATCACTGTTTCCTTTTCCCATCAATGGCACGAACTCATCCTCCATACCGGAAAACACAATAACCTTCCCCTCTGACACCGCATAATCCTGTTTATCCGAAACAGTCTTCCATTCCGCCTCTGACATCTTTTTTCTCGTCATGAGAAGCCATGCCTTTTTCCAACCTGCTATTCCCTCTTTACGATTCACAAAAAGATCGCGGTAAAAACGTTTATTCTCCTCTCTTCTTAAAATCTGTCCCACCGGTATGGAATTCCATGTCGGCCAAATTAATTCCGCGCCATGATCTCTGACACACAAAAGCGCTCTGGCATAAGTAAACAGCATATTGCCAAGTCCTAATCCCCCAATCCTGGTAACGCCTAAATCAATATCCGAAAGCTTTGGGTATACATATTTCATATCTTTATTCCATCCTGAATTCTTTTGTATAAGAAGATTTCTTTTTGCCATAAAAAGCATAGATCATTACTCCCGCAAAGCATATAAGGCTGATCATCATACCCGCCCTGCTTCCGGGTGCCGTATAAATAATTCTCACTTCGTGCTCCCCGTCCTCAACCGGAACCAACAGAAGTCCCCCCATACCCCCCATAATTTTTGCTTCTCTGCCATCAACCTCCGCCTTCCATCCTCGTTCAAAGGGCACACTATAGCAAACATATGCTGTTTCTCCCAGATCATTTCTGACTTTTGAAGTAACATCCGAAACGGTTTTTGATGTAACACTTAATGTATATTCTGCTGTCTTCGCCGTTGCCTTCTGTACCAATTCCGTATTTTCCATATATTGCTCAGATATCTCTTCCCCTTCCCCTCTCACGTTCTTTTCCTCATCCGAGACCTTTTTATAGATTTCCTCTTTTTCCATCCCCTGACTTCCCGCCAATGCATGAAACAACGCATTCTGCTTTTCACAGATATCTTTATCTCTGTCTTCTGCTGTAATTTCAAGGGCAGTTTTATTTACCAGAAAGCCAAAAGGAAGTGCATTATTATTTTTATACACATTAATGCCCTCCGATGTTGTTTTTACTTTTTCATAACCCTCATCGGCGGCTTCTCCGCCATAGATGTATTTCACCCCCAAAATTTCTTTTGATAAAAGAGACGCTTCCTTATTATAAATCCTTACATCCCGCAGATCTCCTATACTTAAACAGACTCCGATTTCGTAAGTTTTTTTCTTAGATGTAGATGTATAACTTCCTATAGTATTCAAATTCCATAAATATCCATCATTCAGATTTCTGCCTACCTCTTCCATTATTACTGATCTGCAAATCTCTTTGTCTCCTATAATCGTTTCTTCCATCTTATCTATATAACTTAAATATGCTGTATAAGATTCATATTCAAATCCCTGATTCCACGTATAAACTGCATTACTGATCAATTCTACCCCAAGCACTATCACGCAAAATGCTAATGCCGCAGCTTTTTTCCTACACTTTCCATATTTCCATAAAAACAACCCTGACACTTCACCACATACAATAACCATATTAAAGGTCGTAATATACCTGTAAATTTCAAAACGCCAGAGCACCCAAAAAAAATACAATCCAATACCCACCATTGCTGCATAATCATATTTTCTTTTTTCTTCTTCTATAAAATTCACTGTTCCTTCATAAGCTGCTGTAACCAATGCAAAACTCCATAAAAATACATATCGCCAAGGGGCGCCCAGCGGCGTATAAAAACCGTGCCATATAAAAAACAGATTCATATGATTACAGGAAACAAGGATTATTGTCAAAAGAAATATTCTAAAGCTTTTTTTCTTCCATGAAATATTTCTTACTATAAAAAACAAAACAATACCATACACTGTAATTGTACCACAATATAGCAATGGTAAACTTCCCATGCAATCCTGCCTCTGACTGTTATCATAGGAACACGATAAGAACATCGGCAAAATACTTCGATAATAAAATAATCTTGCCCCATTTTTGATTGCTTCCCATTTCACATTCTGCCTGCCCAGTCCGCTTTGCAACTCATAAATCATCGGCAACAATAAAAAAGCAGACAGTCCTCCTCCGCAAAGAGAACTGACTGCAAACTGCCCTATAGTTCTCAACTTTTTTCTAAGTCCTGATTCTTTCCACTCTATAAATAACATATAACCGACAAAGTAGAACACGACAAAAAGACAAACCATATATGCAATAAAATAATTACTGATAATCGTCAATCCAAGAGAGACAATATACAGCAGGCATTTTCCCTCTCTGATCATACTTTCCAGTCCTAAAATAACCAATGGTAAAAACACCAACGCATCCAGCCACATAATATTGGACTGATAAGCGATTGCGTAAGCAGAAAGCGCATAGGCTGTACTAAACAGGATTGCAACGGGCGACTGCTTCTTTTTCTGTAAATATAGGAACATAAAAAATCCCATACCTGCCGTTTTCAGTAAGATCAAAATCATTATCCCTGCCGGCATGGTCTTTTCATTAAAAAAGACCATTATTATGTTAAACGGGCTTCCAAGATAATATGCTGCCAGTCCATACAGATTCCCGCCAAGTCCACCCGTCAGAGAATAATTCAATTGCTCCTTTCCGCGAAGCAGATTATGCATAAGAACCATAAATGAAGAATACTGTTCCTCCAGATCCCATGTGTATAACGTCTTATCGCCAAAAGGATAAATGCCCATCCGGACATATGCGATCAGCATAAAAAATACGGGCAATATGGCTGCTGCCAGAAAAATCAATTTATTTTTTATATCCTTACCGGTCCACATCATATCCCTCACTTCCAAAGCAATTCTCTGAAACAGATATCCGAAAATTTTCCTTCTTTACTCTGCATAAACACAACCGCCTCAGCAGATATACCTCCCCGCCACCGGAATCCGCCGAAGTACTGCACTGACAGCAAAGCAAACCACAAAACAAAGCACCGCAAGAAGCGGTATCCCCAGGATAAGCGGCACTCTCTGGCTGTCTATCCCATGCTTTCCCAACACTTCGATCAGCCCCACATGCATCACATAAACCCCCAGCGTCGAAGCCGAAATTTCCCTGAAAAACTTTTCCATTCTTCTGCCGGGCCTCTTCCCCGAAAAAGTCTCTTTTGCCCAGATCACAAGCGCCGCAGAGATCAATGCCGTAAATATCCCAAAACTGTCATAAATCGCTCCCGTCGGCTCTCCGGCCCGTTCCGCCAGAAAATTTCCCAGCAGCACATTCAGAATCCCCCCCAGCAACGCCCCCGCATAGATCATTTTATGCCATTTTCTGTTCACACCGATATGCACCAGATAATATCCCAGCACAAAATACCCCAAATAACTGCATACCATCTCCGGCTGAAAAAGATTCAGCACATAATCCGTTATACCAGAAGAATAAAGTGCCCTGATCGTCTCACACAGAATCTGGCAGAAAAAAAACAGCAGCAGAAAATATTCAATATTTTGCTTCGACGCATGTCTGATCCATACCTGCAAAACAGGCAGCAGCACATAAATTCCCATGATCATCGGCAGAAACCACAGATGATACCGCCCCAGAATCATCTCTCTTGCGATATCCTTCCGGCCGATCCCCGCAGGATCAAACCCCCGGCAGTCCATCAGTCCATACAGACAGGACCAGAAAACATACAGTACCGCCAGCCTCAAAATATTGTGCCGATACAGCCTTTTGATATCCGGCTCCTTTTTCGGCTCCAGAAACAGAGCCCCGCTGATCATCACAAAAACCGGAACGCCAAACCGAAACAGCGCATCATAGGAATTTGCAATCTTAAACCCCACACTGTCCACCGGCAGATTATACCATGGCTGTGCGGAAGTATGCAGCATGATCACGCTGAAACATGCCATCACACGTAAAATATCTATATAAAGTTGATAATCCGTCCCCTTATCCCTGTATTTCTCCATCCGCTATGATCTCCTGATATAATATCTGAAATAGCTTCCGTCAATCACCTGCACCGCTCCGAATCCCTCCTCTACCCAGTGCATAATCCAACTGTCCGGGTCCCATTTCAGTTCTCCATACCAGCACGGCACAGCTACCACATCCGGATATTTATCCGGATTTCTCTCCCAGTAATCCAACAGATTTTCATCAAAAGCCGGCGTACAGATCGTTGTACTCGAAGCAATATTCACATCCTGATACATATAGCAAAGCGTATTGGAATCCAGCGCCAGAAGATTCTCCCCGGGCTCTATATAAGTTCTGAATTCCTCATAACTGCATTCCTGCATGTATCCCTGCATATATTCCGTAAAAATACCTTTTCCCGGCCCCGCTGAAAGAATATTCCCGACACAGGTGATATTTTTCATCAGCCCGTCATTATCCGTGTAGGCCCAGCCCTTCACAAAAACAGCCACAAAACACCAGACAATCAAAAACCATCCTGTATATTTCTGAAATATCTTCGGCTGTTTTTCCTTTGTATAAAAAATCAGGACAGCCGCACACATGATAACGCCGGTCAGCAGATACTTAACCGATGTAAACAATGTCAGATTGGTAAGCAGTAAAACTGCAATAAACATGACCACATTGGCTCCCAGCCATAGAACCGCCACTTCCTTTTTCTCACCTTGCAGCTTCCCGAGATAAAAAAATGCAATAGCGAACATCAAAAAATATACGGTATAAGGATAGGAATACTCATATTCCCACAGCATAAGAATCCAGTGTGCAAACTGCAGTATAAAAGATATCATCAACAATATATAAAAAAAAGAAAGTCTATTTTCTTCTGATCCCTGTCTTATCCGGGATATAAAATATCCCATCCCTGCCCCGTTTTTGACAGCTGCTTTGGCATTTTTACCCCTTACATGTCTCTTTATCCAATTTACACCCCCGCATATCAATACCGCCGCTAACACATATCCCAGTGAAAACAGCAGCAATCTCAAAAAATCCATTCCATAAATCCCAAGTTTTTTCTGAATCCCCCCGCTATGGGAAGCGCAGGATGCAATCAGGCTTCGGATATTGGCAATCAGTTCCGCCACTGACATATAGCTGAACAAATAAGCCATATACAATCCGCCGGCTGCAAAACAGGTTGCCGCAAATAGAGCAATCGTCTTTTTTCTATGTGCATCATACTTCCATAAATACCATATTACAAAAGGAAACAGCAGCAGACAGGTTGGATACGCAAGCGCCACAAAAGAGAGCCATAATCCTGCTTCTGCAACTGTAAATATTATTTTTAATTTCTGTTTTCTTTCCGCCTGTAATGTATCTTTAATTACTGCGATATAACTGCCTGGCTTTTTTTCTTCCCGCGGTGAATTTTTATCCGCCGCCGCGCTGTTTTCAAGCAGCGACAATTCCCCGGAAGAAATTCTCCCCTGCAATATCGCCAGTCTGAAAAGACTCAGCAAAAGCATGGTCAGTCCCCACGCCATCATATTGGAAAATTCAGGCATTACATAGGTTTTCGGCAATAAATTAAAATATATCATTGCCAGATAAAAACTGTATTCAGGCTCCAGCAAATAGCAGAGTATCCTGTAAAGATAACAAGTTATTGCCAGCTGGATCAGCACGCCTGCAAACCGTACCCAGATCACAATATAAGTCGTCGTATGGAACAATTTCAGATAGATCCACATCAAAAATTCCATCAAAAACGCCGATGTCTGATGCGGATCCCATATCTGCGTAAAAAGCCGGTCCCCCAGCAAAAGCCGGTAAGACATGCTGACAGCATACTCCTCATCCATCTGCAGGCTTACAAAAATACATTTCAGCGCCGCTAAAAAACTGCCGATCAGCAGAAGCATCACTATATATTTCTTTTTCTTATCCCGACATATTTCTTCTAACATGTACTTCCCTTATTCTATGATACACACATTTCTCCGCACTTTACTTTTCTGAAATCCTAACTATAACAAATCATCTTATCAATTTAACCGAATCCTTCCCAAAAAAACCCGCCACTGTAGAATTTCTCCAGTCTGTCTCATCTTCGGTGATATCATCATGATACAACACATACGGCTTCACGAAAAAATCTTCCACCTCCGCATTCTGTACTGAATCATCCGTATAAATATCCCATCGACTCTCATTTTCCTTTAAATATTCTGTTGCCTCTCCCTTAACAAGAGACAGTAATGCGCTGCTGCTGCTTGTAGACTGCAGACCATATATTTTCAAACTGATAAGCAGCAATGCCAAAAAGCAAAGCAATACCGGTAATACGCCCACTTCCTTTCGCACCACCGGACGAAGCCTTTCAAACCTGCGGACTGCCCACCCTGCCCAATATAACAGATTTCCTGTCAGGAAAAAATAATAGCTGAAATATACCAGATTAATAAGCCGGCCAGGCCCCCATGTCGCTCCTGCAAAAAAAGGCGGCGTCATCATGGAACAATATAAACCGAAAGAAATCACTGTTACTACTCCGGGAAACCTGAAAGAAAATTTCATTTTTGCCACTTGATAAGTCCCCAGCAAAAATATAACAACCAGCATGAGAAATACCGGCAGACGAAACCATTCTTTTATAAAAACAGCCCCCTGCTTCAATGACGCAGCAATACTACCCGCAACTCCCAGACTCTCCACATTCCCCATTCTTGCATTATTTCCCGGAGATAATGCATTAAATTTCACAAAACATATCAGATATTCTGCCAGAATCACCATTAAAAAACCACACCGTTTTTTTTGCATCAACATCAATATACATGCAATCATCAATATTTCTGCTGTCAGCAGTCCGGTGGAATAATTGCTTCCTCCTATCATAGCCGTCAGAATAGCAGCTATAGCCCCGAAAAATATCTGTGTTTTTTTTGCGGACCTATCCTTTTCCAGATAAAAAAGGATCAGCATCTGCCCCAGCAGCAACAGCAACGCATACGCCATCGTATACCCTGTCGCCCCAACATACCAGTAAAAGCCTTCCGACGGATACGGCACATACAAAATCTGCATTGCTGTCATAAGGACAGCCGTTATCCACGAAATATCCGAGTCCCAACGGCATATTTTATAAGTCACCGTCCTGACAAATCCAAGACATCCTCCTGCAAATAAAACCAACGTCAGCCAGCTTCCAAGAAAATAATATCGCGGGATCGCCGTTCCTATCCCAAATGCCGAAATAATATCATCAAAATAACGCCCCTGCCAATCATGATAAAATCTCACCGCCGTTTCCCAGCAGCCTTTTACTATTTCCCGAAATCCGATGCCGTTTTTTACACCTGTATAGATTGCTCCGGCATAAGCGAAATCGTCGCTACAGGGATAATTAAAATGCGCTATAATAAAAAGCGGCAGCAAGATCAAACATAAAAAACCAAAGGCGATACCTGCCGCTATTTTGGTTTGTTTAGAAGAAGTCACAAAAAATTCAGAAAACATACACAACTCCGCTCAAGACTTCCTGACCAGTCTCCTCTGATATTCCCAGTTCTCTATGTTAAAGTATTCCCTGCGAAGCGGAAAGTAACTCTTTTCCTCCGTACTTTCCTCTATAAAGAGATAATACAGTACAGCTTTCTCTTTTCTTTCGCTTCTCCGCAGAATTCTTCCCAGCCGCTGTATCCTCTGCCGCTCCATACCCGTTCCGGACAGGATGATCCCTACTTCCGCATCCGGCACATCAATCCCCTCATCCAGTGCCCTGCAGGCGATCAGGATAGAAAGCTCCCCGTTGCGGAAACGCTCCAGCGCATTCTCATTCGCCTGCTTTCCGGCCTTCGAGTGATACTTTCCGACTCTGTTGCCATAGTTATCTTTCAGCATAGTATAAAGCGTCTCTGCCTGCTCGATGCTCTCGCTGAAAATAAGCACCCTTTTTCCGGCATCCAGACCGTCTAATAAGTCACACACACAAAAAAGGCGATTTCTCGCCATACACACCAGTCTTTTTCTTTGCCAGGAAAGATGCAGATAAGACTTTGCCAGCCTGCCTGTCGTATTCTCTTCTTTTGCAAGCGTCTGCAAAACGGCAAAAAAAGAAACTCCAC
The DNA here is from genome assembly GCA_910573755.1 of Lachnospiraceae bacterium. Lineage (GTDB taxonomy): Bacteria > Bacillota > Clostridia > Lachnospirales > Lachnospiraceae > 1XD8-76. The sequence goes on along the minus strand of CAJTBO010000002.1, from coordinate 27,183 downwards.
CTTTTTTCAGCAGCGGATACCGGAAATACAACTGCCTTCGTAATGTTTTCATGCGGTCTGACAGTTCCTGATATGCTGCCTGCTCGTCCCTTTGAAAATGCAGTGCGATCTGACTCAGCGTAAATACTACGATAATTCCCTCCTGCAATGCCTTCTGGTAGGAATAACAAAAAATCTTCCTCCCCAGAGCAGCCTCCAGCATCTCCGTCGAATCTTTATCCTCCAATGTGGCAGACAATCCCAAAGAACAATATCGGCCGGATGTCTTTTCCACATAGGAAACAAATTCAAAAATCTTCCTGTTTTCCACGCTGGTGTAACGGTGACACTCATCCGCAACCAGAAAGACCGTATTCCCTTCCTGCAGCTTCGCCAGAATACGGCGTGCCAGCTGATATCTGGCTGAATTGATCACATAGATCTGATAGACGGGACCCTCCAACGCATCTCTCTCCCAAAAACGGAAACGCAGAATCCGGCTCCACTGCACCATCAGCGCACGGGTAGGCACCACGACCGCCACCCATAACTCATTCCCGCAAACCTGCCAAAGCTTCTCCATTGCCTTTACTGCCAGCATGGTCTTTCCTGCTCCGGTGACCGCCTGCACGATTCCCCTGCAGTCATTCTGCTCCCATATCGTAAGACATTCCTCCTGCCAGTGGTATCTGTCGTCTGTTTTCACAGCACTCCTTTCTGCCGGCGCCCTGTTATCAACCGCACGGCAGTCAATCCTGCCCATCCGCTGATCCATTACAGCAAAACACAGCAGCAGGCTGAATATCCGTTTTGCTTCACTGCTCAGGTTTCCTCTGCACCATTTTCTTCTTCATAAGAACTTTCCGCGACAGTTCCGATCACAGCCTCTCCGGCCTCTCCGTACTGATACTCCTGATCCAGCAGTTCTATCGCCGCACGAATTCTTGTCCTTAAAAGATATCCGCCGTTTTGTGATGCCTTTACCAGACTCTCTATATCGATCCCCGCATCCCACCGGTAAGCCCTTCCGTGAATCTCCCGGACTTTCTCCAGAATTTCCCGGATTTCTTTTTCCGTAAGCGGCGACAGCTGCGGCGTTTTCACGATCTGTCCCAGCACACTGCGCATAGGCTCAGGTTCCGCCGGATGAATCTCCTCCAGATTCTCAAAATCATGCTTGCCGATGACCACATCCTCCACATAGGATGCACTGTAGGCAAACAGGGAAAATACCGATTCAAACTCCCTTTGCGGAAACAGAAAATATGCCATGTTGCGATAAGCATTCAGCCTTCCCTTTTTGCTGAGCCGCCCCATCAGTTCCCCTTCATCGATCAGGATCACCCAGCCGCTGAAGCCAAGCTGTACAAAGAAATGGCTCATAAAGGCAAAGTAATCCCTGCAATGCTTCGTTTTACTGAAATTTACATTATATTTGACTGTCTGATTGAAAATCCGCTTGTATATCTGGCGGAGCGTGGCATTTGCTATAAAATCCCCCTCCAGATCCGCAAGGAGCTGGAATTTTTCCTCCGCATCCTCCGTATTCAGACACGCCCTGAGCAGATAATAAAGCTTATCTGTCTGAAGCTGCCCTGCCGCATAAGAGATCATTTCCGACGCCAGCCTGCTGCCTGCCGTCATCGTATCAAACACCTGGGCAAACCCCGGCTGAAGGCGCTTCGGCAGATAAGTATTTGCCATCAGCTTCGGATAAAGCAGGTGAAGCTTGTCCATAGGCGTCTCTTTACTGAGGGACAGATAAGATACGACCATATTATTCTCACTCGCCATATTAAAAACGGTATTGAGCAGATGGGTCTTTCCCTCACCGTATTTTCCGCTGATGATCATCCCGGCAGATTTCTGCCGCTCGCAGACATCCTCAATATGGCCCGAAAGTTCCTTAAGTATTTTAGGACGCGCATCGGAAAAGCACCTTCCCACGATCCTTGAAGGAATACCGGAACGAAGCGCTTCTATAATATGACGTGACTCCATATCGACAGGCACTGCCGTGTTTATCGCTTCATGCATGGGTGCCACCTCCTATCGTTACATTGCGGATCAGTTCCGGGACACCGACTCCGCCAAGATGCGCCCGGGATAAAATCTCCTTCGCCTGTGTCTCATCTATCGGCAGAATATGCCGTGACTGCACTTTATCTGCAAAAGCCTCCGACATGGAAACAAGGACAGCCGGTGTATATTCCTGATAAGCCAGCAGGTCTAAATCGATCAGATCGGAAAAACGGTTAAAACGCTTCCCCGACACTTCATTCTGAATCCGCATCCAGAGCGCCTGATAGGACTTGATGCCTGCATTTTCATCATCTAAAAGCGCACGGTCAAAACTGCACAAAAACATGATATTATGTAAAGAATCTATATCATCTATCAACTCACGGAAACTTTCATAAGTGTCTTCCCGCTTCATTTTTGTATAATGGATCTCTTCCAGACTGGATCTGCTGATCAGGATCTCCAGATCATCTATGGCGATAAACAGACCGGAATATCCGCCGATGCGGACAACCTCCGCCAGCGAACGGAGCATATGCCTCGCATTATATTTTGTGATTCTGGAGGGCGACATCCCGAGCGAACGGAGCTGTGTCAGTTTTACAGTCCTGTCCCCGGATATCCAGCCAAGCAGCAGATCCCTGCTCTGGTCTTCCAGAACAGGATACCCCAAAATACTTCCTGTCAGCATACTGCACGCCAGTGCAAAATTATTATCCAGCAGCGGATCATCCAGAAACATCTCTTTTAGCTGTGTGCGGATCTCGCGCCGGTTCAGCGCATCGCTCATGTTCTCCTGTGCCAGATAATCTATAAATGTCCGATCCTCCGGAATCTCCGAAGGCTCATACCCCATATTCCGGACCAGCCTCTCCGCACAGCCCTTCAGGCACTCCATCAATCCGCACTGCCGCAGGATCTCCAGATAAATTTCCTTAAAATCATGGAGCCAGATATTTTTTGCAGAAAAAAAGACAGGGCGGTAGTTATTCTCCTGTGCCTTCGTGCACATAAAACGAAGCAGATAGGTCTTTCCGCTTCCCGTGCAGCCGGTCACAAATTTTATCTTACTCCCGCCGTGCGCTATATATTCCTGTATATATTTTTCAGTCAGAAAATCAGTCAGAAAATTAATTCCCACCCCATTATCCTTTGTATTTTCCATGGGCTCCCTCTTGTCCCTCAAATATTATGCAGTTTATTCACATCTGTTTCGTCTTCAACCGGACTGTTGTACGCATTCCTGTTTTCCGGCCTTATTTTTGCATTCAATAACAGACAGTTTTCCCGTTCACGAGTCACATCAAAAATCTACCGTTTTCGCCCGATCAATCTTCGTAAAAACGAATGGTTGAAAGAAACAGTTCCTTTCCTTCGCTGTCAAGGATACGTACCACCTTACTGCTCTTTCTGCTTGGTCCAAACTGATAGAAGCGCCCGTCTTTCGTTGTCTTTATCTCAGAAGCATACAGCCTTGCCAGATCAAACGCAAAACTCTGAATATCATACTCCTTCCGCGAACGCGCCATCGGCACCATAAGTTTATACAGATCTGTCAGATACAGATCAGCACTCGGTGCCTTCTTCCCCTTCACTGTCAAAAGATCATAAGCCTCGGCAAGTTCATTCAAAAAACTCTGAGCATTAAAAGATGCTTTATTCAGCTTATCCTGGCCAAATTTGATCTGCTTTGCCAGTTCTGCAGGCCTCACACAGGGTATCCGCTTCTTATCCACATAAACGTCCTGGTTTTCCGCATCGATCTTTACCTTATAGGGAAACATTTCATAGGACGGGTATTCCCCCTGCACATCGATTCCCTTTTCTCCGCAGATCTCCAGAAGCTGTCCGGCAAAATCACCGCTTTCAAAATAATGCTTCGCATCAAAGCCTTCCACGTCCCGTTTCAGATCTTCAACAATGTTTTTCTGTTCGGAAAGCAGGGCTGCCAGCATTTCCAGATTTTTGGAAAGACTCTTGATATCGCCTGCCTCCGTGTTTTTAACTGCGTTTTTATATTGCTTCTGCGCCGCGGACTGTTTATCCTTTAACTCTTTTTCCAGATTCTGCAGGCTGCCGTATAACTCTTCATAATTCATGATCAATATTCCTCTTCTGTATGGATTTCGTTACTTTTCATGGGTCGGGAATGCGCATTTACTGCGCGTTCCGTAAGAGCATGATTCAAATATCTGTCAGTTCACCTGTATTTATCCATCAATTCCAGAACATACAGTTTTGCCTCTATGTATTTTCTTTCTTCTTCAGAAATCCCCTCTTTCTCAAATTCTTCCCGGGCTTTTCTTCTCTCCAGTTCCGTATCGATATCGCCTGCGGGTAAATTCAGCATTAAATCATATGCCACTAATTGTCTCGGTGTATTGGGCTTTCCAAGCAGCATTGCTTTTTGAATGCAATCCTCCAGTGTTGTTTCCTGCATTTGTTTTTCCATAAATAAATCCCTATCTCCCGTTTCTGAAACCTTTTTATCCATATATACTTGTATTTTAGAACGGGTCGATTTCCCCAATTCCTTATTCTCCGGATTCAATTGGATTCCAAAGGCCTCTTAACTCCCGTTCTGCAATTTCCATATATCATACGCTCATTATAGTAAATTCCACGAAAAGAGTAAAGCAAAATCTTAATCTTTCCCGAAAATATCCCTTGTATATACTTTCTCTTTCACATCATTCAGAGAACTGTCATACCTGTTGGCAATGATCGCGTCACACTGCTCCTTAAACTCGTCCAGATCATGGATCACCCTGCTTCCGAAAAATGTACTGCCGTCTTCCAGGGTCGGCTCATAAATAACAACTGCCGCACCTTTTGCCTTGATCCGCTTCATCACTCCCTGTATGGAACTCTGCCGGAAATTATCGCTGCCCATCTTCATCGTCAGTCTGTATACACCGATAACAACAGCTTTTTCCTTGCTGCTGTCAAAGGCAGTATCATTTTCATAATCATAATATCCTGCCATCGCCAGAACCCGGTCCGCAATAAAATCCTTTCTGGTCCGGTTGCTTTCCACGATAGCGGACATCATATTCTGGGGCACATCCGCATAATTTGCCAGTAACTGCTTTGTATCTTTCGGCAGGCAGTATCCGCCGTATCCGAAGGATGGATTGTTGTAATGCATACCGATACGCGGATCCAGACATACACCCTTGATGATCTCCCGGGTATTTAATCCTTTCGTCTCCGCATAAGTATCCAGTTCGTTAAAATAGCTGACCCGCAGCGCCAGATAAGTATTGGCAAAAAGTTTCACCGCCTCCGCCTCCGTAAATCCCATGATCAGCGTATCGATGTCTTCTTTTATTGCTCCCTCCTGCAAAAGCTGCGCAAAAGTATTCGCCGCTTTTACAAGCCTCGCATTCTGTGTATCTGTGCCGACTATAATACGGCTCGGATATAAATTATCATAGAGGGCCCTGCTCTCCCGCAAAAATTCCGGACTGAAAATAATATTATCACAGTGAAGCTTTTCTCTCACAGATGCGGTATAGCCCACCGGAATCGTTGACTTGATCACTATAACTGCGTCAGGATTGTACTGAATCACCAGTTTAATGACTGTCTCCACCGCGGAGGTATCAAAGTGGTTTTTTCTGGAGTCATAGTTTGTCGGCGCCGCCACCACTACAAAATCCGCGTCTGTATAAGCTGTTTCCGCATCCAGCGTGGCTGTCAGGTCAAGCTCCTTCTCTGCCAGATACTTTTCGATATATTCATCCTGGATCGGAGATTTCCGCTGATTGATCAATTCGACCTTTTCCGGTATGATGTCCACCGCATATACTTTATTGTGCTGACTTAATAAAGTTGCAATAGACAGTCCCACATAGCCTGTTCCGGCTACCGCGATCGTATATTTGTTATTGCTGACTGTTTCCATATAACTATGTCCTTTCTCACCAAAGAATGTAAACATAGCCTTTTAAATGCCATTACTTACATCAATTTCCATCTTCCAGCATAGATTGAAAAATATCCTTTAATTTTTGTAAATCTTCGTTATCCGGTGATTTTATCAAAGCATGATCAATCAATTCCAAAGCGAGCCGGATAAAACCCTGAAACTGTTTGTTTGTCATTGCCATCTATTCCACCACCTTTGTTATATATAAATAAAATTTTATTCTCTCTGTCTTCATTATAGCTGTCTTGCCCAAAAGTGTAAAGCCCGGATTTCTTTATCTTTTCACTTCCTCAATACATACTTCCTGCCATCTGATGAGTTTTTGCCAGAACGAACGGAAGCATTCGATCCTTCTCAGTAAAGATACCCGGATAAGCATTCCGAATGAGAGATCATCCTCACCTTTTATCTGAATCATCAATAAAAATTTACTTTTCAACATTACAGCAGACATCAATGTTCATCAGTAATCGTATCATTTATAAAATTCCGCATACCACTCAGCAAACCTTCTGAGTCCCGTCCTCAGATCCGTATCCGGTTTATACCCGTAATCCCTCTCCAGCGCAGAAGTATCCGCATAAGTTACCGGTACGTCTCCCGGCTGCATAGCAACAAGTTCTTTATGAGCATCGAAGTCGAAATCTTTCGGAAGAATTTTTGCCCTCACCAGTTCTTCCTGCAATATCCGAACAAAATCCAACAAATTTTCCGGATTATTGTTTCCAATATTGTAAATACTATATGGCGGAACCGGCAGGCCATCCCCGCCAATCCCCCGCTCGGGCGCTTCCTCCATAACACGCCGCACGCCTTCCACAATATCATCAATATATGTGAAGTCCCGCCTGCAGTTTCCAAAATTAAAAATTTGAATCTTCTCACCCCGAAGCAGTTTCTGCGTCGCCGAAAAATAAAACATGTCCGGTCTTCCGGCAGGTCCATAAACTGTAAAAAATCTCAGTCCGGTACATGGTATATCATACAGCTTGGCATAACTGTATGCCAGTAATTCATTACTTTTCTTTGTTGCAGCATACAGACTTACAGGCCTGTCCACAAAATCCGTCTCTTCAAAAGGCACCTTCTGATTTCCACCATATACAGAAGATGAAGAGGCATAAACCAAATGCTCCACCCCTTTATATTTTTCGGCATTTTCCTCACTTTTCTCTTTCCTTTCTGATATGCCATCATAGCTGTGCCTGCAGCATTCCAGAATATTATAAAATCCCTGAATATTGGAGCTGATATAGGCATCCGGATTTGCAATGCTGTATCTTACCCCGGCCTGTGCTGCAAGATTTACAACAATCTGGGGTTTATGATCCGCAAATATCTTATCCATAAATATGCGATCTGAAATATCCCCTCTTTCAAAAAGGAACTCTGCTTTTGATTCCTTTGACTGTTCATCAATAAGAGTCAACCGGTAATCTTTTAATGCCGGGTCATAATAGTCATTTAAATTATCAATTCCAATAATTTTGCTGCCGTTAAGCACATGAAGCAGATTTAATACCAGATTTGCTCCAATAAATCCGGCTGCTCCGGTTATCAATATTGTTTTGATGTCAATCCTAATGCTGCAATTGAAAAAAGAACTATCCAATCCCCATTTAACCCTTTATAATCTCTAATATAAAACATCACGCCAAAAACAAATATTATTCCCAACAATGCCGAACCAATTAAAACAATGTAAGAACTCACACCATAATCATACAATTCACTGGATACTATGGAAAAATCGGGAATTTTCCCGGATTCAATACTCTATGATTTAGTCACCAACCACCAAGACTAACAAGACAATGTGTAACCATTCTCCTATGAACTTCCTGAAAAATCTTTATTTGGCTTTTCACAGTTTTAACCATTCAAAAAATTCAATGCTCCTTCTTAATAATGCTCTATATAATGCAGATTTCCAAGAGTTAACATCTATTTCTTCAGCACTATCCTTCATTTCAATTAGTGATAATTCTAATTCCTTTTCCCCACAGACTAATAATTCCTTTTTATACATACCCCCAATATTTTCTAACTCCTCCTCTGCTCTACTATTAAATGTTGCAGCCAAATCATTTATTCTCATATGTGCTTCATACTTTCTCCACATGTCTGGATTTAATGATGCATCAAATCCATTTTTAAACTTTATTGAAAATGTCTTGTCAGGATAAAAGGATAAATCACATTCAACCCACTCATCATTCATTATTTCTAAATATGGGTGAAATGGAATCTCATAATAATCTTCACTTGCTGTTGCGCCTTTTTCCATATTGCAATCTCTACAAGTAGGAATTAAATTTATAGGTGTTACGCATAATAATGGATATTTGCTTTTAGGGAGAAAATGATCTAAATTTTTTAACTTTCCTCCTCCGCATATCGGGCATCTGCCTTTTGCGTTTCCAATTATACTATCATAATATTTTCGTCCTATTGAACCTTTTGGTGCAAATTTTTGTTCATAAACCTTATTAATAATTTCTTTTTCTTCATCACAAATGTTAATATGCGGAAATCCAACTATATTTTTCGGAACATATGCTGTGTATTTATTTGAACATTTTTCAACCCCATCTACATACGAAAGAGCAATATCCGCATACTTCCTGTTATGAATAAAATCACTTGCACACTCTATGTATATCTCTTTGTCTTTACCTGCTAATGATGGTATTTTTAATTTTCTCAATCACTCATCTCCTTCTGAGCTAATAAAATACGTACCATACTTTTTGCCTCATTCCCCAACTGATAGCTAAATTCTTCCAACACTTCCTGGTATGTATCACACCGATTAACACTTTTTTGCAGCATTATGTTAAATCCTGATTTTTTCACCTCATACCCAAACACCTCATTTGTGAGTACGCCAATATTAGTTCCAAATGTTTCTATTTCTGGTCGATTTCCAAACAAACATTTATCTTGCCTATTAAGAATCCAAACACATGAACAGGGAATTTCCTGTAATACTATGGGAGAGTGTGTTGATATAATTGCAACTCCATTACGTTTTATCAACATCTGAGAAATTCCTCTTATCATTGTTGAAAGCAGCGGTGGATGAAGATGATTCTCTGGCTCATCTAAAAACAATATTGTTTTTTCTGCTAACTGATCGATACACCTGGTAATAATAGATAATACTTCTTTATGTCCTGCACTTAAACTGTCAAATATTTTTTCTATTTCTTGAGTATTTTCATATGACAAAACACTTTGATTGCACACCATATCTGCAAAGTTATAAGTACCAAACAAATAATCTCCATCATTTCCAAACATCTTGATTATTTCCAACCAGTCATTCCTTTTCGTTTTATTGCCCACACAGTTTTTATAGCTTTCTAAAAATTTATTCTTAATATCATCAAGAAGATTTATTTTTCTGTGTCCTTCCTCAAAATATTCCTTACGCACTCCTATATATTTAAGATTTTTATAACTTTCAACATCTGAATAATTATCAAAGGGGCTAAAAGAAACGCATATTACGCTTTCAAAATACCCTAATTCATTTTCAGCAGATAATGCATATACAAACTCGCCGCTCAACTTATCTTCATTACAAATACTTTTTATCATATTTTTTATTAAAGTAGTTTTACCTGTTCCATTGCTTCCAATAATTGCATGTATATTTGTTGGTGGTAACGAATTTGGCAAAACTGAAAATTCTAATTTTATATCTTCAAAACATTCGTCTTTCTGCTTTACCAGATAGTCAAAATGATATGGTGTTAATATCGACTCTCCCATAGAAATCCTATGAAATTGATTTACACACATATGTTTAGATACAAAACGTAACAATGAAGACCTAACTACTGGCTGTTCTTCATACTTTCTAAGCAGCAATAAATTATATGCTATATCATTTAAATTTTTAAATATATTTAAGTCATATTTTTCTTCAATTTCCCTTACCTTCTGATAACTCTCTGCAGACTGCCAAAGCGAAAAAAATTCTGGAGAAAGCTCTGTAAATGAACCTTCCAAATATTCTTTTACCCATCCACTATCTAATCCATCTTTTCCAACTTTGATTGTTCCTAAATCAATTTCCAATCCGGTTTCCTCTATATATTTTGCTTCAAAAGTTGTTTTATATGAGTAATCATCCCAATTATTCGGAACTAAAACCATCACATTTTTCTCTTGAACAAAGCCAGATGTTACTATGTACTTCATAAACATTCTCCTCTACTACTGTGGCAAAATCTGTTCATCTTTAATTTTTGTAATTAGAATTAACAGAGTTATTAAAGCACACGGTAACAGATTTACCGTCTTCTGCAGAACTGTCCTGAGCGGAAGCAAACTGTTTTTCTTCGCTCTGACCGACCTTTTCCTGTATATTGGTATCATCTTTTAATCGCCGCACCTCATCCTGCAACTGCTCTATCTGCATTTTCAGGGAATCATTCGCTTCTTTCAGAGACAACTACGATTCCTTTTCTTCTTTGAGTTCTTCATTTTTCAAATCCAATTCATAATTATTTTCTTTGAGCTGTAAGTTTTCCCAGCCAAGCTGATTATAATTGTCTATCAGATCATTTATATTCTCAATGTCCACTGTGTTTATTTGTATCTGAGAGATAATCTGATTAACCATCGCATTCTTGCTGATAATACCGCTGACTATCGCCGCCGTAACTATACTCATAAAGCCCAGAACACCTTTTATAAAAGCACTTTTGATTGGTGCCCTTACTTTTGTATTTTCCTTTTTATCCACATTGAAATTTATCCCTCCACTCCAATTTCGTACTCATCAACATACTTTTTACATTCCTTATAATACTTGCCTTCTACTCCTGCATAATCAATATAATCCTTCGCACCGAGTGCACACCTTTCTTTTATTTCCCTATTATCACAATGGAACAGCGTAATAAAATTGTTCAGTGTGGAAGAGTAATAATAATCGCAGTCAGGCAACGCCTCATTTATATTTTCTGTGTCCGCCGAATAGTGTTCTTTTGCCAGACGCATATAAGTTCCTGCCGAAAGCAGGAAATGTCTGTTATAATCATAGTCATCATCATACCCGCCAAACTTGTACAGGTATATGTAAATCATTGCAGTCCTGTATTCCACGAAACAATTGTCCACTTCCTTCTGCGAATAATTCATGCTGAGCTGATAAAAGCTCACTGTCAAATAAGAATAGAAGAGCAATTCTTTCAATGTATAATTTCCGCTTTCTACCAATGTCTTTACAACATCATCTGCCGCTCTTCCGGCCTGATAGTAATTATTTCCGGAAGGATTTTTTTTGCAGGCTTTACAGCGCAAATATGTCTCCTTTTTAAACTCTTCCGGATCCGTATTCATCCTCTCCCCAATGGGTAATGTATCAGCAGTTATCTCATCCAATGTCTTATCCGCCACAGGCAGTATATCTGTTCCGGAATATTTTTCTATGATATCATAAAGCTGTTCTGTATCAGGCTGCTTTTGTCTGAGTGGATCCGCATAACTATAATAATATTCCTCCAACAATTTACACGGTGAATCCTCCTCAATACTTTTCACAACATACTCATTAAATCCCAATCCGGCGTTAATAATAATCTCCCACTCTGTCTCAAGCTCACAAATCAGCACCTTCTCAAATTGAATCTCCGCAACAAGTTGAGTATAAACGCTTTCAGGCGTAACCATCATGATTTCCACACTAACAGTATCAAGTTCTAAATGCATCGCAGAAAAAACCGAGCCTGCAGCTGCAATAATTCCGAATACCGCTCCACATAATCTGCTATATATAATCCATACTATTTTTTTATGTTTTTTACCCTTTAAACGGGCATAGCATGCCAATGCAAAAAGTATAATCTCAGCCACTGCAAAAAATGAGAATACAATTGCACAAACAATGAAAATCGTCATTAAAATATAATACAGAATATGATTTACCAACGCCTCTCCTCTTTTATTTTTCAAAAGCTCATTCGCTGTTTATCAGTTTTCGTATTTCCTCTTCATTCTTAGGCCAGTTGCTCATATCTATATATGCCGCTTCCTCATCCTGATACTTTTCCAGCACCTGGTTGCAAATTTTGAAGTCCGGCTTGCTGAGTTTCCCGTCCTCTAAAAAATAGCACTCACGCAAGTCTTTATTGTCCTTTCCCGATCCATACGAGATAACCAGTATGGTCTCTATCCTATAACTCTCTTTGGGCTTGTCCTCCAATATTTCGCTGATACAACCCCCGACACTTTCCATTGACTTTTCCTGTCTCAATACGCACTTTCCTTCTGTATCCGCTGGATACTCCTCCTGCGTAAAAATATTCTTCAGCGGAAAGACAATGTCTTCCTTTCTCTTTTCATATAACAAATACGGATACGGTTTTACATGATATCCCTCCACTTTGGGTACCGCTGTAATTTCATATTTTATGTATGATATTCCCGCTGCCTCTTCCTTCTCGGCACTGCAGTAAAATTCAGGCTCCGTCATCTCCTCCGTAACACTGTCTTCGGCAGAAATTTGTAACTTGTCAGAAGATGCAGCAGCAGTTTTATATCCAAAAAAACCTGTAATCGCCGCTGTTATTAAAGCAAGAATTGCAAGAATAATCTGAGCAAAGTCCTTTTTATCCCAGGAGCCGCCATCATTTCCCGCTTTCCGGTTTTCTTTCGATCTGTCATTGCTGCTATTATTTCCGCTACTATTGACAGAGTTATTGCTATGGTTATTATTACTGCCATTATTGTTATTGTTGTTGTTATTATTGTTGTTACTGTTGCTGTTATTGTTGCTGTTATTGTTGTTGTTATTGTTGCTATTAATATTACAATTGCTGTAATAATTTTTTGTTTCATTGATATACAAACCGCCTGTCTCAGATTTTTCCGGACGCGCAGACTCACAAATGTCCGGGTCCCTGTACGCATCATCACTCAAAGTAAAATCATTCTGTTTCCGTTCTTTCTCCAGCATAGCCTGTTCTCCTCAAAAAATAAGTTGACATTTCCTCTCAGGATATGCTATTATGGGAAACATGCGTAAAAGTTACGTTTTTTCTCGTCAAAGCATATCTGGTATCTGTCTACAGATGTACTGCATACAACTTTATTGTTATTTAAAACGAATTGGTGTTAGTCAGCAAATGTGTTGGTAAGGTTTATGGCCAGTAAATCAGCTTCCCTTACATCCCTATTGCTATGGTAATAATTTACGCCTGTCACAGTCAGCACCACACCTACCAGCCGTTTGATAAAACTTTTATGTCCCATTAAACGGACTTAGTGGTATACCGACCCGGTTACTGACTAACACCAACGAATTAGACATCCGGTGAATTAATTTATGTAAATATCAATTTTTAGACAGAAAAATAGCACATGTCAGAAAAATGATGAAAATTTATCATTTTAAATTTACTATATTTTACAAAATATTCACAAGAGGAAAACATAACGTTTATTGTACAAAACACGATACATAACTTATGATTTTATTGTAGTAATAATCAATATATAGTGGTTTTAAAATTTTAATCAGAATTTTATTTTATTAATATTTTTCTTCTTTTTTAATTTTTATTAATATTCTTATAGTTCATTTATCTCAACAATATTTTTATTTATCTGCAATTTAAAAGCACCGATCCAAATCTCAAAATCAAAAATCTGAATCAGTGCTGATATATCTCACTTTCTGAATTAAATTTCATTTTTCAGGAATGCCTTTTACAATACTATAAAGCCTCTCTTCCGTCTGTTGACTGATCTTATTATATCTTGGAGCCTCTGACCGCGCCCTGATATATGAAATCCATTTTGCCCTTTCTTCTTCCTTTATATTCGAATCATCCAGATCTGTTTCACATACACATAAATATGGCTCACTTTTCGTTTTTCTCTCTAATAATTCTCTGAAAGATTTTGGGATCCCGTCATCCTTTAAAATTTCAACCAAATCCCTCTTCCTCAAAATAATCTCCGATGTATTCATGAGCAGCTGTCCTTTAATAGCTTCCAACGCCTCCGGATCAGCCTCTTTTCTTATGAGACACATCCTGTGAACAGTCGGAAGCCTTTTCGATCCGGATGCCGTTGTAATCGCAGCCGCCATAATACTCGCCACCGGCAATTGAATAGAATACCATTGGTGGAAAACCAACATACACATTTCGCCCGCCTCATGGTTGACCAGATAACAATATGCCGCATGCATAGAGTTTGATAAAATAAGCTCACCGATATAATCTTTATCTTTCTGTCCTCTGTTGCTCTTTGCATCTTCCGTATAAATTATCAAATGAGCTCTGCATCTTTTCTTATCTTCACTTTTCGAAAAGAGCGCCTTTCCCGTAATAAGCTCTTTCTCTGTTCCTGTAGTCTTATAAAACAGAATATTGTATTCCCCGAGATAGTTTTTGAAAAATCGTGATTCAGGATCCGTAATGAATAATTCAGATTCTGCCGCTTGCAAAAAAGTTTCCATTTCATCATTTATTTCATTGTTTTCTTTTTCAACATCGACCAAATCAGCTATGTTTACTTCTAAAACATATGAAATTGCCAACAAATTGGCAAATGTTAAGTTTCCTTTTCCGTTTATGGCATTTGAAATAGTTGCCTGGGATATATGGTGTCCTGCTTCCTCACATTTTAAAACAGCTTCTCTCTGTGTCATGTTTTTCCGTTCCAGACATCTTTTAATATTTTTGCCGATTAGTGTCTGGTATTCCGCCATATATACATCTATTCCCATTTCAGCCCCACCTGTTCCTATTTATCGTATGTCGGATAAACTTGTTACGCTAAAGTTTATGTTATGAGTAACAGTATAACATAAATGGTGAAAAATGATAACCATATTAAATATCTATTTTAGATTATATAACCACATGGTAACAAAGACATCCCGGAAAACCATACATTTTGTCACATTAAAAGATTCCTCGAGCCACCGTAGTCCATGATTGGAATGAGTAGAACCTTTGAACAAAATCAGCTTACACCATCAATGTATAGAAATATTTCTTCTCTAAAATTTATCCTTACTCAAATAACAATTCCCCCATCTCCTCCGTATAATAATCCTTTGTTTCTGCTTGCACCTTCTCTCTCTCATCAGGTGTCATTTCTACCTCTATATCCTTCTCACCCTCCGCCTCATTTTTCTCCTCATTCCAAGCACGATAAATCCAATATGCCACATAACGAAGCTGCTGATAACCATATGCCACATAATATTCCGAAATCATAGAACGCTCCGCTAAATATTGAATCCATCTTTCCGTTGTAACAGGTCCTCTTCCCTCGTCCCTTGTTCGTTTTACATAAAGTAAAAATTCTTCAAAAAAATACCGTACGGGAATTAATAAAAATGTTGCAAAAATATCTGCCACAATTTCCTCTACATTTCTGGGACACATAGGCATTATACAATAATCTTCGTAATAATCATCATCATCATAATGCATAATATAATGTGCAAGTTCATGTGCAATGGCATATCTTTTAGAAAACGGCGGCACCTCTTTATCAATATATATCATATTCATTTTTTCATCGGTAAATAAATTATCTACAATTTCAATCTGGCCGATCTTTCGATTCATACTTCTCCAACCGGGAAATTCATTCAAATTTTCTAATACCAACCGAATTCCCAGCTTTTCCGCAAGTGTTTCAATATCAATGGGAAATCCCCCCTCTTTCCCGAACACCATGGTAATTAGCTGTTCTGCCTTCAGGCTGGCCTCCCAATAATACTTTATCAAAGCCTTTGGCTCCTGCACTTCTCCTTTAAATCCTTCTTTCAAAAACAATTTTATTTTGTGCATCAATTCTTTTAATTCTCTGCTCTCCTTCACTATCTCAATTGTCGGCATCTTTCGTTACTCCTTTTTTTTGTGTATATATCCTTCCTCTATTGCATCTTTATCGGCCAGTTTCTCCAGTACTTGATACTGTTCTTTCTCCATACTCTCAAACACCTCAAATACTTCTGCGACATAATGCATCCAGCAATTCTGTAAATATTCTCTATGTAGCACACTTTTTCTGTTTTTTTCAATATATGATAAAATGCGCTCCCTCTTTTGATAAGCAACTCCATTGCTCAGTTCCATATCTTTTTCGTAAGTTTTTCTATATATTGATACATTTTTCGCATTTTCAATATATTTATTTTCTAAAATATAATACCAGGCACTGACAAGCGAATTCTTTATTTTTTCTATGATTTCAGGTTCAACTCCTTTGATTTTTAATCCGTTTTTCTTGTCTTCTAATAAAATACGCTTTCCATTCAAACTTATTTTATTCGTTGTATAACGGTTATACAAAACTCTCAACAATAACCAGATATAAACATAGTCCCAATTTTCCGAATCCTTCTCTAAACTTTCCAGAGAATCTACTTTTTGAAATCTCCCCTGATTCAACATAAATACAATAAAATTCCGGTATTCTGTTCTGACTCGTTCAAACATCCTTTCCATATTATTTATCCCACTATCAATAAATAAATCATATATGCTTTTCACCTCCTCCTTCAAATCAACATCTTTTATGCATTCCAATAATTCATTAACTTTAGGATTTTTATCTTTTGAATTAAAATTAATATCTCTTAATTGCTTTTGTATATTCAGCCGTTTCCCTAACATATTAAGTTTATCCGTTATATGCAACGCTTCCTCTGAATAAATCAATCCGTTTATTTTATCCAATTCATCTTTAGAAAATGGAAATATCACTTTTGAATAAGACTCTCTTGCCATATAGCCCCTTTTTATAAAGTAATGCGAATACGGCAAATCCTTACAGCTTAAATTCTCGAGTCCTTGCCATGCCGGAACAGAAAAACGCTGAATACCATATGTTTCTGTCTCCTCCATAATACGCCGCAAAATCAGTTTTTTAGAAGCAACATCCATAAAAACAAACGGGAAGGTTTTTCCGTGAATAATATTTACTCTTGTATTCCCATCATCACTCATAAATATTGCCACGGTTGGTATATACTGCAACAACCATTTCAAAAAATATTGCTGCAGATATTCGTCCGGCTCCATTGTGTCACTATTCCCATAGGAATCTGTTCCATAAGAGCGAGCCAGGGTTAATGCATTATCTCCCATTTTTAATATTCGGGCTTCCATTTTTTTCTTTTCATCGGAAGAAGTTTCTATCATCGAATATTTTTTCAGACTCTGGATAATACTTGTATTCCCGCTTTCCTTTTCTTCTTCAATTGACCAAACAGGGACTAAAAATTGTTTCCACGACGCAGATCTATTCTCTCTTTTTGATACTATCATAAATTGTTTTGTGTCAGAAAAAATATCCGGAAAAGTTATCCAGTCACTCTGCCTTCCCCGCTCATTATTATTATCCAAATCAACTTGGGGGCGAAGCCTTATATGAAATAATACAGAAGCTTCCAGAAAATGATGCCAAAGCTCGTCCACCTGCACCATACCGGAATTTTCTATAATTATTCGCTCTCTGCAATATTTTCGAATATGCTCTATTACTTCACTCCAGCAACAATACTTATTCTCTATATTTCCATAGCCTATTTCTATCAGAGGATCAAAAGTTCCCTGTTGCGCAAAAAAAGCAATCATTGTCAGAGAAATCACGTTTTCCTTAAATATCACCAATAATTGATTTTTCTTTTCTTCAAATTTATCAATCCAACCGGCCTGATCTGTCACACCAATTATTTTTTTATCTCCACTATTCCAAAGTTCCAGCTTTTTTGCCAGAACTCCCAACATAGTATTTTTCTCCGTCAACGTTTCTTCAACATACTTCACTACGATTTCCGACTGTTTCTGATTCATAATTTTCAGTATTTTCAGAATAGACTCCAGTAACGGCATATATATTTCATGCAGGAAATAATCTTTCCCCTTTTCCGTAAAACCTTTTCTGCTCAGGCTGACATATTCCCGTTCCAACTTTCCTTTTATATCGATGCACTGCAGCAATTCATTTCCAATCCCCGGCAGTTCCATCTCATCCAGAATGATTCCCTTATAATAAATCGTCACACCATATGACTTCTTCTCGCAGTTCTTATCTGATTTTTCAATCTGCTGTCTTTCCAACAGCAAAAAATTCACCATATTAACAAGGCAGAATGCGCACAGTTTATTATCCCAATAATACAAATGACCATCCCGGCAATCCAAAAGAGCCATAGTTTCTTCGTTTTTTTCAATCACAACTTCACTATTCTCATATTTCTTATAATAAAACGCCCATGCCTTTCCGTCTCTTTCCCATTCTCTTTCCTGAAACAGCCGTATCATTATTTCCGCCTGCTTCTCATCAAAATTCTTTCTGACAATTGTCTCAAATTTTTCCTCTGTCTCTTCCAGTCTTTTTATCTCTTCTGTCTTTTCCAACTTCAAAGTATTTGGGATCAATCTATATTTTAATTTCTTAATTCGATTTTTTTCAGTCAGATTTAAAGGTATTATTACATAAGGACTCTCCTTTACATTCAAATGAATAGGAAACAGCTGCTCCCCGATAATACTGTCTAAGTACAACGCCATTTGGGCAAGTAATTCTGCCGAATGACGCAAAGGCCGAAGTTCCGCATAATCTTTATCATAATAGTCTTTACCATCCCATGCAGCCGGATACAACTCATGCAACAATTTCTTCTGAGCCGGCACAAACACCTCAAAGCACGTCCCATAGGCATTATCCTTATCTGAAAATTGTTCTACCGGCCGTACATTAATAAAACCTTCATAATAGTTAGATTTTACCGTTGAAAAAGTTATTTCGTATTTCTCATTACTGCGTGTAAAAGTATTACATTTAAAAGTATTCGTCAAAATAAATGCCGACTGTAAGCCAATGCCGAATTCTGCCGTAGGCTTGAGCCACTCGGGCATTTCCTGAATAATATATCGTTCTCTTTTCCTGCTGTCACCAACACTTGCAATACATTTAATGCTCTCTTTATCTATTCCTGTTCCGAAATCTTTAATTCTCACTTTAACGCCGTAGATTACTAAATCATTCTTTTCTCCCCTGCGCAATGCTGCAATATCTTCTTTTTCGATAGGAACTATATCCTTTTTTTCATCCTGCTTGGCTATTTCCATCTCAATTTCAATCGGAAAAATATTTGTTGACAAAAGTTCTTCCAATTGATCAGGAGACATTCCTTTCATGTCATCCTTATCTTTAAAATATCCTCTGGTTCTGACGCATTCATTCCAGTACTGAATTTTACTGGCATCTATGGCATTTTGTAAAAATTCTCTCAAAAAGACAAATTGATCCTTATAAACATTAGCTCCTTCCAGAATTGCAAAAGCCTTTTTCTGAGAAATTTTAAACTGTGTAGTCACCAGCTCTTCCGGAATCTGAAACCCCTGCAGATATAGTTTTACAGATTCTATAGTCGGAAGCGAACCACTGAACTTCTCCGGACATATCTGTGACCAATAGTACCCTGCCTCTGTCAATATATCCTTTAGCATGTCACACTCTTTTCGCACAAGCCGAAGCGCTTCCTGTGAAGCACAGTCCGCCTCAATAGAAATTTTATCCCGTTTTATGTATAATCTGCGAATGGCCTGATGTTTTTCATAATGACGTTTGGAAAGTTCCGGCATCGCCCCTATGCATTCCCTTGTAAGCGGATGAAAACGGTCATTATCCATATCAAGGATGTCCCCTAACTGCAAGAGCACGGCCACAAAGCGCGGATGCAAATAATCAGATGCAAATCCGTTATCTTCCTGCGGTAATTCCATGATATGTTCAAATGTACTTGCTGTATGCAGCCCGGCACACTTTGCAATCCACAGAAAGATTCTCTGTGGGATCCCCGCCATAGAAAAGCCGCTTCCCAGCTTCTCAGATTTTAAAGTCCATTCTTCCAAACGTTCATTTGACAAATCTCCATGTTCCGGCCTTCGGAACGTTGCAATCAAATGTAAAATGGCATAATAAACTGCCAGCTTGTCCAAATAAAGCTTCTTCAGTTGTTCCTCTTTATCGCTTTCACCCTCATAATCATAATTCTGTCTCTGCAGAGCTTTGATTGCACGTTGAAATACAGGATCATTTTCATCTTCCATTTCTTTTATCATATCGATAAACTTATCATTATTCACAATTGCTTCACGCTCTTCATAAGTGATGACCATACCAATATCATGAATGTACACTGTATGCAGAAGCATGAAGCAATCCGACGCTGAAAGTTCTTTTATTCTTTTTTCACTGAGTATCATTTCAATATTATGAAGTACATTCTTTGCATGAGATTCATCATGCCTGCTATAGGCCGGAAAAGAGCCCATCGTTGTCTCCAATAACTGGGATAACCATCGTTTATTCTGACACCAGGCATGCCAAAGAATCTCATTGCGTTCTGTATGTTGATCTTTCTGATAGTAATATTCTAATTGTCCTTCTATAGTCAGATGTACTTTTTTACGCTTTTTCCCCATCGTAATCTCCTATATCTTTTCAGACTCTTTTTGTATATTCTTCAATGAATCGGCTGCTATCCTGGCGTTTTCCAACCCTTTTTTATTATCTTCCTTATAAATTTCTTTATAACGTTTTAAATATGTATTTAAAGTATCTTCATTAACCTCTTTCTCATATTTCAAATCCGTTAACAGCTCATCCAATTTCAAATAAGTTTCTGTCCGTTGCTGTAGTTTCTCATTCCATGCAAGCGCTGTAGAAATTGAAGAAAATGCTGCGCCAATCGTAGTGCTGATTAAACTTATTACTTTCATAAAATCCTGCAATGACTCAATAAAACTAAGTGCTAAGAATAATGTCGCTAATAAAGATGAAATGCATACACCAATATTTGTAGCATTAACACATATCTTATATTTTTTTCGTTTTGTATTTGCCCTATTATAATCCTGAATGATGTCTTCCTGTAGTGCAGTCAAATCTTCCTGATAGTTTCTCATATTACTCATAATGTTATATTTAATCTCTGCAAAATACCATCTCAGATAAATCTGAAGACTCTCCTTCCACTTTTCATAAAGCTCTGCCGCACCTATTTCCGGCTCGCTTCCTTCCATAAAAGTTGTCCAAATATATTTTGCATTATCTATAGATGAAGAATCCACGATTTTTTCATATATCTCGTCCAACTCCTTCTTCCTCTCCTTAATCTTTTGAGGAATAATCGAAGACGCCTTCAAAAATAATAAATACTTTCCTTTGGGCGGTTCCTGATTTATATCCCTATAGGCTCTTTCCGTTTCTGTCAGCTCTAACGGCTCTTTATGCAGTGATACATATGGTGCATATAGTATCTCGTGTTCGTGCGGATATTTACTCTCCTCTCCCAACACTCTATTCATATCTATATGTTCTATATTCCCCGGTGCTTTTATCTCAAGTAAAAGAATGCCGTTCTTTTCATGAAAATCTGTATTTCCGCTTTTATATTTTTCTGTAGACATAAAAGAATACATCTGGCCATCTTCTAAAAACTCCAAAGTATTCATTCTGTCGCAGCGATATGTGTAGTATAGTTTCTCGTGCTCACAGCAATAAGTATACTTACATATAGCGGAATATAAATGACAATATACCCTCAACAATTCATCAATTTGTTCCAGCATTGCAGATACATCAATTTGCTTTTTCTCATATTTAAGCCTGACCCTTTCATTACTGACTCCCGGCATCAGCAATGCGTTTAAAACTATGTACGAATTATCAATACTGTAAAATTTTCTTAAATATTGATCAGCCGATGATAATTTTATATTTTCTCCTCCGCCCTGATAATACATAAGGCTGTTTTTTTCCATCCTGCTGATCCTATAATATTCCTGAGAAACAGTTTTCTCTATATTTTCATCCTCATATATCCCCATTAACGACCACCTATTTTAAAAGTTCGTCAAACGTTGTATTCAATTCATCCTTTATTGCCTTTAACTGTTGTACTTGTACATGCTGAATTCCTCGTTCTATTTTCACAAGGCATTCTCTGGTAATCGGAATTCCCTGCAAATCCAACAGTCGAACAAGCTCCGTCTGTCCTATCCCTCTTGCAATACGTATTTCTCTGATATTTTTTCCTATGTTTCCCACTTCATTCTGCTTAATCTTCTGTTTCAATATCTCACCTCTTTTTGAACCAAACTCGGTCCGAATATATTTTCATTTTATTAAATGCCTGGCAAATATTGGGACTATTATTAGTCCTTTTATATAGAACTCAATATTAAAATGTCACCTATCACTAAATTTAATTTAAGAACCGGTGAGTGGTTTAAAGGACCTTTCCTTATGACAGTATTATTTTCCGAATCATTGAAAAAATATCTGTGAATCATGAAATGTAAAGAAATGAATCGTGATGTCTTAAGACATGAAAAAAGGACTGCCGAAACAGTCCCTTTGCTGATTTATGATTTTTCATTTTATTTGGTCATTCTTTTACCTATCTAACATTTACTTTTTTCTGACAACATATTTGTTCTCTTTCATTATATACTGTAAACAATTCAGCCAATGAAGCATGCTCAATTTTCAAATATTTCCATTTTATTCCTAAAATTTTCTTCTCTTGATCATATACCATATAAACTTACTATTCGTCACCACATACCTCCTCCAGAGCCGTTTCGGATCCTGCAGCAATCTGTAAAGCCATTCAAGTCCGCATTTCTGCATCCAAACCGGAGCCCTTTTTACTGTCCCGGCATGGAAATCAAACCCTGCCCCTACTCCGATCATTATTGATGAAATCTTATCTTTATGTTCCGCCATCCAGATTTCCTGTTTAGGCGCCCCCAGTCCCACCCATAAAAAATCAGGTTTTGCCGCATTGATTTCCCGGATTATTTCTTCGTCCTCTTCTTCTGTCAGCGGGCGGAACGGAGGCGCGCACATACCTGTTATATGGAGTTCCGGATATTTTTTCATCAAATTACTTTTAAGGAGCTCCAACGTCTGTTCTGTACTTCCGTAAAAATAGTGCTTATAGCCTTTTTTTACTGACAGCTTAAAAACTTCCGGCATTAAATCCGGTCCTGAAACTTTTTCGGCATTTTTTAAGCCGCCGCATTTTCTCTCTACAACAGAAAGTGGTTTTCCATCCGGGAGAACCGCTGCCGCATCATTCTGTATTTTTCTGTAATCGGCATTCTCATAAGCCATAACTGTTGTATGCACATTAGAGACACAAATATATTTTCCTCTTAAATCTTCCAGATTAGTCTCTAAAAAAGAGAGGGTTTTTCTCATATCCGTAACCGCCACCCGAACGCCGAGAATGCTATAAGTTTCTTTATATTTCATCGTTCTCTGATTCCTTTATTCAGCACATCACATTATTGTACTCGATTTCCTGTAATAACAGAATAAAATTTCGGAAATCTCTTCTTCAAAAATATACTTATCAGTAAAATACCAGCTATAATAACAATCGGAATAAATATATATTCCAGGAACTGAAAGACTGCTGATTTCGGCAGTAATCTCGCACATATCTTCTGCAAAAAGGATAAATTCATTTCATGAAACAGGTATATACAAAAACAATGTGACGATACATATAACAATATCCTGTTTAATCTCTCCCGCTTAAAATCCGTAAAACATACAAACCAAAATATTACTCCCGCAATAACACACATATTATGTATTATATGGTTTCCCTTCCATGTTCTCGTCAGAACATCCCCGATAACCATTACAATATATATAAAGCATAAAAGCTTCTTACTTATTTTATCCAATGAGTCCAACCTGATATTCCTGCAAACAATAAAACAACCAAATCCCCAAAAACATATTGATTGCGTTATGCTCATATTTACAAACAACCATATGAGGAGCAGCACCGCTAAAGACTGCCACATAAACTTCTCCGCCGCGTTCCCAATGCAATTACTGCAAATTCTCCTATTCATTCCTTATAGCCTCTTCGGTTTTTTCAATACCAACTCGCGAAATAATCTCACTTCCGGACATCCTCGCATACTTCCGATTTTCTGCAACTTATTTTTTCCATAACCATCTTCCATAAATGACACCGAAACTATTTCACCGTTTTATATATCATCATAAGTTCCCTGTAATTCACTTCCGGGGATAAATTATTTCTGTAAAAATCATATGCGTTCCTTCTATAACTTTCCATATCTCCGGCTTCAAATCTGTCAATTGCTTCTACAAGGCTTTCGGGCAAATTATAAGTAAATCTTTCCCCTGTCTTTCCCGGCTCCACCAATTCTCTCATATTTCCGATATCTCCGACAATAGCCGGTGTTCCGACACTGTATGCTTCCACTATCACCATTCCAAAAGTTTCATAGCACTGTGAACACATGATCAGCCCTCTAGCCCTCTCTATCAGCTCCCGGACAATCTCCCCTGACCGATAACCTACCATTTCTATATTATCAATACCTTCCGTTTTTAATCTATCAGCTATCTTCCCGTCCAGTTCCCCGCTGCCGACCATCTTAAGTTTTCTGCAGGGCATTGTTTTAAACGCCTCCACAAGCATCTCTGCGCCTTTGATTTCTTCTATTCTGCCCACAAAAATATAATAATCTTCTATCTGTTCTCTCTTCCTGCAGCCATAAGTAAAATTGGGTTTTATATAAACTTTTTCAGAGTCTATCCCTTTCAGACACAACAATTTATTCCGCGTAAATTCTGTAAGACATATATAATTTAAATATCTGTAAATTCCTGTCATCCGATGAATTTTAGTATTGATCACACAGGCAAGTGTCTGGACTCTGCTTCTGCGATAACACCTGTTTTTTACAGCACATCCCAGCCCATGTTTCAGACAATCTTCGCATATATGCCCTTCTCTGTAAAATACTGCCCCCGGGCAGAGCAATCTAAAGTTATGGATTGTCTGCACGACAGGAACCCTGCAATTTTTCGTTGCATAATAAACTGACGGACTGATAAGGCTCAATGTATTATGCACATGAACAATATCGATCCGCTTTTCTTTGATCAGTTTTCTTATTTCCCAATATGTTCTGCAATTAAACACTATCAAAAGCGGAAACAGCAGTTTTCTTATACCTGACAGTTTTTTTAATTCATTATTATTTCTGGTATAGAGTTCGACCTCATGCCCATGTTCTTCCAATAGCCGCTTCTCATTTTTTACTACAGTATCCTCACCACCCGGCTTTTGATAATAATTATGGACTATCAGAATTTTTTGTTTCTCCACTTTTTATCAATCTCCCAAAGACACCCTGATATTCTTATCGACCCTGAGTCTGCTGTTTCTGCAACTCTTTCATTTAAAAGCCCAGAACTTATTCATAACAAAGTTAACAGGTACACTTATCAACAAATTAATGATCGGAGCCAGCATTTTGTCAATCCCCAACACCTCAACCCACAAAACAGCCAGTATACTGTTCAGAAAAAGTCCTGTGAAGGCGTATGATACATATGTTTTCAGCAATGTCTGAATAATATTTCTGCCACCGGCGGCATCACCAAAAACATATTTATTATTCCAGTAAAATGACCACAGGACACTTAAAATGAAAGCAATCACCTGCGCTGCCAGATAATCTATATTCTCTGACACCCCTATTGCCTGAAAGGCCAATAAGGCAATAACATATATAACATACGAAATTACTGTATTGCTTAATCCCACGATTCCGAATTTAAAAAACTGTAAGATCCCCTCCAGTTTCTTTTCCGAAAGTTTTAAATGTAATACCCTTGTCAGAAAAAATCGTATCATATTCTCTATCAAACGCCAAATATATTCCATCTTTTATAACCTTTACGCTTCCAACCTCTTATTCCCGCATGTCTTTTCAGAACACGATAAAAGTTTTCAATGCTTGTCTTTTCACAACTTTAACATTTTATATTACTTCATAAATTCTTTTACCTGCTTTTCCATGCAGGCAATAATATCTCCTCCGGTCTGATATATCCGCGTCCACTCAACAATTTTCTCCATTGCCGTTTCAACATTCCACTTTGGCTTCCACCCAAAAGTCTTCTTTAATTTAGAGCAATCCAATTTCAGAAAACCTGCCTCATGAGGTCCCCCGTCGTATCGATCAATCCATTGAACAGACGCGCCATCAGCCCCATTCCATTTGTCACAGAATAACGTCACCAGATCACCCGTCGTCCAACAATCCGTCTCATCCGGTCCGACATTATAGTTCCCGGCATATTTCTTATCTTCATACTGGGCCTTTGCAACCATCAGATAAGCCATAACCGGTTCCAGCACATGTTCATAAGGTCTGGTTGAGTAAGGATTCCGCACAATAATATCTTCTCCCGCCTGAGCCGCGCGAATACAGTCCGGAATAATCCGATCCGTTGCAAAATCTCCCCCACCAATCACATTTCCGGCTCTCATTGTCGATATTGCCACCTGGGAATCCTGAAAAAATGAATTCAAATAACTGCTTGTCACAAGTTCAGAACAGGATTTAGAGTTGGAATACGGATCATATCCATTCAACTCCTCATTTTCCCGATAGCCCCATTCCCATTCTTTATTTAAATATACCTTATCTGTCGTCACATTCACAAATGACCTTACAGATGAGGTTATTCTGACACATTCCAATACATGAACTGTGCCCATAACATTAGTTTCATATGTGTATACCGGATTTTTATAAGACTCCCGCACCAGTGGCTGCGCCGCCATATGAATTACAATCTCAGGCTGTACTTCCTCAAAAACTTTCTTCAGATGAGCCAGGTCGCGCACATCGCCGATTACAGAATTCATCTTATCTGCCAAATGGCACAATTCAAAGAGTGACGGATCAGTAGGCGGTTCTAATGCATATCCGGTAACTTCCGCCCCCGCATCTGTCAATGCTTTACACATCCAACTTCCTTTAAAACCTGTATGACCGGTAATCAATACCTTTTTTCCCACATAAAATGCCATATCTGCCATCATCTGTTTTCTTCCTTTCTCAACTTTCCTTTTATTGCTTTTCCTCAAAATCGGTTCTATCCTCTCCTATAACAAGTTTCAATCTCTTCTTTGACAATGCTATATGCAATACTCTCTATTCCAGACGATAAATTTCTCACCACTCAAATATATCATACCTCCCATTATTTGTCATTATATATCATGCCCTCTTTCCAAATAAAGACACCCCTACAAAGAGAGCATCCCTTTAAATCCCGAACAACGGATAATTGTATATTATCCCTGAATAAATACATTAGAAAAAGGTATATGAGATGAAAGT
>CAJTBO010000001.1 GCA_910573755.1 Lachnospiraceae bacterium | reverse complement strand
GCGAGAAAGCGGGTGATTACTATACAGGATGCCGCCGTGTGCTGACAAATATTTTCGGGGCACGCGAAGTCATGGCTTATGTGACCTGTACAGGAAAGGAAAACGGCACAAGAAGACTGTTTTTCAGTACTATTTTCCCTGCACAGCTGCAGATATTCTGTGCATGGCAGGAAAAGGCACCGCTTAACCAGACAGGAAGCGGGTGGATGCCTTACATTCCCCTGTTCCTGTATTCCTTCCGCTGGAACATTGAAGTAAGCTACTATGAGCAGAAATCATTCTGGTCGCTATGCTCATACATGGTCCGCAGCCGCAGAGGGATCGAAATGCTGGTGAACCTCATTAATATCAGTTACTGCGCCATGAAACTGCTTCCCTATATGGAAGAAGCGTTGTCACAGTACAGGAACAGCAGTGTGCAGGAATTCCGGTTTGCCCTTAGTGAGCAGATACGGCGGCAGATATTTTATGTAAACTTGGTGCAGCACGTCGAAACCCACATAAAATCAATGGCTGTTATCAAAGCCTTACGAAGACTATGCCTGGGAGAAACAGCTTAGCTCAAAAGTTGTAAAGTGGTGTATATGACTAGAGAGAGGATAAAATATGGACAGAATTAGTTTTAAAAACAAGGTTAGGGAGATGACAGAAAAGAACCTCAAATTATTTGCATTGGAGACAGATGCCAAAGTAGATATTGAAAAGATTGAAGATGTTGAAAAATATTACGACATAATACTACCAGACATCTATAAAGATTTTGTAAGCCAATATGGAGGTGGATATTTTGGCTTTATAGTAGTGTATTCATGTGACTGCAATGGTATGTTTTATATCAAGGATAATGTATCAAAAGAATGGGTTGTAGAAAAATGTTTTTTGCCAGTTGTCGATTTAGAAACAGGAGATTTTTTAGGATTCGAAATAGATGCTGGAATATGCGAAAGTAAAGTTACTATGTATTCACATGAGGAGGAGGCATTACAGGAAATGCAAATAGATTTTTATGAGGCATTATTAAAATTTGGTTTAAAATGTGATGAATAGAATTTTTAGCCTATTCGCTTGATGATTTACAAATATCCCTGTTACAATGACGCAAGGGGGGGATATTCCCTCAATACCTAATCATAAACACAAAATCGGGAGTGTTCCATGGTGGTTGCCAATAGAACATTCTCGATTTTTCTGTTACATGAATACCCCGATAAAATTGCCCCAAAGCATAACAAATTCTTGAACAGCAGGAAAAGTTATGCTATATCACATTTCACCCACCAGCTTTGCCGGTGGGTGTTTCCCAGCTTATGCCATCTCTGGCGGCATAAAGCCTTTAACCTGTACTATTTTCGCCCCTATATATTTTTAAGAAACCATGTCTTTTAAATTTCTCCAACAAGGCTTAAATTTTCCATTATGGGTTTACCTAGACTTTAATTTAAAATCGCACACAGGGGCAATACTGGCTCTTACAGAGGCAAGAGAAGGTTGTTTTGTGACCATTACACAGGGACCTCTTAAACCGCGTAACGGAAGTGACGGACCATAACGGCGGGAAGACCGCGTACGGCTGGGACAACGTGGGGAACAAGACCGTGCAGGGCTACCCGGACGGGACGCAGGTGGACTACTACTACGATGCGGAAAACCAGATCGTGGAGATGAAGGACTTCGACGGCGGCATTACAAAGTTCGCCTACGACGGCAACGGCAACAAGACCTTCAAGGAGTATCCGAACTATGAGACGGCGTATTATTTCTACGATGAATGCGACCGGATCATCGAGACGGATGAGTACAACATCGGCGGAAAGAAGCTGTTTAAGGGCACCTACAGCTGGGATGCGGAAGGAAACCGCTTAAGTGAGATGCAGTATAACCACGGCCAGAGCGGAAGCGGGAATTCCGGAAATTCCGACAACAAGGGCAATGGGAAAAACAGCACCGGTACTGCCTCCGCGGAAGCGCCTGCAATAGAGATCCCTTCCGTGGATACGGGGAAATTAAGCACTACCGTTTCCATTGTAAACAGGCCTGCACTGCCTGAGCCGACAGCGGATACTGCGGCAGGCGTCGTATTAAAGAACCAGTCGGATACCGCACAGGAGACCAATATCCGGCTCTTAAATACGGTGAAGGATGACGCTTCCGTCGAAGGAAACGGGGACGGCAACGGACAGGTGCCTCCGGGACAGACTGAGGAGGAGGACGGAACTATCGTCAATCCGGGCGGCAACACGCCTCCGGGGTTAAACCGCGGGGAGAAGGGAGAAAAGCCTGATAATCCCAATAAACCGGAAAAACCGGATAACCCGGGCACCGAGGATAATGCAGATAAAAAGGCAAACAAGGCGAATAAAGGGACCCATAAATACGGTTACGACAGCTTAAACCGCATGATAAACAGCAATATCGCCGGGACCACCACCACCTATACCTATGACACACTGGGGAATCTGGTACTTGAAAAGTCCAAAAACAAAGTGGTAGACTATCAGTATAACGAATTAAACCAGCTGACAAAGAAAAAGGAGGGCAACGAATCTTATAGTTATACCTATGACAAGCGGGGCAACCGTACGGCGGAGATCGGGAAAAAGGCAAGCCGCTCCTACCTGTACGACGAGACAAACCGCATGGCGGAGGGCACCAACTGGAAGGGCGATAAATCCGCCTACACCTACAACGGATTAGGTCTGCGCGTAAATAACACCCATACCACCCACGCCGGGAAAGTATATGCCCGCGATTACGTGATCGATTATACCAGCTTTGAGAACGATGACCTGATGGTATTTGCCGAAGGAAACGGGCAGTTAGAGTATGAACAGAAGCATGTATATGCGGGGAGCGAGAGGATCGAACAGTTCACAGACAAGGGGAACTGGGAGAGAACCCTGTATGTCCATGAAGATGTGATGGGCAATACCCGGTATTACACGAAGGCGAACGGACAGAGCTTTGCGGAGCTGACTTACGACGCATGGGGGATGCCGGAGAGCCCGAACAAGCTGTTGAATAACGACCACGGGAACTATATCTTTGCTACCTTTACCGGCCATATCTACGATACGACACTGGATATTTATTTCGCGGAGGCGAGGTTCTACGATGCGAATAACCGTACCTGGCTTGCGATGGACCCGGTGAAGGACGGTGGGAACTGGTATCAGTACTGTTTCAGCAATCCGACGACCTTCTATGATCCGACCGGACTGGCGGGATTCTCCCCCTTTGGCGGATGCGTGGACATGAATAAGCTGGCGGAGCAGATGCAGTCAGGCTTCCGGGACCTGAAAGGGAAAGTATCCGGATTCGTGGATAATGTTGACTGGAACCGCGTCGGAATGGGGCTTCTGAAAACCGGGAGTGCATTGGCAGTGTTGGCAATCGGCGCAGCGGCTGTGGTTGCAACCGGAGGAACGGCACTGCCGGCAGTGCTGGGGCTGTTTGCAGGAACCGTATCGGCGGGTACTGCCATAGTCACAGTCGGGACGTTTGCCGCCGGCAGTGCAGCAGTTGCTTTTGGGTTTGCGGATATACTGGAGGCGGCGCAGGATGTGGGCTATGGGACAGTGGGAAGCAGCGAGGCATCCTTCAACCCTCTCCGCGATACTATGTTTACCGGAAATGAAGACCTGTACTATGGATTGGAGATGCTGACAACCCTGATAGCAAGTGCCGGAACAGCAACTTTCCGCAGTTTTAATATGAAAAGTGAAATTAATATGGCGGAAAAAGCCGGTTATGGGAAAGATGACTTTTATGGAAGTGCTGATAGAGGTAGTGCAGGGGCGATAGAATTCTCTAAAAACAATATTCAGCATATTAAAAAACATACATTTGAAGGGATGTCAGAACAGGCAAAATATTTGACGGACAAACAGTTAACTGACAGATTAAATAAAACATCATTTTTTAATAAAAATTGGTCTCAAAGCGAAGTTATTCAATATTCTCAAGAAGCATATAACATTTTAAGAAACGAAGGAAAAACTGGTTTACAATCAATAGAGATGAATGGAGAAATTATAAATGTTTTTATAAAAGATGATGGCGCATTTGATACTGCATATGGTGGATATACATATACAATAGATGATTTTAGATAGGAGCATGTATGTTCAGATTAGATTATAGAATAGTGTATACCAATTACGATGATTTTATAGGGCAAAATGGATTTTTGCAAATTAGGTGCAATGAATATAGGTATGGTGAAATATATCCTAAAGAATTAGAGGTGTTTGTGGATAAAGTTTCATTATATGATTGGTTTGAAAGACTAGTGAGAGTCATGAAAAATTTGATGACAAAAGATTACGTTGTGCTTAGTGATGTAGAATCATATAATACATGGATTGAATTTCAAAAAAAGAAAGGAATGGTAATAATAAGTATTGTAGAGGCAGAAAAAAAACAGGGTTCTAAAGATATTGAGTTTAGCTTAAAGGAACCTGCATCAGGAGCATGGACAGATCAGGTAATTAGCTACAAACAATTAAAGACTGAGATAATGGAGAAGGCAGAGGAATATATAGAAATTATTTCTGTTGGTAATACAAAAAATTTGAGGATTAACAAATTAAAAGAAAATCTTGAGTTTTTAAAAAAATATCCTGATTAGCATGAAAAAAATAAACATAAGGCTGTCTGATAATAGATAGGCTTAAACAGGAGCAGATGTGGAATGAATCATAACTGCTCTTGCGTTTTTAACTAAGTCATTGAGGCGATAGATTGGAACAGAACTATCGTCAATCCGGGCGGCAATACGCCTCCGGGATTAAACCGCGGGAAGAAGGCAAGCCGCTCCTATCTGTATGACGAGACAAACCGCATGGCGGAAGGCACCAACTGGAAGGGCGATACATCCGCCTACACCTACAACGGATTAGGTCTGCGCGTTAACAACACCCATATCACCCACGCTGGGAAAGTATACGCCCGCGATTACGTGACCGACTACACCAGTTTTGAAAATGATGACCTGATGGTATTTGTGCACGAGATGGATCAGTTTATATTGAATATACTCTTTCAGCGAAACCAGAACTTGCATTGCCAGTGAAAATGCAAGCAACAGTTTCTAAATTAACGGTTATTGGCCTTAATGATGTGGTACAAGAAGTAGTAGATTCCATAATCAATAAAGGTAAGGAACTTTTCCAAAAGTTTATGGGTTGTTAAGCGTATAGTATTAGCCAAATATTGACAAAAATGCTGGGGCTGTCGCAAAACAGCAGATTCCTACAGTATATAGTGCCAATACTTTCAAATCTTGGATGCATATTGTAGGGTTACTGATTTTTGCGACAGCCCCATATAAATCTTTATATATATGCTTTTTATTGACTGGGGGTAGAGATATGAATATGAAGGATTATATAGGTACAAGTAAGTTTGCAAAGAAATTTAATATGGGGGAAGCCGGTAAATATTTGATGGCGTTTATCATAATATCACTTATCACTTTCTTTCGTAATTATAAAATAATAGTATGGATTATTAAAATATCGTTTTGTATTTTCGAGGGAATAAGATGGTTAATATTTATGAAAGAAGAGAATAAAGTAAAATATTTTAAACCATCTTTGATATGTACCGGCGCAAACTGGTTAATAATAATAGTTTTATTATTTCAACAAATAAAAATAACTGCGTACGTTTTTTCTTTTATACCGATATATATTATTATTGGGATGATATTAATGCTTAAGGGAGGAAATGACTATTTAAAGGTCATAAATAAATATTATCCTGCTGTAATGAGAGAGTATAATAATTCAGAAGATTCAATAGATATAAAATTGGAAAATTTGGAAAAGAAATTACTTGAATTAAAAGAAAGTTCACCAGCAATAGTGGTAGATGCCATTATGAAAAGGGAGACAATAAAACTAATATGGCCCTTTCATACAGAAATGGTGTTTCTTGTAATTATGATTTTTTGGGGAACAAACTATACTTGAAGGGAGGAAAGTAGACCGATAGCATTGAATCAAAACCAATATGATGCTTTTTTGATCTTTATTTCAATGTAGGGAATAAAATAAGTTTAAGCCTCAGATAAAAGCGTTAAATGGTGAGTGGTTTCTAGAGTTTACAATTTTTGCAAACAGAAGAAATTCACAGTCGGAAGAAGCCTTTAAACTTTATAATACAATAGGAGAGATGGCGGAAGGCAGCTACAGATTGATTTACTTACATGATGACGAGGCTGATGGAAAAGAAAATCAGTTTCAAGTTTTCGTATTATCTAAGGGCAGCGTAAAAGAATTCAGTGATTCCTATTTATCGCCAATTATACCAACTATTGAAGATATGGAATAGTTAATAGAAAATATGTGAATAGTTTCTCTCTAAAAAGAAAGGTTTGCGGAAGTAATTACAGGGCTGCAAATCTTTCTTTTTGTGGAAGTGGGGTTATGGCAGCTTGAGGGAGAGATATTGCTTTTGGAGAATTATGGAATCATCAAAATATTGGTTTAAACTCCCGTAAATGAAGCATATCCGGATTTTAAAAATATGTTTACGCTTTTCGGATATGATTGGCTTGGACGATGCTTTGGAATTGATTTTCCCTCTATATCTGTGTTAAAATGCCTGATAGTATGTATTATTAATAATCAACACAGCATTTTTTCAGAGAAGTGGAGGAAAGTCATGTTTAGAAGAAACAGGCAGAATAACGATCCGCTGGACAGGAAAGAAAGTATGAGAAAAGGATTCGGCATTATCAAAGCAGTCCTTATTGTGATCATCCTTTTTATTCTTGTAAGCGGATCTTTTTATTCCATTCAGGAGGAAGAGCAGGCGGTGGTCTGCACCTTTGGGGAGCCCCGGGCTGTGACAACGCCGGGCCTGCATTTTAAGATTCCACTGATCCAGACAGTAACAAAAGTAAATACAACGATTCAGGGCTTTTCCATTGGTTATCGGGATGAAGAGGCGGGGGAGGATGATGAGGATGCCCTGATGATCACTTCGGATTATAATTTTATCTATGTGGATTTTTATGCGGAGTACAGGGTGACAGATCCGGTGAAAGCGCTTTATGCATCTCAGGATCCGGAACTGGTATTAAAAAATATTGCCCAGAATTGTATCCGGACAACGATAGGTTCCTACAGCGTAGACAGTGTGCTGACCACAGGAAAGAACGAGATCCAGTCCAATATCAAACAGATGATCCTGGACAAGCTGGAGGATTATGATATCGGTATCGCGCTGGTTAATATTACGATTCAGGATGCCACTCCGCCTACTGCGGAAGTAGAAAATGCGTTTAAAGAGGTAGAGACCGCAAAACAGGGCAAGGAAACGGCTTTAAATAATGCCAATAAATACCGCAATGAACAGATTCCCAACGCGGAAGCCGAATCCGACAGGATTCTGCAGGAAGCGGAGGCTGCAAAGCAGGAGAGGATCAACGAGGCGAATGGCCAGGCTGCCCGTTTTAACTCTATGTATCAGGAGTATATCAAATTTCCTGATGTAACAAAAAAGCGAATGTTTTATGAAACGATGGAAGATGTGCTGCCGGATATCAAGCTGGTCATTCAGGGAAGCGACGGCACGATGAGCACTATGCTGCCGTTGGATAGCTTCGTGACAGAAAATAAGAGCAGCATATCTGATACGGCAGGTAAAGTAAATACGGATACAAAGGCGGATAATGTAAATTCAGACGCGGAGACAGAGGAGGAGGAATAAGGATGGTATACGAACGATATAATTCTGATGGTACGAAAAAATCGGAACAACCCCCCAAAAGCCATAAATTCAGAATGTTCCCCGTTGTGATCATTGTCATTGCAGCGCTCTTTCTGCTGGCCGGTTCCATGGTGATAACCAAGGAAAACCAGTTCAAACTGATCCGCCAGTTCGGTCGGGTGGAACGGGTACAGACCCGGGCGGGACTCAGCTTCAAGATTCCTTTCGTGGAATCTGTTGACACGGTTCCGAAGGAACTGCTGATCTATGATCTGCCGGCTTCGGATGTGATCACATCCGATAAAAAGACGATGATCGTAGACAGCTATGTGCTCTGGCATGTAACAGACCCGCTGAAATTTGCCCAGACGCTGAGCGGTTCGGTGAGCAACGCGGAAAGCCGTATTGATGCTATTGTATACAATGCCACAAAAAATACGATATCCAATATGAAACAGGACGAAGTGATCAGAAGCCGGGATGGAAAGATGACGATCACGGTGGAGGAGCCTGCTGCAGAGGTAAAGAATAATGATCTGGAACTTTCCGGGACAGTGGAGGAAGTGGTGGAGATCACCTCCCTCACAGAAAAGATCATGGAACAGATTAACAGTGTGGAAGAACAGTATGGTATTGAGATTCTGGCGGTGGAAGTGAAAAAACTGGATCTGCCGGATGATAACAAGCAGGCGGTATATGCCCGCATGATCTCGGAACGTGAAAATATCGCGGCGCAGTATACGGCGGAAGGTAAATCGGAGGCGAAAATGATTGAGAATACGACGGATAAAGAAGTATCCATCATGATTTCCGATGCCCAGGCAAAAGCGGAAGCTGCTGTGGCGGAAGGAGAAGCGGAATATATGCGGATTCTCTCGGATGCCTATTCCGATCCGGAAAAAACGGATTTTTATTCCTTTGTCCGGGCACTGGATGCGCTGAAAGAAAGCGTAAAAGGGGATAATAAAACGGTTATCCTTTCGGATGATTCCCCGATCGCGCAGATTTTTAACGGGCAGTACTGAAATTCCATGCAAAAATAGAAAAGATGTGTTATATTCTTTAGAAGACCGTCTATGCGGCCTGATTGACAGGGCATATATGGTGAAAGGACTTAAATAGATGAATGCGAAAGAGTATAAAACAAAAGAACTGTGGGGCAGGTTTACTCCATATTTCAGAAAATATTACGGGACATTGGCGAGGGATCTGTTCTGTGCGGCGCTGACTACGGTATGTGAACTGGTGCTGCCGATGATCATGCGGTATATTACAAATATAGGAATCCGGGATCTGGCAGCGCTGACAATCGGAACGGTGGGCAGGCTTGGCGGGATCTATCTGGTGCTGCGGATCGTGGACTGTATTGCCGCTTATTATATGGCAAATATGGGGCATGTGATGGGAGCAAGGATAGAGACGGATATGCGGCGGGATGCTTATAATCATCTGCAGCAGCTCTCCAATACCTACTATAATAATACGAAAGTCGGACAGATCATGGGAAGGATCACCAATGACCTGTTTGATGTGACGGAGTTTGCGCACCACTGTCCGGAAGAGTTTTTCATTGCGGGGATCAAGACGGTGATCGCTTTTATTTTACTGGCAAGGATCAACCTGCTTCTGACAGTGATCATCTTTTTATGCGTACCGTTGATGGCTATAGTCTGCATGACGTTCAATTTTAAGATGAAGAGTGTATTCAGCAGACAGCGCCAGCAGATCGGTGAACTGAACGCAAGGATCGAGGACAGTCTGCTCGGACAGAAGGTGGTGAAAGCATTCACCAATGAAGAGGTAGAAAATGAAAAGTTCGAGCATGATAACAGCGCTTTTCTGGATATTAAGAAAGATTCTTATAAATATATGGGCGCTTTTCAGACCACGGTCAGGATGTTCGACGGGCTGATGTATCTGCTGGTACTGGTGGCAGGCAGTCTGTTTATGCTGAAAGGACTGATAGATCCGGGAGACCTTGTGGCATATATCATGTATGTGTCCACATTGATCGCAACGATCCGCAGGATCATTGAGTTTGCCGAGCAGTTCCAGCGCGGCATGACGGGTATCGAACGGTTTTTACAGATCATGGATGCGGATATTGAGATATTCGATGAACCGGGTGCGGTGGATCTGGAGAAGCCGGAGGGCAATATTGTATTTGAGGATGTGAACTTTGAATATCCGGATGACCATAATCAGGTATTCAGCCATCTGAACCTGTCGATCCGTGCCGGGGAAAAAGTTGCCATTGTGGGACCCTCAGGCGGCGGAAAAACTACGTTATGTAACCTGATCCCGAGATTTTATGATGTGTCGGCAGGACGCATTACATTAGATGGAGAGGATATCAAACAGTTTACATTAAAGAGCCTCAGAAAGAGTATCGGTATCGTACAACAGGATGTCTATCTGTTTTCGGGTACGATTTTTGATAATATCAGTTACGGCAGACAGGGGGCGTCCAAAGAGGAAGTGGTGGAAGCGGCGAAACGCGCCGGAGCCCATGAGTTTATTATGGGGCTGAAGGACGGTTACGATACCTATGTGGGAGAGCGGGGCGTGAAACTTTCCGGCGGGCAGAAGCAGCGTATCAGCATTGCCCGGGTATTTTTGAAAAATCCGCCGATCATCATTCTGGACGAGGCGACTTCCGCGCTGGATAATGAGAGTGAGTTTGAGGTTGCGAAGTCCCTGACGAAGCTTTCGGAGGGAAGAACGACCCTTACCATCGCCCACAGGCTTTCCACGATCCGCAATTCTGACAGGATCCTTGTGCTGACGGAAGAGGGTATTGTGGAAGAAGGGACCCATGATACACTGATGGAATGCAAGGGCATGTATTATCATTTTTATGAGATGGCGAATGAGTTAAAATAAAAATGGACAGAAAAGTATGTCTCTGAGAAAGCGGAGCAATTACAGGCTATCCCCTATGGTTTTAGGAGATAGCCTTTTCCGTAATTTATGGCTGTTTTGCAGTGTGATCTTTGTAGTCTTATCTTTTGGGACTGTCATCGAATTCAAATTTATTCAAATCCCCTCTATAATGCGCAAAAGCATAATCTACAATAGTTTCGTCAGCAGTAGTGGATATATTGTGGAAGCAGAGCATAGGGGTATTTACCTTTATATTCAGCAGTTCTATATCTTCCGTAGTGGCGTTCGTGGCAGAAACGATAGTTTTTGTATTGGCTATCTGTGTCGAAACATTATTCATCAATAATTCATATAGAGAATGTGTTTTAAAATCATAACTCAGTATAAATGAGCACAGATCATAGGGAATATAATTTTGAAAAGTCACCATCGGAATATCATCGGCAAAGCGTCTTCGGAACATGGAAATAACTTTTTGTC
Source organism: Lachnospiraceae bacterium (assembly GCA_910573755.1). Classification (GTDB taxonomy): domain Bacteria; phylum Bacillota; class Clostridia; order Lachnospirales; family Lachnospiraceae; genus 1XD8-76. The sequence goes on along the minus strand of CAJTBO010000001.1, from coordinate 380,740 downwards.
CCGGAGCGAGATTTAAGCTGTCGGCAATCTCAGGACTTGGGGTAATGACGTTCAGATCGATCAGTTCAGTACGCGGTGTTTTGCCCAGCCGTGATATCTGACGGTAAAAAGGTTCGAAAGAGCGGATATAACTTGATCTTTGCTCCGGTTTTGTAACAAAGGTTCCTTTGCTTGCTTTTCTTGTAAGCCATCCCTCCTGAACCAGTTCGGAAATTGCCTGACGTACTGTAGAACGGCTGATATGATAAAATTCAACCAGTTCGTTTTCTGTTGGGATAGCATCCCCGACTAAAAAACAATTGTCCTGAATATCGCTTAATATTATATTCTTTAGCTGAAAGTACAAAGGTATCCGAGTACTTTTATCCAACTTTTTCTGAAATAACTGCATGTTATATCCCCCTTGTGTATTCTCTATTGTTATTTATATGTTTCTATGTACGTACAATAAAACAAATATATACCTATAATATTCTAATAAACCAAAAAATGCAAGAGATAATCCTGAAAAAGCAATATTTATAGAGTTGTTTGTACGGACAAAAGATCAAACAATTATCTTCTGGAAATGAATTGTTTTTGCAAAAAAAGAAGTAAGCTTATATAAAAATAGATTTTTTATATGAATAATATACAAATAATCAGTCTATAAATTGGGCAAAATAAATAAATTTAAAAAATCATGTTGACTTTTTTTATGAATTGTGGAAATATATAGACATACGAATGTACGAACATTAGACTGAACGAAATATAGAAAAGCTATTAGAGAGGACGCGATATGAGAATTCTTTGTGTGGGTATGATGGTGTGTGATACATTAATTTCCCCTGTGCCTTATGACATATTGACGCTGGACAGTGTGGGTATAAATAAGCCTTCTGTATGCTGTGGGGGAGATGCGCTGAATACGGCGATCGGATTGGCTAAATTAGGTACCGGTGTTTCCATTATAGGAAGAATTGCAGACGATATAAGCGGAAGATTTATTTTAAAAGAGTGTGAAAAATACGGAGTAGAAATCTCGAAGGTAGTTTATGATACGGAATGCGCAACCGCAGTTTCCTATGCGTTGATTGACGAAAAAGGTGAACGGCATTTTTTGTCTGAAAAGTCCGTTTTTGCAAACCTTAACGGAGGAGATGTCAGTGATGAAGCCATTAAGGAGGCGGATATTGTCTATATCGGCTCTGCCATGGCGCTTCGGGAAATGGATAAAGGCGGTATTCGGGACGTATTTCACAGAGCGCACAGTTTCGGAAAAATGACCGTCATGGACGCCGCCGTAAACCGGGAAGATCCTGAGAGAAACTGGCTGTCCTATCTGACGCCGGCTTTTATGGAAACAGATATCTTTTTTCCGAGTATGGGAGAAGCAATGAAGATTACGGGAAAGACAGATCCTAGGCAGATAGCGGAAAGTTTCAGAAAGTTTGGCATGAAGATGTTCGGGATAAAGATGGGGGAAAAAGGCTGTTTTGTAACAGATTTTAATGAGAACAGACAGATAGAATGTCCTAAAGGGCTGCCGGTAGTGGATACGACCGGAGCGGGTGATTCTTTTATGGCGGGGCTGATGTGCGGATTGACAAAAGAAATGGATGTATTTTCCGCGGCGGAATTCGGTTCATGTGTGGCAACTAAAAATGTGGGGGCTATAGGGGGAACGGCAGGAATACCAACTTATGAAGAAGCTTTTGATTTTTATCAAAGTTTTCATACAAAATAAATTTAAGAAAGGAATGAGATTATGAAATTTGCACCAATGAAAGAAATTCTCAAATTAGCAGAGGAACAGCAGGTTGCCTACGGCGCTTATGTTACAGTTTCCTATGAAACGGCACTGGCGGCGATTGAGGCAGGTTCCGAGTTAAACTGTCCTGTAATTTTTATTACGGGGACGGACTGCTGTGATCTTATGGGAGGTTTTGAGGGGACGGTTGAGACCGTTAAGAGAGCAGCGGCAAACGCGCAGATTCCCATTGCCCTTCATCTGGATCATTGCCGTACCTATGAGGAATGTGTTGCGGCGATTCAGGCAGGTTATTCCTCTGTTATGATCGACGGCTCTTCCCTGCCCTTTGAAGAGAACATAGCCCTTACGAAAAAAGTAGTGGATTATGCGCATACTCTTGGCATTACAGTAGAGGGAGAACTCGGAAAACTGGTAGGAGAAGAGGGGGATCTGATCGTGAAGGGACCGGAGGCGGCTCAGACGGATCCTCAGGAGGCGAAGGAGTTTGTGGAAAGAACAGGGGTGGATGCTCTGGCAGTCAGTATCGGAACGCAGCATGGACATTATATTGCGGCGCCTCATCTCAACATTGAAAGGCTGAAAGCGATTAAAGAAGTAGTAGACGTGCCGCTGGTACTTCACGGTGGTTCCGGAACGCCCATCGATCAGGTACAGGAAGCAATTCGGAACGGTATCCGTAAGATTAATGTGGCAACAGACGTACTTACTGCAGTTGCGGATTCTTTTGAGGAACTGAAAAAGCAGCCGGGATTCAAATATAATACCACAATGTTCATCCATTCCAAAAATTCCGCAAAGGAATTTATCAAAGGAAAAATGAAAGACTTCAGGTTTGAAAATTAAATAAAAATAAAATAAAAACGGAGGATATTCATATGAAAAAAAGGTTGGTTAGTACAATGTTGGCAACAGTTATGGCATTTTCATTAGTGGCATGCGGTTCTTCAAATGAACCTCAGGAGACACCCGCGGCAGAAGAAGCGCCTGCACAGGAAGAGGCGGCAGCGGAGGCGCCGGCGGAAGAAAGTGAAGCGGAGGAAGCGGCAGGCGATGTAAATGCTACTGTGATCTGGAGGGCATTTGACGATCAGTTCCAGAGCGGATTCCGTATCATTATGCAGAATGAAGAAGAAAAAATAGGAGGCATATCCCTTGATATGCAGGATGCGGCGAATGATGTATCTACGGCGATCAGTAAACTGGAGGCATCCCTTACCAAAGGAACGGATGTAGTAGCTATCTGCGCACCGGATCGTGAGAGCACGGAAACCATGGCACAGAAGTGTGACGAAGAAGGTGTTCCGGCAGTATTCTTTAATATGGAACCCATGGAAACAACAATGGAAAATTATGAAAATATCTGCTATGTGGGTGCGGAGGCTAAGGAGTCCGGTGAGATGTGTGCACAGGCGCTCATTAATTACTGGAATGCAAATACGGAGCTGGCAGATAAAAACGGTGACGGTGTCCTTCAGCTTGTAATTCTGCAGGGTGAGATCGGGCAGCAGGACGTTGTACTGCGTACACAAGCTTACGAGGAAACTTTGACAGCCCAGGGCATCGAATATGAAATTCTGGCAATGGATACCGCAAACTGGGATCAGGCACAGGCGTTAGATAAGATGAATGCATGGATCACGGCTTATGGTATCGATGGTATTGAAGGTGTTCTCTGCAATAATGACAGTATGGCAATGGGGGCGGTACAGGCCTGCATCAATAACGGATATAACAACGGTGATGCGGAAAAATTCGTTCCTATCGTAGGTATCGATGCAAATATTGATGCGTTAGAGGCTATGAAGGCGGGTTCTTTGCTTGGTACGGTGCTGAATGACCGTCTGAATCAGTCCGATGCAATCATCAATGTGATCAAAGCGGTAAAAGAAGGAAAAGAAATTACGGAAGAAGTAGTGGGCGTTGAATGTACGGTAGAAGGTAAATACGTATGGGTTCCTTATGTTATTGTGGACAGCAGTAATTTGGATGAAACTCTGGAACTGATGAATTCTATTTCAGAATAATTTGAACGATTGTTATTTGGGGCGGTCAGGGCTTTGGGGAAAAGGCTTTGGCCGCCTGACAGAAGGGAGGGTTATGCTTGGAAGAATACAGATTAAAGATGAGTAATATATCCAAATCGTTCCCGGGGGTAAAGGCACTTGATAAAGTACAACTGGAGGTAAGGCCGGGATCGGTACATGCTTTGATCGGTGAAAACGGAGCGGGAAAATCCACTTTGATGAAATGTCTTTTCGGGCTTTATCATCAGGAAGAGGGGGAAATTGCTCTGGATGGGAAAAATGTGGATATTACAGATCCAAATACAGCTTTGAAACTGGGGATATCCATGATCCATCAGGAACTGAATCCAATCCCCTATCGAAATGTGGTGGACAATATATGGGTGGGGCGTTTTGTTAAAAAAGGTGTGATAGTTGATGAAGAAAAAATGAAAACCATGACAGAGGAGTTGCTGAGAGATCTGGAATTTGATATTCCGTTAGAAACTCTGGCAAAAAACTTGTCTGTCTCTCAATTACAGGCAATCGAAATTGCTAAAGCGGTATCTTATGACGCTAAAGTGATCATTATGGATGAACCGACATCATCTCTCACGGTTGCCGAGACAAAGCATCTTTTTAAAATTATTAACAGATTAAAGTCGGAGGGACGTTCTATTATTTATATTTCTCATAAAATGGAGGAAATCTTTGAAGTTGCGGATGAGATAACGATCATGCGTGACGGACAGTATGTAGGAAAGTGGGCAATCGGAGATATTACAATAGATGAAGTGATCCGCCAGATGGTAGGAAGGGATATGGAAGAAAGATTCCCGCCCGCAGAAGACACCATACAAAAAGAAGTGCTTTTGAAAGTGGAAGACTTTACAAGTGCAGAAGAGCATTCCTTTGAACATATCAGTTTTGAGCTGCATAAAGGAGAAATATTAGGAATCGGCGGCCTGGTCGGAGCGCAGAGAACGGAACTGGTAGAAGCCATTTTCGGATTGCGGAAGATAAGTTCGGGAGAGCTTACCATGAGCGGAGCGAAAATAAAAAACCAGACGCCGCAGGATGCTATTAAAAATAAATTTGCCCTGTTGACAGAAGAAAGGCGGGCAACGGGCATTATCCCGATGCTTTCGGTATGGGATAACACATTGGTAGTTGCCTATAGAAAGCTGGCTGATAATATTCTGGGAGTGATCCGGAAAAAGAAGATAGGGAAAAAAGTAAATGATGTATGTAAAGAACTGGATGTAAGAATGGCTGGTACAGATACGTTAATAAAAAATCTATCCGGAGGAAACCAACAGAAAGTACTGGTGGGAAGGTGGCTTTTGTCGGACTGCGATATTCTTATTCTGGACGAGCCTACACGCGGAGTCGATGTGGGCGCAAAATATGAAATTTATAAAATTATGCGGGATCTTGTCAGGAGGGGGAAGGCGATCATCATGGTTTCTTCAGAGATGCCGGAACTTCTTGGTATGTCAGATAAGATACTGATTATGTGTGAGGGAAAACTGTCGGGGATATTGGATAAAACAGAAGCAAATCAGGTTGAGGTCATGAAATATGCCACAATGTTTTCCAATAAAGCAAAAGAGGAGGTTTCCGAATGAAGACGATAGATATAAAAAAGATATTGATTGATAAGGCTCTTGTTATCGTTCTGCTGTTTATGATCATAGGAATTATTATAATAGAGCCTTCCTTTTTGCAGTGGCGTGTATTTACGGATATTATAACACAGTCTGCAGTGAAGATGATCTGTGCACTGGGGCTGATGTTTCCGCTGCTGATTGGGGGGACAGACCTTGCGGGCGGCAGACAGGTAGGCCTTGCGGCGGTTTTGATTGCATCTTTATCTCAGATGGCGGATTACTCCAACCGGTTCTGGCCGAACCTTCCGGAACTTCCGATTATCCTGCCGATTTTTATTGCGCTTTTAGCGGTTGCATTGATTGGCGCGGTAAACGGATTCATGATTTCTAAACTGAAGATGGCGCCGTTTATTGCAACCTTTGGTATGTCAACGATCGTTTATGGTATCAACTGTCTTTACTTTTCCAAAAAACCCAATAATTCTCAGCCAATCGGCGGAATCCGCGAAGATCTGCGGTTTTTAAGCAGTTATAAGCTGTTTGGTCAGATCAGCCTTTTAGTAGTGATCGCAATAGTTGCACTGGTAATTGTATGGTTTGTTTTAAACAAGACTGTGTTTGGAAAAAATATCTATATTGTCGGCGGCAATGCAGAAGCGGCGAAGGTTTCCGGCGTCAATGTAAATAAAGTGATCATTTCTGTCTTTATCATTGAGAGCTGTCTGGTAGGCCTTGCGGGCATAATGGAAGTGGCAAGAACCGGCGGAGCAAACAGTTCTTATGGAAATGCCTATGAGTTTGATGCGATCTCTTCCTGTGTAGTAGGAGGCGTTTCTCTAAGCGGCGGTATCGGCAGGGTTTCGGGTGCGGCCATAGGCGTTATTATATTTACATTTATCAGTTACGGGCTGGCGTTCATTGGTGTAAATGCCAACTGGCAGCTTGTGATCAAGGGAATTATTATATGCAGCGCCGTTGCGCTTGACATGAGAAAAAATGCATAATATAGTAAGACAAATACAGGAAAATGAATATAACAGATAAGAGAGGAAAAATATAAATGAAATTGGTGAGTTTGTCAGATAAATTATCACTTTCCGCAGTTGTACAGGGATTCTGGCGGCTGGAAGACTGGAAATGGACAACAGAGGAACTGGTAAAGTTTATGAATGCATGTATTGAAAGGGGAGTGACTTCTTTTGATACTGCGGAGATATATTCGGCGACTTTGTGTGAAAAGATGATGGGAGAGGCGTTTGCGGCGGATAAGTCCATCCGGGGGAAGATTCAGTTGATCTCCAAGACGGGAATTTTTCAGGAGCAGATAAACGGAAAGACTTTCGGCTATTACAATACTACTTACAACAGGATAATGCAGTCCTGCAAAGAAAGCCTGCAGCGTTTACAGACGGATTATCTGGATCTGTATCTGATCCACAGGGAAGATCCCTGTTTTGATCCCTGGGAGACGGCAAGGGCGCTGAAAGATCTGAAAAAAGAGGGGCTTGTGAAAGAGGCCGGTGTTTCCAACTTTGATCCGTTTAAGTTTGATGCGCTGAATAGGGCGATCGGCGGGGAACTGGTGACAAACCAGATCGAATGGAATCCGGTGTGCTTTGAGCACTTTAACAGCGGTATGATGGATTACCTGGCAGTGAACCGTATCCATCCGATGATATGGTCTCCTTTGGCTGGCGGAAGGCTGTTTAAGGGCGGGGATGAACTATGCGATAAGGCGATGGTGAAGATAAAAGAGATTGCCGGCAGGCATGGAGAAGCGCCGGAAACGATCATTTATGCGTGGCTGATGTATCATCCCGTTGGCGCTGTTCCGCTTTCCGGAAGCAATAAACTGGAGCGGCTGGATCTGGCGGTTAAAGCACTGGATGTGAAACTGGAACATTATGAATGGTATGAGATATACGTGGCAAGCGGCCAGCAGGTATTAAGATAAAACATGAAATAATTTCTCATCGGCATGGCGGATAAGTGAATACCTTTCTTTAATTGGGAAATACTGTAAAGTGTGAGGGATCGGAAAATCTTCTCACACTTTTTTAATGGCTGAAATGTTCAGGCCGTATAACAGATAGGACAGGAGAGAGGTATGTATCAGAAGGGTGATTATGTAGTATACGGGACAAAAGGGGTGTGCCTGATAGAGGATGTGACAATGCTGGATTGGGGGGCGGATTGTATTTCTTCTGAAAAACTCTGTTATAAACTGACGCCGCGGTTCGTAAAGGGCAGCACGATCTATGCGCCGGTGGAAAATGAAAAGACGGTGATCCGTTCCGTGATGTCAAGGGAAGAGGCGCAGGCTGTGCTGAACAGGGTAAAACAACTGGAGACGCTCTGGGTAAAAGACGAAAAGGAGCGCGAGGCAAGCTACCGCAGGGCACTGCTCAGCGGCAACAGCATGGAATGGTCGAGAATCGTTAAAACGCTGTATCTGCGAAAACAGGAGAGACAGAGATCAGGAAAACGTATGACCTGTATTGATGAGAGGTATCTGCATATTGCGGAAAATATTTTATTCGGAGAGATGTCTTTGCCGCTGAAGCTGACGGTGAAAGAGGTGGAGGAGAAGTATCTTGAGCGGATCGGGGAAAATGAACTGTGAAAAATGATCTGAGGCACCGGAAAGATGATCCTGCACGGTTAAGGCATAAATACCGTTTACGGCGGATTTTTGACAAGTTGCGAAATGGAACAGCAAAAGAGGAAATGTTTTGGTAAAGTGATATTATGCTTTGCGGTGCTTTCACTTGCATTTACATTAAATGCCTGTGGCGGTAAAAGCGACAGGGAGGACAAAGTACTGTCAGTGCAACAGGAGGAATGGATGGTATATTTATTGCTAATGTTTCCTTGCTGGCGGCGGAGTGATCGTTTTCCGGCTTGGAGAAATTCTTTTTAGGCGATCGGAAACCGGTACCGGTTAAAAGATCAGCGGATCACAGGCTGTCCTCTATGATCGTAGAGGATAGCCTTTTCCGCCGTTTGCGGCTGTTTCTGTTGTCTAAGAAGGTTAAGGCTGCAAAACAGCTGATTTTTTATTTCAACGCCGCCGCAATAAACCCTTTAAACAACGGATGCGGTCTGTTAGGGCGTGATTTCAGCTCCGGATGCGCCTGAGTTGCAAGAAAGAACGGGTGATCGGGAATTTCTATCATTTCCACAATACGCCCGTCCGGCGAGGTGCCGGAAAGCTTCAGTCCATGTTCTGTCAGAACAGACCGGTATTCATTATTAACTTCATAGCGGTGCCGATGCCTCTCGTGAATAGTCTGCTCGCCATAAAGTGCATAAGCTTTGGAATCTTTTGCAAGCACGCAGGGGCAGGAGCCAAGCCGCAGGGTGCCGCCGATATCCTCAATGCCGTTCTGGTCAGGCATCAGCGCGATGACGGGATAGGGTGTATCGGGATCTAATTCCATGCTGTGGGCGTCTGTAAGGCCGGCTGCATTTCGCGCGTATTCCACGATGGAAAGCTGCATGCCGAGACAGAGTCCAAGGTAGGGGATGCGGTTTGTTCTCGCATATTCGATGGCGTAGAGCATGCCGTCGATGCCGCGGCCGCCGAAGCCGCCGGGGACAAGGATGCCCTGTACATCAGAAAGCTGCCGGGCTGCGTTTTCCCGGGTGACTGCCTCCGAATCGATCCACTTGATATGTACGGTGGCGTGATTGGTGATGCCGCCGTGTTTCAGGGCTTCCACAACGCTGATATAAGCATCATGCAGAGCCGTATATTTCCCCACAAGGGCAATCGTTACTTCCGCGGTGGGATGCCGCAGGGCTTCCACCATGGAGGTCCAGTCCGCAAGATCCGGCTGCGGGCATGGGAGATGCAGGCATTCGCAGGCTGCATCGGCAAGTTTTTCCCGTTCCATAGCAAGAGGGGCTTCATATAGATATTCCACATCCAGATTTTGCAGTACATGGCTTTTCGGCACGTTGCAGAACAGGGAGATCTTATCCCGTATCCCTTCATCCAGAGGATGCTCGCTGCGGCAGACGATGATATCGGGCCGGATGCCCATGCCCTGCAGTTCCTTGACACTTGCCTGTGTGGGTTTTGTTTTCATTTCCTGTGAGGCGCGCAGATAGGGGATCAGCGTCACATGGATCAGGATAGCGTTCTCATGGCCGGCTTCGTGCTGAAACTGCCGGATGGCTTCTAAAAAAGGCTGGGATTCAATATCGCCGACGGTGCCGCCGACTTCAATAATGGCGATCCTTGTGCCGGAGTCCTTATCATTCCGGTAAAACCGGCTTTTGATCTCGTTTGTGATATGGGGGATGACCTGCACCGTGCCGCCGCCGTAATCCCCGCGCCGCTCTTTCTGCAGAACGGACCAGTAGATCTTGCCGGTAGTGACATTGGAATTCCTATCCAGATTTTCATCGATAAAGCGCTCATAATGCCCCAGATCCAGATCTGTCTCCGTGCCGTCGTCCGTGACAAAAACCTCGCCGTGCTGGATCGGGTTCATGGTGCCGGGATCGATATTGATATAAGGGTCGAATTTCTGCATGGTGACACGGTATCCCCGCGCTTTCAGCAATCTGCCCAAAGAAGCCGCGGTAATACCTTTTCCAAGCCCTGAAACAACACCGCCTGTAACAAATACATATTTTACTGCCATAGATATCCCTCTTTCTGTCCTTCCTGAATGAAAAACCGCAATTTTAATAATATTGTTCATTTTCTGGTAAAAATAAGATAAAACTCCAGAACGACCTGCCCCGTTGCAGGTTGTTCCGGAGTTTTTCCCGTTTGGTTATGATAATATTTTTCTATTATAAAGTCATATGCGGAAAAAATCTACCGTTTCTTTTAAAAAATTTAGAAATCTTTAATAGATGTGTTCATTAATTCATGATTCTAATATTGCTTTATTTTCGCAAATCGGCTAGAATTGCTATGTCGGGGTGACAAGAAAGGAGAAAATGACATTAGCGTCAGCTGTTGTCATGAAGAGAGAATGGATCAGTCCTATCAAAATAACAATAATGAGTACAATAACGGCGGTTATAATAATAACGGCTACAACAATGGCGGCGGTTATAATAATGGGAACAACGGGAATAAAGGGCCGGGAGTGCCGGGACCGGGCAAAGGTAACGACCCGAAAAAGCAGAATATTTTTCTGCTGGCGCTGGCGGCGGTGATTACGATGATCTTTCTGGCGATGCTGATGAAGGGAATGAGCGGCCCGAAGATCGAGGTAAGTTACAGCGAATTTATCGAAATGGTAGAAGAGGATAAAGTCGAATCCGTAACATTTATTGCCGACAGGCTGGATTTTTCCCTGAGAGCGGAAGGAGAGGAAAAAGCGGCTGACAGTGATGCCCGGAAGGAAGAGGGAACCTCAAACGGAACAGGAGGAAGTTCCGTCTTCAGGCAGCAGGAGAATTTCTGGGGCAGAATGGGCGTTCCGACCCAGAACTACTATACGATCCGGGTGCAGGACGATGAGCTGACCCAGAGGCTTCTGGATCATGATGTGGATATTCAGGCGCAGACAACAGGGCTTCTGGACTCTATCATTTCCATTTTGATTACAGTGGTACTGCCGATCGGCCTGATGTGGCTGCTGCTCAGTTTCCTTTTCAGAAAAATGAGCAAGGGCGGCGGGCTCATGGGTATGGGCAAGAGCACTGCGAAGGTATATGTACAGAAAGAGACAGGCGTGACCTTTAAAGATGTGGCAGGTGAGGACGAGGCAAAGGATTCCCTTGTGGAAGTGGTGGATTTTCTGCATAATCCCGGGAAATATTCTCAGGTCGGTGCAAAACTTCCCAAAGGAGCGCTGCTTGTGGGCCCTCCCGGTACCGGTAAGACCCTGCTCGCAAGAGCGGTGGCAGGAGAAGCGAAGGTACCGTTTTTCTCCCTTGCCGGTTCAGACTTTATTGAACTTTATGTGGGCCTGGGCGCATCCCGTGTAAGGGATCTGTTCAGGGAGGCTGAGAAAAATGCGCCCTGTATCGTGTTCATCGATGAAATTGATGCCATCGGCAGGAGCAGGGATTCCAAGTACGGCGGCGGAAATGAAGAAAGAGAACAGACGCTGAACCAGCTTCTGTCGGAGATGGACGGATTTGACGGCAAGAGCGGCATCATTATTCTTGCCGCGACCAACAGACCGGAAATTCTGGATAAGGCACTGCTTCGCCCGGGACGTTTCGACAGGCGGATCATTGTGGATAAACCGGATCTGAAGGGGCGTGTGGAGATCCTGAAGGTACATGCAAAGGATGTGCTGATGGACGATTCCGTGGATCTGAATGAGATCGCCCTGGCGACCAGCGGAGCGGTGGGTTCCGACCTTGCGAATATGATAAACGAGGCGGCGATCAATGCCGTAAAGATGGGCAGAAACTGTGTCAGCCAGAAAGATCTGTTTGACGCGGTGGAGCAGGTGTTGGTAGGAAAAGAGAAGAAGGACCGCATTATGAGCAAGGAAGAGCGGCGGATCGTTTCTTACCACGAGACCGGCCATGCGCTGGTATCGGCGCTTCAGAAAAATTCCGAACCGGTACAGAAGATCACGATCGTACCGAGGACAATGGGCGCTCTGGGCTATGTAATGCAGGTGCCGGAGGAGGAGAAGTTCCTGAATACGGAAGCCGAACTGCGTGATATGCTGGTAGGCCTTCTGGCGGGCCGTGCGGCGGAGGAAATAGTATTTGATACGGTGACCACAGGTGCGTCCAACGATATAGAGAAAGCAACCAATATTGCCCGTTCTATGGTAACGCAGTACGGTATGAGCAAAAAATTCGGCCTGATGGGCTTAGAATCCGTGGAGAGCAGGTATCTGGACGGCAGAACCGTAATGAACTGCAGCGATAATACGGCGGCGGATGTGGATACCGAAGTAATGAAGCTGTTAAAAGACAGCTATAAAGAGGCGAAGAAGCTTCTGAAGGAAAACAGAAAGCTTTTGGATAAACTGGCAGAATTCCTGATCGAAAAAGAGACGATCACCGGCAAAGAGTTTATGAAGATCTATCGGAAGGAAAAAGGGCTGCCGGAGCCGGAGGAGAAACCGGAAGAAAAGAAAACAGAACCGAATCCCGGAAGGCAGAGCCGGCCCGGCTTCAATGTACCGGGCAATTACGGAAGGCCCCCGATTCCGCCGGTAGGCATGGGCGGCTCATTCCAGAACGGCAATCCGGGAATGCCGCAGGGAAATCCGTACCAGAACGGCAATCCGGGAGCGCCGCAGGGAAATCCGTACCAGAACGGCAATCCGGGAGCGCCGCAGGGGAGCCCGTATCAGAACGGCAATCCGGGAGCGCCGCAGGGGAATCCGTACCAGAACGGCAATCCGGGAGCGCCGCAGGGGAATCCGTACCAGAACGGCAATCCGGGGATGCCGCAGGGAAATCCGTATCAGAACGGCCAGCCGGGGGCAGCCCAGAGGAATCCGTATCAAAATGGAAATAATCAGGGTTCATATAATTCGGAGGAACCGGTAAACAGCAGAAAAGAAGCATGGGATGCCCAGTACAGGCAGAATCACTGGTCAAATCAGCCGGAGAATCAGCCCCAGGGAACCCCCTATGAAAACGGCAATCCGGGAGCGGCACAGGGAAATCCGTACCAGAACGGCAATCCGGGAATACCGCAGGGAAATCCGTACCAGAATGGCAATCCGGGAATACCGCAGGGAAATCCGTATCAGAATGGCAATCTGGGGATACCTCAGGGAAATCCGTATCAGGACGGTCAGCTGGGGGCACCACAGGGGAGTCCATACCCAAATGGCAGGCCGGGAATACCTCAGGGAAATCCATATCAGAACGGAATGCCGGCGGGAATGCCTGAGCCTGCGGATCTGCAGGAAGATAAGGCGCCGCATACTGATCCGAATGCCGGCGGCAGGTTTATGGAACAGGAGAACGCCGGGCAGAGAGGGGCTTTCTCCGGTGCTCTGCAGGAGGCCATAGAAAAGCCGGAAGAGCAGACGTTTGTGCCTTATGAAAACGCTGAAAAGCCGGAAGAAGCGGCAGGTATTTCGGAAAGTGTTATCGTGGACAACGAACAGGATGCGGAGATCGTGCTGGAGGCGGCAGTGGAAGCCCTGAAGCTGGAAGAAAATGATGAAGGGACGGATATTGCAGAGGAGACAGAAAAAACGGCAGCGGAAGCTTCTGATGATACAGATAGAGAAAATATAGAATAATACTTTATGAAAGAGAAAAGTGGCGGACAGGAATATACCTGCCTGCCACTTTTACTGTGGTTTTATAGCTGCCTCATTTCCGGGGCAATACTGCCTAAAAGTTCCCATGCGGCGTCACGCTCCCGTTTTTGGGCAGGTGTCAGTTCCTGATATGGAGCCAGCATGGGATGCTCCCTTTCGCCATCATCCCGTGCGGAGCCGTAACTCCAGTTGTAAAATGTGTAAAAACGCAGCCAGCGCGCATGATCCAGTCTGCGGTACATATCCTGTATATTGTCGGATTTTTTGGTTTCACAATATTCTTTATACGCTTTTTCGGTTATTTCCGGTGTAACTTCTGTTATCGTTTCATCTTTTAGGAGGATGCGTATTTTCATCAGAAGATGGTCTGCGGCGGATATTTTGGACTCCCGATGCAGGTCATCAAGTTCTTCCCAGCGCAGCGTCGGATATGAAACGGATTTACGGAACAGCTCATTGATCATAATGGCGGCTCTGTTCAGGGTGGTTCTCATGATCTGGTCCGGCGTATAGATTTCTTCGTTTGCTCCGAAATAGGATACACCGGGTGTTTTCCGGTTGCTGCGGAGATGGATATGCTCCCGGGTCTTATAATAGTTATTCAATCTCCAGAATATATTCCATCCTTCCGGTTCATCGTCATCACAAATGATAATGCGGTCAGCCCGTTCCATAAGCTTGTGATGGGTTTCCCATAACTCGCTGTGAAAGATCAGGGAATCTGTTGTTTCGGACACCCGGCCGAGAGAAAAGGTTTTGTTCAGCTGATTGTGGACGGCAAGGAATTCTTTCGGGTCTCCGAAAACATGGTATGCCACATGCTGGTCGACGGAAATGATATTGGTCAGGATTGCTCTTTCAAGAATGCAGCGGCCATAATTTCCGAAGCCGATGATCACAATCGTATTTTCATAACTGCACAGCGGCCTGGAACGCCAGTATTGTCTGGCACAGCAATCATAGCTGTGGAAAAATCTGATATTTCCTGAAAGCTGATCCTGGCCGCTGGTGGTTCTTGCATATACATCTACCGGCAGTGTATGTAGATCAACCGCGCGAATATTGACATCGATGTCATTTTCTTTCATGAAAAAGATTTTGCACTTTGTGCCGACGCCTTTTTTGCGCGCAACGATCCTTGAGGGCGATGCGTTGACAAAGATGCATGGATAGTCCGGAAACTCCGTCCGTTCGTCCCGTTTTTCGCCAAAAATAATAACGGTATCAGGATCTTCCCTATAGATATTTCCGGCTAACGTGCTGGATTCCACGCCGTAATCTGCGAAATAGTACCAGTTCTTTTTCCGCTGAAAGCCAAGCAGAAAGAGCGGAAGCCCTTCGCTGGTGACAAAGGACATGACGGCGCCGAATAATGTCATCATAATACCGGCGGAAAGCAAAAGAAAGACGGCGCCCACCGCCTGTCCCATAGGTGTTACCGGCGTCAGGTCGCCATAGCCGACGGTGGTCAGGGTAACAAGAGAATACCAGAATGCGTCCCGGAATGAATGGATCGTTGCCGTACTGTCATTGTATTCGGATATGCACAGGATTATCAGAAGTCCGATATAAATAATAAGCAGGAGTATGGTCATGCGCAGATAGATTTTGTGCTTTCTCTTCATAGGGCGCGGCTCCTTTTCCATGTCTGTTTTTTTGAAGTGGATGCTGCTGGAAATATTATACATGCTTCCTGTAAAAAGGTAAATATATGCGGCGGATAATGTTATTTATATAAATCAGTCCGACAGGGAATCTGTTCCTCGCCGCAAGTGACTCGGAATGGAACGGGCAGATTCCGTGACAGTGAAGCTTTCTTTTTGCGATACTGTATATTATAATAAGTGTTGGTTGAAAAATGTAAGCGCAGATATGTAAGGTAAAGAATATGATGTTTGATATAGAAGAAGAATTAAAAAAACTTCCGGCGAAGCCCGGTGTATATATTATGCATGATGAGGCGGACACGATCCTCTATGTGGGGAAGGCGGTGAATCTGCATAACCGCGTGCGCTCTTATTTCAGGAAAATCCATGGCAGAGGGCCGCAGATCGAGAAGATGGTGCAGCAGATCGCCCGGTTTGAGTATATTGTTACGGATTCAGAGCTGGAAGCGCTGGTGCTGGAAAATAACCTGATCAAGGAGAACAGTCCCAAATATAATACGCTGCTGAAGGATGATAAAACGTATCCTTTCATCAAGGTAACGGTATCGGAGGAATTTCCCCGGGTTCTGTTTTCGAGGGAGATGAAAAAGGACAGATCACGTTATTTCGGCCCGTACACGAGCGCGGCGGCGGTGAAGGATACGATAGAGCTGCTGAATAAACTGTTCAAACTGCGTACCTGCAACCGCGTACTGCCCCGGGATCTGGGACAGGAGCGCCCCTGCCTGAATCACCATATCGGACAGTGCCTTGCGCCCTGTCAGGGTTATATTGATCAGGAAGAATATCGGAAACGGGTGGATCAGGCGCTGGACTTTCTCGGCGGCAATTATAATATGATCCTGAAAGATCTGGAAAAGAGGATGCAGGATGCCGCGGAGGAACTTAATTTTGAGGAGGCGATCCGCTACCGGGATCTTTTTGAAAGCGTGAAAAGCGTTTCCCAGAAACAGAAGATCACCCACAGCGACGGTGAGGACAAGGATATCATTGCAATGGCGCAGGATGAACAGGATGCGGTCATCCAGGTATTCTTTGTCAGGGGCGGTAAGCTGATCGGACGGGAACACTATTATATGACAAATGTGTCAGGGCTGCCTCGCCGGGATATCCTGCAGCAGTTTATTCAGCAGTTTTATGCAGGCACACCTTTTCTGCCGCGGGAGCTGATGCTGCAGGAGGCTGTGGAGGATATGGACGTGCTGGAGCAGTGGCTGAGCAGCAAACGGGGCAGCAGGGTATACCTCAGAGTGCCGCGAAAGGGCAGCAAAGAAAAACTGGTGGAACTTGCCGGACAGAATGCGGCGCTTATTTTGTCCAAAGATAAAGAGAAGATCAGACGGGAGGAGGGACGCACCATCGGTGCAGTGAAAGAGATCGCATTGCTCCTTCGTCTGGAACATATCAGTAGAATGGAAGCTTTTGATATTTCCAATATCAGCGGCTTTGAAAATGTGGGCTCCATGGTGGTCTACGAAAAAGGGAAACCGAAGCGCAGCGATTACCGCAAGTTTAAAATAAAGACAGTCAGCGGACCGGATGACTACGCCTGCATGAAGGAGGTGTTGACAAGGCGGTTTGTACACGGCATGGAAGAACGGGAGGAACTCTCCGCAAAAAAAATGGATACAGAATATGGCTCCTTTACAAAGTTTCCCGACCTGCTGCTGATGGACGGAGGAAAGGGTCAGGTGAATATTGCGCTGGAAGTCCTGAAAGAACTGAAGATCGATATTCCGGTCTGCGGTATGGTGAAAGATGATAACCACCGGACCAGAGGCCTTTATTACCACAATCAGGAGATTCCCATTGACAAACATTCGGAGGGCTTTAAGCTGATCACCCGCATTCAGGATGAAGCACACCGTTTTGCCATAGAATACCATCGTTCCCTGCGCAGCAAAACGCAGGTGAAATCCGTCCTTGAGGATATCCCGGGCGTAGGTGAAACCCGCCGCAAGGCGCTGATGCGCCGCTTTAAGTCCATCGATGAGATGAAGACCGCAAGCGTGGAACAATTTTCGGCAATTCCGGAGATTCCGGAGAATGTGGCGAAGGGCATATATGCCTTCTTTCATCCGGAAAATGAAGAAAACTGAAAATAAAAGAGAGAGCCATCATTTCATCAGAAACGTTTATCTTATGAAATGATGGCTTTTTAATATTTTTCTGTCCTAGTTAAGCGTGGGTGCTTAAAAATTCATCGATTTCTTTTCTGGCAGGCATAGAGGGCGTTGTACCTAACTTCTGGACGGAAAGTGCTGCTGCTGCGTTGGCAAATTTTGCCGCTTCCCATTCGTCTTTTCCTTCCGCCAGTGCGGTTATAAATCCGCCGTTGAAGGCATCTCCCGCACCTGTTGTATCAACAGCGTTTACATGAAATGCAGGCAGGATTTCATCCTTGTCATCATCGGAAATGAATACCCCCTTTTCACCTAATGTGATAAGGACTTTTTTTACCCCTTTTTTCTTAAATATGGTGGCCGCTTTTTTGGCTGATTCCAGATCTTCGACCTTGATGCCGGTCAGTGCCTCTGCTTCTACCTCGTTCGGTGTGACCATATAAGCCTTAGAGAGGAACTCATCTGAGATTTTGGAATAGGGAGCAGTATTGATGATCACTTTTACTCCATTTTCACAGGCATATTCCGCAATCCGTTCATTGGCATCCTGATTTACCTCCAGTTGTAAAAGGATGTATTCGCTTTCCCGGATCAATTCTTTCACGGAGTTTGTATCTTTCTCTGTGATCGTTCCGCAGGCTCCGGATACAATGGCGATTTCATTCTGGCTTGTATTTTCATCTACAAGGATCAGTGCGATACCGGTCTTGTCCTCTTCGCTGATGAAGACATGTTCCTTTGTCATACCCAGTTCATCCATGGTATGTAAAGCGATATCGCCAAAACTGTCTTTTCCGATCTTTGTGACCATTGTAACGTCTGCACCGGCTTTGTGAGCCGCTACGCCCTGATTGAAGCCCTTTCCGCCGGGACCCATTTTAAACATCGGTCCTTTTACTGTTTCTCCGGGTACCGGAAGATGTGGGATTCTTGCCATCAGATCCACCACAAAACTGCCAAATACTACTACTTTACCTGCCATAAGTCAACCTCCCGTTCCTGTATGCTGATATAAAGATCAGAATTTGGATAATTCCAATTTCTTTACCAGATAGTCGATAAGGATTGGCTGGCAGTAATTCGGGAAATCAAAGATATTTCCGCTGTCGCCGTTTATCCTGCCGTAATCTTTTATGGTATCATAATATAACTGGAAGAATTCGGTGCCTACATTGAATTTATTAATACCGTTTACAAAGGCTTCATCCAGCTGATCATTCGGAATACCGCTTCCGCCGTGCAGAACAAGAGGGGTGTCGGTAGCGGCATTGATCTCACTCAGGCGCTTGATGTCCAGATGGGGCGTTTCTTTGTATACACCGTGCGCGCTTCCGATAGCGACAGCCAGTGCATCACAGGTACTTTCTTCAATAAACTTTGCGGCGATATCGGGCTGTGTATACAGGTCGAGATTGGTCTGATCGGAAACCGTTGCTGCAAAGCCTACATGTCCGAGTTCCGCTTCTACTGCTACGTCGAATGCGTGTGCAGTATCAGCTACTTTTCTAGTATTGGCAATGTTTTCCTCCAAAGAAAGCATGGAGCCGTCATACATAACGCAGGAGAAGCCGGCTTTGATGGCGCGCATGATATAGTTAAAATCAGTACAGTGATCCAGATGAAGGCCGACGGGTACGGAAACTTCTGACGCAAGGCTTTTTACGGTTGCGGCAAAGCTTTCGGGATTTGCCCAGTTATTCAGGGTATGGTGCTCGGGATAGAGCATGCAGATAAGGGGCTTTTTCACTTTTTCGGCAGCCTGTGTCACTGCATAGACCATGTTGTAGTCGAGAGCATTAAATGCAATAACGGAAGTATTTGCATCGGATGCCATTTTTAAAATGTCTTTTACGGGTGTTAACATATTGTTTCTCCTTTTCTATCATAAAAGTATTTTTCACTATAAGTGACAATGGGTTCGGCGTTTAACATATCGTTTCGTGGAACGCTTCAAAAATAAGGGAAACCGATACCGCGCCGGTATCCGGATGTCCCAGGGTTTTATCTTTAAAGTTTTTGGAACGTCCTTTTTTAGAGAGCATGGATTTCGTATTTTCCACACCGTATTTTGCGGCTTCGCAGGCTTTTTGAAAGGCGGTTTCAAAGGATTCCTTAGAAGAAGCGGATGCAAGCAATGATTCGGAAGCCTCTATCAACGCGTCATACATGGTCTTATCGCCGCGGGCGGTGCGCCCTCTGCGTGCAATCGACTGTGTGCCCAGGCTTATATAGTCTGCAAAATCCTGTACCGAAAGAGTTTCTTTTCCTTCCATGGCGGAAAGCCCGCCAATAAACAGAGTGCCGAAGATAACCCCGGAAGTGCCGCCCATAACACGGATAAGCGTCATTCCCGAATCTTTAAACAACTCATAGGGAGAAGCATAGGTTTTTTCGGACAGCTGTGCGGCTACGGCAGAAAAGCCGGTACGCATTCCAAAACCGTGGTCGCCGTCCCCGATGATCGTATCAAGTTCCGTCAACAATGGTTCCGAAATAATGATTTTTTCAGAAACCTTCAACAGCATTTTCTGTAATTGTTCTGTCGTCAAATGATCCATTAAGCATGTCCTCCTTGCGTAAAATTATAAAATAAAAGAATCGGTGAAACAGCGCTTTTGCAAATAGGGTTCTATGGATTCATCCGAACAGAGAGCCGTAACAGAGAGGCCATAGGAGTCAGTCATGAACATATAATGCCCTGCACTCATCCGGCTGATCGGAATCCGTGAGCCGGCATGATCATAAACAGACTTTGCGAGAGAATAGGCATCTTCAAATTTTCCGGCAGAAGTTCTGTTAATCAAAATATGAAGCTTTTCGTTCGGCAGAGGTTTCAGATCATCGATTAATATATCGAGAGCGTGTTTTGCACACGACTCAATGGAAAATTCATTTTTGAAAGAGAGAGGGGCGGGCTCTCCCGAGATCCCTTCTCCAAAATAAAGGATCTTATTGTCGAAATCCATAGTGATCAAAACGCTGGAGGTTCGCTCATTGATATGTTCCACAAGAGCGGCAGTCTCTTCGAGGGAGGCTCCCGCTCTGGCACAGGCATTGGCGGCTTTTACTCCGTAAAGAAAACCGATCAGGCCGGCGCGGTTTTTCCGGTCTTCATTTTGAGGAACGGAAAGACAGTCGTCGTGAAAAGGGCACATTTTTCCCGAAAGGCCGTCTAAAGCCATGAGCTCGATCGCCATATCGCAATTTAAGATATCTCCCATGAAATTATTGAAGATCATAAGATATCCTTTGGAAGAATGAACATATCTGGCGGCTTCATAAATATCATAGGCACTGGGAGCGGCGCGAAGGCTGCCGTTGATGGCAATATCTGCCAGATCGGAGCCGGTGACAAAAGAATGCGTCTGGGGATTTCCGCCGCCGCCTGCAACAACAATGATATTGACACGATCGGATTCTGCCGGATGATGCAGTAAGGCACGCCCGTTAAAAGAATCCGGTACAGTCCGGGTGAATTCCGGATATACACATGCCATTCCCTCGGCGCAGGACCGGGAAATCGTATTGGGGTCTGTCAAAAAAATCATTGTGTACCTCCTGTGTGATTAAAAAGAAAAAGTATCCGAATAAAAACTGCCATGTAAATATTGTTCCAGTTCCTGATCTGCGCAGAGAAAAGTGATCAGGAAACCCTGTGCATGAAATAAATTGGTATAAAAGCCTGCGTTTATCCGGGTGATCGGATATCGGGAGGCAGCAGCCTGCTTTATATAACCGGCTAAAATATAGGCGTCTTCAGGATGGGTCAAAGTCATACGGCTGACCATCATATACATTTTTTCACGGGCGGAAGGTTTCAGGTCTTTACACAGCACATCATAAGAAAGATCTGCTATGCCGTCCATGGAAAAGCGGTCTGAATGGGTAGATACCGGCGGCTCTCCGGAAAATCCGGCACCGAGATGGATCAACTCCCTGTCATAATCCATAGTCACCGCAAGGGTGCTCATACGCTCGTTCGCCTTACGGGAGATCCTGGCCGTTTCTTCCAGAGATAATCCGGATTCTGCACAGGATGCGGCAATTTTGATTAGATAGAGCATACCAATCAGCCCGCCCCTCTCCGAGCGGGGGACATCCGGCGGGGCGGAAAGACAATCATCTGTGGCAGGACATAATCTGCATGGGATATTTTCCAGAGAAAGTAATTCTACAGCCAGATCGTTATTCAGATAATCTCCCATGTAGTTGTTATAGATAAGAAGATTGCCGGAAAGGCTGCCGATCTTTAGCGCGGCCTCGTAAATATCATAGGCGCTGGGAGCGCAGCGCTGATTTCCGTTAATGCATGCATCCGCCATGCCCTCGCCGAGATAACCATATGATAAGGGGTGGCACCCGCCGCCGCTGCTTACGATAACGTTCACCCTGTCGGGGCAGAGAGTGCGGCGGAGCAATACCCGGCCATTACAGGAATCTGAAGGAATCTGAAAACGATCCGGGTAAACTGAGGCCAGAATCCTGGCAAGTTCTTTTGTTGAAGTATTGGGGTCTGATATGTACGGAAGCAAACGTAACCCTCCTGCTTTCTGATGAACAAGTATTTCGTTTCATGAAGTACAGCAAGTATAGCATAGGTCAGTTTGGGTAGTCAAGAAAAAACGGAAGAAAATGAAACATAAAATGAAAATAAATAAAAGTAATAAAGACAGAGAAAAAAGAAGGGAAGAGGATATAAAAATTCGAAAAAGTAAAAAAACAAAAAAGTAAATATAAAATAATTACACAAAAATGTATTGACAGGTAAAGGAGTATAGTATAAAATCAACAATAAATCACCGGGGAAACAAAAAATAGATTGTATAAAAGTTTGAATTGAAGAAAAGCGAAGAGACAGGGTGATGAAAGTTTCGAAACGAAAATAGAATAGGGGAGAAGAGAATGTTTGCGAGAGAGCGGCAGGAAAATATTGCAAAACTTATTTTGGAAAAAGAATCGGTAAGTGTTGTGGAATTAAGTGAACTGTATGATATATCGGAAGTTACCATACGAAAGGATCTGGAAGAATTACAGAGGCAGGGCAGGGTTATCCGGACACATGGAGGGGCTGTTTCTCTGTATAAACCTTCAGCCGCATTCAGCTTTCAGGATCTGTCCGTAAAATGTATAGAGGAAAAACAGCAGATCGCCAGAACAGCCATTGACCTGATAGCGGACGGAGATTCTATTATACTGGACGGCTCGACAACGGTTCAGGAACTTGCAAAGCTGATTGTCGGCAGTGGAAAAAAAGATCTGACGATCATCACGACTTCCATAAATACGGCGGTTCTTTTTAAGGATAAAGAGGATGTTTCTGTTGTACTGATAGGCGGGGTCATCAATTTCAGAATGAATACGATGGAAGGCGTAATTGCCGAAAAGCAGCTAAGGGATCTGTGTCTGGATAAAGGGTTTGTAGGGATTAATGGAATTGACAGGGAGTTTGGTTTTTCCACATCCAGTTTTAATGAAGCGGAGATCAAAAAGGTTTTTATGGAAAGCGCCAGAGAGACGTATGTGCTTGCTGACCATACTAAATTTGACAAGAAATATATGGTGAAGGTGATCGGACTCGAAGACGGCGGTCGTCACATCATCACAAACCGGAAGTATGGTTATGATTATTCCGAATGGGAAGAGAAGATAGACATGATATATGCAGAATAAGTTCCTGCTGCAAAAGATTATATGTGCTGAGGCATTTATAATAAAACACAAATTTTTTAGAGGAGGACTAAAAGAATGAAGAAGAAAATTATTTCAACATTGCTTGCTGTTACCTTAACTGCAGCTGCGTTGGCAGGCTGCGGAAACAGTTCGGGGGGGGTAGAGAGTGAACCCGCAGCAACAGAAGAGGCCCCGGCAGCAGAGGAGGCGCCTGCGGAGGAAACTCCGGCGGCAGAAGAAGAGGCAACGGCAGGCGGGGATCTTGCGGATATCCAGTGGGGCTTTATCGTAGGTTCTTTCGAGCATGTATTTTACCAGAATGTGGCGGCAGGAATCGAAGCAGGCTGTCAGGAACTTGGATTGGATGAGAGCCAGTACAATGTTACAGACTGTAATCTGGAAGCTGAAAAAGCAACAAACGCGATCGAAAACTTTACGGCAAACGGATGTAACAGTATCGCTCTGGCTTGTAACGACGCGGCAGGCTGTGTACCCGGAATCAATGCGGCAGCGGCAGCAGGAGTGAATATGTTTAACTTCGACTCCAAGGCGGATGACCTTACAAACGTAATTTCTTTTGTGGGAACAGACAACTACCAGGGCGGTGTGATCGGCGCGCAGGAATTGATCCGTCTGACAGAAGAAGGCGATACGGTAGCGATTATCGGTAATCCGGAATCCGTTTCCACACAGGATCGTGAACAGGGATGTCTCGATACGCTTGCAGCGGAAGCGCCTGACAGAAATGTCATTCATGGCAATAACTATGATGGTGACGCTATCAAAGCGCAGGAGATTATGGAAACGATCCTGATCTCCAACCCTGAGGTAAAAGCGGTATTCACGGTAGGCGATCCTGCGGCGACCGGCGCTCTGGCGGCAATCAAAGCGGCAGGTTCCAGCTGTCTGATTATTGGTTTTGACGGTAATCCGGAAGCAAAGGAAGCTATGCTGGATGCGGAAAACGGAAAATATTGGGTATCAGAAGTGGCTCAGGATCCGGAAGGTATCGGCAGAGGTATTGTAGAGCAGATGTACAAATACTATACTACCGGTCAGGTTGACGATCAGGTTATCATGATTGACCCGTATGCTTTCACGGCAGAAGATCTTAAATAATGGAACATATAAATATCTGTTTTAAATAAATTGATTTTTATAAATGGCCGAGCAGGTTGAATTGCTTGCTTGGCCATTTTCATTAAAAAGATACAATTGAGGGAGTCCTGTTTCAGAGAGAACGACAGGCGGATCGTTGAAATAAGCAGGGAAGAAGGGAGTAAAGATGGAACCACGTTTACAAGTAAAAAACATCTCCAAAGTTTTCCCGGGCGTGAAAGCGCTGAGCGATATCAGTATTGATTTTTATCCGGGAGAAGCCCATGCGCTTGTCGGCGAAAACGGCGCCGGAAAATCGACACTGATAAAAATTATTGCGGCTGTTTATACAGCTACGGAGGGAAAAGTATATTTAGAGGGTAAAGAATGCAAATTTTCTTCCCCGAAAGAAGCACTGGATGCCGGAATTTCCGTTATCCAACAGGAACTTAGTATTGCGCCGGACTTAACGGTTGCAGAAAATATATACCTCGGACGCGAACCGCATAAGGGCATGAGGCTTGACAGAAAAAAGATGCATGCCGATACACAAAAGCTTTTGGATGATATGGATCTCCATATCAGTGCGACGGCGTACTGCAGGGATCTGACAGCAGCAGAACAGCAGATGGTGGAAATTGCGAAAATCGTTTCCAGAAATTCAAAGGTTGTGGTTCTTGACGAGCCCACATCTTCTCTTTCTGAACATGAGATCAACGCATTGTTTTTGCAGATCAGGAAGCTGAAAGAAAAAGGCGTGGCTTTGATCTATGTTACACACAGAATGAAAGAACTCTTTGAAGTGTGTGAAAGAGTTACGATTTTTCGTGACGGGTGTAAGATTACCGAAAAAATGATAGAGGGAAGTACAGAGCAGTCTATTGTAGCGGATATGATCGGGCGTACAGACCTGAAAAACTACTATAATAAACATTCTCATAAGATAGGGGAAGAAGTATTAAGGGTAGAAAATTTATGTCAGGGCAGAAAATTCCAAAATATTTCCTTTACATTGAATAAGGGGGAGATTCTTGGATTTTATGGTCTTGTGGGAGCCGGCCGGACAGAGGTTATGGAAGCGATTTTTGGTGTGACAAAACTGGATTCCGGAAAAATATTCCTAAACAAAGAGGAGATAGAATTTTCCGGACCGGCGAAGGCAATCGAAAAAAGAATGGGGTTTGTTACAGAAGACAGAAGAAGAACCGGCCTGTTGCTTGAAAAATCGATCACGGAAAATGTAGGCCTTCCAAGTCTGACAGCTCATGCAAAACATGGAATCGTCAATTTCAGGTGGGAAAATGAGGTTACTGCAGAATATAAAGAGAAACTCAGCATTAAGACCCCGAGTATTAAAACAATTGTAGGAACGCTTTCGGGCGGAAACCAGCAAAAGGTTATTCTTGGGAAATGGCTGGCGGCGGACTCGGAAATACTGATCCTGGATGAACCGACAAGAGGTATCGACGTAAACGCAAAGTCAGAATTTTATGCATTAATGTATGATTTTGTCGAAAGCGGCGGTTCCATCATCATGGTTTCTTCTGAAATGCCGGAGATCATCGGTATTGCCGACCGGGTTTATATTATGCGCGAAGGGCGTATAAGCGGGGAACTGTCAGACGCAGAACTTTCAGAACAAATGTTAATCCGGCATGCCAGTATTACATCTGATGCAAAGTAGGCGAATTTCAATATAAAGGCGGTATATATTATGGATAAAAAGAAGGTAAATCAGATTTTCCAGGAAAACGTCGTAGTAGTGTTCCTGATTGCACTGTGTATTTTCTTCGGCGTTGCTAACAAAAATTTCTTTTCAAGTACAAATGTGATTAACCTGACATCACAGATGTGTATCAATGCACTGTTGGCTTCGGGCCTGACATATGTTATCATTTTAGGAGGTATTGATATTTCGGTTGGTTCACAGATCGCATTGGCAGGTGTTGCGGCGGCAACCATCGGGATCAAATTTTTTCCGAATATGGGATATGGTACCGCATTGCTTGTTCTGATTGGTACGGCGCTGGTAATGGGATTGATCACGGGTCTTATCATCGGATTTTTTATCGCGTATTTAAATGTAGTGCCGATGATCTGTACGTTGGCAATGTTGTCTGTTTTAAGGGGCGTGGCCTACATATTTACAGGCGGCGGCCCGGTTACAGGGCTTCCGACTACATTTGCCTGTCTGGGGGCAAAGCGTCTTATCGTGACAGAAAGCTTCCCGAACGGAATGATCCCCACGAATGTTATTTTCACGGTGATCGTAGTTCTGCTGATGCATCTGCTTCTTACAAAGACGGTCTATGGGCGCCATGTATTTGCTGTGGGCTCCAACAAAACGGTAGCACATCTGGCGGGCATTAATGTGAAAAGAGTTATACTGGTCGCACATACGCTCTGCGCGATCACTGCCTGTATGGCGGGCGTGGTAACTTGTTCCAAGCTGCAGAACGGCCAGCCGAATACCGGTGAAGGTTATGAGATGTTTGCAATTGCCTCGACTGTATTGGGCGGTACATCGCTGGCGGGAGGAAGAGGTTCCGTGGCAAGGGCAATGTTTGGCGTCGCTATCATTGCTGTCATCAATAACGGTATGAACCTGCTTAACATTTCCGCATACTGGCAAAAGGTTGTTATCGGAGCGATCATCCTGCTGGCAGTTGCGCTTGATATGGCACAGCAGCAGAGAAAGAAAGCATAGGAACAAAGAGTTTTGCAAAAACCGAAAAGACAGGAGTATAAAGATGGCGGAAGTAATCTGTATGGGAGATATTTTGGTGGAGATCATGAGGCCCGAGGCAGGGATACCTCTAAACAGGGAGGGGTATTTTCGGGGACCGTTTCCCAGCGGCGCGCCGGCGATCTTTATTGATACGGTAGCCAAAATGGATCATACCGCCGCGATCATTGGCGGGGTTGGAGACGATGATTTTGGGCATTATACTATTGACCGGATGAGAGCGGACGGGGTAGACTGCCGGTTTATACATTTGAGTGACCGTCTGTCTACCGGATGCGCGTTTGTTACTTATTTTGAAGACGGTTCCAGAAAATTTATTTTCCACATGGGCAACAGCGCGGCGGCGGAGGTGGACATTCCGGACATTTCTGATATGGACGATCTGAAATATTTTCATATTATGGGAACGTCGCTTGCGGATAATCCGAAGTTTGCGGACGGTATTGTGGGATTGATGCGCGCAGCGGTAAAGAAAGGCGCAAAAGTCAGTTTTGATCCGAACCTGAGGTTTGAGCTGATCCGGGATCGGAGGGTTTATGAGATCATTGACGAGATTGTGGGGAATACTGCGGTCCTGCTTCCGGGAAAGGAAGAACTTATGATCATCACCGGAGAAGATTCCGTTGAGAAAGCAATCAAAAAGGCTTTTGAAAATCCGGTATTGGAAGTGATCGCGCTGAAAAACGGTTCTAAAGGAAGTATTATCTATACAAGGGAAAATTCATTTGAATCGGATATTTATACGGTAGATGTAGCGGATGCCACCGGCGCAGGGGACAGCTATGCGGGAGGGTTTATCGCAGGGCTTTTAGAAAATCGTCCTTTGGAAGAGTGCGCAAAGATGGCGGCAGCCTGCGGCGCATTGAACTGTGCGGCTTTTGGCCCTATGGAAGGAAAGATATCTCCGGAGATCGTCTGGAAAATGATAGCGGAACGGGAAACAGAATAATTAAATAGGTATTAATATCAGATGATTTTAAAAGAGACTGCTGCCTGACGGATGAAAATTGTGGGGCGGCGGCCTCTTTTTTTCTTAAGCCCTATGTTATTTTCGGGAATTATATGGTATGATTGGATAAAAAGCGAGCAAGTTTGTCTAAGAGAAGGAGAAGAAATTATGGCAAGTATTCGTCTGACGAAGGTAATTGAAAAAATGAAGCTGGAAAACCTGACACCGGAACTTGACATTGCAAATGTGAAGATCACACAGCCGGATATCAACAGGCCGGCACTGCAGCTGGCAGGCTATCTGGAACACTTTGCCACGACAAGGCTGCAGGTTATGGGATTTGTGGAATACAGTTATATGATGAGCATGAGCGAAGAAAAGAAAAAAGAAATCTATGAGGGCATCATTCAGGATGACTGCCCCGGGTTTGTATTTTGCAGGGAGCTGGTTCCGGATGAGGCTTTTTTGGCGGTCGCCAATCGAAAAGGGGTTCCTGTATTAAATACAAAAAAAGCTACTTCAGCCTTCATGGCGGAGATCATCAGATGGCTGAATGTGAAACTTGCTCCCTGTATTTCCGTTCACGGCGTACTGGTGGACGTATACGGTGAAGGCGTGCTGATTACAGGCGAGAGCGGCATCGGTAAATCCGAAGCGGCGCTGGAGCTGATCAAGAGGGGCCATCGTCTTGTGACGGACGATGTGGTGGAACTGCGCAAGGTGAGCGACGAGACACTGATCGGTTCCGCACCGGATATCACAAAACACTTTATTGAACTGCGCGGTATCGGTATCGTGGATGTAAAAACGCTTTTTGGCGTATCCTGTGTCAGAGAGACCCAGAATATCGACCTTGTCATCAAGCTGGAAGACTGGGATAAGGATAAGGAATATGACAGACTTGGTCTGCAGGAGGAATATACGGAGTATCTCGGGAATAAGATAGTATGTCATAATATCCCGATCAGGCCGGGCCGTAATCTGGCGATCATCTGCGAGGCGGCAGCCGTAAACCACCGTCAGAAGAAGATGGGTTATAATGCGGCGCAGGAACTGTATAACCGTGTGCAGCGGAATCTGGCGAAGAAGAGAGAAGAAAACGAATAGAGAGATCAGGGAAGGGGACAAAAGAATGGCTGAATATATATTTGGGGTAGACGTGGGAGGAACTTCCGTAAAGATGGGTATTTTCGATGTGGAAGGCGCAGTGGTCGATAAATGGGAGATTCCCACCAGAACGGAGAACGGCGGGGAAAACATTCTGCCGGATATTGCGGAAAGCATCAACCGGCAGATGGAGAAAGAGCAATATGCAAAAGAAAAGATAGCAGGTATCGGCATTGCCGTACCCGGTCCGGTGAATGAGGACGGGATCGTCAATAAAGCTGTAAATCTTGGCTGGGGAGTAACACCGGTAAAAGAGATCATGGAAAAACTCTGCGGCGTACCGGTACAGGTGGGAAATGACGCCAATGTCGCTGCACTCGGAGAAATGTGGAAGGGCGGCGGCCAGGGCTATACCTCCCTTGTCCTTGTGACATTGGGAACCGGCATCGGCGGCGGTGTGATCGTAGACGGCAGGCTGGTAACCGGCGCGGACGGTGCAGGCGGCGAAATAGGCCATATGCATGTTATGGACGGGGAGGAAGAGAGCTGTAACTGCGGCTGTAAGGGATGCCTTGAGCAGTATGGTTCCGCTACCGGCATTGTGCGGCTGGCGGAGAAAGTGCTGAACCGGACGCAGGAGCCTTCTGTGCTCAGAGGGACGAAAGTAACGGCAAAGGCAGTATTTGATGCTGTGAAAAGCGGGGATAAAACAGCGATAACGATCGCGGAGGAATTCGGGGAAATACTCGGGAAGGGTTTTGCCATGATAGCCAGTGTGCTGAATCCGGCAGCCTTTGTCGTGGGGGGCGGTGTGTCCAGAGCGGGAGAAATACTTTTTGAATATATCCGTCCCGCTTTTGAGAGATATGTGTTCCCGGGCGCCAAAAACGCGAAATTTGTACTGGCAACGTTAGGAAATGATGCGGGAATCTACGGTTCCGCAAAACTGGTACTGGATAAAATGGTTTAAATGGTCTGCGGAAGGATCACAGCCGGATATAAAACGGCAATGTGAAAAGACCACAGCCGGATATAAAGCAATAATGCAGGAAATACAGATACACGGAGGGTCTGAATTGAGAGGGGAGATCATAACAGAGGTGGGACGGATTTTGCCGGCAGGGCAGATCCTCCGGCGGGAACCCATGAGCCGGCATACAACTTTCCGGACGGGAGGCCCGGCAGAACTTTTTCTGGAAATAAAAACGGCAGAGCAGCTGCAAAAATTACTTACATTTTTTAGAGAAAGTGGTACAAAATACTTTGTAGTGGGAAACGGCAGTAATCTTCTGGTCAGCGATGAAGGGTATGACGGGGCGGTCCTTCATATAGGAGACGCCTTCGGAACGATCCGTATCGCGGATGAAAAGATAACGACGCAGGCGGGAGCACTCCTTGGCAGGATCGCATCTGCGGCGCAGGAGCATTCCCTGACGGGCTTTGAGTTTGCTTCGGGAATCCCGGGGTCTGTGGGCGGCGGCGTGGTCATGAATGCGGGCGCTTATGAAGGGGAAATGCGTCAGGTGGTAAGCCGGGTAAAAGGAATTACACAGACAGGAGAAGAGGCGGAATTTTTCAATAGAGAATTGGAATTCGGTTACAGGGACAGTATTTTAAAACGGGAAAAAATTGTTGTGACAGAGGTGGAATTTCAGCTTTCCGGCGGTATAAGAAAGGAAATTTCGGCTAAAATGGCTGATTTCGCGGAAAGAAGGCGGGTAAAACAGCCTCTGGAATATCCCAGCGCCGGAAGTACCTTTAAAAGGCCGGAAGGGTATTACGCGGGAAAACTGATCATGGAGGCGGGCCTTAGAGGGTTTAGTATAGGCGGCGCTCAGGTGTCCGAAAAGCACTGCGGTTTTATCATTAATAAAGGCGGTGCGACAACAGCGGACATCAGAAGGCTTATGAAAGAGGTACGGAGCCGGGTAAAGGAGCAGTCCGGTGTGGAACTGGAACCGGAAGTGATATATCTGGAGTAAAAAACGGGCGGCAGATAAAATTTCACTGTTTTTCGATGACAGCATAAGAGGAGCCAAAGATGAGATTTGTAGTAGTGACAGGCATGAGCGGCGGCGGAAAAAGTACGGCATTAAAAATGCTGGAGGATGCAGGCTTTTATTGTGTGGATAACCTGCCGGTCTCTCTGGTGGAGATGTTTGTGGAGATGGTGTCTCTTCCGGGAACGGAGGCCTCCAAGGTTGCGCTCGGGCTGGATGTGCGCAGCAGCCAGTCTTTTCAGGAGGCGGAGGTTATGCTGGACAAGTTGAAGAAGAATGGCTTTGTATATGAAGTACTGTTTCTGGATGCGGGAGAGAGGGTGCTTTTAAAGCGCTACAAGGAGACCAGAAGGCGCCATCCGTTGTCTCTTTCCGGGGAGCGGATCGAGGTGGGGATCCAGAGGGAAAGGGAAATCCTGCGCGGGATCAGGGAAAAAGCGGATTATGTGATAGATACCTCCAATCTGCTGACAAGGGAGTTAAAAGAAGAATTAGAAGGCATTTTTATCCGGAACGAGGAATATAACAGCCTGATGGTAAATATCGTGTCCTTTGGTTTTAAATACGGGATTCCGGCGGACGCGGACCTTGTGTTTGATGTGCGTTTTCTGCCTAATCCGTTCTATGTGGAAGAGTTAAAGCACCATACGGGGAATGAAAAGGAAGTACAGGATTTTGTAATGGGTTATCCGGAGAGCCATGAATTCCTGGATAAACTGACGGATATGCTTAAGTTTCTGATTCCCAATTATATAAAAGAGGGAAAGTATCAGCTGGTGATCGGCATAGGATGTACAGGCGGAAAACACCGCAGTGTGACGCTTGCCAATATGCTTTATGAACATTTGAAGGATAAGGGCAGTTACGGGCTGAAGATAAGCCACCGGGATATAGAGATCCAGAGTATAAAATAGCGGGATGGCGGTATGCAGGCCGCGGTCATAGTTTTGTGAAATGAAAATAGAGAAAGAGGGATGGCATTGTCTTTTTCGGGAGAAGTAAAAGAAGAATTATTGAAACAGTATGCATCCTCTGCGCATTGTATATATGCGGAATTATCTGCGATCATCCTGTTCGGGGACAGGAGACGGATGAAGGCCGGTAATATGGATTTTTTACCGGAAAACGGGGAAATAACGGTTTTTTTAAATGCAGAGAATAATTTTGTGAGGCAAAAAGCCTTTACATTATGCAAAAAAAACATTAATATAAAGGATGATGCAGAAAGGGGAATATTGACGTTTTCTGCAGAATTTATGAAAGAGCATCTGATGCCGGATCTAAACGGTATACTGAAGGAACAGTGCTGTAAAAGGGCTTTTTTGCGGGGGGCATATTTATGTATAGGTTCCATGAGCAATCCGGGAAAGAGCTATCATCTGGAATTTGATTGTATCGATGAGGGGGAAGCAGATCTTTTGCAGGAGTTGACGGCGGCGTTCGATATTCCGGCTAAGATTGCCCGGCGGAAGAAATATTTTGTGGTATATGTAAAAGAGGGTTCGGCAATATGTGATATGCTGAATATCATGGGAGCTCATGTGTCCCTGATGGATTTTGAGAATCACAGGATCGTAAAAGAAGTGAGAAATTCCATCAACAGAAAGGTGAACTGTGAGACGGCAAATATCACAAAAACTGTAAATGCCGCAGCGGGGCAGGTAAAGGATATTACGCTGATACAGGAAAGGATGGGCCTTTCCGAATTGCCGAAGAACCTGCGGGAGATTGCGCAGCTGCGGCTGGAGTATCAGGAGGCAACATTGCAGGAATTAGGGGAATTGTTGACACCTCCGGTGGGGAAGTCCGGAGTGAATCATAGATTGCGAAAATTGAGTGAGATCGCAGAAAGTATGCGAAAGTAGTGAGAGGAGAAAGATTATGTTGGAAAAATCTATGAAGATTCAATTGAAGAACGGGCTTGAAGCCCGGCCCGTCGCGGTTCTCGTGCAGGTGGCAAGTCAGCACGAGAGTTCGGTTTACATTGAATCGGCAGGAAAGAAAGTGAATGCAAAGAGTATTATGGGCATGATGAGCTTGGGGCTCGACAGCGGCGCAGAGATCACTGTAGTTGCAGACGGAAAGGATGAAGAAGAGGCAGTTTTGAGTATTGAGAAATTTTTAAGCGGTGAAGAATAAAAAGGAAAAATAGCCGGAGCCGCAGAAGGAAACAAGAGGCTTAAGGGACGGTTTCCGGTTATCATATAAAACAAAAATACAAAATGGAGGTACAAGGATATGCCATTAGTAACAACAAAGGAAATGTTTGAGAAAGCGTATAAGGGCGGCTACGCTATCGGTGCTTTCAATGTAAACAACATGGAGATCGTTCAGGGTATCACAGAGGCCTGTGCAGAGGAAAAAGCGCCGGTTATCCTGCAGGTTTCCAAAGGAGCACGTGCTTATGCAAATCACAATTATCTGGTGAAGCTGGTTGAGGCGGCTATTGCCTGCAATCCTGATCTGCCGATCGCTCTGCATCTGGATCACGGTCCGGATTTTGAGACATGTAAGTCCTGTATCGACGGCGGTTTTACTTCCGTTATGATCGATGCTTCTTCCAAGCCTTTTGCAGAGAACATCGAGATCACAAAGAAAGTGGTAGAATATGCTCATGAACACGGTGTAGTGGTAGAGGCTGAACTTGGTACGCTGGCAGGCGTGGAAGATGATGTAAAGGTATCTGCGGAGGATTCCTCCTACACACGTCCCGAAGAAGTGGCAGAGTTTGTTGAAAAGACAGGCTGTGATTCTCTTGCGATCGCGATCGGTACAAGCCACGGCGCATACAAGTTCAAACCCGGCACAAAACCGCAGCTTCGTTTCGACGTTCTGCATGAGTGCGAGAAGATGATCCCGGGCTTCCCTATCGTACTGCACGGTTCTTCTTCCGTTCCGCAGGAATACGTTGAGATGATCAACAAGTTCGGCGGCGCAATGCCCGGTGCGATCGGTGTTCCCGAAGATCAGCTTCGTGAAGCGGCACGTTCCGCGGTATGTAAGATCAACATTGATTCCGATCTGCGTCTTGCTATGACAGGTACAATCCGTCAGTTCTTTGCAGAGCATCCGGATAAGTTTGATCCCCGTGAATATCTGAAACCCGCCCGCGCTAACATCAAAGAAATGGTTCGCCATAAACTGGTTAACGTTCTGGGATGTAACGGAAAGGCTTAAAGAACATTCTGAAAGAGAATAAGAGATAAAGAAAAGCGGCAGATTTTGCCGCTTTTCGTATGTTCTTAATAATTTTTTAAGTGCCGCCGGGACTGACCGGAAAAAGTAATGTTATGTATGATCACTGTGATCATATTCACCGGTTTCGAAGCTGTTCTCTCTGAATATCTTCAAAAGCAGAGTACATAGGCTCCTCTTTGGAACCGTGGAAGGTCCGGCGGATATAGTTGTTTGTGATCTTCCTGACGGTGCCGGAAAGAGCCAGAACGCCTATCAGGTTCGGGATCATCATCAGACCGTTGAAGGTATCGGATAAGTCCCACGCCAGTCCCAGGCTTGCGGTACAGCCGAAATAAGTCATGATAACAAAGATTATTTTATAAATAACGGTGGTTTTGACGCCAAACAGAAATTCAAAGGCTTTTGCGCCATAGTGGCTCCAGCCGAGTACGGTGGAATAGGCAAACAGCAAAATGGCAATGGCGATGAATTTAGGGCCAATGGGACCGAAGATACCGGCAAAAGCCTGCCCTACAAGACCGGAACCTTCCACGTCAGTCAGCATCTGTCCTGTTTCCAGATCCACAAGACCGGAGGAAAGGATACAGAATGCAGTTAAGGTACAGACAACGATGGTATCCGCAAATACTTCAAAGATACTCCACATACCCTGACGGACAGGCTCTTTTATGTTGGAACTGGAATGTACCATAACGGAAGAACCCAGGCCGGCCTCATTAGAGAAAGCACCTCTTTTAAATCCCCATGTGATGGCACGGCTCACACCGTAACCGATAACGCCGCCGCCGGCCGCTTTTATGGCAAAGGCACCCTTGAAGATAGCATTGAATACGGCGCTGAACTGATCAATATTTGAGATACAGATGATAAGGGCGCCGACGATATAGAGGATCGCCATCACCGGAACCAGTTTTTCCGTAACGGCAGCAACCCTTTTTAAGCCGCCTAAAATAACAAACGCAGAGATAATGACGATCGCGATGCCGGTGATCCGGGTGGGAACATTGAAGGCGGATTTCATATTGCCGGCAATGGAGTTTACCTGACTCATGTTGCCGATACCGAAACTTGCCAGCAGGCAGAAGCAGCTGAACAGTACCGCAAGGATTATGCCGATTTGCTTACAGCCTTTTTTGGAACCGAGGCCGTCTCTTAAATAGTACATCGAGCCGCCGGACCATTCGCCGTTTGTGTTTTTGCGGCGGTAATAAATGCCGAGGACATTTTCGGAATAGTTGGTCATCATGCCGAAGATCGCCATGACCCACATCCAGAAAATGGCGCCGGGACCGCCGGAGATAATAGCTGTGGCGATACCTACGATATTTCCGGTGCCGATGGTTGCCGCGAGCGCCGTACAGAGGCTTTGAAACTGAGAGATGGATTTGTCATCCTTCTCCGTATGCTTTGTGACATGTTTATCTGCGAAGATAGCGCCGATCGTGTTTTTAAACCAGTGCCTGATATGAGTGAACTGGAATCCCCTGTTGACCAGCGTCATCAGGATACCGGCTGCAAGTAAGAGGCCGATACCGAAAGTGCCCCAGACAAAGTCGTTGACGATGCCGTTAATATTCGTGATCGCATCCAGTGCGGGCTCAAGGGCTGTGTTAAGGTTGGTAAGTGTTTTCGACAGTAACATAGATAAATCCCTCCTCCATATACAATAGATCATGCGGTCTGCAGTTCTTCTATTGCCATAAAATAAAAACAGATAATCCGAAGATTATCTTTCCGTATAAAAAGATATAAAAAATAAACGTCAAATCTTCGACCCCACGCCTTTGTGGGCGGATGACATGTAAAAGTTTATCAGTAAAAGAGAGAAAAAGCAAGCTTTTTGCATAAAAATGAATTACTATATTTATATGGGAGAAGAGAAAAAATATGACCAGAAAGGGAGGATGCCAAGTAAGGTTTCCCTTACCTGGCACTTATTATGAAAAAGTTATTTAAATTTATTACGATAATGTCTTTGTTGGGAAGATACTTCAGAACTTTTTTTAAGTTCCTGTTGTTATCTTATAAACATAGTATATACTTTAGATTTGTCTAAAAAATGATTTTCAAATTAAGTTTCTTTGAATGAAATATGAACAATTTATGAACGCCGAAAGAGTAGCTTATCGGGGTATCATATTCATTCCACTATATTATGGAGCCAGACTCCTTTTTTCACCAGAACAAGCCCGATCACCGCTTTTATGCCATCCGCCAGCTGGACAAAAAAGTAGATCCATAAAATAGGCAAAGAAGTAAATTTTGCCAGTGCAAATGCCAGAACAACACTGACGCACCAGATAAACACGCTGTCAAAGAAAAAAGCCAGCATGGTTTTTCCGCCGGAGCGGAGTGAGAAGTACAGGCTGTTCAGCAGGGCATGCTGTGGGACAAACAGTGCCGAGATCATGATCAGCTTTGCGGCAAGCTGCCGGATATCTTCGGATGTATTATAAAAGTCCGGAAAGAGCGGCGCCGTAAAAAACATGACCACTGCCACGGCGGAACAGAGAAGAACGGCAAAGACAATGATCTTTGTGTCGGTCTCTTTGGCGCGTTTCATATCTCCCGTGCCGAGGATCTGTCCGATAATGATGGCAACGGCTTCCCCCATGGCGATAAAGGAAATGTGAAACAGGTTGCATATCGTATTGGAGATGTTGAGGGCTGCAACCACGTTGAGGCCCTTCAGGGAATAGCATGCCGCAAGGGTGGCCATACCGGCGGACCAGAACGTTTCGTTCAGTAAAAGAGGGGTTCCCTTTACGGTGATCCTTTTTACCGTATCCGCAGGAATGGCAAGACTCCGGTATAATCCGATGACAAAAGGGTTCTTTTCCGTATTTCTGTGTGTGGCAATGATGATAATGCCTGTCTCGATCACGCGGGAAAGAACGGTGGCGATCGCCGCGCCTTTTACGCCCAGCATCGGAAAGCCGAACTTTCCGTAGATCAGCAGATAATTGAACAGCAGGTTGATGCAGATCGCCGCAACGCCGGCTTTCATGGGCAGGAGCGTCTGGCCGCATTCTTTTAATGTGCTGCCGTATACCTGTGTGATCATGAAAAAGGGAAGCCCGGTGAGCATCAGGAGCATGTATTCCCTGCCGCTGATCATGGAGGCTTTTATGCTCTCTGCACTGCCTTCGCCGGTCAGGTAAAAACTGATCAGGCTCTGTCCGCAGAAAACGCAGAGAAGGATGGTCAAAACGGTAATGACCATGACTGTAAGGAGCTTGAAACGGACTGTATGGCGTATGCCGTCCGTGTTTTTCTGACCGTAGTACTGCGCCGTAAAGATCCCTGCCCCGGAGACAGCGCCGAAAACACAGAGATTATAGACAAACAATATCTGGTTGACGATGGAAACGCCGGTCATGGACTCGGTCCCGATCTGGCCGATCATGATGTTGTCCAGCATATTCACAAAGTTTGTGATACCGTTCTGGATCATGATGGGGATGGCAACGGCGAATACCATCTTGTAGAAATCCGCATCACCAAAGTATTTTTCCCTGAATCTTCTCATAAAAATGTTCTCCTTATATATGTAAAATTGTCACTGACCGTTGCCAAAACCGCGAAAAATTCCCTACCGCATTCGGTAGGGAATTTTTTAGCTGTTAGACCAGTATATTCAGTTTATAAGAGAAAGTCAAGGGGTTACGCCTTAATTTCAGAATTGTTTCATGAAGATTCCCAAACGGTATCATTTAAGTGCAGAAGGTGCGCGGAGGATATCCGATACCCTCCGGAAGCGGGTCCCATTCGTTCAATCCGAGGCTTTGCTTGAATTTTGCCTGTTCCATTGTCAGATGCGGCAGATCTTCCTCCAGATATTCCATAAGTTCGCTGATGCCTTCCCGGGTTACATTGTTGATCAGGAAGATGCGTTCACAGCCGGCATTGATCAGCCATTGTCTGACCATGGGAATATTCGCATAAGGAGAGTCAACCTTTGTGATGATGCCGATGAGGGGGCGGAGGATAAAGGTATGAAGGCTTGCGCTGAACAGGCTGAAGGGTTCATCGGCAGCCTGAACGACCGCCACCACATCCGCTTCAAAGGAAAAGCAGGCGAGTCCCACACTGAAGCGCTTGGATTCCGCATACTCTCCCGGCGAGTCGATGGTGTCGTCGTTTGAACTGGTGTATTGGGTTTTAACATAGTGAAGCTCTTCACCTTTCAGTGCCTGGGTCAGAGAGGTTTTTCCCGCTTCGCTCCTTCCCATCAAAAACATCTTTTTCATGATCTGCCCTGTTCCGTTTCGTCAATTCTTATAGATCTTACAGGTTTGGAAGTCCAGCACTTCGCCAAAAAACCTGACAACCTCTTCCACGGCGGTCTGGACTTCGGACAACCCGCCGGTGAGGATCAGGGAACCGCAGAAACGATCCATAAAGCCGATCTGCACGTCCGCGCTTTTCATTGCGACATCGGCAGCCGCCACGACCGCTTCCCAGGGCGTAAAACGGATCAGGCCGATGGATTCCCCGGTATGGTCTTCTCCTTCATGTATACCGATATGAAGCCCCAGGTTCTGAAATACGGGAGTTTGTGAGGCACTTATGATATGTGCCAGACAGACTTCCTTGCCCGGAACCCGCAGGCGTGTTATACGCAGTTTTTTTCCTTTCAGATGTTCATAATCCTCGTGGAACAGTTTTTCCAGCAGTTCTTCTCTGGTGATATGTGCCATAGTCATACTTCCTATCTCTTTGTGATCCTGCAGACTACATATTCCAGTGTATCCCGGAAATAATCCACAATCTCGGTCATAGCCGACATAACGTCCGAAATCTCCCCCGTGATGATGAGCGTTCCCGTAAACCGGTCCGCGAAACCGAGATAGATGTTCCCGCTTTTGACCGCAATATCAGAGGCGATGACGGCTGATTCCGGCGGCGTCATGTTCATGATGCCGATGGCGGATGACTGGTAATCCACCTGAGGGTTTAATCCGAGTTTCTGGTATATAATCGGCGCCGGGCCACCCATCACATGCGCAAAGGTGATTTCCTTTCCTGCCACGGTCTCCTGCACGATCCTGATCTGCTCTTCCTGTCCGTTTGCCATTTATCCGATCCGTTCCTTCCATATTTTTATATAATTTTTGCACGTAATATACATCAGCTTTTCATAAATCATACTATCCATGAAATTTCCTGTCAAGAAGGAGGGACCTAAAGTCTGCCTGATGCATTACTTTTCGCGGGGAAGAGACAAGATAGCGTTGTATTTGCGGAGGTTTTCTTGTATGATTGGGTAAGGAAAAGTAAAACAGGTATAACAGGCAGGACATTTTATGAAAGATAAAATTTTAAAAACGATAGGTGCCGCGGCGGCGGTATTCGGTATCTTTATGGCATTTGGCTGGTCTTTTTTTGACCTGATGATCCACTGCAGGAACAAAAGGCAGCCTGCAAACAGGAAGTGGTTTCAGCTGTCCCATACAAAGATCAACCATCCGAGGGATAAGTATGAGAAGGAATACGAAGAGGGCAAAGCCTGGTGCCGGCAGCAGAACATGCAGGACTGTTATATCAGAAGCGGGGACGGTCTGTTGTTGCATGGGCTTTATCTGCCGGCGGCGAAAACGAAACGCTATGTTTTGCTCTGCCACGGATACAAGGGCAGCGGTTTCGGGGATTTTGCCTATACGGCAAGGTTTCTCCATGAAAACGGTTGCGGCCTGCTGTTTATTGACCAGCGCTGTTGTGGGCAGAGCGAGGGAAAATACATCACATTCGGGGCAAAGGAGCAGTGGGATGTGCAGCAATGGGCATATTATATCGCAAAGAGGAATAAAGAAAAACTTCCCATTTATCTCTACGGGGAATCTATGGGGGCGGCATCGGTGCTCATGGCGTCGGGGCACAATCTGCCGGGGAAGGTAAAAGGGCTGATCGCGGACTGCGGATTCCATTCTATGAAAGAGCAGCTTCAGGACATTGCCGCAGGCTGGTTTCATCTGAAGCGGGTGGATTTGCTGCTGCTCAGGGTAGATCTGTTCTGCGGGCTTTTAGGGGGCTTTCGCATGAGGGATGCGGACACAGCAAACGCGATGAGAACCAACCGAAGGCCTGTTTTATTCTTCCACGGGGAAAAGGACACCTATGTAGAGCCGAAGAATACCCGGTATAACTATGCACTGTGCAGGGCCCCGAAGGAACTTGTCATCATACCGGAGGCAAGACATCTGTGCAGTCCTTATGCGGATCCGGAATTGTACAGGCGAAAGCTTTTGGAATTTTTTTCAAAAAATGATCATTGACTACGCAGTGGCGTCGGCTTAACGGGCTGGCGCTTTTTTGTTTCAGTCATTTTCATTTAAAATGTTTGTTAAGTCCCAAAGGGGGTAGAATTCAAATATAAAATGTGTTAATTTCACAAAAGGACAGAAAAACAGGAGGTTGCCAATGAAAGAGTATTATCCTTTAACAGCAGCACAGAAGCTGCACTATAACTGGATGAAAACTTATAAAACACAGCAGGTATCGGGAGTCAGCGTTGTGGCGTCCCTGCAGGCCCAGTTGGATTTCGGGCTTTTAAAGAAATGTATCCAGCTGGAGTTTGAGCGATACGGCTGTATGCGGATCCGGTTTACAAAGCCCGACAAAAAAGGCGAGATCAGGCAGTATATTGCGGGAAAAGAGACAAGGGATATCCCGATCAGGGATTTATCCGGTATGCGCATGGCGGAGGCGGACAATCTGATGCAGCAGTGGGCCTATGAAACTTTTGACGGGGATGATATCCCGCTGTGTGACGTAACCATGGTAAAACTTCCTGAGGGCTATAACGGATTTTTTATACACATGGATCACAGGCTGATCGATTCCTGCGGGCTGGTGGTGATGATCAATGATCTGATGCAGCTATACACCCATTACAGATTCGGGTCCCCGTATCCCGATGATCTGGCGGATTTCGAAGAGGTTCTGGCGAAGGATTTAAAGAGGGCAAACAACGAAAAACGCTTTGCAAAAGATAAGAAATTCTGGGACGACCAGTTAGATGCGTTAGGAGAGCCGCTTTATTCCGATATTCAGGGATCTTCGGTTCTGGAAGAGGCAAGAAAACGCCACAATGATCCGGCATTGAGATCAGCGGATATCGAGCTTGATAATTTGTTTGTGCAGGTAAAAGATTACTGTTTAGAGCCGGTTCCTACCAAAAACCTCATAGATTTCTGTATGAACCACCAGCTTTCCATGACCAATCTTTTACTGTTGGGAATCCGGACTTATCTGTCGAAGGTAAATAACGGACAGGAGGATATCACGATCGAAAATTTTATCTCCAGGCGTTCTACGCATGACGAGTGGACCTCCGGCGGCAGCAGGACGATCATGTTTCCCTGCCGGACCGTGATCTCCCCCGAGACCGATTTTCTGTCGGCGGCGTATGAGATCCAGAATGTGCAGAACCGCATATATATGCACAGCAATTATGATCCGGCGCTGATCAGGGAGGAAATGAGGAAACGTTACAATACACCGGAGCACACGGCGTATGAAAGCTGTTACCTGACATACCAGCCCATGCCGGTAAAGGTGGAGAATCCGCATCTTGTCCATGTTCCGCAGCATTCCAAATGGTTTGCAAACGGCGCCGCGACCAAGAAGATGTATCTGACCGTATCCCACACCGAGGGAGGCGGCATGAATTTCTCGTACCACTACCAGACCGCACATTTAACGGAGCATGATATGGAGTTGTTATATTACTATATGATGCGCATTCTCTTTAAAGGGATTGCGGAGCCGGATATGTGTATCGGGGAAATTATGAAGCAGGTATAAGTTGTTGAAATAATTTACATTTAACGGTAAAGTCACGAAGGCGAACGAGGGGAACTTTCATGAGAGCCCTTTCGAATGAAAGTTTCACTCATAAGGTGTGTGGCGAAGTGACTTTACGCTTTAGTGCCGTCGCGCAGCGACTATAATTAGGAGGAAAATAATATGACACAGGAAATGCAGTTTAAGACAATTATCGCGCAGTATTGCGATGTAAAACCGGAAGAAATG
Source organism: Lachnospiraceae bacterium (assembly GCA_910573755.1). Classification (GTDB taxonomy): domain Bacteria; phylum Bacillota; class Clostridia; order Lachnospirales; family Lachnospiraceae; genus 1XD8-76. Next base: position 338,560 of record CAJTBO010000001.1, on the reverse strand, counting down.
ACAAACGACATGCGGTTCAGAGAGGATCTGGGCTTTAGTTCCCTTGATTTTATGTCCTTTTTGGGAGAGTTGGAGGATACCTTTGATATAGAACTGGAAGAGGAAAATGCGCTGCGTGTGTTTACCATTGCGGAGGCGCTGGCATTATTGGAAACATTGCAGCAGTAAGGAATGCTGTGTGCTTTGAAACACAGCCGGAACAATTGGAAAACGGAGGTTCATGATGGAAAAGTTGATTCTGGATATTCTGGAGGAAAGCGAAAAAAAGTTTGCGGAAACAACAGCGGTAAAATGGCTGAAGAAAAAAGAAATTTATGAGATAGACTACCGTGGGTTAATGGAAAATGTCAGGTCCGTGAGAAAAGGTTTATCAGCGGAAGGCTTTCAGGAAAAACATATCGCCCTGATCGGCAGCAGTTCCGTGGAGTGGGTAGAGAGTTATCTGGGAATTATTACGGGCAATACCGTTGCAGTCCCCTTAGACGCGATGCTGCCTTTGGGGGATCTGGCAGACCTTATCAACCGTTCCGATTCCGAAGCGCTCTTTTTAAGCCCGAAAAATCAGGGGATTCTGGATGGAATTTTAGCACAGTGTCCGAATCTGAAAAGAATCTGGCTGTTACAGGAGGAAATAACGGAATTTTCCGACGGGAGGGTAACCTGTCTTGGAAAATTGAAAGAGACGGGCAGAGATGCGGAGGCGGATTCAGAGAGGCCTCAGACAGAAGATATCGCAACGATCATTTTTACCTCGGGAACTACAGGAAAAAGCAAGGGTGTTATGCTGACACAGGGAAATCTGGCGTCCAATGTGCTTTCCGTGGATTTTGAACTGGAGCCCGGGACGGTGGTCCTAAGTGTGCTTCCGATCCACCATGCCTTCTGTCTGGTGATGGACTGGTTAAAGGGTTTTTCTCTCGGAGCGACAGTGTGTATCAATGATTCCCTGATGCACATGGTAAAAAACATGGGTATCTTTAAACCGGATATTATCCTGATGGTGCCTTTGATGGTGGAAACCATTTACAAGAAGCTTTCCTCCGCCGGTCCCCTTATACCCAAGAAGATGGTGGCGGCGAAGGCGTTTGGCGGAAAGCTGAAAACCATTATTACCGGCGGCGCCCATCTTGATCCGTTTTATATTGATAAATTCGCAGATTACGGGATTGATATTCTTGAGGGATACGGCATGTCGGAATGTTCTCCGGTCATCAGTTCAAATACGCCGAAGATCCATAAGGCAGGTTCTATCGGAAAGCCTCTTTCAAACGTTGAGATTTCCTTTGAGGACGGTGAAATTCTCGTAAAGGGCAGCAGCGTTATGAAAGGCTATTACAAAATGCCGGAGGAGACGGCAGAAACCCTGCGGGACGGCTGGCTTCATACGGGGGATAAGGGATATCTGGATGAGGATGGTTTCCTGTTTATCAACGGACGTATCAAAAACCTCATTATTCTTTCAAACGGAGAGAATATTTCCCCGGAAGAGATTGAGAACAAATTAGCGCTCGGAAAACTGGTGGGCGAAGTAATCGTGACGGGAGAAAACAACGGCCTTACCGCAAGAATTTATCCGGATCAGGATGCAGTCTCCGCCAAACATATGAGCGAGGAGAAGATCAGAGCGGAACTGCAGGCATTTCTGGATAAATATAATAAGTCGCAGCCTACCTACCGCCAGATCACGGGACTGGTGGTTCGGAAAAATCCGTTTATCAAAAGCACTACAAAAAAGATTAAACGGCAGGAGGCTGAGATTGACGAGCCGTAAGCTTTCAAAGTGCTGATATACTTTTGCCTGTATTTTGCTCCTCGGGATAGGGCTTCAGGCAATTTAAGAACCGAATTTAACACAAGACGGCAAAATTTTAATTATGGCCCGGCTGATCCGGATCAGGACATAAAAGGCAGCATACCCGAGATAAAAGACTGCGTCAGAATATCGGCGACAGCCTCCGAAGATACCGCAAAATCGTCCTTGGTCCATTTGTGGAGTATACCGAGGGTGCTGCCGATGGAACTGGCGACTATGTAGGAAAGTTCTTCTTTGCTGTGGCGGGCGGGCGCCGCATTTTGTGTGACGTCCGCTACAAAGCGGTGGAACATCGTCAATACTTTTTCAAAAAACTTGTCTCCTCTGGGACTCCGGAGGAGATTTGCCAAAAACGGATTGTTCATTGTGTAGTCACAGACTGCCATGAAGAACGATTTACATATATCATTATCATTCTTCGGATGAAAGGTTTCCATGAGGGAAAAGATATCGTTGATAGTCTTGTCCTCAACGGCAGCCACAAGAGCCGGAATATTTTCGTAGTGATTGTAAAAAGTGCTTCGAACAATTCCGGCTTTCTTTATCACATCGGACACGGTTATCTTTTCCAGATCTTTTTCTTTCAAGATCAGAAAAAACGCATCATAGATAGCTTCGTCGGCTACGGAATATCTCTCGTCCTGTATTTCATGCTGCATAAAAGCCTCCTTTACTTTATCAGAGGGAACTTGTCTTTTTTATTCAGTATAACATATCGTGGGCGGTTTTTGTCTCGACTTTCAAGTTTTTTGACTATAAATGTTTGAATTTCTTAAATTTTAACTGAAATGTTCTCTTACACAGTGTTTTGACCGACAGTATTTTTGGCGCCGTTTGCCATCGCCTTTATGATCATATGGAAATGTACAGGCTATTACATGGCAATGTATCTGGCAGGAATCACCTCCATTTCAGAGGATATTTATGAAGCGGCAAGGATCGACGGCGCTAACGGGGTGCAGATGTTCTTCCAGATCACGGTACCGCTTTTGAAATCCGTGACTAGTTTTGTTGTGATTACCAGCGCGATCTATGCTCTGCAGCTTTTTGATGAGCCTAATCTTTTATTTACGAATCAGAGCAGCAGCACAGTGGGAGGACCCAGCCAGAGCTGTTTGACGATGGTATGGAATTTTTATAATCAGGCATTCGGCGGGAACCCGCGTATGGGATATGCATCAGCTCTTTCCTGCGTACTGTTTCTGATTATTGTCGTGGTGTCGCTGGCAGGACTGTTTCTGGCAACTATTCCTCTGCTGATCCTGTTTATTTTCGGGTCCAAGAGTTTTATCAAAGGTTTGACGGCGGGAGCGGTAAAAGGCTAGGAAAGAGACAAAAAAAGCCATTAGGGACGGAGCGGACGAGATAGATTATGTGTTGAACATCGAAGAATTAAAGATGGGAAATCTGGCAGCAGATTCCGGCGGATGCGCTGGAAAAAAGCAGATCGGCAAGAAAGGGATCATTGTGTTTTAACGGTATTTACAAGTGCCGGCAGGAAAGATATCATGGAATTTGGGCAGTATGTCCAAATAATAGAAAGAAAGGCCGGCGAAAAGCCGGAAGGTAGAAAGTCTGCGGAGAATGAAACTGGACTATGTGGATATTTTTTATCATCACAGAAGAGACCCAAAGACGCCGATGGAAGAGAGCATGATGGCGCTGGATCAGGCGGTGAAAAGCGGAAAGGCTCTCTATGCCGGCATTTCCAATTATGATAAGGAAAGCACGGCAGAGGCGGCGGCTATCCTGCGGGAACTGAAGTGTCCTTTCGTGATCAATCAGAGGAGATATTCCATTTTTGACCGGACGATCGAGGAGGACGGCGTAAAAAGTTATGCCGCAGAAAACGGCATCGGTATCATAGCGTTTTCTCCGCTGGCACAGGGCATGCTGACAACAAAATATCTGCACGGCATTCCGGCGGACAGCCGTATCCGCACAGACGGCAGATTTTTGAAGGAAAGCGATATTACGGAAAGCCGCCTGCAGCAAATAAAAGAACTGAATGAACTGGCAGCTGAAAGGGGCGAATCCCTGCCGCAGATGGCACTGGCGTGGAATCTGAAAGACAGCGATGTGACCAGTGTGATCATCGGGGCTTCTAAACCGGAACAGATCGTGGAAAACTGCAAAGTGCTGGAGAGTGAACCTTTTACCGGAGAACATCTGCAGCGGATCGAGGGGATCTGCAGAGGCGGCAGATGAAGCAACAGGCGAAATTATACCGGGGACGAAGACCCGTCCGGGGAAGTGCAGGGCAGCGCTCCATAACCGCCACTGGCTGGTTTTCTGCGTCGTAATATTTCTCAGCATACTTTATATGACAATGCACAATCAAAGTACGCTCTACTATGCAAAATATTGTCTGGGATATGAAAATATCAGTTCCCTTCTGCTTACACTTACGCCGTTTGCCTGTGTGGTGGTGGCTTTTTATGCCGGGAATCGGCGGACGCGTGGGGATGAAACACTTCATACCCAAATAGATGTAACAAAAATATGATTGGCAAAACAACAGGAAATACCGCCAACAGTCAAGATTTGATTGATAAAAGACAATATTTCTGATGGAATAAACGAAACAGATACAGAAAACAGGCAGAAAAAACATCTACCGGATAATGGAGGACTGTTATGCGGAAAGTCAGTTATTTACCCTTGTGGCATCTGCTCTTAGAACGGGGAATGACCAAGAGCCAGATGCGCATTGAAGCAGGGCTTACCACAAATGTGCTTGCCAATATGAACAAAGGGCAGCACATTTCTATGGAATCGCTCATACGAATATGTGATGCGCTGGACTGTGAACTGAAGGACGTGGTGGAACTGGTAAAAACAGAGGAATAATCTCACACGGTTTTGGACGGGGCGGAATCAATATCGCCTTTGTAGGCGTCAATATCTTTCGGCCTGTTTCCGCCGCAAGATTGAGTGACTTGACCTGCATATCCGCAAGACAGTCCACATAAATCTCCAAGTCAAGCATGAGCTTTCGGAACTGCTCATGGGTGATAAGCTCTGACAGGAGCAGCGTGTTTAATTTCCGGTCTTTGAGAAGCGACAGGGCGAAATCGCTCAGGTGCAGGTCGGATATGGAGATATTGTCAAGCTGTCTGTTTTCGGTCATACCAAGCAGATAGCCGGCTGATACTCCATAGAATTTTGCTAAATCAATGATGTTTCTGTGGGGTATCTCTTTATAATCATCAGATTCATAAGAACCAAGCGTGGATGCTGGTATTTTTGTCTGCTGTGACAACTGCTCTAAAGTCAGTCCCTTTTCCACACGCAGGTCTTTCAGGCGTTCCTGAATACTTTTGAGCGAAGCACAGCTTAGACATTTACATGAGCTACAAGGGAAAACGTAAAAATGATAAGATTTATCTTGACAGCCCTGATATACGACCGTATAATGGATTATACAAACGTATAAAAGGAGAAATCAATAAATGGGAAATACGCCGAAAAAATTAGGGGAGGCGGAACTGGAAATCATGCAGGTGGTTTGGGACAGTGGAAATCCTGTAACTTCAAATTATATTTTAAAAGAATTACAGGAACGAAGAAGCTGGCAGCTTTCCACGTTAATGACGTCATTAGCAAGGCTGGCTGATAAAGGCTTTATCAGTTGTGACCGTTCAACAGGAAGAAATCTGTATACTTCGATTATTTCGGAAAAGGAATACAAGACTGGGGCGAGCAAGCATTTTCTCGAAAAGCTGTATAACAATTCAATACAGAATATGATAACTGCACTATATGACAGTAAAGAAATCAAAAATTCTGATATTGAAGAACTTAGAAATTTTCTGGATCAATTGGAGGATGATTGATGGGAAATATATTTTTATCCATTTTAGGAATTTCTGTATCTATTGGATTGATCGTCATTGGATTGATTTTACTGACGCCATTTTTAAGCAAAAGGTATGCCGCAAAGTGGAAATACATGATTTGGATTTTTCTTTCACTAAGGCTGCTTGTTCCCTTTAGCGGATTGAATGGGCAATATGTTATGGATAGGATGTCACAGCCGGAAATTCAAACGATATCTGAATCGGAAGAAAACAATACAAACAATTTCATTGACACAGCGACACCATATCGAAGGATTATTGTTGAGATACCGGCACAGATGACTACTCCAATCAAAGCTCCGTCCGATAAAAATCAGACAGGTACAACCATGCTTGACATAGTGGCTTTGGTTTGGATAATTGGCAGCCTTATTTTTATATCTGTGCATTTTATCAGTTATTTTCATTATAGACGGCAGGTGATGAAAAAGGGGAGGATGATAAAAGAAGTATGTATTTTAAGCCAGCTGTTTCAGCTCAAACGTGAATTACATATCAGATGTACAGTATGCTTGATGGAATATTCCGAAGCGGAAAGCCCTATGATAATAGGTTTTATAAAACCTGTTTTGGTCTTGCCAAAGGAGCAGTATAGCTCCGAGGATTTATTTTTTATTTTAAAACATGAGTTGGTTCATTTAAAACGGGGCGATGTGTATTTAAAACTGCTTTTTGTAACAGCGAATGCAGTCCACTGGTTCAATCCATTCATTTGGATTATGCAGAAGGAAGCTGTTATTGATATGGAACTGTCCTGTGATGAAAAAGTTACACAAGGCACAAGTTATGAGCTGAGGAAAGCATATACAGAAACATTGCTGTCCATGCTTCATAAGCGATGTGTAAGAAAAACAGTTTTATCAACGCAATTTTATGGAGGAACAAAGATTATAAAAAAACGGTTTAAAAATATATTGATAAGAAACAGAAAGAAAAATGGAATTGTTATCCTGATGTGTGCAATTGTCCTGACAATCAGTTTGGGAACGCTGGTAGGCTGTTCTGTTACAAAAGAGGAAACAGAAAAAGAGAATATTGAAAACGCAGATGCAGGAAATGGAGATGTGGGAAATTCGTTCGGACAGGAAACAGTTCCGGCTGAACCAATCCCTGTTGACAATTCCTCTGCTGATAATAATATATTGGAAAACACAACTACACTCACTTTTTCAAAAGAAGGAGAACAGGAAGAAAAACAGGCTACGCTTGCGGTTGGCAATGGCTATTCTCTCTATCTGCCTGATGATGAGCAGTGGCATCTGTCTGCTCCCGACCTATGGACAACTGATATCAGTGAACAGGTTACACTTTGGATAACGCATTTTGAAGGTGAATCAGTGGATTCGGTTAATCAGAAACTTGAAGGCGATGGTTATGCGGAGGATGATTCCTATAAGTGGTGGAAACAGGATGGAGATTTGATATATCATGTCGAGCAGAAAGTGTTTGAAAATGACGTATGGGGAATATTTTATTCTTATCCGGTTGATTTTGAAGATGGGTGGGGAAGAGAATTTCCTGTAATTGCAAACACGTTTGCGTTATCGGTCGGGGCAGATAACAATGAAAAGGCGAATGATACCGCAGGGACAGGCGAATATCTTGGAGATGAAGACTCCCAGAAAATCAGAACTGTTTTGGGTGCGTTTGCAGAATCATACTTTGATGGCGATGCTAATGCCATTCAAAAGTTTCTGGCAAGTACATATGAAGGTAAGGCTGATATATATGAAGGGACAGGAGCGATAAGCGATTTAACGGTGAAAGGATTGTCAAATGCTGATGAGAAAAGGATTGAAGATGGAAGATGTAATGTTTCCATAGAATTCAGGGACAGTAACTATGAAGATATGTTTCTGTATTTAACATTCATACTTGTCAAAGAGCAAGGCGACTGGAAAATACAATCTTATGGTCTAGAAGCCTGAGAAATGGGTTACTGACTATTGCCGACAGGTGCAGATTTAGATAGCTGCAAAAGAATCTTGCAAAAAATAAGTTCCGGTTCGTCCGGTTGTTGCTGAAATGTGTGTATAAATATACACTTCAAGTGATTTTATACGTTTTGAAATATGTGTTAGAGGAATAGATATGAATCGTTTTAAAAAGATATATAGTCAGGGGACTCTTGACGTGATGGAAATTTGGGTAGACATCGAAACAGGTGTAAATTATGTGTTTCACAAAAATGGAAATGCAGCAGGATTTACTCCATTACTTGATAAAGAGGGGAAGCCGATAGTAACACCGCAATAAATATATAGATTACAAAATAAAACAGGCAGTAGGTACAAATAAACGAATTGAGAGAAAATTAATAAAATATTAAGGTGGGAAAGCGTTTGTTGGAAGAAAACCGATGAACGCTTTTCTGTATTTAAAAATAGCGATACATACCCGTTCACCGCCAGTCCTTTCTTTGTTTCAAATACAGTGATTTAAAAAAAATGGAGGACAGCAGATTTAACAATGAACTGTTTGAAAGGCTTATGAGCAGGCTCATGTTTATTACATGGCAGTTTGATATGGATTTTAATGAGAAATAAGCAGGTGTGATGAAACGCAGACGAAGGACATTCAGTATATGGGTATCCTCTTTTGTGTGTCTGTATTTATAGATAGAATTAACAGCTTACGGGCAGAGAGGAAGTGAAAAAATGAGTGAAAACGAACCAACACGCAGAGATATGATTGAGTCGGAATTAAAGAAAACAAAAGCCGAACTTACCATTGCAAAACACAAGGAGGCGAAACTCCGTAGCCAGATAAAGGGTATGACGGAAAAGGAACACCGACACCGCAGCATTGTATGGGGCAATTATGGAATATTTGCAGGGCTTGTCAAATGCGGGGAATGCGGCAGTTCCGTGAATCAGCGTGTGGCAAATTCAAAAGCAAAGACAAGGATACTGACCTGTGCAAAATACAATAAATACGGAGTGTCGCATTGTAGCCGGCACCGATTGGAGCCTGATACGCTGTATCAGATTGTTTTGGAGCAGATACGCTCCTGTGCGGTACTCGCCCTTGCAGAAAAAGGCGGATACGATGCGTGAGCGTCTTGACGGGGCGGCAAGGGAGCAGGAGGACAATTCAAAATGGCTTTCACTGATAAGGCAGTATGCCGACATTAAGGAACTTGACAGGGAGATGCTGCATCTGCTCATTAAAGAGATTGCTGTCCATGAGGATATGGCAGAGGGAAAACGCAATACAACAGTGGAGATACACTTTCATTTTATGAAACAGGGAAGCCAGCTAACGGTAAAAAGTTAGGCTGATGCTTTCAAAAACCGCATACAAGGGAATAAAGTTTATCCCCTGTGGCGGAGAAATATCTACAAAACACAATCAAATCTTGAAGTTTCACAATCATTTCGATTATTATTCAACTATTTAGGTATGACACAGATCATGTGCGTCGGAAATGTGATGGCCGTTGGCTCCTTAGCGGCCACATGGTTTCTGGAAAAGAACATGGAGAGACAGCTTGTGTGCTCCGCACTGACCAGTTTGGGTGGGCGGTGGCATCGGGTATGGTTTTGCCATGATTCCGCAGCTGATCGATTTTACGGAGCGGAGGGATGGTTGCAGAGGTAATCTTGCTGATGCAGTTTTATGGGCTGGATGAGGTGTATAAAAGGGTGGCAAAAGAACTGAAGGAAAAAGAAGGAAAGCGTGGGGATGAAAATGTACTGTCAGTTATCCATGCGGACAGGGATACATTGCTCAGAATGGTGAAAAAGAGCGTGCACTGGTATGGAAAAGTGATCCGGAAGAACGGGCTGACAGAGGAAGCGGATGATATGTTTTGACAAGGAGAGGGAAGATGAAATATAATGGTTTTACTTTGCCGGGGTAAGCCGGTTATGAGAAATTGACGTTGGAACTTGCACAGAAATGGGGGGCGGATGTGATCTGGGGCAGTGACGGAACGGCACTGTCCGATGAGATCGTAAATGCAGGATACCGCATTTATTCTACAATCTGCATTATCCGCGGACATAATGAATGGGCAAAACATAATAATAGATAAACTGCAGGGGACTTTTCTGATGACAGTGCCCCTTGCGGCGGTAAAAGATACTCTAACAATTCCGCTGATGGCATCTTGTTTTTGAGTTATCCAATAAGGCGATCAACAGGAGGGCGATGGGAGTAGCGACTTCTTTTCTGGTTATAGAATGCCCGGCGGAATGAGAAAAATCGGTATTGCCAATGTAAATAAACGGCTGAAAGAGATATATGGGGAATCCTGTGGGCTGAAGATTATCAGTGAAGAAGGAGCGGGAACCAAAATTGTCATGCGGATTCCGTATAGAGAGTATGAAGAATGAATGCTGTCTAAGATTGTCAAAGACGGGTGGAACTATAAAATATCAGGCAGGGGAATAAATTCCGCCGGTATTTGAGAGGAGAAAATAAAAATGAACAGTAAACAAAATCACAGGTGGATGGAGATGACGATGGGTGCCTGCTATTATCCGGAGCATTGGGATAAAAAGCTGTGGGCGGAAGATCTGGAGAGAATGCGGGATGCCGGTATCACGGTAATCCGTATCGCGGAGTTCGCATGGAATAAAGTCGAGCCGGAGGAGGGAAAGTTTGAATTCGGGTTTTTTGATGAATTTCTGGATCTGTGCGAAGAGAAAAGTATGAAGGTGATCTTTGGAACGCCCACGGCGACACCGCCGGCATGGCTGACGGAGAAATATCCGGAAGTGCTGAATGCCACAAAGGAAGGGGTGCTGTACAGGCATGGCGGCAGGAGGCACTACAATTATAATTCTCCGGTCTATCAGAGGCTGAGTGCTCGGATCGTGGAGAAAGAGGCGGAGCATTACGGAAAACATCCTGCGATCACCGGCTGGCAGATCGACAATGAACTGAACTGTGAGGCTTCCGAATTTTATTCGGAGGCGGATTCAAAGGCTTTCCGCATTTTCCTGAGAGAAAAGTACGGCACGCTGGATGCATTGAACGAGGCGTGGGGAACGGTTTTCTGGAATCAGACGTATACGGATTGGGAGGAGGTTTATGTGCCGCGGAATGTATTGAACAGCGGGATCAATCCGCATCAGCATCTGGATTATTACCGCTTTTTGTCGGACAGTACTTTAAAATTCTGCGGTATGCAGGCAGAGATTATCAGAAGGTATAGAAAGCCGGGGGACTTTATCACGACTAATGGGATGTTTTGGAATGTGGACAATCATCGCATGGAGAAAGACTGTCTGGATGTATATACTTATGATTCCTATCCGAGTTTTGCGTTCGGATTGGATAGGGATCCCCTGACGGCGGAAGATCTGAACGATCGGAAGTGGACAAAGAATCTGAATGAGGTACGCTCCATCTGCCCGCATTTCGGGATCATGGAACAGCAGTCGGGTGCTAACGGATGGACAACGAGGATGGAAGGCCCGGCACCCAGACCGGGACAGCTTACATTGTGGGCAATGCAGAGCGTTGCGCAGGGAGCGGATTTTATTTCTTTTTTCCGTTGGAGAAGCTGTACGATCGGCACAGAAATCTACTGGCACGGGATTTTGGATTACGACAACCGGGATAACAGGAAGCTGGCGGAGGTGAAGGATTTTTATCGAAAGTTAAAGAGCATTGATGCGGTGTGCGGGGCGGAGAATACAGCGGCTTTTGCGCTTGTAAAAGATTATGATAATGTATGGGATACGGAAGTGGATGCATGGCATAAAAGAGTGGCGGAAAAAAGTGAAATGGAAATTTTTGTCGCTTCGGAGTTGTGCCATACCCCGTATGATATCGTATATCTGCAGGATGACAGTGAACTTTCGGATCTGTCAAAATATCCCGTGCTGATCTATCCTCATCCGACGATCATGGATGAGAAGAGAGCGGGGCTTTTAAAAAGGTATGTGGAAAACGGGGGGACGCTGGTCATCGGCTGCAGGAGCGGCTATAAGGATAAGAATGGCAGATGTGTGATGATGCCGCAGCCGGGGCTTCTCGCGGAAATAACAGGTTCGGATGTGAGGGATTTTACCTTTGCAAGCCCGGCGGAAGAGAAGGTATGGGCTTTATGCGGCGAAGAAAAGATAGAGATGCCGTTGTTTAACGATGTTCCGGAGCCTCATGATGATTCTGAAGCCATAGCGGTTTACGGAAATAATTATTTTGCAGGAAAAGCTGCAATAACGGAAAAGACGCTTGGGCAGGGGAGGGCGATCCATCTGGGAAGTACTTTTTCCAGAAAAAATGTCCGGTGGCTGTTTACATATCTGGGGATCAGAGAACCTTTTGCAGATTTTATAGATGCGCCTGAAACACTGGAAGTGGTCATGAGAGAAAAAGAGGATAAAAAGTATCTTTTTGTTTTAAATTTTCAGGCGGAGGAAGTGGAATTTCTTCTGAAAAAGAAAATGAAGTTGTTGTATACAGAAAAAACAGTGCATGGCAGGCAGAGCCTTCCGGCATATGGGACAGCGGTTTATGAAGTGATGTAAAGGCGTCTCATAACAAAAACGCTGCCAGAATGAGGGGATTGATTACCGAAATGTAACGGTTTTCGGAAAAGCGGAGATAGTGACAACTAAAGATCTGAGAGCGTTTTTGAAGGGATTGAATGCGCTGCGCCGCAATGCGGGATATCCGTGTTTGCGGCAGGCGCCCGTCAGCAGTAATCTGCTGGTGATGGAGGTGACGGCGGATGTGGTGACAGCCAAGGCGCGGTATCTGGTCAGGGATATCAGGGAGGTTGAGATGCCACCGGTGGATGAGGATTGATATTGTAATAAAATCCGGCAGCCTCAAATTCTTCGGCTCTCAAAGTATGGGAACTGTTCCACGGCTTCCAGAATATCCCGAAAGTCTTCTCTGGGCGCCAGTTCGATATAGCGTTCCAGAAGAGCGGTTTCCTCATTTTTGTATCTCCCGTAATAAATATCGAATAGATTGTGTCCGCGCATGTGGGTTCGAATCTCTTCCATATGCTTTTTCACATCCTCTACGGATGTAAGATCCTGTCCGAGAATCGCTGTCAGACGTCTGCCGCTGATAATGCGGTGCAGGTACTCCCTCCATTTTTCCAGAAAAATCTCATAGAAGGCTTCCTCGGATTCAATGATTCCGAGCGATGCCATGATCCCGGGGTTCAGAAAGTAGTTTTCGAAAGAATAGTAGCGCAGGATCAATACGTTCTCCGGGCGAACCTGGGGAAGCTTATCCATATCTTCCAGATTCCGCTCTTCATAATAACGGCAGAGCTGCCGCTTCAGCCGGGCGGGATCATCGCCGTCGCCGTCCCGGATCATCAAAAACTGATCCCGGATGTAGATCTGGTTCATGTATTTAAGATTTGCATAGGTTTTGATATTGGTACAGCTGTTGGTGGTGATAATGGCGATTCGCGACAGGTTTCCGTCCGAATCATACATTTCGGAATAATATTTCCGGAGCAGCAGCGGGAGACGGCTCTTGTCCTGCCTGCCCTCCACGATAAAGACAAAATTCACGTTCATCAGATCCCCTGCCGTGTAGCCAAGATCATCCAGAATGGCGCTGATATCCGTCTTTTCCCGGATGGCGGAACAGCCCTCTTTGTCCAGTACCACCTGACGGATCTGTCTGCTGTTGAAATTGGGCAGAAGGTTGGGTGAATGGGTGGAAAAGATGACCTGATTTTTTCGGGACAGCCGGTATAGAATCTCCCCCGCAACTTTCTGAAGCCTCGGATGCAGAAAGATCTCAGGGTCTTCGATCATGATGATACTGGGCAGATTTTCTTTGATTTCCGTATAAGCCTCCAACAAGGAAAACAGATAGATGCACCGCATGCCTTTTCCCATCTGCTCAATGGGCTGCAGGAGATTTTGGGCAGGAGAGTGGATTTGGGTGGTGACGGACAGCATCTTTTCCACATTCCGGTTTATGGAGTAAAAGATTTCTTCCCTGCCGCCGTTTTTCCGGAAATTTTTGTTGATTCTGCGTGCAAATTCGTCCAGATTCAACTGATACAATTTGTAATCTAAAAGCTTTGATGTTTCCATCACATTCAGTTCTGCCGGGCGTTTCTGCTGAATCAGGCCTATACAGCGGAAACACTGGCTGCATTTTCTCGCCTGATCGAACATACAGCAGCCAGAGCGCATTTTCAGCAGCAGTTCGTCCTTCTGCAGAAGAAACAGATCATTTTGAAGCTGTTCCGGACTGCGCTCTGCATCTATACAGTAAATTTTTGGAAAAACTTCCTGTATGTATGTGTTGTGTTTTTTGAAGCCGTCCTGATAACGGATCCGTCCGTTCCGGTTGGCTGACATGGTGAAAGTCAGTACATTTTCGGAAAAAGAGGGGAGTTTTTTACAAAAATCCTGCAGCCATGCGTCTCTTCTCCGGTATTTGCTGACAACACCCTTTTGCCGCAGAAGATCAAGGTCTTTTCCGGTAAATTCCAGAGAGACTCTGATCTCGATATTCGCTCCGTCCTCGTCAAAATCCTCAGGGCAGATCCGGTAATCGCCTCCCGCCGCCCGGACCGCATTCAGCACGGTGGTCTTGCCGGTATTATTCTGACCTACCAGAATCAGTGCGTTCTCGATATCCTGAATATGCATCCGGCGAATGGATTTAAAATTTTGGATACAGAGTTCTTTGATCTTCATGGCGGCCTCCCGGTTTTCTGTAAGGTGACCGGAAGCGATGCTCCGTCACTGAAAATAAGAAGAAATGCTTTACTTAAAGTATATCATATCACAGAAGAATCATCCTGTGCGATTTTGTCGGAATATTTAGTTATATTCCATAAAAAAGTTTGTACTTTTTGCATATTGTAATGATATTTGCCGGATGATAGAATAAGACCATCTAAAAAAATATCGCCTTACGGTAAGGCTTATAGTGCCATGAACGCACTAGTTCCTTTTAGAAAAAGGGATTAGTGCGTTTTTTGATGCTCTGAAAGGAAACACAGTATAGAAAAGGAGAAATTTAATGGAAAATCTGTGTCTGGAAATGATGGGAATACAAAAAGCATATCCGGGAGTTCGGGCGTTGAAGGGGGTTGATTTTTCTCTGAAATATGGTGAGGTTCATGGCCTGCTGGGAGAAAACGGAGCAGGTAAATCGACACTTATGAAGATGCTCGGCGGTGTGGAAAAGATGGATCAGGGGGAAGTATATATCGGGGGTGAGAAAGTGATTTTTTATACGCCTTCTGATGCGCAGAAAAAGGGTGTCTCTTTTATTCATCAGGAATTATCACTTTTTCCGGATCTTGATATTGCCACTAATATTTTTATACAGGATCTGCCTCAAAAAAGTTCTTTCATTAGGGCGGAAAAACTGTATAGCGATACAAAAGAGATCCTTAACAGGATTGGACTTGCGGAACATTCACCGAGGGAGAAGATAAAATATCTGCAGATGGGTGAACGACAGCTGGTGGAGATTGCGCGATGTCTTACGATGGATACAAAAATTCTGGTGTTAGATGAGCCGACATCTTCTTTGACTAAGAAGGAAGTGGAAATATTGTTTTTTCTTATTCGGAATTTAAAAGAACAGGGAATATCCATTATTTTTATTTCACACCGTCTGGATGAAGTATTTGATATCTGTGATCGTATTACGGTGATGCGGGACGGAGAAAAGATCGCAACGATCAATACAAAGGAAACCAACACGAACAGGCTGGTTTCTCTTATGATAGGCCGGGAGTTAAGCGACAGATTTGAACGTACAGGTTATCAGGCGGATAAAGAACTGCTGCGAGTGGAAAATCTGAGAAGGGGAGAAAAGTTTCAGGATATCAATTTTTCAGTACATGCCGGAGAGATTGTAGGATTATATGGTCTGATGGGGTCCGGACGTTCTGAGATCGTCCGTTCCATTTTCGGATTGGAAAAATACGAGGATGGGAAAATATATATGGAGGGGCAGGAGATAAAAGTAAAGTCGCCAATTGATGCCATTGATATCGGGATAGGGCTGATTACTGAAAATCGAAGGGAAGAAGGGCTGATGATCAGGCAGTCGGTGTATTTTAACCTGCTGGCGGCAAACTTTGAGAAGTACAGTAAAAAGTTTCTGGGATTTATGGATAAAAAGGCAGAGACAGAAGTGTGTGAGGCAAATATAAAGGAACTGAGTATTAAGACTTCCAGCCTGAAAAAGAAAGCACAGTTTTTGAGCGGGGGAAATCAACAGAAAATAGTCATTGCGAAATGGCTGAACCGTTCTCCTAAAGTATTGATTTTAGATGAGCCGACAAGAGGTGTGGATGTCGGAGCAAAGTTTGAAATTTATCATATTCTGGAAGAACAGACAAAAAAGGGAAAAGGAATATTTGTTATTTCATCGGAACTGGATGAGATCATGGGATTGTGTGACAGAATTTTAGTGATACGCAAAGGGAAAATAGTTGCACAGTTTTCACATGAAGAGTTCAGTAAAGAAAGTTTATTGGAAACATCTATGGGAGGGCAGGAAAAATGAAAAAGATTACAGGGAAAATGATAATACAGACGATATTGAATTATTGTATTTATTTACTGCTATTGTTTGTCTGCCTGATATTGTCGGTGACAACTACATCCTTTTTGTCAATTACCAATATTATCAATGTGTTGCTGCAGACATCTATTATAGCCGTTTTATCACTGGGTATTACTTTTGTGCTGATCACCGGAAATAACGATTTATCAGTAGGAGGCGTTATGGCGGTGTCAGGAGCGGCTGGGATCGGACTGATCAAATTAGGAGGCTGGCCGTGGTGGGCAGGAATGTTGGTGATCATTGCAGTTGCGATGGTGTTTGGCATTATAAATGGCTGTGTTGTGTCTTATATCAAAGCACCGGCATTTTTGACTACGTTGGCAACCCAGTTTATAGGCAGAGGATTAGCGCTTGTGATATCAGGAGGTTCTTCCTGGTATAATCTGCCGGAACCATTTATTTTTTTATCATCGACATATGTGGTGGGAATTCCGCTGATGATTATCATAGTGCTGCTGCTTTATGTGGTTTTCCATATCAGGCTGGGTAAAACGATTTTCGGGCGCAGAGTGTATGCAGTGGGGAGCAATGCAGATTCGGCAAGAGTATCGGGTATCAACGTATCAAAAACAATCCTGTTTGCTTATATGCAGTGTGGCTTACTGGTAGGAATTGCAACAATACTGCAGGTATCCCGTATGAACTCTTTCTGGGCGGCAATGGGAACAGGGATAGAATCACAAGCTATTGCGGCAGCTATTATAGGCGGTGCGAGCATGTCGGGGGGTGTCGGAAACCTGACCGGAACTTTCGCGGGAGTACTGTTGATGGGCGTTATCAATAATGCATTGAATCTGTATGGTGTGGATGCCAATTGGCAGGAGGCGGCAAGAGGATTTGTTATTATGCTGGCGATCATTATTGATGCAATCAGAAACCGCTATAATTCTGTTGAATGATTCAAAACATAAAAAGAACCTTTATTTTCCGGTGAAGTAACCGGTCACAGGAAAATGAAAAATAAAAAAGGAGGAAAGAACATGAAAAAAGTAACAGCAATCATTTTAGCGTCAGTTTTAACACTTGTGCTGGCAGGATGCGGCAATCAGGAGGTGCAGACAGAAGCGTCTGTTGTGGAGACGTCACCGGCACAAGAGGAAGGGAGCGGTACGGAGGAAGTAAAAAGCGAAACTGAGACGGCAGAAGAAGGGAGGAGATATACTTTTGGTATATCTATGCCGCAGCTTGATAATGATGGTTTCAAAGCAAACCTGATAGGAATTCAACAATTTGCTGAGGAAAACAATATTGAGCTGGTAGTGACAGACGGGAAGGCAACGGCTGATACACAGATGCAGAATATTGAAGATCTGATCACGAAAGAGGTGGATGCGCTTGTGATGTGTCCGGTGGATTCCGGTGCGGCGGCAGCAGCGGTAAAAAAAGCACAGGATGCAGGAATTCCGGTTATTTCTTTCGACAGAAATGTGGAGGGGGATGTGCTTACCGGACTGGCGGAATCGGATAATACAGCACATGGTGCGGCAGCAGCGGATCTTATGGCTGAGGTAGCTGAGGAGTCTGGTATTGAGATAAGTGATCTGGTGGTTCTGGAACTGTTGGGAACACAGTCCGCAACAGCCGGATTAGAGCGGCATCAGGGCTTTGAGGGAAGGGCAAAGGAGCTTGGAATTAATATTGTGGCTTCACTTCCGACAGAATTTAAAAATGATAATGCCTATAGTGCGGTTATGGATGCATTTCAGGCAAATCCGGATATCAATGCTATTTTTGTGCCAAGTGACAATGCCTGCTATAGTGGAGCAGAATCTGCTCTGGCACAGTTAAATAAATTATATGCGGCGGGTGAAGACGGACATATTCTGATTACAACAGTTGACGGAGGACCAACAGGACTGGAAGGTATAAGAAACGGGTATGTGGATGCTATTGCGGCACAGTCCAAGCTGGTGATGAGCGAAGAGGCGATGAATATGGCGCTTGGAGTAGTACAGGGGGAAACACTGGAAGAAACTGTGATAAGGATTCAGCCTACAAAGGTGACAAAGGAAAATGTGGACGATCCTGCCTTATGGGCAAACTCGATCAATATAAAACAATAATTTAAAAATACCAGACAGAAAGAGAGGCGGAAAAATGAGAAATAAGTATGCGGTTATTACAGGTTTTATGGGACAGATTCAGGATCGCTTTGCTACATATGGAGTAAGCCGGAATTTTGAACAGATGGTGGAAACAGCAGCTACAGTTAAAGGCTGTTCCGGTTTGGAGGTTGTTTATCCGCAACAGGTGCAGGATCCCGTAAAAGCAAAACAGATTTTGGACAATAATGGAATGGGTGTGGCTGCGCTTAACGTAAATGTGAAAGGGGAGCCGAAGTGGGCGTACGGCTCCGTCAGTTCACCGGACGCAGCGGTGCGGAAAGAGGCAGTGGAATATATGAAGACGGGGCTTGATTTTGCGGCAGAACTGGGCTGCAGTAAAGTGACGATCGCGTTTTTGAATGATGGAAATGATTATCCGTTTGAGTTGGACTATGAAAGGGCATTTAATGATGCGGTAAATTGTATCAGGGAGGCAGCAGCTTACAGACCGGATGTAAAGCTTAGTCTGGAATATAAGCTTTCTGAACCCCGTATGCACTGCTTATTGGGAAATGCCGGGAAAATGGCTTTTCTGTGTGAAAAGGTGGGACTGGATAATGTAGGCGTAACGCTGGATACAGGACATGCATTACAGTCGCTGGAAGTGTTAAGTGACTCCCTTTCCTTCTTAAGTACTACCGGAAGATTATTCCATGTACATGTCAATGACAATTACAGAAACTGGGACTGGGATATGGTACCGGGGACGGTCAACTTCTGGGAATTTGTGGAATTCTGTATCTACTTAAAGAAGACCGGTTATTCCGAGTGGATCACTGCAGACGTATTTCCGCAGCGTCATGATGCGGTACGGATCATGGAGAAAACATTTGAATGGATGGATTATATGTTTGATATAGCAGATGCAGTGATAGAGGACGGGAAATTGTTTGAGATGTTGAACGGCGGAAAGTGTGATGCATTTGAGACAATGGATTATGTACGCAGATTTTTGAAATAGCAGGGAGAAGAGATGGGAAACAGTACGATTAAAATGGAAAATTGTGCATTTGTGCGCATGATACAAATAAACCGTCCGGAAGTAAACAATAAACTCAGCATCGCATGCATGAAAGAACTGAAGAAAGAATTGGAACATGCTTCGCAGGGTGATACCTGTCGTGCGGTCGTATTATATGGAAACAGCGAATGGTTTTGTGCAGGCGGAGATCTTGGAGATTACCGCAGAAAGAGTATACAGGAGATCAAAGAGTTTGGCGATGCGTTCATCAGTCTTCATCTGACGATGCAAAGCTGCAGCCGGCCGATCATTGCGGCGGTGGAAGGAAAAGCCTACGGGGGAGGATGTTCTCTGGTAGAGGCCTGTGATCTTGCTGTGGCTTCTGAAGATGCGGAATTTGCGGTACCCGAGATGCGGAATGGTTTGGCTCCGGCGATGGGATTTTCAGGATTGTTTGCCAATCTGGGCAAAAAGCAGGCGATGGCAATGGGACTGCTGGGGGAAAAGCTAAGCGCAGAAAAAGCGAAGGAGCTGGGACTGGTCAATGCAGTGGCTAAGGCAGAGGAAGTTCTGTCATATGCGATAAAAATGGCGGAACAGTTTCAGAATTTTGATCCGATGGCAGTGAATCTCTTTAAAGAAATGTATGCCGATATGGGGCAAAGAGCTTATGAGAACCGGCTGCGGATCGGGCAGGCTATGATGGTGGCACTGTTTAAGGCAAAGGGAGAAAAATATGAAATTATTTGAGATAGTATCGCTTGGAACAAATTTATGTAAAGGATATTCTTTTGAAAAAGCACTGGATATTGTTAAAAAAAGCGGTTTTACCTATGTGGAACCTTCTTCAATTATCAATATGTGTGAGCATGTCAGACCAGAGGAGATGACAGCGGAATATGCTTCGAAAGTAAAGGCGATGCTTGCGGAAAAAGGACTGAAGTGCTATGCGTTATCCGGTCATGTGGATCTGACCGAAGAGAAACAGTTTCATGATTTTTTGAAAAAGATAGCTTTCGCAGGCCGTATCGGAGCGAAGATGATCAATACAAATTCCGGACCGCTCCAAAAGCTTGATATCTTTTATAAAAACATGAAAGAGATTATAAAAGAAGCGGAAAAGTGGGATGTTGTGATCGGGTTGGAGTCTCACGGTGATATTGTAAGTACGGCGAAAGACAGTGTGGAAATATTTAAATATTTTCATCATCCTTTGGTGCGGCTGAATTATGATACCGGAAATACCTTATTTTACAGCGGTGGAAAGGTTAAAGTAGAGGAAGATATAAAATATGGATTTGAATATCTGGCACATCTTCATTTGAAAGATATCAGAATTAGAGGAAAGGATGCAGCCTATGTGCCGATCGGGGCAGGAGATGTTCACTTTCCGGCTTTCTTTAAAACGCTTAGTACACTGGGGAGAAAGATTCCCTGCGGATATGAGATTCCTGTACATGTGAAAGGCGTACTGGGCAGCATTGGGCCTCAGAATACGCCGATGCCGGAAGAAGGTATTTATCGTGCAGTCAGAGAATCTACGGAATATGTGGAAAAACTTCTGGAAGGGATCACAGAATAAAGACATAAAGGCAAAGAGAAAGCTGTAAGAGTTGTAAAAGTCTGCAGCTTTCTTTTTTATATGTGAGTGATCAGCATAGCATAGGGAATAGTGATTACAGCGACAGTACCGGGATGATTACCGCTGATATGCAGAGTGCCGTGCAATTCATTTTTGATAATGGCACGGAGAATGGAAAACCCGATACTTTGAGAGCTGTTTATATCCAGTGTTTCAGAAATACCGATACCATTGTCATATATTTTCATAACAAGGTCTTCACCTGAAATACAACAGGAAATATGAACCCGGGGATCAGCAGAGATTAGGGATCGGGGAAAAGCATGTTTAATACAATTGGCGAGGAGCTCATTGATAATAATGGATATGGAAGTTGCTTTGGCATAAGGAATCAATAAATCTTCCACATCAATCGAAATAGAAACGGCAGTTGTTTTATAAAGACGCAAAATACATTCGATAATGCGGGAAAGATCGATATTATTGGAGTTTGAGTTAGGGCTTGTCAAAAGGTCATGGAGAGAAGCGATATTTTGCACACAATTTGTGATGGAGTCCAGAATTTCTCCGGTATCCGCTTCCGGGTTTTGTTGAATATAGAGCTGCTGCATGGCAATCAGACTGATAATGATCTGAAGATTATTTTTGATACGATGATTGCTTTCCTGTAAAAGAACGGAATTATTAATCAGGCGTGAGGTTTCTACAACAACAGATACTTCGCGGCAAAAAGATTTTAAATAATTAAACTGCTGATTGTCATATACGATGATACTGGAAAAAAAGACGCACAACAGTCCCAGCAGATTATTTTTGCTGACAACAGGCATGATGATAAGGGACTTAACACCGTTAGATTCCGGGGATATGATTCTGCTGAAATTAATATCTTCTGAAGAAATATAAACAATGTTTTCCGGATAGCTGCATTGGTTGTTTAAATAATCATGCATAAATTCATCTGAAAGGGCGGGAGCGTTATGATATTGTCCGCTATATGTATGGATGATATCAGAATCCCGGTTTTTCAAAGAAATGACACAGCTGTCACAATGAACTATACGGGAAACATTATTGATGATAACAGAAAGCGTCTCGTTTAATTCATAGTTGTTGGTTAAATACTCAGCGCCGGTATACAGCATATCGAGCATCTGGGAGGCATCTATGGAATTTGCATTCTGTTCCATCAGTGTACGGCCTGAGATCAAAAACAGTAAATGCTGGGGGTTTTCAATAACTTCTAAAGTGTTCATTTCTCCCATCACTTCTCCGTCGCTGGTTACAATGATTCGGGATGCAGACTGAACAGCATTTTCCCATTTCGTGGTCAAATAGAGTATGCTTTTTCCCTGATCCAGCATCGTTCGGAATATTGAAAGCAGTATACTGCGATCTTCAATGCTGAGCTGGGATATCAGGTTATCGCAGACCAGAATATCCATTTCGGAAATCATGGCGCGGACGACCAGGATAATGATCTGCTCGGAAATGGACAAACGTTTTACGGGAGTATGAAAACTGGTGGAAATGCCGAATTGTTTTTTGATGTTTTCACAGACGCGTACCAACTGTTTTTTGTTATATCGTATAACGGAATGTTCTGCCATACTGAAATTATCATAAGCTGAAAACTGCGGGAAAAGATTGATATTGCCGGCAGTGATACAACGAATGACAGGATGAGAGGGGGTCTTTTTTCCAAGAGGATTCAGAACATGAAATCTGTTGTAAATATCGCTGATATTATTGCCGCGGGTACTCAAAATAGCGACGGCCTCTCCCGGAAGCAAAATCAGATTAAGGGAGGGGATACAAAAATGATTATTTTTATCAAAGTAAAAGAAGTCGGATTTTCTGATCATTTTATAGCCTCATCCATTTGAATAATGCCCTGTGCAATAACATTTAGCTTTTTATGACTGTCTCTGGCTTTTTTCTGCATAAACTCCATAGCCTGTTTTTCCTTCATATCAAAATTATCCATAAGGATGCCTTTAGCGCGTTCGATCAGTTTTCGATTTTTCAGGTCCGCTTTTGCCTGATCTCTTTCCTGAACCACCTGCATATATTCCCGGTATTGCTGCATTGTAATATTCAGGGCAACACGCAGATCTTCCAGACGTACAGGTTTTACAAGGTAGTTAAAAACACCGGCGGATTTGGCACGCTCAATGAGATGGTCATCGGAATAAGCAGAGATAAAAATGCAGGGCATTTTGAATTTACGTGTACTATTGATCTGCTCAAGGGCCTGAATACCATCCAGAACGGGCATTTTAATATCCATGATCAACAGATCCGGATTCAGGGAATTACAGAGGGATACGGCATCTTTGCCGGTGCAGGCTTCTCCTGCAACGAGATGTCCCAGTTGTGTTAAAAGAGCTTTTATGCCAAGCAAGACCAAAGATTCGTCTTCAGCAAGTAAGATAGAATATTTTTGTTCCATAAAATGTCCTTTATTTAATATACTTTATCGGTAAATTTATCGGCTCTAAAGTGTTGTTATTTAAATTCTACCCGAAATGCATGAGGTTGGCAAGCTTGAAAAAAGAGGAAAAATTTGTTCAATAGTAACAATAATAGGCGGGGGACTTCTTCGTGATATGATGGCGGGTGTGCCGCCCAAGACCTGCTGGATAGCATGATGCCGGGAATGGCAAAGGAGGTTGGGGCCACCGAGGATTTGAAAGCCCGTGACCCCATGCGCTGGGTGGGACCGATGAATTGTTGTAAGACCCCGGTGAAGGAAATTATTTTTGCGGAATTAATATACATCTAAAAAGCGACTTCGGCACTTTTGGGGGTGCCGAAGTTTTTTCTTGAATCTTCAAGAAATCTTCAAAATCATTCAGTATTATGAAACCATAATCCAAGAAAGGATATGTCTGATATGAGTTATATTTTGCAAACAACAAACCTCTGCAAAAATTTCAAAGGGCAAATGGCGGTAGACGATGTGTCGCTGAGCATTCTGCGTAATTCAATTTATGGGCTGCTTGGGCCGAACGGTGCGGGGAAATCTACCATTTTGAAAATGATTGCAGGTATTCTCCGTCCCGCCTCTGGCTCGATTGAATTTGACGACCATCCGTGGAGCCGGGCAGATTTGGAAAACATTGGTGCTTTGATTGAGATGCCTCCGCTCTATGAAAATCTCTCGGCCTATGAAAACCTGAAAGCCCGAACACTGGCTCTGGGGCTTCCGGAAAGCCGCATCAAGCAGGTGCTTGGTATTGTGCAACTTGAGAATACCGGGAAAAAACGGGCAGGCCATTTTTCGCTGGGAATGAAACAGCGGCTTGGAATTGCCCTGGCGCTGTTGTCACAGCCTAAATTGCTTATTCTGGACGAACCAACAAACGGGTTAGACCCGATTGGTATTCAAGATTTGCGTGAGCTTATCAGAAGTTTTCCGCAAAAAGGGATCACCGTCATATTATCCAGTCATATACTCTCCGAAGTTGAGCAAATTGCTGACCACATTGGCATTATATCTGCCGGGCATTTAGGCTATGAAAACGAAATCCATAAGAACTACGATCTGGAAAGTATTTTTATGGATGTTGTTGGCGCACATAGGGAAAGGAGTGAGAAATAATGTTCGGGATTGTACGTTCGGAATTCCTTAAAATGCGGCACAGCTTCTCGATGAAATTGATTTTTGGTGCGCCATTGGCAACTGTACTTGTCGGCTTTTTATTGAGCAGTCATGCAGTACAATATTCGGCTTACAACTGGTGGTACACTATGCTTCTTCCTGTTGTGATCGCACTGTGGGCCGCAGGTACTGTTATCCGTGAGAAAAATACAGGGCTGCAAAACATTGTTTGTTTGCCGTTCCCTTCTGCGAAAATATGGATTGGCAAAGGACTTGCCCTGACTGTTGTGCTTTTTATCAGCAATCTGCTCATGTGGTTATTTACTACGGGAATTGCCGGTTTTACGACTATGAATATTTCGCCGCTGGACAGTATAATCGGCTGTATGCTGCTGTTCCTTACTTGCTTGTGGCAACTTCCTTTTGTTATGCTGATTGCAAGCAAAACAGGGTATCTTCCCTCTGTGCTGATAACTTTTGTGGCAAATATTGTTTCATCTGCTATTGGCGCAGAAAAAGCATGGTTCTTTCTTAATCCATACGCTATTCCGGCCCGTGTAGTCTGCCCATTTTTCAAGATACATCCTAACGGACTTCCCATTGAGGACGGTTCTCCGTTATTGGCTGTTGAGCATATTTTTCCCGCTCTTGCTATTAGCTTGGCATTAGCTGCTGCCGTCTTTTGGATTTGCTCTAAATTGCTTGGAAGCGGGGGAAAGTCCAATGGCTGACTATATCTGCTATTTGAAAAGTGATTTATACAAATTATGCCATTCCTGCTTTTTCCTTCTGCACGCTATTTTTGCCGTATGCGGGGCGGCTATGATGTTACTGTATGCAGGCGTTTCCCAAAGCGATGACATCAATAAACTGGCTGCTCATTTTCAGATCATGGCCGTTGCTTTTCCCTTTGCAATCGGGATTGTCTGCTATGTTGCAGCAGAACAGGAAGCAAAAGCAGGGCATTTTCAAAATATATTGACACTTCCATACAGACAAAAAGCCGCTCTTTCCAAATTGACTATTTTGCTTGTGACCGGACTTTTGGCAACCGTATTGAGTAGTGTACTATTTGGTGCGCTATTTCCATTGGTTGGCGGCACAACAGAAATTCCTTCCGGATTTTATACAGTAATTCCACTTGTCCTTTGGGGCAGTAACATTTTGCTGTATGGTATTCATTTTGTATTAGCAATTCGATTTGGTAAAAATTTGGGAATAGGGATTGGAGTGTTCGGGAGCCTTTTGGCTGCGCTTCTCCAAACAGGATTAGGCACGGGCATCTGGTTTGTCATCCCTTATGGTTGGGGTATTCGTTTTTCTTCTTACGTTCTGGAAACGACTTTTGGACTAATGCCGCCAGACAGAATAGGTATGGATTTGGGCATCATCTTTTGCATATTGTCAACTTGTGCTATAATAGGAGTTGTAGTCCTCTGGTTTTCCAGATATAGCGGAAATCGGTCAGCCGATTGAGAGTGGAGGTAGAGCTGATGAATTGGTTGGGCAATATTATTTGGTTCTTGTGCGGCGGACTGTGGCAGGGAATTTCCTGGCTGATTGCCGGTGTTTTATGGAGCATTACCATTGTCGGTATTCCGATTGGCCGTCAATGCTTTAAGTTTGCGTCACTTGCTTTCTTCCCTTTTGGAAAAGATGTGAATTATGGCGGCGGTGTTATGTCTGCGATTGCCAATATCTTGTGGCTGCTTATCAGCGGTATCCCTTTGGCGTTGGTGGCGCTGCTAAATGGGGTGCTTTTGTGTTGTACGATTATCGGTATTCCTTTCGGAGTACAGTGCTTCAAAATGGCAAAGCTGGCGTTGATGCCTTTTGGCGCAACAGTAATGTAGATGTCCTTGGAGGGCAAACAGGGCCATGAAAAAGAAGTTATCTCAAAAAGCTTTTTCTTGGCTGTCAGATACCTTCGGAGTTTACTGAATTTAGAATTGTACAGGTTTCTGACTTGCATAATGCTGAATTTGGAGAAGAAAACGCACATCTGCTAAACATCCTTTCAGAGAGTAAGCCGGACATCATTGCAATAACGGGTGGTTTGGTGGATGCACAGCATACGGATATTGATACTGCCCGTTCCTTTGTCGAAAAAGCAGATCGAATTGCGCCGGTTTATTATGTAACGGGCAATCACGAGGCCAGTCTGCCGCAGTACGATGAACTGAAAACGGGACTTGAAGCTGCTGGCGTTGATTTAGTTTTAAGCGGTCATGCATTTGTAGCAAGCAGGATATATAAATCAGGACAAAGAGGTGAGATAATGGCACATATATTAGTGGTGGACGATGATATAGCTATGCTCCGGCTTGTCAGGCGTGTTTTAGAAAAAGATCAGCACTTAGTTACACTACAATCAAACGCCAAGGCAGTCACAGAAATGGATTTTTCAAAGTTTGGCTTGATTTTGCTGGATGTTATGATGCCGGAAATGGATGGTTTTAACCTCTGCAATCAAATCCGTGACCGGGTAGATTGCCCAATCATTTTCCTTACTGCAAAAACGCAGGAAGGTGAAATTGTTCAGGGATTAGGACTTGGAGCAGATGACTATATTACTAAGCCGTTCGGGACAAACGAACTTAGAGCGCGGGTAAATGCTCACTTGCGGCGTGATGTAAGAGAAAAGAAAAACAGCTTTTCAATATCCGGCGTCATTTTCCGCCTCAATGCAAAAGAAGCTGAAATCAACTCAGAAAAGGTTCCGTTGACAAAAAGTGAGTACGAAATATGCGAATATCTGGCGCGGCATCATGGACAAACATTTACGCGGGAGCAAATCTATGAGGCGGTCTTTGGATTTGACGGAGAAAGTGATAGTTCTGTTATCTCTACTCACATTAAGAATATACGCGGGAAGTTAGCTGAATTTCACTTGTCAACGATTGAAACAATTTGGGGGGTTGGCTATAAATGGGTGTAAGAAAACTGCGTACTGTTTTTATGAAGTATGCGATATTTCTTGCGCTCGGCGTCTTTCTGGTTGCTTTTGTCAACATAGCCTTCTATCTATTTGGAGTTGAAATTGGATTTATATACCCAATAAATAGAATGAGCGCAGAAATAGAAAATGCGAGGGGAAGTTTACAATCCACAGATCGGATTACTGAAAATGAAATACCACCTCTTTGTGAATATGCCCTTTTCACAAAAGGTGGAAAGTATATTGGCGGCTCGCTCGATCAGGAAGAACCAGCTTCCGTTTGGAAAATGTGCATTGTGAACAATCAGACAAGCAGCAAGCCTTATCTGTATGCTGTGATAGACAGGACTGACGAAATACTGATTTTAAGGTATAGAATGACCGCCCAATTCAGCAATCCACTGTTGCATAGGATATTTCCTTCAGCAGATTGGGTTTTAATTGCTGTCATTATATTGGAAATTCTGCTTCTCTTGATGGTTTTGTCATATCTATTCGGAAAATACCTTGGGAATAAAATGGATAAATTGCTGACTGCTGTAAAGAAAATCGAGCAGCAGGATTTGAATTTTGAGGTTGAAAAAAGCCGTTTATATGAAATCGACTTAACTCTTGACGCACTCAATCACATGAAACTGGCACTAAAAAAATCGCTTACAGAGCAGTGGCAGGCTGAAAAACTGCGGCAAGAACAGATTTCTGCATTAGCCCATGATCTCAAGACACCGCTAACCATCATCCGCGGCAATACGGAATTGTTGTACGATAGTGATTTAACAATAGAACAACAGGAATGTGCTGACTACATCACAGACAGCTATATGCAGATGCAAGTTTATGTTAAAACCCTGATAGACCTGTCTACGGCTTCAACAGGGTATCAGCTTAATAAAGAAATCCTTAATCTTCCTGATTATTTAAAGCAGGTGAAGGTATCAATAGATGCTTTGTGCAGAACAAAAGAAATTCATCTGCAAATGAGTATGTCCGATATTCCAACGCAGCTAACCGCAGATAAGGTTTTGTTAGGACGTGCCATTCAAAATGTGGTAAATAATGCGTTGGACTATTCTCCTCAAAATGGAACACTTCATATAGACGTCTACGGAAAAGACAATTTTGTTGATATTTCAGTCACAGACGAGGGAGGAGGATTTTCTGACGAAGCGTTGCAGCACGCACAAGAACAATTTTTCATGGACGATCAAAGCCGTAATTCAAAGCTGCACTTTGGTATGGGCTTATATATTGCAAAATCCATCATGGAACAACATAATGGTGAACTCATATTAGAAAACTCCAAAAGCACAGGCGGTGCAAAAGTAATTTTGAAAATTCCATTTTGATAGGATGGGCGGCTCTATAGCCGTCCATTTTTTGGGTTTGCGCGCCGGGGGATAATATTCATAATATCTTCAAGGGGTGTCTGACGCTGTTCTTCAAGATAAAAATCGGCAGCAATTTTGACAACAAATTTTATAGAAACCGTGCTGAACAGTACCGGATAATACTTTTCTGGAGAAGCATTAAAGCTTCTCCGGTTCCGGGTAATCCACGCCGAAGGTGTCCACGGTAACGCTCTGCATTACCTGATCTTCCAGTGGTCTGTCGGAATAATCGGTGGCTGTCTCAGCGATCTTATTTACCACATCCATACCTTCTATCACTTTTCCAAACGCTGCGTAAGAGCCGTCTAAATGCGGGCTTGTCTTGTGCATAATGAAAAACTGCGATCCTGCCGAATCGGGATGCATGGAGCGCGCCATGGAAAGAACGCCCTCGGTATGCTTTAAGTTATTTTCAAAGCCGTTGATCGCGAATTCGCCGGGAATGTTATAACCGGGACCGCCGGTGCCTGTGCCGTTGGGATCTCCGCCCTGAATCATAAAGCCTTTGATCACCCTGTGAAAGATCAGGCCGTTATAGAAACCTTTCTGGATCAGGGAAATAAAGTTGTTTACGGAAACAGGTGCAATTTCAGGATAGAGTTCCGCTTTGATCACACCCCCGTCTGCCGTAGTAAAAGTTACGATTGGATTTTGAGCCATTTGTAATACTTCCTTTCTGTAAAGTATATGATACAGTTTATATTATGATAAAATGCGCTTTTCGTAAAGAGATAAATGCCTGACAGATTTATTCCGCTTGACATCTTTAGGAAAAGTCAGCAAAATAGGAAAATAGACGGGAAACTTTAAATAGGTTATGTATGATCACAAAAATTATTTTAGAAGAAGAACTGAATACGGAAGAACTGCAAAAACTGGAGATTCTCTTTAAGGAAACCCAGCAGGATATTCTGAATGATTTTCTTATCTTAACGGACAGTCCGGAACTTGCACGGATTTGCAGAAAACTGGATATGGCGGTGGCGGCGGTTTTGTCGGGAGAGGATAAAGATTTTACGGGGATTTCTTATGCCGTGGCGGGTACGGACGATCTGGATAAAGGGTATCTGGAGAGAATATGGCGGAGGTACCGGGGGATTCCCTGGGATATCTGTGAGACGGCGAGATGTTTTGTGCGGGAAACGACGCCGGAAGACGTGGAAAGTTTTTACCGGATCTACAGCGACAAAAGCATCACTGCCTATATGGAAAATCTTTTTGAGGACAGGGATGAGGAAAAGCGGTATATCAGAGACTACATAGAAATGGTATACGGCTTTTACGGTTTCGGCATGTGGACTGTCTGTCTGAAGGAAACCGGTGAGGTGATCGGCAGGGCGGGGCTTTCCATGCGGGAAGAATTTGAAGAACCGGAGTTGGGGTATGTGATAGGTGAAAAATGGCAGGGGCGCGGGATTGCGGAGGAGGTATGCAGGGAAATTCTGGCATACGGGAGGGATGAGTTGGGGTTTGAGCAGGTGCGGGCACTGATGCATCCTGAAAATAAGGCATCAAAAAGATTGTGCGGTAAATTGGGATTCTGTTATAAGGCAGAGATAACGCTGGATGGCGAACTGTATGACCTATACACTGTAGAACTGTAAAAAAATATAAATAAAAGTTGATTGGCAGGCACTATAAGGCATATGAAAAGCATCAATAGTATTATGAAATATAGTAAGGTATATTATTGAAGAGGTTAAAGAGTATTATAAAACTGTCCTTTGAGATATAACAGAAAATGGTGGTGAAAATCTGTATAATAATAAAAAAGAAAACAGAAACATCGTAGTAAAGTTTTACAAAGATAAAAAATAATCAAAAAAAGTTTGGGATATCTAACAAAATTATAAAAACGGTGTTGACAGCGGAAAAAGATGGTGCTAGACTTGCGGTTAACAAAGGCAAAGGCGCTTTGAGAAAAGTTCTCAGGGCGCCTTTTTCATTGTATGAAATAAAAATTGCATACGGGCGAAAGCCGGCTGCCCGAAAGTGCAAAATTATGACAGGATGCGTAAAATTCCGTGCAGGAAAACCTGCAGATAAGACCCCAAACCGCTGTTTTTCCGGTGGCAATGAAAATAAAAAACGGAGCGCCTGCAGGACAGTACGTTTCTGTAAATATGAAATTTTACGCGAAAAAATTCAGAAAAGAGGGAGTATTATGACAGAAGAAATTATGAGTGTAATGAATGGTCAGATATTCGGCGTCTGGTTTCTGATCGGCGCCGCATTGGTATTCTGGATGCAGGCCGGCTTTGCCATGGTGGAGACGGGTTTTACAAGGGCTAAGAATGCGGGGAATATCCTGATGAAGAACCTGATGGATTTTTGTATCGGTACGGTGGTATTTATCCTGATCGGTTTCGGGCTTTTACTGGGCGAGGATATGTTTGGCCTGATCGGTAAGCCGGGGTTTGATATTTTTACGGCTTATGAAAGCTTTGACTGGTCCAATTTTGTGTTTAATCTGGTATTCTGCGCAACAACGGCGACCATTGTTTCGGGCGCTATGGCTGAGAGAACGAAATTTATATCCTATTGTGTTTATTCCGGGATCATTTCCGCTCTGATCTATCCGATAGAAGCACACTGGATCTGGGGAGGCGGTTTTCTTGCACAGATGGGCTTCCATGACTTTGCCGGGTCCTGTGCGATACATATGGTAGGCGGTATTTCCGCGCTGGTGGGCGCCGGGATACTTGGACCCCGCATCGGAAAGTTCGGAAAGGATAAGGACGGAAAGATCGTAAAAGTGAACGCTTTTCCGGGACACAACCTGCCGATCGGCTGTCTTGGCGTATTTATTTTGTGGCTGGGATGGTATGGCTTTAACGGCGCGGCGGCAACAACGGTGGAACAGCTCGGTTCTATCTTTGTGACAACGACGATCGCACCGGCAGTTGCAACGGTGGTGTGTATGGTCTTTACGTGGATCAAGTATGGAAAACCGGATGTTTCCATGTGCCTGAATGCTTCTCTGGCAGGGCTCGTGGCGATCACGGCTCCCTGCGATGTGACGGATGCTTTCGGGGCGATCGCGATCGGTGCCGTTGCCGGCCTGTTGGTGGTATTCGGCGTATGGCTTTTGGATTATAAACTGCATGTGGATGATCCGGTAGGCGCTGTTGCGGTACATTGCCTCAACGGTATCTGGGGCACTCTTTCGGTCGGGCTTTTTGCGACAAATACAGCACCGGGCTATTCCATAGCAAATGCAGCAGGAGAAGAACTGACAGGACTGTTTTACGGCGGCGGCTTTGAACTGATGGGGCTGCAGCTGATCGGTTTTGCAGCGGTAGCGGGATGGACGCTTGTCACGATAACGATTGCGTTTTTATTGATCAAGGCAACACTGGGCCTGCGGGTGTCGGAAGAGGAGGAGATCATCGGTCTGGATGCAACGGAGCACGGCCTGCCCAGTGCGTATTCCGGTTTTGCGATCACGGATATGTCCGCTACAACAATGGATGTCAATGAAAATACGGATCTTGGAGAGAGTGATTACGAGAAGGCGGGAAGCTTCAAGGTGGACAGGGCGATCCCGGTGGTGGCGACAAGCAGCGAAACGGACGCAAACGGCGTGCCGATCTTTAACACAGGCATGCACAAAATTTCTATTATTGCAAAACTGGCGCGGTTTGACGCATTGAAAAAAGCGTTGAATGAACTGGGTGTGACGGGTATGACGGTGTCACAGGTGATGGGATGCGGCATTCAGAAGGGCGCCGGAGAATATTACCGCGGTGTTGAAATGGATGCAACGCTGATGCCGAAAATCAAGGTGGAAGTCATTGTCAGCAAGATCCCGGTGGAGCATGTGGTAGAAGCTGTGAAAAAAGCGCTCTATACAGGCCATATAGGCGATGGGAAAATATTTGTTTATAATGTGCTGAAAGTAGTCAAAGTCCGCACAGGGGAAGAGGATTACGAGGCGCTGCAGGATGTCGAGTAAAGTGCATTGCGGATACGCAGCGGGCCCTTCGGTATTTTTTCGGAGGGCCTGCTTATATAATATGAAGCCTGTCCGGTTACTTTTCGCAGATCAGGTATGCGCCTTTGCTGCGCATTCCGTGGGGACATGATTCAAATTCGGGGCGATTTTTTCGCAGCAAAACTTTCGATATCGCCCCGAACCGTTACTATGAGCGGCTCTAATGCCATGAACAGCAACGCCTGCCTGTTTTTTGCTTGGTTTTTTTCATCAACAATATTGCTTTTGCTTTGTTAATTTGCTATCATGAATAATACGTATGGGGATTTTTTGCGGAAGATTTTTGTGGTGAAGTAAAGGAGCAGTTTTTTATGGAAAATACGGTTTTGATAGTGGAAGATAATGAAATAAACAGAGCGTTGCTGATGACGATTCTGGAAGATACCTATCAAGTATTGGAGGCCGAAAACGGACAGGAAGCGTTGGAGATATTGCGGAATCCGAAAAATTCGGTATCTGCGGTGATCACGGATCTGATTATGCCGGAAATGGACGGCTACCAGTTTCTGGAGGTGTATTCGTCGTCCCCGGAATTTGCGAATATTCCGGTTATCGTATCCACCAGCCAGTCCGATTCGGAAAGTGAGGTAAAGTGTCTGGAGTATGGCGCATGGGACTTTATCAAGAAACCTTACAATGCCCAGATCATCCGGTTCAGGGTTAAGAATGTTATTGAGAGAAGTGAGTTATATGCGTTAAGAAAACTCCGTTATCAGGAACAGTTTGATACGCTTACCGGTATTTATATACAGAACATGTTTATCAATCGGACGAAAAAGATGCTGAAAGAAAATCCGGATAAGGATTTTATGATACTGCATTTTGATATTTATCAGTTTCAGGTTTATAACAGTGTATTCGGCAGACGGGAGGGGGATAAACTCCTCTGCCATATAGCGGATATGCTGCGGAAAATGGCAGAATGTGGAACCTGTATGACTTATTGCCGTATAGAGGCGGATGCGTTCTGTATCTGTGCGCCTGCGGCGGATAATGAAATGATTCAGAATATAATGGACTGGTTCCAGAAGGATTTTCAGGTTTACCAGAGAGATTACAATATTCTGGCAAATATGGGCGTATATTATGTGGAAGACAATACGGTGTCTATCCCTGTGATGATAGACCACGCAAAGCTGGCATCAAAGGAATGTAAGGGGAATTATATTCAAAACTATCATATCTATACGGAAGAGATCGGAAAGAGTATACAGGAAGCGCAGAGTATTGTCAGTAAGATGGAGCGGGCAATGAAAGAGGAGCAGTTTGTTCTTTATCTTCAGCCCAAATATGGACTTGCGAAATATAAACTCAGAGGAGCAGAGGTACTGATCCGGTGGCTGACACCGGAAGGAATGGTTTCGCCGGGGAAGTTTATTCCTGTTTTCGAGAAAAACGGGTTGATTATGAAACTGGATTATTATGTATGGGAGCAGTCCTGCAAGCTGATCAGGAACTGGCTGGACCGGGGTATTAAGCCGTTTCCGATATCTGTTAATATTTCCAGAGTCA
Organism: Lachnospiraceae bacterium; assembly: GCA_910573755.1. Taxonomy (GTDB): domain Bacteria; phylum Bacillota; class Clostridia; order Lachnospirales; family Lachnospiraceae; genus 1XD8-76. Next base: position 304,276 of record CAJTBO010000001.1, on the reverse strand, counting down.
GCATGTATAATCCGCGGATCGTGGAGGAGATTCATGAACTGACGGTAAAATATGATGTTCCGCCTGAGTTATTCCAGTTGGAGTTGACGGAGAGTGCTTATACGGATAATCCGGAATCAATCAAAAAAGCGATGCAGCAGCTGCAGGAATACGGTTTTAAAATACTGATGGACGATTTTGGCAGCGGTTACTCTTCGTTGAATGTATTAAAGGATATTTCGGTAGATATCCTGAAGATGGATATGAAATTTATGGCTGCCCCGGGCAGTGAAAACCAGAGGAGAAGCGAAAGCATTGTGGCCAATGTGATCCGGCTGGCAAAGGATCTTGATCTGCCTGTTATTGCTGAAGGGGTGGAAGAGAAAGAACAGGTGGAATTTTTGAGCAGCGTAGGCTGTGAGTATGTACAGGGCTACTATTTTGCCAGACCGATGCCGGTAGCAGAATATGAAAAATTAGCTTTTACATAAAATTGCGGGCATCTGCCTGAGTGTGCCCGGAGGATTTACAGACGTGAAAACGGCTGGAAATCGCTCCGCGTAAATGGCAGCAGGAGGTCAGATGCGGAACTAAGAAACAGCATCTGAGCCGTATGGTGCCCGGAGGATTTACAGACGTGGAAACGGCTGGAAATCGCTCCGCGTAAATGGCAGCAGGAGGTCAGATGCGGAACTAAGATAGAGGAGATGAAAAGATGTATGGTACATGGTGGTCGCTGGTGCCGCCCATAGTGGCGATCTTACTGGCGTTTATTACAAAAGAGGTGTATTCCTCCCTGTTTGTGGGAGTGCTTTTAGGGGCGTTGTTTACAGCGGGATTTGAACCCTGGGGTACGTTCGAGACCCTGTTTACGACAATGACGGGGAGTATGAACCTGAACATTATTATTTTCGATGTGCTGCTCGGCATGATCATTGTGCTGATGCAGAAGTCCGGGGGTTCGAGGGCTTACGGAAACTGGGCGATCGGAAAGATCAAGTCAAAAAAGAGCGCGCTTTTCGCAACGACAGGTCTGGGCGTGTTGATCTTCGTAGACGATTATTTTAACTGTCTGACGGTAGGCTCCGTTATGAGGCCTGTAACAGATAAGTATAAGGTTTCCAGAGCGAAACTTGCTTATATCATTGATGCGACTGCGGCGCCGATCTGTATTATCGCGCCGATCTCAAGCTGGGCGGCGGCGGTAAATTCTTATGTACCGGAGAACAGTTCCCTGACAGGTTTCCAGTTGTTCCTCAGTACAATTCCGTTTAATCTCTATGCGCTCCTGACACTTCTGATGGTGTTTCTGGTGATCGCCCTGAATCTGGATTTCGGTTTGATGAAAAAACATGAGAAGAATGCGGAAAAAGGCGATCTGTTTACTTCCGGTGCCGAGGAGTTCAAAGGCATGGAAGAGGCAGGCGGGGAAGGCAACGGAAGCGGTAAGGTGATGGATCTGGTGCTTCCCGTTGCGGTGCTGATCGCTTCAGCGGTGTTCGGCATGATCTATACGGGTATTTTAGGAGGCGCGGAAAACTTTATTGATGCTTTTGCGAACTGTGATGCGGAGATGAGCCTGATCTTTGCAACAACGATAACCGTTATTTTTATGGCGGTTTTGTATCTCCCCAGAAAGGTCATAACGTTCAAGGAATTTATGAATTCTCTGGCGGAAGGATGTAAGCTGATGGTTCCGGCGATTCTGATCCTGACTTTTGCGTGGACATTGAAGGGAATGGGTGATAATCTCGGCATCGGTGAGTTTGTAAGCGGGACCGTAGGCGCCAATGCGACAGCGAGTATCTTTATCCCCGCCGTTATGTTTGGGATAGCGCTGTTCCTTGCTTTCTCCACAGGTACATCATGGGGAACCTTTGCGATCCTTGTGCCGATCGTGGTGGAGATGTTTAAGATGGCGGATGAGAAGATGATGATCATTGCGGTTTCCGCGGTACTGGCAGGGGCGGTTTGCGGTGACCATGTGTCCCCGATCTCCGATACGACGATCATGTCTTCAGCAGGCGCTCAGAGTAATCATATCAACCATGTGCAGACCCAGATGCAGTATGCAATGGTGGTTGCGGCGGTCTGCGTGGCGGGCTATATCATTGCCGGTATCTGCAAGAACTGGCTGATCACTCTGGTAATCAGTGCATTGATCCTGGTTGCGGCGATTCTGGGGATTAAGAAGTATTATGACAAGAAAGAATCGGCATGATATTTTGACCGGTGAGCTGTTTTATGAGAACGGAAAAAGAAAGATCTGATAAATATGTCAAAAAAGCTGATAAAAGTGCCCTATATTGACCAGACTAAGGAGTGGCCGACAGGCTGTGAGAGCGTTTCGGCTGTAATGCTTCTGCAATATCTGGGTATGGATATTTCAGTGGAGCAGTTTGCGGATTTTTATCTGGAGAAGACGCCGCTTTTTGAAAAAGACGGGAAATTATACGGCGGAGACCCAAGAAGGGTTTTTGTCGGGAATCCGGCTGATGATCAGTCTATGGGATGTTATGCACCGGTGATAAAAAAGGCGCTGGAAAAACTGTTTCAGGAAGAGGCGGCGAATCCGCAAAAAAGGCAGAGAAAGAATAAAACGGCGGAAAGCGGGGCATGCGTGGAGGAATCGGCAGAGCCCGAAAAAAGCGGCACTGCCGGAGAGAAGGTTTGGGAGGCCGTAGATCTGACGGGAATTTCCGTGGAAGGATTACTGCGGCATTATATAGATAATGACATGCCTGTCATATTCTGGGCGAGTATTGATCTGAAAGAAACCTATGCGGGGCCGGAATGGATCATAGCGGATACCGGCGGGGTTTTTGAGTGGCGTTCCAATGAGCACTGTATGCTGCTTGTGGGTTATGATGAAGAAAATTATTACTTTAATGATCCGTGGCATAATCACGGGACTATAGGCTATGAAAAAAAGCTGGTGGAAAAACGCCATGAAGAGCAGTACAATATGGCGGTTTCGGTGAGAAGAAGGGAGAAGCAGGAATGATAGACAGAGCGGAATTAAAAGCGCAGGCAAGGCAGATGATGGGCGGAAATATGGGTATGCTGATCGTCTGTATGGTGATTGTGGGCGCGCTGGCGGGTGTGTGCAGCGCAATTCCCTATATAGGGCCGGTTTTGGGCATATGTGTACTGGGACCGCTGAGCCTGGGGGAAGCCTATATTTATCTGAATCTGACAAGAGGTTATGAACCGGATGTAAATGTGCTGTTCAGCGGATTTCAGCGGTTTACGGATACATTGGTATTGACGATTTTAATGAGGATATTTATATTTTTGTGGAGCCTGCTTTTGTTTGTACCCGGCGTGATCAAAGCGATCAGTTATTCTCAGGCATATTATATTCTGGCGGAACATCCGGAAATGAGCGGTAAGGAAGCGCTGGATGCAAGTATTGAGATGATGGACGGACATAAAATGGACTATTTTGTGCTGCTTCTTTCCTTTATTCCGTGGCTTCTTCTTTGTACGATCACCTGCGGGCTGGCTGTGCTTTATGTATATCCTTATATGGATGCCACACTGGTAAATTTCTATCAGACAATTAAGCAACCGGCAGGAGGAAATATGAACGGGGGCTTTCATAACAATTATTATCAGGCATAGAATTTTTTCCGGGGATGCAGGGTGTGTAAGAAGATTCTTATACACCCTTGAAATTTGCCCGGAAATATGAGATAACAGTGAAGGAAAAAAATCAAGAAGAGGAAATATGGCGAAATGGATATATTTGTGATAGTGCAACAGATGTTGGTGCTGCTTGCCATGATGCTGGTGGGATTCATAGTATTTAAGATCAGGTGGCTGGATGATAACGCCTGCAGTAAAATGTCGAAAATAGTGGTCAATGTGCTGAATCCCTGTCTTATGGTCAATGGTGTGCTGGGCGGAGGAGCGCGTCTGGAGGGCAGCATGCTTTTTCAGACATTGATCCTGGTCGTTGTTTATTATGGCACGCTGATCTTACTCAGCGGACCGACTGCATCTCTTTTGCGGACAAAAAAGGAGCATCATAATCTTTATAAACTGATGATGGTTTTTTCCAATGTGGGATTTATGGGAATTCCGGTGATCTCCAGTATTTTCGGGAAGGAATCCATGCTCCTTATTGCTTTTTATAATCTGGGATATAATCTGCTTTTTTATACATACGGCGTCTATCTGGCGGCGAAAAGCGGTAAGGCGCAGGGCGATGAAGATACAGCAAAGGGAGGACAGTGGAAAAAGCTGCTTAACCCGGGTGTGGTCGCCTGCGTAGTTACGATCACGATATTTGCAACCGGAATAACGATGCCTGAGAGTGTTTGTACATTTTTTAATTATGTGGGAAATGCGGCGGTGCCTCTCTCCATGATACTGATCGGGGCATCTGTGGCGCAGGGCGGTAAGAAAGAATTTTTCCTGGACAGGAGAGTATATGCATTTGCCGCAATCAAAATGCTGGCCATTCCAATTGCGGCGGCGCTTTTATTCAGACTTCTGCCATGGCCGTCAATGGTGGAAGGGGTGTTTGTCCTGATGATAGCAATGCCGGTAGGGACGACTGCTGTTATGCTGGCGGCAGACAGCGGCGCCGACGCGATAGAGTGCACCAAAGGATGCATCATAACGACATTGCTGTCAGTTATAACAATTCCGATCGTTTCGGCATTTTTAACATTCTGAATTATGTTACGGCAGCGATCAGGCGGATGATCTGTTCCGCCGTTTTCGTCAGATTCTGTTTTGCTGTATCAGGATCCATCGCTTCATCCAGCGTGGTGATCTGACGAAGGATCGGGAAAAAAGCATCGATGCCATGATGGTTACATTCTTCGGCGCCATCAGTGACTGCACCGGCAAGGGCGATCACTGGAGCGCCGTGTTTTTTTGCCAGTTTTGCAATGCCGGTTACGGCTTTTCCCATGGCTGACTGGTGATCGAGGCGGCCTTCGCCGGTAAAGACAAGGTCGGCGCCTTTTATGGCGTCTTCCATCTTTACAGCGTCCATAACGAGCTGGATTCCCGGCTGCAGGTCCGCGTGCAGATAACTTAAAAAGGCGAAACCGAGCCCGCCGGCGGCACCTGCGCCTTCATAATTACTGTAATCCGTTCCTGTGTGTAGGCTGGTCAGCTTTGCATAATCTGCCAGAGCGTGATCCAGATCATCTTTTATTTTATCCGCAACGCCTTTTTGCGGACCGTAAATGTAAGTTGCGCCGTTCGGGCCGCAGAGCGGGTTCGTTACATCGCATGCGATCCGGAAACGGCATTCTTTCAGTTCCGGCATAACTTTTTCGGTACGAACGGAAGCAATATTTTTAAGCGCGCCGGCGCTGATACCCGCGGGCTGTCCGTTTTTATCCAGAAATTCATAGCCCAGTGCAGCCAGCATGCCGATACCGCCGTCATTGGTCGCGCTGCCGCCGATGCCGATGATAAAGTTTCTGCAGCCGCGTTTTACGGCATCCGCTATCATTTCGCCGACGCCGTAGGTTGTGGCATCCAGAGGGCGCTTGTCTTTCCCGACAAGGATAATGCCTGCGGCGGCTGCCATTTCCATGATGGCAGTGTTTGTCTCGGGGATAATACCGTAACCTGCTTTGACGGGGGCTTCCAGCGGACCATGGACATCGATTAGAACCATTTCTCCGCCAAGTCCTTCCACAAGGGCTTCTGTTGTGCCTTCACCGCCGTCGGCAAGAGGTTTTATAATGACATCTGTGTCAGGCAGGACGTTCAGGATGCCCTTTTTGATGGCGTTTCCGGCTTCTATGGAGGTGAGGCTGCCCTTGAAGGAATCGATGGCGATTACTGTTTTCATGGGGAATGTCCTTTCTTGTAGCTTGGTATGTTCTGCCATGGTTTTCAGGATATATGTTTGATTATGGTAAGTATATCATAATAGAGGTGAAATTTGGGAATTTTTATTATTCAGGCGGTAAGCTGGTAACGGCTATTGTAATTTCCGTGTCGGGAGGCTATAATTTATAAAATATTGTTCGGCGGAGGCTATGAATTTATTATTGAAATTATATGTATTATAAAAAGACGGTTAGTATTTTGGCTGAAGAAGGGGCAGATTGAAAAATGATATTTTTCACTGCTGTTTCCATCAGAGTAAAGCGAAAGGAATGAGTGAATCAAGTGCAAAAGAAATATGTAGAAGACAGCCGGACGGAACAGTTCCGCCTGCTGAAATACGAGGATATCAATGGCGCCAATCGTCTTTTCGGCGGAAAACTTATGGCGTGGATTGACGAGGTGGCGGGAGTTACGGCGAGACGCCACTGCGAGGCGCAGGTAACGACGGCGTGTATCGATAACCTGCAGTTTAAGGAGCCGGCATTTCTGGGAGATATGGTGGTCATAATCGGAAGAATGACCTATATCGGAAGAAGTTCCATGGAAGTGAGGGTGGACAGCTATATAGAAGATATTCACGGTTTCCGCCGTCCGATCAACAGGGCCTATGTGATGATGGTGGCGCTGGATGAGAACGAGCGCCCGAAAACCGTGGAGTTTGGCCTGGAACTGAAGTCGGAGACGGAGAAAATCGAATGGGAGAGCGGGAAGAAGAGGGCGGAGCTTCGGAAGGAGAGACGAAAAGAGGGGTTTTAAAAGAAGCGCTAAAAGGACAGGGCGGGAAACTGTCCTGTCTTTTTAACGCAGTATAAGTTTCGGTTCAAGATAAACACTTTTCACAAAATGTTCAACAGATTCATCCTGCCATTCTACGATCACATTTACGGCTGCCGCCGCCATCTCTTCAAAAGGAAGGCATACACTGCTGACCGGAGGGGCCAGGAGTGCGGAGTAAGTGCCGTCATGTCCTATCACTTCAATGTCGTCCGGTACCCTTAGGCCTTTTTCGTATAAATATTGTAATGCGCCTACCACATAACCGTCATACCATGCCTGAACGCCCGTAAATCCGGGCAATTCCTGTTCGGCTTCTTTTAAAGCGCGGTATCCTTCCGACACGTCGGGGGAGGAGCAGGTTTTGATCAGATATTCCGGCGGCTGTTTTTCTTCCCGGATGGCTTTCATAAATCCTTCTAAACGATAACTTCCGGCGTGGTAATCTGTCTTTCCTCTGCTGATATATACGATTTTCCTGTGTCCTTTCTCGATCAGATGTCTGGCGGCGAGATATCCGCCGCGGGTGTTGTCTACACAGATCCGGTTAAAGCCCTGACTGTCTGCAAGACGTTCTACAAATACGACAGGAATACCGCATTCTGATAAAAGGGAGCGGACTTCTTTTGTCAGAACATCATCTTCAAAGCCGCTGATGATAAGGCCGCAGACATGATAATCCAGAAGTTTTTTTGTCCGTTCTTTTACCGTATTGTTATTTACATGATCGCAAAAAATGGTAATGGGCTGCATATCTGCCTTTTCAAGTTCGTTTTGCAGGGCATAATTTACAGACTCAAAAAACATATTGACAGGCAGTTTTTTCAATATGACGCCCACAAGTTTCTGCCTGGAGGGATGGTCTTCGCCGGGGCCCTTGCCGTAGCCGGTGGATCTGACAGCGTTCCAGACAGACAGGCGTACTTCGCCTGAAACATATCCGTTGTTATTGAGTACTCTTGATACTGTTGCTGTTGAGACGCCTGCGGCTTTTGCCACATCTGTTAGTTTTACTTTTTTCATCAGCAATCATGCCTTTCTGTGGATATATAGCATAAACACCGGAATGCCATATGCTTTCGATGTAATTAACTATGTATTATCATACAATGTTTTTCTGCTTTTTTCCATTATTAATCTGTAAATTATTTGTGTAATTTTATAGAAAATATTTCATATAGTTTTTCTTAAAATGAAATATGTAAAATAATTTCACATAACGGAACGGAAATTTCCGGAAGAAGACCATACTTAAAATTAGACAATTTCACATGATGGAATTTGTGTAAATTCAACAAATATAAAGAATAAAGCACTTTTTTGTTGACTATTTGATTGTGCTGCTGTATAGTTTAACCAACAGATCAAGTGATTTTCGGACGGAGAAAAATGGAAAATCACAAATCATATTTTTGCATAATATATGAAATAAATTTACACAACAAAGAAAAGGAGAGAAAAAATGAAAATCAAAAAAATTACAGCATTATTGTTAACGGCAGCGATGATGTTCACCCTTACTGCATGCGGGGCCGGTTCTGATGCACCGTCTGATGCTTCGGCAGACGTAGAAGATGCAGCGGCCGATGGAGCGGAAACTTCTGCCGGCACAGAGGAATCTGCAGCGGCAAAGGCTGATGCGGATTATACAGGTATTACAGATGTAAAGATTGCTCTGATAGGAGAAACTTCCGGCGGGAATTTCTGGGGAAATATAGAGCAGGGATTTGCGGATGCTACGGCAGCAAGAGGATGGGAAAGCGTATACTGGGCTCCCGCAGATGCAGAGACAGGAGATGCAGGCGTGCTTGACCTTGCGGAAACGGCACTGATTCAGGGCTATAATGTTATCGCAGCCAATATGGTCGATATTTCTATTTTTGAAGATTTTTTAAACCGTGCGGAAGAAGCGGGGGTTCTTGTTCTTGATTTTAATAATAATCCCGGTGAAGAATATGTCGTTGCGCAGGTTGGCATTGATTCCTATGAGTCGGGAAAACAGCAGGGGGAAAAGATAGCGCAGTTTGCTGAAGAAAAGGGGCTTGAAGAGATTAATTATGTCAGCATGTCGATCGCTTCGAGCAATGTAGCCCAGCAGACGGTAAAATCAGGCGTGTTGGATAGTCTCGCTGAAAACTACAGCGGTGCAGTCAATGAACTTGGCGAAGGGGAGTCCGAATCAAATGCTGCCACTGCACAGGACGCCATAGGCGCATTGTTTATTGCGCATCCCGAAACGAATGTGATTATCTGCTGTGATATGTACAGTGCGGTTGGAGCGGCTTCTTATATTGAAGAGAACGGACTGCAGGGACAGGTGATCGCATGCGGGCTTTCCCTGGATGAAGACGCTTTAAGGCGTGTAAAGAGCGGTGCGCTGAGCGCAACCTCTTCTGTAGATACGGTATACATGGGCGGCGAACAGCTTTGCGGCGTTGTAGAGCAGATCATCAATGGGGAAGAGTTTGAATACAAAAACTTTCCGCCGAAAATCTGGGTAATGCCTGAGGAAGTAGACGCGTATGCCGCTGAACATGGTATCAATATTAATTGAGCAAATTGGTAATTAAGCGGAAGAGTACAGGGAAGGAGCCTGCAGGGATAAAATCAGGCAGGAACCGCAACGGGGGCGGGCATAACGCCGGCCCCGGCTATACCACAGAAGGAGGAGATCTGTTGTTATGAAGAATAAGAAATTATCACTTAGTGACGTTATGAAAGTAAAGGAGCTGGGCGCATTGCTTCCTCTTATTATTTTAGTCATTATTGCTTCTTTAGTAAATCCGGCTTTTCTGAATTCAAATAATCTGTTTGATATTTTAAGGACAACAAGTTATACGACTATTCTTGCCGTTCCGCTGACAATGCTGATGGCATCCGGACGTATGGATATGTCGATCGCGGCGACGACGGCCCTGGGCGGAATTATCGCGGCGATGGCCGAGACAAGCGGCATGCCGCTTCCTGTTGCGCTTTTGCTGGGAATTCTTGTCGGTGCGGCTGTGGGCGTATGCAATGCAGTGCTGGTAGATTATTTTCAACTGCCCGGTTTTATCGCAACGCTGGCGGTATCCAATATCGTAGAAGGCATATCCGCCGTTATTACAGACAACAATCCGATACCCGGTATTTCTGGTTCTTTTAAAGCGATCGCCCAGACAAGACTGGCGGGACAGGTGACGATCACTGTCATTTATGCGCTGGTTCTGGCGGTTATCGGCTATGTTATTATGAAGCATATGAAGATCGGACGAAAGATCCTTGCCGTAGGGGGAAATACAGAGGCGGCAAATCTTGCGGGTATTAATGTAAAAAGAATTCACACAGGACTTTTTATTTTGGTAGGCATTTTCGGGGCTGTTTCGGGTATCCTGTATTGTTCGCGTTTTTCCAGCGCGCAGCTTACGGCGGGAGCGGGAACATCTCTGACAATCATGTCTTCTGTCATCATAGGCGGTACTGCGATGCGCGGCGGTTCAGGGACGATCGTAGGTTCTGTTCTCGGATGCATGCTGTTTGCGGTTATCACAAATGCGCTGGTAGTTATGGGGATTTCCACAAACTGGCAGAACGTTGTGTACGGCCTGATCCTTGTTATTGCGTTGCTGATCGATTATTTCCGTCAAAAGAGCGCCCGCAGAGCATAAGAGAAAAAAAGAGGCCTGTTGACTGGAAAGCCGCGGAGGCGGCAGAATGAGAGGTTAGAGTGAAAATGAACGATATTATTCTTGAAATGCGCCATGTCACAAAAAAGTTTCCCGGTGTCGTTGCATTGAATGATGTGTCGATCGATCTCAGAAAAGGAGAGATACTAGGAATCGTAGGAGAAAACGGAGCAGGAAAATCTACGTTGATGAAAGTGCTGAGCGGAACCTATACAAGCAGGGAATATGAAGGCGAAGTATGGTTAGAAGGCAAAAAGCAGATATTTAATTCCGTAGCCGACGGGCGGAATACGGGAATTGCCATGATCTATCAGGAGGTAAGCGCTTTTCTGGATTCCTCTATCGCGGAAAATATCTATGTCGGTAATCAGCCGGGAAATATGTTCGTGGATTATAAAAAGATGTACGATGATACACAGAAGCTGCTTGATATGGTAGGTATTGAAGCCGGCCCGAAAACGGTCGTGCGTAAATTAAACAGCGGGCAGCTTCAGATGCTTGCGATACTGCGCGGTATTTCTACAAATCCGAAGATACTGGTTCTTGATGAGCCGACTACGGCGCTTACTGATAAAGAAGTAGATGTATTGATGAATTTTCTGGTGGATTTAAAGAAAAACGGCGTTTCCTGTATTTATATTTCTCATAAGATGGAGGAAATTTACCGCATATGCGACCGCGTTACGGTGATCCGCGACGGGAATGTGATCGAGACCAGAGAAACAAAAGACTGGAATAACCGGGATGAACTGATTCAGGCAATGATCGGGCGTAAGATTGAAAATATGTATGTAAAGACGCCGCGGGAGCCCGGAGAAGTTGTAATGGAAGTCAAAGACCTTGTGGTACCGCATCCTACGATCCGTGACCGGAATATTGTAAATCATGTAAGTTTTAAACTGCGGAAGGGGGAGATTCTTGGTATCGGGGGCCTTGTGGGAGCCGGCCGCAGCGAGATTCTGGAAGGTATTTTCGGAAAGCTGACAGAAGGGGTATCCAAGACGGTATTTATTAACGGAAAAGAAGTAAATATCACGTCTCCGAAGGACGCGATCGCAAGCGGGATAGGCTTTGTAACGGAGGAACGCAAACTGACAGGCTTTGTTGATACGATGTCGATACTGCATAATACGAGCCTTCCCTCGCTTCCGTGGCTGCCGAAGAAACTGTTTATTGATAAAAAGACAGAAAAAGAGCAGGTGATGAAACAATTTACGGATATGCGGGTGAAAGCGCCTTCCGTAAATTCCATGGTAGCCAATCTGTCCGGCGGAAACCAGCAGAAAGTCATTCTTGGGAAATGGCTGATGAAAAATCCCGATATTCTGTTTATCGATGAGCCGACAAAGGGTATTGATGTCGGGACAAAAGCGGATTTTTATAAGATACTGGATGATCTGGCAAACAAAGGTATGTCTATTGTGATGATCTCTTCCGATATGCCGGAACTTGTATCTGTCAGCGACCGTGTCCTTGTTATGAGTAATGGCAATATGACAGGTGAATTAAACGCATCTGAGATCGATCAGGCGAATGTGATGCGCCTGGCTATCGCAGGAGAATAAGCTTGAAAAGGAGAAGGCAATGAAAGGAATTTCCCCGAATCCATATTTACCTTTATATGAGTATGTTCCGGATGGAGAACCCCGTATTTTTGAGGAACGGCTTTATGTATACGGTTCTCATGACAGATCCGGCGGGAACTGGTTTTGTCTGGAAGATTATGTAGTATGGTCGGCCCCTTTGCATGATCTGAGCGACTGGCGCTATGAGGGAGTATCCTATAGGAAGGATCAGGATCCGCATAACAGCGACGGAAAGCTGGAACTGTTTGCACCGGACGTTGTGCAGGGGCCGGATAAAAGATATTATCTGTTTTATTGCATAAGAACGAAGCTTGAATTTGGCGTGGCTGTCAGCAGCAGCCCCGCCGGTCCCTTTGAATTTTATGGACATGTGCATTATGCGGACGGCAGGGTTTTTCGTGAATATATGCCTTACGATCCATCGGTTCTTGTGGATGATGACGGACGTATTTATCTTTATTATGGCTATACCTCGGAAGCGATCGCGGTCAAACTGGGGGGCAGCGTAAGCTTAGGCTGTATGGCGGTGGAACTGGCACAGGATATGCTGACTGTGACAGGCGGGCCTGTTGTCTGCCTGCCGCGTGATATCAATACGGAAGGAACCGGTTTTGAAGGCCATGGATATTATGAAGCGCCGTCCATGCGTAAAATAAACGGTTTGTATTATCTTGTTTATTCCAGTGAAGTGTGCCACGAATTGTGTTATGCTGTCAGTAAGGAACCGACAAAGGGGTTCACTTATGGCGGCGTTATCGTTTCAAATGCCGACATTGGGCTTAACGGGCAAAAAGATCCGGTCTGCCTTCCGGGAAACAATCATGGCGGTATCGTCTGTGTCGGCGGGCAATATTATATTTTTTATCAGCGCCATACGCAGTGTACGCAGTTTTCGAGACAAGGCTGTGCGGAACCGATCCGGATTCTTTCCGACGGCACCATTCCTCAGGTTGAAGTTACCAGCAGCGGCTTGACAGGCAGAGCTCTGCCTGCCGCGGGAGTGTGGCAGGCTGCCTATGCCTGTCATCTGACCTGCAAAGACAGCCGGAGAATGCTTTTATATCGTGATGCGGACCCGGATGTTTTTCCCTGCATCTGGGAAGATGTTTCAACTGCGGAAGAGGCGAGGCGGGAACAATACATACGGAATATTACAGACGGCGTGACGATCGGCTTCAAGTATTTTGAGGCGGATCAGGTAAAGGGGATTAAACTCCTGCTGAAGGGGGACGGAGAAGGCAGTTTTGAAATGCGTTCCGATGATGCTGAAAAGGGAGATTGTCTGGCGGTGGCAGATTTTGGCGTTCATGGAGATGATTGGCAGGAGATAACTGCTCCTGTTTCCTTAAACGGCATACATGCGCTTTATCTGGTATACCATGGCAAAGGAAGTGTCTGCCTGAAAGAGATTGAATTTATGTGAGGTGTTTAAAATGCTGAAAGAAAAACCCTTTCCCTTTCCGTTGGATAAACAGCTCCGCGTTATATGTGACACGGATGCGGATAATGAGGCGGATGATCAATACTGTATTGCTCATATGCTGATGACGCCGCGTTTTGATGTGAGGGGAATTATATCAGAACATTATGGCGGGGTAAACAATGCAGGGACAGAGCGGAAAAGTTTTGAGGAGATTGAAAAGGTGCTGGGCCTGATGGGGCTTACCGGTGAAGTGCGCGTACTGCATGGAGCAGATGCGGGACTTGAGGATGAAAATACTCCTGTTGAGAGCGAAGGGGCACATTTTATTATTGAAGAGGCAATAAAAGACGATCCCAGACCGCTGTTTGTCTGCTGCACCGGCGCGATCACCAACGCTGCGTCTGCTCTTTTGATGGAACCTGGCATCGCGGGGAAGATCACGCTGATCTGGATCGGAGGAGATGCCTATCCGCGGGGAGGCGGGGAATATAATCTGCTTGGCGATATTCATGGAGCCAGTGCGGTTTTTCAGTCAGATGTGGAATTATGGCAGGTTCCCAAACCGGTCTATATTACGATGAAAGCCGGTTTTTTTGAACTGCTGAATCATGTGTATCCATGCGGCGGTTTGGGAAGGTATCTTGTGGAAAATACAATGCGTGTTGCAGAAGAGCATGCGCGGCTTATGGAGGATACGTCGACCGTGCTGGGCGGGCGGTATCTGACCATGTCCCGCGGAGCGGCAGCTACCAGTTTTGCCGGTGAGCTGTGGTGCCTTGGTGATTCGCCGGTAGTGGGTTTAATGCTGAATCATACATTGGGACATTTTCATATGGAGGATGCGCCGTGCAGGGTTAAGAAAGACGGGGAATATGACTTTTCCGGCACTTCCAGCCGGCAGATCAGGGTGTATGATGATATTGACAGCCGCTTTGTTATATCAGATTTTTTTGAGAAAATAAAATATTATTTCGGGTAAGCCGAAAACAGAGGATATGAAATATTACAACGCGTGAAATTATATTGATCCGGAAATAGAATATGGTGTAAAAAAGAGCTGTTGCAAAACCTGATGTTTTGCAGCAGCTCTCTGCTTGCTGCCTGTTTTATGCATTGATCTCCGCTTCCACCAGGCGGTCTGCCTGATACCGCTCGCGCAGTACCGGTTTTTCGATCTTGCCGGTGGGGTTCCTGGGAATATCGTCAAAGAAGATCTTGCGGGGGCGTTTATATCTGGGGAGGCCGGTGCAGAACAGGTTCATCTCTTCTTCGCTGCAGGTTGCATCCGGTTTCAACTCGATAATTGCTGCCGCGATCTCACCCAAACGCTTATCGGGAAGCCCGATTACCGCCACATCATGAACGGCATTATGGGTGCGGATGAAGTCTTCGATCTGTACGGGATAAAGATTCTCGCCGCCGCTGATGATAACGTCTTTTTTACGGTCTACCAGATAAATAAAGCCGTCTTCGTCCTGCCTTGCCATATCGCCGGTCAGAAGCCAGCCTTCTTTTAGAACTTCCGCAGTAGCTTTCTCGTCATTATAATAGCAGGTCATGACGCCGGGACCTTTGACACATAATTCGCCAACGTCTCCCTGAACGACCGGGCTGCCGTCAGGAGTTATGATCTTGGTTTCCCAGCCATAGCCCGGTATGCCGATGGCGCCGACTTTATGAATATTTTCCACACCGAGATGTACGGCGCCCGGTCCGATGGATTCGCTGAGGCCGTAGTTGGTATCGTATAAGTGATCCGGAAAATAGTCTTTCCAGTGCCGGATCAGTGAGGGGGGGACGGGCTGTGCGCCGATATGCATCAGACGCCACTGGGACAGTTCGTAATCTTCGATCTTCAGTCTGCCGGAATCCAAAGCTTCCAGAATATCCTGTGCCCAGGGCACAAGCAGCCAGACGATCGTACATTTTTCTTTTGACACGGCATCTAAAATATATTCCGGCTTTGTGCCCTTTAATAAGACAGCTTTGCTGCCGGATAACAGGGAGCCGAACCAGTGCATCTTTGCACCGGTATGGTAGAGCGGCGGGATGCAGAGGAAAACGTCGTTCCTGCCCTGGCCGTGGTGGTTCTGTTCCACTTTGCAGGAGTGCATCAGGCTTTCATGATTATGTAAAATGGCCTTCGGGAAACCGGTTGTGCCGGAAGAAAAATAAATGGCGGCATCATCCTTGTCCGTCAGCATGATATTCGGGGAAATACTGGAGCAGTCCGCCGTCAGCACGTTGTAATCCTCAGCAAAGGAGGGGCAGTTTTCCCCGAAATAAAACAACAGCCGGTTAGTGCTGATACGGTCTGCGATTTCTTCGATACGACCGATAAATTCCGGTCCGAAGATCAGGATATCGGATTCGGACAGATCCAGACAGTATTCAATCTCGCTGGAAGAGTAGCGGAAGTTCAGGGGTACGGCAAGAGCGCCGGTCTTTAAAATACCGAAATAGATCGGCAGCCATTCCAGACAGTTCATCAGCAGGATGGCAACCTTGTCTCCCTGCGTAATGCCCCTTGATAAAAGCAGGTTGGCAAAGCGGTTTGCTTTTTCGTTAAACACGTTCCAGGTGATCTCACGCCTGTAGTAGGGTGCGTGGGAGGGCTCGATCAGTTCATACTCCTTCCACGTCACTCTGCGCTTGTCCTTTACTTCCGGGTTGATCTCCACAAGGCAGATGTCGTTTCCGTACATTTTGCAGTTTTGTTCTAACAGTTCTGTAATTGGCATTTCCTTATCCTTTCAGCATTTTATAACATTATATTTCACTTTAGCACTTTTACCTGTTAAAGTAAAGATAAACTTTATTTTTATAAAAATTTCTCAAGTATGCAAAAAATAAGTAAAAACAAGCCGCTTGAAGAGATCGCGGAAAATCCCGGCATAAGGTAACGATACGCTTATTCCGGGATTTATCCGTATAAAGTTGTCGGCGAAATGTACAACCGCCAGCCTATGATATTTTGATCAATTCTCTGCACCTGTTGATCGCCGCATACAGTTCCTGCGGCCTGGGCATGGCGAGATTTCCGGGCAGATATTCTCCGCCTGCAAACACGGAAAACCCCTTTGTGTCAATTCGCTTATAGATGCCTGTGATTGCTTCCTGCAGTGTCTTTTTCCCGTCAAAGTCGTGAAGCTTCATGGACTTCAGCATATGGGCGAGGGCGGTGAGCTGTTCGGAGTCCACAAGCTGTTCCACATAGCGCAGGTCCACCTCTGTCTTGTTGATGGAGAAGCCGTCTGTTCCGTCCGTGCGCATTTTTATTCTGTTTTCCCTTGCGAAAGCGTCATCTCTCCTTACGATCCTGCGAAAATCGGGAGCCGCGGCAGCGGGGAGATCTCCGGTAGAATAAGGATAGTTTTCCGCTTCCTTTTTGGCAAAAGAGGTGATCTCGACAGGGCTGTACTTTTTCATCTGGACGATACAGTCGGATTTATGGAAGTAAGAGCCGCAGCTTCCTGCCACCAGTATTGTGGAGACACCGTAGGAATCGTAAAGTTCCCTGATCCTGTCGATAAAAGGAATGATCGGTTCCGCATCCCTGCTGACAACGCGCTGCATCAGATCGTCCCGGATCATAAAGTTCGTAGCACTGGTATCCTCATCGATCAGGAAAAGTTTTGTGCCCGCTTCCATAGCTTCGATGGTATTAGCCGCCTGAGAGGTGCTGCCGCTGGCATCTTCCGTGTAAAAAGCAGTCGTATCCCTGCCGTTCGGAAGGTTGCGGATAAACATGGAGATATCCGCCTTCTGAATACTTCTGCCGTCTTCCGCCCGGAGTTTCACCGCCGTATTGTCTGTGATCACATATTCCCTGCCGTCTCCGTCGATATGGTTATAAACGCCTGCCATCAATGCCTCTAAAAGGGTGGATTTTCCGTGGTAGCCGCCGCCTACGATCAGAGTAATGCCTTTTTTAATACCCATGCCGGAAAGGGCGCCGCTGTGCGGCAGATTAAATGTTACTTCCATGGATACCGGGGACCGGAAAGGAACAGCCTCTTTCATCGGAAGAGAAGAAACGCCGGATTTTCTCGGAAGAACGGCGCCGTTTGCCACAAATGCCACAAGGCCCTGTTCCTTCAGGGCTTCCCGGATCGCCTTCTGGTCGTCCGCCAGAAAAAGTACTTTTTCAAGGGAGGATTTCGGACAGGAAGCGGCAAGCAGGGTCTGGCGCACACAGAGCGGCAGAAAATCAAATAAGATTTTGATCAGTTCCCCGGCGTTGATGGTACGTCCGTTGGCAGGAAAGCCGATCTCCATACGGACTTCCACATCT
Organism: Lachnospiraceae bacterium; assembly: GCA_910573755.1. GTDB lineage: Bacteria > Bacillota > Clostridia > Lachnospirales > Lachnospiraceae > 1XD8-76. The sequence continues at coordinate 286,693 of CAJTBO010000001.1, read as the reverse complement.
CCGTTTGCCGGATTTACACTGCAGGCACTGCGCTCTAAGATTTCCTGCCCCGGGCGGCTGATGCCGATCAGGCCGCTCTTGCCGGAGCCCTTTGCCTTAAAGGAAAAATCCTTTACTTTCAGATACATGCGTCGAAGCAGATAGTCCTGAAAGGCGATCCTGCGCTCCTTTGTCTCATAACATTCCTTTCCGAAGCCTGCGATGCGTCCCGGTATAAGAAGGCTTACTTTGGAAGGAGAGGCAAAGGGATCCCCCTGTACATGGTCTATGGACAGAATATATTGGTCAAACTGATATTTGCCCTTTGTATCTTTATAGGCGGGATAACCTCTGTGATCGATCCGCATGAGCAGGTTTCTTAAGTCTGATGATTTGTTCATGATGATTCTCCTGTTTGATGATATAAATATTTATGGAAACTAAAACAATATGATAAATTATATTATCAAAAAAGGAAGATGTAAAGTCAATGAGAAATTCATTTTATGTTGTAACAAACATCCTGATTATGTGATATAAGATGTAAGCAACAAAAAATATCCTGAACAACCGGAAATTTCACTTATGAGGAGGTAAAAAATGCAGAAATTCTGCAAAAATACGGACATGGATTCTGTCTATCAGGAATATGCGGATCTGGTTTACCGCTTTTTGTATTCCCATACGCACGACGCGGAATGGTCTCGGGATCTCATGCAGGAAACGTTTTTGCGGGCAACGGGTTCCATTTCCCGTTATGACGGGTCCTGTAAATTATCCGTATGGCTCTGCCAGATAGCAAAACATATTTTGTATCAGGAACTCCGCAGAAAAAAACATATGGAAACAGTGGAACTGACGGATTATATGGCAGACGATTCCGTGCCGGACGGTGAGGCCAGTATACTACATCAGGAAAACAGGATCGAACTCTATCGGGCTGTTCATCATCTGCCGGAAATAGAGCGGGAGGTTGTCCTGTACCGGATTACAGGAGAACTTTCTTTCCGCGAAATAGGTTCCATCTTGGGAAAGAGCGAAAACTGGAGCAGAACGGTTTTCTATCGGGCGAAACAAAAAATCAGAAAGGAGCTGAACAAAAATGAATAACCATTTTTCCTGTGACATCATCAAAGACCTGCTTCCCGGATATATTGATGAAATATTGAGCGAAGCGGGAAAAGACCTTGTAAGAAAACATTTAGACGAATGTGAAGCATGCAGTCGGGTTTATCTGGAAATGAAAGAAGAATTGGATACAGACACTGAGCCGAATGAAAAGCTTGTACTTGACGGATTAAAAAAAATACGCCGGCATACCAGAAGGCTGAAAACGGCTATCGGGATCATTGCAGGCATGCTGATCCTTTTTCTGCTCTCCGCCTTTATAAAAATATTTGTGACGGGTTCTCCCCTGTCTACCTCTGAGATAAGCGCAGACGAACTTTTATATGACGAAGAAACGGATTGCCTTGTCATAAACGGCACGGTAAATCTGGCTTCCTGCCGGGTTACCCGTATCGTTTGGGAAGAGAATGAAGATGATCGCAACGCTGTGAACGTGCTTGTATACGGCGCCGAAACACTGCCTTTTCAATCCTCAAAAGAGGAGTTTACCGTTTCCATTCCCGATATGAAAGGCAAAAAAGCATATTTTGCCTGTCCGGATTATGACCGCGAAGAGATATATAACTGGAAACATTATCACAATGAAAAGCTGGCGGATTTGGAAAATGAAATATACAGCCGCTTTATTGAACTGGACAGAAATAAAGATGCCCTGAACTACATCGGCGGGATCGAATCCGTAAACGGAACGGAGGGCGTCTGCTTTTCTGTTAATTCTGTCATCGGGGAAAACGCATCCTACTGGACTTTTAATGACCAGCTGATCACTGACGGTGAATTTGAAAGCAGAAATTTTGATATCTGGATCTCTCTGGATGAACCGTATCAGATTTTTATTTATGATTATCAGACGGGAAAATACACGGATGATTATTCTATCATTAACAGGCATTAGAACAGGCTATGTACAGGACTTCTTATGATGTAATAAACTGCTTGAAGTACAAAAGATGGTAAAACGATAAATATTTATCGAAAAACAATAAAAATATATTGACATTCAATCAAACTGGTGATATATTGACGATAGAAGCAGGTGGAAGGCTGAAAATCAGAATTCTTGATCCGCAAATCTGCGTCTGCGCAGTATCCGGAAACTTATCATGTTTATTATGTGTGGAAATGCGTGGAAAGCGGTGCGGAAAAGAGGAAAATATGCGGGAAGTCAACGCAGGAGTCTGGAAAGATGGAAGAAAATACGGAAAACAGAAAAAAGAGGGACTTTTTTAAACGGCATCCGTTTTTGGGTGCAGTGATGCTGTCTGAAGCGCTTGGTGTATTGCCGGCACTGATCATACAGGTCGGTTCAATAGGAATGCGGATCGCAAAGGGATGGAGCCTGGGCGAAATAGCATCGGAACTGATTGGCGGCATTTTGTCGGGTATGACTATTTATGGAGGGTTTATGATACTTCCGATCGTATTGACAGGAACAGAGATTTATCTGCTGATCACAGGGCGAAAAGATCAGAAACTTCATCAGAAGGGCAGAGTTCTTGATATAGCGTGCGTGGTATTGGGGATTTTTTACAGCCTGATCTATCTCGGTACTTTTGAGGGAGTGATGTTTGGAGAGGACTGGCAGGAGCAGCTGGTGAACAGCCAGACGCATACGCCGATTTATACAAGATCACAGCTTACTGTGGCGGTGATAGCGTTAATAGCTGTTATCGGATATTTTGTGGTGAATTATATTTCGCTGAATAAAATGCCGCCGCTGCTTCTGGTACTCGGGATGGCGGCAATGTATCTGGGAACGATAGAAAGTATTGTCTGGGGAATACAGGTTTTTCGAGGGGAGGTATTTGAGTGCTATCTTCTGCTGGTTCCCCTCAACTGTTTGATGCTCACGGCAAGGACAGTGGGATATAAAATGTGGGAGTGGCGGCGGATGGTCGAAACGGAGGGCTCCCGTTGGGAGCAGGATCGATCAGGCAAAGGAATCTTTTATGCCTGCAACCACTTTCTGGCGAGATCGGAGCGCTGGCCTCTGGCGGCATTTTTACTGATGTGGCCGCTGCTTGGTATTTTGATCGGTATTTTGTTTCTGTTCGGGCAGAAACCGGATGCAGTCATCAAAGCGTTTACGGAGACCAGTGACTGGACGCTGTCCCAGAGGGTTGCTCCGCAGAATATTTACTATGACGAGCACTATCTCTGCACCGTGGCGGCTGGCGGACATGAAAAGATCGTAAAGCCCGGACGGCTGGGCGTGCGGCACGGACATCAGGTGATCGTCAACAGACAGCTCTGTGTGGCAAACGCTTTTGAACAGGTTCTGGAGGAGCGCCTGCCGCGTCTTCACAAAAGGGTAAGACATTTTTATGATACTTACGGTTTTCCTGCTGCAAAACTGATCCGTTCCAGATACACGGCGGATGTTATTTATTTTCTGATGAAACCCTTGGAATGGTTGTTTCTGATCGTGCTGTATCTGACGGATGTAAATCCGGAGGATCGAATAGCTGTGCAGTATACGGGAAAGAGTCTGAAGGATTTTGAGTGAGTCGGGAGAGACGCGGCAAAACCGGAAGAAAATAGAGGAGGGGAAGAGAAACGGCTGCGGGGAATTTTTAATAATAAAAGACGAGAAGGGAAAACGGCAGGAAGGAAATGAAGCGGAAAAGAGGAAAATGCATATGTGGGAGGAAGCGGAATGAGTAGAAAAAATGAGGAGGAAAAATTCGCATGACGGAGAAAAAATGGACATGGATCAGGGGAACGAAATATCTTCTGGATCTGATGTTTTACAGCGGTATAGTGGTGACGGTCACGCTGCCCTTCACCGTGCGTTGGATCGGGGAGCAGCTTCCTTATCTTATCCGGCATTATGAGGAGACGGTCATCATCTATTTTGTACTGGGGGTTTCGGCAGAAAAGCTGCTCTGGGAACTGCGGAAGATATTCAGGACAGTATTGGCAGAGAACTGTTTTGTAAAAGAGAATGTGGTCAGTCTGCAGAAAATGGGTAACTGGAGTTTTTTTATCGCGCTGATGGCAGGGGTCAGAAGCATCGTATATATGACGATAGCGATGGGTGTGGTCATTTTTGTGTTTCTGATCGCCGGACTGTTCAGCAAGGTATTGAGTTTTGTGTTTGAACAGGCGGTGGAATACAAGGAAGAAACGGACTGGACAATATAAGGGGGAGTTATGGGAATCATTGTAAATCTGGATGTCATGATGGCAAAGCGGAAGATGAGCCTTACCGATCTTGCCGCTGAGGTGGATATCACGCTCGCCAATTTGTCCATTCTGAAAAATAACAAGGCGAAAGCTGTGCGGTTTTCCACGCTGGAGGCAATCTGCAGAGCGCTGAACTGCCAGCCCGGAGATATTCTTCAGTACGAGGAAGATAAAGAACAGGAAACAACATAAAAAAGGCAGATGACTTGTGAGGGGATCTGCGGAACCGGAAGTAAAAACAGCAGATCCCCGTAAAGTGCACAAGAGAATTTACAGACGGGAAGCGGCTGGAAATTCTCTTCCATTGAAGGTGTACTGTGAGGGGATCTGCGGAACTGGAATAGAAAGGAAGAATGATCATGGAAAAGAATACTGTAAACATGTCTGCGGAGATTTTGGTCTCCGAAGGTAATAACCTGTACCCTGATTTACCGGACGGAAACGTCGCGGAAGCACCGGAAAGGGAACCATTTGACCGGTTTGCAAAGCCTGCGCTGATCAGTAAGGCAGCCCCGGCAAGCCTGATCTATGCGGTCTTCTTTACTTTTTGCCTCTATAAAAATGCATCGGGTATTACCTACCCTTTTTACGTGGCAGGAACTATCGGCTTTGCTGTCTATACTATCAGAAAGTCCGGTATTTCCTGGAGAGGCGAGCATATTTTAACTCTGGCGGCAAGCCTTATGCTGGGCATTTCAAACTGTTTCACAGACAACGGCAAGATTATCCTGATGAATGAGGCATGTCTGTTTGTGCTGATGATGTATTTTCTGCTGTCTGTTTATTTTGATACAAAAAACTGGCAGTTCGGAAAATTTCTGGGAAATATGCTGGAGCTGTTTTTTAAAAGCCTTGGCAAAATGTTTTCCTTTTTCCCGGATGTGCAGGTCTGGCAGGAAGAACATAAAGGAGCAAAGAAATCCCAGACGCTCTATGTGCTTGCCGGAGCAGGCATATCGATCCCCCTGATCGCGATCGTGCTCATTTTGCTGTCCTCTGCGGATGTGATCTTTAGAAACAGTGTAAATATGATATTCGGGGATGTAGACGGATGGGATGTGTTCTGCTGCATTTTCTGGTCAGTGGCAATCTTTTTCTTCAGCTACGGTATGGTGTCCGTGCTGGATGGACGGGAACTGGATGATACCGTAAAGGATCACAGAAACGGACAGCCGGTGATCGCCATTTCCGCTACTGCCGTAATCGCGCTGATTTATGTTTATTTCAGTGCCATACAGATCGTGTATCTGTTTGCCGGATACGGGACGCTGCCGGAGGGCTATACGTATGCACAGTATGCAAGACAGGGGTTTTTCCAGCTTCTTTTTATCTGTCTGATGAATTTGGGGCTGGTGCTGATCGGGCTTGGCTTTTTCAGGGAGAGCAGAATATTAAAAGGTATTTTGCTGGTGATTTCCCTTTGTACCTTTGTGATGATCGTATCCAGCGCTTACAGGATGCTTCTGTATATCAGTGTGTATTATCTGACATTTCTGCGGATCTTTGTACTCTGGGCACTTGGTGTGATCGCGCTGTTGATGGTTGGCGTGGTCGGAAAGACGCTGATTCATGATTTTCCGTTGTTTCGCTACGGTCTGGCGGTAACTGCCTGCTGTTACCTTGTACTGTCTTTCAGTCAGCCGGATTACTGGATCGCCCGGTATAATATTTCATCTTATCAGAAGCAGGACGAAGAAAAAAGACAGGAGAAGATGGAGCTTGATACCTGGTATCTGAATACGCTGTCGGCGGATGCGGCGCCTGTTATTATGAATGCGGAAAATATCCGGCAGTATCATGACTATGAAGCAATAAAGGAAAAATGGCTGAAAGGGGAGGTTAAGAATATAGATACACCGGACTGGCAGGTGTCTTATATCATACTGCAGGCGGAAAAGGCGGATAAAATGTCTCTTCGGAGTTACAATTTTTCGAGAGGGTATGTGAAGAGGGCACTGGCGGAAATGCAGTAACTTTGTGATAAGAATTGAAAACCGGCTGTGCCTGTGTTTTGGAGGGGCTTACTGCCCCTCCGCCTTCATTCCTGTATACAACTGATAATACTTCCCTTTCTCAGCGATCAGCTCGTCATGGCTTCCGCGTTCGATGATACGCCCCTGCTCTAAAACCATAATGCAGTCGCTGTTGCGGACGGTGCTGAGCCTGTGGGCGATGACGAAGGTGGTGCGTCCTTTCATCAGGGAATCCATGCCCCTTTGCACCAGCATCTCGGTCCTTGTGTCAATGCTGGAAGTTGCCTCATCCAGAATCAGCACCGGGGGGTCCGCGACGGCGGCTCTGGCAATCGCAAGGAGCTGTCTCTGGCCCTGGGAAAGATTTGCGCCGTCTCCGGTCAGCAGTGTCTGATAGCCATCCGGCAGCCTTTTGATAAAGCCGTGGGCGTTGGCAAGCCTGGCAGCAGCGATACAGTCCTCATCCGTGGCATCAAGTTTGCCGTATCGGATGTTTTCCATCACCGTACCGGTGAACAGATGCGTATCCTGCAGCACGATTCCCAGCGAACGCCGCAGATCCGCTTTTTTGATCTTGTTGATATTGATGCCGTCATAGCGGATCTTTCCGTCCTGAATATCATAAAAACGGTTGATCAGGTTGGTGATAGTCGTTTTTCCGGCGCCGGTGCTGCCCACAAAGGCGATCTTCTGTCCCGGTGTTGCGAACATCTTGATATTGTGCAGTACGATCTTGTCATCGCTGTAACCAAAGTCCACATCGTCAAATACAACGTCGCCGGTCAGTTCGGTGTAGGTGACGGTGCCGTCCGCCTGATGGGGATGCTTCCATGCCCACATGCCTGTGCGCTCTTTGCATTCCTGAATGTTGCCCTGTTCATCTTTTCTGGCGCGGACAAGGGTTACATATCCCTCATCCACTTCCGGCGTTTCGTCCATCAGCCTGAAAATACGGTCGGCGCCTGCTAAAGCCATGACAACGGAGTTGAGCTGCTGGCTGACCTGGGTGATGGGCTGGTTGAAGTTCCTGTTCAGTGTCAGGAAGGAAATCAGTGTGCCAATGGTCAGGCCGAAGTGCCCGTTGATGGCGAGGAACGCCCCTGTGATGGCGCAGACAACATAGCTGACGTGTCCGAGCTGGGCGTTCAGCGGCATCAGGATATTGGCAAACTTATTGGCGTTATTGGCGCTCTCCCGCAGGCTGTCGTTGAGTTTCCGGAAGCCGGCAAGGCTTTCTTCCTCATGACAGAAGACCTTCACGACTTTCTGCCCTTCCATCATTTCCTCGATATAACCGTTTACCTTACCGATATCCTGCTGCTGTGCCATAAAGTACCGTCCTGAGAGGGACGCCACATTGCGGGTTACAAGCAGCATGATGCCGACCATAAACAACGTCACAACGGTCAGCGGGATATTCAGGTAGATCATGCTGAAAAGTACGCTGACGATGGTGATCATACTGGAGGCAAGCTGCGGCAGGCTGACGCCGATCAGCTGCCGGAGCGTATCCACGTCGTTGGTGTAAATGGACATGATATCCCCGTGGGGATGGGTGTCAAAATATTTGATCGGCAATGATTCCATCCGGGTAAATAATGTGACACGAATGTCATGCAAAACCCCCTGACTGACCCTCACCATGATCTGATTATAAGCCCAGGAGCAGAGGATGCCGATGATATAAATGACGGCTAACTGTGTAAGGGCGTTTTTCAGCGGCGTAAAATCCGGCGAGCTGACGCCGGTCATCGGCATGATATAGTCATCGATCAGAGACTGAATAAACAGGGTGCCCCGCACGGTGGCGAGGGAAGAGCCGATGATACAAAGGAGCACTGCGATGACCGGGAACGCATATTTCCGCATCACAAATTTTGAGAGACGCTTCAGAAGCGGCCCCGCGTTTTCCAGTTTGGGCCTCGGACCCTGAGCGCCCCGTCTGCCGGGACCCGGTACTACTTTTGCCTGTGCCATTACAGTGCACCTCCTTTCTGATCAAAATCACCGCCGCCTTTTGTCTGGCTTTCATAGACTTCGCGATAGATCGCATTGCTTTGCAGCAGATTTTCATGGGTATCGAAACCGTCGATCGCGCCGTCTTCCAGTACGATAATGCGGTCGGCGTCCTGAATGCTGGATACCCGCTGGGCGATGATAAATTTGGTGGTATTCGGGATTTCTTCCCGGAAAGCTTTTCGGATGCGGGCGTCCGTCGCCGTATCCACAGCGGAAGTGGAATCGTCCAGAATAAGTATTTTCGGTTTTTTCAGCAGGGCGCGGGCGATACACAGACGCTGCTTCTGGCCGCCGGAAACGTTGGTGCCTCCCTGCTCGATGTATGTTTCATATCGATCCGGAAACTGCTCGATAAATTCATCCGCGCAGGCAAGGCGGCAGACACGGATACATTCCTCCAGGGAAGCCTCTTTATCGCCCCAGCGCAGATTTTCCAGAATCGTGCCGGAGAACAGTACGTTCTTTTGCAGTACGACCGAAACTTCATTCCGCAGCGTGTCGAGGTCATACTCCCTTACGTCCCTGCCGCCGACCTTTACGCATCCTTCCGATACGTCATAGAGCCTGCTGATCAGGTTCACGAGGCTGGATTTGGCAGAACCGGTTCCGCCGATAATACCGATGGTCTCGCCGGAGCGAATATGCAGGTTGACATGGTTCAGTACCGGTTCGGATGAATTCTTATGGTAGGAAAAGAACACATTGTCAAAATCCACACTGCCGTCCGCAACTTCCATCACGGCATTTTCGGGACTGACAAGGTCGGGTTTTTCGTTCAGCACTTCCACCACACGTTTTGCGCTGGCTGCCGCAAGGGTCAGCATCACAAAAATCATGGAGAGCATCATCAGGCTCATCAGGATCGACATAACATAAGAAAACAAAGTGGTAAGTTCCCCGGTGGTCAGGCTGCCGGCTGTGATCATCTGCGCAGCCAGCCAGGAGAGTGAGAGCATACAGGAATAAACGGCAAGCATCATAACAGGGCCGTTGTTAGCCACTACGCTTTCCGCTTTTACAAACATCTTATAGATACCGCCTGCAGCCGCTTTGAACTTCTCGTTTTCATGGTCTTCGCGGACAAAGGCTTTGACAACGCGGATCGCCGATACGTTTTCCTGAATGCTGGCATTTAAGTCGTCATATTTCTCAAAGACTTCGTTGAAATATTTCATGGCTGCGGAAATTATGAGGCCCAGACAGACAATCAGGATCGCCAGCGCAACGACAAAGACCATGCTCAGCCGGGTGCTGATGGAAAATGCCATCACCAGTGAAAAGATCAGAGTAAGCGGCGCCCTGAAGCACATGCGGATGATCATCTGATAGGCATTCTGCAGATTGGTCACATCCGTAGTCAGCCGTGTGATCAGTCCCGCCGTGCTGAACTTGTCGATGTTGGAAAAGGAAAATTTCTGGATGTTGGCATACATGGCATCCCTCACGTTGCAGGCAAAGCCGGAGGATGCCTGCGCCGCGTATTTTCCCGCAAGTACGCCGAAGATAAGACCTAAAAAGGCGAGCAGGAGCATGTATCCGCCATAGCGGAAAATGTCCGGAAGGCTCCCTGTCTGGATGCCTTTATCGATCAATAGTCCCATTGTTTTGGGAAGCAGGATATCCACGACAACTTCCAGCGCCATAAAAAAAGGCGTTAATAGGGAAGGCAGTTTATACTGTTTCACCTGTGCAGCTAATGTTTTGATCATAAAATTCCTCGTTTCTGAAAATAATAAAGCTGTGATTTTCGGAAAAAGCCAGGAGAATAATCTTTCCGGTCCTGTTCCGCGTGTCAGACAGGCAAAAAAATATCTGTTGAAGCAGGCTTAACAGATGCTTTTTGTCCATATGGTGTTTTCTTTTTTAAACATTATATTCCAAATCTGTGATAAATCAATGAAGAAATAATAAGATAATTATAAAATTTGCAAAAAGCAATGAAACCAGGGGAGCTCTGTCCGGCAGCCTGCTTGAATACTGCTTTCTGATTCTCCCCTGAATATCAGTTCCCGCAATATTTTCCGGTCTTCCCGCTCAACAGTCTGCCGGGGTATGTTCGGATATTTCCCGCCCGGCAAGCTGTTTCTGCAGTATTTCCAGATCTTTTCCGGTCAGATTGTCAAGAATCGCCTGTTGGATTCTCGCCTGCACAGCGACGGCGATTTCGTTTGTCTTCATATTCTTATATTCGTCGTAATATAAAGGCGGCAGAAAATGAACCTGTGTTTCCACAGGACCGAGCCCTTTGCTTTCAAAAGCTTTCCAGGAATTAATGATGGCGACGGGCACAATGGGTGCCTTCGCCCTCTGGGCGCATTTAAAGGAACCGCCCTTGAATTCGCATACCATATTATGGTTATCGGTATAGCCGCCCTCGGGAAAGATCAGGAAATTCTTGGAATCTTCCCGGATCTCCCGGGTGATCTCTTTCATGATCTTAAGTCCCTGTTTCATATCGTCAAGCACAAGACGTTTGCTCTCGAGAAGGTCAATGAACTGTGCGGTCAGCATTACGTGGGAACGGGCTTCGTCCATAACGATACTGCAGGGACGCTCATGCATATCCACAATACCCAGTGCATCATATTTACCCTGATGATTGGAATACATGACATAACCGTTTTTTTCGGGCAGGTTCTCTACGCCGTAGGCTTTGGTGGTGATCCTGCCGGTGCGCTGCATATGATGCAGTACCCATTTGGCAAAGTCATATCGTTCCTGAAGCGTATATTTTGCGGGGCGGTTTGCCTTATACCTCATCATGGGTAAAATATAAAATCCGCGCCAGCAATTTAAGATGATAACATATAAAAATCGCAGCATATTTAAGTCATCCCCCTGAAAGAATAGTATAAAGAAAAAAATGAAATTTGTAAAGTTTCTTCAAATTTATAAGAGTAAGTTGTTGAAGAGAGGAAGATTATGGTAGAATAAATATCAGCGAAAACCCGGGTACGGATGAATGGTATTTTTGCCGGAAACAGCGGGCCGTACTCCGGACGGGGAAACAGGAGATAACAAAAGATGAAAACAGGGGGAGGCAAATGAAAAACCGGAATCAATATATTCTTGCGCTGGATCAGGGAACCACCAGTTCACGGTGCATTTTATTTGACAGAAGCGGAAAGATCTGCGGGATGGCACAGAAAGAGTTTACACAGTATTATCCGGGTCCGGGATGGGTGGAGCATGATCCGATGGAGATATGGTCATCCCAGCTTGCAGTGGCGACGGAAGCGATGGCAAGAGTGGGCGTAAAGGCCGAAGATATTCACGGCATCGGCATTACAAATCAGCGGGAGACTACGATACTGTGGGAAAAGGAGAGCGGGCAGCCGGTGTATCCCGCTATCGTCTGGCAGTGCCGCAGGACTGCGGACCGGATCGGCGCGCTGATAAAAGACGGCTTTGCGGAGACCGTGCGGGAGAAGACGGGGCTGATCCCGGACGCTTATTTTTCCGCCAGTAAAATAGAGTGGATCCTAAATAATGTGGAAGGCGCAAGAGAAAAAGCGGAAAAGGGAGAAATCTTATTCGGGACGGTAGATACCTGGCTGATCTGGAAGCTGACAGGAGGCGGAGTGCATGTGACGGATTATACCAACGCTTCCCGCACGATGCTTTTTAATATTCATACCCTGGAATGGGATGAGGAACTTCTTTCTTATTTTAATATACCTGCAGGCATACTGCCGCGGGTAAAATCTTCCAGCTGCATCTACGGCTGTACGGATAAGCGGTTGATGGGCGGAGAGATTCCCATAGCGGGGGCGGCAGGCGACCAGCAGGCGGCGCTGTTCGGGCAGTGCTGCTTTGAAGAGGGAGATGTGAAAAATACTTACGGAACAGGCAGTTTTATCCTGATGAATACAGGAAAGAAACCGATACTCTCCCGAAACGGGCTGCTAACGACCATAGCAGCGAGTGAGACGGAGCAGGTGGAGTATGCGCTGGAGGGCAGCGTTTTCGTGGCGGGGGCATTGATCCAGTGGCTCAGAGATGGACTCTGCCTGTTCGGGAAAGCGTCGGAGTCTGAGGAATATGCGAAAAAAACGCCAAATACCGCAGGCGTATATATTGTACCGGCTTTTACGGGGCTGGGGGCGCCCTACTGGAATCCCTACGCAAGAGGTACCGTTGTGGGATTGACAAGGGGCTGCGGTAAAGAACACTTTATCCGTGCGGCGCTGGAATCCATTGCCTATCAGTCTGCGGATGTGATTCGTGCCATGGAAGAAGATGCCGGCGTAAAGCTGAACAGCCTGAAGGTGGACGGCGGCGCCAGTGCCAATGATTTCCTGATGGGATTTCAGGCGGATATTGTGGATACCAGAGTGGACAGGCCGAAGTGCATCGAGACAACGGCGCTGGGAGCGGCTTATCTGGCGGGGCTTGCCACCGGCTACTGGAAGGACCGGCAGGAGATCCGGGAAAACTGGCTGAGCGGAAACAGCTTCTGGCCGACTATGGGGGAGGCGGAGAGAGAAAAACTTTTAAGAGGCTGGAAAAAAGCGGTGGCGTGTGCTCTGTTTCAGGCGGAAGAGGAGTAGGGAAAAATGTATTTTTATATCATGTGTTTCCAGTGTGCCTGTATTCTTGTATCCGGCGTCTGCCTGTATCTTGCGGTGACGGACGGAAGGCTGCGGATGGAAAAATACGGAATGTCTGTACTGGCGGTCCTTTCCGGTATCTTTTTAATGGAGGCGGGCTACGGGCTTTATCTGCAGGAGATCGCTATGGCGGGGCTGCGGACGGCGGAAAAGGTCTGTCTGTTCGGGAAGCTGCTGGCGGGAACCGGATTTTTTGTGACATGCGTGTCATTATCGGGGAGAGATAGTGTCGCTATAAAAACGGCAGCAGGTATTTCGGGCTTGACGGCAGCAGTCTTTCTGTTTTCCGACAGGCTTAACAGGCTCTTATATCTGGAACAGGAATTTTTGCAGAATCAGTTCTTCTATTATATAGAAACAGAACGGACAGCACTGGGAGAGATATTCCGTGTATTTATGCGGTGCATGCCTCTTTTTGGTGTATTGTGGTTTGCGTTCCGGAACAGGGGGAGAAAAAAACGAAAAGCGCCGGAAATGCTGCTGCTGGCAGGGGTACTTTTCTGGGCGGCTTCGTCAATCTGTCAGAAGATGGCGTTTTTGCGCCACTATGATGCGGATATGCCTTTCGGGGCAGCGTTTGCGGTATGCATGATGATTTTTGTGGCATGGGATACCAAAAGGGTGTATACTGGTTCTGATGCAGGCAGCGGGGACCGGTGACAGAAACGGCAGCAAAACTCCGCTTCGGCTGCAGTCCTCCCCTGTGCCGTTCATATGACGGAAACTATGGCCGGGGAAGCGCGGAATTGTGAAGTAAGAGGTTATAAATAAGGAAAGCGAGGAATATAATATGCTGGTACGGAAATATAAAGATATGCTGAATAATAAGTCGGTGATCCGTTCCCTTTCGGAATTTGCGACAGCGAGGGGGAAGGAAATCGGATATGAGAATGTGTTTGATTACAGCCTGGGAAATCCGTCTGTGCCTGTGCCGCAGGAATTTACAGAGGTGATGATCCGTCTGCTGCAGGATAAGAATTCGATGGAACTGCATGGATATAGCCCCAGTCTGGGTATCCCCTCCGTGAAGGAAAAGATCGCGGCATCCTTAGAGCGGCGTTTCGGCATGCCCTACCGGGCGGAACATATTTTCCCGACTTCCGGTGCGGCGGGGGCGATCGCCCATGCGGTGCGCTGTGTTGCGGAGCCGGGGGATGAGGTGCTGACTTTTGCGCCCTATTTTCCGGAGTACGGCCCTTATATCAATCTGACCGGAGCAAAGCTGAAAGTGGTGCCGGCGGATACGGAGAATTTTCAGATCAATTTTGAGGCTTTTACGGAGATGCTTACGGAAAAAGTAATGGCGGTACTGATCAATACGCCGAATAACCCGTCCGGTGCAGTGTACTCAACGGAAACCATACGGAAGCTGGCAGGGATCTTAAAGGAAAAATCAAAGGAATACGGCCATAAGATCTATCTGATCTCGGATGAACCTTACCGTGAGATCTTATTTGAAGGGGTGGATGCCCCTTATGTGGCAGAATATTATGAGGATACGTTAACCTGTTATTCATTCTCAAAGTCCCTCTCCCTGCCGGGAGCCCGTATCGGCTATGTGGCGGTAAATCCCGTGTGTACGGATGCGGTGGCCATAGTGGAGATGTGCGGCCAGATATCCAGAGGCACAGGACATAACTGCCCGACTTCCATCATGCAGCTTGCGGTGGCGGAGACGATAGATCTGACGGCGGATCTGTCGGTCTATGAGACAAATATGAATATATTATATAAAGAACTGACAGACCTCGGCTTTACCTGTACAAAACCAGGCGGAACCTTCTACATTTTCCCGAGAGCGCTGGAGGAGGATGCCGTGGCATTCTGCAACAAGGCACTGAAATACGATCTGATCCTGGTGCCCAGCGACAGTTTCGGCTGCCCCGGCTTTTTCCGCATGGCTTACTGTATCGATACGGAGAAGGTGGAGCGCTCTTTGCCGGCACTGAGGAAATTTGTGGAAAATGAGTACAGATAGAATAATATGTAAACGGAGTCGGAATCTCTGCAGGCGGACTGCGGAGGGAATATTTCCATGCGGGCGTGAAAGGAGCGAGGTATGCTTGATATTTTAAAAGCCGTATTGTTCGGCATTGTGGAAGGGATCACGGAATGGCTTCCGATCAGCAGTACAGGACATATGATTCTGGTGGAAGAGTTTGTGAAGATGAATGTGTCGGAAGAATTCTGGAGCCTGTTTCTGGTGGTCATCCAGTTGGGTGCTATCATGGCGGTGGTGCTTTTGTTCTGGAAAAAAATCTGGCCCTTTGGCAGAAAGAAAAAAAGCGGCAGATTTTATGTGAAGACAGATATTATCATGCTGTGGCTGAAGATCATGGTAGCCTGTATTCCGGCGGCGATCGTGGGCGTGCTTTTTGATGATAAGCTGGATGAACTTTTTTATAATCCGTGGTGTGTGGCGATCGCACTGATCGTATTCGGTATCGCTTTTATTGTCATAGAAAATAAAAATAAGGATATGTCGCCGAAGATTACAAAATTAAAAGAGATCACCTGGCAGACGGCGGCGCTGATCGGTGTGTTTCAGCTGATTGCGGCAGTCTTTCCGGGCACTTCCCGCTCCGGGGCAACGATCGTAGGCGCGCTGCTGATCGGCGTATCAAGAACCGTGGCGGCGGAATTTACATTTTTTCTTGCCATCCCGGTGATGTTCGGCGCCAGTCTGCTGAAGGTTCTGAAATTCGGCCTTGCCTTTACAGGCACGGAACTGGTGCTTTTAGTGGTCGGTATGGTGGTGGCATTTTTTGTATCGATGCTGGTGATCCGTTTTCTTATGGGCTATATCAGAAAACATGACTTCAAGGCCTTCGGATGGTACAGAATTGTGCTCGGAGCGGTGGTTTTACTGTATTTTGCGTTAAAATAGCGTTGACAAACGGTATTTACTGGTATAGACTGAAAGCGGTGTGAAAATTTCCAGAAACGGTTTGTGGCTGTGCGCTGTCTGCCGGGATCGTTTTTCTATAGGAACAGCGCAGGAATGAGGTAGATGTTATGGAAGAGACAAAGAAGACAACAGGGGCAAAGAAGACAGCATTGAAAGAAACAGCAAAAGATACAGTAAAGAAAGCTGCGGAGGCAGCGGCGCCCGCAGCGAAAGCAGTGAAGGAAGCGGCGGCTCCCGCGGCAAAGGCAGTAAAGAAAGAAACTGTTAAGGCGGCAGAGAAGGCAAAAACCGCTGTAAAGAAGACCGCAGAAAAAGCGGCGGCGAAAAAACCTGCCGTAAAGAAAGAGATCGAGACAACTGTCAGCGTACAGTTCTCCGGTAAATCCTACACAACAGAGGAACTGGTCGCAATCGCAAAGGATGTATGGAAATATGACCTGAAGCAGAAGGCTTCCGATTTCCAGAGTGTGGAACTTTATGTAAAACCGGAAGAGAATCAGGCTTACTATGTTATTAACGGTGAACATACAGGGAGTTTCTTTATCTGAGATATTAGGAAAAAATAGAATAAAAGCTAAGATAAAACCGGAAAAACGGCAGATGTTTTTCCGGTTTTTTAAATTAGGAACATATCTGTGCAGGGAAAACCGGCAGCAGTTTATTTGGAGGCGTAATTGTTATGAAAGCCGCCTTCTGTAAAAGTGGACAGCTTGTACATTTTATACAGGCATGATAAAATCAATATGATCAGATACATCAGGCACTGTGCGGGGGACAGGCCTGATCAGAGGAGGAATTCTTAATGGGTTTATATCGTATTATGCTGGTGGATGACGAGGAGGAAGTCCGCAAAGCCATGATCCGCAACATGGACTGGGAACGGCTCGGATTTACTGTGGCGGGGGATGCCGAGAACGGGGAGGATGCGCTGGAAAAGCTGGAGCAGTTAGAGCCGGATGTGGTGATGACGGATATCCGCATGCCCTATATGGACGGGCTGACGCTGATCGCGCGGATCCGCGAGCGGTATCCCTTTATCAAAATTCTTATTTTTTCCGGATATGATGATTTTGAATATGCGAAACAGGCGATCAAGTTTAATGTCACCGAATATATCCTGAAGCCTGTCAACGGGGAGGAACTGGCGGAGATATTAAAGCGGGTGCGGCTGAATCTGGATGAGGAGATCAAGCAGCGCCGCAATATCAGCAGTCTGCAGGAAAGCTATATGGGGAGCCTGCCGATTTTAAAAGAACTGTTTTTAAATGATCTGGTGCAGCGCACCACAGATGTGTCCGGCGTGGTGTCGAAGCTCAGGGAATACGGAATAGATATTCTGGATGCCCGCAAGTGGCTGGCGGCAGTGATCCATATAGAGCATACGGAACAGGCGGAAAACAGGGTGCTTTCCCAGCATCAGGAACTGATCCCTATCTCTGTGCGGAGTCTGGTGGAAGACCATCTGAAATTTTACTGTCGTTTTGCGGTTTTTAATTCTACGGAAGGGATTACGTTGATTGCTGCGGTGGATCAGGATAATACGGAAACGGGACTGGTCAATCTGTTGAATGATATATGTAAGGAGAGCCGACGGCTTTTGGAGGTTATGATCACGATCGGCGTGGGATGCAGCTGTAATACCCTGCAGGAGATCGGCAGGTCTTATCAGACGGCGGTGGATGCGCTGGGCTATCGGGCGATCGTAGGAGGTGGCAGAACGCTCTGTATTAATGATGTGGAGCCTATCAGCCGCGGGAAACTGCAGCTGGATGCAAAGGGAGAGGCGGAACTGACGGCTGCCGTTAAGTTCGGCCCCCGGGAGCAGATTGAAAATATATTGCGGGAGCTGACTGCCCGTATGGAGGACGCAAAGGTGCATGCAGGCCAGTATCAGGTCTATATGCTGACTATTGTTAGCTGTCTGGTCAGGCTGATGCAGCAGTACGATCTGAATATGGAGGAGATGTTTGACTCGGAGGAGCGGTATATAGATATTATGCGGGGAATCTGCCGCAGGGAGACTTTCGCGGACGAACTGATTCCCGTTGCCTGCCGTATGAATGAAGTGCTGAACCGGGAGAGGGATAACACGACAAAAAAGGTGATCCTGGAGGCAAAAGCCTATATTCAGGAAAATTATGCGGACCCGGAACTGTCCGTGGACATGCTCTGCAGGCATCTGCATATGAGTCCGGCTTATTTTTCCACCGTATTTAAAAAGGAAACGGGACAGACCTACATTAATTATCTGACGGAAGTCCGCCTGCGGAAAGCGGAAGAACTTTTGAAAAATACGGATGATAAAACCTATAAGATCGCACAGAAGGTAGGATATCAGGAACAGAATTATTTCAGCTATGTGTTTAAGAAACGGTTTGGCATCTCACCCACAAAGTACAGAGGGACCAGGGTAAATGAGTAAGGGGATATGGGCCGGTATCTGGAAAAAAGTCAGTATCCGGTATACGATATTTATTTATTTCACAATCAGCGCCCTTGTGGCGATGCTGCTCAGCGGCGTTGCGCTCTATGTGCAGATGTCCCGCCAGCTTTCCGCGGTGGTGCAGGAGGAGAGCCAGGCGGTCCTTGTGCAGGTGAACCGGTCGGTGGACTCCTACCTCAGAACGATTATGAAGCTGTCGGACAGCCTGTATTACGGCGTTATCAAAAACGCTGATCTGTCTGCCGGGATGGTAAATGACCAGATCACGCTGCTGTATGATAACAACAAAGACAGCATTGCCAATATTGCGCTCCTCTCGAAAGAGGGAGAACTGCTGGAGGCGGTGCCTGCGGCGCGGCTGAAAACAGGACTGGATGTAACACAGGAGGAGTGGTTCGGGAATACACTGGAGCGGACGGACAATCTGCATTTTACAACGCCCCATGTGCAGTACATTTTTGATAACAGGGAACAGCAGTACCGTTGGGTGATCACGTTGACAAGGGCGGTGGAGATCACCCACGGCACTGCTACGGAACAGGGGATCTTGCTGATCGATATCCGTTACAGTTCCCTGCAGCAGATGCTGGAGGATATCTCGCTGGGCAATCAGGGCTATCTTTATATGATCGGCAGTGATGGAGAACTGATCTATCATCCGAAGATGCAGTTGATTGAGACCGGACAGATGAGCGAAAATATTTCTGCCGCGGCAGGGTACAGGGACGGGAATTATAAAGAGGTATATAACGGGGAAGAGAGGAATGTCAGCGTCAAGTCGGTCGGCTATACCGGTTGGAAACTTTTAAGTGTGACGCCGGAAAAAGGGCTGTCTTTAAGCAATCTGAAGATGCGGCTTTTTGTGGCCTTTGTGGCGGCGGCTTTTCTGCTTGTACTGATGCTGATCAATGCGTTTATTTCTTCCAAGATAACAAATCCGATCCAGGAGCTGGAAAAATCGGTCAACGCCATTGAGGCGGGAGAACTGGACAGGGAGGTGTATACCGGCGGTTCCTATGAGATCCAGCATCTGGGGCGCTCCATCGGAGATATGGCAAAGCGGATCAGGATGCTGATGCAGGATATTGTGATGGAACATGAATCCAAGCGGAAGAGCGAGTTTGATACTCTGCAGTCCCAGATCAATCCGCATTTCCTCTATAATACACTGGATATCATCGTATGGATGATCGAAAACGAGAAAAAACAGGAAGCGGTGAAGGTGGTAACGGCCCTGGCGAGATTTTTCCGGATCAGTCTCAGCAAGGGAAAGAGCATTATCACCGTGCGGGATGAACTGGAACATATCCGCAACTATCTGACGATCCAGCAGATGCGTTTTAAAAATAAATTTATCTATGAGATCGAAGCGGGGGAAGAGGTAATGGATCTGGCGTGCCTGAAACTGATGCTACAGCCTCTCGTGGAAAATGCCATCTATCATGGCATGGAATTTATGGACGGGGACGGCGAGATCCGTGTGACGGTGCAAAGGCAGGGGGATGATCTGTGGATCGAGGTCTGCGATAACGGTCTGGGCATGACGGAGGAACAGGTGGAGAGCCTGCTCAGTGAAAAACCGCCGGTGCCTTCCAGGCGGGGGTCGGGAATCGGCGTCAAAAATGTAAATGAACGGATACGGCTGTATTTCGGGGAGGGCTATGGGATTGTCATCGTATCCGAGCCGGATGAGGGAACTGCGATACGGATACATCTGCCCGCAAAACTGTATTCGGAAACCACGGAGAAAGAACGGATATGATCGGAAAGAGCGGTAAGATAGCGGTATTTTTATATATGATATTTCTGGTGGTGCTGTTTCTGATGTGTTCCACGGATCTGATCATCCGGGAACCGGAGAAGGAGGTCAGCCAGATAGCCGTTATCATTGAAGATGTCCGGGATGACAATTACAGTAATTTCCGGAAGGGGATGGATCAGGCGGCAATAGAACTGAGTGCGGATGTCCGTTTTATCACGCTTTATGACAGGCTGGATAAAGAACAGCAGATGGAACTGATCAGCCGGGAACAGCAGGACGGGGCGGATGCGCTGATCGTAGTGCCTGTCGATGAGGGGCAGGTGGCAGATGCTCTTTCTAAAAAGCAGGTAAACATTCCGACGGTGCTTCTCGGGACCGGGAAATCGGGGGAAAATGCGGCAGGGAGCATATCGGTTGATTACCGGCAGATGGGAAGGAAGCTGGCGGAGGGGATGGTTAAGCGCCTGCCCGAAGGCTGCCCTGTGATGGTGCTCTCGGAGCCGGAGGGCTTAAACGCGGTAAGCGGTGATTTTTTGGAAGGGGCTGAGGAAGTGCTTGAGGGCAGCGGGCATAACTGCCAGCGGATCGTATTGGAGGAAGAAGGAGGATATAAGAAGGCGCTTGAGATGCCGGCTGAAAAAGAGGCCGCATATCTGGCGGGAACACCGGAGATCCTGTCTGCGGCGGCAGATATTCTGGCGGAAAACGCTTCGCCGGCAGGGGATATACGGGGACTTTACGGACGCGGAAATACGCCGGATATCCTATGGGCTCTGGATGAGGGGACGGTCAGCGGTATTTGTGTGACGGATGAATTCAGCAGAGGATATTTCAGCGTGTATATGGCAGTGCAGGCATTGGAGAGGGCAGGCGGGCAGATACCGCTGGTGCTGGATTCTTATTATATAGAAAAGGAAGATTTGAGGGACCCGAAATATGAAAAGATGTTGTACCCGATGGAATGATAGGCAAAAGGCGGGAAAAAGGATTTTGTGCCTGCTCATGGCATGCCTGCTCCTGACAGGGTGTCAGGGAACCCGGAAGGAGGAGGAAAAAAACTCCATCCGTATCGGGATCAGCCTGTACAGGGGTGACGATACGTTTATCAACAACATCCGCAATGAACTGGAGGAGCAGGCGAAGGAATATGAGCGGGAGAACGGTATTAAGGTAACGCTGGATATTCAGGATGCAAAGGGCAGCCAGAATACGCAGAACAATCAGGTCGAGCGGTTTATTTCCCTCGGGTGTGATGTGCTGTGCATCAACCCTGTGGATCGTATGGATGCGTCTGTGATCATCGATAAGGCAATGACGGCGGGAGTGCCGGTGGTGTTTTTCAACAGGCAGCCGGTGGAGGAGGATATGAACCGCTGGGACCAGCTCTATTATATCGGGGTGGATGCAAAAGAAACGGCGGTCCTGCAGGGACAGATTATAGTAGATCTTTATCGGGAAGATCCATTGGCGGTAGATATAAACGGTGACGGCGTGGTCAGCTATGTGATGCTTGAGGGGGAGAGCAGTCATCAGGATTCCCTGATCCGTACAGAGTGGTCGGTTCAGACGCTGAAGGACGGCGGCGTTCCGATCGAAAAGATCACGGGAGGTATTGCGAACTGGGAACGCAGTCAGGCGTCGGCGCTGATGGAGCAGTGGCTTGGCGAATATCCGGAAACCATAGAACTGGTGGTGAGTAATAATGACGATATGGCGTTAGGGGCGATTGATGCTTTGAGCAGGGCGGGCATCACGGAAGTAAACGTGATCGGGATCGACGGAACGATACCCGGAATAGAAGCGATTGAGAATGGAAAGCTTCTCGGAACGGTATCGGCGAATAAGGAAGTATACGGCAGCGCCATTATGGAACTGGCGGCGAGCTGTGCTCTGGGAGTGGAACCGCCCGGGGAATATCCTCTGACGGACGGAACATATTACTGGCCTCCCCAGGAGATACTGGTGCATAATACGGACGGCTGACTGCACAAAACGAAAAAAATCAATAAAAAATCAAAGAATTTCTTATTGAAAACGATTAATATTTTCTCTATAATAAAAATGCAAGTGGTCATAATGTACAAAGAAAGCTAGTTCTTTATGGCCAAAATTAAAAAAGCGCTCAGAAACGAGCAGAAAAGGGAGGAACAAACATGAAGAAAAAACTTGCTTTATTGTTAGTTGCCGTTATGACAGCAGCCAGCCTGGCAGCATGCGGTAACAGCGCAGCAGACGCACCGGCAGAGGAAGCTCCGGCAACAGAGGAGGCAGCACCTGCAGAGGAGGCTCCGGCGGAAGAAGCGGCAGACGAAGCGGCACCCGCAGAGGGCGGCTCCGTAGCAGTATTCTATTATACGTATGGCGATACATACATCTCCAGCGTGCGTTCCGCACTGGACGCAGCATTTGATGCGGCAGGCGTTGCTTATCAGGACTACGACAGCAACAACAGTCAGACAACCCAGACAGAACAGATCGATACAGCGATCGCTCAGGGCGCGAAGGTTCTGGTAGTAAATCAGGTAGATACAGGTTCTGATGATACAACAAAGAACATCATTGAAAAAGCGACTGCAGCAGGCGTTCCGGTTATCTTCTTTAACCGTTCCGTAAGCGAAGAGGTAGTAACTTCTTATGATAAGGCTGTATTCGTAGGTACTGACTATGAAATGGCAGGTCACATGCAGGGAGAGATGATCGGTAATTATGTTCTTGATAATTATGATACGCTTGATCTGAACGGCGACGGCGTGATCTCCTATGTTATGTTCAAAGGACAGGAAGGTAACGCAGAGGCTGATGCCCGTACACAGTATGGCGTAGAAGATGCGGACGCAGTTCTGACAGCAGCAGGCAAGGAAGCTCTTTCCTTCTATGACAGCAGCAACAGCAACAAGTACCTTGTAGATCAGGGCGGCGCATGGAGCGCAGCGGCAGCAACAGAATATCTGCAGACAGCTCTGTCTCAGTACAGCGAAGCAAACAACAACATGATCGAGCTTGTTATCGCAAACAACGATGAAATGGCTCTGGGTGCCATCACAGCACTGCAGAACGCAGGTTACAATCTGGAAGACGGCAGCGCTACGGTAATCCCGGTATTCGGCGTGGATGCTACGGAAGCTGCACAGGCTGAAATCGGCAAGGGCACAATGATCGGTACGATCAAACAGGATGCGGAAGGTATGGCAAATACCATCGCTCAGATCGCTCAGAACTTCCAGGGCGGCGCGGATAAATTTGCGGATGTTGAAGCAGATAACGTTGTGGGAACATGGCGTGTAAATATTCCTTATGCAACATACACAGGTGAATAAGGAATAGAACCTGAAACATTCAGCCAAAGGCTGGACTGTTATCAGAATCTTCCGACCAAAAGTCAGAAATTTTGTGGCGGCATGTGATGAGTGCAGCCATAGACAAAGAGTCCGGCTTGCCGGACTCTTTTACGAATGAGCAGACAGGAGTTACCTGCTCGAAAAAACAGCTTTTAAAACGGAGGTGAGATGATTTGGAAAAACAGACAGCATCGTCTGAGAACAAAAGTGTACTCCTGAAAATGGAGGGCATCTGTAAGGAATTCCCCGGTGTAAAGGCGCTTGATAATGTAAATCTGACCGTGAAGGCGGGTACGGTTCACGCATTGATGGGAGAGAACGGAGCCGGAAAGTCTACACTGATGAAGTGCCTGTTTGGCGTATACAATAAAGACAGCGGCCATATTTACCTGGAAGGGAATGAAATTAATTTTAGAACGTCCAAAGAAGCTCTCGAGAACGGTGTGGCGATGGTGCACCAGGAGCTGAATCAGGCGCTGAAGCGCAATGTAATGGACAATATGTGGCTGGGGCGTTTTCCGAAAATTTCCAAGTGGTGTCCGCTGACCAGTGAAAAGAAAATGTATGATGCCACAACGAAAGTTTTTGAGGAACTGGATGTCCATGTGGACCCTAAAACGGTGATGAGCCGTATGCCGGTTTCCCAGCGTCAGATGGTGGAGATTGCGAAGGCGGTATCCTACCATTCAAAAGTGATCGTTTTCGATGAACCCACTTCTTCCCTGACAGAGGAGGAGGTAGAGCATTTATTCCGCATCATCAATATGCTCCGGGACCGCGGCTGCGGTATCATTTATATTTCCCATAAGATGGAGGAAATTCTGCGGATATCCGATGAAGTGACGATCATGCGTGACGGACAGTGGGTGGCAACCCGTCCCGCAAAAGAGCTGACCATGAACGAGATCATCCGCCTGATGGTGGGCCGTGAACTGACAAACCGTTATCCGGAGAAGGATAACGTGGTGGGAGAGCCCATTTTGCAGGTGAAAAATCTGACAGCCCAGTATTCCCTGCTGAGAGATGTTTCCTTTGAAGCGAAAGCGGGAGAGGTTCTCGGCGTGGCGGGCCTTGACGGCTCCGGACGTACAGAACTTCTGGAAAATATTTTCGGGATCGCCACAAGGAAAGAGGGGGAGATCTACCTGCATGGCAGGCGGGTTATGAACCGGAATGCAAGGGAGTCACTGAATAATAAATTTGCCATGCTGACGGAGGAGCGCCGTGCTACGGGTATTTTCGGAATCCGGGATATTCAGGCGAATACGACCATATCCAGCTTGCCAAAATATAAAAAGGGACCGTTTCTCAGCGAGAAGCTTATGAGCGAGTCTACCGAGTGGGGCATCAATGCCATGAGAACAAAGACTCCCAGCCAGAGAACGCAGATCAGGTCCCTGTCAGGCGGTAATCAGCAGAAGGTGATACTTGCCAGATGGCTGCTCACAGATCCGGAGGTTCTTCTTCTGGATGAGCCTACGAGGGGTATCGACGTGGGCGCGAAATATGAGATCTACCAGCTGATTCTGGAGCTGGCGAAACAGGGGAAGACGGTTATCATGGTTTCTTCTGAAATGCCGGAACTGTTGGGAGTGTGCGACAGGATCCTGGTGATGTCCGGCGGACGTCTGTCAGGAGAGGTTGACGCAAAAGAGACATCGCAGGAAGCGATCATGACACTGGCTGCAAAATACGCATAAGGAGGGAGAGAGAGTGGCTGAAAGTAAATTAAAAGCAAGGGGAGAGGCTTTCAAGGAACTTTCCTCAAAAGATAAAACAAAAAGGATAACGGATCTGTTGTTGAATAACGCGATGTATATCATCATCATACTGGCTGTTATATACATATCCATTAAAGTACCGGCATTTTTGAAGCTTCCTTCTATTGTGAACGTTATTTCACTGACAGCAGCAAAACTGCCGATCGCGCTTGGCATAGGCGGCTGTATCGTGCTGACAGGTACGGATATTTCCGCGGGTCGTGTAGTTGGTTTGACGGCTTGTATTTCCGCATCGCTTCTGACAACTACCTTTAAAGTATTTCCGGACATGAACAGTGCGCCGCCGATTATTTTGGTAATACTGCTGGTGATCGTAACGGGTGGCCTGGTAGGCCTTGTCAACGGTTTCAGTGTGGCGAAGTTCAAGCTGCATCCGTTTATTGTAACATTGTCCACGCAGCTCATTGTTTACGGTATCATTCTGATGTACCTGATGAAAGGCTCAAACAACGGACAGACACTGAGCGGCCTGACGGACGGCTACCGTTCCCTGATCACGGGTACTCTGTTCAGCATTCCGACTGCGACAGGTAGCGTGGCTGTGCCGAGATATGTTCTTTACAGCATTATACTGGTGATCCTGATGTGGATCATCTGGAACAAGACGACCTTCGGCAAAAATATGTTTGCGGTAGGTTCCAATGAGGAAGCGGCGAACGTATCCGGTGTTAATGTATCAAAAACGATCATGATGGTATTTGTTCTGGCAGGTATGATGTATGCCATTACCGGTTTTCTGGATGGCGCACGTATCGCTTCAGCCAATGCGAACACCGGTCTGAACTACGAGTGTGACGCGATCGCGGCCTGCGTTATCGGCGGCGTATCTTTCGTAGGCGGTATCGGACGTATCAGCGGTATCGTGGTAGGCGTTCTGCTTCTGCAGATCATCTTTACGGGACTGAACTTCCTGGCAGTTGACGCAAACATGCTGTATATCATCAAGGGTCTGATCATCTTGATCGCCTGCGCGATCGATATGCGGAAATATCTTGTGAAGAAATAAATTTTGCCGTGAAAAGTGCAGAGGAGAAGGATATGGGAGAAGAGAATCAGCAGACAGGGCAGCAGGAGACCCGGCAGCTGCGGGGGCTTTACAGTAAAGTGAAGATTTCGGTCAGAACGTTGAATATCATCATCGTTGTGCTGGCTGCTGCACTGGTTGCCTGTATGGCTTTCGCCATAGCGAAAGGCGGTTTCCGGGTTTCCTTCGACTCACAGGGCGGGACGGCTGTAGAAACCCAGATCAGAATGCACGGGGAACTGCTGGAAGAGACAGAGACTCCGACACGGGAAGGGTTTGAGTTTGACGGCTGGTATCTGGACCCGGGCGGAACGGTGCCTTGGGATCCGGAAGAGGATACCGTGACAGAATCTATGACATTGTACGCGGGATGGAGAGAAAAGTAAAAGAAAAGTGGGGGTAACGGCAGGGTATGTCTTCTGGTGATCAGACGGCATACTCTGCTGTTTTATATAGATGGCTGCATTTGCCTAAATCCGAAATAGGCAAATGGATAGCTGAATATCTTGATAAAGACATTTGCAAAAAGTCTGCAAAGCGTACTTTCTGATATTGAATAACAGAAAGAGGTTGTTTATAATAGTAGGTGCAGAAGATAAAGAAACGGTAAAGCAGAAGGATGGCAAAACCAGGAATTGCGTATATCTCCCGCTGCTTTGCAAAACGGGAGATATGCGGCGACAGAGATTATGGAGGGTAATCAATGAAAGCAGTAAAGAGTTACAAATTTTGGTTTTGCACGGGCTCTCAGGACCTTTACGGCGATGAGTGTCTGAAAAAGGTGGCGAAGCATTCCCGGATTATCGTGGAAGAGCTGAACAAGTCGGGTATCCTGCCCTTTGAGGTGATATGGAAACCGACGCTGATCACGAACGAGCTGATCAGAAAAACATTTAACGAAGCAAATATGGATGAGGACTGCGCGGGCGTTATCACATGGATGCATACGTTCTCCCCGGCGAAGTCCTGGATTCTGGGACTGCAGGAGTACAGAAAACCTCTGCTTCATCTGCACACACAGTTCAATGAAGAAATTCCCTATGACACTATCGATATGGATTTCATGAATGAAAATCAGGCAGCCCACGGCGACCGGGAATACGGGCATATCGTAAGCCGTATGGGCATTGAGAGAAAAGTTGTCATGGGACACTGGTCCGATAGGAACGTGCAGGAGCGGATCGCTTCCTGGATGCGGACTGCTATCGGCGTGATCGAGAGCAGCCATGTCAGAGTGATGCGTGTAGCCGACAATATGCGGAACGTGGCGGTTACGGAAGGTGATAAAGTGGAAGCACAGCTGAAGTTCGGCTGGGAAGTGGACACCTATCCGGTAAATGAGATCGCGGAATCGGTGGGTGCGGTATCCGAATCGGATACCAATGCACTGGTGGATGAATACTATGATAAATATGAAATTTTGCCGGAGGGGAGAGATCCTGCGGAGTTCAGGCGCCATGTGGCGGTACAGGCACAGATCGAAATCGGTTTTGAGAGGTTCCTTGAGGAAAAGAATTATCAGGCGATCGTGACCCACTTCGGCGATCTCGGCGCGCTCAGACAGCTCCCGGGACTGGCGATCCAGAGGCTGGAGGAAAAGGGCTATGGATTCGGCGCGGAGGGCGACTGGAAAGTGGCTGCAATGGTGCGCATTATGAAGCTGATGACGAGCGGTATGAAAGACGCGAAGGGAACTTCCATGCTGGAGGATTATACCTATAATCTGGTAAAAGGCAAAGAGGGTATTCTGCAGGCGCACATGCTGGAGATTTGTCCGTCCATCGCGGAGGGGCCCGTCAGCATTAAGTGCCAGCCGCTGTCCATGGGTGACAGGGAAGATCCTGCGAGACTGGTATTTACATCCAAAGAAGGCCCCGGCATTGCCACATCACTGGTGGATCTGGGAACAAGGTTCCGCCTGATCATCAATGAAGTGGACTGCAAAAAGGTGGAAAAACCGATGCCGAAGCTGCCGGTGGCAACCAACTTCTGGGAGCCCAGGCCGAACCTGTACACGGGCGCCGAAGCGTGGATCCTGGCAGGCGGCGCGCACCATACCGCATTTACCTATGATCTGACTTCCGAACAGATGGCAGACTGGGCGGACGCGATGGGAATTGAAAGTGTTATTATCGGAGCGGATACCACGATCCGGAACTTTAAGAATGAATTGAAGTGGAATGCGGCGGTGTATCGCTGAAAACAATATCCGGTTTGACAGAGAGTATATCTGATAGAAAGAATGAGATGAACGGGAAGCTTTTGACATATGGCTTCCCGTTCTTTTTTATATATATTTAAGAATTAATTTAGAAAAATCAATTGACATGACGCAGGCTAAGTGATATTTTATGGTAAGAAGATATTAGCACTCTGTTTGATTGAGTGCTAACAAACTTCAAAAAACTGCATATACTATAGCAGGTTTGATGGTATCGTTTAAAAAAGATGGGGAAAATAAGATAGGAGGGATAATAACAGCGATGGAATTAGATGATCGAAAACTGAAAATTCTGCAGGCCGTTATCCGCAACTATCTTGAAACCGGGGAGCCGGTTGGCAGCCGCACGATCTCAAAGTACACCGATTTAAATTTAAGTTCTGCGACGATCCGCAATGAGATGGCGGATCTGGAGGAACTGGGATATATCCTGCAGCCCCATACTTCAGCGGGACGGATTCCTTCGGATAAGGGTTATCGCCTGTATGTGGATAACATGATGGTGGAGAAGGAAAGAGAAGTGGAGGAGATGAAAAGCCTGCTTCTGGAAAAAGAAGACAAGATAGAACATCTCTTAAAACAGGTGGCAAGAGTACTCGCAAACAACACAAATTATGCCACTCTGATCTCCGCTCCCACGGTGCATCACAACAAAGTAAAGTTTATCCAGCTCTCCAGGGTGGATGAAAAACAGCTTCTGGCAGTGATCGTAGTAGAGGGAAACATGATCCGCAATAATATTCTGGAAGTGCAGGAGGCGCTGGATGATGAGACAATTCTGAAGCTTAACATGCTGCTTAACACGAATCTAAACGGGCTCTCTATCGACGAGATCAATCTTGGCATGATAGCAGCCATGAAGCAGACGGCGGGAATCCACAGCGAGATCGTCAGCAGTGTGATCGACGCGGTGGCGGAGGCGATCCGGGCGGATGAAGACCTTCAGATCTATACCAGCGGCGCCAATAATATTTTCCGGTATCCGGAACTTTCGGACGGGCAGCGAGCCAGCGAACTGATCTCCGCATTTGAGGAGAAGAAACAGCTCACGGAGCTGGTGCAGGGCACATTGACAGATGAAAAGAATACAGGCATTCAGGTCTATATCGGCGAGGAGACGCCGATGGCGAACATGAAAGACTGCAGCGTGGTGACGGCAACATATGAGCTGGGCTCGGGCATGAAGGGAACGATCGGTGTGATCGGGCCGAAGCGGATGGATTATGAAAAAGTTGTGGATGCCTTGAAAACAATGAAGAAACAGATAGATCAGTTGTATGATATGTGAGAAATATATTTGGATCTCGCAGGGAAAACGCGGAAATATCGTTTTTGCATATTTTAGAAAGGGATGAAAGTCGTGGCAGAAAAGGAAAAAGATGTAGTGATTTCCGAAGAGAAAATGGAAGAAACCGTTTCGGAAGAAAAGACGGAAGAGGTTTTGGAGACTGAAGCGGAAAAAGAAACGGAAGAGGAGGCTTCCGATGCGCCGGAGGAGGCAGACGAAGAGTCAGCCGGGGGCGCGGAAAAGGCCGGGAAAGAAAAAGAGAAAAAGGGCTTCCGGAAAAAGAACAGGGAAGAGAAAAAGACGGATGCCCTGAATGAAAAGATCGGGGAACTGGAAGATAAAGTAAAGCGGCAGCTTGCGGAATTTGAGAATTTCAGGAACCGCACGGAAAAAGAAAAGTCGGCGATGTTTGAAGTGGGAGCAAAGAGCGTGATCGAAAAAATGCTTCCGGTGGTGGATAACTTTGAGAGAGGGCTTTCGGGACTTTCCGAGGAGGAAAAAGAGGGTGCCTTTGCGGCAGGAATGCAGATGGTCTATAAACAGCTTCTGACAGAACTGGATAATCTGGGCGTTAAGCCGATCGAGGCTGTCGGAAAAGAGTTTGATCCGAATCTTCATAACGCGGTGATGCAGGTGGAGAGTGAGGAATATGAATCCGGTATCGTTGCTCAGGAAATGATGAAGGGCTATACCTACCGGGATGCGGTAGTAAGACACAGTATGGTGGCTGTCGTGAGTTAGCGGTGAACGCCGGCAGACAGATACGCTGTTATAAATAAATCACAAACACAATATTTTTATGGATAGAAGAGAGGAGAATATGTTATGAGCAAGATCATTGGTATTGACTTAGGTACAACAAACAGCTGTGTGGCAGTTATGGAAGGTGGTAAACCCACCGTTATCGCAAACACGGAAGGAGCAAGAACGACACCGTCCGTTGTGGCATTCACAAAAACAGGCGAGAGGCTTGTCGGGGAACCTGCAAAACGTCAGGCGGTTACGAATGCCGACAACACGATCTCTTCCATTAAGAGAGACATGGGTACGGACAAAAAGAGAAACATCAGCGACAAGAAATACTCTCCGCAGGAGATTTCCGCAATGATCCTGCAGAAGCTGAAAGCAGATGCGGAAAGCTATCTGGGAGAAAGTGTATCGGAAGCCGTTATCACGGTACCTGCGTACTTCAACGATGCCCAGAGACAGGCGACCAAAGATGCCGGCAAGATTGCGGGACTGGAAGTAAAGCGTATCATCAACGAGCCCACGGCGGCGGCGCTGGCTTACGGTCTTGATAACGAGAAAGAACAGAAGATCATGGTATATGATCTGGGCGGCGGTACTTTTGACGTATCTATCATCGAAATCGGTGACGGCGTGATCGAGGTACTGGCAACAAACGGCGATACCCATCTGGGCGGCGATGACTTCGACCAGAAGATCACAGACTATATGATCAGTGAATTTAAGAAAGCGGAAGGTGTGGACTTATCAGGCGATAAGATGGCGCTGCAGAGACTGAAAGAAGCTGCGGAAAAAGCGAAAAAGGAACTGTCCTCCGCATCAACCACAAATATCAACCTGCCTTTCATTACGGCGACGGCTGAAGGACCGAAGCATTTTGATATGAATCTGACAAGGGCGAAATTCGACGAACTGACTCATGACCTTGTAGAGAGAACGGCAATTCCGGTGCAGAATGCAATGAAAGACGCGGGACTGACCAATTCCGATCTTGGCAAAGTATTGCTGGTCGGCGGTTCCACAAGAATCCCTGCAGTGCAGGATAAAGTAAAACAGCTTACAGGAAAAGAACCCAATAAGTCCCTGAACCCGGACGAGTGCGTGGCGATCGGCGCTTCCGTACAGGGCGGTAAGCTTGCAGGCGATGCAGGCGCAGGCGATATCCTGTTGCTGGACGTTACTCCGCTGTCTCTTTCCATCGAGACCATGGGCGGCGTGGCAACAAGGCTGATTGAGAGAAATACAACGATCCCGACCAAGAAGAGTCAGGTATTCTCCACCGCTGCGGATAATCAGACAGCCGTAGATATCAACGTATTACAGGGTGAGAGACAGTTTGCAAAAGACAACAAGTCCCTCGGCCAGTTCAGGCTTGACGGTATTCCGCCTGCAATGCGCGGCGTGCCTCAGATCGAAGTTACTTTCGATATCGACGCAAACGGTATCGTAAATGTATCCGCGAAGGATCTGGGAACCGGCAAGGAGCAGCATATCACGATCACGGCAGGCTCCAATATGTCCGATGACGATATTGAGAGAGCGGTAAAAGAAGCGGCGGAGTTTGAAGCGCAGGATAAGAAGAGAAAAGAAGCAATCGACACAAGGAACGATGCGGACTCCTTCGTATTCCAGACAGAGAAGGCCCTCAGCGAAGTAGGCGATAAGATCGACGCATCCCAGAAGGCGACGGTGGAGGACGATATCAAAGCCGTTAAGGATATCCTTGAGAGAACAAAGGATCAGGCGGATATGTCTGACAGCGATCTGGATGCGCTGAAAGCCGCAAAGGAAAAACTGATGAATGATGCGCAGGCGCTGTTTACAAAGATGTATGAGAACATGCAGGGTGCGCAGGGCGGCGCGGCAGGCCCGGATATGAGCGGATTTACCGGCGGAGCTGATGCCGGCGCACAGAGCGCAGGGAGCGAGCCACAGGATGATGTGGTAGACGGAGATTTCAGAGAAGTATAAAAAGTAAATCTGCGGCAATCCGAAGGGATCGCTGCGGAAGGAAAAATAGCAGCCCGGACAATACATGAAGTGATTTACGGATAAAGCAGTGATTTGCCGTGAATCACTTCCGGCTGTATACGCAGAAAAATAATCGTGAAACAGAAATAAAAAGGCGTATGTCAGGGAAGACATACATGATAACGGAATAGAGGAAGCAACATGGCTGAACAGAAAAGAGATTATTATGAGGTGCTCGGCGTTGATAAAAACGCGGATGAGGCGGCGCTGAAAAAAGCATACAGGGTACTTGCAAAGAAATACCATCCGGATATGAATCCGGGTGATGCGGAGGCGGAAAAGAAATTTAAGGAAGCTTCGGAAGCTTATGCGGTCCTCAGCGATCCTGAGAAGAGGCGGCAGTATGACCAGTTCGGGCATGCGGCTTTTGACGGTGCAGGCGGAGGCGGCGGTTTCGACTTCAGCGGCATGGATTTCGGAGATATCTTCGGGGATATCTTCGGCGATCTGTTTGGCGGCGGCAGAGGCAGACGAAACAGTAACGGGCCGATGCAGGGCGCCAATATCCGTACTTCTGTGCGGATCAGCTTTGAGGAAGCGGTTTTCGGCTGTACGAAGGAACTGGAACTGAGTGTAAAGGAAGAATGTAAGAAGTGTCACGGCACCGGCGCAAAACCCGGCACGAATCCTGAAACCTGCGCAAAGTGCGGCGGAAAAGGGCAGGTGGTAATGACGTCCCAGTCCTTCTTCGGTACGGTCAGAAATATCCAGACCTGCCCGGACTGCCGGGGTACAGGTAAGATCATCAAGGAAAGATGTCAGGATTGTCACGGATCCGGTTATGTACCGATGCGGAAGAAATTCGCGATGGATATTCCGGCAGGTATCGATAACGGACAGTGCATCCGTAAGAGCGGCCTCGGAGAGCCGGGAACCAACGGCGGCCCCAGAGGAGATGTTTTGGTGGAAGTTGTGGTAGGGCGCCATCCGATCTTCCGGCGTCAGGACTACAATATTTTCTCCACCGTACCGGTATCCTATGCGGTGGCTGCACTTGGCGGCGAGGTGCTGGTGGATACTGTGGACGGCAGGGTTGCCTATGAGGTAAAAGCCGGAACGCAGACTGATACAAAGGTGCGCTTGAAAGGAAAAGGCGTGCCGACACTCCGGAATAAGGAAGTAAGGGGCGATCATTACGTGACACTGGTGATCCAGACGCCGGAGAAGCTTTCCTCGGAGGCGAAGGAACTGCTCAGAAAATTCGATGAACTGACAGGGGATTCTTTGAATGCCGCGAGACAGGCGAGTGAGGAAAAGGGTGCAGAGAGCGGCAGCGGAAAACGCAGAAAGAGGAAACTTTTTTAAAAATGAGAATAGTTCCCTTTCGGACAGACAGATGGAATGATAAAACTGCCTATCCGAAAGGGAACACATTGACTGATGTGAATTGACAGTCTGGAATAATTTAAAAGTGCTTTACTCCTTCTGTGCCTGTGTTCCGGCGTTTATGGAGCACCCTTCTATTTCTGTTCCCGACGAGTGATGGACCATGGGGAAAAAGCCGTCAAAAGTTGCATTTTCCAATACCACATTTCTGATGACGGAATCTTTTGCCACTCCGAAAAAGCCATTGGCTTCTGGTGCTGCCGTCAAACCGTCGATCGTATAACCGTTGCCGTCAAATATTCCCGTGAACGGATTTTCTGAATTACCGATGGGGCTCCATTCCCCGGACATGGTGATATCGTTTGCCAGCATGTAATTTCCGGATAGGGGATAGGCTTCTCCGATAGCGCGGAGTTCTTCCCCGGTAGTCAGCAGGTAGTATTCCTGGCTATCGACAGTGGTCGTCTCCAGCGCGATTTCGGCATTTTCAGACAAAACTGCGGCGGGACCTCTAAGTCCATCTTATTCGAGATTCAGTCTCTTTTTGTTGATATAGACACATATACCGTACAGGGCGATGAGCATGACTGCGGAGATGATCATGCTGCCGCCTAAGATATGCCTTATAAGGTTTTTGCGCGCGCCGTCGAGGAACGCGGTGAGATTGTAACCGCTGGCTGCCAGAAAGATGGTGTTGACAATCTGATTTACCATATAGATGCAGAATCCGGCGAGAATACTGAATCCGGTTCGTCCGCTCTGGAAAAGCTGCCCGATCGCCATGCTGGCGGTGACCCAGAGGATGCGCCAGAGGATACCGAGAAAAGTGTCCGCGATAAATATAAAGATCAGGAAAGGGGCGGATATACCGAATAATTCATTGACTGACTGAATAAATTCATCCCACATAAAAGTGGAAATGGTACTGAAGAATTCTCCGCCGGAACCGACATTCAGAAGAACCAGCACAGAAATTACCAGTAAAACGGAAGAGGCTAACATCCAGATAAAAAAGGCAAATATTTTTACGCTGAAGGCGGCGGCAGGGGAGAGGGGCAGCGTATGAGTCAGATAGCCCTGTGAGGAATACATGGTTTTGTGGTAATGATAGCACAGGTAGATGAAATCCACATAAAAAATACCAATAAGTGCAATAATATAAAGCACGAGCATGATTACGTTCATAACAACGGAAAAGGTTGTGTCCGAATGGTTTCCCTGATCCAGTCTGTACAGGGCGAGAGAACCCATAAGGGTGGCAGCAGCGAGAACTATCCAGGTTGTGAACATTGTTTTTGACGTATGTTTAAACTCATATTTGATCAATTTTCCAATCATTTAAATACCTCCCTGAATAAAGCATCGATGGATTTCTGATGCTGCATGCGGATATCGTCTACAGAAGCCTGCAGAAAGATTTCCCCTTCTTTAATAAAGATGACCTGATCCAGAATATTTTCAATATCGGATATCAGGTGGGTTGAGATTAAAATAGAAGCGTCGGGATCATAATTTGTCAAAATAGTCTGCAAAATATAATCTCTGGCGGCAGGGTCAACGCCGGCGATCGGTTCATCCAGCACATACAATTCAGCCCGCCTGCTCATCACGAGGATAAGCTGCACTTTCTCTTTTGTACCTTTGGACATGGCTTTCAGTCTGTCTTTCGGACTGATGTGAAGGGAGTCCAGCATCTGACAGGCGCGTTCCATATCAAAATCCGCGTAGAATGCATGAAAATAGTCAAGTACTTCCTTTACCGTGTTGTTCATATTCAAATAAGTCTGATCCGGCAGGTAGGATATGATCTTTTTACTTTCGATGCCGACCGGCAGTTTTTTCACGTAGAGTTCGCCGGAGGTCGGTGTGAGCAGTCCGTTCAGCAGTTTGATAAAAGTGGTTTTTCCGCTGCCGTTAGGTCCTAAAAGACCGATAATATGACCGCTTTCTATTTCAAAGCTGACATGGTTTAAGGCTGTTTTTGAACCGTAGGTTTTTGTCAGCTCTTTGCAGGTTACAAGAGTGTTCATTGTTTCTCCTCCTTTAATGCTTCCGTCAGCAGCCTGAGGGTTTCCTCTCCGGAAAAGCCAAGCTGCCGCATACTTTTTAAAAACCGGGAAATGGCGTCTAAAGCCATCTGTTCTTTTAATTGATCGATCATAGTAGTATCCTCCGTAATAAATCTGCCGCTTGTACGCTGGGTATAAACAAGTCCTTCACGTTCTAATTCCGAGAAGGCCCGCTGCATGGTGTTAGGATTAACCGCCGCTTCACCGGCGAGATCCCGGACGGAGGGAAGCTTATCGCCCGGCGCATAGACGCCGGTGACAATGTCCAGTTTCAGTTTTTCCATAATCTGGATAAAGACCGGGCGGTCCGAAGTCAGGTGCCATTCGTTTTCTGGCTGTTTAGTATTTGGTGTACCTTCCAATGTCATGATGCTCCTTTCTGTGCCTGTGCTGCACGGTGTGTAAAGATTCTCTGCCCTGACGGATATGATCGAATAAGGATCGTGCGGCTGCCATTCGTATCCGTCTGATGATATATCAGTGGTATATCCATGTATCACTGTATTAAGAGAATAATACAGTGATACAATAAGTATGTCAAGTACAAAATAAAATTTTTACGACAATTTTGGTGTGCACCTTCTTTTTAAGGGGGATATATGATATTCTAAACAATGGAAAGAATACCCGGAACAAAGAATATTATTCCGGAAAATCGGAAGAAGGGGAAACGACATGAAATGGAAAAAATTTAAAATAAAGACAGTGACGGACGCGGAGGATGTTATTATCAGCGCGCTCTATGACATTGGCCTTGAAGGTGCTCAGATTGAGGATAAGGTGCCGCTGACCGCTCTGGAAAAGGAGCAGATGTTTGTGGATATCATGCCGGAAGGGGCGGAGGATGACGGGATCGCCTATCTGAGTTTTTTTGTGGAGGAGGCGGATGACGGCAGGCTGCTTCTGCCCCGGACGGAAGCCTTATGGCAGGAAATAACGGCAGGGGGAATGGAAGAAGAGGCGGAGACGTTGGTTGATGCGTTCGGCGCGGAGAAGTTATATATAAAAGAAGAAACGGTGTGGAAGAGGGTGGAGGAGGAACTGGAGGGCCTCCGGCAGTTTATGGACATCGGTGAAGGGAGCGTGAGTGTAGACGAGACGGAGGATATTGACTGGGTCAACAACTGGAAGCAGTATTTCCATCAGTTTTATATAGACGATCTGCTGGTGATCCCGTCCTGGGAGGAGGTAAAGCCGGAGGATAAAGGCAGAAAGATCCTGCATATCGACCCCGGGACAGCCTTCGGGACAGGCATGCATGAGACGACGCAGCTTTGTATCCGCCAGATCCGGAAGTATCTGACGGAGGATACGGTGCTGCTGGATGTGGGGACGGGAAGCGGTATTTTAGGTATCTTGTCTTTAATGTACGGCGGAAAGAAAGTTGTGGGGACGGATTTAGATCCCTGTGCAGTGCCTGCGGTGGAGGAAAATCTGGAGGCAAACCATGTTCCTGCCGAAAAGTTTGACCTGATCATCGGTAATATCATCACGGAAAAAGAAGTGCAGGATCAGGTCGGATATGGCTGCTATGATATCGTGGCGGCAAATATTCTGGCGGATGTGCTTGTGCCGCTGACGCCGGTCATCCTGAACCAGTTAAAACCCGGCGGAATTTATATAACATCCGGCATTATTGATGATAAGGAGTCATGTGTCAGGGAGGCTGTGGAAAAAGCGGGACTGGAAATTCTGGAGGTGACTTATCAGGGAGAATGGGTGAGTGTGACGAGCAGAAAAACCTGCTGATCCTGGCGGAGAGAGCAGTGAACGAAATGCGGGAAATGAACATGCAGGAAGCGAAGGATACGAAAAGTATAATATACAGGGAACAAAACATACAGAAAGAAAATATACAGTTTACAGTGAAAGATGTGAGGAAATACAGATGTATCAGTTTTTTATAGAGCCTTCTGCCGTGGA
The DNA here is from genome assembly GCA_910573755.1 of Lachnospiraceae bacterium. Lineage (GTDB taxonomy): Bacteria > Bacillota > Clostridia > Lachnospirales > Lachnospiraceae > 1XD8-76. Next base: position 248,937 of record CAJTBO010000001.1, on the reverse strand, counting down.
AAAAGAGACTGTTGAAATTACGGGACCGGATGTCAATCATATAAAGAATGTACTTCGTATGCACGTCGGAGAGAGGATAGCGGCTGTAAATGAAACAGAAGGCAGGAAATATCTGTGTGAGATCCGGAAATTGGAAGAGGAATGTATTCTGTGCGGAATCTTATCGGAGGAAGAGGCGGATACGGAACTTTCCTCTAAGATTTATCTGTTTCAGGGGCTGCCCAAAGGGGATAAGATGGAACTGATTCTGCAAAAGGCGGTGGAACTGGGCTGTTTTGAGGTGGTTCCGGTTGCCTGCAGGCGGTGCGTGGTAAAACTGGAAGAGAAAAAGCAAAAGAGCAGGGTGCAGCGCTGGCAGAGTATTTCGGAAGCCGCGGCAAAACAGAGCGGGCGCAGGATCATTCCCCGTGTGCATGAGGTGATGCGGTTTTCGGAGGCGCTGGCCTATGCGGCGGATATGGATCTGTGTCTGATACCTTATGAGAAGGCTGCGGATATGGAGGAGACAAGGAGGCTTCTCGGTTCCGCAGGGGCCGGGCAGAGAATCGCTGTTTTTATAGGGCCGGAGGGCGGCTTTGAGAAGGAGGAAATAGAGGAGGCGGAAAAATCCGGGGCGGTGCCGGTGACTCTCGGCAGGAGGATATTGCGGACGGAGACAGCGGCGATCACAATACTTTCCTGGCTTATGTACGAACTGGAAACATAAAGGAGATTTTGTATGGTTTTATTGTGTTAAATGTAAATAAAACTCGAAAAAGGGCGTACCTTTTTTTCCGATCTACATAGAATATGATATAGGATAGAAAAACGGATGTATTCTAGGAAACGCATGCGCAGAATAACTGACGATCGGATGAATACAGACAGGGAATAGGAGAAAGATCGAAAATGGAAGTATATCTGGATAATTCGGCGACGACCCGCGTCTTTCCCGAAGTGGCGGAACTTATGACAAAAATCATGCTGGAAGATTACGGGAATCCTTCCAGTATGCACTTTAAGGGCGTACAGTCCGAACAATATGTAAAGCAGGCAAAAGAGCAGATTGCCAGACTTCTGAAGGTAAATGAAAAGGAGATTATTTTTACTTCCGGCGGGACGGAGGCGGATAATCTGGCGCTGATCGGCGCGGCCATGGCGAACAGGCGCAGCGGAATGCATCTGATCACCACCCGGATAGAACACCCGGCAGTCCTGAAAACGATGGAGCATCTGGAGCAGCAGGGATTTCGTGTGACCTATCTTCCGGTGGATGAAGAAGGAAGAGTACGGCTGGAAGATCTGCAAAAGAGCATTCGTCAGGATACGATCCTGGTATCCGTGATGCATACAAATAACGAGATCGGCGCGGTGGAGCCTGTTATGGAAATCGGGGCGCTGATCAAAAAGATGAATCCCCGTACGCTGTTTCATGTGGACGCGGTGCAAGGGTTTGGAAAATTCAGGATCTGGCCAAAGAAAATGTATATCGATCTGCTGTCAGTAAGCGGTCATAAGATTCACGGACCGAAGGGCATCGGATTTTTATATGCCGGAGAGAAGGTAAAACTGCACCCCGTCGTATTCGGGGGCGGGCAGCAGAACGGTATGCGTTCGGGAACGGAAAACGTGCCTGCCATTGCGGGATTGGGACTGGCAAGCCGGAAAATATATGAAAATTTTGAAGAGGACAATGAGAGGATGTATCGCCTGCGGGAGAGGCTGATCGACGGGGTCTCCGATATCGGAAATATCAGGATCAACGGCTGTCCGGGAAGGGAGGGGGCGCCCCATGTGGTCAGCATATCTTTCCGCGGTGTCAGGAGTGAAGTGCTGCTGCATGCATTGGAGGACAGAGGTATCTGCGTATCCGCAGGAAGCGCCTGCGCCGCAAAACATCCGCGTCCCTCGGAAACCTTAAAGGCGATAGGTGTGGAGCGCGCTCTGCTGGAATCCACTCTGCGTTTCAGTCTTTCCCTCTTTACAACAGAGGAAGAGATAGTGTATACTTTACAAACGTTGCATGAAATCGTGCCGGTGCTCAGGAGGTATTCACGGCATTGAATACAGATACATGTGAAATCTCGTTTTTAAAATATATCCCGTAAATTTTAGCAATTGAGATTTGATCAATATGCAGTGCCGTCAGAATAGTATTCTGTTTGAAACAGGATATTATTCCGGCGGTATGGGTGGAAAGGAAAAATTCATGGAATTCAGAGCATTTCTATTAAAATATGCGGAGATCGGTGTCAAGGGCCGCAATCGTTACATCTTTGAGGATGCCCTTGTGAGGCAGATCAGGTATGCGCTGCGCCGCTGTGAGGGAGAGTTTTCGGTCAGGAAAGAACAGGGACGTATTTATGCGGAAGTGGTATCGGACAGCTATGACTATGATGAAGTGATTGAAAATTTAAAAAGGGTATTTGGATTGTCCCATATCTGCCCGATGGTTCAGTTGGAGGATGAGGGGTTTGAAAAGCTTGGAGAGGATATTATAAAATACATGGACGAAGTATATCCGGACAAGCATCTGACTTTTAAGGTGAACGCCCGCAGGGCAAGGAAAAACTATCCGAAATCCTCTATGGAGGTAAACTGTGATTTAGGGGAAGTGCTGCTGAACGCGTTTCCTGAGATGCAGGTGGACGTGCATAAGCCGGAGGTAATGCTGAATGTGGAGATCCGGGAACATATCTATGTATATTCCGTTGTGATCCCGGGACCCGGCGGTATGCCTGTGGGAACGGCAGGGAAGGCGATGCTGCTGCTTTCCGGCGGGATCGATTCCCCGGTGGCGGGTTATATGATATCGAAGCGCGGTGTAAGGATCGATGCGGTATATTTTCATGCGCCGCCCTATACCAGTGAGAGGGCAAAACAGAAGGTGGTGGATCTGGCAAAGGAAGTGTCAAAATATACCGGAGAGATACATCTGCATGTCATTAACTTTACGGATATTCAGATGTACATTTATGATAAATGTCCCCACGACGAACTGACGATCATCATGCGCAGGTATATGATGCGGATCGCGGAACATCTGGCAAAGGAGAGCGGGTGCCTGGGGCTGATCACCGGGGAATCCATCGGTCAGGTGGCTTCCCAGACGGCGGCGGCGCTGCTTGTGACGAATGAGGTCTGCACTTTGCCGGTGTATCGCCCCCTGATTGCTTTTGACAAGCAGGATATTGTGGAGATCGCAGAGAAGATTAATACGTATGAGACTTCGATACTGCCCTATGAGGACTGCTGTACGATCTTTGTGGCGAAGCATCCGGTGACAAAGCCGAGTCTGTCAATTATTAAAAAGCATGAGACACATCTGACAGAGAAAATAGATGAACTTGTGCAGACGGCGCTTGATACGCGGGAGGTCATCACAGTCAGTGCGGATATGCAGGAGAGCAGATAGAGGCGGGATCTTCGGCTGCGGCAGAGGGAAATGAAAGGGATGCCGGAATTTGCAGGAAAGAGAGAACAAAAAGCCGGAAGCAAGCGCTTCCGGCTCCGCGGTAATATTTTTAAATTCTATGTACAGATCAGATAAGATAAGGCTGTAAAACATTCATGATTTCGTCCATCTCTTTTTCGGCGTGAATGTTCAGATCGATCGGTTTGGATAAATCCAAAGAGAAGATACCCATGATTGATTTTGCGTCGATAACATAACGGCCTGATACTAAATCGAACTCATTCTCAAACTTCGTGATCTCATTTACGAAGGATTTTACTTTGTCGATAGAATTTAAAGAAATTTTTACAGTTTTCATTATGCAGTTCCTCCTTCTTATTTAGAGTTCCGCGAGCGCACTGCTTTGCGCTTGCTGATTTATGTTCTTGTTCCCTTAGTCTACTTGGAGACAGCGGAAAAGTCAAGGCTAATTTACTACAAAAATAAAGGAATAATTTTTATGAAACGTGTGGCATTACACAACCTCGGATGCAAGGTTAATTCTTATGAACTGGATGTTATTGGGCAAAAGCTTCGGGAAAAGGGCTTTTCTGTTGTGCCATTTGATGAAACTGCCGATATCTATATCGTCAATACCTGCTCGGTTACCAATATAGCGGACAGAAAGAGCAGGCAGATGCTGCACCAGGCTAAAAAAAGGAATCCGAAGGCGGTGGTAGTGGCGGCGGGCTGTTATGTACAGACCGGCACAGAGCGGGTGCTGGAAGATGACTGTGTGGACCTGGTGGTCGGCAACAACCGTAAGAGGGATATTGCGGAGATCCTGGAGGAATATCTGGAGCGCTGCGGAGAGTCGGATGAAGCCTCGAAAGGCAGGAAGGAAGAAGATAAAACGGATAAAACCCCGGAAGGCGGAAGAGATAAAACGCTGGGCGGGAAAACGGTCATTGATATCGGCAGGGAAGCGGCGTATGAGGAAATGCAGCTTACACATACCGCCGGACATACCAGAGCCTATATTAAAATACAGGACGGATGCAACCAATTCTGTTCTTACTGCATCATACCTTATGCAAGGGGCAGGGTGAGAAGCAGGAGACAGGAGGATATTCTGCAGGAGGTAAGAGGGCTTGCGGGGAACGGCTTCCGGGAGATCGTGCTGACCGGTATCCATGTGAGTTCCTACGGGCTGGATTTTGATCAGAGGAAAAATCCGGCAAAGGGAGAGGCTTTTCCCCATGAACGTCTGTTAAACCTGCTGAGGGAACTGGACCATATAACGGGGATTGCCCGTATCCGGCTGAGTTCGCTGGAACCGAGGATCATTACGCCCGAATTTGTGGCGGGATTAAAGGAGATACGGAAGCTGTGCCATCATTTCCATCTTTCCCTGCAGAGCGGATGCGACGAAACTCTTCTCCGCATGAATAGGCATTATACCACAGGGGAATACTTGGAAAAAGTGGAACTGCTCCGGGAGGCCTTTGACCATCCGGCTGTTACAACGGATGTGATCGTGGGATTTCCCGGGGAGAGCGAAGAGGAGTTTGAGAAGACAAAGCGGTTTCTGGAAAACGTAAATTTTTATGAAATGCATGTTTTTCCGTATTCCAGACGGGAGGGCACGGCGGCGGCAGAGAGGAGAGACCAGATACCGGAAGCGGTAAAGAAAAAGCGGAGCGGAATTTTGCTGGAACTTGTAAAAAAACAGTCGAAAGCGTTCCGGGAGGATTACATAGGAAGGAATGTCGAGGTACTTTTTGAGGAAAGTAAGGAGATAAACGGTGTTTCCTGCCAGATCGGCTATACCGGTGAGTACATCAGGGCGGCAAAGAAAACGGCGGAGGATATTTCCGGGAAAATATACGCCGGAAGGCTGAGCGGATTTACGAAAGATAATAAACTGTCTGATAATTCGCCGTCCGATAATTTATTATGGTTCGAATAGTTGATTTTATCAGGCATTTAGGGTAAAATGTGAAGAGAATTTTACGTAGGAAAATGCAAAAGCGCATAAAAACTGTATTTTTTGAAGGGCATACGAAAAAGGCGGCAACAGGATATGGAAGATTTTGGAAATACAAGATTTTTTCAGGTGGAAGCAGAACAGGAGAACGGGACAAGGATCATTCTGGATACCGTGTATCATGCTTTGACGGAAAAAGGTTATAATCCGGTGAATCAGATAGTGGGCTATATCATGTCGGGAGACCCCACATATATCACAAACCATCAGGGCGCAAGAAGCCTGATCATGAAGGTGGAGCGGGACGAGCTGGTTGAGGAACTGTTAGAACAGTATATCAGAAGCAACAGATGGAAATAACGGGGGCGGATTATGCGGATAATGGGCTTGGACTTTGGCTCCAAAACAGTAGGTGTTGCGATCAGCGATCCGCTTCTTATCACGGCGCAGGGCGTTACTACGATTCATCGAAAGGGAGAAAATAAACTTCGCCGGACACTGGCGCAGATCGAGGCACTGATTGAAGAATATGAGGTGTCTGAAATTGTGCTGGGCAATCCCAAGCATATGAATGCGGACGCGGGAGAGCGTTCGCAGCTTTCCGCGGAGTTTAAGGAGATGCTGGAGAGGCGTACCGGACTGCCGGTGGTATTGTGGGATGAAAGACTGACTACCGTGGCAGCGGAAAAGACACTGATAGAAGCGAATGTGCGCAGGGAACACAGAAAAGAATATGTGGATAAGATTGCCGCTGTTCTTATTTTGCAGGGATATCTGGACTATAAGTCGAACCAGAAAATGCCTGAAACTTAAGGGGCCAGAAGCCGGATGAAGGCGGCAGAAGTACCGGATGATTTGAAGGTCTGAGAGGAAACGGATATGGAAAAAATCACATTTACGGTAAACGGAAACGGAACGCTTGAAAAAGTGGAATTTTATGTTCTGGAACAGACGAAGATCGGCGGAACGGATTATATTTTAGTAACTGATATGGAAGACGGGGATGGAGACGCCCTGATTTTGAAAGATTTGTCAAAGCCGGAGGAAAAAGACGGACTGTACGAGATCGTATCTGAGGAAAAGGAACTCAGTGCGGTGGCGGCCGTTTTTGAGACGTTGATGGATGATGTGACATTTGTGTCAGATGATGAGTAGTCTTCTCTTCGGGTAAGTAAAACGGAGGGAATTTGATTGAAGAAAGAAAAACTGAAAACAGCATCCAGACTGAAGATTATCCCGTTAGGGGGACTGGATGAAATCGGTATGAATATTACTGCCTTTGAGTATGAGGACAGTATTATTGTGGTGGACTGCGGGTTGTCATTTCCGGATGACGACATGCTGGGTATCGACCTTGTGATACCGGATATTACGTATTTAAAGGAGAATGCGGACAAGGTAAAAGGGTTTGTGATCACGCACGGGCATGAAGACCACATTGGCGCGCTGCCCTATGTGCTGAAAGATCTGCCGGCACCTGTTTATGCCACAAGGCTGACGATGGGCATTATCGACAGGAAGCTGGAGGAGCACGGATTAAACGGCCGTATCAGACAGCGGGTCGTAAAGTTTGGACAGATGATCACACTGGATGATTTCAGGATTGAATTTATCAAGACAAACCACAGCATTGTGGATGCGGCAGCGCTGGCGATTTATTCACCGGCGGGTATTGTGGTGCATACCGGTGACTTTAAAGTAGATTATACGCCGGTATTCGGCGATGCCATTGATCTGCAGCGGTTTGCGGAACTTGGGAAAAAGGGTGTGCTTGCGCTGATGTGCGATTCGACCAATGCGGAACGCCCGGGATTTACACCGTCGGAAAAAACGCTGGGGCCTACCTTTGACCAGATATTTGAAGAACATAAAAATACAAGGATCATTATAGCTACCTTTGCGTCCAATGTGGACAGGGTGCAGCAGATCATTAATTCCGCTTATAAATTCGGCAGGAAGGTGATGGTGGAGGGCCGCAGCATGGTCAACATCATAGAGACCGCCACAAAGCTGGACTGTCTGCAGATACCGGAAAATACACTGGTGGAGATCGAACAGCTGAAGGATTATCCGGAGGATAAGACGGTGATCATCGCCACGGGAAGCCAGGGGGAAAGCATGGCGGCGCTCAGCCGTATGGCGGGCAACAACCACAAAAAGATTTCGATCGGTCCGAATGATACGATCATCTTTTCTTCCCACCCGATCCCGGGAAATGAAAAAGCGGTGACAAAAGTGATCAATGACCTGCTGGTAAAGGGGGCGGATGTGATCTTTCAGGATGCACCGCATGTATCGGGACATGCCTGTCAGGAAGAGATTAAACTGATCTACAATCTTGTACAGCCGAAATTTGCCATTCCTGTACATGGAGAGTATAAGCATTTAAAAGCAAATGCAATACTGGCGGAAGCGCTGGGAATTCCAAAGGACAGAATTTTCATCCTGTCCTCCGGAGACGTATTGGAATTGAATATGGACAGTGCGCAGGTTGCCGGAAAAGTGCCGGTAGGAGATATCATGGTGGACGGGCTCGGAGTGGGAGATGTGGGAAACGTAGTGCTCCGCGACAGGCAGCACCTTGCGGAAAACGGTATCATCATCGTGGTGCTGGCACTGGATCAGGCATCCGGGGAACTCACGGCAGGACCGGATATTGTGTCCAGAGGCTTTGTCTATGTGAGAGAGGCGGACGAGCTGATGGAAGAGGCGAGAGCTTCGGTTCAGAGCGCGGTGGAGAAATGCCTGGATAAAAATATCTATGACTGGGGTAAATTAAAAGGCAGTATCCGGGATGAACTTGCAGATTTTATCTGGAAAAGGACAAAGCGCAGACCGATGATCCTGCCGATCATTATGGAAGTATAGAAAAAAGGAGTTTGTTATATGCTAAAAGGAGACCCGAAAATTGAAAGCAGCCTGGAAGAATTGATCAGCAGTATAAAAAATTCCGAGATATACCGCAATTATATATCTGCCAGTGAAGCGGTCGGCAGAGAGCCGGGATTACAGGAACGTATTGATGAATACCGGAGAAACAACTTTTTACTGCAGCAAAATCACGAAGGGGAGGAACTGCTGCAGAAGCTGGAAGCTTTTGAACTGGAAACAGCAGCTTTCCGCTCGGAAGCGCTTGTGGATAAATTCCTTTGCGCCGAGAGGGATTTTGTCAGGCTGAAACAGGATATTGATAATAAAATGCTTGAGGAACTGGAGTTTTCTGTTCCCGCCGGATTTTAATGGATAAGAGGTATTGGTATGAAACAGTTTATTGTATCTGTTGCAACGGCGGCAGTAAAAATAGTAGTGTTTGTCCTGATCGTCAAATACGTGATAGGAATAGCGGTTATGGCTTATGATTTCGGTTACCGTGTTTTTGCGGAGGAGCCGGTAAGCGCCGAGCCGGGTATTACCTACACGGTGGAATTGTCAGAGGAAACAACGCCGCAGCAGGTGGCGGAGGCGCTGGAAGATTACGGGCTGATCAGAGATAAAAATATTTTTTATGTACAATATCTGGTTTCTTCTTATAAAGGAAAGCTGATGCCCGGAAGTTATGAACTGAGTACAGCGATGACGGCGGATGAGATGCTTGGAGTAATGTCCAGTTCCTATGTCGAAGAGGACGGGGAAGAGTGAGAGAGGAAAGAACCGCTGCCTTTATCCGCTCTCTGGATCAGGGCAACACATCTTTTTTAAACGAAATAGAGAAAGAGGCAAGGGAAGCGGGCGTACCCGTTATCAGGCCGGAGACACAGAGGCTTTTGCGTTTTTTACTGCAGATGCAAAAGCCCGGCCGGATTCTGGAGATCGGATGTGCGGTCGGCTTTTCTGCGTTATTGATGAGTGAATATGCCCCTGAAGGCAGCCGTATTACAACAATTGAAAACTATGAAAAACGGATACGGAAGGCGGAAGAAAATTTTGCAAGGGCAGGAAAAGAGGAGAAGATCACTTTGCTTAAGGGCGATGCGGCGGATCTTCTGAAGGAACTGAAAGGACCTTATGATCTGATCTTTATGGATGCGGCAAAAGGGCAGTACCTTTCCTTTTTGCCGGAGGTGATGCGGCTTCTTGCGCCGGAGGGACTTCTGGTTTCCGATAATGTGCTGCAGGAGGGGGATATACTGGAATCCCGCTATGCGGTGACAAGGCGTGACCGGACGATTCATGCGCGGATGCGGGAATATCTGTATCAGATTACCCATGATCCGCGGTTAGAGACAGTGATCCTGCCGGTAGGGGATGGTGTGGCAGCAAGCAAGATGCGGGAGATATGTCAAAAAGGTGACGGCGCCTGTTTAAAGTGGCAGGATTCGGCATCAGGGGCAGCAGGATTTCTTTAATGGAGGCGAAAGATGCGCAGAGTGGAACTTTTGATTCCGGCGGGAAGTCTGGAAGTATTAAAGACGGCGGTGATTTTCGGAGCGGATGCGGTCTACATCGGCGGCGAGGCTTTCAGCCTGCGCGCCAAAGCAAAAAATTTTTCCCTGCGGGAAATGGAGGAAGGCATTTGCTTTGCCCATGAACGGGGAGCGAAGGTATATGTGACCGCCAATATTTTTGCCCATCATGGAGATCTGGAGGAAGCTGAGCGGTACTTTCGGGAATTGGACACGCTGGCAGCGAAACCGGATGCACTGATCATTTCCGATCCGGGATTGTTTTCGATTGCAAGAGAAGTCTGTCCGGATATGGAGATACATATTTCCACGCAGGCAAATAATACAAACTATAAAACATATACTTTCTGGCATAAACTGGGAGCAAAGCGGGTGGTCTGCGCCCGGGAACTTTCTCTTTCCGAGATAAAGAAGATCAGAGAGAACATCCCGGAGGATATGGAGATAGAAGCCTTTATTCATGGTGCTATGTGTATCTCTTATTCTGGCAGGTGCCTGCTCAGCAATTATATGACAGGGCGGGATGCCAACCAGGGAGCATGTACCCATCCCTGCCGCTGGAAATATGCGGTGGTGGAGGAGAGCAGGCCGGGGGAATATCTGCCTGTATATGAGAATGAGCGTGGAACATTTTTGTTTAATTCAGGGGATCTGTGTATGATAGAGCATATCCCGGAACTTTTGGATGCGGGAATTGACAGTTTTAAGATAGAAGGACGGATGAAGGCGGCGCTCTATGTGGCGACGGTGGCGAGAACTTACCGAAAGGCTATAGATGATTATATGGAATCGGAGGAAACCTACCGGAATCATATGGAATGGTATAAACAGGAGATCGGAAAGTGTACCTACCGTCAGTTTACCACCGGCTTTTATTTCGGAAAACCCGGCGGGGAATCCCAGATTTATGATTCGTCCACGTACCGGAGCGAGGCGGTTTATCTTGGCATGGTAGAGCGGACTGACGAGCGGGGCTATGCTTATCTGGAACAGAAAAACAAATTTTACACAGGAGATTCCATTGAGATCATGAAATCGGACGGCAGAAATGTTCCGGTTCTGGTGGAGGCGATGGAGGATGAGGAGGGGACCCCGATGGAAAGCTGCCCCCATGCAAAACAGCGGTTTGCGGTGAAGTTAAGTGAACTGCCGGAGAAGTATGATCTGCTGCGGACAGTGGTATCTTAAAAAGCATCAGGTAATAAAACTTTTGCGATAAGCTGATGGGGGCATTCCTGTTTGACGTTTGAATACAGTGGTAAAATATTTGGAGTCTCTGAAACCGGTAAGTGATGCGATTTCTTCTATAGAATGCTTAGTTTTTAAAGCTAATTTGGCATTTTCAATGCGAACATAGTTTACATATTTTATAGGCGGCATACCAATATGTGCTGTCATGGTACGAGACAGATAGGACTCGCTGACATGCACATAGTCGGCGAGTTCTTTTACGGTTAGAGGATTCATATAATTTTCTTGTACATATTCTATAATTCGATCTACCATACTAATTTCAAAACGAGAATGCTCTGCGGCACTTTTTTGAAGATATGTGATAAGAAGATGTATAAGCTGTTGCATTAATTCCTTTTGCATAATTCCTGGATGGTTTGTCTGATCGTGGAGCATGGCAAATACACGACGTAAATTTCCGGTAGTATCTTTTAATATAAATGATTCATTGATATCTAAATTCACATCTGACTGAACGGCAATGTTATAAATTTCTTGCCGATTATGCAAATCCACAAATTCACGATGGGGTACATTTTTTGGATGAATCAGAACATCATATAGGGTAAGGCCCTCTTTTCCTTGCGGAGTCATAACCTGTGCTTTTCCAGTAATAAAATAAATTAGTTCAAGATAATTGTGGCGATGCTCTTCAAGAATCCAGATATCACTGTTCTGATCAAAGTGTCTGCTGTGTATGACATCTAATGAATTATTGGAAAGTTTTGTAAGATATTCCAGAATTATTTCAGAATTCATAAAGTACCAAGTTCCTTTTTATTTAGGAGTATACAAGAAAGAACGAAGGTTGGCAAGAAGTTCAGAAATTTATACCTTTCAGATAGAAATATCGGTGTCATCATAAATAGGAAAATGATATATTTTTTTCAACGGAAAAGAAACTATAAACACTAAAAAAGGAGGATTTTTTATGAGGAGAAGGATAATGTTTCTTTTGGTAATGGTAATGCTTGGAACAACTTTGACGGGGTGTGGGAACAAAGGAGAGTTGAATTCGGCACAGGGGGTTGAAGGAGGAGATTCCACTAAGGAATCAGAAGCAGCAGTTTCAGAAGAAGATACAGGAATGGCAGAGGGTGCAAATGCGCAGGAAACATACGAAATTTGGGTATGTGATAAATCAGCCGTTCATCAGTATCATAGGACATTAAAGCTGGGATGTGAAGCAGCAGCAGAAGAATTGGGGGTAAATTTGACATATGATGCACCAGCAGTTTCTGGAGATGCTGCAGCGCAGCTTGATATGTTTGAAACGGCAATTGCAGCAAAACCAGACGCTATCTGCATTGGAGCTATTGATCAGGAAGCGTGTGTTGCCGGAATGGAAAAAGCGCAAAGTGCGGGTATTCCTATCTTTTGCTATGACAATGGCGTGAATAGTGATATTCCCGTCACAACATTGGCAACAAACGATTTGGAAGCAACTCATACATTAGCAGAAAAGATAGGAGAAGAATTGGGTGGTGAAGGCAGTATTTTGATAGTGGGACACGATCAGACAAGCAAAAACGGACAGGAAAGAACAAATGGTCTGATAGATGCGCTTGCTGAACTATATCCTGATATAGAAGTTTTAGATGTTCAATATTCGAATGATGCGGCGGTTGTAACTGAAATCGCAAAATCGATGATGATGACTTATTCGGACGCTGATGTAATATACGGAACATGTGATAATGTGGTGAACGGGATTTTAAATGCGGTGGCTGAACTTGGAATGGAAGGTAAAATAAAAGTGATTGGTTATGATTCCGGGAAGCAACAGACAGATGCAGTACGCAATGGAACGGTATTCGGAAGTATTACACAGGCTCCCTATTCACAAGGATATGATATTGTAAAATATGCAGTGGATTATTTGAATGGAGCGGAAATTCCAAAGGAGATTGATGCAACTTATTATTTTTATAATGCAGAAAACATCGAAGACCCGGATGTGGCACAGTGCTTGTATGATTAATTAGAGCGGCTAATGGAATGTTGAGGGCAGAACAGGAGGAAAAGGATGATAGTAGATAGTCATATGCATGTTTGGTCCATGGATGATGTAGATTATTATGGAGATGTAAATATATATCAATATATGAAAGAAAATAATATTGATAAGACAGCTCTTATTGCAATTTCTCAAAAAGAGAATGTTGAAGTCAAGAGAATTGTAGGGGAACAACCAGATAAGTTTTTTGGAATAGGGTATGTAAATCATAAAGATATGGTAAATTCCTTAAATCAATTACAGGAAGGTGTGGAAGAAGGATATATCAGGGGAATTAAGCTGTACCCTTATGCAGAGCATTTCATGTTAGATGATGATGCAATTAATCCGATTTATGAGAAATGCCTTGAACTGGATATTCCTGTGTTGCTGCATGTAGGCTGGCAGAGAAGTTCTCTGGTGCATCCTTCTCAGATTGGAGCAAAAGCATGCAAATATGCGACACTTGGTTTTCCGATTCAATTTGGAACAGTATTGGAGAAGTATCCGAAATTAAAAATGGTCATGGCACACATGGGAGCAGACTCTTACTTTCAATGTTTAGGAATATGTCAAAGATTTGAAAATGCTTATTTGGATACAGCATGGCTCCAACATTATGCGGAGGAGATGTTACCACAGGTAACAGTAAAAGCATGGATAGAGCACGCTTGTAAATATCTCGGATCGGATCGGATTCTTTATGGTGGGGAGGGAACTCTTCCAAAGGACATTCTGGAAACAGATATTTATGAACAGGATAAAGAAAATATTTTATGGAACAATGCTGCAAAGCTTTATAAACTGTAAAAATTATTTGATGGTCTGCCGCAGAAATTTTTTCTGCGGCGGACTTGCATAAAGCAACTAAAATACAGATGAACTGATTTTATGAAAGAAAGGAGAAATAAATATGTATACAGTTGTATGCTTTGGAGATACAAATACTTGGGGATATAATAATAAAGATGGCAGTAGGTTATCATATGACAGCAGATGGACAGGGATTTTGGAAAAAGAACTGGGCAGCGAATTTCGAGTTATTGAAGAGGGGTTACCTGGAAGAGCAACAACAGAAGATCCGGTAGAAAGTGGAAAAAATGCAAAAGAGCAGATTGCTCCATGTTTAGAAAGTCATAGTCCGATTGACTTTTGGGTTATGATGCTGGGGCAGCCGGATTTAAAAAAGCGCTTTTCTCTTACTGCATATGATATTGCGATGGGAATTGAAGAACTGGTAAAGGCGGTGAAAAGAAGCGACGCAGGTCCTGCTGGAAAGAGCCCTGAATTGTTACTTATTTCTCCGGTTCAAGTGGGACTGATAGAGGGTTCTGTGATGGAACGATGGTTTCCGGCAGAAGGAACATATGAGAGAAGCGCACAGCTTCCGGCATTATATCGTGAAATAGCTGACCGATATAACGTGGATTTTTTGGAGGCATCTTCAGTTGCAAAAACTGCTTCAGATGCGATTCATATTGATAATGAATCACATTTGCCGTTGGCGAAGGCTATTGCTGAGATTATACAACGGAGGCTGAAAAACCTATAAAGAGGAGAAGCGAATATGCCAAAAACAATAATTGAAATGAAAGGGATTAGTAAAGCATTTCCGGGAGTACAGGCTTTGCAAGATTGTAATTTGAATGTACAGGAAGGAGAAGTACATGCTTTATTGGGAGAAAACGGAGCTGGAAAATCTACCTTGATGAAAGTCCTTACCGGTATATACCATGCGGACTGTGGTGAGATATTTTTTGACGGAAAAAAAGTTACGCTTTCTTCTGTAATTGATGCCAGGGATTTGGGAATTACGATGATCCATCAGGAATTGAATCTTTTGACAAATTTGACGATCGCGCAGAACATTTTTATTGGCAAAGAAATAAAAAAGGGACCCTTCTTACAGGAGAATGCAATTAATGAACAATCGAAGGAGTTGCTGAAAAAGGTAAACCTGCCGGTTAGCCCGGAAACAATGATTTCTTCATTGACAGTAGCACAGCAACAAATGGTAGAGATTGCAAAGGCCATTTCTTATCATTCTAAGGTTATTATTATGGATGAACCTACAGCGCCACTCAGTTCCAGTGAAATTGATAGTTTATTCACGCTGATTCGGGAAATGAAAAAGAATAAAATTAGTATTATTTATATTTCCCATCGAATGGATGAGATTAAGAAAATATGTGATAGAGCGACTATATTGCGAGATGGTCAGTATATCGCAACAGTTAATGTTTCAGATACGCCTCTTTCAGATATTATTTCCATGATGGTTGGAAGAGAGATTACTTATATAAGAAAAAAGAGAGATAAATCCAAAATCTCGAAAGAAGAGGTATTGCGGGTAGAAAATCTTTGTTGCGGTAACAAAGTAAACAATGTCAGTTTTTCGTTAAAGAAAGGCGAGATATTAGGATTTGCAGGACTGATTGGAGCAGGGCGGACAGAAACTGCCAGAGCGATATTTGGGGCGGATATACCAGATGGCGGAATAGTATATATTAATGGAAAAAAAGTTTCAATACATTCTCCCTATGATGCTGTACGTTGCGGAATCAGTTATCTTTCAGAGGATAGAAAACAACAGGGACTTATCATTGAGATGCCGGTAGAAGATAATATAACAATAGCAGCACTTGGAAGGTTGAAAAAACATTTAGGGTTTGTAGATTTCAAAAAATGTGGGGAAAAAGCTGAAGAATATGTAAGCATGCTCAGGATAAAAACACCATCTTTACGGAGCGTTGCGAAATCATTATCCGGTGGGAATCAACAAAAAATAGTAGTTGCGAAATGGCTTCTTAGAGATACGGATGTCCTGATTTTTGATGAACCAACACGGGGGATAGATATTGGTGCGAAAGATGAGATATGTGAACTTCTTATACAGTTGGCGGATATAGGGAAGGCAGTAATTATGATTTCCTCAGAAATGCAAGAGATTATGAGGGTTTGCGACAGAATTCTGGTAATGCATGAAGGAGAGATTACAGGAGAATTAGATGCGGAAGAGGTGACGCAGGAAGAAATTATGAAATTGGCATCTAAAATAGAAGGAGAGAAGGTATGAAAAATGTAGTAAAACAAATGAAGGGATTTTCAATTCAAAAAATGGCAATTATATTTGGCTTGTTTGCGATGATTATTTTTTTCTCATTTGCTTCTTCCAATTTTTTTACACCATCTAATATTAACAATATTTTGTTATCAACTATGATTAATGGGGTATTGGCATGCGGCGCAATTTTTGTAATAGTGACAGGAGGAATTGATGTATCAATAGGGACAAGTATGTCCTTTGTCAGTGTTATGCTGGGGGTATTCATTACTTGGTGGGGAATTCCTGCACCAGTTGGCATTTTGCTTGGGCTGATACTTGGCGGATTAATTGGACTTTTAAATGGTATCATGGTTACAAAAATGAGTATCACACCATTTATTGCAACTTTGGGAATGCAGATGATTACATCAGGCCTTGCTATTGTTATAACAAATGGAAGTCCTATTTATTTTAATACGATAGATGGATACCAAAGTATTTGTCTTGGAACTCCGTTTGGTCAGATGGGAGGTTCAGATTATGCAGTAAATAACGGAGTCTTGATTATGTTCGCACTTGCTGTAATCTTTGGAGTAATATTGTCTAAAACAATATTTGGGAGATATCTTTATGCAATTGGGAACAGTAAAGAGGCCACCAGACTTTCAGGCATTCGAGTAGAACTTTGGGAGTTACTTGCTTATATTGTGGCAGGAGGAATGAGTGCGGTGGCAGCGGTACTTATGACATCTCGTATGAATACAGCATATCCGGCTACAGGAGCTGGATATGAGATGAATGCAGTGGCGGCATGTGTTATTGGTGGTGCCTCACTGGCAGGCGGAAAAGGTTCTATGAAAGGGGCTATATTGGGTGCATTTATTATGAGTATTCTAACGAATGGGTTGCGGCTTTTAAGTATTCCTACGGAATGGCAGAAGGTATTGACAGGGCTTATCATAATTATTGCGGTATTTTTGGATATGACAGGAAAAAAGAAAAACAAAATATAATAAAAAGGAGAGATATTAAAATGAGAATTGATTCACATAGCCACATTTTTTCATGGGATGGAGTAAATTATGATTATGAACAGTATCCATCATTATTAGAATATCAAAAAATAATTGGTATGGATATGAATGGAGTTATTGCAGGCAGTGATGAAGAACAAGAGCAGCTGATTTCTGTTGTTAGAAACTATCCAGATAAATTTTTTGGAATAGGTTATATTGATGTACATAATATTTATGAATCAATGAAAAAGATATCTGCCTATATAGAGGAAGGTGCTATCCGGGGTATTAAATTGCATCCCTATGTGCAGCTTTTTCAGCTTGATGCACCGGAAATATATCCGATTTATGAGCTTGCTTTAAAATATGATATACCAATTATCTTCCATGTTGGTTGGCTGAATTTCAACTCTATCGATCCGGTAGCAGGGATTATAGCGGACTATCGCTATTCTTGTATGGGATTTCCTGTGCAATTTGGAAATATAATGGAACGATATCCCAAGTTGAAGTTGATTTTGGCACATATGGGTGGGAATTATTATTTTGAACTTCTAGGTTTGGCAGAGCGTTTCGAAAATGTTTATTTAGATACCGCGTGGCTGGAACATTTTGCGTCTCATAATCTGCCGCCTGTAACAGAACGGCAATGGATTGAGCATGCAGTAAAGTATTTGGGCTCTGAAAAGATATTGTATGGAGGTGAAGGAACACTTCCGGAAATAATAGAAAACTGTAATTTGCGGGAAGAAGAGAAGACAAATATTCTTGGCGAGAATGCAAAGAGACTGTATAAGTTGCACAGTTAACAGAAAGATTTTTTGGAGAAATTGAACTAAGTTACAAAATTTATTTTCCCCCTTGCAAAGTCGAAAAAAGTGGAGTATCTTAAAGGGGTAGAAAAAATTGTATACAGGAATACAAGAACGAAGATGTTCCAAAGCGCAGCCTTTTGGAACATTTTTCTGTTTTCTGAGGAGGAAAGGTGAAAAAATGAGTGAGCTGATGAATGTAGAAGAGTTGTTTGGCCAGAACGTATTTGATCTGGCGAAGATGCGGAGCCGCCTGCCCAAAAATGTATTTAAAGAGGTAAAGCGGGTCATGGATAAGGGCGGGGAACTGTCCATGGCGACAGCGAACGTGGTGGCAAAGGAAATGAAGGACTGGGCAGTTGAGCATGGCGCAACCCACTATACCCATTGGTTTCAGCCGCTTACCGGTATCACGGCGGAAAAGCATGATGCCTTTGTAGCGCATCCCGACGAAGACGGGAAGATGATCACGGAATTTTCAGGAAAAGAACTGATCAAAGGTGAACCGGACGCTTCTTCTTTCCCATCAGGCGGTCTTCGGGCAACCTTTGAGGCAAGGGGATATACGGCGTGGGATATTACTTCCCCAGCATTTTTGAAGGAATCTGCCTGCGGGACGATCCTCTGTATTCCGACGGCGTTCTGTTCCTATACCGGTGAGGCGCTGGATAAAAAGACACCGCTTCTGCGTTCCATGGAGGCGCTGAGCAATCAGGCGCTGCGTATCGTGAGGCTGTTCGGAGATACGACAGCGACTAAAGTGACGGCTTCCGTCGGCCCGGAACAGGAATATTTTCTGGTAGATAAGGATCTGTATCTGAAAAGGGAAGATCTGATGTTTGCGGGGCGTACCCTTTTTGGGGCACCGGCGCCGAAGGGACAGGAGATGGAGGACCACTACTTTGGGGTGATCAAGGAGCGTGTGGGCGCTTATATGAAGGATTTAAACGAAGAACTCTGGAAACTGGGCGTAACGGCAAAGACACAGCATAATGAGGTGGCGCCGGCGCAGCATGAACTGGCTCCGGTCTATGCCACGGCAAATATTGCGGTGGATCATAACCAGCTTGTCATGGAGACGATGAAGCGGATCGCCTACCATCATGACTTAAGATGTCTGCTGCATGAAAAACCCTATGCGGGCGTAAACGGTTCCGGTAAGCACAATAACTGGTCTATCACGACGGACAGCGGCGCAAACCTGCTTGACCCGGGGGATACGCCGAATAAAAATATCCGTTTCCTGCTGGTACTCGCCTGCATTATGAAGGCGGTTGACACGCATGCGGACCTGCTGCGCCAGAGCGCTTCGGATGTTGGGAACGATCACAGGCTCGGCGCCAACGAGGCACCCCCTGCCATTATCTCCATTTTTCTCGGAGAGCAGCTTGAGGATGTGGTAAAGCAGTTGATCGAGACAGGGGATGCCGCAAAACTGAAAGAGGGCGGCAAGCTTGAGACGGGCGTATCCACGCTGCCTGATTTTGAGAAGGACGCGACAGACAGAAACAGGACGTCACCCTTTGCCTTCACAGGCAATAAGTTTGAATTTCGTATGGTTGGTTCCGCCGATTCCATCGCAAGCCCGAATACCACGCTGAATGCCATTGTTGCGGAAGCTTTCTGCGAAGCGGCAGACAGGCTGGAAGCAGCGGAAGATTTCGATATGGCGGTACATAACCTGATCAAGGAATATATGACAGAGCATCAGAGGATCGTATTTAACGGCAACGGTTACGCGGAGGAATGGGTGGAAGAGGCTGCAAAGCGCGGCCTGCCGAATATCAAGTCCATGATTGAGGCGGCTTCTACGCTGACAACCGATAAAGCGGTGGCGCTGTTTGAGAAGTTCGGCATCTTTACCAGGGTTGAACTGGAATCCCGGGAGGAGATCATCTACGAAACCTATGCGAAGACCATCAATATCGAAGCCCTTACGATGATCGACATGGCGGGCAAGAAGATCATTCCCGCAGTGACGAAGTACAGCAGGAGCCTTGCGGATACCGTAAATGCGGTAAAGGCAGCAGGTGTGGATGCTTCCGTACAGACAGATATGTTAAAGACCGTATGCGAAAAGCTGGGCGCAATGCAGACGGCGCTGAAGAAGCTGGAAAAGGTGGAAGCGGAAGCAGGCGCTATGGAGGATGCAAAACAGCAGGCATTCTTCTATAAGGATGTGGTGAGAGAAGTGATGCAGGAACTCAGAACGCCTGCAGATGAACTGGAGATGATCGTGGATAAGGAGATCTGGCCGCTTCCGGGTTATGGTGAGTTGATGTTCGAAGTGTAAGAAGATCATTTGAAGGCAGCATGAAATGTTCTGTGGGAGGGATTTTTGGGCCCTCTCACAGAAAAAAATTTCCCGAAAAATTTTTTGAAAATTTTCTGAAAAAGTACTTGCTTTCTGGAGAACAATCCTGTATAATACCTAGAGTAAGTCAAAGGGCTATCGCCAAACGGTAAGGCAACGGACTCTGACTCCGTCATTTCAAGGTTCGAATCCTTGTAGCCCTGTATGAGAGACCTCAGCGATTATGGTTGCTGAGGTCTTTTCTCGAATGAAGGATATAATATCTATGGCTATCTGCCAAAACCAGATAAAAGAGTGTACATTTAAAGCGGAAGGCGAAAGGAGTAAAAAGCATGTATACTTACGAAACAAGGATCAGATACAGTGAAGCGGACTGTGAGAATAAACTGACACTGGGAAGGCTTTTGGATTATTTTCAGGATTGTTCTACTTTCCATGCGGAAGATCTGGGACTTGGCGTGAAATATATGCTGGAACGTCATCTGGTGTGGGCGCTGTCCTCGTGGCAGATCGATGTGGAGAGATATCCCGAGATAGGCGAATGGGTAAAGGTGGGAACCCTGCCCTATGATTTTAAAGGGTTTATAGGATTTCGTAATTTCTGGATGGAGGATGGTCAGGGAAAACGACTGGCGGTGGCAAACTCGATCTGGACGCTTCTTGATCTGAAAACGGGAAAACCGGTGAAACCGTTACAGGAGATGAAGGACGGCTATCGGGTTGAGGCGAAACTGGATATGGAGTATCTGCCCCGGAAGATTTCCATACCGAAAGAAGGGGATGCAAGAGCGCCGTTTGAGATCACGAGACATCACCTCGATACAAACCATCATGTCAACAACGGCCAGTATGTATATATTGCGCTGGAATATCCGGAGGAGGATTTTGAGATCCGGCGGCTCCGGGCGGAGTATAAAAAACAGGCTTATCTCGGCGATATGTTTTATCCTGTGGTATATAAACAGGAAGGCGCCTGTATTGTGAGCCTGAATGACGAAAAAGGAGAGCCCTATGCGGTGGTGGAGCTGACCGGCGGGAGATAAACCGGCTGCCGCTGGAGATCCCTGTACTGTTTCCCGGAGGGAAGCTGCAGAGGGAGATGATCCGCGGCGGAGGGAAAGACAAAAACAGCAGAAACAACAGAAACAGAAGCCGGTATGTAAAGAGCCGGTGCATAAGGAGAGGACGGGAGAACATAATATGATAGAAATAGGAAAAAAGCAGAAGCTGACAGTTGTAAAAGAAGTGGAGTTCGGTATTTATCTGGGGGATGAAAAGGAAAAGGTGCTTCTGCCGGGAAAACAGGTGCCGGAGGGAACCAGGACAGGCGATGAACTGGAGGTGTTTATCTACAGGGATTCCTCGGACAGGCTGATCGCGACAGTGAATACGCCGAAGCTTATGCTGGGGGAAGTGGCGCTTTTGACGGTATCGGATGTGACAAAGATCGGCGCTTTTTTAAACTGGGGGCTGGAAAAGGATCTGTTTTTGCCTTTCAAGGAACAGACATACAGGGTAAAGCAGGGGGATGATTGCCTGGCTGCCCTTTATACGGATAAAAGCGGCAGGCTTTGCGCGACCATGAAGGTGTATCACTACCTGCGGACGGACAGCCCGTATCGGAAAGACGATACGGTGACAGGGCGTATCTATGAGATCAGCGGGAATTTCGGCGTGTTTGTGGCTGTGGATGATAAGTATTCCGCACTGATCCCGAAAAATCAGATGTATGGGGAGAAGGAGTTTCAGGTGGGAGATATGATCACTGCCAGGGTGAGCGAGGTGAAAGCGGACGGCAAGCTGGATCTGTCGGTGCGCCGGAAAGCCTACCTGCAGATGGATGAGGATGCCAAAAAGCTGATGGAGATCATCGAGAGTTTTGACGGTGTGCTGCCTTTTTCGGATAAGGCAGACCCGGAGGTGATCCGCAGGGAGACCGGTATGAGCAAGAATGAGTTTAAGCGTGCTGTCGGGCGTTTATACAAGGCGCACCGTATCGAAATTGGCGAAAGATCGATCCGTAAAACAGAGTAAAATGCGGGACAGCCTGAGTTTTCGTTGTTTTTTACAAAAATAAAGTGTCAAAATTGTGCAAATTTACCAGTTCTAAAAATCGTTTTTGAGAAAAAGCGTGTGAAAAGAGAGAAAACGTTTTCCGCCTCTTGCAATTTTAAAAAAAGTGAGTAAAATCAGAGATGTAAATAAAAATGATCAAGGATTGGTTCCTGCAAAGACACGCAGGAAGAAAGGAGTACAAAATGAAAGTACAGAACATTAAGGACATCGAAAAGTTTTTTAAGGTAGTTGACGGCTGCGCAGGCAAGGTAGAGCTGGTGACAGGTGAGGGAGACAGATTAAATCTGAAATCCAAACTTTCCCAGTATGTATCTATGGCAAACATCTTTTCTAACGGCGAGATCCCCGAGTTGGAGATCATTGCATATGAGCCGGAAGATATCGGTAAACTGGTAAACTTTATGATGGAGAATGACTAACATAAATGAACAGTAAGAGGATTGGAGTTTCATTCCTGCTGCAGATGGTTTTTTACTATCTGCTGGTATTCGGTCTGACAATCTATATGATAGCCTTTCCGGCAGGATATGAAATGGAGATTGTAGAAAATTTGATAGTGAGCCAGCTTGTCAATGTAGTGCCTGTGATGCTCGTGATATGGATCGGGCGCAGGAAGTACAGAGGAGAGAAGATCTTCAGGGATATACTGGGATTTCGGCGCATAAAAATATCTACGGCCCTTATGACAGTCCTTTATACGTTTTTACTGATGCCATTGACAACACTTGCCAATGCAATATCCATGATCTTTGTGGATAATACGGTAGCGGAAATGGAGGGGGACATTTTGAATGTCCCCTTTCTTATTATGTTTTGTGTTATGGCAGTTTTTGGTCCCTTCTGCGAGGAACTGGTTTTCCGCGGAGCTTTTTTCCGGGGATTTCGCAGATCCGGTAATATCTTCGGGGCGATCCTGCTGTCCGGGCTTTTGTTTGCACTGATGCATATGAACTTTAACCAGGCTGCCTATGCATTGCTTTTGGGTATCATGATGGCGTTGCTCGCGGAGGCCGCCGGCTCTACCGTGGCACCCTTTATCATGCATTTTGTCTTTAACGGACAAAGTGTATGTCTGATGTATCTCATGGATAAATTATCTCCGGAACTGATGGAGGAAGGGCTGGAGGACTACAGTATGGCCTCGGGAGAGATGGTGATGGTGATCGCCGTGTATCTGCTTCTGGCGGTGGTATGTACCTCCATAGCATTCTGTGTAGTGATCTGGATCGCAGGCAACGAAGGAAAACAGAACTTTCTGCAGACGATCTGGGCATCCAGAAAAAACGGCAGGGAAAGACTCTGGAGCGTGTGCCTGATCATTGGTGTGGTTTTGTCACTTATGTTTATGATCTTGAATGCGATCCTGTCAGTGTTTGCGTGAAAACAGAAATGTAACGGGGGTGCCTGAATGGTTTTTCCCCGGATCATATATCATCTATGTATGATCACAGGCGGACCATATGCAGCAGCTTTTCTGTCAGCTTGTCATATCCGGTAAACTTTTTAAATAATTCGATGAGGACGGAGATAACAAGGCAGATGCCAAGCAGTACCGGCAGTATTTTCCAGCTGTCCTGAAAAGAGTAAATCAATTCAGGATAGAAATAGTAATAAATAAAAGTATGTATCAGAAAAATATCCGTGGCGTATTTTCCGATAAATTCCAGACAGCGGTTCAATACCGGCACAGGAGCAATAAACTCATATACCATATACGGGATAACAAAGACCAGCAGGTAACTGAATTCCAGAGCAGTGTACTTGCTGAACAGATAGGATAGATAAAAAAGGAACAGGCAGGCAAGGAATTTGCCTGCTTTTATAATGTTGTTATCCTGTTTCCACTCTTTTAATCTTTCAAACCAGTTTTCATAGGCGAAAGCACATCCCAGAAAAACGGTCGGCAGATAGCACCAGAATTCCACCCTCGCGCCCGGGATGACAAGGCAGACCATGCAGGCGGCGGGCAGCAGGAGGTATCTGCATTTTTCGTATGCTTTATAAATCAGGGGCATCACCGCGATCAGCAGGATAGCGTAGGAGAGATACCACCAGGTCACATTGACAGGGGGAATACCCATGTATGCAGCGAGCCCCAGCCCGTCAATGCACATGCTCAAAATAATATGGGCAGCGTCCATATCGGCTTCCGCATAATGCAAGCCGACCGGCTGATGCATGACAAACTGCTTATAGAAAGCAGCCAGAATGTAGATGATGATAACGGCGGATTCGAGCTTTATCAGTCTTTTCAGGATAACGGATATACTCTCCTGCGGATTTTGGAAATTTTGGTTTTTCAGGGCGCGGGTAATGCCGAAGGCTGAAATAAAAGAAAATCCGGCAACACAGATTTTGAAAAAGGTGATGATCTGTGTGACAAGTACAGGATCATGCAAAAAGGTCTTCACTTCATAAAGGGTTACAAGATCCGGAGAAAAAACATGATGCGCCAGCATGAGAATGATCAGAATACCTTTGGTTATGGTTGAATGTTGTCTGGAAAACATGTTTATCCTCCGTCTAAGATGCGTTTGAAAAAACAAGTGCCTGTATTACAGCCACTTGTTTTTCCGGTGTGTGCGTTATCTTACTTACCGCTGTTATACGCGGACATCAAACTGACTGCCCACATAGGGATTGACGGAAAGTTCCATCTGTGCAGCCGGAACGGATGCAAGCATCTCGGATAACTGCGTACCCTGTACTTTTGCGGTATCCATTGTCTTATCCAGCATCTTCATCCCCCAGCTGGTCTGAAGGTCGGACATAGACAAGGCGGTTGATAAACCTGCAATATCCATCTGACACCCCTTTCCCGCCTCTGCGTATTTTGCAGGGCGCTCCTCTTTAGTATAAAATACGGTCAGCTTTTTGTCTAGCGGTTTATTGAGCCTGACAGAAGGGATTTTAGGTTTTACCATAAGAAGAACGGTCAGTTTTGTGTGTTTTACCTGTATTTTTGAACGATCTCGTGCATAATGTCAGACTTATCTTCCATATCCTTCACCAGTTTAAACTGGGTGCGGCAACGGTCCAGATTATGGTCAGGGCGATGAATTTTGAAATAGTGGTCCCCTTCGAGATAGTCTGTGAGGAATCGTATGCCGCATTCATAAGTCATCACTTTGGCTCCGGTTGGAAGATGCTCTGTTTCCGTTTCGGTCAGGCTGCCCTCACATCCCTCCAGAAAGCCTTTGACATATGCTTCAAAAGACTCCATGCTGCAGTTAACCCTGCTTAAATCCGTCTCATCCTCGGCGGCGGTACTTGCACCGAAGCGGATGGAATCGCCGAAATCATTGACGGAAAGTCCCGGCATTACCGTATCCAGATCGATGACGCAGATTCCCTTTCGGGTTTTGTGATCGATCATAATATTGTTCAGCTTTGTATCGTTATGTGTAACTCGCAGCGGAAGTTTACCGGATTTTTGTAAATTGCCGAGGATGTTGGCATATTCTGCGTGATCCAGAACAAACTGAATTTCCTTTTGGACATATTGTACTCGCCGGAAGGTATCTGCATCAATTGCCTTTTTAAGGGCTTCCAGACGGGAGTGCGTATCATGAAATCCCCGAATGGTTTCGTGCAGCGTCTCCGCGGGATAATCTGAGAGCATATGTTGAAAGTGACCGAAAGCAACAGCACTTTCATAAAAATCTTCTAGACATGTTATATGGTCGTAGCTGGACGCATCCGTGATGAAAATATAAGATCTCCAATAGGAACCATAGCTGTCCTGATAGTAGCTGTGTCCTTCTCTGGAGGGAATAATGGTCAGTGTTTCCCGGAGCGGATTCCCGCCGCTTTTTTTGATTTTTTCTCTTAAAAACGAGATGACAGAATCAATATTTTCCATCAGCTCTTCCGGATTACAGAAAATCTCGCTGTTGATGCGCTGCAGTATCACAGATAGATTTCCCATATCTGCAATCGAAAATGTCAGCAAAAAGGTATCGTTGATATGCCCGCTTCCATAGGGAACCGCTGCTGTTAATGTTCCCTGATAGCTAAAATTTCGAATGACTTCCTGCAGTTGTATGTCGGTTATTGGTTTCATGATTTAGCCCTCCCGCAAATTAATATTCGCATTCCGGGGGATTCTTTTCCAGACCCGTCTGCAAAACTTTATTAAGGAAAATGTGGTGCATTTTTCAGAAATAGTATAGTATAGAACTGGCCGGGAAAGCTTTGCACGATCATTGATTTTATTTGTAATTTCTGACAAAAGACTATAATGATGAAGCTGAAAAAATAAAAAGGAGTATCGGAATATGGAAAACGGAGAATACAAAAAATTAGTGTGTAAGGAGGAATTGGAAGTAGATGCGTTCTATTCCATTCACTATTTTCAATACATGAGCAGTTTTTATTTTCCGGGGGAACAGCATGGATTCTGGGAATTTGTCTGTGTAGATAAAGGCGAGGTGCTTATCGGAGCGGGCGAGAAAACCTATCGGCTGAAAACCGGAGAAATGGTATTTCATGAACCGGGGGAATTTCATTGGGTAAAGGCGACGGGGGAGATCGCACCGAATCTGGTTGTCATCTCATTTTCCAGTGAGTCCGGAATGATGGACTTTTTTCGAAAAAAAATGTTTACATTGAGCAGGGGAGAGGGAAAAGTGCTTGCAGCCCTGATCCGGGAAGCAGGACACTCTCTGGAGGGGAGATTGGATGATCCCTATCAGAAAGAGCTGGTTATGGACAGGAAAGCGGCACCGGCAGCGCTTCAGCTTATGACGTTATATTTAAAACAGTTTTTAATCCTGCTCTACAGAAGAAATTGTGAGATGGCGGAAGATACCTGTTTGAAAATGCCGGTTTATGAAAAGACAAGCAAAAATAATTATGAGGAGGACCTGTTTGCCGGAATTACTTTATATATGAAAGAAAATATTGGCAGGAAGCTTAAACTGGAGCAGATTTGCAAAGAGAATATGATTGGAAAGGCAAAATTGCAAAAGGTGATACACCAGAAGACAGGGATGGGCGTGATTGATTACTTTGTCTGTTTAAGAATTGAAACGGCGAAGGAATATATACGCAACGAAAAACTGAATTTTTCTCAGATTGCGGAGGAACTGGGGTATTCTTCCCAACACTATTTTTCCAGGCAGTTCAGGGCCGTTACAGGAATGACTCCGACGGAATATGCCTCATCCATTAAAGCAATGGCGGAGAAGGAGAGGTAAAAAAAGTCCACATCAAGAGGTAAGTTCTCTGTATTCATGTGTATAAAAAATCATGTTATATTAAATCCATCAAAAACGCATAGAACAAAAAGGAGGACGATATGAAGAAACTGACAAATAAAGTGATGGCAGCATCGCTGGTGGTATGTATGGCGGCATCCATGCTGGCAGGATGCGGGAACAGTGCGCCGGAGGAAGCTGATACAGCAGAAATGACCGGAGCGGCAGAGGAGGCTGACGCAACCAAAAAGGCGGACACGGAAGAAACAACGGAGAGCGCTGCTGCGGGAGAGATCAATCTGATGGCATCTCAGAATTGGATCAAAGATGTGGACAATGAATTGTTTGATAAGTTTGAGGAAGAGACAGGAATCAAAGTAAAAGTATCCTTAACACCTGACA
The DNA here is from genome assembly GCA_910573755.1 of Lachnospiraceae bacterium. Lineage (GTDB taxonomy): Bacteria > Bacillota > Clostridia > Lachnospirales > Lachnospiraceae > 1XD8-76. The sequence continues at coordinate 221,081 of CAJTBO010000001.1, read as the reverse complement.
ACGAATACGAGACATTGCTTGGGACCACGCTTTCAGGCGGCAGCGATGTGGTGGATATGTTCATGTATGGAGCAGGTTCACAGATGATATCTGCCGGAATTCCGGATGTGGCAGTTGACCTTTCCGGTGAAGAGTGGGTGAATAATCTGGAAATCTGGGCAGTGAATGCGAATACTTATGACGGAAAGCTGATCGGATTCAGTACCTGGGGAGTGGATTACGAAGGAGTTTTGTATAATAAGACTTATTTCGAGGAGAATAATCTGGAAGTGCCGGAAACATGGGATGAGTTTATGGCACTCTGTGATCAGATAAAAGGGCTGGGAGTTACACCCCTGTATGAAGGAATTAACGGAACATGGCACACGCAGTCATGGGTATATGCCATGACACCTCTTATGGCGAAGGAGAATCCGGATTATATAGAATACCTGAATGAAAGTAAAGACAATAAATTTGCTGATTTTAAGTGTTTCAGAGATGGTTTGGGACAGATTGAACAGCTGCTTGCCGCAAAAGAGGGAAGTGCACCAAAATATTATACCAATGACGGACAGGCGGAAGACTGGTTCGGAAGTTATATCTCCCTGCAGGATCGGGAAACGGTTATGATGTTTACATATTCTGCCTATGCGGCCGAACTGAAGGCAAATGGATGCACGGATGAATTCGGTATGTTCCCGCTGCCGGTACTTGATAATAAGACAGCGGTATCTAATGGAGGAGGATATTCCAAATTTATCAATAAAAACAGTAAGAATATTGAGGCATGTAAAGCTCTTTTAAACTTCCTGGCAGAGGATGAGAATCTGGAAACATATTACGCAGCGCGCACAGATCTTGTGACAGCATCCTTTAAGGACGTTGAAAGTGTGGCTGCGACGACAGCGACAACGGATGTTCTCTCAAGAACGGAGGAGCCGGTTGTTATGCTCATCAAGGATGTGCTGTACTGGGATCCGGATGTATATAAATATTTACAGGGGATGGCGGATGGAACGACATCATCGGATGATTTTATCAGTAATGTGGATGAATATCGGGAAACCATGTTTGATACGGTGGCGGAATAAAGGAACAAAATAAAATGGAGTGGAGCTTATGTTCCACTCCAATTTTGAAGAAGGGGATGAAGCATGTATCGTAAAAAAATATATAAAAGCTATTTTACTTATCCGGCTTTGTTTTTCTACATACTTTTGTTCATTATTCCTGTTATTCTGAATTTTGTCTATTCCTTTACAAACTGGAATGCAATAAAAATGACGGGAGAAACTGTCAAATTTGTGGGTTTGGACAATTATATAAAAATTTTTCAGAATAAGGAACTGATCAGAGTGATCTTCCGGACACTGTTCTTTGCAGCGGTAACAACGTTTTTTAAGAATATTGTCGGGTTTTTGCTGGCGCTGGCATTTAATGAGGGATTGAAAACAAGAAATATTCTGCGTGCGATCTTTTTTCTGCCGGCGATGTTGTCTCCTCTGATCATCGGCCTGATTTTCGGCTCCGTTTTCATGAAGAACGGATTTGCCAATCAGCTTTTGATCGTACTGGGATTTGAAAATCTGACGAGATCATGGTTGACAACGAAGAGTACAGCGCTTGGAACAACGATGTTTGTAGAAATCTGGAGACAGGTCGGATATCATATGGTGATTTATCTGGCAGGACTCCAGCTGATCGATAAGACTTATTATGAGGCGGCGGCGGTGGATGGTGCAAATGAAATGCAGCAGCTGATCTTTATCACATTGCCAAGGATCATTCCGTCGTTGATCATCAATCTTTTATTGTCACTGTCTCAGGGACTGAAAGCTTTTGACATTATTTTTGTATTGACGGGCGGCGGACCAAGCGGGTCTACAGAGCTGATCAATACATTGGTATTCAGAGAGTTCGGCAAGAAATTGTACGGAATGTCTTCCGCGTATGGGGTGATTTTGTTTGTGATCACTGCGGTTGCCGGACTTCTGGTGTTGAAACTGAGAGATGATCAGGATGAGTAAAGGAGGGAGAGATGAAAACAAAAAAGCGGAAAATCCGGCTTATAATGAAAGAAATCCTGTTCTGGATACTGTCTCTCATTGTCATTGTTCCATTTTTGATCGTAGTGTTTAATGCATTTAAGACAAAAACGGAAGCAATTAATATGCAGCTGACAATTCCGGCGGAGTGGCATTTTGAAAATCTGCGGACTGTCTGGGAACAGGGAGATATTCTGCATGCTTTGGGGAACAGTCTGATCATAAGTACAGTATCCGTTGTCGTTACGGTGCTGGCATCTTCCATGTGCGCATATGTCCTTTGCAGAAACAGGACAAAAGGGAATCAGTTTGCTTATCGATTTTTTGCAATGGGCCTGATGGTCCCGGTGAGTATGGTGTCTATCGTAAAAGTATTGCGGGTGCTGAGGCTTTATAATACACTTCAGGGAACGATCCTCGTATGCATCGCGCTGATCATGCCGCTGAGTGTATTTCTGTATTATGGATTTATTACAGGGATACCGAAAGAAATGGATGAAGCGGCTGTGGTGGATGGAGCGGGAGCAATGACAATTTTTTTCCGGGTTATATTCCCGCTTTTAAAACCTGCCACAGTGACGGTGATCATGGTCAATTTTTTAAATGTCTGGAATGATTTCCAGATTCCGTTGTATACGCTGCCGGATCCGGATAAAGCAGTGATCGTGCAGAAGGTATATAATTTCTTTGGAACCTATACGGCAAGTTGGAATCTGGTAAGTGTGACTATCATTTATGCAATACTTCCGATTCTGGTTGTATATCTTTTTGGACAGAAATATATTATCAGCGGTATGACCGCGGGCTCAGTGAAGGGGTAAGAGATGATAACAGCAGTTTTAATAGGAGCGGGACAGCGGGGGGCGCAGGTATATGCTGAGTATGCATTGACGCACCCGAATGAATTGAGAATAGTTGCAGTGGCAGAGTCCGATGCGGCAAGAAGAGAGGCATTTGCGCGGAGACATCAGATTGAGAGAGGGTTTGTCTTTGATGATTGGAAGCCGTTGCTTGAGAAGGGGAAGATCGCGGACTGTGCGATGATTTGTACGCAGGACCGCATGCATACGGAACCGGTAAAACAGGCTTTGAAGTCCGGGTATCATGTGATGTGTGAAAAGCCGATGTCTCCATCGGCAAGAGACTGCATTGAAATGGGAAAACTTGCAAAAAAATATGACCGGACCCTGACAATCTGCCATGTACTTCGGTATTCACCGTTTTTTACAAAATTGAAAGAGGTGATCGATTCCGCGGTGATCGGGGATATTATATCTATCCAGCATATTGAGTGTGTGGGATACTGGCATCAGGCACATAGTTTTGTGCGGGGAAACTGGCGGAATTCGGAGGAGGCCAGTCCGATGATCCTTCAGAAATCCTGTCATGATATGGATATTCTGGCATGGCTTGTCGGAAAGCCGTGTATGGCGGTCTCTTCTTTCGGCTCCCTGAAACATTTCCGGGAGGAAGAGGCTCCGGAAGGGGCGGGATACAATTGCCTTTTGGATTGTGCGGTGGAAGAGAGCTGCCCTTACAGTGCAAAGAAGATTTATTGCGATGATGAGGAATGGTATTCGGAGACAATCCGCAAGGTTGTTGCACTGGAGGGAACAGCGGATGCAGTGGCGGAGGCGTTAAAGACCGGGCCGTATGGAAGGTGTGTATACCGATGCGATAATAATGTGGTGGATCATCAGGTTGTAAACCTCCAGTTTGAAGGCGGGATTACCGTAAGTTTTACGATGTGTGCATTTACCTATGAGGGAAGCCGCATCATGAATATTATGGGAACAAAAGGACAGATTGTCTGTGACATGGAAAAAAATGAGATTGAAGCCAGGGACTTTTTGACGGGAAACAGAACAAAGCATATTGTCAAAGTCGGAAATTCCGGTCACAGCGGAAGTGATGAGAAATTTGTAAGGGGATTCTTAAAAACCGTGAGAACGAACGGGGCATTTATGCTGTCTGGTGCGGAATCGTCGGTGGAGAGCCATTTGATCGCGCTGGCTGCAGAGCAATCCCGAGTTACAGGAAAAACAATTTATATGGACGAGTTCTGCAGGGAGGTCTGGGCTCCGGATGAGACAAAAAGTGATGCCTGTAAAAGGTGACCCGGATATGCTATAGTAGTTGTATCGCAAAGGCAAAAGGCAGGGAGCTGACATAGGGGGAACGGGGCACTGTGAAAAAGCATTTGTTATCTCAGAAATTATTCCGGGCATATATCGGTTGGTTTATATGCTTTATGATCGTGTTACTGAGTATTTCCATTGGGTTCATGGCATTTATGATCCACAGGAATTTTGAAGATACACAGGAACAGTTGATCAATAGCATCGACGAAAATGTGCAGAATTATTTTGAGGAAATGAATGCTTTTTCTATGGAACTCATGAACGACCAGACGTTTAAAAAGACCGCAGTCATCCAGTTGCCGCAGGAATATGCAGACGGAAAGAGTACAACGGAATCCTTCTCACAATTGTATCGGGATGCCTATAAAATGTTTCAGAAGAGTTACAATGTAGGGATCATAGTAAACGACAGTTATTATATCTGGATGGGGAGGCGATACCATATCCACCAGATAGATCCGGCGCAGATTCATACATATGATACGCTTGTACGTAATGAAAAACCGGTTGTAAAGTATCTGGAACAGAATGACTATCTGGCATTTTCGGGCTCAGAAGAAAATGATGGGGACGGTTCCTATATCACACTGTCGAGAAGTATGGATCTGAAAAATCAGTATCTGAACGGTAAACAGATTTTGGAGATTCAGGTTGAGACGGAAGATTTTGTCAATGACATGAAAAAACTGTCGGGGGACAGCAGTGCGGTACAGATCAATATTTTTGATCAGGACGGTAATGCATTGTATCAGGAAAGCCGGATAGATATGACGGAATACCTGAAGGAGGATTTCAGGGGCGGTACGCTGAAGTCGGATGTTATCAGTGTGAGGGAACTTTTTGAGGGGAATCTGACGGTTATCTACATGAAGAATTCCGGTGATCATCTTCGTATGCGTCTGGCTTTTTGGGTGTTGGCATTGCTTGCAGGATGCGGCTTTGTCGGAATTATCCTGTGGATGACGTATAGGGTTTCACAGCAGATATCAGAACCTATCAGCATGATCTGCGAGCGGGTAGGTAAGATCAACCTGAAAGAGGGCAGAGGCTATGAGGAAGTGGAAACGGATATTGAGGAACTGCAGATGCTGTCACATTCCGTCAAGGAGATGAGTGATGATCTGCAGGAATCGCTGCAGGAGATCATCGCATTGAAAGAGTATGAGCTTCATGCAAAGCTGCTGGCGCTGCAGGCGCAGATGCAGCCCCATTTTCTGTTCAACACATTGATGAATATTACGAGTCTGGCAGAGGAGGAGGGCAATGAGAGGATTTATCGGATCTGTATGAATCTGACCGGCATGTTCCGGTATATTTCGGCAGATAATCCGGAGGGTGTGAACTTGTATGAAGAAATCCGGCATGTGGAAAACTATGTCGATATTATGAAGGAGAGATTTCCGGAAAGTTATGTCAGAATTGATATTCCGTTGGAGATGATGAAAATCCGGATTCCGAAACTGACAGTACAGCCTCTGGTTGAAAATGCATTCAAGTACTGCAACCGGAACCGGCCGGAGATTCTGGTAAAAGGGATTATGGAAGAGAGCGGAGGCTGGGCGATTCAGGTGGGTGATAACGGAGCCGGATTCTCGCATGAGAAAAAGGCAGAGATCATGAGAAAGTGTGAAGAGGGACTGAAAAGTGAAAATGTGCTGTCAAATCAGATCAACGGAATGGGGTTGGTGAATGTGTATGCCAGAATGCAGTTGTTCTACGGAAAAGAGAGCATGTTGTATCAGATTGAAGAAAACCGTGGGAGCGTGATCATCGGAAAGAGGAACAGGAAAGATGACTTACCGATATGAGATCCGGATGATCTTTAAATTCCTGAAAAGCAGTCAGGTGACACAGGACGGTATTGCAAGGATATGTGTTTATGTATGCCGTCTGCTGGAATTTTCGGAACAGGAATATGGGAGAGAGAATATCGAGGAGGTTCAGGGGGAGATGATGAGAAGCATCAGCATCTCTATCTCGAAGGAAGAACTGTTCGGGCAACTTTTAACAAAAATTGAAAGTCTGAATTGCGAAGGGGATGAGGAGGATAAAGAGACAAGGCTTATTGATTATATAGATGAAAAGTTTCTGTCGATTGACAGTATGGAGCAGGTGGCAGAAGAGTTTGGCTATAACTATGCTTATCTGTCCAGATTGTTTAAGAAAAAATCTGGCATGTCGATGAATAAATATATCACAAAAAAGAAAATAGAATTCGCAAAAACTCTGATTCAGGATAAGCCGGATATGCGTTTGTCTGAGATCAGTGACCTGTGCGGATACGAAGGCAGCAGATATTTCAGCAGAGTGTTCAAGAGGAAACGGGAATGAGCCCCAGCGAATATAAGGAACAAATTTCGGAGGGGAACTGAATTCTGGTGGATAGGGCTGGCTTGCCAAATGATACTATATCTGCTATACTGAACGCATATATACGAAAGATGTAAAGGACATGCATTTTTCGCAGAGGGAGCGGTATGCAAAAAATTAATTTACCGGGGATGACGTTGACGGACTATTCTCTGCGGGAAGCTATCGGCATTACGGATAGATTCTTAGGAAGCGGCAGTCTGAACACGATTCTTTTTATTTCTGCGAAGATTCTGGTGGGGGCCGGAGTTTTGGCAGAGCAGCAGGAATGGATCAGGGATGCGGACCTGATTATCTGGAGTAATGCGGAAATTGCGAAACAGGCAGGTATCAAGGCAAAGGACCGCATTCGTGAGGTGGAAGATCAGGATTATATCAAAGAGGTTTTACAACGTCTGGGACGGGAGAAAGAACCTCTTTATCTGCTTGCGGAATCGGAGGAGGATCTGGAAAAGCTGGAGTTTGACCTGAGGCTTTTGCGGGAGGATTTAAATATCGCAGGCAGCGGTATCATAGGAGGCGCACCGGAGGAGTGGGATGACGAGGCCAACCGGATCAATACTCTTGCACCGACTGCCATTATCTCCTGGCTGCAGTTTGACCGGCAGGGAAGACTGATAGAGAGGATGAAAAAGATACTGAATGCGGATATCTGGCTCGGGCTGGACCCCCAGATGGTGCTGGGCAGCAGGAAAGAACCTTTTTTGAAAAAGGTTCTCAGTAAGTGGTATCATCATCTTTTTCAGCGGCAGCTGCTGGAGTATCATGCAAATGAGAAAGGGCAGACAGAGGAATCGGAAAATGCCGGAGAAGAAATTACGGAAGAATATGATACGGAATCCGAGTAAAGTGAGAGGCAGGCTCTCTTCTGACGGGACAGAAGGGGGCTGTTTTACTGTATAAAGATGGCAGCAGAGGAAATAAATGTTATTTGTATAGGTTGACTATTGTTAAAATTATACAAATTTCAGGAGATTATTAAAAAAACAAACAAAAAATGTTTGAAAAAAGGTAGATTTATTTGTGCACTTGTTTTAGAATAGAAATTAGATTGCGAAAAAAGCCTTTTACGGGGTGAAAATGTATTGTTAAAAATGTATAATGGAGCACATACATCATAAAGATCCGGTGCGCCTGCAGGAGGGAAGGAAAAAGATGATTTCAAACCAGATTTTACAGAATACTATCGAAGGGTTAAAAGCGATTGCAAGAGTAGAACTTTGCATCATGGACATTGACGGAAAAGAAGTTGCAGCTACCGTAAGTATGTATGAATGTGAAAAGCCTGCCATGGAATTTGCCCAGTCTCCGGCTGATTCCCAGGAAATTCAGGGGTATCAGTATTTTAAGATATACGACGAGCAGCAGCTGGAATACATACTGATCGCCGGCGGTTCCGGGGAAGACGTCTATATGGTAGGAAAGATGGTAGCTTTTCAGATCCAGAACCTTCTGGTAGCCTATAAAGAAAGGTTTGATAAAGATAATTTCATTAAGAACCTGCTGCTGGATAATCTGCTGCTGGTGGATATATACAGCCGCGCGAAAAAGCTGCATATTCAGGCGGATGTCAGGCGGGTGGTGATGATCGTGGAGACAGACAGCACAAAAGACTGCAATGTGCTGGAGGTCGTGCGCAGCGGAAATACCAACAGCCGGGATTTTATCACGGCGGTGGATGAAAATAATGTTATTGTGGTAAGGGATCTGAGCGAGGGCGATTCGCCTGCCGAAATAGATAGGGGGGCAACAGGGCTGGAAAGCTTTCTGGTGAAAGAGGGCATGAAAAATGTCAGGGTAGCCTACGGAACGGTCGTAAAGGAGATCAAAGACGTGAGCCGCTCCTATAAAGAGGCGCGGATGGCGCTGGATGTAGGGAAGATATTCTTCAGTGACAGGAATGTGGTGGCTTACAGTGAACTTGGCATCGGCCGCCTGATCTATCAGCTTCCGATCCCCCTCTGCAGAATGTTTATCAGGGAGATCTTCGGCGGAAAGAGCCCGGATGATTTTGATGAAGAGACCCTGACAACGATCAATAAGTTCTTTGAAAACAGCCTGAATGTATCGGAGACCTCCAGACAGCTCTTTATCCACAGAAATACGCTGGTATACCGGTTGGATAAGCTGCAGAAGGCAACGGGGCTGGATCTTCGGGTGTTTGAGGACGCCATCACTTTTAAGATCGCGTTGATGGTCGTAAAATATATGAAATATATGGAAACATTTGATTACTAAACCGTCACTTACATATAGGAAGTGTTTAGGACAGCAGATTAAAAATCAGGTCACAGAAGAAAGGGATATAAAGTGGCAGAAAAAGCGGTAAGAAAGAAGCGGAAAAGAAGAAACGGCGACAGGGATATTATTTTGCTGGAACATGTGAGCAAGTCTTATGAGACCGGCTCGCCTGCTTTGAATGATATCAGTCTGAGGATCAAACCGGGAGAGTTTGTATTTATCGTGGGGGACAGCGGGTCCGGAAAATCCACAATGATCAAGCTGCTGCTCAGGGAACTGACGGCGACAGAGGGGAATGTCAAGGTGCTGGGATATGACCTGAACAGGATCAGGCACCGGAAGATACCGGAATTCCGGCGTAATATCGGTATCGTGTTTCAGGACTTCCGGCTGCTGAAGGACAGGAATGTCTACGAAAATGTAGCTTTTGCGCAGAGGATCGTACTGACCCCCACAAAGCAGATGCGGAAAAACGTGCCGGCGATCCTTGCCTCGGTGGGGCTTGCCGGAAAATATAAGGCGAAACCGAAACAACTCTCCGGCGGCGAACAGCAGAGGGTGGCTTTGGCGAGAGCGCTGGTAAATGAACCGACGCTGCTCTTATGCGATGAGCCTACCGGTAACCTGGACCCCAAAAACTCCTGGGAAATCATGAATATGCTGGATGAGATCAATAAGAGCGGGACTACCGTTCTTGTGGTGACCCATAATAAGGAGATCGTGAACCAGATGGAGAAGCGGGTGGTAACGCTGAAAAAGGGCGTGATCATAAGCGACGAGGAGAAGGGGGCGTATATAGATGAGGATTAGTACATTTTTTTACACCATCAAACAGGGCTTCCGCAATATCTTCCGCAACAAGCTTTTCTCGCTGGCATCGATCGCCACGATAACAGCCTGCCTGTTTATGTTCGGTATTTTTTATTCGGTGGTGGTGAATCTGCAGAGTATGGTGCAGAATGCCGAGGAGGGCGTCTGTGTTACCGCATTTTTTGAGGCGGGGACGGACGATCTGACGATGCAGGAGATCGGACAGAAGATAGCGGGGCGGATGGAAGTCTCGGATGTGGAGTATATTTCCGCGGATCAGGCATGGGAAGACTGGAAAGCGGACTATCCGCCGGAGTATGCGGAAGGCTTTACGGAAAACCCGCTGGAGAACTGTGCGAATTACAGGATCTATCTGAGTGATGTTTCGATGCAGGATTCCCTTGTCACCTATCTGGAATCCATGCCCGAGATCAGGAAGGTGAATCGATCCCAGCTGACGGCGGATGTGCTGACCGGATTTAATTCCCTGCTCGGGTATGTGTCCATCGGCCTGATCGCGATCCTGCTGGGCGTATCGGTCTTCCTGATCAGCAATACCGTGACGATCGGTATCAATGTGCGGAGAGAAGAGATCACCATAATGAAATATATCGGAGCGACGGACTTCTTTGTGCGTTCTCCGTTTGTGGTGGAGGGAATTCTGATCGGCCTGGTCGGAGCAGGTATTCCGCTTGCCATTATATATTTCGTTTATAATAAGGCGGTTGCCTATGTGCTGGACCGGTTTTCCATTCTGACGAATCTTCTGACTTTTTTGCCGGTGAAGGAGATCTTTCATATATTGCTGCCCCTGTCTCTGGGAATCGGCGTGGGGATCGGCTTTTTAGGCAGTTTTATCACGGTGAGAAAACATCTCAGGGTGTAGATCCGATGCGGGAAACGGATAAATGGGGCAGGAAACATGCGGAAAGATGTGCAAACAGATCGGGTTGTGCCGGCTGAATGCTGCATTTTGGAAATATTTGGCTGAATGTGGCGGAGACTGCAATGAAATGTAAAAGATATCTGAAAAAATATATATGTATGCTTTTGCTTTTGACGGCGGTCTTTTTGCAGGCCGGAAGGGTAAGAGCGGTTTCTTTCTCATCCATTACATCTGAAAGCATCCGGGAAAAGGAAGGGCAGATATCCGAGGCACAGGATGAGAAGAACCAGTTGTCATCCGCTCTGACGGATATAAAGGCGCTGAAGGGGGAACTGGAAAAAGAAAAGGCAAATCTGGAAAATTATGTGGTTGCGCTGGATAATAATCTGGCTGAGATCCAGAAAAAGATTTCCGAACTGAACGGTATGATCGTGGAGAAAGAGGAAGAGATCAGGGTGACGGAAGGAGAACTGGAAGCAGCCATACAAAAACAGGAAGAACAGTATGCTGCAATGAAGCTGCGGATTCAGATGATGTATGAGCAAAATGACAATTATTATCTGGAGACGATATTGAGAGCAGAATCTTTTGCCGACTTGTTGAATAAACTGGATTATATCCAGATGGTAATGGATTATGACGACCAGAAGCTGCAGGAGTATATATTGATCCGGCAGTACGTGGAAGTCTGCAAGGAAGAACTGAATGCAGAAAAGGAAGTGCTGGATGAAGCAAAAGCGGGCGTGGAGCAGGAGGAGGCTTCTTTGGCGCAGCTGATTTCCGATAAGGAAACGGAAATTGTGGCAAAGCAGGGGGATATCAGCAATAAGGAAGCCGCTATCGCGGAGTATGAAGCGGAAATTCAGGCGCAGAATGAACTGATCGCGTCTCTGGAGGCGGCGGTTGCGGCGGAACGAAAGAAACTGGCGGAGGAAAACGCGAAAAAACTGACTTATGACGGCGGCATGTTTGCCTTTCCGGCTCCTTCTTATACCAAAATTTCCGACGATTATGGTAATCGTATCCATCCGACGCTCGGTGTGGAGAAGTTTCACAACGGCATAGATCTGGCAGCGCCTAACGGAAGTCCTATTCTGGCGGCATATGACGGGGAAGTGGTGGCAGCGGCATACAGTTCAAGTATGGGTAATTATGTGATGATCGATCATGGAGACAGCCTTTATACGATATATATGCATGCTTCTGCGCTTTATGTATCAAAGGGGGATGCTGTGACAAAGGGACAGCAGATAGCGGCGGTAGGCTCCACCGGAAGATCGACAGGTCCTCATCTGCATTTTGGGGTACGAAAGAACGGAGGTTATGTAAGTCCCTGGGGATATTTGGGATAAAAGGAATCCGGCAAACCGGAGTCTGCAGGAATGAGCGGGATAGGGTTTGGCGTGTATATCTGAAACAGATAAATATAAAAAAGGTGGCGTATCGGCTTTGGAATTGAAGCAGGAAAAATCAAATGGGTATGGTGTCGGTGTTCTAACCGGCATTCTGGCAACTGCACTTGTGTTCTGCGGGGCATGGACAGGAAAAATATTATACGACAACAGCAGGGCAAAGACTGCGTCCGTTTCCGGCGCGTCAGAAGAAGAATCTGTTGTAAACAGTGAAACGATCAGTAAAATGGCTGCCATTGAAGCAATGGTGAATGAGAGGTTCTATTTTGGAGATGTGGAAGAGGAGGATTTCCAAAAGGGGATCTGCAACGGTATGATCGAGGCACTGGATGATAAATATGCGGCATATTATACGGCGGAGGAGCTGAATACGCAGATTCAGAGCAATAAAGGGGTATACTACGGGGTGGGCGCTTATGTCACGATGGACGAAGAAACGCAGACCCCCTATATCAGCGGTGTGATAGAGGGCACTCCGGCACAGGAGGCCGGACTGCGGATGGGTGATATCATTTATGCCGTGGATGGAACGGCGACTTTTCAGATGACACTGGATGATGTAACTGGCCTGATCAAGGGAGAGGAAGGTACCTGTGTAACGTTGACGCTGATACGGGACGGAGAGGCTTTTGATCAGGATGTGGTGCGCCGGAGGGTAGACCGCCCGACGGTGACATCCCGGATGCTGGATGAGGAGATCGGTTATATCGGTATTTCTGAATTCAAAGATGTGACAGTGGATCAGTTTACGGAAAACTATGCAGTGATAAAGGGTTCCGGTGCGAAAGCGCTGGTTCTGGATCTGCGGGGAAATCCGGGAGGTCTGCTGGATGCAGTGGTGGATATCGGACGGCAGATACTGCCCGAAGGTCTGGTGGTTTATACAGAGGATAAAAACGGAAAGCGTGTGGAATATGACTGTGACGGCACAAGAAAGATCGAGATCCCGATGGTGGTGCTGGTCAACGGGGGCTCCGCCAGTGCGGCGGAAGTGCTGACAGGTGCCGTAAAGGATTACGGCGTGGGAACGATCATGGGAACGACTACCTATGGGAAGGGGATTGTGCAGAAGATCATCGAGCTTTCGGACGGCTCCGCCATCAAGCTTACCACGGATGGTTACTTTACGCCGAAAGGGAATAATATCCACGGGAAAGGGATCGAACCGGACATCGTGGTGGAGTTTGACGCGGAAGCTTATTACGGGGAAGAACAGATTGATAATCAGCTGGAGGCGGCACAGGAGTATTTGAAGAAGCGACTGCACGAGTAAAAGCGGATAAAGAGAAGTAAGAAGAGGTTGGGATATTTCAGCCTGTCGATTTCGGGAGAAGGGAATCGGCAGGCTGTTTTTTATACGATATCCACATGAATGAGGGAACAGCAACGGAATCCGGGACGGAAGGGCATTTTCGGCTGAATTCCTTTTTTCCGGGAGTACAGTCAAGACCCGATGTCAGGGAAGGGCGGGGGATTTCACTCCCTGCTGTTTCTCGGAGGTGCCGGGATTATTCCGGAATCACCTGCCGGTGGATACGGCGATCATTATTGCAACGCCGCCGGATAAGGACGGGTTTTACCGGCGGCTGCAGCGGATGCCCTTCTGCGAAATATACATTGGAGAGTATTGTGAAAGAAGAATTTTTCAGATATACGGATCTGGTGAAAGATGTGAAGATGGCAGAAGGGGTAAGCGATGAATTGTATGATATTGCAAAAAGAATATTGCGGAAGAAGGAAGGCAATAAAAACTGTGAAACGGAAAGCCCTGTTTTGTGCAAATTGCATAAAAATAAATCTTTGTTTTTTACGCCTGAATCAAATTGCACAAAATGCAAAAAGAAAAGTGAAATTAATTTCAAAAATTATATAAATAATTGACGAAGTTTCAAATGCATCATATGATGATTTTAACGCGCGCGGCATGGCTTGTTACGATATCAAAATAAGCCTGAAAACAAGGGAGCACAAAAACTTTTTACAAAAGAAAGCAGGGAAGGTATGAATATTATAACAAAAATATGGGACGTAATGTTTAATAATATCCTGTCACAGCCGGCGATCTTTATCGGGTTGATCGTTGTGATCGGATATATTTTATTGAAGAGAAAATGGTATGAGATCGCTGCCGGATTTATCAAGGCCGTAGTCGGATATCAGATTCTGCAGCTCGGCGCATCTTCGCTGAAAAATACGGTGGATCCGCTGCTGAAGGGGATTCAGTTAAAATGGTCCGTGGAGGCGGTTGTTATTGATCCGAACTTTGGACTGACGGCGGCAAACAGCGCTTTAGAGAGCATCGGGGTTACGACTTCTTTTGCAATGATCACGCTTTTGATTGCGTTTCTCTGGAATATCCTGCTGGTGTTTTTCCGTAAATTTACCAAAGTGCGTACACTGTTTACGACAGGCCATATCATGGTCAAGCAGTCCACGGTGGCGACATGGATCATCTTCTTTCTGATTCCGGAACTCAGGAATATGGGCGGGATCGCACTGATCGGTATTTTATGCGGTACCTACTGGTCCGTATTTTCGAATATGACGGTGGAAGCGACACAGGAACTGACAGAAGGCGCGGGTTTCGCAGTAGGCCATCAGCAGATGCTGGGTGTATGGTTTGCCTACCGGTTCGGCGGTCTGTTTAAAGGAAAGAATAAACAGGAGGACAAGGCGGAGGATCAGAAGCTGCAGCTTGGCGGTGCATTAAAGATTTTGGATGATTATGTAGTGTCCACCACACTGATCATGCTGCTGTTCTTCGGTGTCATCATGATCATTCTCGGGCCGGATATGATGCATGAAGTGGATGACGGCAATTTCGGAAAACTTGCTTTCCCGGTATATATTTTCCAGAGATGCACTTCCTTTGCGGTATCGCTGGTAGTATTAAAGACGGGTATCAGAATGTTCGTAGGCGAGATGGTGGAATCCTTTGAAGGTATTTCCGGTTCTGTGTTAAAGGGGTCGCTTCCGGCGGTGGATTGCGCGGCAACCTACTCCTTCGGAGATCCCAACGCGGTTACACTGGGCTTTCTCTTCGGTGCATTGGGACAGGTGATCGCCATTGCCGGGCTGCTGATTTTCAAGTCTCCGCTGATGATCATTCCGGGTTTTGTACCGCTGTTCTATGATAATGCGACGATCGGGCTTTATGCGAATATGAAGGGCGGATTCAAGGCGCTGGTTGCCTGCTGTCTGGGTTCCGGACTGCTGCAGGTTCTGGGAAGTGCAGTGGCAATCGTACTCTTCCAGATGGGCCCTTTCGGCGGATATGTAGGAAATCTGGACTGGGCAACGCTGTGGCCTGCCATGGGTGCGATGATCAAGTTTCTGTCGGTACCGGGCGCGGTGATCTGTATTATAGGCATGCTGATCATCCCTCAGCTGCAGTATCGTAAAAACAAAGAAGAGTACTTCTCTTTAGGTATGGAAGAATAGAAAGAAAGGACAGAAGATTATGATAAAAGTATTGGTTGCATGCGGATGCGGAATGGGAAGTTCCCAGTTGTTGAAAAAGAACTGTTCGGCGGTTTTAAAGAATCTCGGCGTAGAGCACACGATCCATCATACAAGTATGGATGAAGCGAAATCCACGGCTCACGAATATAACCTGATCGTTGTAGGGGAGAATTTTGTCAATCACCTGAAAGTAAAAGAGGGAACGATCGTGGTCGGGCTGAAAAACCTGATGAACAAAAAGGAATTGGAGACAAAGCTGAAAGAAAGCGGAATCGTATAAAGCAGAAGCAGGAGAATAAATCATGAGGCAGATGGACGAGGAAGAGCTTGCGGTAATTGCGGAAGTGGCAAGGATGTATTATGTGGAAGGAATGTCTCAGGCGGACATTGCGGATATGCTCTTTTTTTCCAAAGCTAAGGTATCCCGGGCTCTGAGGATCGCACGTGAGGAACACATTGTAGAATTTCAGATCAATTATCCGCTGAAGCGTTCGATCGCTCTGGAGACGGAGCTGAAGCGCAGATTCGGACTGGAGGAGGCGCTGGTAGTCACTGATCTGTATGATAATCAGAACACGGATATTTCCATAAAACGGATCGGGGAAATGGCTGCCGGCTATCTGGACAAGATATTAAAGGACGGAGATACGGTAGGTATCTCCTGGGGGAGGACGATGCATCAGACGGTGCGTCAGTTAAAGCCCTCATCTCCAAGAAATATTCAGGTGCTGCAGCTGGTGGGCAACTGTATGGATGATTACAATGTGGATATCGATGTGACGACGCTGACGGAGCAGATGGCGCAAGCATTTCGGGGAACGACGGTGCGGCTGTATGCCCCGATGCATGTAAACAGCGATATTGTCCGAAAAGAACTTCTGAGAGAGCCGATCATCCGAAAAGCGATCGATAAGATACGCTCCGTGGATTATGCGCTGACCGGGATAGCCGACGTATCTCTGGAAAGGCCGAAGAGCACCTGGGCGGGATATCTGACGGAAAATAAAAAGCGGGAACTGATAAAGAAAGGCGCTGTGGGGTATCTTTGCGGTTATTTTCTGGACAGGGACGGCAATAAGCTTTCCGATCCGATCAATGATAAGATCATCGGTATTTCCTTTGAGGATCTGAAAAAAGTTCCCCATGTGATCGCGGTGGCAGGAGGCCTTGATAAGACTTCCGCTATCCGCGCGGCGCTCAGGGGAAAGCTGGTCCATCGCCTCATTACAGACAGCTGGATAGCCGAAAAGCTTCTGGCTATGAGGGACGGCTGAGAAGGCCGTCCGGAGAGGAGAACATATGGCGGAAAGGATTTCTTACAGTTTCTGTGAAAGCCTGCGGAACAAACAGGCGGAGGCTGAGCGTGCCATGCTGGAGGAGTTTGCGGCAGGCGTTTATACGCTGGAGCAACCCTATATCAGACTGAATCCTTATTTGATCAATCCACTGTCGGCGGCCGTGGCGTTTCGGACGGAAACAGAGACGGCGGTGACAGTTACAATATACGGAAAAGAAGAAAGAGGGAACATCGTACACACATTTCCCAAAGCGAAGGAACATATTCTTCCGATACTGGGACTTTACGGTGATCATGCAAACCGGGTGGAACTACGGCTTTACGGCGGGAGAGCCCGTACGATAACGATTCAGACAGCCCCGCTTGATACGGAGGTTCCGGCACTGCTTTCGATGCACACAGAAGCGGAGTATCTGGGAAAGGAACTTATTTTTGTAACGCCGTCCCTGAATGCACTGGCAACAGCGTTTGATTATGCGGGGGATGTGCGGTGGCATTTGACCGTTCCGGTCATTTTTGAGATGAAACGTCTTCAGAACGGTAATTTTCTGATCGGTACAGAGCGGGTAATGCAGATGCCCTACTATATGTCCGGGCTCTATGAGATGACCATGATGGGGAAGATTGTAAGGGAATATTCCATTCCCGGCGGATATCATCATGACGAATGGGAGATGGAGAACGGAGACCTGCTGGTTCTCACGGAGGATCCGGGATATGAGACCGTGGAGGATGTGATCGTTCTGATCGACAGAAAGAGCGGAGAGATAAAAAAAACCTGGGATCTGAAGGACTGCCTTGTTCCCGGTGAGGGGCCTTCCGGCGGATATACACCGAAGGACTGGTTCCATAACAATGCGCTCTGGTATGACAGCCATACAAATTCCATCACGCTTTCCGGGCGCCATGTGGACGCTATAATCAATATCGATTACGATACCGGGAAGCTGAACTGGATTTTAGGCGATCCGGAGACCTGGCCGGAGGATAAGCAGAAATATTTCTTTGCCATAAAGGGAGAGGGCGATTTTGACTGGCCCTACGAACAGCACGGCTGCCTTGTAACGCCGAACGGCGGGATCATGTGCTTTGACAACGGGCATTACCGCTCCAAGATCAGGGAGAGATTCTTGCTGAATAAAGACAGTTTTTCGAGAGGCGTATTGTACCGGATCGACCGGGAGGAGATGACTATTGAACAGCTCTGGCAGTACGGAAAGGAGCGGGGGGAGGAGTTTTTCTCTTCCTATATCGGAAATGTGGAGTGGTACGGAGAAGGGCACTATCTGGTTCATTCCGGCGGGATCCAGTATTACGGAGAACATGCTTCGGAAAAACCCGCGGCGCTTCTGCAGGGAGATCCCAATGTCCGTGCGGAAAGCATCACCGTGGAAGTATTCCGCGGAAA
Organism: Lachnospiraceae bacterium; assembly: GCA_910573755.1. Classification (GTDB taxonomy): domain Bacteria; phylum Bacillota; class Clostridia; order Lachnospirales; family Lachnospiraceae; genus 1XD8-76. The sequence goes on along the minus strand of CAJTBO010000001.1, from coordinate 203,027 downwards.
AGTGATCATGGAGATGAAGATAGAGGGAAACTTTTACAGAGGCAAAAAGATGCACCTGTATCACGAGCAGAAGAATATGCCTCTGGGAGAGGCGGAAAATCTCGGAAAAATGGGCGTGACACCGGAATTTGATACGCTGATCCCGATGGAACCCTGCGGGGAACTGCTTCCCTACCGCTATGAAGCGCACCTGACGGAGGAAGAGGACAGGTTTGTATTTAAGGCGATATTTGAAGGTGGTCAGCTCGTTATGCTGATGCTGGAAAAAGAGGGGGAGGAACACGGTTATTTCATCTCCACTTCCAAGAACAAGTTTACGGCGCTGTGCTGCGGCACATTTATTGAAAAGGACCCGAGAAATATCACGTTGAATGTGAATAAGGCGGGATTATCGGGAACCTATGATGTGCGGGTGATCGTGGATGATAAGAAATATGAGACAGGGATCAGGATCACCTGCTGAGTATAAAGAGGTTGGAAAAATGGCAGATTATGATTTGATTATTATTGGCAGCGGCCCTGCGGGGATGACGGCTTCCATTTATGCGGCGAGGGCAAATCTCTCCGTGCTGATGCTGGATAAACTGGCGCCGGGCGGACAGATCATCAATACAAACGAGATTCAGAACTATACGGGAATGGGAACGATCAACGGCGCGGAACTGGCGATTCAGATGTTTCAGCATACTCAGGAGCTGCAGGTGGCTTTCGATTATAAGACCGTAAGGGAAGTAAAGGTGGAGGACGGGCTGAAAACCGTGTTCTGTGAGGAGGATGATGCGGTATATACGGCTTATGCGGTAATTCTGTGTACCGGGACAAGACCCAGGATGCTGGGGGTAGAGAACGAGAAGCAGTATGCCGGAAACGGAATAAGCTGGTGCGCGATCTGTGACGGGGCGGCATGCCGCGGAAAGGATGTGGTGGTCGTGGGCGGCGGCAATTCCGCTGTGGAGGAGTCGATCTATCTGGCGGAGATCGTAAAGTCGCTGACGATTGTGACAATGTTTGATCTGACGGCGGATCCGATGGCATGCGATAAGCTGCGGGGCATGGAGAACGTGAAGATTTATCCTTATCAGGATGTGCTGGATTTTTACGGTGAGAAAAAGCTGGGGGGCATTCACTTTAAATCTACGGAGACGGGGGAAGAAAAGCGCGTGGCCTGTGATCAGGTGTTTGAGTATATCGGTCTGACGCCTACCACGGAATGTTTTAAGGATCTCGGTATATTAAATGAGATGGGCTATGTAAAAGTGGATGCGCAGATGGCAACGGAGATCCCGGGGATATTCGGAGCCGGGGACTGTGTGACAAAAAACCTGAGGCAGGTGATCACCGCCTGCGCCGACGGCGCCATCGCGGCACAGAGTGCGGCACGTTATGTGCAGGGGATGAAGTAAGTTCGCAATATAAGACAGACAAAATTATAATATGGGAGAAGGGCTATGTTGAGAGAAGTAACAGAAGATGAATTTCGTCAATCGGTAAACGAGGGACTTGTGCTGGCAGATTTTTTTTCCAGCACCTGCGGTCCCTGCAAGATGCTTTCCTTCGTGCTGGCGGATGTGGAAAAGGTATGCGGGGAAAAAGTCAATATCATGAAGGTGGATTTTGACAAAAATAAGAAGCTGGTGGAGGAATATGAAGTGTCCGGTTATCCGACGCTGATTCTTATGCGGGACGGGACGGAGTTAAAGCGGATGTCGGGACTTCAGCAGAAACCGGCGATCATCAGGATGATCGAAGAAGCGTAATATTCGGAGAAGGTACTTTTATATAAAAAAGAGGCTGTTGCAAAGGCGGAGAGATCTGCCGGCAGCAGCCTTTTTTATGTGCTTAATAATTGGAGGGCATCGTACAAAGGCAGAACCTAATTTCTGAAAATAATTGACAACAACTTGAAATAAGTATATAGTTAAAAAAAGATAAAACGATTAACCTATTATACCTGAAAGATTTCTGGCAGAAAAAGATAAGTTTATATTTATAAAGGATAAAAAATATGATTTATTTAATGATTTCATTAGCAGGCTTCTGTATGCTGTCAATCGGATTTAAACTGGTGAGTATTTATCAGGCTGATATGAAAAGGGTGATATTTATAAATTATGTTACGGCTACGGTTTTAACGATGGCAGTGACTGTCCTGAGCCTGAAAGATAAATATAGCTTTGAAAGATTCGGAAATAATGATTTTTGGAAGATGATGTGTCTGGCGATTGCTCTGGGGTTTTCCATGATTCAGAATCTGTGGTGCACGGAAGTGAGTACAGATAAAAACGGGCTTGGAAGCACAACCTTTTTCAGCCGGGCTGGTTTTTTAATATGTATCGTTCTTTCAGCAGTGTTATGGAAGGATTTTCCGGGAATGCTGCAGGCTGCAGGCATTCTGGTATTGCTGATTTCCATGGCGGAAATGATGCGCGGGACTCAAGATGGAAGTGTAGCAGGTGACCGAAAGCTGTTTCCGGTTTTGTTCATAGGAAGCGGCCTGGTATTCTTTTTTAATGCGGTGTATGGTAAATATTTTCCGGCAGAGCATAAGCCGCTTTTTCTGTCGATCGTGTTTATGATGACACTGATCAGCAGTGTCGTTCTGTTATTCAGAGGGGAAAGAGAACAGAGCAGTTCCCTGACAACAGATATCCTGCTGGGAGGAATGATCGGCATATCAAACGCGGTCGGTACATTTTTTCAACTGAAAAGCCTGGACTTTTTGAGCGTTGCGGTCGTGATGCCTGTATCCGCAGCGGGAAATCTGCTGATTGTGGCGCTGGCGGGACGGTTTTGTTTTAAAGAAAAAGGCAACCGTCATACTGCGGCAGCGATAGTTTTGGCAGTAATTAGTCTTATTCTTATTAATTTATAAAAAATGTTTATTAATTTATTTTTCGGGTGCTTTTCCTAACAATCAGCTTCAATTCGAAAGAGGTGATGACAGGTTTGGTATCAGGATGTTCAGCGGCATGAATCAGGATTCTGGCCGCTTCTTTTCCCATTTCATAGACGGGCTGGCGTATCGTGGTAAGGGGAACGGTTAAGATGGCAGACAAAAAATGGTCATCATATCCGATGACAGATATATCTTCTGGTACAGATAAATTATATTTGGAAAGACCATTGTATACGCCATATGCCATCGAATCATTTAAAGCAAAAACCGCTGTAAATTCTTTGTCACATAGATAATCAATACCGTTCAAGCCGGATTCATAAGTATAGTCCCCTTCGTAGACCAGACTGTCATTCCATTTCAGATTATAACTTTTGAAAGCCCTTTTACAGCCATTCAGACGGCTTTGAGCTGCTTCTAAACTTGAAGGTCCGGTAATAAAGGCTATTTTTCTATGGCCAAGTGAAAGCAGATGGAGCGTAGCAATATAACCACCTTTTTCGTGGTCGCAGACAACTGCGTTGATCGGTTCCTTGTAATTTGTCAGGTCAGACTGAACAATGGGAATCTTCATGGAAAGAAGCAGTTCTCTGTTAGAAGTATAAATAGAATTATCAGCATAAGGTGCTGTGGTAGCGAGTGCAATGCCGTCTATGTTTTTGGCATAAAGTGCTTCAATATATTGCTTTTCCCGCAGAGGACTTTGGTTGGTAGTACATAAGATCATGCTCCAATTCATTTCCTGACAGAAATCTTCCAAACCTTTTGCATAAGTGGCATAGTGATCGTTTCGGATGTCCGGAACAATAAGCCCGATAGTGTAGCTGCGGCTGGTCCGCAGGTTGACGGCTGCAAAGTTGGGGCGATATCCCATTTCCTGTGCGAGAACTTTTATTCTTTTTTTGGTGCTTTCAGAAATACGGGAAGGACGATTATTTAAAACAAGAGATACAGTAGCAGGGGAAAGTCCTGCTGCCTGTGCGATATCTGTAATTGTAACTTTCATTTCTAAATTCCTTTCAGGAAGCATTTGTCATAAGTTGGTAAATGTTTATCAAAGATTATCACATTTAAGAAAAAACTGCAACCGGGTATTAAATGAATCTTTAAAAGTTGTGAAAATGCACAAAAAGAGAATGGAATATTTGTATATAAGAGCAAAAAAAACAAAAAAAGTTGACAAAACGTTTTATCATATGTTATTCTGTTTTCACAAAACAGATAAAACGTTTTATCCTTTGTGGCCGAAAAGACAAAACATTTTAAACGAACAGGAAAGGACAGAAATTATGAGTGATAAAAGAAAAATTATTATTGACTGCGATCCGGGACATGATGATGCAGTGGCAATCATGCTTGCGGCTCGCAATCCAAAGATTGAACTTCTCGGAATTACAACCGTACGCGGGAACCAGACGATTGAAAAAGTAACGAAAAATGCTTTAAATGTTTGTCAGTATCTGGGAATAGGTGTTCCGGTTTGTAAGGGACTCGGGGAAGCAATCGTACGGCAGTCACCGCCGGTAGAAGAGAGAGTACACGGGGACAGCGGTCTGGATGGTCCTGTATTCGATCCGCTGACAAAGCAGTTAGATCCAAGACATGCGGTAGATTTTATCATTGAAACTGTACTGAATGCGGATTCTCCTGTGACGTTAGTGCCGACAGGGCCTTTGAGCAATATCGCTATGGCGATAAAAAAGGAACCCAAAATTCTTGAAAACATAGATGAAATAGTTTTAATGGGAGGAGCTTATCAGCACGGAAATGTAACACCAGCAGCTGAATTTAATATTTATGCGGATGCCGAGGCAGCTCATGTGGTATTCAGCTGCGGCCGCAGAGTAGTGATGATGGGACTTGATCTGACGAGACAGGCGCTTTGTTATCCGGAGATCGTGGAGCGGATGGACAAAGTAAAGACCAAGGGAGGAAAACTGTTTGTAGATTTGATGAGATTTTTCTGTATGACACAGAAAAGGACCTTTGGTTGGGCGGGGGGTCCGCTGCATGACCCTACTACGATAGCGTATCTGATCGATCCGTCCTGTATTGAGACAAAAGATATGTATTCGGAGATCGATATTACCGGTGGTCAGAGTCATGGACGTACAAATTGTGATTTCTTTAATCTGATGAAAGATAAAGGGATGAACAGTAAAGTAGCAGTGAAACTGGATGTGGAAAAATTCTGGGATATCGTAGAGGATAATTTAAAGCGGTACGACAGCATTTGATAACCTGAGAAGAAACAGCATAGGAAGAAGGGAATATAAATATGAAAAAAATATTATCATTGATATTGGTTTTAGGAATGACTTTTAGTCTTGTAGCATGTGGTTCAGGTGAGGCTCCGGAAGCTCCGGCTGCTTCCGAAGGGGAAGAAGCAAGTTCTGCGGAAACGGCAGAGGCGGAAAGTCTCGGGGGGGATGAAAGTGCTGATGGAAAAAATCAGATTGCATTATTGATCTCATCAGTTAGTTCTTTGGATGATAAAGCATTTAATACAGCCTGCTGGGTTGGTATGAATCGATTCTGTGACGAGAATCCGGAATACACTTGTACTTATTTCCAGCCTACAGAAGATACGGTTGAGGCACAGGTTTCAATCTGTGATGCAGCGGTAGCCGGAGGCGCAGAGTTTATTGTAGTGGCGGCTGACCAGTTTAAAGTATCTCTTCTGGAAATGAGCCGGGCATATCCGGATGTGAAATTTTTATCTATCGAAGCAGCGCCTCAGACCATAGACGGGGAAGTTTCTATTGAAGATAATGTACAGGTTGTAACTTATAAGGCAGAGCAGTCCGGTTTCTTCGCAGGCTATGCAGCTGTAAGAGAAGGATATCGTTCTTTGGGAACAATCGGCGGAATGGCAGTACCGGGTGTTATCCAGTATATGTATGGCTTTGTGAAGGGTGCTGATGTTGCGGCAGAGGAAATGGGGCTTGATGATGTGACTGTGAAATATACTTATGCGGGTAACTTTGAAGCAAGTCCGGAAAATCAGGCAAAAGCAGCAGCATGGTATCAGTCCGGTACAGAAGTGATTTTTGCAGTTGCAGGTGTTATGAATAACTCTATCTTTGCAGCAGCAGAGGAAAATGGAGATGTGGTTGCAATGGGCTGCGATGCAAATCAGAATGAGATATCTGAAAGAATTGTTACGAGCGCATTGAAAGATACGGAAAATACTACATATAACGGTCTGGTAGCGTGGAAAGATGGTACGATGGAAACCGGCAAAACGGTAGAACTGGGAAGTGCGGAACAGGCATGTGGTCTTGCAATGGATGGCGCAAGGTTCCAGAATTTTACACAGGAAGAATATGAGAGCCTGTTTGAAAGAGTTGCAAATAATGAAAATGGTATAGCGGATAGCATTCCGGATGATTCAGCATATGAAGATCCTACTCAGATTCCGGTAAATGCGATCACTCTTGATTTCATTAAATAGAAATGATACTTATCGATGCAAAGTGATTAAGGGTCGACAAACATAGGCGGTTATGTAAAAGCGGCTAATTTATATAATTAGCCGCTTTTTATAAAAAAGGTATAGGTATTTTATGGAAAATATTATTGAAATGCGCAATATTACAAAAGTTTTCCCGGGAATCATCGCAAATGATGATATTACGCTTGAACTGAGAAAGGGTGAGATTCATGCTCTTTTAGGTGAAAATGGTGCCGGAAAGTCTACTTTAATGAGTGTATTATTCGGATTGTATCAGCCTACCAGCGGTAAGATCATTGTAAAAGGGAAAGAGGTAAAAATGTCTTCACCGAATACGGCCAATGATCTGGGAATTGGGATGGTTCATCAGCATTTTAAATTGGTAGGTGTTTTTTCCGCTCTGGAAAATATCATTTTGGGTGTTGAAACCGTACAAAACGGATTTTTAAAGATGAATGAAGCACGGGAGAAGATCATCGGATTAAGCGAAAAGTACGGACTTATGGTAGACATTGATGAAAAAATAGATAATATGACTGTCGGAATGCAGCAGAGAGTAGAAATTCTGAAAATGTTATACAGAGATAATGATGTATTGATATTTGATGAACCCACAGCCGTACTGACACCTCAGGAAATTGAAGAATTGATCAAGATCATCCGCAGATTGGCGGAAGAAGGGAAATCCATTCTGTTTATTTCTCATAAGCTGAACGAAATCAAGGAAGTATCGGATCGCTGCAGTGTTCTCAGGAAGGGAAAATATATAGGAACCGTGGATACAGACAGCGTGACGGTGGAAGAACTTTCAGAAATGATGGTGGGAAGAAGCATCTCTCTCCATGTAGAAAAAACTGCGGCAAAGCCGAAAGACGTGGTTCTTTCCGTGAAAAATCTGACGGTCATGCCACAGACAGGAAAAAAAGAGAAAGTAAAAAACGTGTCGTTTGATGTCAGGGCAGGAGAAATCGTCTGTATTGCTGGAATTGATAATAATGGGCAGCAGGAATTGGTGTTCGCTCTCACGGGTATGTTGCCCTCTAAAGGAGATATTACTCTAAATGGGGAAGTTATGACGGATAAGAGTATTCGTTACCGTAATACTCATGGAATTTCCCATATCCCGGAAGACAGGCACAAACATGGGCTGGTTCTGGATTTTAATATCTCCCAGAATATGATACTGCAGACTTACTTTGAGAAAGATTTTATAAAAAATGGCTTTCTGAAATTTAGCGATATCACTAAATTCTCTGATAAAGCGATTGAAGATTTCGATGTGCGAAGCGCGAAAGGATCGACTAATATCGTGCGGAATATGTCCGGCGGAAATCAGCAGAAAGTAATTCTGGCAAGAGAGATCATCAGGGATCATAATCTGTTGATTGCAGTGCAGCCGACGAGAGGTCTTGATGTAGGCGCGATTGAGTTTGTACATAAGCAGCTGGTAAAAGAACGTGATGAAGGGAAAGCGGTGCTTCTGGTTTCTCTGGAGCTGGATGAAGTTATGGAGGTAAGTGACAGGATACTTGTGATGCATGATGGGGAAATCATGGCAAATGTACGCCCGGAAAATGTGACAGTTCAAAAACTGGGACTTTATATGTCCGGCGCGGAAAGAGAGGAGGCAGTATGAAAAAGAATCTTTCAGAAAACAGTCCTGTTTTTGGCGTACTTGCATCTGTTATGTCAATTATCAGTGGATTGGCAGTAGGATTGATCATTATGTTGATCTTTAATCCAGAGATGGCATTTACAGCATTTGGAATGCTTTTGAAGGGCGGGTTTTCAAATGGTTTAAAAAGTATGGGACAGGTATTCCATTACATTGCGCCTTATGCCATGTGTGGGCTTTCTGTTGCTTTTTCGTTCCAGACGGGTGTATTCAACATCGGTGTTGCAGGACAGTTTACGGTGGGCGGCATGGTTGCGGTCTTGATCGGAGGTATGGCACTTGGCATTCCTGATCCGATCCGCTGGATTGTTGCGATCCTGCTGGCCGGCCTTGCAGGTGTTATCTGGGGAATGATTCCCGGGCTTATGAAAGCTTTTCTGAACTGCAATGAGGTAATTGCCTGTATTATGATGAACTATATCAGTATTTATTTCAGTAACTGGGTGATACAGACTTATTTCTACGATCCCACACTGGTGGCATCCAAATATGTAAAATCAACGTCATTGCTGCCAAGAATGGGTATGGATAAACTTTTCCCGGGATCTAGCGCGAGCAGCGCCGTCTTTATTGCACTACTGTTCTGCATCATTATTTATATTTTACTTTACCGAACAGGGTTTGGCTATGAGCTTCGGGCAAGCGGCTTTAATAAGGATGCCGCATATTATGCCGGAATCAATGAAAAAAGGAATATCATTCTGGTAATGCTGATCGCCGGTTTTATTGCAGGTGTAGGCGGAGGCATGCTTTTCCTTTCTTCTCAGACCAAAAATTTCCTCGTATCAGAAATAGCGATCGTAGAGACAAGCTATGGCATTCCGATCGCTCTTCTAGCATTAAATAATCCGATCGGAGTGTTCTGCGCATCGTTTTTACTGGCATGGCTTACAGTAGGCGGGACGATGGTACAGAGTGCAGGATTCCCGACGGAAACAGTTGAGACAATTACAGCTGTTATTATATATTTCAGCGCATTTTCTCTGATCTTCACACAGATTATTCGGAAATGGCATTTCAAAAAAGATGAGCAGCGGAAGGAGGAAAAATAGATGGATATGGTGTTTTTCTTATTAAGACATATGTTTAATTTTGCGGTACCGCTGTTATTGGCGGCGCTTGGCTGTATGATTTCCGTCCGTAGCGGTGTGAATAATATAGGTCTTGACGGCATGATGATCATGGGCGCTTTTTTCAGCGTTTATTTTATAAAAGGGACAGGACTGGTGCTCAGCGGACAGGGCCAGCTTATGATAGCAATTTTGATCTCTGTTGTGGCAGGCGTGATCATTTCTGTATTCCATGCTTTTGCGTCCATCAATCTGAAGGCGAACCAGATCATATCCGGTGTTGCGATTGCGAACTTTGCGCCTGCTTTTGCGGTATTTGCAGCAAGGCTGATAACCGGTGAATCAGTTATGAATTTTAATAATACATTTTTGATCTCGGAAGTACCGGTATTGGGGAAAATACCGATCATCGGTGATATCTTCTTCCAGAAAGTATATATTACAACTTATATTGCAGCTGCCATTTTTATCATTACAACAGTGGTGTTATATAAGACACGGTTTGGTTTGAGGCTTCGGTCCTGTGGGGAAAATCCTTCCGCTTCAGCATCAGTGGGAATCAATGTGCCCAGGATGCGTTGGATCGCAGTGTTGCTTTCAGGTGCTCTGTGCGGACTGGCAGGTCTGGCTTATGTAATCCCTAATTCCATCAGTTTTAACGGAACTGTGGCGGGTTATGGTTTTCTGGCATTGGCGGTTATGATCTTTGGGGAGTGGGATCCTGTTAAAATTTTGGGATCTGCCTTATTATTTAGTGTGGCAATGACTCTGGCTTCCACATACTCTGCAATAGACTTTTTAAATCAACTGGGAATACCTTCCAATTTTTACAAGATGTTGCCGTATGTCATGACGTTGATCATTATCGGTATTGCAAAGGGCGGTGCAAAAGAGCCCAGAGCGGCAGGACAGCCGTTTGAAGTAGATGCGAGATAAAAGAAAGAGAGGAGTAATATAAGATGTCAAAAAAAATTATACTTGATGTGGATACTGGATCGGATGATGCCGTTGCCATTATGGCGGCAATGCTTTCCCCTGATATTCAATTAGAAGCGATATGCTCTGTAGTCGGCAATAAGGATCTGGATAAAACAACGGAAAACACATTGAGGGTCGTGGAATTGATGGGGGTGGATGTTCCCGTATACAGAGGTTGCAAAACGCCTTTTGCAAAATGGCTTTCTTCCGATCATATTGTGCCGGACAGAAGGGAATGTAAGGCAAAAGACGGCGATAAAGTGATCATGATCCATGAAGACTATCTCAATCTTCCGGCGGCTACCATAAAAGAGCAGGACATGAGAGCAGTAGAGTTTTATGTAAAATATTTAAGGGAAGCGAAGGAACCGGTCACTATAGTAGCGGTGGGCCCGCTTACCAATGTGGCGGCAGCGCTTCTTGTAGATGAAAACATTGTGGATAAAATTGAAGAGATCGTTATCATGGGTGGAGGATACAATATTACCAATACGACGCCGGCTGCAGAATTTAATATCTGGCAGGATCCGGAAGCAGCGCAGCGGGTTATCCATTGTGGAGCGAAAGTAACGATCGTTCCGCTGGATGCGACACATGCTGCCTGTATTACGCTGGATGACTGCAAACGTTTCAGAGAAATAGGAACAGCTTCAAGTATTTTTGCGGCAGAACTCTGTGAGCAGAGGATTTTTGTACATAATGCGGCTCAGCCGCTGGGTGTTCCGGATGCGGCAGCAGTACATGATGCTCTCTGTATTGCGTATCTGATTGATCCGGCTGTATTAAAAGATGTCCGCCATGTGCATGTGGATATTGGTTTTAGGGATTACAGCGAGGGACAGACGATTGTTGACTGCCGGTACTATACGGAAGATAAGAACTGTTATTATGCATTTGACGGCGATCGGTTTAAGTTTGCGGATATTCTTTGTGATCTGTTTGCAAGGGATTTAAAAAGGAGGTAATAGAGATGGCAACGAAAATTATACTTGATGTGGATACCGGTTCAGATGACGCCATTGCTATCATGGCAGCGGTTCTCTCACCTGATATTGAAGTGGAAGCAATCTGTACCACATGGGGAAATCAGTGTGTTGATTTTACAACGGATAATACATTGAGATTACTGGATGCAATGAAAGTGGATATTCCGGTTTACAAAGGCTGTGATACAGCTATGACAAAATATCTGACACATGATTATATTGAAGCGATTCCTTTTGCGCCGGTTATGCATGAGGGAAAACCGATTATTATGCATTCGGAGCATCTTGATCTGCCGGAAGCAGAGAGTGTGCCGCAGGATATGCCTGCCGCCTGCTTTTACGTGGACTATTTAAGAAAGGCGAAAGAGAAGATTACGCTTGTTCCTGTGGGACCTCTTACCAATCTAGGGCTGGCACTCAGGATCGCGCCGGATATCGTAGATAATATTGAACAGATTGTTATTATGGGCGGCGGAAGCAAGGAAGCAAACTTGACGCCCTGTGCGGAAGCCAATATATGGCATGATCCGGAAGCAGCTGAGATCATCGTGCAGAGCGGTGCGAAAATCGTCTGGGTTCCATTGGATGCAACGCATAAGGCATGTGTGACAATGGAGGACTGTGAACGGTTCAGAATGCTTGATAATTTTGCCGGAAACTTTGCGGCAGAGCAATGTGAGCAGCGGATTATTGTACATAACTCCCGGCAGCCTTTAGATGTTCCGGATGCGGCAGCAGTACATGATGCGCTCTGTATTGCATACTTAATTGATGAGAGTGTGCTTATTGATGTTCGTAACTGTCATGTAGAGATCGGGCTTTCGGGATACGGAGAGGGGCAGACGATCATTGATCAGAGGGCAGAAGTGATTGCAGAAAAGAAGAACAGTTATTTCGCGTTTAATGCCGACCGGTTTAAATTTGTGGATATTTTATGCGACTGTTTTAAATACTGTGAAGTAAAATAGTTATTGTATCAGGAATAGATTTATCATGTGAGAAAAGGCGGCCGTATTAACGCAGAAGCCACATATCCTGTAGCTGTTATGGATGAATACGGCAGCCTTTTTGTTGCAGATGAAAACAGAATAAATTATGCAGAAAACTATGATATCAGAAAATGACTGCCATACATAAATATAAGAGCGTTGTTGCCATTAACATAATAATCGAAACCGGCAGAGTATGGCGGAAGATGTTGTTGATGGATACTTTAAACTGTTCCGCGCAGAGCGAGATGCATATGTGGGTCGGACAGAGCTGGTTGGCAAGATGTCCCAAACTGGCAAGATAAATGGTCATGGCAACAGGAGAGCCGACGGTGGATACGGCTAACGGAAAAACTGTCGGTATCATAGCGGTAAAGTTGCTGGATATGGAGCCACCAAATACGATAGCTCCATAAATAAGAAACAGAGGAATTTTAGCGCCAAGACAGAGATCAAGGAGTGTATCGGGTGCCTTTGTCAGGCTTAAAATATTTGTAAATGTTAATATTGTAATGACCATAAGGAGCATATTCCAATTCAAAGATGACTTAAGAAAATGACAGAGCTTTTGAAAAGGAAAACGATTTATCAGTAAAAACAACAGCAGGGTCAGAAAGACAGCGCCGACGGTTTCGATATGTAAACACAAAATAAGGATAATGATCAGAAAAATGGGCCAAAGAGCCTTGAATGCATGGAAAAACAGGGTACGGCGGGGAAGATCATGATATTCGGAAGTTTCCGGCATGTCCGCCTTTTTCAGGTAAAGAAAGTATGGAACAAGGAAATTTAAAACGGTATATGGAAGCATCAAAAGAAGAAATTTCCATTCCGGTGTTCCTGTTACGGCACAAATTAAAATGATATTTGTGTATACAGGTAAAAGGGCTTCCGGGATATGGCGGAAATAGGTAGTGATAAATGCCATTATATCGGCAGGAAGGACTTTTTCGTATCGTTTTTTGAACATGCTGCCCGCAATCAGTACAGCGGCAGGAGAAGGCAAAAGCCCCGTGATAATAGGAGATATTACACTTCCGACTTTTGGGTTTGGAGCTAATGCGCAAAGATTCTTTTCGGCAGCAGAAAGCATATTTTGCGCTTCCATCAACTGCTGGAGCAGGATCAAACCGTAAGTGATAAGAAGCAGCTTAATGCAGTCGATACCAAATATCGTATTTTTTACCTCATTTAGAAAAAGAAGAGGCTCCATTTTAAAGAGAATGGCTGCTAATATAGTAGCGGCGGTAACAGCGCCCCATAAAGGTGTACGGAAACGGATCAGAAAAATGATCAGTAAAAAAATAAGACATAATTTCAAAGTAATCATAATTCCCCTTCATAATAAACGATTTGTTTTTCTTTAAAACATAATCATTATATGTTCATTATGAAGGGAAGTCAAGATAAAACGTTTTATTCACATAATGATTTTAGCGCGACATTAAATAGATATATCGTTTTATCAACAGGGCATGAGGAAAGTTTGTAAAAAAATAAAGGAGGCATATATGAACAGAGTTTTAAATTTTGGTTCTTTGAATGTTGATTATACTTATAAAGTAGATCACATGACACGGGAAGGTGAAACGCAGTCATCGGAAAGTATGGAAATCTTTCTCGGGGGAAAAGGATTCAATCAATCGGTGGCACTGGCAAAAGCGGGTGTTGATGTTTACCACGCCGGTATGATCGGTGATGATGGAGATGGTTTTTTGCCTGTCTGCAAGGAATATGGCATCCGGACAGATTATATTAAAAAAGTGGAGGGAAAAGGCGGGCATACGATGATCCAGATTGACAAAAATGCCCAAAACAGTATTCTTCTTTTTGGCGGCAGCAATCAGAAAGTTGATAAGGAGTTTGTTGACGAAGTTTTAAATAGCTTCGGAAAAGGAGATTATCTTCTTCTGCAAAATGAAATCAGCAGTTTAAGTTATATCATTGACAGAGCATATGAGAAAGGTATGATCATTATCCTGAACCCTTCTCCGTTTGACTGCAGGCTGGATAACTGTGATATGTCAAAAGTTACATATTTCATCTTGAATGAAATTGAAGGCGGGCAGCTTAGTGGAAAGAAGGAGCCGGAGGAGATTATCAATATAATGTTGGGAAAATATCCGAAGGCAAAGATCGTACTGACACTTGGCTGGGACGGCGCTATGTATGCGGACGTTTCCGGCGCAAGGTTCCATCAGCCGATTTTTCCTGTAAAAGCCGTAGATACAACGGCGGCAGGCGATACTTTTACAGGATACTTTATTTCCGGGATTCTGGAAAATATGCCGATACCGGATATTTTGAGAATGAGTGCGAAAGCATCTTCCATTACTGTGACAGGAAAGGGGGCATCACCCTCTATTCCTTCAAGGGAAGAAGTTATGGCATCTTTGTAAAAGTATTTGTGCTTTTGTTTTATCCTGCAGAAAAATAGTACTAAAAATTTTATTTTCGGTCTTGTAAAAGCTGCTGCATAGGGCTTTTACAAGACCGAAATCTTTTATGGCGTTTTTATCTGATTTTTAATGATCAGAACGCACTGCATAAACATAGCGTTCAGATAGGATATACTGATAATTGATATAGATCAGCTTTTTATTGGCGTCCATTACATTCTGTGAAACTTCAAGCAGCGCGTGGGCGAGAGAGCAGCCGAGCAGTTCTGCCTGATGTTTTGTCGCATATACGATGCGGAATAAATCTTCCGAATTGGCAGGCATAAGCCCTGTTTTTTCATATACGAGAGAGAACAGGGAAACTTTTGTAAGGTCTTTTTCCAGTAAAAAAGTATTTTCGGCAGAAAAATAATCTTCCTCTACGATACAGGGCGTTTCGTTTACACAGCGGAGCCGTGTGATATGGATAACGGAATCCCCCAGCCGATTCTCAAGTCTGGCGGGGGAAGGAATTATTTCCGTGTGAATGATCCGTGTGGAAGGCGCCGCATGCATACGCAGGCAGGTATCGGTAAAGCTTCCGCCGGAGAAAAAGTTCTCGATGAACGGGGTGTCCTTAACAAAGGTGCCTTTTCCGGCTCTTTTGATCAGAATCTGTTCTTCTACCAGCCGCGCCAGTGTCTGGCGGACGGTCACGCGGCTTATATCATACATTTCACTGAGCTGCAGTTCTGTGGGTATCTTATCGCCCGGTTTATAGGTTCCGGTTTGTATTTGAGTCAGAATTTCCCGGTAGAGCTGTTCTTTCAGTGTAACAGGGCTTAGATGCTTCAGTGTAGCCATATATGACCTCCTCGAAAATATACCACGATTATACCATAGGCGGATAAGGCTTGTCTAATAAAATTAACATGTTTTTGTATATAATGCACAAAAAATAAAAAATATGCAAACTGCTATTGCCTTTATAAATAAAAAGTATTATATTGTATTATTATAAGACAATATAATATTTATGTAATATGTCTTCGACAGGAAAAAATACGGGAAATGAGTGAGAAGAAAAATGAAGGAGGAGGAAGAAAGGTGGAGAAACGACAGGTAATATTGGCTTCTCACGGAGAGTTTTCAAAAGGCTTAAGGGACTCTTTGAAAATGATTCTGGGAGAATGCGCAGAGCATGTCAGGGCTTACAGCCTGTACCCGGGGGAGATCGCATCGGATTTCAAAGAAGAGCTGGAAAAAGAGATCAATGCCAACAGGGATACGGAGTTTGTCATTCTGACAGATGTATTCGGGGGAAGCGTTTGTAATGCATTGATGACGCTGACGGTCTGTGAAAATGTAAAACTGTTTGCCGGCATGAATTTTAATATGGCGGCGGAGGTGCTGACACAGGGCGTACCGCTGACAGAAAAGGCGGTGGAGGAGATACTGGATACGTCAAAGGAAGGTATTATGCAAGTTGTGCTGAAAGAAGAAGAGGAGGAGGAAGATTTCTGATGGAGGAAAGAAATGGGATCTTATCACTGTTTCCTGTGAAAAAGCCGATTCTCGGCATGATCCACTTAAAGGGAGAGCGCGATACGGAAATATTTGAAAAGGCTAAAGAGGAGATCCGCCTGATGGAAGAGGGCGGGATCGACGGCCTGATGTTGGAAAATTACTATGGAAATTATTATCATCTTGAGAAAATTCTGGATTATGCGGCGCAGGGGAATCTGAACGTACCTTACGGGGTAAATTGTCTGAATGTAGATGCCATGGGATTCGAACTGGCGGCGAAATATGACGCGAAATTTATGCAGGTAGATTCGGTGGTGGGGCATGTAAAACCCAGAGATGAGGCGACGCTGGAGGCATTTTTTGACCTGTACAGAAAAAAGACAACGGCGTATCTGATCGGAGGTGTCCGCTTTAAATATCAGCCGCTCCTCTCGGAAAATTCTCTGGAAGAAGACCTGAAGATAGCTATGAGGCGCTGTGACGCGATCGCAGTAACGGAAAATGCCACAGGCCAGGAAACATCTATGGAAAAGATTCAGGCTTTCCGGGCAGGGGTGGGAGATTTCCCTCTTGTTATTGCGGCGGGTATGACCAAAGAAAACGCTGCAAAACAGTTGAAGATTGGCGATATGGCTATTGTGGGAAGCTATTTTAAGGATAATTATAAAGACATCGGGGATGTCAGCAAAGAACATGTCACGGAATTTATGAGGATTGTAAAACAGATCAGGGAGGAAGTGTAATGATTAAATTAGTACGTGTAGACCATCGGCTGATCCACGGACAGGTTGCCTTTTCGTGGCTGAAGTTTCTGGAGACGGACTGTATTCTGATAGCGAGCGACGGGCTGTTGGCGGATGAACTGCGTATGGCGGGGCTCCGCATGGCAAAGCCTTCCAATGTAAAGCTGGTTATGAAGAACATAGAGGATTCCATTAAGGCGTTGAATTCCGGTGTGACGGATAAATATAAACTGTTGGTTCTGTGCGAATCGGTGGAGGATGTGTACCGTCTGGCAAAGGGTTCCGACAGGATCAAAGAGATTAATCTGGGCGGTACAAAATCAGGTGCCGACAGAAAGGCAATCTCAAAGGCGGTACATCTTTCCGACGCGGATATTGAGAAGGTGAAGGAACTGGTAAACGATGGGAAGGAAGTTTTTGTTCAGATGGTACCGGATGATGCTTCCGTTAAGGTGATGAATTTATTATAAGGGGGACTTATGGGACAGGGAATTCAGGTAATACTTATTATTTTAATTGCATTTTTGGCTTATATGCATTGTTATATGGGATCTACCATGCATAACAGGCCGATCATTGTTGCGACGCTGGTGGGACTGGTGCTGGGAGACCTGCAGACCGGTATCATCGTCGGGGCGACGCTGGAACTGGTATTTATGGGAGCCTTTCCCATCGGTGCGAGCAACCCGCCGGATTTCGTATCGGGAACGATCATTTCCACTGCTTATATTATTTTGAGCGGAAGTGAAGTTACGGCAGCAGTCGTACTGGCAGTGCCGATCGCTACACTGGTTCTGTTATTTGATAATTTTATGATGACGGTAGTGCTCACCTGGGCTTCCCATATTGCGGATAAATATGCGGAACAGGGCGATATCAGAGGTGTAGAAAGGGTACAGATCATTTTTGGTATCGGAAATAAACTGGTACTGGCGCTGGTGGTAGGCTTAGGCTACATACTGGGCGTTCCGATGATTGAAAAGATATTATCCTATATTCCGGAATTTGTGACTTACGGATTGGATGTGGCGGCAGGCGTGATCCCTGCGATCGGTTTCGCAATGCTGGCAAGGATGATGATCAGCAAGAAGACAGCGGCATTTCTGCTGCTCGGGTTCCTGATGGCGGCATATTTTGGTATTTCTGTAACAGGCATTGCGCTGTTCGGCGTGGTAGTGGCATTGATCTATGTTAATTTTATGGGGAAGAAGGAGGTAGTGGCAGATGACAACGAATTCTAAGGATATGACAAAGGATCTTCAGACAATATCTCCGGAGAGCAAGATCACGAAAAAAGATTTCAACCAGTGCTTCTGGCGCTCTCTGACACTGGACTCTTCCTGGAACTATGAGCGTATGCAGAATATAGCATATTGTTATATGATGGCGCCGATCATCCGCAGGCTGTATGAGAATAAAGAAGACCGGGCTGCGGCGTTGAAGAGACATCTCGAATTTATGTCCGTGACGCCTCATATCAGCACATTGCTGGTAGGTATTTCGGGGGCGATGGAAGAAGAAAACGCAAAGAATCCGGATTTTGACGAGAACAGTATCAACGCGGTAAAGTCGAGTCTTATGGGACCGATGGCAGGTGTGGGAGATTCGTTCTTCTGGGGAACGCTGCTGCTGATAGCGGCAGGCGTAGGCGTTTCGCTGGCATCACAGGGGAATATCATGGGACCGATCCTGTTCTTCCTGATCATCAATATCCCTCATTTTATCCTGCGCTATCTGTGTCTGGATAAAGGGTTTAAATACGGGACGCAGTTCTTCAAGGATATCAGCAGCGGCGGCATCATCACAAAGATCACGGAAGCAGCAACGATGCTGGGTCTCATGGTGATCGGCGGCATGACGGCGGCAAACGTGAATTTCAATCTGGCGATCAATGTGGGAAGCGGCGACTGGGCGGAACCTTTGCAGAATTATCTGGATGAGATCATGCCGGGGCTTCTGCCGGCTGCCTTATTCGGGATCATGTACTGGCTGCTCGGTAAGAAGGTAAAGACGACAACGATCCTTATCGCGGTGATGGTGATTTGTATTATATTGTCAGGGATTGGCGTTGTGTGATCATCCGGGGAGGATGGAGATCATAAAAGAATGCAAGTGCAACGGTTCGGTTCCAGACTGAACGTCTGTTGCTTTTCGCGGGGCAGGAGTGCGCATTCCGTGGGAACATGATCTGAACGATCCATTACAGGCCGGAGAAATCCGGCCTGAGAGATGAGGGCGTGGTGATCGCAGGAATCGATAAAGCGATATTTGAAGACCGGTTCCGTCCGCTGGAGGAGAAGAGACAATTCGGCATTTTGAGCGTGGAAAAGCGGATCAGGATTCTTTACGGAGAGCAATATGGGATTTCGCTGAGCAGCGGCGTTGGAGAAGGGACTGTGGTTCTGGTGCGGCTGCGTTTGTACCACCGGATTGTGCAGGGGTTAACTCGGGGGGCGATGAAAGAAGAAAAAGGAACAGCCGGCCGGTTTTCAATACGGGATTACCCGGAAAGAGAACCTGCCTGCTGTTTTTATTTGATCCCGCAGCTGTGCGGTTTATTCACCTTCAAACAATGGTGTCGAGAAATATCGTTCCGCTGTATCCGGCAGCACGGTCACGACTGTTTTTCCGGGACCGAGTTTTTCAGCCAGCTTCAGTGCAGCGGCTACATTTGTGCCGCTGGAGATGCCGCAGAGGATGCCTTCCTTTCTGGAGAGGTCTTTCGCAGTCTGCAGCGCTTCCTCATCGGTGACGATACAGATGTCATCGTAGATTTCCCGGTTCAGGATTGCCGGGATCAGTCCGTCCCCTATCCCCATCTGCAGGTGGGTGCCGATGGCACCGCCGGAGAGGATCGCCGCATGTTCCGGCTCGACAGCCCAAATTTCCATCTGGGGATTCTGGGATTTCAGCACTTCGCCTATGCCGGTTATGGTGCCGCCGGTGCCGATACCGGAACAGAAGCCGTCGATGGTGCCGGCTACCTGTTCGAGTATTTCAAGGGCGGTATGGTGCTTGTGTGCCTTTGTGTTGTTCGGATTCTCAAACTGCTGGGGGACATAGACTTTGGGATTTTCCCGTTCCATGCGCAGCGCTGTCTGGAGGCATTCTTCGATGCAGGCGCCGATATCCCCCGCGTCGTGGATAAGGATCACTTCCGCCCCGTAGTGGTGCACCAGTTTGCGACGCTCTTCGCTGACCGAATCCGGCATGATGATGATCGTGCGGTATCCTTTCACAGCTCCCACGAGGGCAAGCCCGATGCCCTGATTGCCGCTGGTAGGCTCCACGATGATCGTATCGGGTTTTATCTTTCCTTCCCGTTCCGCTTTGCTGATCATATTGTAGGCCGTTCTTGTTTTTATGGAGCCGCCCACGTTCAGTCCCTCAAATTTCACTAAAACTTCTGCGCTTTCGGGAGACACCATGCGGTTTAACCGTATGATCGGCGTGTGGCCCAGCGCCTGTAAAATATTGTCATAGATCATTTTTTTGTCCGCCCTCTTCGGAGGGTGCCTTTCTTACCTGTGTCTGTCAGGTTCTTATTTTAGCATATTCTGGGAAAGGGCTCAAGAGTATCGCATGATCCCTGATTCCATATTGCTCTCCTGTGATATTCTAAAAATTTATATCATGATATGAATTATAGCCATTAGCGAAGTAAAAATCGTCTGAATGGTTCGTAGAATGCAGGGGAATCATCTGTGGCCATGAATTCTATGCAACATTGTAAAGCGATGAATTTAATTTCTATTGCGGAAGATAGTGCTGCATGAAAGGGAAAAAGTATCGGTTTCACGCAAGGCCTCCGGATAGTCAGATACGAAATTCGACAGACCGAGTTTCCGGAAGCCAATATTAAGTTTGAAAAACAGAATAGCATATGCTATATTATGTAAAAAAGGAACTGGGGAATATGCGTATTTTATTAGCTGAGGATGAGGCTGACTTAAACCAGATCATCACTCGGAAACTTACTTCGGATGGCTATTCTGTTGACAGCTGTTACAACGGCAGCGAAGCCATAGATTTTCTGGAAATGGCGGACTATGATGCAGTGATTCTGGATATCATGATGCCGAAGATTGATGGATTCGGAGTTCTGCGCCATATAAGAAATACGGGAAAATCTGCACCTGTACTGTTTCTGACAGCAAAGGATTCTGTTGGGGACAGAGTGAAAGGACTTGACAGCGGAGCTGACGACTATTTAATTAAACCGTTCTCTTTAGAAGAACTTACCGCACGCATCCGGGCAATGACAAGGAAAAAATTCAACATAACTGCCAACATACTTCAGGTTGGGGATTTGACACTGGATACGGGCTCCCATACTGTAAAAAGAGGAGAAAATGAAATCATGCTTTCCGCAAAAGAGTATAATCTTCTGGAATATCTTATGCTGAATAAAGGGATTGTACTGTCAAGGGAAAAAATTGAAAATCATATCTGGAATTTTGAATATGAAGGTGGAACAAATGTTGTGGACGTTTATATCAGCTATCTCCGGAAAAAGATCGATGGGAACTGTCGGGACAAACTCATTCATACGATAAGGGGATACGGATATATGATAGAGAAAAAAGTATGAAGAATCTATCAATCAGAGTAAAAATAACCGCATGGTTCTCAGGTATTATGGCATTTATTGTTGCCGTAACATTTGGCATTATTTTCTGGGTGAGCAATTCAGTCACCCAGAAAAGCATACAGGATAATTTAATTGAAATCGTAGAATTAAATGTGGACGAAATTGAATTTTGCGAGGAAAAAAATTACAGGAAAGAGCTTCAAGATGACCAGTATATTGAATATGCGGACGGATATCTGGAAATAGATGATGATTTTCTGGATCAGGTGAATGGAATTTATTCTTCCCTTTATCAGGAAACAGGAAAGCTGTTGTATGGGGAAAATCCGTCCGTCAGGGCAGGTATGGAAATCCCTTTTTCGGACGGCATTGTCAAGAAAGTAACATGGAACAGGACTGTCTATTATGTATACGACCGTTTGCTCTCCGGTTATGGTATTGACGGGCTATGGCTGAGAGGAATGGTTTCCCGGAATCAGGGTACACAGCAGCTTCAGTGGCTTGTCCGGCTTTCCATAATTGCACTTCCTGCTCTTTTGCTTCTGGCCGTCATAGGCGGCTACTGGATTGCCGGAAGGGCATTAAAGCCGATACACCAGATTACTCAGACAGCGGCCCGGATTAGTCAGGGACAGGATTTAGATAAACGGATTCATCTGGGCGGTGGAACGGATGAGCTTCACCAGCTTGCAGATGTGCTGGACAACATGATAAATCGTTTGGATCAGGCGTTTAAATCAGAACAACAATTTACTTCCGATGCTTCCCATGAACTCAGAACGCCTATGTCTGTAATTATGGCACAGTGTGAATACATACTGGAGAATACGAGAACACCGGAGGAATATGAGGCGGCTTTGAAGGTGATTCAGCGACAGGGAAGAAAAATGTCGAAGCTGATTGAAGATATGCTTTGTGTTGCGCGCCTTGAGCAGAATAAGGACAGTTATCCCAGAGAAATGGTTGATTTCAGCGCACTTGTTCAGGATATCTGTATAGATATGGCACTCCTGAAAAGCAAACATATTGTGCTTGACCGGGAGATTGAACCGGGTATATTTTTGATGGGAAATGCCATGCTGCTCACAAGAATGGTTACAAACCTGATAAGCAACGGTTACCGATATGGAAAGCAGAATGGAAGGATTTCCATTCGGTTAAAATATAACAACGGCATTTTGTTGTCTGTCGAGGACAATGGAATAGGGATTCCCGTTGAACAGCAAGAAAGGATTTTTAGGCGTTTCTATCGGGTAGAATCTGCCCGGTTCAGTGAGGGCGCAGGCCTTGGACTTGCCATGGTGGAGGATATAGCAAAATATCACGGAGGAACTGTAGAAGTTGTTTCTGCCGTAGGGAAAGGAAGCAAATTTACCGTAAAGTTTCCTGTATAATTTTCTGACTCTAATGTTTTTCTAATCTTTTTCTATTATACTGATCTAAAAATAGGAAAGCGGGGATAAATGATATGAAAAAATTATTCAGTACACCAAAGAAGATGATTATTTTAGCGATTTGTATAGTGGTTGTTATGATAGCCGCCAGTGTAACAGCATTCAAAAGTGCTCTGATTACCAAGGCAGAGGCAAAGATTGTCGCTCTCAAAGATGCCGGTTTGAGCGAAGCAGAAGCATCTGCTCTGCGCGCACGGCTCGAATTTGATGACGGACGTTTTCAATATGAAGTTGATTTCTACAGCAACGGTACAGAGTATGAATATTTAATTCAGGCTAAGAATGGAGAGATTATAGCAAGAGACATTGATGGTAAAGGAAACGGGAATAATGATATGCAGGATATAGGAAATCAGTTTGCCTCAGACGAAAACAGTTCTGTACAATCGCGGAAAGATGCAGAGAATCAGCCTGCTGCAAACGGAAACAGCACGGCACAGCCACAGGAAGATTCTCTTGATGAGGCGAAAGCTGCAGCGCTCAAGGATGCAGGCCTGTCTGAATCAGATGTCACATTTAAAAAGACCGAGCTTGATCATAGCCATGGAGCACAGGTATATGACATTGAATTTTATACTTCTGATACAAAATACGATTATGAAATCGATGCTTCCAACGGAACGGTACTTGAAAAGAATATTGAGCAATTTCAGATCCAGACGACCCCAACAGACAGTGCCATAAACAGCTCCGGCAATGATTATATTGGAGTTGACCGCGCGAAAGAGATTGCACTAAACCACGCCCGGATGAACGAATCAGATGTACAGTTTGCAAAAGCAAAGCTGGAGAATGATGATGGTGGAGTGGAATATGAAATTGAATTCTATTCCGGCAGAACAGAGTACGACTATACTATAGATGCAGTTTCCGGGAATATTATCGAGTACGATGTGGACTATGATTGAACAGGAGGTGTACAGAGGGCTTAAAAGTAAAGGACTTTTAAGCCTTCCATATGGGGCTGTTGAAGGAGGCGGAAGGATTGAAGTTCTTTCTATCCCCCCTCTGAGCGGCATAATACTGGCAATTTTTCAAAACACCAAAAACGGGCGCAAAAAACAGGAAACCTTTTCCTGATTTCCTGTTCCCCGCTGGTGAGGATAACTGTCTGACCGAATACTGTAAGGGCTATTCTTTACAGAGTGCTTTAAAATATTTGTCTGTTGTGCCTGAAAGGTAAAACTTTTCTTCTGTGCAAGGCATAGATGCTCCCCCTTTTCTCCCACATGGGGCAGATTGATATTGTTAGCTGATAACGGTTAATGTTAATCAAATCCTCTGTTTCGTTCGTCCATTTTTTCAAAATTTACAGAATCTTCACGAATTATAATTGTTATGTTATCGTTACTGTATTCTGCCGCAATTTCTTTCAGCTTACTTACAATATCATCTTCTGTCATACTTAACATTTCTTCCATATCTGTTCTGTTCCAAAAATCCAGTATCCCGTTCATCATATTGCCGATACGATCGTCACGTTCTCCAACAGTAAGAGCTTCCTTGTCTGCGATGTGATAGGAAAACTGGTAGAACAGATCGCACCACGCTCCGTATCCGTTTTCTTCCGTTGTTTTTGACGGAAGATATTGATTATAGACGGGGTCTTCCTCTTTCCGTCCCGTGTTAATACTTTGCACATATTTTCCATTTTCCACTCCGGAAAGCCATGTGGTTAATGCTACAAAGGAAAGTTCGTCTCTGTTCAGGTTCACGGAAAAATCCTGCTGGGAAGTATCAACATTGATTCGTTCCATTCGTTCATAATTTTCATTTGCCCATTCCAGTAAATCCATGTTAAAATCTGCAACTGACCTGCTTTGGTAATCGGCTGTTTTCAAATCCAATAAGGAACGGTAATCTTCCTCTGTACCATTAGGATATTCCCGGGGTTCCTGTTCTTGCCGTATATTTTCCTGTTCACCCTTTCCGGCGTCCAATTCCGAAAGGGGCATGAAAGAATATTCCACGGAAATTTGCAGTTTATCTGTATTCCATTGCTCATTCAGTTTTTCGATTTCAGTATGGATTGCTTCCTGTATGAATGAATCATTCTGCAACTGTTCTTTCGTTTTGCCTTGTAAGATATTTTTTAATCCGTTGGTAACGCCCAAACGTGTGGCATTGTACTCACCGACAGTAAGTGTATCAGCATTTTGAATGGTAAGGCTAAAAACAAATTCCAACATGGCATTATCAGAAGCACCGGGATAATCAGTTGCTATGCCTCCTCCAAAATCCCGTGTCTGCCACTTTTCAGCCGTAAGGGGTTCTAATGTGTAAAACAGAAAAGACGCAATTTCATTACTGTCCTTTTGTTCATATAGAGCAGTATTTTGAGAGAACTTCTCCAACAGATTACGATATTCTTCCGTATCTGTTAATTCCCATACTTTATTTTGAAATTCCGAAACACTCATATCTTCGTAACCGTCAAATTGTAAGGCGAGCAATTTATCAATTTCTTCATCAGAAAAATCTGTGTCATGGATAGTATCTTTCTCCCTGCTGCTGTCCGCTGCGGAAGTCGCAAAAGTAGTAGTTACACCAACAATGAGTATTGCAGCAATACAAATTGCAAGCAGTGAGGTCTTTTTAATTTTCATAACCGCTGTAATCCTTTCTTCGATGGCATTTTTACTAAAGTTGTTACAAAATGGCAATAGACCGCTTTTTGCTGCTTCCATGTTGATAAGCATTAGCGAATAGGCGGATTTTGATTTTTCTCCAAATTGCCGTATCACGCTTTCATCACAAGCCAGTTCTATATCACGATTAAAAAGAAGATACATCACCCACACAAAAGGGTTGAACCAATGAATACAAAGGGCAAGTGTCGCAATCAACTTTGTAACAGTATCATAGCGATAGATATGCACATACTCATGTGAGAGGACATATTGCAGCTGCTTTTCATTGTTCCAGTCCATTTTTTTCGGCATTAAAATAACAGGACGGAAAATGCCATAAGTTAATGGGGTCAAAATCCTATCAGATTGCCTTACCCAAATTGGACGTTTCAATGGGCGTTCTTCCAGCCACTTTTCTATATAATGGTTGTGGACGGGTAAAGCTGCCCGAAATTCAATCAGACAACGCAAATAAGACATTACGAAAAACAATGCGGTAAGTATGATTCCTGCACACCATACAATAAACCACATGGAAACAGATGGTGAAATATCCGCTGGCGAATGCACTGCTTCCTGTGTTGTAACAAACAGCCCTTGCATAGTGGGAATGTTGTAATCTGTTCCGGCTTCCGGCAGGGTTGTAGAAGATATGCTGTGAGTTAACAACGTATAAATACTGAACATTGACGGAATCGAAAACGGGATAAGCAGTCTTAACATTACCAGTTCCCATAAAACAAGAAAAGTCTTTTTCGGCAGTTTATTGATTGCCACCGTACGGATAATCACTACCGCAGTAATGAAAGCAGCCCCCGAAAAGCTCATTTGCAGTAAATTCATTTATATCACCTCATTCCAAATCTTCCACAATCTGCCTGAGCTTCTGAATCTGTTCAGCGGAGAGATTTTTTCTGCCTAACAGGGCTGCAAACAGTTTGTCAACTGAACCGTCATAAATCTTGTCAATCAATTCATTTGTTTCTGCTTCCTGTACTTCTTCTTTGGG
This sequence comes from Lachnospiraceae bacterium, assembly GCA_910573755.1. Classification (GTDB taxonomy): domain Bacteria; phylum Bacillota; class Clostridia; order Lachnospirales; family Lachnospiraceae; genus 1XD8-76. The sequence continues at coordinate 176,647 of CAJTBO010000001.1, read as the reverse complement.
AATAAGGGCATGGCACATGAAATTCGGTTCGGAACGCTCAATCGCCCCTTTTTTAATACATCTTTTTATCAATGTGTAGGTGGTATTCATGTTCCAGCCAATTTCTTTTTTCAGAACATCAGATATATGTTTTGCCGTGGTATCGCCCTCACTCCAAAGCACACACATTACTTTCAATTCTGAGTCGAAAAGTTTAATATCCATTTTTATCCTCCTTTCTATAAGACTGCAGTAGTTTCCGTGTGGTTATACATTACACCTTTCTTATCGGGCTGTCAACACTACCGCAGTAGTGTTAAGAAAAAATTCATAATTTTTATGTCGGATGGATATAAGAATGAGGGGGATCCGTAGTAGTCGGCACTGTACAAAAGCAGCGGCGCTTGTTTTTGTACAGAACGTATTGAGAGATACTGTTCTGTACTGCAGATTGGTGTTCTTATCTGGACGTTGATGTGAAGGGGATATTGTACTTTATTCATCTGTCTTTACCTTATCCTTTTGAAGGAATTATTGTTTTCATATACCATAGTTTCTGATTTTTTGGAGGCTTTTTAGAGACTACTCTGATAGAGTGGACAAAAAATCCGCAGAAACAGAAGGCACAGAAGGCGAAGACAAGCAGGAAAGTCCAGAGGCTGAAACGGTGCCGGAATCCGGAGAAAACAGTAATTCAGGAACAAACAGTACACAGAGAGAACAGCCGGAGGCGAAAAGTACATCCGGCTCATCGGCACAATGGGTTGACAGTATGCCGAATCTGGAGGGAGATGCCAAAGACCTGAAAGACGGGCAGTTGACCGTGGTTGAATTTGTTACTGAAAAAGCGGATAACGGCGGCGATATCATGGTATCGCCTGGCAGCGGGGAAGCTCTTGAAGGCATGGTTTTATAGCTGCCCGGACGGGGGGACGCTGGGAGGCGGGGGAGTCTTTACCGGAACCCTGCAGGATCTGGCGGAGCACGGACAGACCATTACGGCTGATTATCTGAGGAAGCGCTGATAAAATCAGCGTTTCCCTAAAGAATCCGAAAACAGCAAAAAAAGTCGAGACAAAAAGCGGGGGGCATTATAAAATAGGAACTCCAGGAAGGAGGTGATTTATTTTGAAAGAACAGACAGCGGCGGTCCAGAGGATGCAGGATTATATCGAAGCCCATCTGGAAGCGGATATCACACTGGCACAGCTGTCGGCTGTCTCCCTGTTTTCCCCATGGCATTCCTACCGGCTGTTTAAGGAGTTTTTGGGGGTGACGCCGGCAGAATATATCCGCAGGCTTCGGCTTTCCCGGTCCGCCATGCGGCTGAAGGAGGAACAGTGCCTTGTGACGGAGGCGGCCTTTGACTGCGGATTTGGCAGTGTGGACGGGTATACCCGTGCCTTTTACCGGGAATTCGGCTGCAGGCCGGGGGAATACCTGAAGGACCCGGTGCCGATTGTCCTGTTTATCCCATACGGCGTAAAATTTAGAGAACTGAGGGAGGATGTTTTGGATATGGAAAGGAAGAAACCGCAGAGCGTATTTGTCCAGGTAATCCGGAAACCGGAGAGAAAAGTCATCATCAAACGGGGGATAAAAGCGGAAGATTATTTTACGTACTGTGGAGAAGTCAGCTGCGAGGTCTGGGGGATATTAAAAAGCATGGGTTCCCTCTGCGGGGAGCCGGTCTGCCTGTGGCTGCCGGGAGCCTATAAAAAGCCCGGCACTTCCACCTATGTACAGGGCGTGGAGGCAGAGTCGGATTACGAAGGGGAAATTCCGGAGGGATTTGATGTCATTTCCCTGCCTGCCGCCGAGTATCTGATGGTTCAGGGGGAGCCTTTCCGGGAGGAGGATTATTCCCAGGCGATCCTTGCCGTACAGTATGCTATCGACCATTATGACCCCTCTGTGATTGGGTATGAGTGGGATGAGGAAAACCCCCGCATCCAGTTGGAACCCAGAGGGGAGAGGGGATATATCGAGCTTCGGGCAATTAAAAAGCAGCAGGAGTAACGGTGCATGCCGCTGCCGGAAAAGGGAGGATAAGATGAGCGAAACCATAAAAAGAAACCATAAAAAGATAAAAGAAGCTGTCCTGACAAAGGACCTGACCAAAAGCTATCAGGGAAGAACCGTGCTGAAAGGTCTGAACCTGTCAGTCAAGGCCGGCACGGTCTTTGGCCTGTTGGGGGCAAACGGCGCCGGAAAGAGTACCACTATCGAATGCATCCTGGGAACGAAACAGGCGGATGGAGGAACCGCACTGGTATTGGGGCGGGATGCAAAAAAGGAGCGGCGCACCGTGTTTCAGAAAGTGGGCGTCCAGTTTCAGGAAGGGGATTACCAGCCGGAAATCAGGGTATCCGAGCTTTGCGGGGAAACCGCCTGCCTGTATGAGAGACCGGCAGACTGGCGGAAGCTGTGTGAACGTTTCGGAATCGGGGATAAGATAAAAAACACCGTGAAAAGTCTTTCCGGCGGGGAGCGTCAGCGGCTGTTTATTGTTCTGGCGTTGATACCGAACCCGGAGCTTGTGTTCCTGGACGAGCTGACTACCGGGCTGGACGCAAGGGCACGCCGGACGGTGTGGAAGATTCTTGAGGATTTAAAGGGCGAAGGGCTGACCATCTTCCTCACTTCCCATTTCATGGATGAGGTGGAGGCCCTCTGCGATGAGATCTGTATTTTGAGAAAAGGGGAGGCTGTGTTTTACGGCACTGTGGAGCAGGCTAAGGCGCAGAGCGGCTGTGAGCGTCTGGAGGATGCCTATTTGAAATTTGCGGACGAGGAGGTTGTGGCATGAGAACATTTTTCAGTCTTTTAAAAACAGAACTGAAGCTGAATATCCGGAATATGAACATGGTGATTTTTGCCGTCATTATGCCGGTTGTGGTACTGGTCATCCTTGGTTTCATTTACCGGACAAAGCCCGCTCTTCCGGGGGCGGAGTATACATTCCTGGAGCAGTCCATGAGTGCGGTCTGCACCATCTCCATCTGCGCCGGGGGCCTGATGGGGCTGCCTCTGGTGGTAGCCGGGTACCGGGAGCGGAAGATCCTCAAACGGTTCCGGGTGACGCCCGTCAGCCCGGTGATGCTGCTGGGGGTGGAATTTACCATCTATGTGCTGTATGCCGCGGTTTCCATGGCCCTGGTTTTTCTTATGGCGGCGGTATTCTGGGGCGTAAGGATTCCCGGCAGCCCGGCGGCATTCCTTGGGAGCTGGCTCCTTACCCTGGTTTCCACCTTAAGCATCGGGATGATGGTGGGCGGCATTGCGAAAAATGAAAAAATGGCCAGTGTGATTGCCTGCCTTTTGTACTTTCCCATGCTGATTTTTTCCGGGGCCACGCTGCCCTTTGAAGTGATGCCCAAGATGATGCAGAAAATCGTTGCCCTTTTCCCGCTGACACAGGGGATACAGCTTATGAAGGCGGCTTTTCTGGGAATACATATGGAATCTGTCCGGGTACCGGCAGCGGTTATGGGAATCGTTACCATTCTGTGCGCAGGTGCGGCGGTGAAATTTTTTAAATGGGAATGAGTTTTTTCGGGCTATCAATCCGTATCGTTCAAATGCGAGGTTTTTGTGAGAGAATCGGCTATACTTAAAACAGCAGGGGGGAACACGATGGACTGGATAAAACGGTTGAACCAGACGATTGATTTTATAGAAGAGAATCTGGATGGGGAATTGGATTATGAGGAGGCAGCCGGGATTGCGGGCTGCCCTTCCTATTATTTCCAACAAATGTTTTTATATATGACAGACATGACACTGCGGGAATACATACGGCGGCGCAGGCTGTCTTTGTCCGCCGTGGAACTGCAAAAGGGAAATGGGAACGTACCGGATATTGAGGTGTATCTCCATGCAGACCCGGAAGATGCGGTCTATGAATATTGGCTTCCTGTACGATAAGAAGGGTAAAAATGCGTCCATGTCCAGGCTTGCGGATGCCGGCGGGGTATCCAAATCCTATCAGACCGTCTTTATCGTTACAGTGAGGGAAAAGAATGCCAGTGCCGGGAATTTGATATGGGGAATGATAATATGCATGGGCATTGGACAGGGATTTTTTTCGGCGAAGACGGCGTGACAACGATTGATTTCACGGAGGATGTTACAGCAAAAAAATGGTTTATGAAACCGTTTATCGGGGCGTATCTGAAAAGCATCAGGCTTTATATATAACGGATTTGAAAAAAGCTTTAGAGCATACCTATAACAGTTCAAGAGTTATCTGAACTGTTACACATACCTCATAAGTAAAGCAGGAGGAATTATCGTTTCTGTTGATTTTTGGCAAAAAGGAGAATAGAATAACAGCAAGTACTTGTTCAGGGGAATGGACGAAACAAGCCTATCGGGACAAGGTTTAATGAACGCATAACAGGAAAAACCGGACACTTTGCCACCCATGTGGCAATCATCCATATAAATATAGACCCCGCTTCTATTTCCGGAAATATAGAGGTGGATATTCCCGTTGTTGCATACGCAAAAATGCTTTAGACCAGAAAAAAGATTCCACCGGGGAAGAATTGTTGAAAGCGCTGAACTATTATTTGGATGCAGATACTTTTATTAAGTTATGAACAGGGCACAAAGCATAGTAGTATGTAGGATTTTAAGGAGCCGCCAGAGGACAGGATGATGAGAAAACCCATGAATGATATTGCAAGCTGGCGATTACAGCAGGAGAATACATCAAAACCGTACCCATATGTTTTCCCTCGGATACCGCTCCGTTTCCGGTGGTGCTGTGCCTTTGCGAAAGCAGTATTTCTGATACAATGGGGATGCTTTGCTGCTTTTTGTGTTTGCAGTATGGTGCTGTTCATTCCCGTGGTTATTTGGGGCAGGAACATGGGATTGAGCGCTATGATAGAGAACAAACCGTTTTTGGCGTTTTTCATTGTGGTGGCTGCTATATCACTTTCGATTTTTTTTGCGGCTGTTCCGTTTGGATTTACCTCAAAACTTTTTTTGCGGTGTCCTTGCTGCGGGCATTCATTTCCGTATTATGTTCCGACACGAGGGGATAACCTGAAAGAAAAGGAATGTTTACGGAACATAGAGGGGCGGCATATCAAATACGCGAAGCTGAAATTTTGTCCGCTGATTATTCCGTCAGTCTGTCCGGAGTGCAAATGTAAGTTTTTTGAAATGGCTTGGGAGAATCGTCTAAGGCGGTTTGAAGAAATATAATCATAACTTCAAGTTTGCAAGGGAGTGCGTTACATGAAAGTGAGTAATTATTTATCCGGTGCAGTAAGACAATTTTCGTATTGGTTTGTGCATGGGACATTAGGATATCCTATTTTAGAGGGAATTAGAATTGCATTCGGTAAGTAAAGAAGCATATAGCCTATAAAATTAATTTTTAGGGAGGGTATAAATGACAGCAGAAGAAATTTTTTGTAATTTATTCGATAAATATGGTGAGGATTTTAACTGGCATATGGTGCCGTTATCACAATCAAATGGTATACTTGTTGAAGAATTAAAAAAAGAGATTGGAAAAAGACATTTTTTATTTCATAAAAAAGTCTGGGCAGTAGCAAAATGTGAATCTAATGATGATGTTTTATATGTTACTGATGGAGAACAGGGTGCAGATATTTATTATATTTTTCATCTGACTTATTCAAAGCAGAATTTAGAGGGGTTCCCTAAGTATGAAAAATTTGCAGACATATATGCAGTAAAAGAATTTATTGAACCGGCATTTATAAAAACTATATAAAGTAACATTCAATTTGTGTGGGGTTCATAACGGTTAAACGGAATGTACCAACATAACATAAAAGAAAAGAGGGTAAAAACAAGCATGAAAGCTGCTATGCAATATCAAAATAAAACTCCGGAAGAGATTGTTTGTCAATACAAAATGAGACTTCGGACTAAGCAGGGGCTTCTCATACTGATCTTGCTGCTATATATCATTATCAATATTAAGGGAATCTGGTGGAGTGATGATGGCATGGCAGATGTATTGCTTAAACTGTTCATTCTAATTGTGATCACTTTTCCAATCAACGTCTGGATTTCCGGGGATTTTATGTCTCTGAATCTGATTCTGAACCAGGACTGCGATCCGGTAACTTATGTTCGGGTGATGCGCCTGCTTGAAAAAGTACATAAAAGAAAGCGGAGCGCCGTGGCTATACGTATCAATGAGGCATCCGGCCTTATGTGGTCCGGACAGTTTTCTGATGCCCTAGCTTTGGCGGAGCCTTTGCGTAAGTACAAATTAAGTGTTAATTATCAGATTTCTCTTTTGAACATTCGTTTTAACTGTTATAAAAAAATGGAAGATTTGGAAAGGGCAATGCAGGTTAAACATGAGGCGGAGGTTCTTATTTCCTCATTCACAAAAGCATCCTTACAGAGAACAGGGCAGGAGCTGCTGAACGTTATGGATGCCAGCCTGGCCCTATGGCGGGGGGATCATGAGACATACCGCCGTATGGAGGAAGCCCGAAGTGCCAGATATACAGCAAAGATTCAAAAGGTGGTTTCCGCCGTATGTCTTGCAGATGTTGATATTGCCTGTGGAGAACTAAAGAACGCCGGAATACATCTGGAATATGCAATCCAGGAGGGTGGGACTTTGTATGTGGTGGAAGATGCCCGGCGTATGCTGGCGGAACTGACGCAAAAGGAACGGATGAAAGAAACAGGCTATGGGGAAGGGACAGTTAAAATCTAAAATAGAAGAGCAGCAGACCGTCTATCAAGCTCTGAAAGCAGGAAATGATGGCACAGTCCGCTATAAGGAATTTCATAACGGGGAGTGGGGGACGGATGACGAAAATTATACAAACCGCCTGCGGCTGGCGTATTACCTTCTGTACTGCCATATCGAGGATGAAGAGACGGTTGCTTTCCTTTTTGGGGAGGAACTGAAAGACAGGGAGCGGAATTCATTTCAGGGGATAGGAAGTACACTCCAAATACTGACTCACCTTATCGGGAAATACAATGGAGATGGAAAATATGCCGGTTTATTGGAGCAGGCAAAGAGCGCAAACTTTGACTGCGCCTGCGGCTATGACCCGGACGGACAGATGGAGGATGACTTTGAGGCAAACAGCCTGCTGGATTGTATCTATCTATGTCAGGAAATGGAATACAAAGATGTGATGGGAAGTCTGGTGGACGAGTGGAAAGAGAATACCAAAGAATGGTCCGCTCCCAACCGCAGGGTACTGATCGACTTTAACACGTTTCTGGGAAGAGATGCAGAAAATGAAAGACTTTATCAAGAACAGCTGGCGGAGATCCTGTCAACAGAAAGAAGCAGTACAAGAGATATCATTTCCGGGTATAAAAATCTGATCCGGCATTACATACATACATGCGATTATGGAAAGGCACTTTGTTTATGCGAAAAAGTAATCAAAACCACGGATTACGGACAGATCCGTACGATCCGGCTGTTCAAGGATATTCTGGAAGCCTGTTTTGAGGTTACGGCAAATCATACTAAGGCGGCAGCCGGCTTGTGGAAGTGGGCAAAGACGGAACTGCAGAAAGTCCCACAGTCGAGCTGGTATGGAAATTTATATACAAAGGGGATCGCGGCGGCAAAAGCCATGAATGATCCGTATGCAAAACAGTTAGAGCAGGAATATGAAAGCTTTCTTGTAAATTTCAAGAGATAGAATACAGGGAGGCGCTGGTATTTTTGGAGGAAAACACAAAATGATAGATAAATTTTTAGACTGTATGAAAAACTGGGGCTGGACAGTAGAGACGAATAAAGAACAGAAATTCTGCCTGCCTGAGCCAATGAAAAGCAGGTATACCGGCTACCCGGAAAGCTGGGTGGAATTTGTTTCTACTGTAAAAAGTATGATACGAGGAGATGAGGAAGTCTGGTTTTTATGCTCAGAAGATTATGATGTGCAGGGAGACAAAGCATGGCAATGGAATGAATGGGAACTGCTCAGCCTGGAGGCCGCAGGAAATGACGCAGCATGGAAGGATGAGATCAGAAAATTCTGGGACGGGCATCTACCTGTCTTCTTATCTTTGGAAAGCGGTTATGCTTATTATGCAATCTCCATAAAAGAAGGCAGCATTGTTTATGGCAGTGAACCGGAATTCGAGGAATGCAAGATAGTTGCTGATTCTTTTGAGGATTTTATGAAAAAGATAATCCGTGGCGAACTCCAGCTATAAAAATATGCCTTTCCATAAAAAGAAATTTGAGAAGAGAAATAATGACAGTAAAGGAAATTAGGAGGATCTTTTAGCATGAAGCAATATGGGATCGATCCGAGGCATGTGATCTGGATACAAAAGAATACAGGACATAACCTGCAGATGTTCAGTGATCTTGCAAAGATCAAATGCCTGAACAGCAGAAAAAGAAATTTTTCCGCCGTAAAGAAGATAGAAGATGTGCGCCTCCCTGCAGTTTTGTGACTTGTTTTGGCTGAGTAACTGGAATATGGATTTCCCGCAGGATCAGATATTGTCTCTGCCGGACGGATACTATCATATAACAGCCTGCACGAAAAGGCCGGAATCCGGATATTGGGGAGACGACCAGATTATTTGCCTCTATTTTAATAAGCTGGAAGAAATGCCTGAGCTTACATGGCCCGGAGTTCCCTATTTGTTTGCGGAAGCGTCAGAAGCAGAGCAAGATGAAACCGGAGCGCAGGGGCAGAACAGAAGAGATTATATGGAAACGATCCGGCAGTTGTATGGCATGGAAGAGCTGCAGGGCTATACAGAGGAAGAAATAGCGATTACCTGGTGATTCTGATTGAAAATCAGGGATGTTGCCGGGCAGGAATCCGAAGAAATGATTTGGGAAAAACAGATCCGCCGGTCTATGTGGCTGCAGATGAGATAGATGATTGCAAATGGACCTTGTGCACTGGGACACTCAGTGGATTTCTGCAGGTAGCGCTTGCCTATGAAGCCGTATTTGCGTTTCCTTTCCAGAGGAAGGATTTTATGTACTGGCTTACGGAAGCGGAACTGGAAACTGTCAGGTCCGATCTTGAAAAACAACCTTTTGGGCTTTATGGCTGGCTGGGGATGGACATGAGTTTTTACAGCAATGCCTTTGACAATATGGTTGTCATTATGGACTGTGGCGACCTGGAAATGCTTTATGGAGCCGCCAGCGAGACAGGATATAAGAAGCTGATGGAGGCCATGGAAGGGCTTGGAGAAGCGATATGAGGGACAGCAGAAATAGGGCAGAGATATGAAGAAAAAGAAGGCATCCATTTTGTGTGGGTATTGATCTGAATCCGTATCAGGATGAACATGAGAGGTATGAAGATGAGCTTTCAGGATGAGATGAAACAGATATTTTTACGTGTTGCCGCAGGGGAAGTGGAACCGGAAGAATGGGAAGCATGGTGGAACAGCAATAAGACTAAGCTGGAAGAATCCCTCAACCGGGGAGACAGAGGACGGATGATGCCTGCCCTATGGGACGCCAACTATTATTGGATGGCAAAGACACAAAGCGGCGTTGCTTATTATTTTCATGCTCAGGGACGTCCGGTAAAGGTTTCAAGCTATTATGAGGAAAAAATGCAGGAAGAGGAAATGCGTGAAAGACAGAAAGCCATGGAAGGCTATCATAAGGATACCGCACCTGCCAGACAGCGGTGGGAGGCATATCTCAAAGACCATCCCACAGACACAATCGTTTTTGACTGGAAAAGCCTGCTGGGGACACCTGCCGGACAGAAAACGGCAAGGGATTTTCCTTATAAACATGCAAGGACAACGGAACAGTGGAAAGAGTGCGGGGAAGAACTAAAGCTTCGCCTGAAAGAAAATTTGCAGGCAAAGATCGCTCCTGTGGCAAAAGCATACGGCATGAAAAAAGCAGGCCCCAAGACCTTTGTGAGGGAGAAGAACGGCCTGGTATCCCGCATCCAATTTATCGGCTATTTCAGAGGCGGCGGATACGAGGCGATGTTCTGTTATCTTTGCCCTCTATATGCCATACAGTACGGGATCTTAGGTCTGCCGGGGCACATCTGCCAGGGAGAGAATTTCCAAAGGATGCAGAAGGACTGGGGCGTGATTCAGTATGGCATGGAAGCTGTGGACGCTGCCATGGTGGAGCGTATCAACAGAAAATTTGATGATATTCTGATATTTCTGGCGGATGGCGTATTGCCCGAGTGGCAGAAGATCGACAGCCTGGAGACATATTTTGTGGAGGAACGCCGGGATTACCTGAAAGCCAGTGAAACAGGCCCGAAAGATCCAAGGACCGGCAGGCCCATGTGGAACCTGGATCAAGGAGGAAAGGAAGATCCCTGGCGTGCGGACTACTATCTGTTTGGCGTGTGGGATTTGTTGAACGGAAAGGAAACGGAAGGGTACGCACACCTGGAAGAATGTGTGAGACACAATTCCGATTATATGAAAGAACGTTTAAAGGAGTTCCCGGGTGCCTGCAATGATCCAAGAGACGCCATGGCGGTGATGTACCGCAACGCACAGCTGTTTCTTAGGACAAAGGAGATCCCGGAGGCAGAGAAACGGCGGGACAGGATTCGGGAGACTTATGAGGAAGTATGCCGGTTTATGCGGTATTACCACGGTCTGGCAAAAAAGACGGAAAGATAACGGATAGGAATGGGGAGGCGCTTTCCGGCAGGATTTTCCCCGAACAGGGGCGGATTGGCCTTGTACATCCGGAGGAACTGCCGGCACGCTTTGTGTCTACTGCAATGGCAGCTTTCCAAGCTATCATCGGGAAAGGTAAAAAGAAAGAATGAAAGACCGTTTTAAAGTAATCGGATATTATATATGCGAAATAAACGATACTCCTGGGTGGCAGCAGGGGATCAGCAGGCAGATCCTGTCTGTCAGCGGCTGTGTAGGAGAGCAGCATCCCAGGTGGGAATGTTACAGGAGGTCAGCAGCATGGACAAGTTCCCGGCTTTATCGGAGGCTTCTCGGGATTTCATACGCGGGATTTCGGATGATTGGATCGCAAAGAAATATGTGAGCAGCCTGCCCCTGCTGGCTTACCGTGTAGCCCCTGCTTTATATGAACAGTTTTTGGATAAACGGTGGGAAGCGGGGGTGTTTGACCGGGGAGTCTATGAACTGCACTACACGCCTGCGGAAAGGTCTGGCTAAAATTGCTGTTCGGTATGGTCTTGATGTTGCAATCAACACAATGGATTGTCCTCAGGCATTGATCCAGACTGTTCTGATGGATTACAGCCACCTGAACCGCCCCCGGCCCAAGTATGGTTTCCCATGGGAAAAGTGATTTACTAAAAGCACACAAACATCTTAACATACTTATATTTTCAAAAAGGAGATTTGCTATGTCGGAATTATTAAACAATATTCGTTCTCGTATTGAATCATTGGGGATAGGCTTTCAATTTATAAAAACAATCAAAACCGGTACGGATGGAGCAGAACGGGAAACATGGCTTCTGGAATATGAGGGTTCCCAGTTTATTTTTGTACCCGGCAGGAAAAATGTCACTTTAGGATGGGATACGGACAGGTGTCCTCTGGGAGATGGCGTATTAGAGGGTCTGCGGAAAGAATTTTCTTCCGGTCATGAGTATTACTATGAGGAAGAAATGGAAAATTTAAAAGATGACTATCAGGAACAGATCGACGAAGCAGAAGAAAACGGCGATTCTGTGAAAGCCGATGAATTGCGTGCGGAACTGGCAGAAGAATTAGAGCAGATGAACAAAGACATAGAAGAGAAGGGTTACGCAAGCTGGGAGGGATTCCTGGCAAAATGGAACGAACATCTGTCCAGTTGCCTATCGCCGTTGCGTACTGCCGATATTGGAGATATGATTGTAGAGGTGGACAGCCGCCAGCTGGACGAGGATGCGCCATCTCTGGCGCAGGCTGTCCTCTCACTGAAAGGAGGCCCTTTTACGCTGCCGACAGAAGATGAATGGGAATATCTTTGTAACGGCGGCACACGCACATTGTTCTGGTGGGGTGATATATTATGTGATGTGCTGAGAGAAATTTATAATGTGGGCGCTGTCGGAAATACCGAGGAAAATACAATATTGGATCAGCCGAATATGCTGGGGCTGTTTATGGCATACGATTCATATAAAAATGAAATCATTGATAATACATCCTATACAAAAGGCGGGGATGGCGGATGTTCCCTTTGCGGCGGCGATGGGGCAATATATGTCCTGCCTTGCTATACTGCCTTTTATCGCAAACCGGTCAATGAACGTCATCCTGGTTTGTCGAAAAATTACTTTTGTTATCGCCGTATAATCCGATTGCCATAGAAAATTATAGAAAAGATGCCGGAATGAATAAAAAGTGGAATAAAATTATGGACCAATTATTAAAACTTCAACCGCCCAGAAAGATATTGATCCGCTTACTTTTCTTTCATCTTCAGAATGGCATATTGAAAATTACAAGGGGAAGGAAATACTTGTTGTTGCGGAAGAAATCCCGAAACACAATGGCAGCATTTGTCTGGTTATTGATTTAGATGGTAAGGCGTACGGGGCAATTTCCCCTATGTACTAAATTTATCAGTATTGTTCAAATAGCTTTGAGCAGTTTCTTCTTATCAGCAGCAAATAATATCACACTCCAATCTTTTTCTATAAAAAGGGGCTGTCGGGAAATTGACTAAAACCTTTACTTAGTCTAATCTGACGGACAGTTGAACCGTAGTTTTTCATGCTAATGATTCCTTCCTTTCGTTTCATTCAGGTATAAACGGCAATGATAATTCTTGTTTTTTCACACTCAGTCACCTTTATTTTGTTCATTATATCATATAGAAATACTTTTTAGTCGGAATACTCGGACTTTTTGTGTGCAAAGAGATAGGGAATGTATAATGACCTTATTCCACAAAAGGAGGTGACAGAATGAAAAAGCAGCTTATTCCAGGGACAAAGATTGTAAAAGTGATTGCCGGAAAAGACAATAACGGAGAAAAATTAAGAAAGGATTTAGAAAAAATCGGAAAAATTGAACTACTGGGGAAAAGTATAAAAAATATTTTTTCAATTTAATGCAATTAATTGATTTCCGTACCTTTTTATGATGGTTGAGAATTCTTTGAGATTTCTGTGATATAATAAAAAAATCTCTGTGGAAGGTGGAAAGTATGAAAAGGAAATTATTGATTGTGGATGATGAGCAGGGAATTGTGGATATGATGAGAAGTTATTTTTCTGAAGAGTATGATGTTTTGACTGCTTATAATGGGAAGGAAGCGATTCAAAAAGCACAGATGCAGCCGGACCTGATTCTGCTGGATATCAATATGCCCGGTATGGACGGTCTTTCCGTCTGCAGAAACATACGAAACCATGTGACTTGTCCGATTCTTTTCCTGACAGCCCGTATAGAATCTGCAGATCAGATTGTGGGGTTTCAGGCAGGCGGAGATGACTATATTGTAAAGCCCTTTGATTTGGACGAACTGGGTGCAAGGGTTGCCGCTCATCTGCGGAGGGAACAGCGGCGGCAGAACATTTCTGCGGTAAAGTTTTTTGGGGAGCTTGCCATTGATTATACAGCCCGCACGGTCACGGTAAACGGGGAGCCGGTGACATTTTCCAGACGGGAGTTTGATATCCTGGAGCTGCTTTCATTGCACACAGGACAGGTGTTTGACCGGGAGCGTATTTATGAGAGTGTGTGGGGAATCGACGGGGAGGGCAGCAGCGATGTGGTCATGGAGCATGTCCGGAAAATCCGGGCAAAGCTGGCAGCCCATACATTTACTGCTTATATCGAAACAGTCTGGGGGTGCGGGTACCGATGGAAGGGCTGAAAAATATGGGGCTGAAGCGGTGCTTTTTTCTGCTGTCCGTTTTCTGCCTGGTGACTGCGCTTTTGCTTATACTGGGAGTATATCTGTTATGCGGAAGAATTGCAGAGAGGTATCCTCAGGGAGGAATTGCCATTGATTCCGGCGGCACGGTTGCAGAGCTGGCCGGACCGGATCAGGAACAGATGCAGATTCTGGAGCTGCTGGACGGCGTCCGGCTGCTTTCGGCGGTACTGTTTCCGGCAGGCGGACTGGGCATTGCCGGGATTCTGTTTTATCATCTGAAGCTGAAATCCCCCATTGAAATTCTGAAAATGGGAACTGAGCGCATCCGAAATCATGACCTGGACTTTTCCATGCCGGAGGCATCGGCAGATGAACTGGGGCAGATATGTGCCGCATTTGAGGTGATGCGAAAAGAGCTTTTGGAAACAAACCGAAAGCTTTGGCAGCAGGCGGAGGAACGCAAAAGACTCAATGCGGCCTTTGCCCATGACCTGCGCAATCCGGTGACGGTTCTGAAGGGGAGCGTGAAGCTGATGAAAGGAGGAAGGGCGGATGAACACACGCTGGAGAGGATGGAACGCTATGTGCTGCGGGTGGAACAGTATGTGGAGGCTATGAGCAGCATCCAGAGGCTGGAACAGATACAGGTGCAGCTTTGTGACACAGACGGATCTGCCCTTTTGGAAGAATTGCAAGAGACTGCACATCTGCTTGCGCCCGGACTTGATCTCATACTGCCTGTATCGGATCTGGGGATTGTCAGGATAGACCATGGAATCTTTTTGACCGTGGCAGAAAACCTGATTGGAAATGCGGCGCGTTTTGCCCGCAGAAAACTGGAAATCCGTCTTGTGCAGACCCAAAAGATGCTGTGCCTTACGATTGTGGATGACGGACCCGGTTTTCCGCCTGAACTGGTGAAGAACGGACCGAAACCCTTTGGGAAAATGGAGGGAAATGCAGAGCATTTTGGTATGGGGCTGTACAGCAGCAGCCTGCTGTGCTTGAAACACGGCGGGAAACTCTGTCTGGAGAACAGACCGGAAGGCGGAGGGGCGGCTGCGGCATTTTTTAATACCATCAAATCTTGAGCGTTTCTTGAGATTTATCCATTACACTCTTTTTTACAGCATAAAGCATGCACACAGGCAGTCCCTGTTTATGCAGATGCAAAATGATGATAAGGAGAGCGTATTCTTATGAAAATTGAAGCAAATGAGCTTTCAAAAATTTATGGTGAAGGGGAAAGCCGGGTAACGGCGCTGGACCGGGCTTCGTTTCAGATCATGCCGGGTGATTTTATTTCGATTACAGGCCCGTCAGGAAGTGGGAAAAGTACCCTGCTCCATCTGCTATCCGGATTGGATCAGCCGACTTCCGGCCGGCTGACTTATGACGGTCAGAATATTTACAGCCTTTCTGACCGGGAACGATCTGCACTGCGCCGCAGGAGCATCGGGTTTGTCTTTCAGCAGTTTCATCTGCTTCCGGTTCTGACTGCGCGGGAAAACATCCTGATGCCGTTGCTTCTTGACAAAAAGCAGCCGGATGAGGCGTATCTGGAACAGCTCATGCAGCTGCTTGGGATCGGCAGCAGGCTGACCCATCTGCCCCATGAGCTTTCCGGCGGGCAGCAGCAGAGGGTGGCCATTGCCCGTGCGCTGATTGCACAGCCGGACGTGATCTTCGCGGACGAACCAACGGGAAATCTGGACAGCAGAAGCGGAGGGGAAGTGATGGAAATGCTCAGTGCAATACATGAAAAAATGGGAAAAACACTGGTTATCATCACCCATGACAATCGCATGGCAGGAATGGCCGACCGGCGGTTTTCCATTGTGGACGGCATACTGACGGAGGTGGGCGGAAGATGAAAAGCTATCTTACTCTGGCGCTTAAGGAAGTGATTTCGCAGAAGCTGACTTCTTTTCTGATCCTCATTGCAGTGATCCTGTCCACCATGATGACCACTGCGGCAGGACAGTCCGTCGGTGTCCTCTCTGCCATGCGCCAGCAGCAGGCAGTCACCATCGGCGGGGACCGCTACGCAACCTTTGTGCAGCTTACGGAAGAAAAGGCACAGATACTGGAGAATGATTCCCGTCTGTCCTACACCGGCCGTTTTGTCCCGCTGGGAGATCATAAGTTGAATGACCAGCTTTCTCTGGATCTGGCGGAATACTGGGACGGAGGGATTGCCACCAGGCCCGCATATTCCCGTCTTGTGAAGGGGAGGCTGCCCGAAGCTCCTATGGAGCTGGCTTTGCCGGAAGACGCCCTGCAGTTTCTGGGATTTGACGGGAAGATTGGGGATCCCGTCAGCCTTTCCCTTTCCAAGGCCCTGCGTCATGGGATCGTAGTGGATGCCTGTGACTATACGGCGGAGTTTACTCTGACAGGGATTACAGAGAGTAATTTTCTGGGTTATACCGGCGGCCATATTCTGGGCCTTGCCGGACAGGGGACGGCGGAGGCGGTTCTTCCGCCGGAGTATCTCTATTATAATATGGATATCCGCACCGAAGACGGAAAAAACTTTCAGGCTGTGATGGATGACCTCTGCGAAAGGCTGGAGATTCATGAGCTGGACACTCTTTACAATATCCCCCTTTTGAATGCGCTCGGTATTTCTTACCGTTCGGAGGCGGCCGATTCGGAATTGTCCATGGATGATGCCGGTTTTTCCTGGCTGATGTTCGTGGGGGTACTGGTCGTTGCCCTGATTCTGCTGGCAGCCGGGCTGGTGGTCTATAATATTCTGAAAATCGCCGTATCCGGGCGGATCGGGCAGTATGGTACGCTCAGGGCCATCGGTGCAGAGAAAGGGCAGCTGTATCGTGTGGTTGTTGCAGAGATATTGCTGTTGTGTATGGCAGGGATTCCCGCTGGTCTGCTGCTTGGCTGTCTGTCCGCAAAGGGGATTCTGACCGCGGCATTAAATCAGCTTTCGCCGGAGATGTTTCTGGCAGGAAGCAGAGAACAGCTTCAGGCGTTGATAGACGCCAACAGTACAGGGAAATGGGGATATCTGCTGGTCAGTGCCTTTGTAACTCTGGCATTTACATTTCTGGCGGCAGCCCCGGCGGCCCGGTTTGCGGCCGGAGTGTCGCCGGTCACGGCTATGACGGGAACAAGGGGGCAGATGAAACGTAAGAAAAGGAAGACCCAAAAGATCCGGAACTTTGAACGGTATTATGCCAGGCTGAATCTGAGCCGCAGCAAAGGGCGGACAGCGGTAACCGTCCTGTCTTTGGTTATGAGCATTACTGTCTTTATCACGCTGCAGAGTTTTCTGTCTCTGCTTGATGTATCCGGCTCGTTATCAGAACACCTGGGAGATTATTCCATCGTCAATCAGTACGAAGGTATCTCACCGGAGGAGAAAAAAGCGCTGGAACTGGAAGAAAATGTGGATTACGTGGCGGCGCAGCAGTTTTCCCTCTACGAGTTGGATGAACAGAACCGGCCCATAGGGATTGACACCGATATTGTGCTGGGGGTTGGCGAAACCTTTCAGATCTTCGGATTCAATGACTGCTGGATGGATCATGAATTCGCTTCCAGGCTGACAAGAGAGCAGCTTGACATGCTGAAAGCAGGGGAGGGATGCGTGGTCCGCAATCCCATCCCCATGGAGATAGATGGGGTTTCCTTCGGAACGACCCATGTGGAAGAAGGGAGCACGGTCACTGTGTCTGGGAAAAAGCTCCCGGTACTATTATCCATGAGCGGCTATGACGGTTATTTCAGTGTGGGAAACAACGGATTTGTAAACGGCGTTCAGGTTCTGGTCAGCGACCGGATCTATTCTGGTCTTACAGGAACGGATACCTATGCGGAACTATGTCCGGGACTGAAAGACGGCGCTGACCGAACCGCTTTCAATCAGGTGCTGGAAGAACTTGGCCGGCGGATACCGGGGACAGCTACGGTATCCTATGAACAGACGGACCGCCAGTATGAGGAAAGCGAAGCCCAGATCCGGTTTCTGGCCTGGGGATTGATTCTGTTCATCGGTCTGATCGGGATATTGAACATTATCAATACGGTGTACACCAATATCCATACCCGGATCATGGAGATCGGAATACAGCGTGCTGTGGGTATGAGTGTGGGAAGTCTGTTTCGGGTGTTCCTGTGGGAAGGATTTTATTATGGCAGAAATGCGGCGGTAATCGGAAGTATCGCCGGATATCTGGGTACCGTATTTGTGGAGGCCGGGGCAACGGATACTATCCGGCTGACAGCAGTTCCTGTAATTCCTGTAGCCTGTGCATCGCTCCTTTCCATCGGGGCATGTATTCTGGCAACCTGCATTCCTTTGCGGAAGATCAGCAGGATGAGCATTGTGGATTCCATTGAACTTGTGGAATAAGAACCCGGAGTCTTCTCAAAATCGGTCAACAGGGTGATAATAGAAGTCCGTTTTCCGGCTTTTTAACCGCAGAGGGTACAAGAAAGGAGACTGGTATGAGTATTGGTAACGTGAGCAGTGCAGGGATGAATCCGTATCCCTGCACAAGCAGCAGAAGAAAAGCAGCGGGTAAGGGAAATTTTTCGGCGGATATGCAGAAAACCGCGAAAGAAAAGGAGACAGCGAAAAAGAGCCCGGATTTTCATAAAAGCAGAACGCCACGATTTCACCATTGCATTCCCGGATGAGGTTTTTGAAAGAATAGGAAATATCCATCCGGTAAGAAAATGATGCGTATGCGTATTCAAAAAAGGGGGCTGGTACGCCGTTTCTCCAGTCCCTCTCATAAATTTCAATTAAAAACAGGTAGATTCTTTCGTAGTCTGCTAAAATACGAAATGGTCTTTGTGTAATACTCTTCCTGCCTTTATGTACATTCAAAGCCTGCGTCCTCCTTTGCTTTATGTTTCATTTCATTTTAAAGGCTCGTTCTTTTTCTCGTTTTGGATATATTTATCATAGCGGCACTGCTCAATGACTGTGTGTCCCAGTAATGTAATTGCCCTTGCCGGACAGGAACTGATGCACCGGTAACACATTGTACAGTGTTTTCCGGCAGCCGCTTTTCCATTTTTCAGGGTAAGGTTGTCGGCCGGGCAGAGCCGGGTACAAAGCCCGCAGCCTGTACAGGCATTACTGATTTTTAATTGATCTGAGTAACTTTTGGTTTTGCTGTAGTACCACAAACGCTGGCAGAGTAATCCGGCGATTCGGCTATAAAGATGCAGGCCGTTTTTGGGATACCTGCCTTTCCTGATTTCCTCTGCGCATTTCTCAATCTTTCTGTCTGCTTTCCGGATGATTTCCCGGTTCTCCTGAAAGGATTTTTTCAGCAGCTTTACATCACAGACAGAATCAGGCATACGGATATGGAAACCGCCAACGATTTTGGCACCATACTTTTTGAACAGCCGTGCCGAGCAGCCTGCGCCGTCTCCGCTGAACAATCCCATAGTGGCAACGCAGAGTATTTTTTTACCCTTCCAAAGATCCGGATGGTTTTTGATAAAATCTTTTACCATGACGGGAACGTTTGAAAACTGAACAGGATATGCAAAAACAATAAAGTCATGCTGTGATAATAAATGTACCGCGTCTTCCTGCTCCATCGGAACTGCCTGCGCAGTTTTATCCAGTAAAAAAAGCAGCTTTTTGATACAATGTTCTGTGTTTCCCGTACCGCTTAAATAGATACCTGTCATATTTTTTCCCTTTCAAAATTGGAGTAATGACCATGTCCCTGCACCATGGTTTCTGATTTTATCCTCTTCTGTCAATTTTACTATCATTGACCGATTTTGGGAAGGACCGAAAACAAGCGTCTTCTCAAAATCGGTCAATGGAGCAATAATAAATTAAGTTCATTCTTTTTTAGGATGTTTTAGAGGCTTTTTAGAGGCTGCTCTGATAGAATGAACGAAGAATCCGCAGAAATACTGGATAAGCTGTGGATTGAATTTTATATGAGAGGAGAATAACATGAAAAAGAAAACAGGAAAAATGATCTTATTGACAGGGGTGCTGTGCATCCTGAGCCTTGCGGTATGTGCCTGTGGAAAGACGGAGGAAGCATCAGATACCCAGGAACCACAGGTGGTTCAGGGCGAGCCGATTCCGGAGGATGATACAGAGGACGATGTTTCTGCTCCGGAACCGGCGGCGGATGCAGAAGGAACCGACGCCGGGAATGAACCGGAGTCACCGGAAGCATCACCGGAACCGCAATCCGGTGAGAGCAGCAGCCAGGGAACAGACAGCACACAGAAAGAACAGCCGGAAGCACAAAGTCAAAGTACGTCTGGCACATCTGCAGAATGGGTGGACAGTACTCCCAATCTGGAAGGGGATATCAAAGAGCTGAAGGATGGGCAGCTTACCGTGGTAGAGGCCATTACAGCAAAGTCGGATAATGGCGGTGACATCATGGTGGTGCCCGGAAGCGGGGATGATTCTGAGTTTAATAAGATTTCAGTTACATACGATGAAAATACCCTGTTTGCTATACAAACGATCTATGATGGAGGGGCCAGATCTGAAATGTCAGAGGCAACAGCGGCAGACCTGGCATCCGGCCAGTTCATTCGGGTATGGGGAAGTTCTTCCGGCAGCGGACTGAAAGCAACCCAGATTTGTATTGTAAAAGTGGCCTGAGACATTGTCTGCCCTCTTTTGATAAGGAGAAAACCCTTGTCAGGAGAGGGCAGTTTTTCTTAAATGAAGCCTTTATTTCCTGTATTTCTTTTATAAAAAAGGCATGTCTTAAAAGAATTTTCAAAAAGGTCACCTTTCGTCTTCTGATTGCGTGTCATAAGTATAACAGCATCCAGCCGAAGAATACCCGGAAAGATTTTCGGGCACGGATGTAGTTCGCAGGGAATTCTTCCGGGTCCGGGTATTTTGAGCGATGGATGTGGAACAGAAAGGAGATGGAAAGATATGGATCTGGAAGCGGCAGTAAGGAAACACAGCGAGATGCTGTACCGGATCTGCATTGTGATACTTGGCAGTGAGCAGGATACCCAGGATGCCATTCAGGAGACTTTCTGCAAATATCTGGAGAAAAAACCGAAATTTGTGGACAGCGAGCATGAAAAGGCATGGCTGATCAAGGTGGCGACCAACCACTGCAGGGATATACAGCGGTTCAGATTCCGGCATCCGAAGGTGCCCATTGAGGAGCTTGCAGGCACACTGGTATCCCGGCAGGAAGACAGGGAGGCGGTGCGTGAACTCCTCCAGATGCCCCCAAAGCAGAGGGCAGTAATGGTACTCCACTATGTAGAAGGATACCAGATAAAGGAGATTGCCGGTATCCTGGGGATCACGGAGCATGCGGTCAAAAAGAGGCTGCAGCGTGGAAGGGAGCAGTTTCGGACTACCTGGAAGGAGGAATATTGCAGATGAGTGAGATGAATGGCGGACAGCTGAGACATGCTATGAAACAGGTACACATGAAAGAAAATATGCAGGAGGAAATTATCATGAATGTAAGAACACAGATGGCAGACGGAACCTACAGACGGAACAGTTTTAAGAGGAATATGGTATCGGCAGCAGCCTGCCTGCTGGTAATCGGGACAGTGTCCATTCCGGCCTATGCAGGGTATCTGGGACTCCGGAGCGCGATCACCAGCGACAAAGTAATGGCAAGGATGCAGGAGGTTCCCGAAGCAGAGGTGCAGGATATTTATAACATGGTCCAGTATGAGCAGCGCAGCTTCCATGCCGACCAGTTTAACAGGGAATATACGAAGGAGGAAGAGAGTCGGAAGGAAGCGCTGAGGAAGGAGTACGAGAACGGCAGATTCCCGGAGGGTACGCTGACACTGGTGGAAAATGCAGGGCAGGCTGTGGATTCTGACCAGCTGGTTTATGCCAGAGACACCGGCTGCTTCTATCTGCCGGAAAGGGCACTGACAGACGAAGAACTTCTGCAGATCCTGGATTTTAATTCCAAAAGAGACTTTGCTCTTGAACAGAATCCGGACGTGCAGCAGCAGAGGCAGGAGGCATGGGAAGAGGCAAACGATTCCGATACGCTTCGTTAGAAACAGGGGAAAAGGTGGCTTTTCGTAAACGCACTAACGCGGAAAGAAAATACAGGATTGATACTGTCTGAAAGCAGGCAGGTACAGGGCATCAGGATTGAACAGGCCATGATGCCCTGTAAGAGCGAAACGGAATCAGCCCGTATACATGGAGGAAAAGAGAAAATATGAGAACAGGAAAATACAGGCTTTTGGGTACGCTGTTATTGGCAGGGGCTTTGTGTCTAACTGACTGCGGCAGCACGGAATCGAATGCAGACGTTATGGCGGCGGATGTACAGCAGACGGGCTTGCTGGAGGATTCCGCAGATTCCGGTTCCGGTGGGGATTCTGGCATTACCCCGCAGGAAAGCGGCCAGAGTTCCGTACTGCCGCCGTTATCTACAGAAGCGCAGACCATAGATTATAAGGGGAGTGTGCCTGTAGACTGGCTTACGGCGTCTTCGGATGCCATTTATTTATTGAGCAGGGATCAGGACGGGGGCTCCGGAATCCTGAAGATGAAGCCAGGGGAGGCTGACGGGGAGGCTCTGCAGGTGACGGCGCCGGATGGGATGACTTTTTCCGTCATGACCACGGATGAGCAGGGGAACCTGTATGTGGTGGCGGAGGATAAGGATATTGAGGAAACGATGAGGGATGATGAGGTTGTCTGCCCTACAGAACACTGTGAAGTATGGAGGGTCAGCCCGTCCGGTGAGGTGACGGCAAAACTGGACATTTCCGAATATGTAAAACAGGAAGTTTTTTCACCCCGTATGATTGCAGTGGCAGGAAACGGGGATATCTACCTTTCCACACAGAACGATGGAACAGCAGTGCTGGCCTTTGATGCGGAAGGGAACTTCCTGAATAAGATCAGTTATGATTACAAGGTTTATACGCTGCGCACCGCCATGGGAAGAGGACGGGACGGAAAGGTATACGCCGTACTTTGGGACAGTATTGCAAATGATGGCACTTCCGTGATCGTTGAACTGGACGGGCGCAATGGTAGTATAGGGGATGTCACTTCTTTTCTTCTCCACAGTGACGGCAGCTTCTATAACTGTGTATGTCCGGGGAGGGACTGTGACCTTGTAATTTTCGGCGGACAGGGAATCCTTGGCTATGACCTGGGGAGTGCCAGTATCAAATGGAAGGTTCCCGCAGGCGAGCTGCCTTTCAGCACAGAGGGATATTTCCCGATGGCAACACTGCCAGATGGAAGGGTGCTGTTTCTGGACAGAAATTACAAATGGGATGAGGATGATCCAACGAATATGTGGTTGGCAGCAGAAGGAACAAAATTCCATTATGTTCCGGCGGCGCGGCAGTAGGTCGGTATCTTCCGGCTGCAGGAAAATAATTTAATATACCTCAATATGTCAGGTAAGCATGTCAGGAATCAGTAAGCGGTGGTTCGTGGCATGCTTGGTTGGCAGTTTTTTGTAGTTTGTATATTGTTAATGCCCCAGAGGAGGAAAAGACAGGATAGTATGTTCCATTTCAGGGCTTCCCATAATCGGTCAATTGGAGGATAATAAAAGGAGCCGGCAGTTCTTTATACTGCGGCTTCTCTAATATAGACAGGTTTATATAAGGAGGATACCGATGAGGACATTTCAAAACAGGAAAACAAAATATATACCAGTTGTGTTTTTCATCATGTTATTTTTGGCTGTGGCAGGCGTTCTGTTTGCCGTGTTTCTTTACAAAAATGATAAAGGCGGAAATATCCTTGTTGGGGCAAGCCCGGATACAAGTGCTTTCCAACTGTATTATTATGACGGGGAAAGGGTTATGGTCAGGACGTTGTATGACAGCAGTACGGAGAAGGAAGTGATTAAAAGGATCAATGATATTCCCCTTCAGGCCGCAGATGAACAGGCTCTCTCCCAGATGGAGACTCCCTTCTTTGGAATCTGGATCAGCAGCGGGGAAGGGTATGACATTTCCGTGACGGCATCCGGCGGGGTCTGGCTTAGGAATGACGGGGCGGTTTATTATGGGGATACGGACCTCTCCTTTCTATGGAGAGAGATGGAAGGCAGTGATGAGGATACCCTGAATGTCCTTAACTTTCCCAATGCCGGGCATTTGTCCGTATATCACAGCTGTTTCCTGCTGAAAGCGGATGAGCTGCCTGCAGAGGGTACAGAGGGGATGTCTATGACTGTCCAGGACATTGGGACAAGTGAGATTACGGTATTGATTGCCAATAACAGCGGGGAAGAATTCACTTATGGGGAATACTTTTCCCTCCAGAAACAGATAGACGGCCAGTGGTACACAATGCCTGTCAGGGCGGATAATGTTGGCTTCCGGGATATTGCCCATATCCTTCCGGGCGGGGAGAGTGCCAGCGAGACATATAATCTGGATATTTACGGCACGCTGGAGCCAGGGACGTACAGGCTTGTGGTGGAAACACTGAGCGCCGAGTTTCTGGTGGGGCATGGGAGGATGGCAGGAACAGAAGGGGAAGAAAAGTAGATTTTCACAGCTGAGATCGTGACCATGATTCAAAAGTGAAATTAAAAGTGGGAAGGAAAGTATCCGGACAGAAGTAATCAAACAGGCAGCGTCAGGACTTGATCGAATGAAGGGTTATTGGCCGGCACTGTCCGGATAAAAAAGTGTGTAATGTACAAATGAATTTTTTTCTATTGAAGTGTAAAAAACAGGAGGGATTTTAGCATGATGAAAAATCCGGAACAAACAGTGGGTAACTTGATTGATAAACAGAGTGTTTCTTTTATTGCTTCTATTTCCGGAGATGGGTTCCCATGTATGAAAGCCATGCTCCCACCCCGGAAGCGGGAAGGAATCAAAGAGTTTTGGTTTACCACCAATACTTCTTCTATGAGGGTTTCTCAGTATCGGGAAAACGCCAATGCCAGCATTTATTTCTGCGACAGACGTTTTTTCAGGGGAGTTATGCTGCTTGGTACAATGGAAGTATTAGAAGATGCAGAAAGCAAACAGTTAATATGGCAGGAGGGTGATACGATGTATTATCCCCAAGGCGTAACAGACCCTGATTACTGTGTGCTGAAATTTACTGCTGTGAGAGGAAGATATTACAGTAATTTCCACTCAGAGGATTTTGATGTTTCATAATTGATGTGAAGGGGCGGCAGCCGGAAGCGTTGCTGCCTTTTATTATCAAAATCCCTGCTGTTTCACTAATAAAAAGGTGATAATAAAA
Source organism: Lachnospiraceae bacterium (assembly GCA_910573755.1). GTDB lineage: Bacteria > Bacillota > Clostridia > Lachnospirales > Lachnospiraceae > 1XD8-76. The sequence continues at coordinate 151,643 of CAJTBO010000001.1, read as the reverse complement.
AATGGATCAGAGAAGAAGGGCTGCCATCCTATCACCATCTTATTTTTTACCTAATCCCAATTCACCTTCGTGTTTCCGGCAAGATATACCTGATAAACAGACAGATGTTCGAAAATAAGGAGGTGGGCAATGAGCCTGAAAAAATATGCGCCTGTTTTGGTCATCCTGATCGTTTCTGTAGTTGATAATCAGTATCACAGTGAGAGGGCTGTAATATAAAAGCAGGCTATAAATACTATGTGGGAATTATACCTTATATTTTTTGACAATAATACTTCTATCTAAAATGGTTAACTAAGCAGAATTACGAAATGGATGATTGGCCAGACAAGTGCCGGGAGGACCATAATGAACAGGAAATTTTTTGAACTGCCATTGGAAAAGCAAGAACGAATCATAAAAGCAGCATACATAGTATTTGCCCATGACAATTACAAAAACGCATCCATGTCCAGGATTGCGGATGCCGGCGGCATATCAAAGTCCCTGCTGTTCCATTATTTTCAGAATAAAAAAGATCTGTATTTATACCTCTGGGAGAATATCAACAGGATATCAAATGAAATAGAGCTGAAGTATTATTACAAAGAAACGTCAGACTTCTTTGAGGCAATGACCCGGAAGGTTCTGGCAAGATGTGAGTTTATGAGAACAGCTCCCGAAGAATATTTATTCTCATTACGGGCTCTTTTTGCGGAAAACCCGGAAATCAGGGAGGCAACCGGGAAGTCCTATGATAAAACATATGAGGATGCGGCGGACAGGATGCTGGGAAACCTGGACCTTTCCATATTTCGTCCAGGCGTTGACGTAAGGATGCTGTTAGAGGAGATTGACAGCTACCTGATGCGCTGTGTCTGGCAAATGCTTTCCGCTGGAAAGTTGGACCCGGACGGCCTGGAAAAGAATTTTTTGAAAAGGGTCGGGCAATGGAGGACAGCATATTTGAAGTAAACTGTGCTGTCCAGTGGGGGAAATGGATGGCTGGAACAGCAGATACATTGGTGAGAGATTCTCTGGCAGCAACATGCGCAAATTTCTTATAGAGGCAACTTTTGCCCAGGCAAAGCATGACGGCATTGCGATCTTGGAGATAGGGGAAGAGGTCTGGGGGTTAAATGAGTTTTTCCATAATGACATTGTGGAACTGATAGAGACATTCCGGGAAATCAACGAGCGGATTGCGCCGGAGGTTTGCCTGCGGCTCCAGATCGGATTATCCAGGCATTGCCCTGTGGACTATCTGGAAGGCTGCCTGAAACATTTCTGGGGGCACCCGGAAAGACAATCATATTAACAAGCCACGATATGGCCGAGGTTGAGAACCTGTGTGACAGGATTGCCATTCTTTCCGGGGGCAGGATTGCCTTTAGTGGAACAGTCGAACAGCTTGGTAAAACTGTAGGGAAGCATTATAATATCACCATTCAAACGGAAACCGGCACCGGGAAATATGAGTCTGACAATATCGGGGAAACTTTACTTACGCTGCTGGTGCAGTGCAGGGAAAAGGGGATACACTTATTCAATCCATGACTGTATTTGGCGTGACGATGGGCGCTCTGATCGGTCTGCCGCCTTCCCTTGTGGAAATTTATGGCAGCGATATTAAGAAGGTTTATCTGGCAAATGGTGTTCCTCTATATCTGGGTATTGCATTGGCCAACATCTAGGCGTTTATCCACCTGTTTATTATGAGCATTATCCTGTATATTGCCGCGCCGCTTGCCTTTGATGCCAAGATACCGGGAAATCCGGGCGTATACTTTGTCTCCCTTTCCATTTTTATTGCGGTATCACTCGGCATAGCCAGCATAATTGGCCTGGCGTTAAAAGACCAGGCGAAAACCTCCATGTTTTCCATTATTGTTTTTCTGCCCTCAATCATGCTCTCTGGAATTATGTTCCCGGTTGAAATGCGCCCCCAAATGCTTGAAACAACAGGGAAAGCGTTCCCGGCTTCATGGGGATACAGACTGATGACAGGGGGGACTTTGGGGCTGGAAAATCTGTTGCCGATGCTGGTGATTTTTGTATTGGCTGTCTGTGCGTGTGCCATACTGCTATCAGGAAAGATGATCTGGCGTAACAAATAGAGGGGTTAAGCAGTCATATCAATTTGTTTCAGAAATGCTTAAAGGAATCAGGCAGGAGAAAGCTGCATTGACAAAAGGATACAGGAGGATACTCATAGATGGAATATGCTTTGGTTTTCATATTGACGGTTTTAACAGTCATCTTTTGGAGTGGAAAGGGCAGTTGGCTAATTGCTGGATATAATACCATGAATGATAAGGAGAAACAGAAAACTGACAGGAAAAAGCTGTGCCGGGTGATGGCTTATTGTCTGGGGAGTGTTGATATTTTAATTATCATATCCTTGATATTAGGTGAGGAGGCCATGGAGGATCTGGAAAATATTTTTTCTGCAATTGTAATTTTTATCATAATATTGACAATTGTTTTGGCAAATACGATATGCCGCAAATAAGAATACAATACACAAATCATTATAAGGCAGGAAGGAGGTCTATAAATCCTCTGATGATGGATGGAATTCTTTAAAATAAGGTTTCAGATCCCTTATAGTTATTGAAATAGTACGGAAGGAACAGAATCGTGGTAGATGTGAAATTGCTTTTTAAAAATATGGTCTCTTTATTGTGTAACGAACTGGGACGCCGGTAATGTGGAGAAAATCTTAATGCCGCGCATGTTTGAGGATATATACCGGATATACACAGATGAACCTTTTCGGACAGATGGCGGGCTGATACCGGCGGAGATTTATGAGCGTGTCATGACCACCTGCTTCCCGGTATCCGTAGAACAGGTGAGGGAATATTGCGGCTACCATGCAGATGCAGGCGGTTATGAATATGAGATGATATTTGCAAGACAGTTTCCGCCTTTGGGGGAAGCGGTAGAGAAAAAATAAATAAGTATATGATACCGGAGCAGTCGTTTGATGTTACATTAGATGGTTGGGGAGAAGTTACATTTGTATCTTGCAGACCGCCATCCTGGCAGTATGAGGATACTTCGTTTTTTCTTGTCAGGGATGAGCAGATATTATATAAATTTCCAAATAGTACAAAAGGTGATGTAGAGTTTATACTGCTAAGACCAGGGCAAAAGTCAGAAAGGAGAATTTCATGCCGGATCAGAACCATATCATCATAAAAGGCTTATGCCGGAACAATCTGTAAAACATTTCCTTAAAGATACCAAAAGAAAAGCCCGTTGTATTTACCGGGTTTTCCGGCTCCGGAAAATCCAGCATCGTGTTTGACACCATTGCGGCGGAGAACCAACGCCGGATGAACGGGACCTACAGCGCTTATGTCCGGGAATCCGGCTGCCCCTGGTGGTAGCCGGGTACAGGGAACGGAAAATCCTCAAACGGTTCCGGGTGGCGCCCATCAGCCCGGTGGGATTCCTTGGAAGCTGGCTCCTTACCCTGGTCTCCACGTTAAGCATCGGGATGATGGTGGGCGGTATCGCAAAAAATGAAAAAATGGCCAGCGTCATTGCCTGCCTGCTGTATTTTCCCATGCTGTTTTTTTCCGGGACCAGACTGCCCTTTGAGGTAATGCCGGAAATTATGCAGAGGATAGTCGCCTTTTTCCCGCTGATACAGGGGATACAGCTTATGAAGGCGGCTTCTCTGGGAATGCATACAGAATCTATATGGATGCCGGCAGCAGTCATGGGAACCGTTACCATCTTATGTACAGGCGTTGCGGTGAAATGTTTTAAATGGGAGTGACCGCATCCCATAGCAAGAGAGAAAAAATATTATTTTCTTTCATATGAAGGAAAAATGAAGTTCCATAACTTTTTAAAGGGCAGTAGCATGAAACGCTGCTGCCTTTTATAATAAAAACGATATCAGCAGAGAATAAGCTAGCAATTCTTATTGTTCAAATGCGAGGTTTTTTATCTGATAATCGGCTATACTTTAAATTAGCAGGGAGGGATATTATGGACTGGATCAAGAGGTTAAACCTGGCGATTGAATTTATAGAGGAAAACCTGGATGGGGAACTGGATTATGAAGATGTGGCCGGGATTGCGGGCTGCCCATCCTACTACTTCCAGCAGATGTTTTTATACATGACGGACATGACATTACGGGAATACATACGGCGGCGCAGGCTGTCCCTTGCGGCTGTGGAGCTGCAAAAAGGCAATAGGAAGGTGACCGATATCGCCATGAAGTATGGCTATGAATCCCCTACTGCATTTACCAGAGCATTCAAGAACTTCCATGGAACGACTCCCTCTGCCTTAAAAACAGAGCCGGTTTCCTTTCAGGCATATCCGCCCCTTTCTTTTTCCATGGCAGTACATGGAGGGGCGCCATTGCAGTTCCGGGTGGAAGAAAAGGGGGCGTTCCGGATCATAGGGCTGTCCTGCCCGTTGTCTAAAGAACTTACAGAAAATTTTGAGAGGATTCCAGCGGTATGGGATGCCGCACTAAAGGACGGTACACTTGCCCGGTTAAATTCCATGGCAGATGGGGAGCCAAAAGGCCTGCTGGGTGTCAGTGTCCATCATACAGAAGACTGGAAATATATGATTGCCGTCCGTTCAGACCAAAAAGCCGGGGAATTTGAGGAATATCAAATCCCTGCATGCAGGTGGGCAGTCTTTGAAGGCTGTGGAACAAACCGCACACTCCAGGAACTGGAAAAGCGTGTCATTACACAGTGGCTCCCCACATCCGGCTATACTTATGCAAATATACCGGATATTGAAGTATATATCCGGGCGGACCCGGAAGATGCGGTCTATGAATACTGGCTTCCGGTACAATAGGAAGGAGATGAAACAGGAATGGGGGCAGAGATGGGTTGTCAGGAGATTATAGAAGAACTGAAGGCACAGGCGTCTGAGAAATATAAAGCAAATGTAATTCGGATGGGGATACCGGAAGAAAACAGTATCGGTGTGGCAGCATCCGTGATAAGAAGTTTTGCAAAGAAAATCGGGAAATCGCAGGGGCTTGCATTTGAACTGTGGGACACAAAATACCATGAGGCTCGGATGCTGTCTGTCCTGCTGATGAATCCGAAGGCAACAGCAGAAGCGGAGGTAGAAAGGCTGCTATGTGATGTGGCATCCTGGGACTTATGTGACCACCTGTGCAGGAATTTATTCCTGAAAATGAAGGGCCGGGATACCTTCATTACAAATTGGATTCAGGGGGCGCAGCTTTATAAAAAAAGGGCGGCATTTGTACTGATTGCAGGTTCTGTGATACATGATAAGAAGCTGCCGGATGAAACGGTGGACGGTTACCTGGAATTGATCATGCAGTATTCGGATGATGAACGGGAACATGTGAAAAAAGCGGCCTCCAGCGCCCTGAAGGAAATCGGAAAGAAAAATTTTCATTATAACGAAGAAGCGCTTATGCTTGCCCATGAATGGATGGAAAGAGGAAGCAAAGCACAGAGGTGGATTGGAAAGGATGTAGTGAAAGAGCTGGAAACTATGGTAAAGGCAGAGGGACGCAGACGCCTGATCTCTGCAAATACCAGGATGGGGAAAGAGACGATGGAGGAACAGTCCACAGGAGGATCGGGATGAATGAGAAATTCTTTGCGCTCCCGGTAGAAAGGCAGGGGCAGATCATCAATGCGGCATACAACCAGGGGATAGATAATATGCTGATGTCGATGGATACGGATTCGTTCCGGCCGGGCATTGACACACGGCTGCTGCTGGAGGAAATCAATGGTTATTTACTTAGCTGCTAACGGCAGATGTTTTCATCCGGTGAACTCGCCCCGGATTTTCTGAAAAAGGATATTTTGAAGAGGACGGGACAGTGGAGGATGGTATACCTGAAAGAAAGGAATGATTAAGATGGCAATTTCAAATATACGGGCAGACTTTCATGCGGAATTACAAAAGGTCTGGAATATTGTGACTTCGCTGGAGGATACCGCATGGCGCAGTGATTTAAGCAAAGTGGAGGTCATAGATGAGAAACAGTTTGTGGAACATACAACTTCCGGTTATCAGACAGTTTTTACTGTAACTGTAAGGGAAGAATGCAGGAGATGGGAATTTGATATGGAAAACGACAACATGCATGGTCACTGGACAGGGATTTTTTCCAGCAAGGGCGGCATAACAACAATTGATTTCACGGAGGACGTTACAGCAAAAAGATGGTTCATGAAACCGTTTATCGGGGCGTATCTGAAAAAGCAGCAGGCTTTATATATAAAGGACCTGAAAAAGGCTTTGGGGCAATGAGGCGGCATTACGGGTATGAAATAGCATGTGGGAATGTTGGATGCCTCATCAGCTTGCTGCGGGGTTGTTGACTTTATGGTAGCTTTGAACTTGGACAGAATGGATAGTGGGCGGGTCTTCTCAAAATCGGTCAACAGGGTGGTAATAAGAAGGTGGATCAAAGAAGGAACGTTATCATCCTGTCATCTACAGAAGGCCAGCTGGATAGGTGCGTATGAAAGAGCTTCTGATCTATATTGGGAACTCTTATTTTTTACCTAATTCCAATTTACTTTTGCATTTCCGGCAAGATATACCTGATAAACAGAGAGATGTTCGAAAATAAGGAGGTAGCCAATGAGCCTGAAAAAATATATTTTGACCGGGGTGAAGAATCGGACGCTCTCGTATTGGAACGGGAAGCCGCAGCCAATATATGGACGATATCAACCCGTTAATTATTATACAATCAGGACTTGCATTTTAATATTAGGAACACAAAAGAGAATTGGGAGTTTAACTAATATCCGGCCTGTAGTTGATAATCAGTATTACAGTGAAAGGACGGCAATATAAAAACAGACTTCAAATACTATACAGGAATGATATCTTATATTTTTTGACAATAATACTTATATTAAAATAATTAGCTAAACGGAATTACGAAAGGAGTTTACCAATGCTTTGCATTAAACATTATTCTAAGACCTATCCTGGTGGGAAGAAAGCCGTGGATGATTTGTCTCTGCATGTACGTTCTGGCGAAATCTATGGATTCATCGGGCACAACGGGGCGGGCAAAACCACCACGCTTCGGGCTGCGGCAGGGGTGATGGATTTTACAGAAGGCACCATCACCATTGATGGCCACGATATTAAAAAGTCCCCGGTACAGGCGAAACGGGTTACCGCATTTCTTCCGGATAACCCGGATATCTATGAGTTTATGAAAGGCATTGACTATCTTAATTTCATTGCCGACTTGTATGACATTCCTGCGGTTCAGCGTACTGCAGACATTGGCAAATATTCCGATGCTTTTGAACTCACGAACAATCTGGGTTCCCCCATTGGCAGCTACTCTCATGGGATGCGGCAGAAGCTGGCTTTGATTTCTGCTTTTATCCGGCGGCCCAGGCTGCTGATTCTGGATGAACCATTTGTAGGTCTGGACCCTTCGGCCGCACATATAATGAAAGGTTATCTTTCAGAATTATGCCAAGGCGGGTCAGCGGTATTTTTTTCCACTCATGTACTGGAGGTGGCGGAAAAGCTGTGCGATCAGATTGCCATTATCAAAAACGGGAAACTGATACAAAGCGGCCCTACGGCAGAGCTGGTGGGGGATTCCACCCTGGAAAGCGTATTTTTAGAACTGGAGGGAGAGCGATGAATAAATTTTTTGTCCTGTTGAACGTCAGCCTCCGGTCCATGTTTCTTTCCTCAACCAATTCCAGGGGACGCAGTAAGAGAAAAGCGGCTACCGGGCTGGGCGCGGTTTTTCTCATTGCCTTTCTGGGTCTGTATCTGTCCGGGTTTTACAGTTATATGCTGATGAAGGCGCTGGCGCCATCCAATATGGAAGTGCTGGTATTTGTATTCATGGGCATAGGGGCACTGGTGGGCGGGCTTTTGTTTACCACCTTTGCGGTGAAGGGCGTGGTATTTGGCGGAAAGGACAATGACCTGCTGTTAAGTATGCCGGTGTCCACAACTATGCTGATGGCCAGCCGGGTAACCGCCATTTATCTGGAAAACCTGCTGTTTGCCGTTTTCGTACTGGTTCCCGCCGGGGTAATCTGTACGTTTCTGACACAAAACGGTGTGGGGCTTAGCCTGCTGTTCTGGATGCGGCTGGGGCTTGCGGTGCTGGCCCTTCCGCTGCTGGATACGGCGCTGTCCGTATTGTTGGGGGCGCTGGTCGCGTTTCTGTCTGTCCGGGTGTCCCACAGAGCGTTGGGGCAGAATATTGTGATGGGAATATTCATGGCAGCAGTGTTCTATTTCTCGTTTCATCTAAGTGGTATGATTAACAGCCTTGCTGAGAATGCCGCCGGAGTGAAAAACTCCCTTATCTGGGCGGCGCCCATGCTGTGGATGGGGGAAGGCATTATGGGAGACTGGAAAATGCTGTTGGCCTTTGTCCTGTGCTGCGTGTTCCCGTTTGCCCTGGTGGTAACGGGCCTTGGCCGGGGATACCGTCAGGCCGTGACTGCTTTTGCCGCGCGGTCCGTACAGAGCAATTACAAACTCTCGGAACAGACTGCCTCCGGACAGAGGAAGGCTTTGCTGAAAAAGGAAATGCAGCGCTTTTTTGGTACGCCTATGTACTTCTGGAATGCCGGTATCGGTCTGATTATGCTGCTGGCCGCAGGGGGAGCCTCCCTGGTTATGAGAGAGAAACTGTTGGCTTATGTGGAAATGGCAGGGTATCCTTTCCCGCTGCTTCCTATGGCGGCAGCCGTGATTGGTTTCTGCCTCTGCACTTGCCCCATCACAGCACCTTCCATCAGCCTGGAGGGAAAATACTTGTGGATTTTGCGGGAATCCCCCATAGAGGAAAGCTCCCTGCTCCGGGTTAAAGTCGGCTTTCAACTTCTGCTGACCCTGCCCTGTACCGTAATTGCCGGGCTGTGTATTTCGATTGCTTTTGGTTTTTCTTTGCGGCAGGGGGCGGTGCTGCTCATTGCCACACTGCTTTTCGCCATAGGGCATGCTGCCTTTGGAATGCTTATGGGTTTGTGCTTTCCTAAACTTGATGCAGTGAACGAGACTGTCATTATCAAGCAGTCTATGGCTGCCGTGTTGGCGATGCTCGCTCCTATGGCGCTACTTGGAATAGCGGCGGGGTTATATTATTGGGGCAGTAAAATGGCCCAGTGGATTGCGCTGGCGCTTCCCTTAATGTTATTCGCTATGTTTGCCGCAGTATGTACCCTGATCCTTGCCAGACAGGGGACATCAATGCTGAGAAAACTATAAACAAAAAATCTAAATCGTGGATTTTCAGGATCATGAATGATTAGCCGGACAAATACTGGGAGGACCATAATGAACGGGAAATTTTTTGAGCTGCCATCGGAAAAGCAGGAACGGATCATAAAAGCAGCATATGTGGTGTTTGCCCATAATAATTACAAAAATGCATCCACATCCAAGATTGCGGATGCCGGTGACATATCAAAGTCCCTGTTGTTCCATTATTTCAAGAATAAAAAAGAGTTGTATTTATACCTCTGGGAGAATATCGACAGGATATCAAATGAAATAGAGCTGAAGTATTACAGGGAAACGTCAGATTTCTTTGAGGCCATGACCCGGAAGGTCCTGGCAAGGTGTGAGTTTATGAGAACGGTCCCTGATGAATATTTATTTTCCATACGGGCTCTTTTTGCGGAGCCTTTGGAAATCAGGGAGGCAACCGGGAAGTCATATAAAGAAGTATATGAAGATGCAGCGGGCAAGCTGCTGGGGGCCGTGGATCTTTCCGTGTTCCGCCCGGGTATTGACGTGGGAATGCTGCTGGAGGAGATTGACAGCTATCTGTTTCAGAGTCTCTGGCAGATGCTATCCGTCGGGAAGCTGGACCCGGACGGCCTGGAAAGGGATTTTTTGAAACGAGTCGGGCAGTGGAGAATTGCTTATTTGAAGTAAGCTGCATTGTGGGGAGAAGAACAATGGATATCATTTTACTTGTGGGCATAATCATCTATCTTATTATAACGGCATATACAGGGTATGCGGCGATAGAAAAATTAAAAGGGAATGAGCTGTCGGAAGAAAAACGGATACAAAGATACCGGTTTTCCTTTCTGTGGAATGTGGTTTCCGGGGGTGTTGTTATGTTACTTATTGTTATGGGACCGGCTACTCTGGAGGAAACAGGCTTCCGCCCCTGAGTTTTGAAGTTTATATTTTGAAATGATCCAGCAATCTATTATGGATGCTGGAAATTTTTTGTCAACATTTTGTTTTTTATATATAGCGCAATCTAATGGAATATGGTATTATATATTTATAGACTACTTTGTGGGAGGTAACGAACATGAATATCCTTTTGTTTGGCGTATCAAATGTTGGCAAGTCCGTATCAGGCTGGCTTCTGGCTGGCCTTCTCGGCTATTCCTTTTATGATCTTAATGATGAAGTCAAAAAAGACCAAAATACTACCCTTGAGGAATTTGTTTCTACAGAAAACCTTATGAAGCGTGACGCAATACGATGCCGTATCCTTAATCATTTAATATGTAAGCGTGGTAACAAGGTCATTGCCGTTACTCCCCTGTCGTACATCAACGGTATCAGATGCCTTTTTTCTTCCCCTGATGTGATAAGCATTGTACTCACAGATTCAGCAGAAAATATTTTTGACCGGCTGATTTTCAGCGACGAAAATGATGTTGTCTACAAAGATGATGATTATAAAAACCGGCACAGGGATCACTATCTTGAAGAGATCCGGAAAGACCTCAACTGGTATGGGGCAGTTTATTCTGATATAAAAAACATATTTGATGTCTCAGGAATGACTCCTGAAGAAGCTGCAGCAGAAATGATGGACCAGTTCCATCTTTGTGACGACAGGGGGGATGACAGATGTATTTAAGAAAAATCAAGCGGCCGCAGGGAATCTACCTGGCAATTCAGGAAAGTTACTATGACAGCGCATCAAAACAAAGCAGAACCCGCACAGTGCAAAGCCTTGGTTATCTGGAGGCCCTGAAAAAAGAGTATGATGATCCTGTTGCTTATTTTACCAGCAAAGCCGCTGAAATGACTAAGGAGAAAAAAAGAAGCAGGTCGCATATTTTTACTATTGATTCCACAGAAAAAATGACTACGGATACTGATGACGTTAAAAATGCAGGCTATGGTGTTTTGAAAGCCCTTTATAAACAGCTTGAACTCGATAAGTTCTGGAACTGGAAGACCAGAAATCTTTCCATCAGATACAGCGTTGACAAGATATTCAGGCTGCTTGTATTCTCCCGGATACTTATGCCGGCCTCAAAGAAAGGCACTTTCGATGACAGGGGGTTTTATTTTGAAGACTTTGGGGATTTTTCCCTTGATGATGTCTACCATGCTTTAGATATCATTTGTGAGAATAACGTGTCTCTCCAGAAATGGATCTATGACCATTCCGGGAAGATATGCGAAAGGGATTTATCTGTTTCTTACTTTGACTGTACGAATTACTACTTTGATATCGGGCGCTCTGACATGGACATCCTTGATGATGACGGCAATCCTGCCGATAAAAATGGAAATCCTGTTCCGGCTAAATACAGGAAACGCGGGCCTGAAAAGAACCATCGTCCTGATCCTATCGTTGAAATGGGACTGTTAATGGACAGAAGGGGAATCCCTCTTGCTTTTGACCTGTTTCCCGGAAACGAATCCGAAAAGGTTCATATGCGCTCGATCATAAACCGTATAAAAAATGAATTTTCGGACAGCCGTATCATATTTGTCGCAGACAGGGGATTAAATACATCCGACAACATCTATTACCTTAACGGGGATAACAAAGGAGAGATAAATGAAAGGGATGGATACGTTTACGGTCAGTCTGTCAGGGGCGCAGACGCAGAATTTAAAACCTGGGTACTGGGCGGGAACTACGTTACGGATAAGATCGTGGATGATGATGGGAAAGAAATAACTTTTAAACATAAATCAAGGATACATCCTAAAGAGCTGCATGTGAATGTAACAAAGCCGGGGCAGAAAAAGAAATCCAAGAAAACAGTATCCATAGACCAGAAGCAAATGGCTTACTATTCCGAAAAATATGCGAAAAAACAAAAAGCCGACAGGGAAGTAATGATACAGCGGGCAAAAGATCTGATCAAACACCCCAAAAAATATGATAAAGTGACTTCTGCCGGTTCAGCCGCTTATGTCCTGAATATCTCTTTCAGCAAAGATACCGGGGAGATCGTCGATGGCAAAGCACTGGAACTGGATCTTGAAAAGATAAAGGAAGAAGAAAAATATGACGGATACTATTCTATAGTTACAAGTGAGTTAAAGATGCCGGATATGGAAATGAGGGAAATCTACCGGGGGCTGGCCCGGATAGAAGATACCTTTAAGATATCAAAATCCGAGTTTGATTCAAGGCCTGTTTTCGTATGGACCAATAATCATATCGATGCCCACTTTGCGACCTGCTTTACGGCACTTGTCCTTATAAGGCTCCTTCAGGCAAAGCTTGATAATAAATATCCTGTGGGCAGGATCATAAAATCCCTTAAGGACTACTGCTGCATTCCGCTTGATAAGAACAACTACCAATTCACATATTTTGATGAAATACTAAAGTCTATAGGGAAAGCATTTGATATGACTCTAGATAATAAATACAGAACCCGTCAGGAAATACAGCGGCTTTTACGCTACTAAAAATATTTTTATTACTTCAAAAAAGTTCCCATTACGCTATACAGAGAAATCGGCGCAGCCCAGTGTTTATAAGGGTTACGCCGTTTTTGCTTCAAAACTTGAGTATGCGGCGATAGAAAAATTAAAAGGGAATGAGCTGTCGGAAGAAAAACGGATACAAAGATACCGGTTTTCCTTTCTGTGGAATGTGGTTTCCGGGGGTGTTGTTATGTTACTTATTGTTATGGGACCGGCTACTCTGGAGGAAACAGGCTTCCGCCCGATCCGCTTTTTGCAGGGAAGCCATAGATATCTGGTGTTTGGAACATGGATTCTATGCGGCCTGCTGAGTGCGGTATTTATTTTTCAAATAGCTGTGTTTTTGATGAATCCGTCCTACAGGGGTTCTGTTTCGAAACAGATAGAGGAAAAAACACATTCAGGGAAAGTCTATGGCCGTGTTGTAAACGGGCTTATTCCAAGAACCAGACGGGAGAAAAGTTATTTTGTTGCAACGGCATTGGCAGCAGGTATCTGTGAAGAGATTGTATTCAGGGGATTTTTGTTGTATGTTTTGAGGAGAATTTTTCCGGAACTATCGCCGTTTCTTCTGGCAACTCTGGCAGGTGTCTGCTTCGAGGCAGCCCATTTTTATCAAGGTATCAAAGGCGTGATAAAAACAGGACTTCTGGGTATATTGTTCGGATTTTTGTATATCAGTACAGGTTCCTTGTATTTGTGTATGGCAGTTCATTTCCTGTTTGATATTTCAGCCGCATTTTTATGTGAGGAGGACAAATATGAGGTTTGAAGCCGTGATTTTTGACCTGGATGGTACACTGCTTGATTCGATGGATGTCTGGGAGCAGATTGATATTTGTTTTCTTCAGAAGCGTGGACTGACGGTTCCGACAGATTATGTGGCTGAAATCTGTGCCCGCAGCTTTGAGGAAGCGGCGCAGTATACAATAGATATGTTTGGACTTTCCGAAAAATCGGAGGATATCATCAGGGAATGGAATGAGATGGCCGTTTATGAATATGCCCATCATGTGAAACTGTCGCCATATGCTCTGGAATATCTTATCGAGCTTAAAAAACGCGGCATGAAACTGGCGGTTGCCACAGGACTGCCGGGAGAATTGTTCCTTCCCTGCCTTGAACATAATTCTGTTTTGGAATTGTTTGATATTCTCTGTTCTACCGATGAAGTAAAACGTGGAAAAGAGTATCCGGATATATTTGAACTTGCGGCGCAGAGGTTAGGGGCAGCCCCACAGCACTATCTGGTCTTCGAGGATGTTCTGCCGGCTGTCAAAAGCGCAAAACAGGCCGGAATGCTGGTAGGCGCTGTATATGACAAATATTCTGCCAGGTACAGGGTACAGATGGAGCAGGCGGCGGATTTTTACATAGCAGATTTCAGAGAGGCCCCTTTACCAGATGCAGATTTCGAGGAAGAAAATGATAAGGAGTGAACCCATAACGATCCCCATGGGGTGCTGTGGTCCAGCGGACCACGCTTAGCACCGACCGAAGCGGAGCGTAGACCTTGAACCCAATACCTCCGGCTTGAAAGGCCGGTGTCCTGACCTTTAGACCAGGGGACCTTGCTGCAGGCATTTTCAGCCTGCGAATCAACAATGTTCTTTCTTTTCCATATCATGCTCCAATCTGCATCTGGGCCGCTGCATCTATGACCAGAATATCATCCAGTCGTACCTGCAGGACTGCCGCCAACACTACCAGATTATCTATGGTGGGCAGAGCTGCGCCCTGCTGCCACTTGTATATGGCCTGCGGTGTGGCAAAACCAAAAATATCCTGTAAATCCTTTACGGACAATCCTGCCTGCTTCCGTAGCCTGTTGATGTTCTGTCCTGTTCCCGTCATATCTATGGTTGGCAGATTTACCATGCCTTTCACCTCCTGTTATCAAAATTCAATATCCAGGCGGTCATGCTCCATATGGGACTCGGACCCATGGCCACTCGATTAAAAGTCGAGTGCTCTCCCATCTGAGCTAATGGAGCATAAAAAATACCGCCTACCTCATACAAGATAAGCGGTACACAAATCCATGTTCTGCTTCCGGCAGGATCTTTATAATCCTGCCTTCCGGATATCACACAGTTTTTCGCCGTTTCCTTACCTTACATGAGCGCATTTTAACCAGACTCTGTTCTTTTTCTTTACTGAACAGTGCCTCATAATGTTCGCTATGCAGATAATATGCGAAAACATTCGCTGCGAAATTAACTGTTGCCATAATTCTTTCCTTTCTGGATTCATCCAGTCCGCTTTGTTCTAACTGTAATCACTATAACACTAATTCTCGGAATTGTCATTATACCAGTAATATAATTTGTGAGTAGATCACCATCCAACAAAATCTATCACATTATAAGACAAAAAAATATAAAACCATATTCCACCAGTTGTTTTAGATTATATAATTAACAATGCCATTAAGCTCTAACAAGTCCAAGCCACTGCTCCACTTCTTTCACAGAAGCATCAAGAATATCTGCAATATCCTCTATGGTATTTCCTTTTTTGTACAATTTCTGAGCTGTCCCAATTTTTGTTTTCTCAGATGCTTCCTTTTCTCTGCTTTCCACATAAGTCTTTAAAATATATTCTTCATTAAACAACGTCATCATAATATCCACAACCTCCTTTTCACGCCCTGACAGATACTCGCTCAGCACATTCCAGTCGTCCCTTCTTTCCTTTAATAATACGGCAATAATCGTTTTATTTCGAGAATAATGCAAGACTATATATCTATTTTCCGTTTTCTATATCATTTAAAACTTCCTGTAACTTCTTCCATTGACTTATAACAAATTCAAATGTCAGTAAATCTTTCTCCGAAAAAACATAATTCTTTTGCATATTCTGATAAGCGTCTTTGAGAGCTGTATTATCAGAGATATCATAGAATATCTTAAAGTCAGGGAATTTCCTGTCTGCCAGGTCACTGCCCGTCCTCCGTGTTTCTTCCAGTCTCTTATATTCAGACATTTCAAGAAACAGACCAGTATTCCCAAGCATATCCTGAATTGGCTGCAGATCCAGCATAACACTCACATCATAGATATGCTTTGCAACATCAAAATACATGCCACGCTCATAATAAAATTCAGCTGCGAATATTTTATCTGCAAATATCCTTTCCAGACGGATCGTTTTTATCGGGAACGGCATTACCCCGAACTGTTCCCGCAGGATAGATCTCTGTTCTTCTGTGGCATATGTGTATATGACAGGTTCAATTTCCAAAGTAGAAAAAGGTTCGCTTACAGTAAACGAAGTCCCCTCCACTTTGACATAACCAAACCTCTGGAGAGGGTCATCCGTATCCACTGTCACCAACGGCATGTAATCATAGACTGCTGTAATGCTTCCTTTTCTGTCATCTTCCAGTTCCTTTCTGGAAGTCCTGGGCAACGAGATATATTTTTTAGTTGCGGTTTCCAAATGCTTTTTTGCCTGGCTCCCGCTACAGTTATCAATACAAATTGTCAGATCAATGTCTTCAGAAAAACGACGGATACTTTTCTGAGCCTTATATAAAGCCGTTCCTCCTTTAAAGTATGCGGGAAGTGTCTCTTGTTTTTCTGATAACTCCTTTAAGAGAAGAGTAACATAATAGTCCTTCTCCAGTATATCTTCCCTTATTCCAGTGACACTATGAATAAGCCCGATGATATTTAAAAATGAATATTTATCCCTGTGCAGTTTCATAAAGCCCTCTCAGCATAATATCAATTGTTTTGACCAGTATTTTCGGATTGTAAAATTTCCTTGCCATATAGATCAGGACATCTGTGTCAAGCTCTAATGTTTTTACCGTCCGCTTTAACAGTTCTTCCGGTTTTGCGGCATCAACCGGGGCAATATCCAAATCTCTTATCACATCCAGAATCTGGAGATAACGGTAATTGGATCGGTTTACGTTTACAGAAGGTTTTTTTATCTCAACCTGCATACCGGCGGGTACTCTTTTGGTATACCGGTTTGTCGCAATGCATCTCCTTTTGGGCATCTGGGACACCAGACCTAAACGGTTCAGCACAGACAACCCTGTTTCATATCCGATCACATCATCCTCATCATATAATAGCTGCCTGCAGAATAAGGTTTCTCTGTTGGGTGTATAATATCCAAATGCCGTTTTAATCTTTTTACAATAGACGCCCTTTTCTATCCGCAGGATCTTGTCTGCCCTTTCCAGTCTGGCCATATTCACATTAACCGCTTTTTTTACGTCTGCTTCATCCAAACCGGTTTCCCTTGCAACATACTGCGTGATCTGAGTTGTCAAAATCGGCTGATCGGCTTCCTGTCTGTCTATATATTGGATCAATAAATTCCTGTATCCTATATTGTTCATATGGCCACTCCCTTCTTTGTTATTATTTTTACGCTCTTTGCATATTTTTATGCAATTATAATAACATTTTTTAAAAATATAGTCAATCTGAACATCCCAAACTTATCATTTCGGGGACAGCATCCTGCCCATGAGACAAGGTGTTTTGCTGTGGGGAAGACAGACATATCACCGCCAATCTCTGAAAGCACTTGAATAGCAGTCATTGGATTCTTATTGAATCCCGGAACAGTCCTTATTAAGTTTAAAGCAGCCTCATATTTATCACTGAGACGAAGGATTTCCTGTTCTATTTCTGAAATGTGCTTTTGTAATTCGTCGATATGATCAAGGCATTGTCTGAGTTTCACAGCTTGTTCTTTAGAGACAGCCCCGTCAACAGCAGCCTGTATTTCTTCAACAGGAGTTTTACAGCGACCGTGGACGAAAGGCGCTACATCAATTTTTTCCCCGGGGTGTTGCAAAATCTGTTCTGTAATAGAACGGGAAGACTTACCAAATACATCAGAAAAGACATCATCCAGTTTAAGATTGGATACAGTAAGACAATTTTGGGCACGATTTTTCTCGCCGGTGATCATACAGGTGAGTTTGAAACGGTATCTTACGAGATCCCTGAGCTCTCTGATGTCAGCAGGTGGAATAAAAGAAGGTTTAACCATGCCGCACATGTATAGATCACAAATCCATTTGGCATCTTTGCGGTCGGTTTTATTTCCTTTCATCGGTTTTGTGTATTTGGGATGGGATAGAGTAACCCGGATTTCATGTTGCTCTAAGATATTGAATACAGGGATCCAATATTTGCCGGTAGATTCCATGCATACATCATTACAGTTGTATTTTGCAAGCCAGTCACACAGCTCATTCAATCCTTTTGTGAAGGAAGAAAAGCGGGCCTGCTTATACTCTGTACGGTTATTGGAATCAGTGATACCAACACAGGCATAGATCCATGTTTTGTGGACATCAAGCCCACAGCAGTTGGATTTTAAAATTTTGAAAGACAAGTAACTACCTCCTGATAATATAGTGATAAAACTGACAGTGACTGGCCATCCGGCGAGATCGAGCCGACTTCGGAAGAGATAAGTTTACGGGCTACTGTTATGCGCCACTCATTGATGCCTTAACGGATGACCGACAACATATATGAATACGAGGTCGCCGCTATACAGCCCCGCCACTCACCTCCACGTGTTCTGTAGTGTGTCAGTCGTATAAAAATAATATCAGAAGGAAACAAAAATAAAAAGCGAAAGCCTGTGCGACTGTTTCATGGCGCATTGGTGTCTTTCGCAGAAAGACGGGTTATATGGATGAGAATGAGCAGATCATTACGTTTATGAATCATACATTTGTTCCGGAAGGGAGTGATTCTGCATGTTAGATCTGAGTTTGAAAAATTATGTCGATTGGAGAGTGTCACAGGTAATGCCTGTGCGCTCCGGCTTCGGCTACAGGGTATTCCTGAGATATCCGGACGGAAGCGAAAAACCACAGCAGAAGTCCGGATTCAAAACAGAGAAAGAAGCAAATAAGGCAAGAGAGAAGACAATCGCAGAATTATATAATGGTACGTTTGTTGTATATACAAAGGTCAATGTGTCTGATTTTATGATATTCTGGCTTGAAACGGACCTTAAAAAGCGTACTGACAGTTACGAAACCTACTATGGTTATTGCGGAATAGTAAAGAATCACATCATTCCCATTCTGGGTAAGAAAAAAATGATGGATGTTACCCGTGGAGATGTTCAAAAATTGTTTAATACCAAGGCAGGCTATTCGAGGTCGATAGCAGAGCTGGTAAAAACAATCATGAATGTCTCTTTTCGTTATGCGGTAACGAACAAAGTGATCCAGGCAAGTCCGGTGGATGGAATAGGACTTCCCAAAGCAGAAAAGCCGCAGCAGAAATCAGGATTTAGAACCAGGAATATTGATACACAGAAAACGCTGACTATGGAGCAGATTCAGGTTTTGCTGGAAAAGAGCAAAGATACCCCGATCCATATGCAGGTGATGTTTAATGTTCTGATGGGGCTTCGGAGATCCGAGATAAATGGTGTGAAATATTCGGACGTGGATTATATCAACCGCACCTTAAAAGTAGAACGCCAGTTAGGGAGGGTACATAACACAGCAAAAGAAGACTTTGCTCCAAAAACTTTTACGAAACAGGAGGTAGGATTAAAGACAAAATCCAGTTACAGAGAAATTCCGATTCCTGATTATGTCTTTGATGCGATCTTAAAGGAACGGCAGGTGTATGAGAAAAACAGAAACCGAAGAAAGGAAGAGTTTCAGGATCTGGACTATATCTGTTGTTCCACCTATGGCAGGGCGAGGAGCAAAGGATTTCATTGCAGGTATTATAAACAGCTTCTTGCTGAAAATGGCCTGCCGAACATCCGCTGGCATGATCTGCGCAGCACATACTGTACGCTCCTGCTGAAAGAGGCATTCAATCCGAAAGCGGTATCAAAGCTCATGGGACATGCAAAAGAAATCATAACAATGGATGTTTATGCTGATAATAGAGGTATCATAGCGGACGGCGTGCCGGAAATTGAAGCATATATGAAAGAAGTTTTGCCAAACATGGAAGAGAAGGAAAGCTTTAAAAAAGAACTGCTGGAGATTGTGATGGACGTAACGGAATTTCTTCCGGAGGCAGGATGAAAAAGAACAAAAGTTCGATTTTCCATCTATACAAATTTCGTGATCTGTGGTAAGATAAAAAAGTTCTTTGAGTGCTGTTTTGTCCGTATGGAATTACTGAGGTACGCCAGGTTGCAAAAACAGCAAATTGTGAACGGAATTCGTCGTGGGCCTGTTTTGCCCCGATTCAAGTAAACACCACGACGAAAATAAAATGCTCCACGACGAATTTGTGGCGTATAGGCGTCTTTTTTACTACGAAATCAGAGGTGAGTATTTGTGCAAAATGAACAAAAAATCTTCAAACTTCACTCAGAATACCAGCCCACAGGCGACCAGCCGCAGGCCATAGAAGCCCTGGTCAATGGGTTCCGGGAAGGCAATCAATTCCAGACTTTATTGGGTGTTACGGGCTCCGGGAAGACCTTTACCATGGCCAACGTGATCGCACAGCTTAACAAGCCGACTTTGGTAATAGCGCACAATAAGACATTAGCGGCACAGCTCTATGGTGAGTTCAAAGAGTATTTTCCGAGTAACGCAGTGGAATATTTTGTGTCCTATTACGACTATTACCAACCGGAAGCCTACGTGCCTTCTACAGATACCTATATCGCAAAAGATTCCGCCATCAATGAAGAGATCGACAAGCTGCGGCTCTCCGCCACGGCGTCTCTTTCTGAGCGGCGGGATGTGATCGTGGTGGCGAGTGTATCCTGCATCTACGGTCTGGGAAGCCCGGATGAGTATCAGGAACTGATAGTATCTCTGCGGCCCGGGCAGCAGAAGGACCGGGATGAGGTGCTGAAAGAACTGATCGCGATTCAGTACAACCGGAATGATATGGATGTAGAGAGGGGAACGTTCCGGGTCAGGGGAGATACGATAGAGGTTTATCCGGCGCAGGGCGGGGACTATTTGATCCGGATCGAGTTTTTCGGGGATGAGATCGACCGTATCATGGAGGTGGACCCTCTGACCGGAGCGCCCCACGCGGAACTGAGCCATATTTCCATTTTTCCGGCTTCGCACTATGTAGTGGCGCCGGAAAAGATTAATGCGGCCTGCGATAATATTGAGAAAGAACTGGAAGATCAGATCCGGTTTTTTAAAGGCGAGGACAAGCTGCTGGAGGCGCAGAGGATCTCCGAGCGGACAAACTTTGATATCGAGATGCTGCGGGAAACCGGCTTTTGTTCCGGGATCGAGAATTATTCCAGACATTTGAACGGACTGGAGGCAGGGGCGACGCCGTTTACTTTAATGGATTATTTTAAGGATGATTTTCTGATCATTATCGACGAGTCCCATATGACGGTGCCCCAGATCGGTGCAATGTACACGGGGGACCGCTCCCGGAAAACGACATTGGTGGAATATGGTTTCCGGCTGCCTTCGGCGCTGGATAACAGGCCGCTTAATTTTTCGGAATTTGAAGAGCATATCGACCAGATGATGTTCGTGTCTGCCACGCCTTCTAAGTATGAAGCGGAACATGAACTGCTGCGGACGGAACAGATCATCCGCCCTACCGGCCTGCTTGATCCGGAAGTGTCGGTGCGCCCGGTGGAGGGGCAGATTGACGATCTGATCTCCGAGATCAGGAAAGAAACGGAAAAGAAAAATAAGGTGCTGGTGACGACGCTGACAAAGCGGATGGCGGAGGACCTGACAGAATATATGAAAGATGTGGGTATCCGTGTGAAGTACCTGCATTCCGATATTGATACACTGGAGAGGGCCGAGATCATCCGGGATATGCGTCTGGATGTCTTTGATGTGCTGGTGGGGATAAACCTGCTCAGGGAGGGCCTTGATATCCCTGAGATTTCCCTTGTGGCGATACTGGATGCGGACAAGGAGGGATTTCTGCGTTCAGAAACCTCGCTGATCCAGACCATCGGACGTGCGGCGAGAAATGCGGACGGCCATGTGGTGATGTACGCGGATGTGATAACGGATTCCATGCAGGCGGCGTTGGAGGAGACAGAAAGGCGCCGGAGGCTGCAGCAGGCTTATAATGAAGAGCACGGCATTACGCCGCAGACGATCCGGAAAGCTGTCCGGGAGTTGATCAGTATTTCCAGGACAGTGGCGAAGGAAGAGGTACGGTTTGAGAAAGATCCTGAATCTATGGATCTGAAGGAACTGGAAAAACTGGTGGCGGAAGTGCAGAAGAAGATGAAAAAGGCGGCGGCGGATCTGGACTTCGAGACAGCGGCGGAACTGCGCGATAAGATGCTGGAATTGAAGAAAATATTGAACGACAGAGAATAGCGCAGGCGCTTTGCGGAATTACCGCGGGAATAGGTCTGTTTTGAACGGTAACGTGCTGTGCTGTGACGGCGCTGTATGTTGATTTTATATAGATAGAGAAATTTTCTGGAATCGGAAGAGGAGAAAAGTGATGGAAGAGAATAGAAAGATGCGCCCCAGAGAGTATATAAAGATCCGGGGCGCAAATGAACATAATCTGAAGAGTGTTGATGTGGATGTACCGCGGAATGAGTTCGTGGTACTGACAGGACTGTCAGGTTCTGGAAAATCGTCTCTGGCTTTTGATACGATCTACGCGGAGGGACAGCGGCGCTATATGGAATCATTGTCTTCCTATGCGAGGCAGTTTCTGGGACAGATGGAGAAGCCGAATGTGGAGAAGATTGAAGGACTTTCTCCTGCCATATCCATAGATCAGAAGTCCACCAACAGGAATCCCCGTTCCACGGTGGGGACGGTGACGGAGATCTATGATTATTTCAGACTGCTTTACGCCAGAATCGGCATTCCCCATTGTCCGAAGTGCGGCAGGGAGATCCATAAGACTACCGTGGACGAGATGGTGGATTATATTCTGAATATGGAAAGCGGCACCAGGATCCAGCTTCTTGCGCCGGTGGTGAGGGGCAGAAAGGGCCGGCATGAAAAAGTGCTGGAGCGGGCGCGCCGGAGCGGTTATGTACGCGTGCGTGTGGACGGCAATCTGTACGATCTGTCGGAGGAGATCAAGCTGGAAAAAAATATCAAACACTCTATAGAAATCGTAGTTGACAGACTTGTCATTAAGGAAGGGATCGAGAGACGTCTGACGGACTCGCTGGAGAATGTACTGGAACTGGCGAACGGACTGGCGATCGTGGATATCATTGATGGAGAGAGCCTTACTTTCAGCCAGAGTTTTGCCTGCCCGGATTGTGAGATCAGCATTACGGAAATAGAGCCGAGAAGTTTTTCCTTTAATAATCCCTTCGGCGCCTGCCCGGATTGCTTCGGACTGGGGTATAAGATGGAATTTGACGCGAGATTGATGGTTCCGGATGAATCCCTGAGTTTAAACGGCGGCGCGATTCAGGTAATGGGATGGCAGTCCAGCAAGGATAAGGGAAGCTTTACGCATGCGCTGCTGGAGGCGCTGGCGGCGGAATACGGTTTCAGTATGGATACGCCCTGGAGGGAACTTGCGCCGGAGATCAGGGAGGTGCTGATTTCGGGTACGGGCGGAAAAGAAGTGAAAGTGCATTATAAAGGACAGAGGGGGGAAGGCATCTATCCGGTGGCGTTTCAGGGGCTTGTGAAAAACGTGGAGCAGCGTTACCGGGAAACCTATTCGGAGACTGCAAAGGCAGAGTATGAAGAATATATGCGGGTTACACCCTGTAAGCTCTGCGGCGGGAGAAGGCTGAAGCTGGAATCTCTGGCAGTTACGGTGTATGATAAAAATATTTATGAGCTGACGGCAATGTCGCTTGGCGAGCTCCATGCATTTCTGCAGGAAATGAAATTGACGAAGCAGCAGGAATTGATCGGAAAGCAGATCTTAAAGGAGATCCGTGCAAGGGTAGGCTTCCTGATCGATGTGGGCCTGAATTATCTGTCGCTGACAAGGGCAACTGCCACACTTTCCGGCGGGGAGGCGCAGCGGATCAGGCTGGCTACTCAGATTGGTTCCGGACTGGTGGGGGTCTGTTATATTTTGGATGAACCCAGTATCGGCCTGCATCAGAGAGATAACGATAAGCTGATAAAGACGCTGAAGAACCTGAAAGATATGGGAAATACGCTGTTGGTAGTGGAGCATGACGAAGATACTATGTGGGCTGCGGACCATATCATTGATATCGGACCGGGAGCCGGCTCCCGCGGCGGGAAAGTGATCGCACAGGGGACAGCGGAGGAAATCTGCCAGGTGGAGGAATCCATTACAGGACAGTATCTGAGCGGAAAACTACAGATACCGGTACCGGCGGAGCGGAAGACGCCGGCCGGGTTTCTGACGGTAAAGGGAGCAAGAGAAAACAATCTGAAAAATATTGATGTGGATATCCCATTAGGGATTATGACATGTGTGACAGGTGTGTCGGGTTCCGGAAAAAGTTCTCTTGTCAATGAGATTTTGTATAAACATCTGGCAAAGAGTCTGAACAGGGCAAGGACGATCGCCGGTGACCATGATGACATTTTGGGATTGGAGCAGCTTGATAAAGTGATCAGCATCGATCAGTCCCCGATCGGGCGGACGCCCCGTTCCAATCCGGCTACCTATACCGGTGTCTTTGATATGATCCGGGATCTTTTTGCGGCGACGCCGGATGCCAAAGCGAAGGGTTATAAGAAGGGGCGTTTCAGCTTTAATGTCAAGGGCGGACGCTGCGAAGCCTGCTCGGGGGACGGCATTTTAAAGATAGAAATGCATTTTCTGCCGGATGTATATGTACCCTGCGAGGTCTGCGGCGGAAAACGCTATAACAGGGAAACACTGGATGTAAAATATAAAGGGAAAAGTATTTTTGACGTGCTGGATATGACGGTGGAGGAAGCGCTTGGATTTTTTGAGAATGTGCCGAGCATCCGCAGAAAGATAGAAACGCTGTATGATGTGGGGCTTTCTTATATTAAACTGGGACAGCCTTCCACGGAGCTTTCCGGCGGAGAGGCTCAGCGTGTGAAGCTTGCCACGGAACTTTCCAGAAAGAGTACGGGCCGGACGATCTATATTCTGGACGAACCCACCACAGGACTGCATTTTGCAGATGTGCACAAACTGGTGGAGATTCTGCACAGACTGACAGAGGGCGGAAATACGGTGGTGGTGATCGAGCACAATCTGGATGTGATCAAAACGGCGGATCACATCATTGATATCGGACCGGAAGGCGGAGACGGCGGCGGACAGGTCATCGCCCGCGGAACGCCGGAAGAAGTGGTGGAAAATCCGCTGTCCTATACGGGACAATATATTAAGAAAATGTTGGAGAAAAAGTAGGGGCCTGAGATTTTGCACTATGCCGCGAGGCGTGTAGAAATGTGTGAATTTAAGGAAAACATTTCCTTAATTATTAAAATTTGTTGAACAATACGTCAATTTACTTGTATTTGCAAGACAGATTTGATATGCTGATAACGATAGAAGTATTTATTAAATCAGACGGGTATTTCCGGATGGGAGGTCTTTATGAGAGTAAAAAGAGTGGTGGCAGTAATAATGGCTGCGGCGATGTCCCTGTGCGTGTTTGCGGCACCGGCATCAAAATTGCAGACAGAGGCGGCACCGGACTATTCCAAAAACTGGAATGATGTCAGGGTATATACAGCGAATTATTCCAAGACATTTTCCAATGTCAGTATACAGACACCTCAGGCAACGGTGAAAATGTATGCAGGCATAAGCTGGGAGCAGCTGGAACTGAATGTCGGTGTGCGTCTGAATGTGACGGACAGTGAGTGCGGTGAGCAGGCGCGGAACACCTTTAGTAATATGGCGGCATCTCTGGGCGGCCATGTGGTGGGAATTCTGGACATGGACATGGAATTCTACACGGAGGAAGGCTGGACGCAGGATGTAGTGGGAATGGTTAGCCCCGTCAGGGTCGGGATGGTGCTTCCGAACGGCAGCGATCCGGCAAAGGACTATGCGGTGATCAGCATAAAGCAGGACGGAGGGCTGGAGATTCTGGGAGATCTGGATCCGAATCCGGTGACGCTGACAGTGGACAGCAGCAATTTTGATACCTTTGCGGTCATAGCGGCGCCGGCGGGGACGTTTAACGCGTTCCGGAATGTAAGTCCCTATGCGTTGGAGCAGCTCTGGATATCTACTTATGCGAAGGATATCGTCAGCACGGTAAGTGCTGCGTCCAAGGGATACCAGATGTATGATATAGGTACGACTACGGATGCGGCGGCAGTAAGGGCTGCAGTGGGCGACCAGATCGTCACATTGGAAGTCGGGGCTGCGGAACCGGGGCCCTATTCGGCAGGACCTTTGCGGTATGCGGCATGGAGAGCCGGTGCAAGGGGGGCTTCCTGTTATGAGATCGAACTGAAAAACGGGAGAAAAGAGAGAGTTCTCCAGACGAATCAGAAAATTCTGGTGACAATGACAGTACCCTTCAGTTTCCCGGCATATGCGGATTATGCGGTAGCGGTGCTGAATGCGGATGGTACGGTAAGCATTTTAAAGGATATGGATGTCAATGACAGTACAGTGACGATTGCGACCGATCAGTTCAGGAGTTATGCGGTCATGTGGGGACCGAAAGGCGCATTTGATCTGCTGCCTTAGGGGAATCTGTAATTTCACGGACGTATATTGCAGAGAAACCGGTGAAACGATATTGACAAAAGAGCAGGGACGCGAAATAAGAGATCTGACTTATTTTGCGTCTCTTTTTTTTGTAAAAATTTCGTGAAAGGTCTTTGAAAATCTTTTCAAGTGGTTTATAATGGCTTTGTATGTTTAATATTGTGCCAGTTTATGTTTAAATATGTGCTAAATGGAAAAATTAAGAATAGGGAATAACGCTTAACGGGTGCGATGCAATAGAGTGAAACCATGGAAAGGGGCTAAGTTGGGATGCAGTATACGGATATAGGGATTGATTTGGGAACAGCCAGCATACTGGTATATATCAGAGGAAAAGGTGTTGTATTGAAAGAACCTTCTGTCGTTGCTTTTGACAGAGATACGAATAAGATCAAAGCGATCGGTGAGGACGCAAGGCTGATGCTGGGAAGGACGCCCGGTAATATTGTGGCGGTAAGGCCGCTTCGCCAGGGGGTTATTTCCGATTATACCGTTACCGAAAAAATGATGAAATACTTTATTCAGAAGGCGTTGGGAAAGCGAAGCATTCGGAAACCGAGAATTGCGGTATGTGTGCCCAGCGGTGTGACGGAAGTAGAGAAAAAAGCGGTGGAAGACGCGACCTATCAGGCGGGGGCAAGGGAGGTTTCCGTGATCGAAGAACCGATTGCGGCAGCGATCGGAGCCGGGATCGATATTTCAAAACCCTGCGGCAATATGATCGTGGATATCGGAGGCGGTACTTCCGATGTGGCGGTAATTTCTCTCGGAGGAACGGTAGTCAGCGCATCCATTAAGATTGCAGGGGATGATTTTGATGAGGCGATCGTCCGGTATATGAGGAAGAAGCATAATCTTCTGATCGGTGAAAGGACGGCGGAGGATATCAAGATCCGTATTGGTTCCGCTTTCCCGAGACCGGAACCGGATTTTATGGATGTGCGCGGGCGAAATCTTGTATCCGGCCTGCCTAATACGATCCGTGTTTCGTCGGAGGAAACGGAGGAGGCATTGAAAGAAACCACTTCCCAGATCGTGGAAGCAATCCACAGCGTATTGGAGAAAACGCCTCCCGAACTGGCGGCGGATATTGCGGACCGCGGTATTGTGCTGACAGGGGGCGGCAGCCTTTTAAGAGGACTGGAAGAACTGATTTCGGACAAAACCGGCATTAATACCATGACGGCGGAGGATCCCATGACGGCGGTGGCGATCGGTACAGGACGGTATGTGGAGTTTTTGGCCGGATACAGGGAAGACTGAGTAATACGGATAAGCCGGGAAACGACCGGTTTATGCAGACAGTAAGGTCAGGGCTGAAAGCAGCAGGATAGAGACCAACAAGATAGGATAGAAAGGCATGGCAATATGGTAAAGGGATTATATACAGCGTATACGGGGATGCGGAACGAGCAGAGAAGGATGGATATCCTGACGAATAATCTGGCAAATTCCGATACAACAGGATTTAAGAAGGAAGGTGTGACAAGTCAGTCTTTTGACAGCCTTCTGGCTTACCGGATCAAGGATTCCACAACACCGGGCCCGGATGCCCACAGGCTTGGCAATATGAACATGGGCGTCAAGATCGGTGAGGTATACACCGATTATACGCAGGGACCGATGAAAGTCACGGATAATACGTTCGATGTGGCGTTGGCGGGAGAAGGGTTTTTCACGATTGATTTTACCAATAAGGCGGGAGAGAGTTTTACACTCTATACGCGGGACGGCAATTTCAATATGACAAAGGAAGGCTATCTTGTCACACAGGACGGCGACTTTGTGGTTGGGACAAACGGGCAGCATATACGGCTTTCCACTACGGCGGGCGAAACAAAGATCGACCGCGGCGGTCGTATTTATCAGGACGGCACACTGCGGGCGCAGATGCAGATCACGGATTTTGAAAATTACGATTATCTGGAGAAATTCGGGGAAAACCTGTACCGGCCGTTGGATGGAGCGACACAGAGGGAGGCGTCCGCCCAGACTTATCAGGGATATCTGGAGGCCGCAAACGTGCAGACTGTCTATGAGATGGTGCAGATGATCGCGACGACCAGGGCCTATGAAACAAATCAGAAGGTTATTCAGGCGCACAATGATACACTGCAGATTGCGGCAAACCAGATCGGAAAATTATAAAAGAAGGTTAAGGATCGGGGAAAGTAAGCCGATATATATACGTAAACAGGAATCAGAACATAAAATTGCTGCTTTTTATAAATGCAGGAGGATAACACAATGGTACGAAGCTTATGGTCTGCAGCGACCGGCATGATCGCCCAACAGACAAATGTTGATACGATCGCCAATAATCTGGCAAACGTAAATACTACGGGTTATAAAACTCAGGTAAATCAGTTTAAGACCTTGTTATATCAGGAGATCCAGTCGGAAACAACTTCCGGCAACGGTGAGACAAAGCCTACCGGCGCGCAGGTTGGTCTTGGTGTGAGAAACGCGGCGATTACCAGCCGGTTTGTACAGGGGAATTTGTTGGAATCCAGCAGTGATTCGGATTTTGCGATCGAGGGAGAAGGGTTCTTTGCCGTAAGAGGTGAGGACGGAGAAACCTATTATACGAGAAACGGCAGCTTTATCTGGGCGATCAACAGCGGCGGCGGTGTGACGCTTACGAATTCGGAAGGTATGAAAGTGCTGAATTCCAGAGGACAGGTGATCGAACTGGGAAGCAACTATATTACGAGCCGGATCACGTTGAGTCAGGATGGTGAGATCTGTTATCCGAACGCAAATGGTAATCCGACACCGATCGGTGTGTCTATCGGTGCATGGCAGTTTAATAATCCGACGGGACTGACAAAGGAGGGAGACAGCCTTTACGCCGTATCCGATGCCAGCGGCCCGGCGATCAATGAAGCAACCAATAATCAGGTGAAGAAAAGCCGGTTCCTTCAGGGGTATCTGGAAAACTCCAATGTGCAGGTGGTAGATGAGATGGTAAATCTGATCGTGGCGCAGAGGGCTTATGAATTAAATTCCAAAGCGATCACTGCATCGGATCAGATGATGCAGCAGGCGAACCAGCTCAGACAGTAAATGAAGGGTGATTAGTTATGGATATCAGCAGTTTAAATACAGATTATCAGAGTTATCTGTCAAATTCTTCGTCGGCAACGGCAAAAATGGATCAGGTCAAAAATACAGATTACAAAAATGCCACCGATGAAGAGCTGATGGATGCCTGTAAGCAGTTCGAGGAATACTTTGTGGAGATGGCATTAAAAGAAGTATTCAAAACGGTGGATCTGTTCGGAATGGGAGAGAGTACTTCCAATGCAATGTCTACGAGTAAGGATTTTATGAAGGATAGCATTGTGCAGAAGTTTGCGGAGAAGATAACTGAAGAGTCGGGGCTGGGGCTTGCTCAGCAGCTTTATGAATCTATGAAGCGTAACACGATCGATGTATCGGAACTGCCGGAATAAGGCGGCGGTATATCGGGCTGCGGAAGGAGATTTTCCGGATATGCCGGCCCGGTTTAAGAAAGGCGATGCGGGCAATAAGTGGTAATATTGTGAATGGTAACATATAACAGCCGGGTATTTGGATGCCCGGCTGTCTGAGTAGTGAGGAAAAGTGATAGAGTGGTGATACAAAAACAGGAAAACAGGAGATATATTTATATACTGATCCTTCTGCTTGCGGGGACGGCGGCGTTTGGTGTCCGGTGGGCGGGGATCGAGCATATTACGGCGGATTTTGAAACCTGTCTGATCCCCTGGTCTGCGGCGATGAAAACGGGGCAGGGGCCGAAGATTCTGATGGCTTATGACGGGGATTATAATTTGCCTTATATCACTGTTTTGTGGCTGCTGAATTATCTGCCGGGAAGAACGATCGTCAAGGTAAAACTGTTTTCCGTTTTGTTTGAATATATCGGAGCAGCCGGGGCGGGACTGATTGTGGCTCATTTTGCGGAAGAAGGAAGGAAAGAGCTGTGGTTTACGATGTCCTGTGCGGCAGTGCTGTTTTATCCTTCGGCAATTTTGAACGGTGCCTGGTGGGGGCAGTGTGATTTTATTTATGTGGCGTTTTTGCTCTATATGATCTTTGCTCTTTTAAAAAAGCGTTACGGGGCGGCAATGATCCTGCTCGGTTGTGCTTTTTCTTTCAAACTACAGGCCGTACTGATCCTGCCTGTCCTGTTGATCTTCTGGTGGAAAAAAAGAAGCTTTTCCGGGGGATATTTTCTGCTCGCGGCAGTGATGATGGAAGTGCTCTGCATTCCTGCCATTTTGGGCGGTTATTCCGTATTTATTCCTTTTTCGGTCTATACGAGGCAGCTTGGGCGCTATCCTTATATGTATGTGTTTTATCCGAACTTCTGGGCATTGTTCCGGGAGGCGCCTTATTATATTTTCTCCAATGTGGCGATTCTTAGTATTCTGGCGGGGCTTGGCATTTTTGCTGTGGCTGTGATCAGGAAAAAAACGGAAGTTTCAGAGAAGCAGTGGATGGAATTTGCGGTATGGAGCACATTTTTTATGATGTGTTTCCTGCCCTGTATGCATGAGCGTTACGGGATGCTGGTGGAGGTACTGGCTGTCATTTACGCCTTTCTGAACCGGAAGTCATGGTGGATGGCCGTGGTCATCGGGCTGGGGAGTTTTATTGCTTACCTGCAGGTGACTTTTGGACAGGATATTATATCGGATCAATGGATTGCGGCGGCCTATCTGCTTTCGCTTGGCTTTTTTACATGGCAGATGATAAGGAACTGGGATGCGGGAGCGGAAAAAGGAGCGGACAGGGAAACACGGGTGCCCGCTTTGGGGAAAGGGGTATCTTCAGTAGAAAACAGTATAATGAATTTTATTAATAAATATATATTATGGATCGGGACCGTGGTACTGACAGTATTGGCGGTTGCGGTCAGAAAGCCCATGATCGAATGCATCAGCGCAGATTATCTGCCGAATCTGATCGAGATAGAGGGTAACTGTCATACACCGTTGTATATGCTGCTCATGCGTGTCCTGAGCGGTATCAACAGTACTTTTCTGCCGGAGAAGACCTTATTTTTTCTGGTAAAACTACTTTGTATCTCGGCGGATCTTTTTGCGGCGGCGATGACGGCGGTTTGCATTTATGATCATAAAAGAAGGAAAAACACAGAGGGCTCAAAGGGGAATATAAAAGGGAGAGAGGCGGATGAAAAACTCTCCGCGCTGGCTGTTTACGGCGCAATGCTTTTTCTGCCGATGGTATTGCTGAATTCTCCTTTCTGGGCACATCTGGACAGTATTTCGGTGGGGCTTCTTGCCGGCGCATATCTCTTGTATGTGCGGAGAAAAGAAATACCGGCGGGAGTTCTTGCAGGTATCGCCTGCGGGCTGTTCAGGCACTATGCGGTGATACTGTCATTGGTGCTGGGGCTTTGTCTGCTTGCTGTGGCCGGAAAAGAAAAACGAAAGGGAGAGAAAGCCAGACAGGGGCGTTTCGGGAATATCTGTTCGGCAGTGATGCTGGCAGGCAGTATGTCCGGGCTGATCAGCGGTTACAGTATTTTTCAGTGTATCGGCAGGTTGTTGTATTTCTGGGAGGATATGGGAACCTGGATGCTTTATCCGCTTCTGGTTCTTATCCTGCTTCTGGGCTTTTGTGATAAGAGGTGGATTCCGGTGTGGGTGCTTCTGGAGACGGCGGTCATTCTGGACTGGGGAGAATTTTTGTATGAACTGCCGGTATTGCCGCACGGGGTATATATTTTGCTTTATATTGCGGCGGGAATCTGGGCAGCAGGGAATATCTGGACAGATTGCCTGCAGGTGGGAGAAAGGAAACGTCTGTGAAATGAAAAAGAAATACAGACTGTTGCTGTTGCTGATAGTGCTGCTGACAGCAGTTAAATTGATTTTTGTGGGAAGCAATACAGATGAGGGGTATGGCATTGAACTGGCGTGGCGCCTCGCCGGAGGCGACAGGATGCTTTTGGATCTCTGGGAACCTCATCAGACTTCTGCTATATTCGGCGCGGTTTTGATAAAATTGTTCCGGGTTTTCAGCGGCGGTTCTGATACGGGAATTGTATTGTATATGCATATCTGGGGTATTGTTTTTCAGTTTTTGACAGCGTATTTATTGTACCGGGTGCTGAAGTATATTTTACCGCAGGAGATGGGGGATTTTGCTTTTTTGGGAAGCTGTGTTTATGCGCTCTGCTTTCCGAAAGGCGTTATTGCACCGGAATATTCCAATTTACAGAACTGGTTTATGACTTGCAGTGTATTATGTTTTATCCTGTTTATGTACCAGGCCTCAGGTGAACAGAAGGAAAGCGGGGCGGGGAAAAAAGAATTCAGTATTTTGGCGCTTTCCGGCGTCTTTCTGTCCGGGGCAGTGCTGGCATATCCCTCCATGGCTCTTCTGTATCCGGTCATGATCATATTATTGTGCTGTAATTTGGGAGAAAGGCGGCTGAGGGCTGTATGTGGGGCCGAGCAGTTTCTATTATATGTTTGGAGACGTGGTGGTCAGCGCGCCGAATACGATCAGTACGCCGGTTTATGATGAGATGATTCTGGATTACTGGGAGATGCATCCGGAGCGTTACCCAGATGTGGTATTTGTGGAAAGCTGTTACGGAGAAGTGATGTATGATGAGGAGGAGTTCATCATGAAATGGCTGAATACGGAATATAACGCTTCTTCCGTGACAGATCTGGAGTATATAAGGGTATATAGAAAATAAATGACTGTTGTCATCGGACGGTCGGAATGAAGGAAGATTTGGAAACGATAAAAGGCTATATTGAGCATATTATATATCGAAATGAAGCAAACGGTTATACCGTACTTTCCCTGATGACGGACGGGGAGGAAGTCACCTGTGTGGGCATGTTCAGAGGAGCGGATGAGGGGGAGAGCCTTGAAGTATACGGGGATTTCACGGAACATGCGCTTTACGGCAGGCAGTTTAAGGCGGAGTCTTTCCGCATGGCGCAGCCGGAGGATGTTGTCAGCATAGAACGTTATCTGGGTTCGGGAGCGATCAGGGGGGTGGGAGCGGCACTGGCATCCCGCATTGTGAAAAAGTTCGGGGCGGATACATTTCGGATCATGGAACAGGAACCGGAACGTCTCGCGGAGATAAAGGGAATATCGGAGAGGATCGCCCGGGAGATCGGGATGCAGATGGAAGAGAAAAGGGATCTGCGGGATGCGATGGTCTTTCTGCAGAAACTCGGCATTTCCGGCGCCCTGGCGGCAAAGGTCTATGAAACCTACGGGATGGGGCTTTACGGCGTTTTGCGGGAAAACCCATATAAACTTGCGGAGGATATCAGCGGCGTCGGTTTTAAAAAAGCGGACGAGATCGCGGCGAGGGCGGGTATCCGTGTGGATTCGGAATACAGGATCAGAAGCGGTCTGTTTTATACGCTGCAGAGGGCGGCGGGAGAAGGGCATTCCTATCTGCCGGAGGAAAAGCTTCTGGCACAGGCGGCGGGACTTTTGCAGATAGAGAAGGAAGTGCTGGAGGGGCAGCTGGA
The DNA here is from genome assembly GCA_910573755.1 of Lachnospiraceae bacterium. Lineage (GTDB taxonomy): Bacteria > Bacillota > Clostridia > Lachnospirales > Lachnospiraceae > 1XD8-76. The sequence goes on along the minus strand of CAJTBO010000001.1, from coordinate 117,844 downwards.
AAATCTGGCGATGGAGAAAAAAATAGTGCTGAAAAGGGAGGAGGGTGGAAGACGGGTATATGCCTCCCTGTTTTACTATGCGGAGATGAACTGCGCAAGAATGCTGATTGATCTGAATCAGGCGATGGAGGAGGAAGGGGAGGCTGTGCCCTCCCGGGAGCGGCTTTGGCTGAATAAGATCCGGGAACTGGAGCGGGAGCAAAAAATAGAACTGGATGAACTGCAGCGTCAGGCGGTGATGGAAAGCCTCAGGCATGGTGTCCTGATCTTGTCCGGCGGGCCGGGGACAGGAAAGACCACAACGATCAATACGATGATACGATATTTTGAGCAGGAGGGGATGGATATCCTGCTGGCGGCGCCTACAGGAAGGGCGGCAAAACGGATGACAGAGGCCACCGGCTATGAAGCGAAAACCATTCACCGGCTGTTGGAGCTGAACGGGGGCATTTCGGATAACAGCGCCGGACAAAGCGCAAAATTTGAGAAAAATGCGGATAATCCCCTGGAGGCGGATGTGATCATCGTGGATGAGATGTCCATGGTGGATCTGTTTCTGCTGCAATCACTGTTAAAGGCGGTGATGCAGGGGACAAGGCTGGTTCTGGTGGGGGATATGGATCAGCTTCCCAGCGTGGGTCCGGGACAGGTACTTCATGACCTGATAAAAAGCTGTGCTTTTCCGGCTGTGATACTGAAAAAGATATTCCGCCAGGCGGGGGAAAGCGACATCATTATCAACGCCCATCTGATCAACGAAGGAAAAAGTATTCCGCTGGATAATAAAAGCAGGGATTTTTTCTTTCTGGAAAGAAATGACGTCAATGTCATATATAAGCATCTTGTACAGTTGGTGCAGGATATGCTGCCGCGCTATGTGCAGGCATCTCCGCTGGATATCCAGGTGCTGACGCCGATGAAAAAAGGGAGTCTGGGAGTGGAGGCGCTGAACCGGATCCTGCAGCGGTACCTGAATCCGCCCGGAGCGGATAAAAAGGAGCACAGCGTGGGGGAGGAGGACCTGTTCCGGGAGGGCGATAAGGTCATGCAGATCAAAAATAATTATCAGCTGGAGTGGGAGGTTGTATCGAAGTACAATATTGTGGTAGACGAAGGTGCTGGTATTTTTAACGGAGATGTGGGGGTCATCCGGGAGATCAATGACTTTTCCTCTACGCTGGTGGTGGAATTTGACGAATGCAGGAGAGTGACTTATCCGTTTACGGGACTGGACGAACTGGAACTCGCCTATGCGGTGACAATCCATAAATCGCAGGGATCGGAATATCCGGCGGTGGTGATGCCGATACTTTCCGGCCCCAGGCTGTTATTTAACAGAAATCTTTTGTATACGGCGGTTACGAGGGCGAAGCATTGCGTTACGATACTCGGTTCATCACGGATGCTGCAGGAGATGATCGATAATACGGGGGAAAACGGCAGGTATACTTCTCTTGATCAGAGAATTCGGGAGATCGTAGATGCCGGGGATGCAAAACCGCAGGTTTTCGATCGGAGATAAAAATAATCTGAGCCTTGCCCGGAGGGGGAAAGGCATGTATGGAAAAGATAAATAAATTTTGGAAAAGGACGGAAAAAATCCGGGAAGGGGGTCTTGATCTGGTATTTCCCGCCAGATGTCCGGTGTGCGATGAGGCGGCACCGTTCCCGGAACTGATCTGTCCGGCGTGCAGGAATGTATTTGTAGCGGTAAGCGGGGCGAGATGTCAAAAGTGCGGTAAGCATGTGGAGGATGAACGGGAGGAGTACTGCAGGGGATGCCGGATCATCATGCATCAGTTTGACCGGGGGATGGGGCTGTTTACCTATGAGTCCGTTGCAAAGTCAATGTATCGGTTCAAATATGCGGGGCGGAGGGAGTATGCCCGCTATTACGGGGAGGAGATCGTAAGGAGGCTTGGAAGATTTATCCGGGCATGGAAGCCGGATGCACTGGTGCCGGTCCCTGTCCATTATACCAGAAAGCGGGAGCGCGGTTATAATCAGGCGGAGGTGCTTGCCAAAGTCATAGGCGGAAAAATGGGGATTCCTGTGGAAGGACGTCTGATCAGGAGAGTGAGAAAAACATTGCCGCAAAAGCTCCTCGGGGACAGAGAGCGCCAAAATAATTTGAAAAGGGCTTTTAAAATAGATAGAAATGATGTAAAATTAAAGACAGTTATCATAATTGACGATATTTATACAACCGGAAGTACAGTGGACGCCTGTGCAGCCGTTTTGAAATGTGCAGGGGTAAAGAAAGTATATTTTATTACCGCGGCTATAGGAAAAGAACTTTTATAGGCGCGGAACTGAAACAGGAGGCAGAGTGTAATGAACGTCAGAAATTGTAAAAAGTGCGGAAAATTATTCAATTATGTATCCGGAGCACCGGTTTGTCCGGCATGTAAAGATGCACTGGAGAAAAAATTTCAGGAAGTAAAAAAATATGTACAGGATAATAAAGGCGCTACGATTCATGATGTGTCAGAAAACTGCGAGGTGGATTCACAGCAGGTGCGCCAGTGGGTGCGTGAGGAACGTCTGGAGTTCAGCAGCGACGGCGGTGTAACGGGAATTACCTGTGAAAAATGCGGGAAAAATATTTCGACAGGAAGATTTTGCGATAAATGCAAGGCCGATATGACAAATAATTTAAGCAGTGTGCTGCCGAAGCAGAAAAAAGAGATCAAAACGAAAAAAGACCCGAAAGATAATCCGAAGATGCGTTTCCTTCAATAGCATTATACCGGTGTACAAAGAAGGAGGTAGGGCATATGATCCATGAGGAGAGGGTTATCCTGATGAGCAGGCTGCAGGCATATGAGGATAATGAAGGAAAAAAGGATATTGCCACAGCAAATTATTTCAGAGGTGATTATATCGGCCTGCAGATGTTGAAGAGCGTTATTTATATAACGATAGCGGCAGGTATTTTTTACGCGGGCTATGTTTTTTATAATTTGGAGGATTTTCTGAAGAGCATCTACGAGACGGACTGGATAGAGTATGCGAAACTGCTGCTGACGCGCTATCTGGTGCTTGTGATAGGATATGCGCTGATCACTTATATGGTGTACGCATACCGTTATGCGAAAGCGCAGAAAAATCTGAAAAAATATTATGGTGGATTGAAAGCCTTAAATGCCATGTATCATGAAGAGGCTTGAAAGGATATTTAATGACGCAGTTATTATTAGCAAAAGAAACTCTGAAGACTTTTGTCGGAAGAAATGAAGTATATTTAAAACCGTTGGGGAAATTTATGCTTGCCCTGGCCGCATTTGTTATGATCAATTCCTATACCGGTTATATGGAAAGGATCAACAGTATGTCTATCGTGCTTGTGGCAGCATTAATGTGTTCCTTTTTACCGCTTAATTTTATTATCATATGTTCAGCTGCCTTTATTATACTGCATATGTATGCATTATCGATGGAATGCGCGCTGGTGGCGCTGATATTGTTTTTGATCCTGGCACTGGTATATTTCAGGTTCGCACCGAAAGATGCGGTGGTCGTGCTTCTTCTGCCGATGTGTTTTTATTTGAAAATACCGTACGTGGTTCCCGTTTGTGCAGGCCTTCTGGCAACACCGGTATCGGCGGTGGCGGTGGCCTGCGGCGTTGTCGTTTATTATATGGTAAGCTATGTGGCAGGGAACGTATCAGGATTAAGCGCGTTGGAAGCGGAAGATATGTCAGGGCGTTTCAGGTATGTGGTGGACGGTTTTCTGAAGAATAAGACCATGGTTGTAGTGATGATAGCGTTTGCACTGACGGTGATCATTGTTTATCTGATCCGAAGGCTTTCCATAGATCACAGCTGGACGATAGCCATTATAGCGGGCACTATAGCGCAGATGGTGGTATTGCTTCTGGGAGCGCTTCTGATGGATGCGGAGGTATCGACGATAGGCATTATATTGGGGAGCCTTGTCAGTGCCGGAATAGCCATGGCTGTGGAATTTCTGATGTTCCAGATGGATTACAGCAGGGCGGAGAATGTTCAGTTTGAGGATGATGAATATTATTATTATGTAAAAGCGGTTCCGAAAGTGATACTTTCCAGACCGGAAAAGACGGTAAAGAAGATCAATGCCCAGAGGAAAAAGAAAAAGAGCCACTAAAAGCTGCTTTCAAACTTTCTTCCCCTGATATGCATCTTAATGAAGGAAAAGCAGGAAGGGAAGAACAAGGCAATGCAAGAATTATCAGCTACATTTAGCAGATATATGGAAAATCTTTATATACCCTCTTTTAATGCGGTAACCAAGACGGATATTATTGAGGTCATTATCATAACTTTTATGATATATGCGGTTCTTGTCTGGGTGAAAGAGACCAGGGCATGGGCGCTCCTCCGGGGAGTGCTGGTGATCTGTGCTTTTCTTTTGGTCGCATTTTTTACAAAGATGACCACGATTCTCTGGATGGCGGAGAGGCTGATCTCTCTTGCTGTTATTGCGATGGTGGTTATCCTGCAGCCGGAACTTCGGAAAGCACTGGAAAATCTGGGACAGAAAAATATCATAGCCGGCCTGTTTTCATTGGATATGCTGAAGCCGCCTGTCAATGCCAGGTTTTCGGACAGAACGATCAACGAGATCGTGAAGGCCTGTGTGGAGATGGGAAAGGTGAAAACAGGTGCATTGATCGTAGTGGAACATAAACAGCCGCTCACGGATTATGAAAAGACAGGGATCGATGTGGACGGACTGGTGTCCAATCAGCTTCTGATCAATATTTTTGAGCATAATACACCGTTGCATGACGGTGCTGTTATTGTGCGCGGAGACAGGATCGTATCGGCGACCTGTTACCTGCCCCTTTCCGATAATATGCTGCTGAGCAAGGAATTGGGAACCAGGCACAGGGCCGGCGTGGGTATTTCGGAGGCGACGGATTCCATGACGGTCATTGTTTCGGAGGAGACAGGCAAGATCAGTGTAGCTTACGGCGGAAGGCTTCACAGAGGTTTAAGTGCGGATGAACTGCGGGAATACCTTTCTGAGATTCAGGATAAAGTGGTGGAAGAGAAGAAGCGCATTATCTGGAAAGGAAGGGTAAAGAATGGATAAGAAAGAAAAAGTGAAATGGTCCAGAAGACTGACCAGGAATCTCGGGCTTAAGATCATTTCTTTCCTGCTCGCAGTGACGCTCTGGCTGCTGGTCGTAAATATTGATGACCCGGTGGTCCGCTGGACTTATCTTGATGTTCCGGTGACAATAAAAAATGCGGAGGTGATCACAAATCAGGGCATGATCTATGAAGTGCTGGACGATACGGATATCATTCCGAGAGTGACGATCTATGCGCCGCGTTCTGTGGGAGAAAATATAAGCAAATCGGATATCGTGGCAACGGCCGATATGAATACGCTGAACAGCTTAAATACATTGCAGGTGGAGTTCTCCGTGCCGAAGGTGGGGAATCAGATCGGCGATATCCGCGGCAGTACAGACAGCGTGCGGGTAAGTATTGAAAACAAAAAGAATGTGCAGCTGGTGCTGAAAACCAATGTGACAGGGAATGCGCCGGAGGGCTATGTAGTCGGAAATGTGACGACGGATCAGAATCTTGTCAGGGTATCAGGACCGGAGTCTGCTGTAAACAGGGTGGTTTCGGCAGGGATCAATATCGATATGAGTACATTGTCCGAATTTACCAGCGATATTACGACCAGTGTACCGGTACGCCTTTATGATGAGGAGGGAAATGAAGTAGAAGGAAGCACGCTGACAAAAAATCCGGAGAGCGTTATGATCACGATCGAGATTCTCTCCACAAAGGAAGTGCCGTTACGCTTTGAGGTTGAGGGTGAGCCGGCGGATGGTTACGGATTGACCGGCGCTGTGACAAGCGATGTGCAGACGGTGTGGATCGCAGGCAAACGTGCCGCGTTGAATGCCGTAAATGAGATCGTGATCCCGGCGGAAGCGATCGACGTATCGGGGATCAGTGAAGATATGACGGCGGAGATTGATATTTGTGATTATCTGCCGGAAAATATACAGATGGCGGATAAGAGCAGCTCTATGCCGGTCAATGTGACGGTAGGAGTGGAAAGGGAGACAACAGTGGAGTACACTCTTCAGGCGAAGAATGTAAAACTTCTCAATGTACCGGAAGGGCTCAAATGTGAACTGGAAGGACTGGAGGAAGAGTATCCGGTGTCCGTTACGGGAATCCGTTCTGTGATGAGCGGCCTTACGGAAGAAAATCTGGAGGCGGCGGTAGATGTGGCTGAGTGGGCTCGTGAGCAGGGAATAAGAGAAGTGGTGCCGGGAAGGTATCTGGTGGCCCTGCAGTTCAATAATCCGGAATATACGGAGATTGACAGACCCGTTACGGTATCTATGACAGTTTCGGAAATAACAGAGGAAGATACGGAAGAATAGAGTATGAAAAGAGCATACAGTAAGGTGAAAGCCTGATTTATGAATACTTTTGAAAAAGAAGGAAAGGCGGCAAAATCGATGGGAAGACTATTTGGAACAGACGGAGTAAGAGGTGTGGCAAATGAAGAACTGACGCCGCTCCTCGCAATGCAGCTGGGGCAGGCGGGAGCTTATGTCCTGACAAAAGAGACGGAACATAAGCCGACGATCATGGTAGGCTGCGATACGAGAATTTCCGGCGATATGCTTGCCAATGCGTTGATGGCAGGGGCCTGCTCGGTAGGGGCAAACTGTATTTATGTAGGCGTGATCCCGACACCGGCAGTAGCATATCTGACAAGAAAATATAAGGTGGACGCAGGCGTTGTGATCTCGGCTTCCCACAATCCGGTGGAGTTTAACGGCATTAAGTTTTTTAACGGAAACGGATATAAACTGCCTGACGAACTGGAAGATGAAATAGAAGCAGTGATCAGGGGCGGTATGGCAGGCATTAAATTTCCGATAGGCCCCGGTGTGGGAAAGATAAAATACCGCACGGATGCAAGAGAGGAATATATCAACCATGCAATACAGTCCGTGGGGGTAGATCTGACAGGAATGAAGATCGTTGTGGACTGTGCGGAGGGCGCGGCTTTTTACACATCGGTGGAGGCGCTCAGGGAACTGGGAGCGAATGTGGTTCCGATTCATAATATGCCGGATGGTACCAATATCAATGCCAACTGCGGTTCTACCCACATGGGAGAACTAAAGGCACGGGTTGTTTACGAAAAGGCAAATCTTGGCCTGGCGTTCGACGGAGATGCGGACAGAATGCTGGCAGTGGATGAAAACGGAAAGATCGTGGAAGGCGATGAGATTATGGCGATCATCGGCAACCATATGAAGGAACAGGGAAAACTGAAAAAGGATACGATCGTGGTGACGGTAATGTCCAATCTCGGATTTACCCTGATGGCAAAGGAAAAGGGTATTCATATGGAAGCCACAAAGGTCGGGGACAGATATGTGCTGGAGCGGATGAGGGAGATAGGCGCCAGCCTGGGCGGAGAACAGTCGGGACACATTATCTTTCTGGATGAAAATACAACAGGTGACGGACTGCTCAGTGCACTGCATCTGCTGCAGGTTATCGTAGAGACGGGAAAGCCGCTCTCGGAACTGGCGTCCGTTATGCAGGTACTGCCGCAGGCTCTGGTAAACGCAAAGGTGGCAAACCATAAAAAAGAGCACTATATGGAGTATCCGGAGATTTCTTCCGCGATCGCAAAACTGGAGGAGATGTTTGCCGGAGAAGGAAGGGTGCTGATCAGGCCCAGCGGAACGGAACCCCTTGTGCGTGTTATGATCGAGGGGAAGGATCAGGAGCAGATCAGTAAAGAGGCGGCCAAACTGGCGAACCTGATACAGGATATCATGTTCTGATCTGTGCCGGTGCGGATGCTGCCGGCCGGTATACTGATTAAAGATGTTACTTTTTACGGGGCGGGAATGTGCATTTACTGCGTGTTCCGTAAGAATATGATTCAAGGCGGGGCGATTCCCCCGCAGCAAAACTTTCGATATCGCGCCGAACCGTTACTATGAACGGCGTCCAAGCTCTGAATAGTAACTTGAAAATTATGAATTGGTGAATATATATACATTTTGGCTTGTTAGAACGAGCGATAGATGGTATAATCAGAGGGGATTGAAAAGACGAAGAGACATATACTGCAAAGGGCATGGAGAAGGATGGCCTTTACAGCATAAATATATTTGGGAGGTAAGTCATATGGTAAGCCAGAAGGTGATGATTAAAAACCCGACAGGGCTGCATCTAAGACCGGCAGGCATCCTATGTAAGGAAGCAATGCAGTTTAAATCATTGATAACTTTTACATTTCGTGAGAATACGGCAAATGCAAAAAGTGTACTTAGTGTGCTTGGAGCGTGTGTAAAATGTGGTGATGAAATTGTTATGACCTGTGAGGGCGAGGATGAGGAAGAGGCGTTGAAAGCGTTGGTCGGAGCCATTGAAAGCGGTCTGGGAGAGTAACAAAGTCATGATATAACAGTAGATTTGAGCCCGTGTATCTCTTACATGGGCTTTTTTGTGGAATTGTCAGAAAGTATACTTCTGATGCGATACACAAGATGATCAACGGTGCCGGCGGAAAATCAGCAGTGGATTGTTTTGGGTATTAGTACGGAAGGATTTACGCAAAACTGAAATGGAGGGACAAAGATGTTAAATTACAAGCGTTATCAAAAAAATCCGGTGGTGGATTATCCGGAAAGAAGGTGGCCTGATCTTGAGATCGAAAAGGCGCCGATCTGGTGCTCGGTGGATCTGCGGGACGGCAATCAGGCGTTGATCGATCCGATGATCGTATCGGAAAAGATCGAGATGTTTCAGTATCTGGTGAAAATGGGCTTTAAGGAAATTGAGATCGGCTTTCCGGCGGCGAGCCAGATTGAGTATGATTTTTTAAGACAGCTTGTAGACCGGAAACTGATACCGGATGATGTGCTGGTACAGGTTTTGACACAGTGCCGTGAGGAGTTGATCGACCGTACTTTTGAGTCTATTCAGGGGTGTAAACAGGCGGTGGTCCATATTTATAATTCGACATCCACCCTGCAGCGCGATGTGGTGTTCGGCATGAGCAGGGAGCAGATCATAGAGATCGCTGTGAACGGTACGAAAATGGTAAAGGAACGGGCGGAAAAGTTTCCAGGTAAGATTGTGCTGGAATATTCTCCGGAGAGTTTTACGGGGACGGAACTGGACTTTGCGCTGGAGATTTGTACGACGGTACAGGAAATCTGGGGAGCGACCAGGGAAAACCCGATGATCATAAACCTGCCCTCCACTGTGGAAATGACGACGCCTAATGTCTTTGCGGACCGGATCGAATGGATGAATACACATTTTAAAAACAGAGAGAGTATTATTCTCAGCGTGCATCCCCACAATGACAGGGGCACCGGCGTGGCAAGCGCCGAACTGGCTATGCTGGCAGGGGCGGAACGTGTGGAAGGCACACTGTTCGGCAACGGAGAGCGTACCGGTAACGTGGATATCATGAATATTGCTTATAATATGTTCTCTCAGGGGATCGATCCGAAACTGGAGATCGAACATATCAATGAGATCATAGAACTCTATGAACGCTGCTGTAAGATCCCGATCCATCCCAGACATCCTTATGCGGGAAAACTGGTGTTTACCGCTTTTTCGGGTTCCCATCAGGATGCGATCAATAAGGGTGTAAAGGCGATGAAGGACAGGGGAAGCGAGATATGGCAGGTGCCTTATCTGCCGATCGATCCTGCGGATATCGGCCGTGAGTATGAGCCTATTGTACGCATCAATTCCCAGTCCGGCAAGGGCGGTGTGGCGTTTGTGATGGATACCTATTTCGGATTTAAACTGCCGAAGGGCATGCAGAGGGAGTTTGCGGATGTGATTCAGAGGATATCCGAGAAGCAGGGGGAGGTTTCCCCGGATCAGGTAATGGAAAACTTCCGGGAGGAATATCTGAACAGGAAGGAGCCGCTTCATTTCCGGAAGCTGCGTGTGGATGATCTGAGCGATATGATCGACAGTGAATTTGATACGCATGTGAAAGTGGTTTATACGGACCACGGCGCAGAGCACAGCTTTGAGGCTGTTGGCAACGGACCAATCGATGCGGTGCGGCGCGGACTGGCGGAGCAGCTTACCGTGAATATCAAGGTGCTGGATTATGAGGAACATGCACTGCAGAGCGGTTCCAATTCTCAGGCGGCGGCTTATATCCATCTGCTGGACGGTGAGACCGGACATGTGACTTATGGTGTGGGCGTCAGTTCCAATATTACGCGAGCTTCGATCAGGGCGATTTTCTCGGCGATGAACAGGTTGGGGCTGGGGGAGAAATAAAATTTGCCCTATGCGTAAAAATTGACAAAAAAAGGCACCTATAGTATGATTATTAAAATTTTCCTTTTACGGATTTACAGAAGTCTGAGAGGGTTCCCTGAAGGAGTATATTATAGAAAATGTTAGATAAAGAGAGAAAAGTATCTTTTGTGATACCTGCCTATAATGAGGAAGAATCTTTGGAGGAACTATACTCATTGATCAAAGAAAATGTTGATGATTGTAAAAAAGAGAATCTTCTTACAGATTATGAAGTGCTGTTTATTGATGATGGCTCAACAGATCATACACAGGATGTGATCAGGAAGATGTCCGGACAGGATGAACATGTCAGATATATATTTTTTCGGAAAAATTTCGGGAAATCTGTTGCTTTGCAAACAGCATTTAGAAATGTGACAGGGGATGTTGTTATTACTATGGATGCGGATTTGCAGGACGATCCCTGCGAATTGGCCAGTTTTTTGAAAAAAATTGATGAAGGATACGATCTGGTTTCCGGGTGGAAGTATAACAGGCTGGACCCGGCTGAGAAAAGGCTTCCTTCAAAATTATTTAATCTGGTTACAGCAAAAATGTCAGGGATCGATCTGCATGATTTTGATTGCGGATATAAGGCATACAGGCGTGAAGTGACAGACGCGGTGGATATATATGGACAGCTGCATCGGTATATTCCTGTTCTGGCGTTTCGTAAAGGTTTCAGGATTGCGGAAATACAAGTACATCATAACAAACGGAAACATGGAAAATCCAAATATGGAGTGGAACGGTATATGCAGGGACTGCTGGACTTTTTTACGGTGTCGTTTTTATCAAAATATCATGACCGGCCCATGTACTTTTTTGGCAGAACAGGATTGCTTTCCCTGCTTCTTGGGGGGGCAATCTGCCTGTTTTTGACAGTTATTTGGTGTATGGGAAATTCTATCGGGACAAGGCCTTTGTTGCAGTTGGGGATCTTGCTGATCATATTGGGGATACAGTTGTTTTCCGTCGGGTTTATTGGAAATATGCTTCTGGATGTGACTTTTAAAAATAATTATTCGGAAGCCCACGTGAAAGAAAAAAGATAAGATGAAAATAAAAGAATATATTAAAAAAGTGTTTTCTCTGGAAATTTTGCGTTATGGGGTTGCCGGCGGATGTGTTACGCTCAGTAATGCATTGCTTTACTTTCTCTTCCTGCAGGTTGGAATTGTTTATACGGTTGCCAATATCATCAGTCTGATATTATCTAAAACAATCGGATATTTTATGAACAAGTTTTGGGTATACAGGTCAAAATGCGGTTCTTTGAAAGAAGCTTTTTTGGAGTTGCTCCGTTTTATTGGAGCGCGGGGGCTTACCGGCCTGATTGACTTCACAGGCGTTATTGTGCTTGTTGAATTTTTTTCTTTTGGGGAACGTATTTCTAAAATCATTCTTATGCTTCTGGTTATTGTTCTGAATTATATTCTGGGAAAAAAAGCTGTCTTTGTGAAAAAGGATGAAAGGGATCATGGAAAGGTTTAATATATTTGGTATTAGAAAAAGTAAAATTTTACAACTGATTGTGATTTTTTATTTTATATTATATTTCATAGTAGGGATATGCGTTTATAAAGATTATGGTTTTTCTACAGATGAGTCGGCAGAATGGGAGGAAAGCATTGTAGCTTATAAATATATTAATAGTAAAATATTCCATCGTGAAGTACCAGAACTTTCAAAGGTTGCAGACATGGAAGAGTTTGATCATAGATATTATGGCACAGCAATGCAGATGCCGATGGTATTTATTGAAGACTTGTCTGATTTTACATTGACAACGCAGCAAATATTTTATATGCGGCATTTGATGACCTTTCTGGTCTGTTTTACGGGATATATTTGTTTCTATCTCGCTTTGAAAAAGATTTTTGAAAACTGCCTTCCGGCATTGGCGGGAACGATGGTTATATCTTTGTATCCACGGATTTGGGGGTATCAATTTACAGATTTAAAAAATCTGATTTTTCTGGCTTTGAATATGATGGTATTGCTTGCGTTGGTTTATGTGGTCGAAATAGAGAATATGCTGACAGTATTGCTGTTTGGATGTATAGCAGCATTGGCGACAAATCAAAGAATCATGGCTGTGGTTTATCCGGTGGTCCTCTTGGGGTATTGGCTTGTCAGAGATATTACAGATGTGATAAAAAGAAATAACAGGGTGAAAAAAGTATTTCTTTTTGGAAAATATCCGTTTGTTATTGCGGTCTATTTTTTGAGTTGGGTCCTGATCTCACCGTTTGCATGGCTGGAAAATCCATTCTTGGCATTTATTAATACTTTTAAAAGCTTTTCCCAATATGACTGGAATGGGACTATGGTTTTTATAGGAAGGCTGATTACCTGCGAGGAACGGCCCTGGTATTATTTACCGGTATGGTTTGGATTGACAATACCATTCATGTATCTTGTGCTGTTTTTGACGGGGCATGTGGTGTTATTTTGGTCATTAAAGAAAGAGGAGCATGTATGGGAAAGCCTTATAGGAAAATATAAGTGGCTGGCCTGCGGTATTCTTTTATTTTGGGGGATTGTTGGTGCAGTTATAATATTAGACAGCAGAATCTATATTGGGTGGCATCATGTGTATTTTGTGTTAATGCCGTTTACGGTTATTGCAGTCTATGGACTGTGTTTTTTGGCCCGGCTTTTCAGCCAAAAAATAGTAGGCGGGATATTTGTTTTTTGTCTGGCCGGTTTAATAGGCTGGATGGCTTTGAACCACCCTTTTCAGGTGGTATATTTTAATTTTGCCGGGAGACATTTTGCAGAACTGTTTGACCGGGATGAACAGCGGGCAACGAGCAGTGTATTGTTGGACTGGGTATTGGATCATGAAGAGAAAGCGGTAACAATATGCGGAGAAACGGACAGCTGTTTATTATTGACGGAAGAGGAAAAGATGAGAGTCAGTATAGCCGGGGAAGGTGAGGCAGAATATTTCATTGATGTTTTCAGAAATGTTGTGGGAAATGAGCCTGTACATAAAGGATATGAGGAGGTATATGCCTCCTGGGTGGATGGATATAAGATAGGCGCCGTATATCAGAGGATAGAGTAGAAGGATATATAGATTGAGGAAAGCGTGAAAATGGAAAAAAGATATAATAACAGTAAGCTGTTAAAAATTTGTATTATCCTGTATTTTGTAATTTATTTTATCATAGGCTTATGTGTTTATAAAGATTACGGCATTACTGTGGATGAAGAGAAGCAACGGGAAAGAAGCCTGGTATCTTACAAGTATATCAATGAAGTGCTGTGGAATCGTGAGATGCCGGAACTGGAAGAAATACCGGAGATGAGCGAGCAGAATCATGGTTATTACGGAACAGCGATGCAGATGCCGACAGTATTTATTGAGGACATGCATGACTTTGCAATGTCTACAAGGGATATTTATCTAATGCGGCATTTATATAATTTTATTGTCTGTTTTGCGGGATATATATGTTTTTATTTTGCTCTCCGGAAGATTTTTGATGGAAACCGGTTATACGCTTTTGCAGGAATTTTAATGATTTCGCTTTATCCCAGGTTTTTTGGTTATCAGTTTACAGATGTGAAAAACCTTATTTTCGCGGCGCTGAATATGGCAGTCGTGCTTGTTCTTGTTTATCTCGTAGAAAAAGAGAGTTGGCTGAAGGTGATCCTGTTTGGCGTTGTGGCGGCATTTGCGACAAATCAGAGGGTGATGGCGATTATTTATCCGGTGTTTTTGTTTGGATACTGGGGGATCAGAGACCTGACAGGGTTATTGAAGTATAAAACAATCGGAAGGCATAAGCTGTTGTTTTTTGGAAAATATCCACTGGCAGTAATTTCTTACTTTTTATGCTGGGTTATGATTTCGCCATTTGCATGGGTACATCCAATCATTTCCTTCAGGAAGACCTTTCAGGCGTTTTCTCATTTTCAGGCCTGGAACTCTTATATGGCATTTATGGGAAAATTGATTACTTCCACAGAACTTCCGTGGTATTATCTTCCTGTTTGGATGGGGATAACGATTCCTGTTATATATATAGTCCTGTTTTTTATCGGGCATATTGCGTTGGCCATATCATTGAAAAATAAAGGAAAGGAATGGTGGGAAAAAGGTGTTCTGGGAAAGGATAAATGGCTGGTTTGCTGTATAGGATTGTTTTGGGGAATCATCAGCGCGATCATTGTATTGCACTGCAAAATATATGAGAGTTGGTATCATGTGTTTTTTGCCTTTGTGCCATTTACGGTTGTGGCGATATATGGACTGAGATTCTGTGCGGGGCAGATGAATAAAAAAGTAGCCGGAGTATTGTTTTTGGCGTATACGCTGATGGTAGCAGGATGGAATGTCTATAACCATCCTTATCAGCAGGTTTATTTTAACGAGATAGGACGGCCGTTCGCACACCTGTTTGAGCGGGATTCCCAGTATGCAGACAGCAGCAAACTGCTGGAGTGGATTCTGGATCATACGGAGGGAGAGGTGAGGATAAGCGGATATACTCTGAGCAGTTTGTTACTGCCGGAGGATAAAAAGGAGCGGGTTATAAAAGATTATGAAGCAGGGGAGTATCATATTGAAGTTTTCTTTAATGTGATCGGAAATGATCCGGTACATAAGGGGTATGAGGAAGTATATACTATATGGGTAGATGGTTATAAGATAGGTGCTGTGTATCAGAAAACAGAATGACAACAAATAAAAAGCTGAGCGGATTCCACTCAGCTTTTTGTAATAAGTTATTGTTTCAGAAAATATTATTCAAAAATCGGTTTTGTACCGGACTGTGCTACGGCAATGTAGGTTTTACCTGTATTCAGAACGATCTCCTTGCCGTCCATATCATAATACTTGGTCGGGGCATAGTCGGAAGTTTTGGTCCAGGTGATCGGGATCATCTTACCTTTTGTACAGAAGTAACCGGATTTTCCGCTGTCGATCATAGTAAAGTCCTGATAATCTTTATCATCAAGTTTCTTGCAGTCTGTCATCTGTACAATAACATTCTCAAAAGTGAGCTGCTCTCCGGTGAGCTGGTCAATCTGTTTATTTTTGTGAAGCGTCTTATAATAAACGCCTTCTTCCTCATTGTATTCCAGTGAAGTCAGTGTAACAGGGAATACATTGCTTAAGTCGATATTTACCGCTCTTTTGGCATCGCTGTAATCTTCCAGAGTATTCGGGTTGGAAGAATTTGTGAATGTAAAGTGGTCTGCGGTCCAGTACTGGCTTCTGTGATCCTTGTCATAATTCTGCTTCTCAATGGCGCTGGTAAGTTTTTCACCGGATGTATAAGCGTTGTGAGGCGCTTTTTTATCATTGGAACGGAAAAATGCCTCGGAGCCGGGAGCAACGTTGGTATTGCCTGTATGTGTACCGGTGATGTTATTGACATCTTCACGGGTCACCCATGCGTCTGCATAGTAGGGGCCGCCGAAATGTACAATGATGGAATCCCATTCCAGCCCTACCGGAACATAGTAGTGGCGGACACTTCGGATATTACCGATTTTTTCCATATCCTGCCATCCTTCTATAATAGCCATCTGGCGGGAGATGCTGCCTTCTTCCATGATCTCATATAAAACGCCGGCACTGCCGATACCGTACTGGGGCTGTGCTGCCGAGTCGGTGGGCATCATAACCGCGATCGGCCTCGAATTGGCAACTTCTTCTTTTACCCATAAATTAGTTAAGGAACTTCTCACATATCCTTCGCCGGGAGCCTCCTCATCATCGGTGATAACCTCTTCCTCAGGCTCAGAAGATTCTTCTTCAGCAGTACCCGGAAGATCTTCCGCTTCTACGGTAATATCCTGAATTTCCGTAGATACCTCCTCATCCTGTTTTCCACAGCCGGCCAGACAAAGCGCGGCGGTAAGTCCTGCGATCAGAAGAATATTATGTCTCTTCATTACAATAGTACCTCTCTTCCTTTTTTTGATTTAGTGAACCAGCGGGATTATAAATGTTTTATTAAGATTATTTGTCCCGCCTAACCGTTATTATAGCATGGTTTGCTTTTACAGTCATTAGAAAGTA
Source organism: Lachnospiraceae bacterium (assembly GCA_910573755.1). Taxonomy (GTDB): domain Bacteria; phylum Bacillota; class Clostridia; order Lachnospirales; family Lachnospiraceae; genus 1XD8-76. The sequence goes on along the minus strand of CAJTBO010000001.1, from coordinate 101,469 downwards.
TTACAAATTTAAAAACTGAAAGACAATCCGCGTATCTATTTATCAGATGCGCATATCATAAAAAAGTTTATAAGGAAAATGCATAAACCAAATATTTTCCACCATTGGAAACCGTAAAAGTATCTTCCAGATAAGCTGTGGTTTCAAGGCATTCTTCCAGATAGTCGATCACCATGGCGGACTGCATTTCCATATCGGAAGAAGTAACAAGGCAGATCGTGTCGCAGCCGGCAAAGTAATCTTTTTCATATTGATACAAAACCGGTGCACCTGAATACCAGCAGCCGGTGATCACGCCGTTGCGCCGACCGTAAATTTTTGTTTCAAAAGCGCTGCCGCGATAATAGATCAAAGTGCTGGCATCAATAAAGTAGTGTTTTTCGGGATGATTGTTGCAATAGGAAATCATATCCTGCATGCCTGTAAAATAGATAGATTCGCTGGTATTTTTTTCCAGTAAATACAGATACTGGCTTTTCAGTGTCCCGGCGCCGAAAGGAAGCAGCAGTAAAATAAGCAGAACCGGGAGATACTTATTCCGGAAATTTCCATTTTTACGGGAGTCGCTCTGCGCCGGATCATATTCTGTGGTCCGCTTGTCTGTAACTGTCCGGAAAAAAAGACAATACAGGAAAAAAATTTCGCCCAGATACAGCGGAACCATCACTCTCGGAGGAAAACGGCCCTCATAGAGCAAAAAGAGCCAAAGCGCGCTCCGGCTAAGGAGAAGTCCGCCGAGAGGGATAAAAAGTCCGAATCTTTTTTCTGATATTACAAGGAGAAGAATGGCTGCCCAGGCCGCCATAAGCATCAGGTTCAGATGCCAGCATTCCCGGCTGACGTAGCCTGCGAGAAACTGGCCGAATACCTGTGAGAGGGCAGGAGGGGTATTTTTTTCATGGGCAACCCCGGCAACTTCCAGAAGACAGTCGCCGGAAAGATTTTCTTCTATCATGGCATATTGGAGAAAAGCGTTATATTGCTTTTGGGTTACATTGTATTTTGAAAGGATATTTTGTACCTCCGTATAGTCCGGAATAGCGGCATAATCTGTGATTTCGGTCACGGCGTCATTGATTTTCTCATATTCTTTCCATCCGGAGGAACTGTGGAAAAGGTAATAGCTACCCTTGCCGATGACGAGGATGGACAGCAGGATGGCGCCCGCTTCAAATAAAGGACGACATTTTTGGAACCATTCTTCCCGGGAGACGGAGAGACATGAGGAAGGCATGGCGGAGGAAAATTTCGCAGAAAGGGAGGGAAACGGATAAAGTCTGCGATCCGTAAAATAGAGTCCTGCCAGAACCAGAACTCCCATGGGCTGGATCATAAGCATGGCGTCGGAGCGAAGCTGAAAGGAGAGGAATTCCGTGAGGAAAAACAGGATATTGCGGGATTTTACGCCGGGGTAGAGCAGAAAACACAGATAGCCGGTGATGGCAAGCATGGCCGCTGTGGAAGTAAATTGAATGCCGGCTATCACATAGAAGGAAGCCGTATATATGAGCAGGATAAATATGAGCGCAAAAAAGCAGTCCTTTTTATGTCTGCAGCGTGAGAAAAAGGCGTCTGCGATGAGGAAACAGCATATAAACTGAAAGAGTACAAGCGTACCGCCGTACCAGGGAACAGCCGTAGTCAGGCGGTAGAGCGAAGAGAAAAAAAAGCCGAGAAGACAGCCGACATAGTAAGTGTGGGTTTCCGGGGCGCCGGTCATGGCGCCGGAGAAAATTTCCGTGATAATGCGGTCGTCATTTGTCTCAAAAAAAATGCCTACAGTACGGTATATGAAAAAGATCCAGATGGCCGCCATACAAAAGGCGATGGGAATGCGGTATTTCTTGTTCATAAGAATCTCCTTTTTTAAAAACATCATAGCATAAAAAATAAAGAAAAGATATTCCTAAGTTCTCAGAAGAGGAAAAATGTGGTATGCTAATAGACAGAGTGATTGATATATGCGGTCAGACAGGGATACAGGAGAGTATCAGTGTGAAAAATAGATTTTTCACACGCGAGATTTGTGTCTGCGCGCACTTGACACAAACTCGTTATGCGCAAAAAGACGTGCGCAGAAATGGGGATTAAAATGAAAAAGATCATGATAACCGGCTGCAACGGGCAGCTTGGCAGAGCGCTAAACCAATTATACGGAAAAGAACAGGAAATTGAAATCATCAATACGGATGTATTTCAGGGACAGGGCATTACGCCGCTCGATATTACGAATGTCGATGCGGTGCTCTCCTTTGTCAGGGAGATAAGGCCGGACGCCATCATCAACTGCGCGGCGCACACGAATGTGGATAAATGCGAGACGGATATAGATAACGCCTATAAGATCAATGCGGTCGGGCCGAGAAACCTGAGTATTGCGGCGGCGCAGACGGGCGCAAAGCTGATGCATGTTTCCACAGATTATGTATTTCCGGGAACGCAGAACAGAGCGCTGACGGAGTTCGATGTGGTGGGTCCCACCAGCATGTATGGAAAGACCAAATTGGCAGGAGAAAATTTTGTGCGCGATTTCGGGGATAAATATTTTATCATCCGAACGGCGTGGCTCTATGGGGACGGAAGAAATTTTGTGAAGACGATGCTGCGGCTGGCGGAGGAACACAGAGAGGTGGGCGTTGTAAAAGATCAGTACGGCACTCCCACCAGCGCGGCAGAGCTGGCAAAGGCAATCAAATATCTGCTGCCCACGGAGAACTACGGTCTGTTCCACGGCACCTGTGAGGGGAGCTGCAGCTGGGCGGACTTTGCCTCCGAAATTTTCCGGCTGGCGGGGAAAAATACGAAAGTAAATTATATTACGACGGAAGAGTTTGCCTCACCGACAAAGCGTCCGGCTTATTCCATTTTAGATAATTATATGCTTCGGCTTACAACGGATTTCACATTTGCGCCCTGGCAGGATGCGATCGCGGAATATATGAAAACGCTCACTGCCTGAGCGATATATGGCGTTATAGTATGCAGTATAAAAGAAAACAAAGTTCCTGCGGAGGGCGGAGGCGCTTTGGAGGTCAGTGGGCCGGACTGCGCCGGCAGGGAGGATACGGGGATCACTATGAACGTAAGTTACAGTAAAATAAAACCTTTGTTTTTACAGCAAAGCTATATGGATGCCTGGGAGGATTACAGGAGAGCGCTCAGAAAACGCTCCTTCCCCTGCTGGGATGTCATTGTGCTGACGGCATCCAACGAGGATCAGGCTGCGGCATATCGAAAGGAAATAGAATACAGACTGCAGAATAATCTTCTGCCGGGAAAAACGAAATATGCGGTGCTCTCCGATCCGGGAGGGAAGCGCGTGGGATCCGGCGGCGCCACATTGAATGTGCTGCGATATCTGGCTGAAACGGAAGGCGGCAGAAGCGCCTTTGAGAAGAAAATACTGGTAATCCATTCCGGCGGGGACTCTAAGAGAGTACCGCAGTACAGCGTCTGCGGTAAGCTGTTTTCACCGGTGCCGAGAGAACTGCCGAACGGCAGGGCATCCACGTTATTTGATGAATTTATGATAGCGACGGCGGGAATCCCGGCAAGAATGCAGGGGGGAATGCTGGTGATGAGCGGGGACGTGCTGCTCCTGTTTAATGTACTGCAGATCGATCTGCAGTATCAGGGGGCCGCGGCGATTTCCATAAAAGAGCCTGTGGCAGTGGGAAAAGAGCACGGCGTTTTCTTAAATGACGGGCAGGGGATGGTAAAGCGGTTTCTGCATAAACAGTCCGAAGAGCAGTTGAGAGAACTCGGCGCCGTCAATGAACAGGGAATGGTGGATCTGGATACCGGCGCGGTGATGCTGGATACGGAGCTTCTCTGTGCGCTGTTTTCTCTGATTGCAGCCGGCGATCGGGTGGAGGACGAAAAATTTGACAGATTTGTCAATGACCGGGCAAGAATCAGTTTTTACGGTGACTTTCTGTATCCGCTGGCGAAGGACTCGACGCTGGAGGAGTATTATCTGGAGGCGCCGGAGGGGAGCTTTTGCGAAGAACTGAAAGACTGCAGAACGGATATCTGGGAGGCGCTGCATGATTTTCGGATGAAGGTTCTCTGCCTTTCGCCGGCGGAGTTTATTCATTTCGGGACGACCGGAGAACTGTTGGAACTGGTGACGGATCGGGTGGAAGATTATGAATATCTGCACTGGGACAAGCAGGTCTGCACAAACAGACAGGGAGAGCGGCGGTACGCGGCGCATAACAGTCTGATTGCAAAGGGTGCTGATATCGGAGATAACTGTTATCTGGAAGACTGCGATATCGGAAGCGGCGTCAGTGTGGGGGAGAGCAGTATCTTGTCCGGGCTTTTGCTGGAAAAAGGACAGATACCGCCGCAGGTGGCGCTGCATGCCCTGCTCTTAAAGGACGGCAGGTATGTCGTGAGAATCTACGGTGTGGAGGATAATCCGAAGGGAACGCTGGAGCAGAACACGACATTTATCTATGGAAAGCTCGGCGATATGCTTTCGTATTACGGCATTTCACCGGAGCGGATATGGAACGGTCAGGAGCATTATCTCTGGTTTGCAAAGTTATACCCTGTCTGCGCCGGCATGGAGGAGGCGATAGAGGCCTCTCTGCAGCTCGTGAAGATGTCGGAGAAAAAAGAGCCCTCCCCGGCGGTGGCAAAGTGGCTCTCCATGGAGAGGTGCAGCCTCTATGAATCTTTTGAGCAGGCGGATGTGAAAGAGATACTGCCCTGGAAGATCAGACTGGAGGATCTGGTACTGGTGACGCGGTTTGCGGAAGGGATGGAGCAGGGCGCTTCTTACGATAAGGCGCTGCAGGTATTCGGGCAGGTGGGAATCGATCAGAAAAAATTTGACCTGCTGATGGAAAAGGCAAAGACGAGCGGGCTGTTGCTGAAAATGCGGATATATTATGCGCTTTCCCGTTATATGCGGGAGAGAAATATTGTCTTTGCGGGGGATACCGGTTATGATGTGCTGGAGAGACTCTGCTTTGACTGCCTTGGGAAAGCTGTCTATGACAATAGCAGGAAATATATTCAGGACAATAAAAACTATCGTATCCAAAACGAGAATGTGGCGGTGCGGCTTCCGGTGCGCGTAAACTGGGGCGGAGGCTGGACGGACACGCCGCCTTACTGTAATGAAAACGGCGGCGTGGTGCTGAACGCGGCTCTGAAATTAAACGGTATCTGGCCGATCCAGGTGGAGGTACGGAGGCTCGATAAGCTGCAGGTGGAATTTGCCAGCGAGGATATCGGCGTGAGGGGAGTCTGCAAAACTGCGGATGAGATAAGGGACTGCCATAATCCTTTTGATTTTTTTGCGCTCCACAAAGCGGCGCTGATCTCCTGCGGGATCGTGCCTTTGGCGGGAACAGAGACGCTGCAGGAGATTCTGCGGCGGATCGGAGGCGGTATCTATCTGTCCACGAAGGTAGTGGGGGTGCCGAAGGGATCGGGGCTGGGGACAAGCAGCATTTTGTCCGGCGCCTGCGTGAAGGCGCTCCATGAATTTCTGGGGCTTTCCTGCAGCGACGGTGCGCTCTATGATATTGTTCTTTGCATGGAACAGATGATGAGCACCGGCGGAGGCTGGCAGGACCAGGTGGGCGGATTGACGAACGGTATCAAATTTATCACAACAAAATCCGGCATAGATCAGAAGATACGGGTGGAACAGGTGATCATGTCCGAGGAGGCCAAAAAGGAATTACAGGAGCGGTTTGTGCTGATTTATACCGGGCAGCGGAGATTGGCCAGAAATCTACTGCGCGAAGTGGTGGGAAATTATATCGGAGGACGAAAGGAATCCGTGGATGCTCTGTCCGATATGAAAGTGACGGCGGTGAGAATGCGCTGGGCGCTGGAAGAGGGGGACATAGACACTCTGGCTGAGCTGTTTAACGAACATTGGGAACTGTCCAAACAGTTGGACATGGGCGCCACAAATACCTGTATCGATCAGATCTTTTTATCCTGTGAGGATCTGATCGACGGGCGGTTTATAGCGGGCGCCGGAGGGGGAGGCTTTCTGCAGGCGATTCTGAAAAAAGGCGTGACAAAGAAACAGCTTTCCGCACGGTTGCACGAGGTGTTTCAGGATAACGGCGTGGATGTATGGGAGAGCGAGTTTGTGTGAGATGACAGTGCGGACGGCAGCAGCCGACAGCCGACAACGCTGATGGCGGTCCCGGATACAGGCACGGATATCCGGGCGGAAAAAGAGAGGCAGAGGTTGGAAAGAATAAAAAGGTTTTGTTGTTTGAATAAGGAGAAAGGGGGCGTGGCGGCAGCTGCGCTCTTTCTCGCGCTTGTGCCGTGGATCTGCGCTCTGGCATACTGCCTGCTGAAGGGGGAGAGTTTCCGGAATATCTACCTGCCGGACTCGCCGTGGAACGATGAACTTTTTTACTACAAACTGACGGAAGGCGTACTTTCCCACGGGTATCCCCAAGGGTATTTCGGATTTAACGAAAGCCATGGGCTGTATCTTTCCTTTGCGGCGTGGAGCCCGGTCCTTTTACTGTTCTGGGTGATCTGGGGAGTTTTTTTCGGGTGGAATCTGATGTCCCCGATATTATGTAACCTGACCTTGATGTCTGCTGCCATGCTGTTGTTTGCCCTGCTTGTCAGGCCGGGGAGACGGGAAAGCCTGCTGATCGGAATGTTATATGCGGCGTTTTTGCCGGTGACAAGGTTTGCGCTTTCCTGTATTCCGGAGGCGGAACTGTTCGGACTTTTCATTGTCTTTCTGGGACTTGCGCTGAGCTGCCGGCGGAAATACAGTGGCCGGATGGTGGGGACAATGTTTGGGCTGGTTATGCTGATGACGTGGATGCGCCCTTATCTGATCCTGCTGTTCTTGACACCTGCGGCGTATTGGGTTTGCAGGAGGGGGAGAAAGATGCTTGTTCCGACAGGCGTGATAGCTGCGTTCACAGTGGCGGTTTACGGTATGGTCAATCATTTTTTCAGTGCGCCTTATCTGACGGATCTCTTTTATACCGAGTGGATCACCGTCTATTTTGAACAGGGATTTTTTGCCGGCGTAAAATATACGGTCTGGAAGCTGTGCACTTCCCTTGTCTCGATCGCGCATATGGTGTGGGAGAATCTGACAGTAAAGGACGGATTGATTTCGGCGGCAGGGTTGTATTATTTTTGTTTTTTGCTGTTATTATTGTGGTTGTCGGTGAAACTTATTTACAGGATAGCGCATGGAAACCGGAGGGGATTCCTTCCGGAAGGGCAGATGCTGCTTGCCATGGTCGGTTTTTTTGCGGCGGATATTCTGATGTACCGGCTGCAGGAGGGCGGGCGTCATACGCTTGTCTATATCGTGGGGTGTATCTTTCTTCTGCCCTTTGCGGAAGGGATATCACCGGAGAAGATTTCGGGGGAGAACACTTCAGGGAAGAAAAGATGCTTTCCAGCGAGGCGGGAGATGGTTCGCCGGATGGCGCCGGTGGCTGCGGCAGTTGTTTTTCTGGTTCTCTTTTCGCTGCGGGGCGATATCCCGTATGAATTTGCGGTTCCCTTCGGAAGCGCAGAGCGCAGGGCGGACCTGACGGAGATGGGGAGACAGCTTTCAGAAAATATGGAACTCACCAGCGGGACCCCGAATTATGACAATACTGTTATATGGACCGCGTGGGACAGTGTGGACGGAGAGACGGAGACAGTGGATTTCGGGGCTTACTATGCCGTGCCGGAAGGATTCGGCATCAATCTGTGCGACGGCGGTTATATGGATGTGAACCTGGAAAGACTAAAGAGCCGCTATATCGGCGTGATCCCGGGAGGAGATTTTGAGAGCCGCTGCCTGGCAGCAGGGGGCAAAGCAGCAGGTAAATGTAAGCGGCTTGTCATTTACGATATGCGTCCGGGGAAAGAACTGCCAGAATTTTATTAAGTCAGCGTTTTAGCTCAGCCGTAAGGAAAATGAAATGCTCAAGGAGCCCCTTAAAAAGCGCCGGCACAATTAGCTAATGCGAAATTTAAAAAGCCAAATTACACATGGTAGTTCACAAGCTTAGTACTGCTACGCTGTTTCACAGGCTCTTGAAAAACAGAGCCGGAACGAAAGCGCGGCGACGGAGCATTTCATTTTTCTTACGGCGTCCGCATCGCCGACAATGACAACGGTTCCGGAAAGTAATAGTTCACAAAGCACAAAAAACTGTTATAATAGAAACATATTTGGTTGCAGTAGAAAGACAGAACCGGCACAGGAGAGGAATACCGGATCAGGAAAGCCTCCGGCCGAACAGGAGTTGATATGAAGTTACTGAGTGTGATCGTACCTTGCTACAATGAGGAAGAGACTGTCGCTGACTTTTATGCGGAGTTTATAAAGAATAAAGATATTTTTGAAGAAAAAGGGCTGGATTATGAGATCATTTATGTGGATGACGGCTCTAGGGACAGGACTGTGGAAGAAATCAAAAAAATCCATGAGAAGGATCAGCGGGTGCATATGGTGTCCTTTTCGAGAAATTTCGGAAAAGAGGCGGCCATGTACGCGGGATTTGAGCACGCGAACGGGGACTATGTGGTGACGATGGACGTGGATCTGCAGGACCCGCCTTCCCTGCTGCCGGAAATGTTTTCTTATATTGAGAAAGGGTATGATTCCGTGGCGACAAGGAGGGTCAGCAGAAAGGGAGAGCCGCCTGTCCGGTCTTTTTTTGCAAGGCTTTTTTACCGTTTGATGAAAAAAATTTCCAAAACGGAGATCGTGGACGGGGCCAGAGACTATCGGCTCATGACGAGACAGATGGTGAATGCGATCTTATCGGTGAAGGAGTATAACCGATTTACAAAAGGAATTTACGGCTGGGTAGGCTTTCGGACAAAGTGGCTTGAATTTGAAAATGTGGAGCGGAAAAAAGGGGAGACAAAGTGGTCCTTCTGGAAACTTTTCGCCTATTCGCTGGAAGGAATCATGGCATTTTCCACGGCGCCGCTCGCCTTTGCCTCGGTCCTCGGCATTTTGTTCTGTGCGCTTGCCTTTTTGATGATCGTGGTTATCATCGCTAAAACGCTGGTTTTCGGGGATCCGACTTCGGGCTGGCCGTCCATGATCTGTATTTTGTGTCTGATCAGCGGGGTGCAGCTTTTCTGTATGGGAATTATCGGGCAGTATCTCTCCAAGGCTTATATGGAGGTAAAGGGAAGGCCGATTTATATCTGCAGAGAAGAAATATAGGTTGAAAAAAGGAAGATAGAGTGGCAGTGTCATTCAATCTTCGATGTTATGTAAACTGATTGAAGCGGTAGTACAGTCTATGAATGATCATTTATTAAAGAACAGAAGATTAGTTATTCTTTCGGCTGCCTTTATTTTTCTTCCGGCGCTTTTGTTTTCTGTGATATCTTTGGCTCAATGCGGGGGAAGCGGAGGCGGCCTGTTTTTGCCCATGCCCGTGTGGAATGACGAGGCGGCCTACTATGAACTGGTAAAAACCTGGCTGGAGACGGGAATGCCGAAAGGGTACTGGGGATTTGAGGGAGCTCATGCGATTCTCGGGACAGGCAGCGCCTGGAGTCCCGCGATCCTGCTTCCCTATGCGGTTTTCGGGGAGATGTTCGGCTGGGGATACGGCTCTGCGGCGATCGCCAATGTTGTCTTTCTGTGTATCGCAAACGCACTTGTTTTGATATTATGTAAACCAAACGCAAAAGGAGTACTGTATTTTATTCTGACGGAAGTTCTTTCCGGGCATATTCTGCTGTATCTGAATACGATCATGTCGGAGGTGCTGCGGTATGCGCTGGCGATAGTCCTCGCGGCGATGCTGTACAAGCTCCTGTTTGCCGAAGAGGATGGAAAAGACAGGATTTTCCGCTATGTTGTGGCGCCGGTTTATATTATTGCCGTCACGCAGGTCTATATATTTTTTTCTTTCGCCGTACCGATCTATCTGTTTGCGATATTAAAAAAGAAAAAATGGCATGTAAAAGTAGCTGCCGCGCTGATAGCCATGGCCGTTGAGGCGGGCGGCAGCTATTATCTGCTGCATCTGATTTCCAGTAACTATAATATCTACAAAACCGAAATTTTGCTGGAGGCATTAAAGAGGAAAGACCTTTCGGGGGCAGTGAGAACTTTTTTGTGGATGTTTAAGGTGGGGCTGAGCGATCTGTGGCATTGTTTTTTGTCCTATACGGGATATGGGATGTTTCGGTGGTTTGTGCCGCTGCTGATGGTATTTGTATGTCTGCCGCTGTTTCTGCTGGGCAGGGATGCCGTGATTTATCTGAGAGGGGCGAAAGATAAACGGGAAGTGTTCTGGAGCCGTGACAGACAGATACTTCTTGCGATATCCTACAGCGTCGGAATCTTTGTGTTTATGTATATCACGGTGTATTCGCTGGAAGCATTTACTCTTTACCGCGGGGTGGGGATCGTACTTTTATTTTCGCTGGTGATGATTTCCGGGATGGAGCAGAAGAAGTACGGATATCTGCTTCTGGGACTGTATGCGGCAGGTGTTTTCTTCGTGCCGGCAAGCCGGGCGGATTTTAATGAGGAGAGGTATGTCAGCGCGGAAATAAAAGAGGAATGGGATGAACTGGCCGAAGAGCTGGAGCGGGCGATACTGCTGGAGGATGATAATGAAATGCCGCGCGGAAGAGGCCGGAAACCGGAGACGGAAGCGCTGCGCTGGGCGAATACGGTCGTTTTATACAGCATGGAGCCGAAGCTGATCTGTGCCATGCCGGCGGGGGCAGGCGTCAACTTTGCCATGTATTCCGATGAGATCGTAGAGGAAGCGGGGTATCTGGTATTTTCTCTGGAAGAGGCGGGGGAGCTGCGTCAGGACTGGCTGGAACAGTCCCATCAGGAAATTTATGAAAAACACGGGGAATTACTGGAGAGGGACTATTTTATACAGTATATGGATGAGGAATATATTGTGTACAAAAGGAGGCGGGAGAATTGAAAATAAAATGGCTGACAGACAATAAAAAAAGGGCGGGCTTATATATAGCTTTGTTGCTTCTGGCTTTTCTGACGGAAGTAGGCTTATTTAATTTGTCTTCGATCAGAACGCTGCGGGGGGGCGCAGGTATAGAACTTACGGACAGATTTTCGGTAAGTGAGGAAGCGGCCTATAACGCGGCGGATGGCAGTTACACCGCGGGCGCCGAAGAATTTACGATGTATATGGGGGAGGTAAATGCGGACATAAAGAATCTGTATATCGATATGGATTTTGAGGATACCGCTGTGGCGAATTCCATTTATCTGACAGATGAAGGAAATGTCCTCGCCTATAAACTTCCGGAACACTATCTGTTAAAAGGCAGGGGGAGGGAGGACAGTCAGTATGTGACGCTGCATCCGTATGGTAAAGTCAGAACGATTAAGATGGTATTTCAGGTGACGCCCGGGGAGTCCTTTCGGATCAATCAGATATCAATGAATGTAAGCAAGCCCTTTCAGATAGAGCCTCTGAGAGTTGCCGTGATATACGGCGTCTTTGTGTTTGCGGCAATTTTTCGGAGAAAAAGTAAACTGCATCAGATCGCTTTCCGGCCTGAGAGTAAAAAACAGTGGGCGGCAGGCGTTTTCATAATGGGAATATTTCTGGCGCTCGCCACAGGGGCGTTCCGGTCCAATCTGGAATACTGGACAGGGATGGGGGGAAATCAGTACCATGCACTGACGCGTGCGCTTTCGGAGGGGCATTTTTCACTGGATTATTCCGTGCCGGACGAATTGCTGCAGTTGGAGAACCCCTATGATATGAATACCTGGGACGGGATAGACGTATACTGGGACAATGCATTTTACAACGGAAAGTATTACTGCTATTTTGGGATAACACCGGTGCTGCTGCTTTATCTTCCCTGTTATCTGCTGACGGGGACGCTGCTGCAGAATTATACGGTCAGTCTGATTTTTCTGATATCGATGATCACGGGCAGCTTTTATCTGGTCAGGCAGATACTGAAAAAGTGGGGAGACGGAAAGGTTCCTTTTTTTGCATGGCCGCTGTTGTCAGTGATGCTTTGCTTTTCGGAGAATTACTTTTTCCTGTATATGCGCCCATATTTTTATAATATTCCGATTATCGGGGCAAACGCATTGACGGTCTGGGGACTGGGATTATGGCTGAAAGGAATGCAGACGGAGAAAGGGAAGGGATTCTGTTACTTTTTGGGTTCTCTGTGCATGGCATTGGTGGCGGGGTGCCGTCCCCAGATGGTACTTATTTCTTTCCTGGCGGTACCGCTGTTTTGGGATATTGTTATCAGAAAAAGAGAGCTGTTCAGTAAAGACAGTATAAAAGAAACGCTGGCGATCTGCATTCCGTATATTGCGGTTGCGGGATTTCTGATGTATTACAATTATGCACGCTTTGGCAGCATTTTCGATTTCGGGGCGAACTATAACATGACGACAAATGATATGACCAGGCGAGGTTTCAATCTGGACCGTCTGGGAACAGGATTGTTCACGTTCCTGTTTCAGCCACCCAATATTGTGTCTACATTTCCGTATGTGAGGGAAACTCTGATTTCCAGCCGCTATATGGGCAGAGTGGTGGTGGAGTTTGCGCTTGGCGGTATTTTTATGACAAACATAATCACGCTGCTGAACGGGCTGACCTTATCTGTCAAAGATGTTTTAAAAAGAAAAGGGGCATGGGCGCTGAGCGTGATCTGTCTGTGCCTGACGATCATTCTGGGGTGCATCGATGCTACGATTGCGGGGATTCTGCAGAGATATACGGCGGACATAGTATTGGCGGCACTGTTGCCGGCCTGCATAATCTGCTGCATTTTGCTGGGGGAACTCAGAGAAAAGGCCGGAAACGGTTATTATATTTTGTGCAATTTCATGGCGGCGGCATTTCTGATGACACTGGCCTTTGACTTTTTTATGATGTTCGCCAATACAGGAGCTATAACAATGGAAGGAACAAACCCTGAGTTATTCTTTTATATGCAGACGATTTTCGGCAATATATAGATCAGTTCAGAAAATATTCATCCAGAAAAGCCATGCGTTCCCGGACAAACTGCTTTGTTGCGGTTAAATCGGCGGAATTCCTGCTGTCGGGGCAGATGGCGGTGTCTCTGGCGAGGGCGCCGCTTCGTATCAGAAGGTTCATGTTTTCCTCCATGACGGCTATGATATGGTCTTCTGATAAAATATCTGCGCGGTATGCCAGATACCGCTGCTTTAAAAGATTGTTTGCACCGTAGATGTTTTCGTCGAAAAGCTGTCTGATACAGGGTTCCACATAGATGACGGTTGGATCTTCATCGAATTCCACATAGAGTTTTTCAGGTTCCTGCGCCCAGATCTCGCCGAATGTATAGTTTAGATCCCAGGGCAGGATATAGGTGATGTATCTGCCGTCAGGCTGCCTGCGCGAAACCATGTAGGTATTTTTGGAGCGGTTGTCGGCCGCCGCCGTCGCCTGCGTGAAGATATAAAAGTCGGCGATATTCCGCAGATCCAGCAGGCTGGCATAGGCGTAGGCGTTTGGGGTCCAGTAGGCATAAGTCAGATATTCCTGCATGGGCATCCAGCCGGAAAGAATTTTTTCCGGATCTTCGGGATAGCGCAGCCGCACGGGGTGTGCGATGGTGAAATTATTATCTAATGAATATTGGAAACCCTCAGGGGAGGGATTTCCGAATTCCACCAGTTTATAGAGGGAGTCTCCGTCTTTTAAATGCAGCGTGTCCTCGTCTATCGGGGAGAGAACGCCGCATAAACCGTTGTACCTGCCGTCAAGAAAAACTTCGCAGTAGGACATTTCGGCACTGTATTCCATAAAGTCGGCTTCGGAAGCTGCCGCGATCTCGTTCCAGAGAGTGAGGGATGTCATATCCCGGATCTTGCTTGAGTCGTTGAACATGGTGATCAGCTTCCATTTGGCGTTTGTGCCGATATCAAAGAGATACTGCTCGTTTTTGGTGCCGTCCTCCTCCAGCAGTTTAATGGCGTAGTTTTTCTTTCTGCCGTATTTGGTGGAACTTGCGCCGCGCTCGTGGAAAGTGACAGGGCTGAAGACAGTCTGACATTTTCCTGATTTCGGATTGGCGTTGAAGATAACAATGGCGCCGTAATACCTGGTCTGGGAATCATAATAATATTTGTCGGGTTCCAGATCGGGGTCATAGACAGGGGTTTCGGAGCCGGCGGAAGTCATACTGATCAGGGGGAGCCCTGTGATGACCAGGGAGAGAAGCTGTGAGGAATTTCCGATTCGCGCGCACAGAGAGAAAGCATGGCCGGAACTGATCGCTGCGGATTTATCAAAGAGGAGCGCATCTTCCAGAAAATACAGTTCTCCGCCTGTGCAGCTTAAGGAGAGGGCGCCCTGCCAGTCGCCATGATTCATATTCTGGGAGAGATAGTAGGTACCGGATTCCGTATCGTAAGGGAGCGGATAACCGTTATAGAGCAGAGTGATACCGCGTGACGAAAGCAGATCGGCTGTCGGCGGCGCGGAAATAAATACCTCTTCGGCATCCTGCGAGGAAAGGATATCAACGGATAAGATTCTTTTTGATTCCGTATAATGGAAATAAAACAGGACGATCAGAAAAATGGTCGTCAGAGGAAGAAAAAGGTATTTTGATAGCAGTTTAGCAGTATCAGACATAGAAACTCCTGCGCTGCGCCGCTTAAATATGCGGCACAGCGCATCTTTTGTTTATGTTTTTGACATTTACAGATCTCTCAGATCCAGTCTTATTTTATCAGCAATCCTTGCAATATATTCACTGTTGGTCGGGCGGCCTTTGCCGGTTCCGACGGAATAGCCGAAAAGTTCTTCGAAAGTATCGACATTTCCCCTTGTCCAGGATACTTCTATAGCGTTTCGGATGGCTCTTTCCACTTTCTGGTCAGTGGTTTTAAATCTTTTGGCAACTGTCGGATATAAAAGCTTTGTGACGCTGCTGACAGCTTCCATATCCTTTCCGGAGAGGATGATTGCCTCCCGTAAGTAGTGATACCCTTTCAGGTGTGCCGGAATACCCATATCCAGCATGATTCTGGTAACGTAGCGTTCCAGATCAACCTCGTTCATGTTTGCGATATCCATCATTCAAATTCCCCTTTCAAATTATGGCATGTGGTTAATATGTTGCGCATTTTCTGTAAGAAAATGTTTTCTGCTAGCAATATAATATAATATTTGTCGCGATTTGAAAAGTGTAAGTTATCGCATTTTTGTTTTTCCGGGCTGATATTGGTGAGGAAAATGAAAATGGGAATAATTTGGAATAAAAGGTGACGGACGGGAAGTTCTGTGGTAAGATAATAGTGGTTTTTTGCGGGTAATTTCAGAAAGACAGTTTAAAAGGAACAGGAGTTATATTATTATGGCCGCTTCTTTCAGGGAGAGCGGTGAGCTGGTGAGCATTATTGTACCGGTTCACAATGCGGAAAGTTTTATAAAGGATACGATTGACTGCGTGCGGGGGCAGACTTATAAAAATTGGGAGTTATTATTGATTGAGGACGGTTCTGCAGACCATACTATGGATAGGATGGCCGCTTATCTGGAAGAACTTCGGGATGAGAGGATACAGCTTGTAAAAAGGGAAATCGGATCACCGGAGGAGAAGAAGTTCGGGGCGGCAAGGGCGCGCAATCTGGGGCTTTCGCTGGCGGGCGGGAGATATATTGCCTATCTGGATGCGGACGATCGCTGGCGGGCGGATAAACTGGAGAGAGAACTGGTCTTTTTGCGGGAAAAACAGGCGGGGTTTGTCTTTACTGGGTATGAGTTCGGGGATGAGAAGGCGGAGGGAACCGGGAAAGTGGTGCATGTGCCGGAGACGCTGCATTATAAACAGGCACTTTCCAATACGACGATTTTTACATCCACCGTTATGATGGATACGGAAAAGATAGATAAAAGTCTGATGGAGATGCCCTGTATCAGGAGTGAGGATACCGCAAGCTGGTGGAAAATACTGAAAACCGGTGTGACGGCCTATGGGCTGGATGAGAATCTGGTTATATACAGAAGAGCGGGAAAGTCGCTGTCCTCCAATAAGATCGAAGCATTGAGGCGTATCTGGAATCTGTACAGACAGGCGGCGGGGCTTTCTGTTTTTGCCAGCGCCTGCCACTTCGTGCCCTGGGCGTATCGGGCGGTAAGACGGAGGCTGTAGGAAAACTTTTCCGGGAAAACGGGCATCTTATCTGTGACACCGGTTTTTCGGGGAAAGTAAAAAGTAAGTAAAGGAACATGTGATGCAGGAAAAAGAGTCGTTTAAGAGAATTGTGAGGCTTTCCCTTTCGGGGGTGTGTCTGCTGGGGGAAGCGGTAATATATATCCGGTTTTTATATGATTTCTATTTTGAACCGATCAAGCTGAATCTGCGCTTTTTTGAGAAAGGTGAAGCGCTGTTTATTGCAATTTATCTGATCCTTATTTTCTTTTTTTCCAGCATGTACGGGGGAATGCGGATCGGATACCTGAAAAACGGAGAGGTGATCTTCTCCCAGGTGTTTGCCACATTGCTGGCGGACGTAGTAACCTACGGCCAGATATCCATCATGATCACGGCGCTCTACCCGGCGCAGATCTATCTGTACATGGTGGCGCTGCAGATCGCATGGGTCGTGCTGTGGATCAATATTGCCACATTTATTTATCAGCATATTTTTTCGCCGAGGCAGATGCTGCTGATCCACGGGGACAGGCCCTACGATGATATTGTGGCAAAATTCGGCACGAGGAAAGATAAGTATGATATCTGTAAATGCATCAGCTACAGGGTGGGGTATGACGATATTTTTATGGAGGTTCTGGAACCCTACGATGCGATCGTGATATGGGATATTCCCGTGGATGTGCGGAATAAGATCCTGAAATTCTGTTACGGACATTCCATCCGGGTTTATATCATGCCGAAAATAACAGATGTTATATTAAAGGGAGCCGAACAGCTCAGCCTTTTTGATACGCCGATCCTGTTTACGAGAGAATATAAAATGACGATCGACCAGCGGTTTATCAAACGCCTGATCGATATTGTGTGTTCCCTGATCCTTATTGTGGTGACTTCCCCGCTGATGCTGCTCACGGCGCTGGCGGTAAAGCTTTACGACGGCGGTCCGATCCTGTATAAACAGGTGCGCTGTACGATCGGCGGAAAAGAGTTTAAGATCATGAAGTTCCGCAGTATGAGCGTGGATGCGGAAAAGGACGGAAAGGCAAGGCTGGCGGCCAAAAATGATGCGAGGATCACGCCGATCGGAAAATTTATCCGCGTATGCAGGCTGGACGAGCTGCCGCAGCTTTTTAATATTCTGGCCGGACAGATGTCTTTCATAGGTCCGAGGCCTGAGAGGCCGGAGATCATTGCCCAGTATATGGAGATCATGCCGGAGTTCAAGTTCCGCATGCGGGTGAAGGCGGGGCTTGCAGGGTATGCGCAGGTTTACGGGAAATATAACACGACTCCCTATGATAAGCTGAAGCTGGATCTGTATTATATCGAGAATTATTCTGTCTGGATGGATATCAAGCTGATGTTTCTGACGTTAAAGATCCTGCTGATGCCGGACAGCACGGAGGGAATAGAGTCCACGCAGATCACGGCGATGAAGCAGTCCAACGCGGAACTTCTCGAGAGGCGTGAAAAGCTGGATCAGGAAGCCAGAGAGCGCATAGAAAAAGCGTATCAGGAGAGGGCAAAGCGGGAAGCCGAGATTCTGGAGAGGCAGCAGATGGAGGCACAGAAAGCGGAAGAAACCCGGGAGGAGGAAGCGGCAAAAGGATCGGAAGAGAGATGGCGGGATGGAGAGGAGACGGTGTCCGGGGAGTCCGGATGACTCTGGCAGAAAGCTGTTGTGCGAAACGCAATTATGCGGAATGCGGGCGGAAACGGGGAATGGCATGTGGGAATGTAATTATGGAAAAGAACCTTTGGATATCAGGCTGCTTGTGCTGCGGTTTTTGCGGAAAAGTCCGCTGATATTGGCGGCGGCCCTTCTGGGGGCGCTCTGCGTCGGCGGCCCGTATTTTCTGGTGAAGGTGACTTTCGGACCGGCGAGAGAGTATGAGGCGGTGACGGATTTTTATATCGATTATGCGCTGCAGGAGACAGGGGAAGAATACACTTACTTTAATCAGACGACCTGGACGCAGCTCATCACGGACGATGTGTTTACGGATAAAA
This sequence comes from Lachnospiraceae bacterium, assembly GCA_910573755.1. Classification (GTDB taxonomy): domain Bacteria; phylum Bacillota; class Clostridia; order Lachnospirales; family Lachnospiraceae; genus 1XD8-76. The sequence goes on along the minus strand of CAJTBO010000001.1, from coordinate 83,313 downwards.
TACTGACATATATGTCAGGAATGGGACTGCCCGCGGAAGGAGATGATTCCCGGGAGGCGGCTTTACAGGATGCGGGAGAATGGTCCGGTCCCTTATCGGATGTGGAGAAAGCGGCGGGTATCACAAAGCGGGAGCTCCGGGGGTATTTATATGCGACGATGCTTTCCGACACGCGGATCGTCACAACTACGGTCACGACAAATGATCCGGAGCTGACGATGAGGATTGAGAAGGCGCTGCTTCGGGCGATGGCGGATTTCGGAGAAGAACAGAAAGAGATAGCCGGAGTGCGTATTCTGCAGGAGCCTGCGGAGGCATCACCGGTGACAGCGGATGTGCGCACCTTCCGTGCCTGCATGCTCGGCGCGGTGATATTTGTTTTTGTGACGGTTTTTTATCTGCTGATCTACTTTGTGCTGGATGAGGGGATATCTGTTCCGGTAACTTTTGAGAGGCGCTGCGGCGTGCCGATGCTGGGGACAATCCATTCCGGAGAACTGTCTGTACTCGCGGAGAAACTGTTTTCGGAGGGGGAGACTTTCTGCAAACCTGTACTTGTGACGGCAGATGAAAAAGTGGATTTAGGGCAGGTGCGGAAAGCTTTATCGGAGAGAGGAATATCCGCCGGGGAGGATGACGGACTGAACCGGATGCTTGGCGGGATTTATCGGAAGGTATCTGCCGGGGCAGAGGAGAAAGGCGCGGGCGCAGGAAGGAAAGAGGCAGAAAGACAGTCCGAAGCATCGGCCGTGAAGTACCCGAAAACGGTGCCGGATAAAGGTGCGGAAGAAACGTTATGTAAACCATGCGGTAACAGAAAACTACTGCTGGCCGTGAAGGCAGGCGTTCATAACGGAAAGCGAATAGAAAAACTGCTGGATTTCTGCAGGAAGTGTGATCTGGAGGTGACGGCGGCTCTGCTGTGGGAGGCGGATGAGACGCTGATCAGGGCCTATGAGATGCCGGAGCATGTGCTGTCTGTCTGGAAACGTCTGATGAAAGGCGGACAGAACTGAGATGTCTGGGGACTGCGGGGGCGGCGCCCGGCATTGTCAGTCAACAACCCCGCTTTAAGCAACGGAGTATGTGACCAATGTGGCAACCGCCAAATGTGTATGCGGATAAAGGGCAGGAGAGACGGGTATGACGGGTGTGAAGACAGTGGAAGTGCTGGTTTCTGCGGTGGATAAGGAACCACGCGGGCTGGTGGAGGAGATGCATATCGGGACGGACGCGGTCATAGTGAACCAGTGTGATCATTATGATACGGAGTCTTTTTGCCATAGGAACAGAAAAATCCGGATCTTTCATATGGCGGAGCGGGGCGTAGGCCTCAGCAGGAATACCGCGCTGATGCGTGCAGATGGGGATATCTGCCTTTTTTCGGATCAGGATATTGTGTATGAGGAGAATTATGAGCAGAAGATTCTGCAGGCTTTTGCAGAGTGTCCTTCTGCGGATATGATCGTTTTTAATATTGATGTAGGGGAAGAGAGAAGGACCTATTATAATACGAAAAAGAAAAGGGTGCGCTGGTATAACTGCGGCCGGTACGGAGCGGTGAGTTTTGCGGTGAAGAGGGAAAAACTGTTTGAATCCGGCGTGACTTTCTCTCTGCTGTTCGGCGGCGGCGCAAAATACAGCGCCGGAGAGGACAGCCTGTTTTTAAAGCAGTTTATGGATAAGGGGTACAAAGTGTATGCGTCCCCGGTGACGATCGGAAGGGAGCAGGAGGAGGATTCCACCTGGTTTTCCGGGTATCACGAAAAATTTTTTTATGACAGGGGCGTGCTGTACCGTTTTCTGTACGGGCATATGGCGGGAATCTGGGCGCTCAGGTTCCTTCTGGCGCACAGAGGGAAGATGTGTCAGCAGGTTCCGGTGAGGGAGGCTTACCGGATTATGCGGAAAGGGATTTCCGGCGGTGCGGAGGACTGATGCCGCCGGAAGTTGCGGGATAAAATAGCAGGTCTGTGGGGACGAAGAATGGATTACAGCATTTTTATTTATCTGATATTGACGGTGCTTGTTGTGGCGCTCGGATGGTTCGTAAATCTGCCGGCGGTCCGATCGGAGAGAACTGAGTATGGTTTTGCGCGGGATCGGAGGGCGGAGGGCGCAGGACATTCTGTGAACTGCCGCAAAGTCGAAGGGGACGATTGCGGGCTGCGCCGGGGGTCTGCCGGCGTGACCCGCCGGCAGATGCTGAACCGTATTCTGATCTGTGCCGTATTTCTGCTTTTGTTTGCGGTATCGGCATGCAGGATCGCGGTGGGTAATGATTACTGGGTGTACCGCAGCGATTTTCTGCTGATCGAACAGAATCGGCATGTATCTTTTGAATTCGGTTTTGTCTGGGTGGTCAGATTTTTGCAGTCCATGCTGAACCATGATCAGTATCTGCCTGTTTTTGCGGTATTTTCTTTTTTTACGGTATTGTTTTTTGTGAGGGGAATGGCGGATTTAAGCGAACAGTTCTGCTTCACGGTATTTTTGCTGATGACGGGAGGATATTATTTTTCCAGTCTGAATTCGGTTCGCTATTACCTGGTGCTGGCGATCGCCATGTACAGTATAAAATATGTATTGCAGGATGAATGGGGAAAATTTATTCTCTGGATCCTGATCGCGGCAGCGTTTCATAAATCGGTGCTGGTGGTGATCCCGCTTTACTTTCTGGCGTCCAGAGAATGGAAAAAACGGCATATGCTGCTCCTTGCGGCGGGGTGCGCAAGCCTTTTGCTGTTTCAGAACTTTTACAGAAGGATCATATTTTACTTTTATCCGTTTTACGAAGGCTCCATGTTCGATACGGGGGAGACTTCCCTGACCAATATTGCCAGATGCGTGGCAGTGTTTGTGCTGTCGCTGCTCTATTACAGGCAGGCGATCAGGGGGGATAAGAAGAACAGGTTTTATTTCTACTGTAATCTGGGGGCGCTGGTACTCTACGTGTTCGCCTCTTTTATCCCGGAGATTTCCCGGATCGGGTATTATCTGAATATCACGAATATTTTTCTGATACCGGGGATCATCGTGAAGATCCCGGAAAAGCGGCAGCGGATTTTGTGGACAGTACTGACAGCGACGGCTTATCTGGCGTATTTTGCACTGTTTCTGCGGAGCGCCTACAGTACGGATATACGGCTTTTGCCGTACAGGAACTGGATTTTTCAGTGAAAATATGTTATGTGGCTATCGGTTTTGAGAAAAACGGAGCGGGAGAACCATATGGAAAAATTGAAAAAAAGTTTTTTTAAGTATAGGTGGATTATACTGATAACGGAAGCGGTAATATGCGGTTGTGTTTTTGCGGGCATATATTTTAATCAAAGAGGAATTTGGGATATCAGCCTGACTGATGCGGATATGACAGGAGGATATACCCTGGAAGACGGCAGTATTCATATCGATGAGACGGACGGGGCGTATGGATTATATCTGACTGTCAATACGGATGAGATAGAGGAGGGATGGTACAAGGTTCATGTGGGATATGCAACCGGCTATGATGATAATGGATTTTTGATCAAACCGCTGAACGGAAATCCGAATGTTGTCAATAAGGATATAGGAGATGAACTTGAGACAATTATTTTAAAGTCCCATCATGAACAAAAAAGTGTGCACGTCTGGGTAGAAGAAGCGACAGGACTTCAGATAAGCTTTCATTTTTGCGGAGGGAGCTATCTGGATATTAAAAGCATAGAATTGCAGAGAGTGGCAAATTATACGCCTGCATTTTTAATAGTTTTTCTTTTTATTATAGTGGATATACTTTTTTGGGAAGCGCTGTGTGTTGACCGGACAGAATGGAAAAGGAGGATTTTTGTCAGAGGCAGTGTTGCTGCTATTGCGCTGGCGGCGGGGATTCCTCTGATGAACAGATATGTTTTGATGGGAAACGATTTGATGTTTCATCTTTTCCGGATAGAAGGGATAGCGGAAGGGCTCTGTTCGGGACAATTCCCTGTGCGTATTATGCCGCAGTGGTGGAATGAGTACGGCTATGGCGCATCGATGTTTTACGGGGATATTTTTTTATACATTCCGGCAATAATGCTGTTGTTGAACTATAAGATACAAACGGCATTTAAAAGTTATATCGTACTAATCAATCTTTTGACAGCATGGATTTCATATAAGAGTTTTCTGAAAATAGGAAAGGACGAGAAGATCGCATTATTCGGAGCAGCAATTTACAGTTTAAATATATTCAGGCTGATGAGCCTTTATTATAACAACGGGGTGGGAGTTTATACGGCAATGGCATTTTTGCCGCTGGTGCTTGCCGGGTTTTATTGTATAAGAGAAGAGAGAGGATGGCTCTATCTGGCTTTAGGGTTGACAGGCTGCATTCAGTCGCATTTGATGACCTGTGAAATGGTGGGAATATTTATTATTTTGTTTCTGGTGTTGGGTATAAAACTGGTCTGTCAAAAAAGCGTATTTTTAAATTTGTGCAGAGCCGGGGCTGCTGTGTTATTGTGGAATTTATGGTTTCTGGTACCTTTTTTGAATATATATTCCGGAGAGTATAAGCTGAAAGAGATGGACAATTTCCAGAGAGATATTCAGCAATACGGACTGGCCCCGGGCGGGTGGATACGGACGGTCATTGCAAGTTTGAATGGGGAGACGAGTGTTCAGGGATTAGGCATATTTATTGGTTTGACATCCATACTGGGGCTGATATTTGTGTTTGTGACGCTGGGGATCAACCTCAGAGGGAGCTTTAGAGAGATGAAGAGAATCGGGGCGGGCACCGGTCTGTTCGGGGGTGCGTCTTTCGCAGCGCTGTTTTTATGCTCAAAGTATTTTCCCTATGATTTTTTGTGTGAAAAAAGTAAAATTTCAGCTACTTTGATTCACAGTCTGCAGTTTCCGTGGAGATTTTTGGAAGTGGCGATAATATTTGCCACTGCGGCAATTGTATTGGGATTCGCCCTGTGGAAAAAACGGGGATCCAAAAGGGTCTGTATTGTTATGGGAGGAATACTGGGTGCAGTCTGCCTGCTGGAAACTTCTTTTTATTATCAGAGACTTCTGATAGAATCTCCGCAAATGACGGAGATAAGCGAATATTATGCTTTTCCGGAGTTTATCGGAGCGGTAGAATATCTGCCAGGGGCGGTAGAAACACTTTATGAAAAGAGTCAGCCTGTCGTTTCATGTGATCAGGTGAAAATAGAAAGTTATGAGAAAGACTATACGACTATTCTGATGGACTGCGCTAACGACAGCGGGCAGGAAGCATATATAGATGTACCATTGTTTTATTATCCCTGCTATAAAGCGAAGGACGCGGATACGGGGGAGAAACTGATGCTGGCTTATGGGGAGAATGCGAAAATCCGGATGATACTGCCGGCCGGGTATCAGGGAAAAATAAAGCTGGAAGTCAGCGTTAGAAAATTGTGGAAAATGGCTGATCTGATAAGTCTGATATCTGTTTTGGCGGCAGTCATTATTTTGACGAGGGGGAAAAATATCAGAAAAGACTGGAGAGTATCGAATGAAAAAAACAGTAGAATTTTATAGAAAAAATTATAAGAAGCTGATATTGGTTCAGATAATTTTATGTATTTTTGCTGTGATCGCTGTCGGCTTTCTCTCCGGAGACAAAAGAGAGATCGGATTTGATGAAAATAATATTTCAGCCGGTATTATTTCGGAGGATAAGTCATTTTATATTGATGAAAACGATGGTTCATATGGCTATGTTTTAGATATTGCAACGGATAAAATAAAAAAAGGATGGTATAAGGTACGGGTAGAATATGATACAGGGTATGATGACAACGGGTTTATCGTTCAGGCGCTCAGACCGGGGAATGTATTGAATGAGGACATCGGAAACGAGGAAAGGGCAGTATCTTTAAAAGGCTATCACAACAGCCAGGAAGTGCATGCATGGCTGAAAAAGGACAGCGATCTGCGGATAGCGGTTCATTTTTGCGGCGGGGGTTATCTGCAGATCAAAAGGATCATGCTGCAACAGATTCCGAATTATACGCCGATATTTCTGATAATATTCTGTTTATTGTTTGTCAATATAGAGCTCTGTGAAGCAGGTCGATTTTCAGAAAAGGAAATAAAGCGGCGCAGATATATTCGGGGGGGCATCGCCTGTATCGTACTCCTTGGCAGTATTCCGCTTATGAATGATTTTAATATACACGGCCACGATTATAAGTATCATTTGTACTGCATGGAAGGCGTTGTGCAGGGACTTTTATCCGGGCAGTTTCCGGTAAGGGTTATGCCGAACTGGTGGAATGAATTCGGCGACGGGGCGCCGATGTTTTATGGTGATATTATGCTGTATTTTCCGGCTGCTGTTTCACTGCTCGGATACTCGCTTCAGACAGCATATAAATGTTATATTGTATTTATAAATCTGTTGACGGCAGGGATAGCATACAAGTGCTTTTATAAGATATCCAAAGATGACAAAGCGGCGTTATTGGGGGCTTTTCTTTATTCGTTAAACCTGTATCGGCTGATCGATATTTATGTCAGATGTGCGGTGGGAGAATATACGGCGCTTACTTTTTTGCCGCTCATATTACTCGGAATCTACCTGATGGAAGAAGACGGATGGAAGTATATGGCGATTGGTTTGACAGGATGTATTCAGACGCATATATTGGTATGTGTAATGACGGCGTTTTTCTTTCTTGTGTTTGGTATTATTAAAATAAAATGGGTGCTGAAAAAGCAGGTGTTTTTAAATTTCTGTAAGACCGGCGTTATAACGCTCTTATGGAATGCATGGTTCATCATACCTTTTTTGAATGTATATCTGTCAAAAGGCTATAAAATTCATTTTTATGAAACGAAGTGGAAACTGGAAGAAAAAGGGATACCGTTTTTTAAAATTTTCAAATTGTATTTTAACGGTATGAGTGAACGGTATTTTGTAATAGGCCTGCCGCTTATAACAGGACTTGTTGCAGCAATAATTATTTATGTCGTTTACAGGAAGAGAGCCCCGGAAAATGAAAAAGAAAGAAAGCTGAGAATACTGCTGAAGTATTCAGGCTTTATGGCGACACTGGCGCTTATACTGTCAATGGATTTTATACCTTACAGTAAAATCGGAAGTGTTCATGAAATAATAAACAGGCTGATCAATGTATTTGAGTTCCCTTTCCGGTTTATGAGCATGGCTGCGCTGCTGGCTGTGGCTGCAATTGTCAGCGCCTTTGCGATCCGGAAAAATGATATGCGGGAAAATAAGAAAAGGAAAAGGGCAAAGACAGAAAGGTATGTTGTGGCAGGGTGCCTTGTTGTACTTGTCACGGCGGGAGTGCTGACATCTTACTGGAAATTATTGACAGGGGATTTTCCGTATGTAAAGAATTACGAATATTATGCTATAGGCTATATTATGGATATGGATAAGTGGCTGCCGGCTGAGGCCGATCAGGGAGAAGTGGATCATGGATTGATAAAATCGGCGGAAGATATACAAGTATCGGATTATAAGAAGGAATATACCAATATTGATATGACCTGCATAAACGGAGGAGAAGAAGGGTATGTTGACGTACCGCTGTTTTATTATCCCTGCTACAGGGCGAAGGACAGGGAGAGCGGACAGATGCTGCCGTTGACATACGGTGAGAATGCAAGGATCAGAATTATATTGCCGGCGGGATATCAGGGTACGATAGAACTGAAGGTGAGCGAAAGAAAATTGTGGAGGGCAGCGGAGCTGATCAGTATTTTTTCCGTATTGCTGACATGGTATGTGGTCATGAAAAATCTGACTGTCGAAGATATTATGGTAAAAATTGGAAAAGGAAAACATAAATTATGAAATTTTCCATTATAACAGCGAGCTTCAACCCCGGGGATAAGCTGCTGTTTACGGTTAACAGCATACTGGAACAGGAGTTTCAGGACTTCGAGATCATTGTCAAGGACGGGGGATCGAAGGACGGGGCTTTGGAGCTTTTGAAAAAGAATGCGGCGGCAGGGCGGGCGATCGCGGAGGGGAAACTGAGGCTGATCATTGAGAGAGACAGGAATGTCTATGACGGTATGAACCAGGCGCTGGAAGCCTGCTGCCGGGGAGAGTATGTTTTGTTTCTCAACTGCGGGGACAGATTTCATGACAGGAGCGTGCTCGGGGCGGTTGCGGGGGCGATAGGGAAAGCTGCTCAAACTGTGGAAAAACAGACTGAAAAAGTATCTTCAGATATCACCGGGGAAACCGGGGATGCCGTTGAGGAGCAATACGGCGAAAAAAACAGGCCTGTGATCTATTACGGAAACACTTATTGTATGCGTACAAATGCAACGGTGCATTCGGCGCCGGAAATTACGGGATTTACCTGCTTCAGGAATATTCCCTGCCATCAGTCCTGCTTTTATGACAGAAGGCTGTTTCTGGAGAAAAAATATGATACAAATTTAAAGATCCGGGCGGATTATGATCACTTTTTATGGTGCTATTACCGGGGAGGAGCCGGGTTTCAATATCTGGATTTCGTGGTGGCGGACTATGAGGGCGGAGGCATTTCCGAGACGGAGAAGAACAGGAAAACGGATAAGGCGGAACATGGGCTTGTGATTAGAAGATATATGAAGACGGGAGAGATTTTGAAGTACAAGGGGATCATGCTGCTTACGCTTGCGCCGCTTCGCAGATGGATCGCGGAGAGCAGCAGATTTTCGGGGGTGTATCATCGGATAAAAAGTTGTCTGTACCGGAAGACAAATTTATGATACGGTGGATAAAAAAGAAAAACAGGCGGATATAAAGAGAGAAACCGACAAATGAAAAAAATCGTGCAATTCTATCAGGACAATTTTAAGAAGCTGATCATACTGCAGATTGCCTTATGTCTGTTATTTACGGCGTTCATAACAGTGACATCGAAAAGGGAGTACGGCGTTAATTTTGGTCAGGAAAACCTTTCCGCGGGTCATATTTCGGAGGAGGGTTATGCTGTTTTCGGGGAGGAGGACGGGGAATACGGACTCCTGCTGGATATTGTGACCGGCGTGATAAAAAAGGGATGGTATAAAGTAAAGGTAGAATATGATACCGGTTATGACGACAACGGGTTTATCGTGCAGGCGCTGAAAGAGGGGGCGCTGAACAGAGATATCGGAATGGAGAACAGGACTATCAGGCTGCGGGCAAGCCGCAACAGCCAGGAGATACATGCATGGCTTGAAAAGGACAGTGAACTGAGGATCGCGGTGCATTACTGCGGCGGCGGTTATCTGCAGATCAACCGGATCATGCTGCGTCAGATCCCCGATTATACGCCCGTCGCTTTGATGATAGCGGTGTTGCTTTTGCTGAATGTGGAGCTTTATGAGACGGGGCGTCTGTCAAAGGAGGAAGTAAAACGGCGCAGATATGTGAGACTGGGAATTGCCGGCATTGTATTACTAAGCAGCCTTCCGCTTATGAATCAATATAATATTCACGGCCATGACTATGAACACCATTTATACAGTATAGAAGGTATAGCGGAGGGACTTTTATCCGGGCAGTTTCCGGTGAGGATCATGCCGAACTGGTGGAATGAGTTCGGCGACGGGGCGCCCATGTTTTATGCGGATGCAATGATGTATATACCGGCGCTGTTGTTAGTGCTGGGCTACAGTATGCAGACGGCGTATAAATTTTATATCGTATTTATCAATCTGCTGACCGCGTGGATCGCGTATAAATGTTTTGTGAAAATATCAAAAGACAGTAAGATGGCGCTGCTTGGGGCTTTTCTCTATACGCTTAATCTGTATCGTCTGATAGATATTTATATCAGATGTGCGGTGGGGGAATATACGGCGCTCACTTTTCTGCCGCTTATTTTACTGGGAATCTATCTGATAGAAAAGGAAGGATGGATCTATCTGGCGCTGGGAGTGACAGGCTGCATACAGTCCCATATGCTGGTGTGCGTCATGTCGGCGTTTCTCTTTCTGCTGTTTTGTCTGCTGAATATCAGATGGGTATTCAAGAGACGGATTTTTCTGAACTTTTGTAAGGCGGGCATTTTCAGCCTCCTGTGGAATTTATGGTTTATAGTGCCTTTTTTAAATATGTACGGCTCAAACGCTTACAAAATTCATGTGTATAAGGCGCTGCGGAGTACGCAGGAAATGGGGGTTCCCGTTTCAAGCCTGTTTTATATGTGTTTTCATACCATACATGATAAAATTTATGTTATGGGCCTGCCCCTTCTGGCGGGACTTGCTCTGGCAGCGGTGGTATTTGTCGTTTTCGGGAGGCGGATCCCGGCGGGAGAGGAGTATCGGAAGCAGGGGAGACTGTTGGGGACTTCCATTGTTCTTGCGTCGGCAGCGTTATTGTTATCGATGGAGTTTATCCCGTATAACAGGATCAGTCTCGTGCACAGAGCGGTAGAGAGACTGGTGAGCATGCTGGAATTTCCGTTTCGCTTTATGGGGCTGGCGGCGCTTTTGTCGGTGGCGGCGATTATCAGCGCCTGCACATTATGGAAATCCGGCTGTGAGGCGGAGGAAAGAGGGAAATTAAAAAATGCAGGGTATATGGCAGCGGCGGCGCTGGCGGTATTTGTGGCGGCGGGAACATTGATGTCCTACCACAATCTGCTGACAAGCGGCGTTATGCTGGAGCAGCATAAGGAATACTATGTGATGGAATACAGGATGAGCGCAAATAAGTGGCTGCCGCTGGAGGCGGATGACAGTGAGACGGATCAGAGCCTTTTGACATCCTCGGAGGATATCGCTGTTCTGGATTACGATAAAAAGTATACAAATATCAGTATGCTTTGCGCGAACGACAGTGCGGAGGAAGGCTATATCGATGTACCGCTTTTCTATTATCCGTGCTATAAAGCGGAGGATGAGGAAACGGGAGAGGCGCTTTCGCTGACCAGTGGGGAAAATGCGCGTATCAGAATTATGCTGCCGCCCGGATATCAGGGAAAAGTGACGCTGAGGGTCAGTGAAAGAAAGCTGTGGCGGATGACGGAACTGATCAGTGTTTTATCCGCGGCAGGGGCACTCTGGCTGATCGCGGGAAAAGGGAAAAGGAAGGCGGAAAGACAATGATGCGGGTACTGTGGGTTTGCAATATTATGCTGCCGGTCGTGGCGGAGCATCTCGGACTGGAGGCCAGCAATAAGGAGGGATGGCTTACCGGACTGAGCACTGCTATTTTGAGACATCAGAAAGAAAATGAAACAGAACTCGGCGTGTGCTTTCCGGCGGAAGAAAGCCTGGCGGGATTTGAGCAGATATTGCAGGTACCGGGAACGGACGGCCGGATACATGCCTTTGGATTTTATGAGGATATTCACAGGGCGGAAGTGTACGAGGAAAGAACGGAGAGACGGCTGAAAGAGATCATGGAGAAATTCCGGCCGGATATGATACATTGTTTCGGAACGGAATATCCTCATACGCTGGCGGCAGTGAAAGCTTTTGACAGAAAGGAACGGACGCTGATCGGCATCCAGGGACTCTGCAGCATCTATGCGGGGCATTTCCGGGCGGATCTGCCGGACAATGTGTGGAGGAGAAGCACCTTTCGGGACATGGTAAAACAGGACGATCTGCGGAGGCAGCAGGAGAAGTATGTGCAGCGGGGCGTCTATGAGATCGAGGCCGTGCAGAGAGCCGGTCACATTACGGGGCGGACAGGATGGGATAAAAAGTATACCGGAGAGTGGAATCCGCAGGCAAAGTATCATTTTCTGAATGAAACGCTGCGTTCCAATTTTTATGAGGGGATCTGGCGGGGGGATCTCTGCGAAAAGAATTCGATTTTTTTGAGTCAGGGGGACTATCCGATCAAGGGTCTGCACTATGTGCTGCGGGCCATGCCGGAAATTTTAGAGGATTATCCTGCCGCCGAGATTTATGTGGCGGGTAACAGTATCATCAAGTCGGCAGCGGAAAAAGGGCTAGACGGCCTGAAGGGCAGACTGAAGCTGGAATCCTACGGGAAGTATATTCTGCAGTTGATGAAGGAGACAGGAACACTCCGCAGAGTGCATTTTATCGGGCGGCTTGACGAGGAACAGATGAAGAAACAGTATCTGAAGAGCCATGTGTTTGTCTGTCCGTCTTCGATTGAAAATTCCCCTAATTCGGTGGGGGAGGCAATGTTGCTGGGGGTTCCGACGGTATGTGCGGATGTGGGAGGAGTCGCGGATATTTTTACGGATAAAGCGGACGGGCTTCTCTATCCTGCGGGCGATGTGAAGGCGCTGGCGGAAGCGGTGAAGACCATGTTCGCGGGGGGAGAGCAGGTGGAGGATTACTGCAGGGCGGAACGGGCCCATGCGCGATGGACGCACGACGCACAGAAGAATTATGAGAGATTGATGGAGATCTATACGGAGATTGTAGCGTGAAATTAAAAATTTCACGATCCTGATTTGAGTGCCCGCTGAAGCGGGCGAATGGGAGTTAGTGTGAAAAGTACTTCTGGAACTCAGCAGCAGAGGCTGCTTCGTTAAGAAGTACTAAGCCTCATACAGGAGAATGGAAATGGCACGGAAAATTTTTTTGAAATGCAGCAGGAACATTGTATATGGGCTTTTTGGAGTGATCGTCCTGTATCTGTTTCTTCTCAGCCTGTTTGGAACCTGCGCGATGGCCTATACGGATGAACATATTTTTTTTATCAGAGACTTTCCGCTGGCGATGCTGACAGGGCTTATGTTTCTGGCGGTTTTTATGGCCTGGGGACAGGGTGAGGTGAACAGGAGAACCGCAGAGAGAAAGGAGAGGCGGAAGGAGAAGGATGCATCTGCGGGCGGTGAGCGGGAAAACGGGGAGAGAGAGGCGGCGGAAGAAAACCGGCAGAAAGGAGAACTGACGGAAAAGCGAAGAGGACTCGGAAGGTGGATCCTGCCGGGGATCACGGCGTGCTGGTTTGTGCTGCTCATCTTCTGGATCCTGAAGACGCTGCTTCCGCCGATACATGATCAGTATTTTGTGTTTTACGGGGCGAAGGAATTTCTGGAGGGAGATTACACCCGCTGGCAGCCCGGAGGGTATCTGTATATGTATCCGTTTCAGAATACGCTGATGCTGTTTTATACGGTGTTTCATCTGATTTTCGGGGAGCAGGCGGTGCTGGCGGTGGAACTCTTCAATCTGGCCTGCTGGTATCTGGGGATCGTGGCGATCAGCAGGCTGACGGAAAGCTATTTCGGGAAAACCGCCGCAAAATGGACCTATGCGGCGCTGCTCGGCTTTTTGCCCATGTGGGGGTATGTGACTTATATTTACGGGACGGTTCCGGGGCTTTGCTGCGGGCTCTGGGGAATCCTGACGGAAAGAAAGTATGAGGAAACCGGGAAGAACAGGTATCTGGCGGCTTCTGGTATCCTGCTGATGCTGGCGGTAATGTGGAAAAATAATTATATTATTTTTGCGGCGGCCGTGATGATCATGATATCTGTATATGCGGTGCGGGAAAAGAGTGTAAAGCCGCTCTGGGGGATTTTTTGGATTCTCGGACTGTATTTTCTGGGAACAAAGGGAACGCTCTTTCTGGTAGAGCGGGTCACGGGGCAGGAGATGACGAACGGGATACCGCTGATCGCCTGGGTGGCGATGGGATTTCGGGAGAGCAATATCGCGCCGGGCTGGTTTAACATGTATACGGAAAAATTATATGAAGCGTGCGGATATCAGGGGAGCGCGATGATACAGCCGGCGGTGGAGGAGATCCGGAGAAACTTTGCCCTGTTCGCGCGGGAGCCGGCTTACGCCCTGCGGTTCTTTTCCAGAAAACTGTCCTCCATGTGGAACAGCCCCATGCTGGAGAGTGTGACGATCATCACAAAAAGAAATTCCACCGGGGCTCTCAGCTATACCGTCAAAGATATTTTATATAACGGCGGAATCGCAAATACCGTATTGTTTTTGTGGCAGGATATCATGCAGAGTGTTTTACTATTTGGCCTGGTACTGTATCTTGTCTTTGACAGGAAAAAATTGAAGCTGGAGAATGCCTGTATGATCATCACCGTTCTGGGCGGTTTTCTTTTCCACATTTTCTGGGAGGGGAAATGTCAGTATACTCTGCCCTACTATGTGCTGCTGTTTCCGTTCAGCGTACAGGGCTATCTGCGCTCTTCCGGTTATCTGGCGGGAGAGACGGACGGCCTGAACGGGATAGGAGGCAGGATGCGCCTGCTGTGGCGGGAGGGAAGCGCGAAACTTCTGGCTGCGGTGCTTGCGATCGTGCTTGTGATCGCGGTGCTGCCGGGGAGTTTTATAAAGGCCGTGATAAAAATGAATGATGACACGGCGGACTATATCTGGTATTGTAGGAATGAAACACAGTGGATGGAGGAAGATTACCGGTTTGGAGATCCCTATGAAGAGAGAGCGGAAGATGAAACTTGACAGGTTGGTTTTAGATGCGGGGGATAAGATAGTAGCTGTACTTTTTACAGTGATTTTATTGTATTTATTCCTTTTGAGTATATTTACCACCTGTTTTATGGTATATACGGATGAACATGTCTATTATGTAAAGGATTTTCCGCTGCTGACCGGAGCGGGGCTCGCTGTATTTTGTGTTTTTCTGGTTTTTCTGAGGAGAAAGGCAGACAGGAAAACGGGAAAAACAGCCGCGGATGCCTGGGAAAAAGAGGAGAGAAATCTGAAAATTTTTGCGATTGCCGCGACGGTAATTCTCGGTGTCGGAATGGTGTGGTTTATCCTGCACATGAATTTGTGGCCTATCTATGATCAGGGGGCGATCTATGGTGCGGCAATGCGCCTGCTGGAGGGCGATTATTCCGACTGGAAACAGGGGGAATATTTTTCCATGCTGCCTTATCAGAACGGTATGGTGCTGATGATGTGTCCTTTTGCCGCTGTTTTCGGGGAGAAGGCGTATCTTGCCATACAGATTTGTAATGTGCCGGTTTTATTTCTGGCTTATTGCGGGATCGCAGGGATAACGAAGATATTTTTTGATAAAAAGTGTGCGTATTATACTTATCTGGGACTTCTTCTGACGGTGCCGATGTGGACGCAGGTGACGTTTGTCTATGGGACGATACCGGAAATATGTCTGGCGATCTGGGCGGTATATCTGGGAATTGTGTTTGAAAGAGAGAGAAAATGGCGGTATATTTTCGGCAGCGGGATCTGTATTTTATTTGCCATCTTGTGGAAGAGTAATGCGGAAATATTTATGATAGCCATTATCTTAACGCTCCTTATGCAGGCACTCGGAAAGAGGGATGCGCGGATGCTTGCAGGAGCCGGTATCGCTGCGGCCTGCGGCGTTGCGGCTATAAAGGGTGCGCCCTTCATCCTGCATGTTATAACCGGGGAAGATACGGCAAGCGGTATTCCGATGACAGCCTGGCTGGCGATGGGACTGCAGGAGAGTAGCATTGCGCCGGGATGGTATAACGAATTTCCGATGAATCTTTACAGGCATGTGAGCAGCAATCCGCAGGTGATAAAGGGGGAAGTCTGGAAAAGTTTTCAGGATTCCTTCCGGCTGTTTTCGGAACAGAAGGAATATGCGGTACGTTTTTTTGCAAGAAAACTGGCTTCCATGTGGGCTGATCCCGCTTTTCAGTTTTTTACCACAGTGAACACCAGAAATCTCAAAGGAACGTTTTCCTATGGGATGAAGGATCTTTTTTACAATGGCGGGATCGGGAATACGATACTGTATCTGCTGCTCAATATGATGCAAAGTGTTTACTATTTCGGCGTGGTATTGTACCTGCTCATAAAGAAAAAAGAACCGGGGCTGGAAAAATCACATCTGGCCGTGGCATTTTTAGGCGGATTTCTTTTTCATTTTATCGGAGAGGCGAAAAGCCATTATGTGATGCCTTATTATCTGCTGCTGATGCCCTATGCGGTGCAGGGATACCGGGAGATGGCCGGGCGGCTTTCGAAAGCGGAGGTGGGAAATCTGAAGGAAGTGCGCAGGCTGTGTCAGAAGCGGAGCGCAAAAAAGGGAATACTGTTAATGGCTGTCATCATTATTATTTCCTTTTTAAAAATCCCCGCGGTGACCAATACATTGAAACTGGGGGGCGAGGAGAGCGATTATATCTGGTATTGTACCAATGTAACCCAGTGGAAGGAAGCGGACTATAAAAAGGTATGAAAATTCATGGATATATGCGTTGGGGATGGCATGGATACGCAGGGATGAAAAGCAGGAGACACTTGCGCCCGGGCAGACAGGAGGCGGATATGACACTGACATTTGTTTCCAATTATATAAATCACCATCAGATCCCGGTGTCTGACGAGCTTTACCGGCTTTTGGGGGACGGTTATACTTTTATTCAGACAGAACCCGTGGAGGAGGAGAGACTGCGGATGGGCTGGCGGGATGAGAGCGGAAAACTTCCCTATCTGAAACTGTTTTATGAGGAGACGGAGAGATGCCGGGAGCTTATTTTAAACAGTGACGTGGTGGTGTTCGGCGGCACGGATGAGGAGAGCTATATTCGGCCGAGGCTGGCTGCGGGCGGGCTGGTTCTGCGCTACAGTGAGAGAATTTACAAGTCGGGGCAGTGGAAAGCTATCTCCCCGAGGGGACTGAAAAAGAAGTACGAGGATCATACCCGTTACAGGAAGGCTCCGGTCTATCTGCTGTGCGCCGGAGGGTATGTGGCTTCCGATTTTCATCTGGTGCGGGCGTATCCGGGAAAAATGCTGAAATGGGGGTACTTTCCGGCGACAAAACGATTGGAGGAATCCGGAAAAGAAGCGCTTCTGGGAAAGCACGGGTCGGGCGCAGTGAGCCTGATGTGGGCGGGGCGGTTTATAGACTGGAAACATCCGGAACTGCCTGTTCTGCTGGCGGAGTATCTGAAGAAAAAAGGGTATGCATTTCATCTCTCCATGGTGGGCGGCGGCGATATGGAGCCGGAGATACGGCAGATGGTTCAGGAGAGAGGACTGGAGGAAGAGGTGAGCTTTTGCGGCTATCTGGAGCCCGCCGGGGTGCGGGAGATGATGGAGCGGATAGAAATTTATCTGTTTACCAGCGATTACAAGGAAGGCTGGGGCGCCGTGTTAAACGAGGCGATGAACAGCGGTTGTGCAGTGCTGGCGAGCCATGCCATCGGGGCTGTGCCGTTTTTGCTCAGGCACGGTGAGAACGGACTGGTTTTTGAGAGCGGCAATTTGAGGGATATGGAGGAGAAAGCGGAAGCGCTGCTGCAGAGCCCGGCGGAGAGAAGGAAGCTGGGGGAAGCCGCGTATGAGACCATCGTGCGGGAGTGGAATGCGGAAGCCGCTGCGGACAGGCTGGTGGAGATTGCGGGGAAGCTGTTTGAGGGAGTGGCGGCAGGCGGCGGAAAAACGGGATCAGGTGATGTATGCTCCGGCGGAAAAGGCGTTGGGCAGGATGCAGAGGGATTGGCGTATGGGAGGGGACCTCTTTCCGCAGCGGAAGTGATCGCACCGCGAAAGATGTATTGGAGGCTGATTTGTGGGGGTGGAGATGTATAACAAAAAAGATCTGATCAGCGTCATTGTGCCGGTTTACAATATAAAAGAATATCTGGAGCGATGCGTGGATTCCATTCTGGCGCAGACCTGGGAGAATCTGGAGATATTGCTGGTGGACGACGGATCTTTTGACGGGACGGAACTGCTGGCGGATGAACTCGGGAAAAGAGATGGCAGGATCAGGGTATTTCACAAGGAAAACGGCGGTTCCTCCTCGGCGCGCAATCTGGGAATCCGGGAGGCAAGGGGGGCTTACCTCGGCTTTGTGGACAGCGATGATTATATAGAGCCGTTTATGTACGAGAGGCTTTATCGGGCGATAAAAGAGACAGGGATGCCTGTTGCGCAGGGGGGACGCAGAGAGATAGATGAGCGGGGGAATTTCCTGCCGGATATCTGTATTCCGCCAAAGGAGCAGGTAGTATATAATGGAAAGGATTTTATGCGGGAGCTTTTGCTGCATAAGGGGGACTGCTCATTTTGCACAAAACTGACGGATGTGTCGCTTTTTAAAGGGCGAGAGACGGGCCGCTGTGTTTTAAGCGGCGACAGGAACAAAGAACAAAGTGCCTGCGAGGCGTATTGTGCCGACACAGGGGAGTTCCCGGAGGGGAAGCTGAATGAGGATTTCCATGTGCTGGTACGGATGCTGCCGGAAATAGAAGGGATAGTCAGCGTCCCCGAAAGGGTGTATAACGTATTTTATAAAAGCGGGAGCAATACACGGACCGGTTCGGAGGCAAATTTTTCGCGCGTGTACGGAGATAATGTGGACAATGCGGATATGGTGACAGAACTTGTGAGAGAATATTACCCGGAGCTGGAAAAAACGGCACTGCGGTTCGGACTGTATCAGAGACTGGATTATATGCTGCACATTCCGATCGGGGGGATGAAAAAAGAGAACAGGCAGTATGTGGAGATTGTCCGTTATCTGAAAAAAAACAGAGCGGAAATTTGCAGAAATCGGGAGCTTGCGAAAAAGGAAAAGTTGTATTTGCTGCTCTTTTCCATGATGCCTGCGACGATACGGAAGGTACACTGGTTCGTGAGGAGCAGAAGATAGTTAATATTCTGCTGCTGGCAGCAGGATTCGTCAGGATTGTTGTAAAAGCGAAAAAAGGTATTGAGCCGGAAAATGACATGCACCGGAAAGATAAGGGAAAACATGAAGCTGAGGAAGTATACCCGGAAGGATATTTCAAAACTGAATAATCTGATGATCTGGATGGCAGTGCCGCTTCTTGTCATTTTCTTCTCTTATTTTTTCCTTCTGGGGAAAGACTGCGTGATTGAAATCAATGACCAGTTGGATGAGACGCTGTTTACCTATGTGCTGAATGCAAAGTATCTGTTTTCCGGTGTGAAAAGTTATCCGGAGATGTTATGCGGCGTGCCGAAAGGCGGGATGAGCGTGTCGGCGTGTCTTTTTATACCTCTCTATCGATTTCTTCCGGTGTTTTGGGCTTTTATGACACAGTATATTATTGTCGCGGCGACGGCTTATGTGGGGATGTATCTTTGCGTAAAAGAGTTGACAGGAAGCGGTGTGATAGGATTTTTGTGCGGTGGAATGTTTATGTTTCTGCCCTGGCAGCCGGTCTACGGGTTGTCGATCGTGGGAGGACCGCTGCTGTTTTATGCTTTTCTCTGTCTATATAAACAAAAACATGTTATAATAGATGGACTGCTTATTCTGTATTTTGCGTTGGGCGCGAATCTGGTGCTGCTCGGGTATGTTGCGCTGGGGTTTGTGCTGATGGCGGATGTTTGGGTTTTGGTAAGGTGGATGAGGACGCCGGCAAAGCGGGAAATCCGGAGGAGAAACCGACTGTTTTTGTTGGGAAGTCTGGAATTATTGCTGGCGTATATTATAATTAATTTTTCTTTATTTTCGGAGCTTCTTCTGGGGGGCGGCGGATATGTGAGCCATCGGGAGGAGATGGTGATCACCGGAAACAGCGATTTCTGGGGCTGTGTGCGGGACATATTTTTAAACAGCGCGCAGCATGCGTTCAGTTTTCACCAAAGATTGATTTTGCCGATATTGGCGGTTATTGTTTTTTATGCATTTAGATGGAAAAAGTGGAGGCACCAGGCTGCCGGGCGGCAAAGAACCCCGGAGAAGAATATCGGCAGAGGAGAGAAACGGAAGAGTGCCGATGCGGAATTCAGAGAGGAGATCCCGGCGGATAGGGGTAAGGAATTTGAAGGAAAAGGGCAAGCGGATATTGGTGAGGAAGATAGCGCGAAGGCTAAGCAATGTCGAACTATGTATATCTGGCTGGTACTGATCATCCTGATCAATGTTTTAACCGTGCTGTTTTACGGCTTTTGCCAGTCGCAGGTCGTGGTGGATTTCAGGAACGGTGTCAGCGGCTTTTTCCACTATTTTGCGCCGCAGCGGGTGTACTGGATTTTTCCGACAACGTGGTATGTGGCGGCGGGGCTGGCAGCAGGGCTGATCGGGAAGGATCATGACTTTTTCGGCGGAGGAAAAAAGACGGCGGAGATAGTGTCGGAAGCAACGGAGACGGAAGGCAGGAAGTCTCATTGTTCCCGGCGTAGAATGTTCTGTGGCAGAATATCCTGCGGCGGAAACAGGATGGTGAAAGCGGCGGGCGATGTCCTCGCGGGCGTGCTGATCCTCGTGATGCTGGTGCCGACAGCATGGAATATCCGGCAGAACAGTATCTGGATCTTAAACAAGAGCCAGTATAAGAATAACCGCAGTGTGGGTCTGATGAGCTGGGCGGATTATTTTGCAGAGGATTTGATGGGTGAGATAGAAACAGCCATCTTTGAAAAGGCAGGGCGAACGCAGGAGGAGTATCGGGTCGCAAGCCTCGGGATGTGTCCGGCAGTGGCGCTGGAGGCGGGGTTTTACTGTATAGACGGGTATTCTAATAACTATAGTCTGGAGTATAAACATGAATTTCGTGGGATCATAGAAGAGGAATTGGAAAAATGTCCGGCGATGAAGGGATATTTTGATGACTGGGGGAGCCGGTGTTATCTGTTTACGGAGGAGAGCCAGAATTATTATTATCTGGCAAAAGATGCGGATTTCCGGTATGAGAAGCTGGAACTTGATACGGGGAAGATGAAAGAGATGGGCTGTGAGTATCTGTTTTCCGCGGCGGAGATCGAAGAGGGGAATGCAGAGAGGCTGGGACTTAAGCTGTTTGGGGTGTTTGATACGGAGGGGAGTTATTACAGGGTTTGGGTGTATGGATTGGGTTAATTGAGGAGAAGATATAAAATGAATAAGGTGTCTTTTGAGATTAATATCGATTAGAACAAACTCGTACTTTTTATAATTTTAAAATATGACATAGAATGAATTAGAATACGAAAGATGGAGCGGAAAATGTGAGAATATATTGCGGGGAATTATAAAAAATGATATTATGTAAAAAAGAAAACAAATGATATGCAGTTACAGACTGTGTTTGCCAAAGAGAAAGGGTGGAGCCGCCCGAAGGAGAAATTATGGCAGTATTTATGGAAAATTATAAAAACTATTGCAGGGAGAATGGCTATAAGCAAAAATTTGTGGCATTAAAAACCGGAATGACTGAGGCGAAGATTTCCCGTCTGTTCAAGGGAGAACAGGAGGTAAATGAGCAGGATATGGAACTTTTATCGGGTGCGTTTATGGAAAAACCTGATTTTTTTATGAGGGAAAACTTTCATGAAAAAGTATTTGCTGAAGAAACTTCGGCTGCGGAGTTTTATCTGGGAGAAGCGGCAGGACGTATGAAAGAATACACAGATAAGTTGATTGAGTTTGTAGAATGTATTGATGCAATTCTGGGAGTGGAGCCTCGAAGGAATTCGTTTACGGGAGATTAGTGATGAGGCTTGCCAAGGGAAAGGAAATTATACAATTTAACAGAGAACAGGCGGAAAAGATAGGTAGAGAGCTGGAGCGTTTTTATATAAAAAGCGGGATTCCTCTGGGGGGGACTCTGAAGTTTGACAGCTGGAACTATGTGAAAATGATCGCTTCCAGATTTTCTGTAGTGTCGGTGTTTTTGCCGATGAAAGATAAAGAACTGGGCGCGTTGCTGTATCATACAAAGGAAATTTCCTATATGCTGGTAAATTCGGCGATTCCGCAGGCAAACAGAAATTTTGCCTATTGTCATGAAATTTATCATGCAATGAATCCGGGAAAAATATTGTTGAAATATGGTATGGATATGTATCTTGATCTGGACTATCAGGATAGTGAGGAGGAAAAAAAGGCGAATGCTTTTGCCGGCTGCCTGTTGATGCCGGAGGAAAAAACAAGGGAAGTTTATCGGGAAATCCAAAGTAAGACAGATTTTATGCCGGAGATTGCCGCCAGAATGGCGGAATATTTTGGCGCGCCGTTTATTGCCGCAGCAATCAGGATATTTGAACTGGAATTGTGTAATGATGCAGGGGAATTGGAGAGACTTCTGAATTTCCGGAAAGATGATATATATGAATTGTATGAGAAGTGTTGGCTGAATACGGAATATTTGGAGCCGACAGGCAGAAATCAGTTTCAGGCATTAAAGTATCTGATGAGAGAGCAGGCTGAGAGGCTTGTGGAAGAGAATCTGTTATCCAGGAGAGATGCGGAATATATCCTGAAAAAGTTGGAGTCGTTGTATGGGGAGATTGGAGATAGCTTATGATGAAGCAATATATTTTTCCTCCTCAGAACTGGGCAGACGTTTCCGGTGGAATGCTTATTTCAGAAGATGCGGTAATAAAAGCACTATTGTATGGAAAAATGTGGCTTTTTTATGATACCTGCGCTTTGATGCATCACGCACATCAGGAGTGCAGAAACTTTCTGATTCAATATATAAAAAAGAATCATGGCATAGTAATATTGCTCCAGACAATTGTAATGGAACTTGCTTCGGGGCAGAATGGGAACAGTATTTTGTCGGAACATCTGGGATATATCAAAGAAATGACGGACAGTGGTATACCGGTTCTTTTCTTGCCGGAGGAAAAATGCAGTACGATTCTGGCGTCAGTGATGAATCTGGACAGAAAGGGGAGAAATGAACGTTTTACATATGCTGTCCGTCATCTGCGAAACGGAAAAAGCGGAATTGGACAGGTCCTGGATACTTTTCGAGATGCTGATCGAAACAGAATATTAAGCGGGAAGCCGGTTCCCGAAGAATTGGGAGACTGGGGAGTAAAAGAAATCAGGAAGAAAAAGCAGAGCGGAGACAGTATGGGGGAGGAAATGATTTTTTACTGTATGATCATGCTGTCATCTCTGTTTGTTCCGATGGTTGTACTCAGTGACGATAAGTCTGCGTTTGATCGGTTTTATCGGACAAACGGTTATATTAAAGAGCATTACCGAAGAAAAGAGATGCAGTACTACTCATCGGTTCATTTATGTCACATTATGTATCAGCAGGGATTTGTTTTGGAAACAGATGTGGAGACTTTTCTGAAAAAAGTGTATGGTGTTGCAGGGAAGATAAGTTTTCGGGGAATCACATCTCAGGATATCGGACCGGAAGAACAAACGGTGTCAGTAGAGGATATGGTTAAGCTGATTTGTGAAGATAAAGAACTCAGAATTCTGATTTAGAAATGTATTAAAACTTTATGGTGTAATGACAGAAAGAGGAATAAAGATGAAATGGCAGATCAAATCGCCGGAAGAGTACATTGCGAAGGTGAGAGAAAAGATATCCGTGCAGGAAATGCGGGCGTTCCTTATTGTATTTCTGGCGGGGATATGCCTGTATATGCCGATGATCGTGTGCAGGCTGAACTGCAGTGACGGGAATATCTGCGGGATTATCTACCGGCCGCACAGCGACTACGATATGGAGGATATAGCGGGCAGATATCTGCTGAAATATGTGGCTCACATGAAGAGCATGTTTGTATTTAGCTGGCTGGCGGTGATTCTGGGGCTGTTGTTTTTGACCTGGGGGGGCATGCTGATCTGCCGGATACTCAGGATTCATTCGATGGCAGGGATGGTGATCGCAGGTCTGTTTGTGATACTGCACCCCTGCTTTACAGATACGTTCACGTTTTATTTTGTTTCAGATGCGTATTTATTTTGTTTTGTTCTGGCAGCGTTTGCCGTATACTTATTACATGAGAAACAGAATACGGTCAGGATGCTTCTGGCGGCAGGATGTCTGTTTTTGTCTCTGACTTTCTATCAGGCCTATCTGTTTGTGGCGGTGGTACTGTTTCTGTTTGTGCTGCTGCGTGATCTGCTGGATGGAGAGAAAGAAGGGAAAGAGATCGGGAGGGGGTTGCTTTACCAGATCGGAAGCGGTATCATAGCGGTGGCAGTATATGTTGCTCTGAATAAAATATTTAAAATGGTGGGACTGATCTTTTATCAGGAATCGCGGTTTAATATAGCAGACATTCTGAATCTGCCGGAATTGGCGAAGGCCCTGGTGCAGTCCTACAGCGGATTTTTCAAGTATTTTTTCACCATGGATTTTATCAATAACGGATGGAAAGTAAGATATCTGGCAAACGGAGTATTTTTCCTGATCGCAGGAGTCCTGCTGGTTGCGGCGATATGTAGGAAGAAACGAAAATGGCAGAATATTGCGGCTATTATCATAACGGTTTTGATCCTGCCGGCAGGTTTTATGGGAATCGGCATATTAAACTGGCGGGAGGGACAGCCCCGGATTATCATGCTGCCGGCGATGGTTTTGCTCTATGTAGGGATCTGGGCGCTTTGGATCAGACAAAAGAAGACGGCTGAGACAATTCAAAAAATGTGCGGATGGGGATTATACGCAGTGACGGCTTATTTGCTGGTGATCATGGGTGTATATCTGAGTATTTACCAGCTTTGTATGAAGTATTATGTGGATAAAACAGATTCCATGGCGCAGCGGATCATTACAAGGATCGAAAACGAATATCCGGAGACGGTGGCGGGCAGCCCGGTATTTATCTGCGGGGATGTGGATGAGGGTGTGTATCCGCAGGATTACTGGATCACGCAGGCTTCGTATATCATGATAGGAACGCAGGCATGTGACGGTATGTTTGTGGACAATATACAGGGGTATTTTGCCGGATGGAATTTATATATGAAGTCCAATTTCGGCGTGGATTACGGGATGGTCTGGGACAGAGGCAGGGAAATATACGAGTCTGATTTTTATAAGGAGATGCCGTTGTGGCCGGCGGATGGCTGTGTGCAGAAAACGGATGACGGGATCGTTGTGGTAAAGCTGAAATATTAGGGGAAATATGAATCATATAAAAAAGCATGTTTTAAATAAACAATTTTTATATACGATCTGTTTTATCGCCTTTGCAGTTATCGACTGGACAAGGGGAAGCCAGGTGGGTTCCATCTGGGCCTGGACGGTAAATATGACAGGTGTGGTGATGGCGGCTATCCTGTTTACTGCATATCGCCCGAGAGAGTTTGTAAAGCCTGTGTATCTGATATATTCGGCGGTCTGCATTGCGGCATTGCCGCTATCCTATTACTGGTGGAGCCTGCATCAGGAGGTGATCTACCGGGACAAGCTTCTGACGGCGGTACTGAATATCTGGCTGCTGGGAATCTTTGTGATCAGGATGTTTCTGGATGCGGTTGTGTATAAAACAAAGAAGCTGCATTTCTCAAAGATAGAAATACCGGCGGCGGCGATGCTGCTTTGGATGCTGTTTTCCAGAAACGAGGATGTGTGGCCGATCTGGTATCTTGTGATGTTCGGGATGTTTTATCACACGGAATACAGCAAAGAAGACACGGAAGCGCTGCGAAAGGGCATGCTGAACGGCATTATTGCGGCATTTTTTCTGCTGCAGGGAGCGGCTTTTATATTCAGGCCGTTTGATGATCCGCACAACAGATATTGCGGAATTTATGCAAATTGTAATATTAATGCCATGTTTTACGGTATTGTCTGGACAGCGCTTTTGATGAAGCTGTTTGATATTCGCCGGAATCGTGATAAAAAGTGGAAAGAGATTCTTTGCTTTGTTTTTGTCGGCGCGCTGACGGCTTTCAGTGTATTGACGATCAGTAAAACGGCATGGGTGTCCATGACAGTGACAGGGCTTTTATATGTTATATTTGCCGATTTTCATTGTCTGGAGTATAAGGCCGGAAAATTTCTGGAAAAGCTGGTATCATATCTGGCGGTTACTTTGATATGTATTCCTGTCGCCTACGGGGCGGTCAGGTATCTTCCGCCGGTGTTCCATCATCCGGTCTGGTATGATGGGGAGTACAGTGAGGACAGGGTGCATTCCTTTGATCCGTGGGATTCGGAGAAATATGTTTCGTGGGGGGAGTTTTCGGAAGGGGTCACAGAAAGAGTAATGCCCTATATTAATGCCATTTTGGGAAAATATCAAATCGGCGCTATGACAGTAAAGGCATCTGACGGAATTACGATAGGTGATACAACTTACAAATGGACGGAAGAATCCACAATGGATTTTGCGTCCGCGTTAGGAAGAGTATCTTACTGGGAATATTATTTAAAAAACGGAAATATGGCAGGCCATCTTTCATCGGAAGGGCATGATATAGCGGGTCCCTACATTTATGTCTGGCATGCCCAGAATATGTTTGTACAATTGTGGTATTATTATGGAATTCCGTCGGCTGTTTTATTTTTGGCAGTGCTGGTTATGCTTGTCTTTAGCAGTATAAAAAAAGCAGTGAAGGGAAAAGAGAAAACGGGACCATTATGTTGTCAGTTGTACATCACATTTTTCGGCATATTCGGCTTGTTTGAGGCGACGTGGTATCCCGGGCAGATCGTTCTGCTGCTGGCATTTTTTGTGCCGAAATTTTTGGCAGATGCGGAGAGCGGTATGGAAGCGAGTGCTGCGCCGGATGTTTTAAAACCGGCGGAGAGATTGAATTTTTTAAAAGACAGCGGAAACATGACAGAAAGGCTGTAGCAATGAGTTTACCAAAGGAAACGAGACATATTCTTTTATATAGGAGATTGTTTTTAATTACGTATGATATGATTGCGGTGATCATATCCGGCATGTTTGCGCTGGCAATCCGCTATGACCTGGACTGGTGGAATATCACGCCGGAATTTATGGACTCAGTGATGAAATATATTCCGTTTAACATTGTGACTATGCTGGCGGTTTTTTATGTTTTGCGCCTGTATCACAGTTTATGGGAATATGCCAGTGTGACAGAAATGCAGAATTCTGTGGTGGGAAGTTTCTTAGTGGCGTTGTTTCAGTTTATCGGTATGCATATATTGGGATACAGGACACCCAGAAGTTATCCCTTTTTGTTTGCGATGTTTTTTATCATGATGACCGTGATCAGCAGATTTTCCTACCGCTTTTTGAGGACGGCAAAGAAAAAGTATCAAAACAGGAAATTTGGCCAGAATGTGATGATCGTGGGGGCTGGGGAAGCCGCCAATATGCTGATCAAAGAGATTGTTTCCAGCAACTATCTGCATATGACTGTGAAATGTCTGGTGGATGATTCTCAGGATAAAAGAGGTCGGTTTATTCAGGGCGTCCGGGTGATGGGAAATCGCGATGATATCGTAAGGCTTGCAAAGGAATACGATATTGACGTGATTATTATTTCCATGCCGTCGGCATCCAAACTGGTTATCAGAGATATTGTCAACATATGCAGTGAGACGGGCTGCCGTCTTCAGACACTCCCGGGTATGTACCAGCTTGTGAATGAGGAGGTCAGCCTGAATAACCTTCGCGATGTGGATGAGGAGGATCTGCTGGGACGGGATCCGATCAGGGTGGATGTGGATTCCATTTTGCGGTATGTGAAAGACAGAGTGATTCTGGTGACGGGAGGGGGCGGTTCCATAGGGAGCGAGCTTTGCCGCCAGATCGCCGGCCATAAACCCAAAAAACTGGTTATAGTAGATATCTATGAGAACAATGCCTATGAGATTCAACAGGAGTTAAAGCATAACTATCCCAATCTGGATCTGACAGTGCTGATCGCGTCGGTGCGTAATACCAACAGGATGAATGATATTTTTCAGACATACAAACCAGATATTGTCTATCATGCGGCGGCGCATAAGCATGTGCCGCTTATGGAAGTAAGTCCTAATGAAGCGATTAAAAATAATGTGTTCGGGACACTGAAGACGGCCAGGGCGGCGGGGGAAAACGGCGTGAAGCGGTTCGTGATGATTTCTACGGATAAGGCGGTAAATCCTACGAATATCATGGGGGCGTCCAAGCGGATCTGTGAGATGATCATTCAGATTTTAAATAACCGGTATGATACGGAGTTTGTGGCGGTGCGCTTCGGCAATGTGCTTGGCAGCAACGGCAGCGTGATTCCGCTGTTTAAAAAACAGATAGAACAGGGCGGGCCCGTGACAGTGACACATCCGGATATCATCCGTTATTTTATGACGATACCGGAGGCGGTCTCCCTTGTATTGCAGGCGGGGGCTTACGCCAGAGGCGGAGAGATATTTGTGCTGGATATGGGGGAACCGGTAAAGATATATGATCTGGCGGTGAATCTGATCAAGCTGTCGGGGTATACTCCTAATGAGGATATCATGATTACATTTACCGGACTTCGGCCCGGGGAGAAGTTGTATGAAGAGATGTTGATGGATGAAGAAGGACTGCAGGATACGGACAATCATATGATCCATATCGGAAAGCCTATTGAGATCGATGAAAAACAGTTTGAGGAAGACCTCTATAAACTGGGAGAGGCGGCAAACGGAGAGGAAGCTGTGGTGAGAGAGCTGGTGCGGAAGATTGTACCCACTTATCAGTATGGACCGGCTGATCAAGCATAGGCTGATGGAGGTATGACAGACGGGATTACAGAGGGGAATAGAAATTAATACGGCAGAAAGTGTGGGAATATGTATCAAAAGGGGATGAAACGGATAATTGGTTTATTGATGGCGGTTGTGATAACGGTTTGTATTTCTCCGGTTTTGCTGGTGATAGCAGTGGCAATCAAGTGTGAAAGCAGAGGACCTGTATTGTTCAGACAGAAAAGAGTCGGGATACACAGGGAACTGTTTGAAATTTACAAGTTTCGTTCCATGCGGACAGATACGCCAAAAGATACGGCGACACATCTTTTGCAGAACCCGGAAAGTTATATCACAAAAGTCGGGAAATTTTTGAGAAAGACAAGTCTGGATGAACTGCCCCAACTGTTCAATATAATAAAGGGCGATATGGCGTGGGTCGGACCGAGGCCTGCTCTGTGGAACCAGTATGACCTGATAGAGGAGCGGGATAAATACGGCGCCAATGACGTGATGCCGGGGCTGACAGGCTGGGCGCAGATCAATGGTCGGGATGAGCTGGAGATTCCGGTGAAAGCGAAGCTGGATGGGGAGTATGTGAAAAGGTGCAGTTTTTTGTTTGATATGAGATGTTTTCTGGGAACATTTTTGAGCGTGCTCAGACAGGACGGCGTGGTGGAGGGCGGTACCGGGAGTATGAAAAAAGATTAAGAATCCGGGAAGCAATATACCGGCAGAGGGAGTGGAAGGCGGGCAAAAGAAAGTATCGGAAGCCGGAGTAAGAATTGCGAAGCGGAGTGAATACGAAAGAAGTGGAAAAGCAGAAAGAATGCGGGGATATGGAAACCGAATATGAAAAGGGTATTAATTACCGGATTGAACAGTTACATCGGAAATTCGTTTGAAGAATATATAAGAGAAATGCCGGATGCGGCTATTGAGACAGAGAAAATATCTTTAAAGGAAGAGGGTTGGGAGGAAGAGAGCTGGACGGGATATGATACCGTTCTGCATGTGGCGGGACTTGCCCATGTGGATGTAAACCATGCAAATGAAGAGACAAAGAGACGATACTACAGAATCAACCGGGATCTGGCCAAAAGAGCGGCAGAGAAAGCGAAAAAGGACGGCGTAAAGCAGTTCATTTATCTGAGCTCCGTCATTGTCTATGGAGACAGTGCGGCGATCGGGAAAGAAAAAAAGATCACAGAAGAGACGAAGCCGGCTCCGGCTAACTTTTACGGGGACAGCAAATTACAGGGGGAACAGGCTGTTCTGGCGCTTCAGGCCGGAAATCTTTCGGACAGTTTCCATATACTTATATTGAGGCTTCCCATGATTTACGGGAAGGATTCTAAAGGAAATTTTCCGAAGCTGAAAAAACTTTCGGAGAAGACGCTGATATTTCCGAAAATAGAAAACAGGAGAAGTATGCTCTATATTAAAAATCTGTGCGAACTGCTCAGGATTGCGGTGGAGGGGGAACTGGGGGGGATCATTTGTCCCCAGAACGAAGAGGTGGTATCTACTAGTGAACTGGTAAAGATTTTAGGAGAACAGAGGGGAAAGAAAATTGCACTGATACCGGGATTTTCCGGGATTTTAAAAGTGTTTTCTCATTTTACAGGGTATGTAAATAAGGTGTTTGGAAGTTTGGAATATGACAGGGAATTGGATGTGCTGGAATCAGAATATTGCAGGTATTCCCTGAGGGAATCGCTGAAAGATATGGAAAAGGGCGTTTAAAATGGTTAAGATCGAACCGTCAAAATGTGTATGCGGTGAATGCCGTAAAGAGTTTTATATGGAGTGGGAATTTGAAATAGTAGATGTTTCGGAGAGACCGCAGGGAGAATGTGTCTGGTATCATGGAGAAGGAGAACAGGAATGTCCAAAGTGCGGGAATATTTTGTATGGGGGCTTTTCCGCTACGGAATATCCGGCAGGGGCATTAGAGAGCAATTCAAAAGCAGAAGTGTCAGATTCCATGGAAACCGGGAAAAGCAAAATCAACGATCCGGTCATTCGATTTTTTGATATATAAATTGATCGCTGAAACATATAGAGGGTGAGGTATATGAAAATACAGATTGGTAATTGGGGACCGATTGGGAAGTGTGAATTGGATTTGCAAAAAAGTCTGTCCATTATATACGGCGATAATAATATCGGAAAATCTTATGCCATGCAGGTGGTATATTTATTTTTAAAAAAGATGTTGGTATATACTTCCAAGCCGCTTGTATATTATGCCGGATATAAAAGATATTATCAGGATGATTATCGAATACTGCAGATGATCAGTGAGTTTGTCGATGACAAAGATGTGTGGGAAAAGAACATTACAGATATGTTATTGGAACTCTACGCAAGAAGGCTGGAGAAGGAATGGCTTTCAGAATGGCTTGACTCACTGGAAAATACGTTTGGAACGTTTTCCAGAATATTGGAAGAGAAACCCTACATCCGTCTGGAAGAGGAAGACGGATGGTGTTTTATAATTTATCTGCAGGAACAGAAAATAGAACTATGTATTCCAATGAAGCCGGTTTATTTGAAAAAAACGAGTTCGGATTTCCATAAATCCAGAAACTGTAAAGACAGATTTGACATTTATGTTTACGGTAATAAAGTGGAGACTCCAATACAGATCATAGGAGAGAAGGAACGGGAGATACAGAAAAAGTTTGCGGAAGAAATATCGAAAATCACTAATTATGTATATTTTTTACCGGCTTCAAGATCCGGTATTGATACGGGAATGAATTCCTTCGGTCCGATATTAGCGCAGCTATCTCAAAACAGGGCAAGCATTAAAGGAAAAATTCAGATTCCGAGCATACCGGAGCCGATTTCAGATTACTATATGGAATTATCTGCGGTCAAAAGCGACGGATATAAACATTTCACAGAACTTGCCGCTGAAATTGAGGGAGAGATTCTCAAGGGGGAAGTTTTGTATGACAATAAAAAGAAAAATATTATTTATAATGAGAAAGATACGGATTATGCGTTAGAGATGAGTGATGTATCATCTATGGTTTCAGAGATATCACCTGTTACAGCATACCTGAAATATATTGTGAAAAAAGAGAGGGCAGTGCTTAACAGGCAGGGAGTGACTCGAAGAACGATATGCCCCACCTCAATTATATTTATAGAAGAACCTGAAGCGCATCTTCACCCTAAAAATCAGGTAGAACTTATAAAAATTTTTGTAAAACTGATAAAACAAAATGTAAAACTTGTCATGGCATCTCACAGTAATTATGTATTTAATGAGCTGAATAACCTGATTCTCGGAAAAGAACTGGATATTGATATGTATGCACCTGTTTTCATGTGCAGAAAAGGGAAAAAGAGTTTTACTGAATTTTATACGACGACAGAAATCGAAGAAAAGTTTGATACGGCAATGTATCGATTTATGCAGGAAGAGTATAAAACAATCTTTCTGAACGACAAATACAAATATAAGGATATAAAATTATATCTGATTACGACAGCAAATAAGGCAGCCTTAAAATTTCCCGATTATATGACATGGCTTAAAATCAGAAATAAAATTAATAACAGGGATACCCTTGAGCTTGATCGCTATCAGGGGGCAAAGTTATATTGCTTCAGGGATAAGATATGCAGGATCGAGAAAGAGATTCCGCCCAATCCTCTGATTCACAAAATTTTATAAGAGAGCAATTGCCGAAAGAGAGTGTGCGGTACATATGAAAAATGACACGCTTCAACCATTGATCAGCATTATCACTCCAAGTTTTAACAGTGAGAAAACTATTCGTACAACAATTGAATCTATATTAAAACAGACATATCCCAGTATTGAGTACATTATCGTGGATGGAAAATCTTCGGATAAAACCGTGGAGACAGCGGAATCTTACAGGGAGGCGCTGGAAAAGAGAGGAATCAGTTATCATATTGTCAGCGAGCCGGATCAGGGTATTTATGATGCCATGAATAAAGGTATTCGTATGGCAAAAGGAGAGCTGATCGGCATTATCAACAGCGACGACTGGTATGAAGAAAATGCGATGCAGAGGGTGGCTGAAACCTATGAAAAAAATCCGTTTGATATGTTTTACGCGGATCTGCGGATCTGGCAGGAAGATATGCAGGGAAACCTGAAGGAGAAGATGATAAAGCGTTCCAGGCTGAGGAAACTGGCGGTTTCCAGGGACTGGAATCACCCGACTACGTTTATTACAAAAAAAGTTTATGAAAAATATCAGTATAAACTGGAAAGCGTGCATGACGACTGGGATCTGGTTTTGCGCATCAGGAAAGCGGGACTGAAGACAGTGATTTTAAATGAAGTTCTGGCGAATTTCAGGATGGGAGGCGCCAGCAATGAAAAGGATTTAAAAAAATGTATTCAAAGGGGAAAAGCCAGATATCGGATATACAGGAACAACGGATATAGCAGATGGTACTGGTGGGAATGCGTGGCGATAGAAGCGGTGAAGTGGGTACTGGGATAAAAAATGGAGAAAACGAACAGGACAAGACTCGATTATCTGGATTATACCCGTGCACTGGGGATTTTACTGATCGTTATGCAGCATGCGTTTCAGTATTTTCAGGTATTTAATGCAGCAGTGTCTTACATTAAAACGTTTCATGTCACAATATTTTTTGTAATTTCGGGATATATAGCGGGAGTAAGACATGAGGAAAACTTTTCATTCAGGGAATTGGTTATCGGCAGAGCAAAAAGTCTGCTTATTCCGTATATTGTTTTTTCCTGTATCAATACTTTTTTGAAATTTACCGTTCTGGGGATACAGGGATATCTGACAAAAGAAATTATCAGGCAGGAAGCGCCGGAGTTTTTTATCACGGGGAATGGAACAGTCTGGTTTTTGACAACGCTTTTTCTGGTAGAAGTTTTATTTTATTGTCTGAGAGGAAAATACGAGAATATTATCTATATAATCAGCGGGATTATATTGGGGAGTATACCGTTTCTTGTGGCACAGAACAGCGATCCGTTGGGAATTGTTTCAAAAAGGACTATGATAGGCTATGCTTTCTATGCGGGAGGGTATTTTCTGGGGCGATATATAATCCCTAAATTGAGAGTCGGCTATGCAGCAGCGATAATATTGCTTGGGACAGGATTTGCGGGTTGGAAATATTTTGACTGTGAAATGAATTATTTCGGCGGAGAGTTCAGGGGACTTGGGCCGGCGGTTCTGATCAACGTGTGCAGCATATCCGGTATTTTGATACTGATGTATCTATTGGATGGGAAATTGGACAGAAGGCTGAAAGTGCTGCGCTATTTTGGAAGAAATTCTCTTATCGTCATGGTGATGCATCCGATTTTCCTCATGTGCTACATCTATCCTTTTGGCGGAAGAATTGCCGGCTATTCAGAAAACATGCAGTGGGCGGCGGGGATAATTTTGTATCTGGCGCTTATTGTCTTAGAGATCCCGGCGATAGAACTGATACAGAGATATTTCCCCTTTATGATCGGGAAAAAGAAAACGAAAGAATATGATTGATTTAACGGCGATTATCTTAACAAAAAATGAGGAACTGAATATTGCGGACTGCATCAATTCCATTAAAGATCTGGCGAAGCGCATTATTGTCATAGACAGTTTCAGCGCGGACAGGACAGTCGAGATTGCAGAGGGTCTGGGGGCGGAAGTCCGCAAACATGAATTTATCAATTATTCAAAGCAGTTTTTATATGGATTAAATGAGACGGATATCAGAACCGCGTGGGTGCTCCGAATCGATGCGGATGAGCGGCTGACGGACGCTTCGAGAAAAGAGATAGAGCAGTTGTGCAATGAAAATATGCATACGGATGTGAACGGGATCGTGCTTCGGTTCGAGGTGACTTTTCTGGGGAGGAAGCTTCGGCACGGGGGAATTTATCCGTTCAGAAAACTTCTGGTTTTCAAATACGGAAAAGGTACGATAGAAGACCGGAACATGGACGAGCATATCGTGCTTTTCGAGGGGCGCAGCGTAGAGGCAAAAGAGGACTGTGAGCACCATGATTATAAGGATCTGACTTATTTTATTGATAAGCATAACTGGTATGCGAGCCGGGAAGTGAAAGATTATATTCAGAATACTGTGACAGGGCAGGAGAGCGGGAAAGAATTAAACCGGAAGGCGGGCATCAAGCGATTTATCAAATTTCGTATTTATTATAAGCTGCCGATGGGTGTGCGGGCGCATTTATATTATATTTACAGATATTATATTAAACTGGGATTTTTGGATGGAAAGGAAGGAAAGATATATGCTTTTCTTCAGGCCTACTGGTACAGGTATCTGGTGGATGCGAAGATATATGAATATCTGAAGAATGGAAAGAATAATGATGCTTAAAATGCGAAAGTTTGTATAAATTTTAAGATAATTCTGGGGTATATTTAGATATGATTAAAGAAAGATGTGAATTCAGAGATATAGGAGAAATGATCTCAGGCAAGGTGGAAAAGAAAAGTTGAAAAAAATTCTGATTATTATGGGCAGATATCTGCCGGGCTATAAAGATGGTGGACCTGTGAGAAGTATTAAGAATCTTGTGGACAGGCTGGGAGAAGAATATGATTTTCGGATTCTGACAGCGGACAGGGATCATGGGGATGATAAGCCGTACTCCTGTATTAAAGTAAGAGACTGGAACAGAGTGGGGGCGGTGAAGGTTTATTATGTGGAGCCGGGGGGATTTGATAGAGAGACAGTAGAGAGTCTGGCTAAAGGGGCGGATTTGGTATACCTGTGCGGGTGTTTTAACGATTATGCGAGGACAACGCTGAAACTGAAAAAGCAGGGGAGGATCAGATGTCGGGTGGTGATCGCGGCGATGGGGCTGTTTTCGCCCGGGGCTTTTCACATTAAGTATCCCAAGAAGAAAGCGTATATGATATTGCTGAAGTGGCTGGGATATTTTAAAAATGTGGAGTGGTCTGCGACAAGCGAAGAAGAAGCGGAGGATATCAGGCGGGAAGCAGGGAAGGATGCAGTGTGCCATCTGGCGGAGGATCTGCCGCGAAAGCCGGAAGAGATAACACATATTGCGGAAACGGAAGAGGGAAATCTCAGGGTCATCTTTCTCTCCAGAATATCGAGAAAGAAAAATCTGCTGTTTGCGGCGAAGGTGTTGCGGCAGGTGAAAGGAAATCTTGTTTTTGATATTTACGGGAATAAGGAGGATGTCTCTTATTGGGAAGAGTGTGATGAGGAATTGAAGAAGCTGCCTGAGAATGTGAAGTGGGAATACAGGGGAGAGGCGGATGCGGAGCAGGTTGTAAAAATATTCTCAGGGTATGATGTGTTTTTGTTCCCGACGATGGCGGAGAATTATGGGCATGTTATCTTTGAGGCGTTGACTGGGGGATGTGTGCCTGTGATCAGCGATAAAACTCCATGGACGGGAGAGAAGATGGAAGGATGCGGGGAAAACGTAAAGCTGGATGAAAAGACGGCATTGGAGGATTTCGTAAAAATAGTGACAAAATATACTGAGATGACAAAAAAGGAGAAGCAGGAAGCGGCGGATCGGTGTATAGCTTTTGCGGGAGCGTACCGCGCGGAGGAAGCGGAGGAGCAGTATCGGAAAATGTTCGGGTGAAAAATATCACTTAATCCGAAAAAGCAGAAAAGCAGGAGTCAGGATGAAGATTGTACATGTATGTTTATGCGGGTGCGTTACAGACGGCTGGAGCTATCAGGATAATTTACTGCCGAAGTATCAGAAGAGAAACGGGAATGATGTAACTGTCATCGCATCGAAATGGATATGGAATTCTGAAGGGAATATGGAACTGTGCGACAGGGAGAGATATGTCAATGAGGACGGCGTGAAAATGATCCGTCTGGATTCTTTGTTCCATGCAGGGGTTGAGGCAAAATTAAAAATATATCCGGGGCTGATCAGGGCCATTGAGAAGGAGAATCCGGATATTCTGTTTGTGCATGATCTGAGTTTTCTGCAGGTAAATACGATCTGTAATTATCTGAGGCGGCATAAAAATGTGACAGCATATTGCGATAATCATGGCGATTTCAGCAACAGTGCCAGAAACTGGTTTTCCAAAAACCTTCTTCATAGAGGAATCTGGAAAATCGGAGCGCAGAGGATAAAAAAATATGTCAGAAAATTCTATGGTGTTCTGCCGGCGAGAGTTGATTTTTTGAAGGATATGTATGGTGTGCCTGAGGAAAAATGTGAACTGCTGGTGATGGCGGCGGATGACGACCTTGTGGAGTATGCGAAACGGGAAGAAGTTTTAGAAAAGACAAAAAACAGGTACCGGATAGATGAAAAAGATTTTGTGGTCGTAACGGGAGGTAAGATCGATCTGTTCAAGCAGCAGACATTACTTCTGATGGAGGCGGCAGGTGAGATGGCGGATATCAATATAAAATTATTTGTTTTTGGTTCGGTTGTCGAGGAACTGAAAACAAAATTATACCGGTTGTGCGGCGAAAGGGTAAAATACATCGGCTGGCTGAATAATAAAGAAGCGTATGAATTGTTTGCGGCGGCCGATCTGGCTGTATTCCCCGGTCGCCATTCCGTTTTCTGGGAACAGGTTGTTGGACAGGGAATTCCGATTGTTGTAAAAAGGTGGGAAGGGACGGAGCATGTTGATTTAGGCGGAAATGCACTGTTTCTGGAGGAGGACTCCGCAGAGGAGATAAGGAATAAGTTATCGGCAGCTTATCAGGGGTTGGATCATATGAAAACAGCGGCAAAAAGAAACAGCCATCTGTTCTTATACAGTGATGTTGCGAAAAAAAGCATACGGTAGGCAGGAAAAAATATGATAGGGATGTTATGTCGGAGGATAGGAAAGTTTGAGAATATTGTTTTGCGGGATCATGGTTCCGGAGGAAATTGAGTATCAGGTTAAAAATATTTCTGCAGCGGGCAACCGGTTTCAGAATAATGTGATAAAGAATCTGAGACTGATGGGGCATGAAGTGCTTACAGTATCCTATGTGGCAATCCCGGTTCCGGAGAAACTCAGAAATACTCTGGAGGATACGGAGGACAAAAAATATATTATCAGGGAATCTTCCGGGTGGAGAGGGACATATCAGGCGGTAAGAAAGTGCAGAAAGGCAGTCGGGAATTTAATAAAGACAACCGACTGTGTTATATGCTATAATATATTTTACAGTTACTATTTTCTTCCTCAAACGGCAAAAAAGTATTTAAAGAAAAGTCTGTTGATTTTAGCTGATTTCAGCGGACCGGAGAGTTTTAAAAGTGTGGGGAGAAAAGTATATGCCCGTCTGCAGGCGAAAATACTTCAAAAGTATAATGTGGTGATAGGTTTATCTGCAAATACTGAAAAGCGCCTGAAAAAAGGACAGAAATTTATCCTGATGGAAGGCGGGATCGATCAGGAGTTTTATGACAGTTTTACCTATCAGGAGAAAGAGAGCGGTGCGCCGACTATTTTTATGTATTCCGGGCTGTTATCGAGAGTGACAGGTGTTGATCTGTTATTGGAGGCAATGAAAGAAAACAGGGATCAGGATATCAGACTTGTGATAACGGGCAAAGGAGACCTGGAACAGCCGGTAAGGGATGCGGCTCAGAAAGATGACAGGGTAGAGTATAAAGGCCACCTGACATATAAAGAATATATCAGTGAACTGCAGAGAGCGGATGTGCTGGTAAATCCGCGGAACATGGAACTTCCGGAAAATCAGAATAATTTTCCGTCTAAGATTTTAGAGTATCTGGCGACGGGGAAGAGGATTGTTTCTACGAGGTTTGTGGGGTGGGAGAGGTTCCGTGATCACATAGAGTTTATAGAAATGAACTCTCCGGAGAAAATATTTTTTAAGATCATAAATACAAAAGAGGAATTTCAGGCAGAAAGAATATATGCAAAGAGATATTTGTGGAGTGATCAGTTAAAAAGGTTGTTAGGAAAGTAGCGTGAAATTAAAAATTTCACGATCCTGATTTGAGTGCCCGCTGGGGCGGGCGAATGGGAGTTAGCGTGAAAATTGTGATAATTAATTCATCCTGCAAAACATCAAGTACAGGGAAGATAGCATATGGCTTATATAGAAGACTTGCAGAGGCAGGAAATGATTGTATTTTGGCATATGGAAACAATGAAGAGTATCCGGATGAACCTGGATTGATTCGAATAACCAATCAGAGAGAAATAGTTTTCCACAACCGAATCAGTTATATTACCGGATATGAGGGCAGATATTCTCGTAAAGCAACGAAAAGACTGATTACAATTTTAGAGGACTTTAGGCCGGATATTGTGCAATTATATAATCTGCATGGATTCTATTTAAATAGTTTTGAGTTGCTTGACTATTTGAAAAAAAGAAATATTCCGACAGTGTATTCCATGTTGGATGAATATCCATATCTTGGAAGCTGCTGTTATGCATTCACATGTGACAGATTCCGGATGAGCTGCAGGGGATGTCGAAAAGAATTAAGTCAATATCCGAGAAGCCTGTATCGAAGAACCGGAAAACAGATGAATCGTCTCAAAAAAAATATATATAAGGGGTTTGACAAACTGATTTTTGTGGGACCCGAGTGGGTAAAAAGGAGAGCTCTTGGGTCAAGTTTATTGCAGGATAAACAGGTAGAAGTAGTAGACGAATTTATTGACACAGATAGTTGCTTTTATCCCAGAGAGACGAAAGAATTAAGGAATAAGCTTGGAATCAGTGAAGAACAAATCGTTATATTGGATGTGGCGCCTTCGCATGATGAAAGAAAGGGCGTCAAGTATTTTATAGAACTTGCAGAAAGAGTCACAGATAAAAAATATATTTTTATAAATGTAGGTTTTTCGGGGAATAATACTGACGGATTGCCGGATAATTTTATACCTGTTTCTTTTGTGTCCGATCAGAATGAACTGGCAGAGTACTATTCGCTGGCGGACCTGTTTATCTGTACAAGCATGGCGGATACTATGCCTAATGTTTGTCTGGATTCACTGGCGTGTGGTACACCTGTAGTCGGTTTCCGGATTACAGGGATCCCTTATGTGGCGGGAGAACCGTTGGGAAGATTTGTGGAACCTGAAAATGTGGCTGAGTTAGTGCGGCTGGTAATGGAGACAGGAAAGAAAGATGCTGATATTGTAGAAAAGGCAAGAG
The DNA here is from genome assembly GCA_910573755.1 of Lachnospiraceae bacterium. GTDB lineage: Bacteria > Bacillota > Clostridia > Lachnospirales > Lachnospiraceae > 1XD8-76. The sequence goes on along the minus strand of CAJTBO010000001.1, from coordinate 43,930 downwards.
AATACGCTCTGGAGAGGTATTCGCCGGAGGTGTATGTCGAAAAGATGAGTAAAATATATGAGAGTGCATTGCTGTAAAATTCATATTTATTCATTATTCTGGTTGTGGGGAGTATGGATGAAGCGAAAGGGACGATAGAAGGATTATGAAAGCACCTGTTCTTGTATTTACGTATAACAGACCAGAGCATACCAAAGAGTTGTTTGATAGTTTAGGCAGATGTAAAGGTATAGAAACACATGATTTATATGTGTTTTCGGATGGCGCTAAGAATGCAGATGCAGAAAGTAAAGTAAATGCTGTCAGAGAATACTTACGGGAGATTTCAAAAACGTCTGCGTTCAAATCGGTTACGGTATTTGAACAGGAGAAGAATAAGGGATTGGCAAATTCAATAATTGATGGCGTGACGAAAATAATAAACCAATGTGGGACAGTTATTGTTTTGGAGGATGATTTATGTGTTGCGGATGATTTACTTGAATATATGCAGTCGTGTTTGGAATACTACGAGTCTGATAATAGAGTTGGCGCAATAAGCGGCTTTTCACATACATTGAAATGTAAAAAAGAAGATGAAAATAAAGTATATAAAAGCAGGACGGGAAATTCATGGGGGTGGGCAACCTGGAAAAACAGATGGGATCGGGTTGACTGGGAAGTGACTGATTATAATATATTTAAGTCAAATCATAAAAGCAGAGCAAAATTTAATGCCCAACAGGAAGGAATATCAAATATGCTGGATCAACAGATGGAAGGTAAAATTGATTCCTGGGCGGTACGTTGGGATTACTTTTTTTTTAAGAACGGGCTATGGACTATTTACCCTTATTTTTCCAAAGTAGTAAATAATGGGTTTGATGGTTCAGGAACGCATTGCGGAAATGGGCAAACTATAAAAATTGGAGGAATAGACAGGAAACCGTATATGCTTTTAGATTTTTCGGATTGTAAAGATATGACGAAGCGGACATCGGGAAATAGCGCAGTAAAAATGATAAAGAATTATGTAAAAAGAGTGTCAGGAATGCACTGGTAATGTGATCGGAGAAAAATGAAGCAGCTTGTCAGTATAATTGTACCGGTATATAACACAGAACAATACTTGGATGACTGTATAAAGAGTATTATATTCCAAACATATAAAAATATAGAAATCATACTGATAGATGACGGTTCCACAGATATGTCAGGAGAAAAATGCGATAAATGGAAGGCCAGGGATGAGCGGATACTGGTTATTCATCAGGAGAATAAAGGGCTTTCTGCGGCAAGGAATAAGGGGATTGAAATAAGCGGTGGCGATTGGATCGTTTTTATAGACAGTGATGATGTTGTCGGTTTGGATTATGTCGCATGCTTATATGAGCTGACACAAAAATACGAAGTATCAATAGCGCAGTGCGGGAGAGGAGATATTCAGGGAAATATAAGGGAGTATGCTGTTGCTGAAAAAAAAATAAGTAGCAGCGAATTTTTACTGTCATCATATTATCAGACAACAGCGTGGGGGAAGATATATAAAAGGATACTATTTGAGAAAGAACGCTATCCGGCAGGGATGATTCATGAAGATATGGCGGTAACATATAAACTGGTTTACGAGGCAAAAAATGTTGCATTTACTAATAAAGTTTTATATTTTGTGAGACAAAGACCGGGGAGTATAACCCGCAAAGAAAGATTTTATAAAGAAAGACTGGTTGTTTTACAATTCTTAAAGGAACAGATAGAATTTTTTGAAGAAAAAGAAGAAAATGAATTAGTGAAAAAAGGGTATCGGAATTATGCAATCGCATTATTGGAAAATTATAATAAAACAAAAAGAGAAATAAAAGATAAAGAGATAAAATCAAAAATAAAGAAAGAGTATCAAAGGATATGTTATCGGGTGATCAGGGAAGATGATATTATATCTTTAAAGACAAGGATATTATTATTGCTTTGTTTTATGTTTCCTGAATTATGGCAACTGTTGATGAAAGAATGAGTACATGTGAAATGTATGAAAAGAAGTGTATCATTGTTATACCTGTTTATAAAAAAGAACTGACAGAAACAGAGTATAAATGTTTGGAAAACTACAGAGAAAAGCTGCCCGGATTCCGTATTGTCTTTATAGCGCCCGTTGATATAGATGATTCATATTATGCGAAAAGATGGGAAGGAATCTCGATTATAAAATTTGATACCTGGAGCGCTGACAGTCTCAACGACTATAACAGGCTGCTCATGACACCGGAGTTTTATAACAGGTTTTCAGATTATGAATATATGTTTATACTGCAGCTTGACGGATGGCTGATAAAGGGAGAAGAGGAATTAAAGCGGTTTTTACAGATGGGCTTTGACTATATCGGAGCACCCTGGCGCGACGGGGGATATCGATATTATAAGAGAGTTATACGCGGGGCAAATTATATTAGATTTTTGAGATATTTTACCGGCGAAACAATTTGCAGAGTAGGGAATGGAGGAGTCAGCCTTCGCAGGGTAAAGCGGATGGAGGCGTTTTTCAGAGCATATGAAAAGGAAAAGGTGAATTGGGAAAAAGCTGAAGATATTTTTATTAGTTTTTACGGGCAAAAAAGAAAGTTCAGATTGCGGATTCCGCTGGTGGAAACGGCGAAAGAATTTTCACTGGAGACGGATATGAAAGAGGAGATTCTGGAAGGAAATCTGCCTATGGCAGTGCATAAATGGGAAAGATACTTCCCTGAACTCCTTTCTGTGTTAAAGATAATTTAAGGGAATAAGAGTTATGATTATTGTTCGGTTTTCCGGCGGCCTCGGGAATCAGATTTATCAATATGCATTGTTAAGAAAAATACAACTCAGGTATCCGGATGTGAGAATTAAAATGGATCTGTCATTTTATAAACGAATGCATATCCATAATGGGTATGAACTGGAAAAATTATTTGGAATTTCAAAGAAAGGCGTTCAGAGAGCCGAAAATAAGGAACTGCTGAAAGTAAGATGTGAAATACCGTTTGAGGCGATGGGAAAATTCCCGGAAAGGCTGATAAAGCCGGCCGCCTGGCTCAACGCAAGAAGCAGACGGATTTTTACAGGGTGCGGTATAAGGAATGAAATAAAAGAAGAGATACAAAAAGAAACGGGGGAGTTTGAAAGCCTTTCTGTTGATAAATTAGCCGGGCAGATTGAAAATATGGATATCAGGAAAAATTGGTATATAGATGGATATTGGCAGAATGAATTATTTTTCAGAGAAGCGGTGCCAGTGTTATTGGAGGAACTGCAGTTTCCGGAGTTTAAAGAACAACGCAATATCGAACTGGAAAAAATGATAAAGAATACACAGGCTGTCAGTATTCATATACGACGCGGAGACTATGTGAACAGTTGCTATGATGTATTGACATTGAAATATTACGAAAGTGCAATCCGCTATCTTGAGGAGCGTAAGAGCAGTTTAATGTATTATATATTTACTGATGATGTGCAGTACGCGGAGCGAGAGTTTTCTTTTCTCAGAAATAAATACATTGTACGCCACAATATGGGTGAAAAAAGCTGGTGTGATATGAAGCTGATGAGTTTATGCAAATATAATATTTTGGCTAATTCTTCCTTCAGCAACTGGGCCGGCTATTTTAATAAAAACAGTGACAGGATCATTATCTATCCGTCGAAATATACAAAACAGAAAGAGAATACTGACAAATTCGGAGAGGGATGGATCAAATTAAATATTTAGCGAAGTATATTGTGAAATCTTTAAGAAGTTTACAGGGAAAGGATCAGAAGAAATGCGTTTGGGAGCAATATTAAATAAAATATACTGGAAGACCAGACTGACAGTACAGGCTCTGAAAAAACGCAGAAAAGCACAATTATCATATAAAAGACTGCTGAAGGGTGAAAAAAAAAGATCATTTGCGGATGTTGACTGGGGGAGCCTGATAATTGACTGTAGATTGGATGGGGAGGCAGCCAGCTATCTTGGCGGGCAATTGGGAAATAAGGAAGATGTGCAGCCGAACAGTGTGGCGGTCAGCGGTTATGATCGTATAACGGGATATACTGTCGAATTTATTCAGAACCAAAAGCGGACGGAATACATAATTCCCTCGTATCAGGACCTGAAAAATTTTTTGCGCGGGCTGCGCATTAAGAAGATATATGTAAACGAGTTATTTGGGTATGATGACTTATGCGGGATGTTTGATCTTTTGACGGAACTGAAAGTTAAAAGGGAATGTCAACTAATCTGTTTCATTCATGACTGCTATTGTATTTGTCCGATAACGCCCTGGGGAATAAAGACCGTGGGGCATTGCACATTGCGATATGATTGTGTGCAGTGCCTGGAAGATAAGAAATGTTATGAGAATAAGGAGGAACAGGGCAGTCTTTATGAGTGGCAGGGGCAGTGGGAGAGATTTCTGAAAAAATGTGATTTGATAATTATTTTTTCTCAGATTATAAAAGATCATGTTTTGCAGACATACGGTGAACTGCCTGTGCAGGTCATCCCTGAGAGGCGTGGAAATAAATGGAAAAAAGCAGATGCGCACAGAGAAACGAGAGGTGGTAAGGAAGGCGTATCCATATGTATACCTGCCTATAATAATGAGGAATATGTGAGACGGCTTCTAAGCTCTATACAGATTCAGACATACCATGATTATGAGGTGGTTATTACTGACGATTCATCCGGACAGGAAGTGGAACAGGTGGTTGCAGAGTATGCGGTAAATATGCAGATCAGATATTATAGAAACAGATCGCCGCTTGGTCCGACACGAAATAATAACCGGGCAATTTCTCTGGCAGAAAGAAAATATGTTAAGATCATGCATCACGATGATTGGTTTGCGCGCCCTGACAGTCTGGAACAGCTTGTGTTTTTGCTGGAAATGCATCAGGATATTGATCTGGCATTTTCAGGGGCTGTAGGATTTGGGCAGGGCAGAAGTTCCTATGAGCACATAAGGAGGGATCAGGCAGAGCTGCTGGCTAAGGATTGGCGCAATCTGTTTTTGAATAACTGGATAGGGGCGCCGAGTGTCACTATTTTCAGGAATAAAGGGTGGCTGTTTGATGATAAGCTGGTGTGGCGTGTAGATTGTGAACTGTATATGCGCATACTGAGCGAAAATTCCCGATTTGTGTACACAGAATTACCATTGGTATATCTGGGAACCAGTGACACACAGCTCACTAAAACATGTCGGGAGGATAAAGAACTGATGTATGACGAGATAAAATATATTTACAAAAAGTATAAAAAACATATTAATCTGAGACTCTGGAAGAGTTATACGGCGGAGACGATCAGGTATAATCCGAATGCAGGGAAATAAGTGGATTAAGCGGAAAGAACAAAGTGGAAAATGTCGAAAAAAGTAATAAAGTGCAAATTTAAAGAAAATTTTGAGTGGACAAAGAAAATACTGGAAGAACGGTATACACTGGTGGAGAGTGAATCGCCGGATTTTGTTTTTTTTGGCTGCGGAAGTCAAAATGACTGTGTAGACTATAATTGTGTACGAATTATTCTGATGGGCGAAAATCAGAGACCGAATTTTAATCTTTTTGATTATGCTGCAGGGTTTGATCAGATACAGTATGAGGACAGGTACTTATATTTTCCCCTGTATGTGACAGGAGGCTGGCGGCGTTTTCTGGAGATGGCATTAAAAAAACATCTTAGGGGAGAGGCGTATTTTCTTTCCAAAAAGAAATTCTGCAATATGGTAGTATCAAATGTGCGGGATTCTTCCGAAAAAAGGATTGACTTTTTTAAAAAGCTCTGTGAATATAAAAAAGTTGATTCCGGCGGTAAAAGTTATAATAATCTGCCGGGGGGGAAACCGGTGGAAGATAAACTGAAATTTCAGGAAGATTATAAATTTTCACTTGCTTTTGAAAATTCAACACATAAAGGATATACGACAGAGAAAATCACACAGGCATGGGCAGCGGGGACAATTCCGATATACTGGGGAGATCCGTCTGTTTCAGAGCAGTTCAATGAGAAAGCTTTTATCAATTGTCATGCTTATAAAGACTGGGATGCGGTCATAGAAAAGATTAAAGAAATCGATCAAAACGATGAGCTGTATTTGGAGATGCAAAAACAATCCATATATAATGAAAACAGCAATCTTTTGGAGCTGATGGATATTAACTATTATAAAAGATGGCTCTATCACATTCTGGACAAAGATCCGGAAGAAGCGCTGTGGCGCACAAATGCACATGATGGGTGGGGGTGGTTTTGCGAGAGAGACTTAAAACGGCTCAGAGATATGTATAGGTCCAGGGTAGTAATGACGGTGGCGAAAATCAGCGGATGTTTTTCGAAAGATAAAACATCAGGAAGATAAAATGAAAATAAAAATGATTCTAAGGTACAGGAGTTATCTGTCAGAAGGAATAATTATAGATGAAAAATATTAAAAAATTGTGGTTTATTTTTGATAAAAAACAAAAGTGCCAGTTTGCGGGATTGTTTATTATAGAATTTATTGGTTCAATATTTGAACTTTTAGGTATTTCCATGTTGATTCCCTTCATCGGAGCGATAACAGAACCGGCAAAGCTTATGGGTAACACTTATATACAGCCTGTCATCAAATTGTTAAAGATTGAAAATGAAAATCAGCTGATCCTTTTTATTGTAGGGGCAATGATCATCATTTTTATGGGAAAAAATCTGTATCTGGTGTTTATGACATATATTCAATATCAGATTATCTGGCGAAACCGCCTTAAAATGGAAACAGATATCATGTCGTATTATGTGCGGCAGCCATATGTGTTTCATGTTCAGAGAAATACTGCTGAAATGCAGCGCACGATACTCACTGATGTCGGAAATGTTTTTGAGGTTTTAAACAATGTGTTTTTAATGACAGCGGAACTTCTTACAGCAACGATGCTTCTGATACTGATGTTCAGAACAGATGTCGTGACTACGTTAGCGGTTCTGTTTCTTTTGCTGTTCTTCTTGCTGCTCTACTTTAAAGTCTTTAAAAGAAGATTATATCAATATGGAAAACTTGCACAATATTACGGGGCAGAGGGCCTGAAATGTATTCATCAGATTTTTGGCGGGATTAAAGAAATCAAAGTGAATGAGTGTGAAGAGTTTTTTATTGAGGAGTTTGAGGATGGAAGGAAAATCCAGATACGCATGATGAAAAGAGGATCTTTCTTTCAGCAGGTACCCAAATATGCCCTGGAAGCCATTACTGTCTGCGGGGTATTGGGTATTGTTTTTTTGAAACTGTGTATGGGTACGGATATAACTCAACTGCTTACCCAGGTAGGTGTATTCGCTCTTGCTGCATATAGAATATTACCTTCCGCCAATCGGGTCACGGCGGAACTGGCTTATATTTTTAATAACAGGGCATCAATAGATTTAATTTATCAGGCTATTGTGAATGATAAGATAGAATTCAATAAAAAAAGTATAACAGAAAGAATGGAGGAAGAAAAAAACATAAGGGCGGAGATGGGAGATATAGTATTAGAAAATATTGTATTCCATTATCCGGGTAATGCTGAAAAAATACTGGATGATGTATCGATTACAATAAAGGGAGGCAGATCAACCGCACTGAAAGGACCTTCAGGAGCCGGGAAAACAACAACGGCAGATATTATATTGGGGATATTGAAACCGGTAAAAGGCAGAGTGTGCTATGATGGCATAGATATAGAGGAATTGGGAAGAACATGGTACAGGCATGTGGGATATATTCCGCAGAATATTTATTTAAGTGATGATACGATCCGTAAAAATGTGGCTTTCGGTGAGAAGAATCCGGATGAAAAGAAAATCTGGAAGGCGCTTGAAGAGGCTCAGTTGAAGGAATTCATAGAAGGTCTGCCGAAAGGTCTGGATGCAAGAATAGGTGAAAACGGAGTACGCATATCCGGCGGGCAGCGCCAGAGAATCGGCATAGCGAGGGCTCTTTATAATGACCCGGAAATACTGATTCTGGATGAAGCTACATCGGCGTTAGACGGAGAGACGGAGAAAGCAGTAATGGAAGCTATTGATTATTTAAAAGGAAAGAAGACTCTGATCATTATTGCGCATCGGTTATCAACGATTGAGAATTGCGATGTAACTTATGAAATCAGAGATGGGAAAGTACTGAAAGAGGAGAATGTGTGAAAGAGCCGATAGATATATTAAAAAAATATAATAAAATACCTGAAATATATCGTTATACATTTTGGTGTACATTTTTTGTAGGGATGCTGACGCATCTCTATATACTGACAAATAAATTACCGACTTTTGATGATATGCTTTGCCTGAATTCATTTGGGGGCAGTTTTAATCTGGGAAGATGGTTTCTTGGGATTTTGGGATTGGTAAAATATAAAATATTGGGAAATTACAGTATGCCCATGTTAAATGGAATGTTGGCTATCCTTCTTATAGCAGTTTTTGCATGTCTTGTAAATGCGGTATTGAGAAATGATAATATTTTGGCGGGTATGTTAATTGGAATCATGCTGGTGGTTTTTCCGACGATAGCGGGAAACTTAAGTTTTATGTTTACCGGATATTATTATAGTATTGCGATGGTTTTGCTGGGAGCCGGGGTTTTGCTGATCAGTCAGGGAAAAAAGGTCTGGATGTTTATCGCGGGCAGTTTTTTGCTGACGCTGTCTCTGGCGATTTATCAGGCGTACTATCCGCTGGGAATAGGGTTATTTTTGATTATTTTGATATTGGACTGTGCAGGAGGAAAGGAGAGCTTTCAGGAGTTGCTTAAAAAAGCTTTCCGGTATCTGGGAGGGCTTTTGCTGGGACTTTTGTTTTATTTTCCGATAAACGGTTTCTGGCTGAAAGTCATGCATATAGAAATGGGATCTCATAAAGGCGTAGATCATATGAGCCAGGTATCATTGCAGGAACTGCCGGGAAAGATAATCCTGACCTATCAGGCATTTTCGAAAATGCTTTTTCAAAACTATTATGGCATTACAGGAAACATATGGATCCGTCTGGCTGTTATTTTGCTTTTGGCAGGAGTATTATTTTTGCTGGGCAGAAGAAGTATCCGTCTGATAACGGAGAAAAAGTATATGATATGTATACTGTTATGGGTATTTATTCTTTTATTTCCGATCGGAATTCATAGTATTTATATTATGGTGGAAGAGCAGTACCTGTATACGTTAATGATATATGCGGATGTATTGTTGTTTATTTTCCCGCTTGTTTTATGTGAAAAATTTATAGTATATGAGAAGGCAGAAAGGAAAACGGCAGGGACAGCAGCGCGGATAACAGGCATTTTAAACTGGCTGGTAACACTTATGGTGCTGTTTTCCGGTATATTTTATATCTATCAGGACAATGCAGCCTATCTGGAGGCGGAATTGTCTCTGTCGGCAGCTAAATCTTATTATACAACACTGATTACGCAGATCAAATCTTTGGATGGCTACCGGGAGGATATGGAAGTTGTGCTGATAGGAGATAATCAGGACAGTACAATATATGAGATACGCAGGGAGTTTTTTCAGGATGTCGAGATAGGCGGTATATACGAAACTGACCGGGTGATAAAAGGGATTGACAGAGGGCGCTTCATGAAATATTATTGCGGCTACGATCAGGAATTGACAGAAGATATTTCCGGCATTCGGCAGGAAGATTGGCAGAGTATGCCGGATTATCCGGAGGATGGATCGATAAAAATAGTCGAAGATAGAATTGTTGTTAAATTTTCCGGGGAGTGAGGATTGATGTATGTTGATTTTAGTTACTTCAGATTTTATGTATTGGGCTAATAAAAAGGAGGTTACTTTTTGTGATGAGTTTTACTCATATGAGATGGCCAATGCACAAAAGGAATAGTGTGAATTATATCATTCAAATGTCTGGCGAACAGGTAAATGGCTAAATAACTATATTGCGGCAACGGAAAGGAATATGGGATTCGGGATCATTTCTTAGCATGTGCGCACTGATCATGTTCCGCTATTTTACATAAGACTGCGAAACAGTCACTTATTGTATCAGCCGTAGGAGCAGCAGCATATTGTCTGCATCCTCTTATTCTGAATTCGGCGTTAACGATCAGAATGTACTTAATGTTCCAATGGATTTTGATTTTTTTAATGATAGTTTTTACAAAGCTGTTTTATGGAGAACGAAATAAAAGGACATATCTGGAATTGATTTTTGTATCTTTGCCGGGTTTCTTACGCATAAATATATATGTCCGGTATCCGGAATTATTTTACTGCTCGTTATAATGGCGGCTTTAGGCACAGGGAATGATCTGCTTCAGCAAAGGAGTGAACGATTGGCCCATATAGGCAATATATCCATAGTAGCTCTGATAGGTGTGATGATAATTTTTTCATCATGGAATGGAAGAAAGCTGAGTTATGTCAATGGAAACGGAGAGGAGAGAGAATATCTGATTTCAAAATATAAAGAAGTTCCCTGTGTGGTTTACAGCGAAAGCCTGAACTGGGAGGTGATCAGCAGTTATTGGGATTATATCCTTTTCGATAATATTTGCTGGCTGGAGGAGAAAGAGGGAAGCGACCGGGAGTTGAAGGAAATATTAAAGGAGAAAGAAGAACTGGTTGTGTATGTAAAAAAGGATGAAAATTATCTGTTAGAAGATTATGATGTGGAAAAGCTTTTTGAAAGTGTTAATATGGATGTTTATCTTGTGAAGGATATATAAAAGGCGTATTCAAATTATGGGGAAGACGCAACTTTATCAGGTGAGGGGGCAATATTGAGCAGAATAAAGGAGAGAAAGTAAAACATAAAAGAAACATCCAGACGACTGGAAAAACCGTTATAAGTATTTACTTCCGCGTAAAGAAGACACCAGAAAAACCAGTCTGTAAAGCGTTTTTCTTTGAAAAGGCGGAACGTTACGTAGATAAACGGTGGCAGTAACAGCATAAGAGCAAAAAGGATACCATAATGGAGTGAGTGTCCAATCAAAGGGAATTCGGTTGCAGCACTGACAAAATCAAATTCGGCTGATTTATATTTTGAACCAAGCAGAGAGCCATACCCCTGAAATAGCCGGAATGAAATACGATCATCTGTAAGAAGAAGCTTCAGACTGGAGGCGCGCCCCGTTGTGAGCGGCAGCTTTGTAAAGCGGTATATCAGATTATCCAGGATGCCGGATATATAGGCGATCGGGATAGAAACTGCTGTGAGTACATAGAACTGCCATTTTCTGTAATAAGTGCAAATTGTAATAATAAGACCAACAGTTATGCCGGTTTTTCCTCCGCAGCAAATCAGGGATAACAGGGCAATAACAGTCCATATATAATCGGGAAGCAGTTTTTTGTGATATTTGTTGTATAATATATTGAGGGCATAAAAAGCATTAAAAAGAAAAGCATTAGTTAAAGGATGCCCGAGGATAGAGAAAAACCGTGTGTGCTCGCTGTCATTTAAATAAGCAAAGTACGAGACACCTTCATCACAGGTGAGAAATGAGGCGAGCAGTTTTATAATACAGCGATCAGCGACCTTATCGATCAGCGCTGTTATAAACAGTATAAATATGATACAATCAAAGAATATAAGAATACGCTTTATGCAGCATTCCTTATCCGGTGCAGAAAAGTCTGAGAAAAGGATATACTGAGGAAAAATACAGCAGCAGGCAAAAAGAAATACGCCGCCCCAACTGATCGGGTAGGCGAACTGTGTCGGCAGTATTGCAATCAGGGAGAAAATCGGGAAAAAGTACCAGATACCGAACTTTTTATGCCGGATATTTTGTAATACAAAAACAAACAGAGCGAATAAGGAAATATAATTAATCCCCCATAAAAAAGTTCTGTTAGAAAAAGGGGTTATAATCTGTTGGCGAAGTAAATAGGGAACGGCGAAAAGACCGAAGGCCATTATATAAACACAGACAGCATAAACGCTGTTAAAATAGTCAGGTTTTTTGAAGTGTTGGGTCAAGCTGTTCAAAATACGCCTCCTGGGTTAAAATGCTAATAAATATATATTTAAAATACTGGAAAAAACGACATCTGTCAAGCGAGTGTACAGATGGCAGAAACGGCATCTGGCTAACAGACAGGCAGATAGCAGAAACAGGGATATGGGATTATGTTTCAACGTGAATCGTTAATTAAACATTATGTGTTTTTGAGTATAGACACTTTGGCGCTGGCAATCGCATTTGTGCTTGCGAATTATCTGCGTTTCAAAGAAATGCGGCTGTTGGATTTTGAAAATTTATACGTCATTGTATTTGCAATCTCGATTGCAGCCTGTATTGCGGGAAATATTATTTTAAAGCTGGACAAGCATATTTTTGACAGGGGAGCTTATCAGGAGTTTCTTGCGGTATGCAAGTCAGCTTTTTGTATCGGCGTCTCGGTCATGATTTATTTCTTTCTCTCCCAGCAGGGAATCCATTATTCGCGGCTGCAGTGGGTATATTATTTCAGTATTTATTTTTTGATTGCATATTTCGGCCATCAGGCGATGAAGCGGATCATAGCAAAATATTACAAAGGCAGCCGTTCCTGCAAAAAGATTATGCTGATCACATCATCCGATAAAGTGGAAGATATTTTAGAAAAGTTCCGCAGAACAAATAACTGGTATTTTGAAATTACCTGTATTACGATTGTTGACCGGGACCTGGAGGGGGGAGAGATACAGAGAATACCGATTATCGCAAATACGGATACTATGCTTGAGAGAGCAAAAAATATCGCGCTGGACGGTGTTTTTATCAATGTGTCTTATGAGAGCCATTCGGTATTCGATGTGCGGCGGACGCTGCATGATTTTCAGGAGATGGGGGTCATTGTACATGTCAATATAGATGCGCTCGAACTGGATGTTACGGATAAGGTGGTTGAGAATCTGGGCTTTTTCAAGGTGGTTTCTTACGCCAGCAGACTGAGAGAACCCGGGCAGTTGGTGCTCAAACGCTGTATGGATATCGTGGGCGGGACCGTCGGTATTATTATTACACTTTTTATCGGGATATTTGTGGGAGTTGCAATTAAGCTGGATTCGCCGGGACCTGTGATTTTTTACCAGAAACGGGTGGGAAAGAACGGTCGGCATTTTAAAATGTATAAATTTCGTTCCATGTATACAGATGCGGAAGAACGAAAAAAGGAGCTTATGCAGAAGAATGAGATGCACGGGGCGATGTTTAAGATAACAAATGATCCACGCATCACGAAAGTGGGAAGATTTATCCGGAAATACAGCATTGATGAACTGCCGCAGTTTTTTAATGTGCTGAAAGGGGATATGAGTCTGGTAGGGACAAGGCCGCCTACGGTGGAGGAAGTGCAGAAATATAAGACAGAACAGAAAAGAAGGCTTTCCGTAACCCCCGGAATGACCGGCCTCTGGCAGACCAGCGGGAGGAGTGAGATATATGACTTTGACGAGATCGTGAAGCTGGATCTGGAGTATATAGATAAGTGGAGCATTGGGTTGGATATTAAACTGCTGGTAAAAACGATTGTGGTGTGTGTGCGGGGGGATGGAGCGAAGTGAGATATTAATAATGTAAAGCCGGAGGAATAAGCATAGATGAAGATATCTGTTGTTATGACAACTTATAATGGAGAAAAATATATTAAGGAGCAGCTCACTTCTCTGAAAAATCAAACCAGGGTTCCGGACGAGGTGTTAATATTTGACGATTGTTCCACTGATAATACGGTGACCATTGTCAGAAATTTTATAATAGAGAATCCATCAGGAAATTACAGGCTCTTTGAAAATAAAAAAAATAAAGGGTGGCGCCAGAATTTTATGGAAGGGTTTGCCGATGCGCAGGGGGATATCATATTCCCCTGCGATCAGGATGACATATGGTTTGAGGACAAGATAGAGAATATGGAAAAAATAATGGAGGAAAATGAAAACATTCTTCTATTGACATCTAAATATGAACTGTTATATGCGGATGATAATGCGCCGCGGATTTCAGCGGTTTTTCCGGAGACAAAGGGAAATGCTATATTGCAGAAACCTGATCTTAAACATAAATGGATGCATATAAGAGGAATCGGGAGTGTTTTTGCGTTCAGGAGAAAACTGCTGGAGACGGCACAACATATGTGGTGTGAAGAGATGGCTCACGATGTGTGTTTGTGGGAGGCGGCGTATTTATCTGGCGGGTTATATTTTTATAACCGACCGACAATTTTTTACAGGCGCCATGATAAAAATGCCTCGGGTTTTGCAACTTACGGGAGGAAAAAGAACAGGGATATTATCTGTTCCTATTTAAAAATGTTGGATAGTGAAAGAGAGGAATTGAATAGACAGGGAAATGGTGATTGGGACAGAGAATTGAAAAGGCAAAATACATTTTGGCAGCTAAGATTAAAATTAAATGAAAAGAGGGATATTATATCATGGTTCAGGTTGCTTGGATATTTGAACTATTTCAGAAGAAAAAGAAATATATTGTCTGATCTGTACAGTGCATATTTAAAAGAGTAGGTTTTACAAAATTAACTTGTGGTGGGGCAAAATAAAAGTAAGGGAAAGTTAATGTTTGTGGACAAGCATCAGGCAAATATGTTATGATGAAACAAGTATTATAAAAATATTTAACAGAAACTGAATCAGGGGTTGAGGAAGATTGGGCAAACATATTCAAAGGAGAAAATGAATGAATGCAGCATTAATGGATAACATGAGAACGATCTGGGATGAAATTTCTGATGGCAGAGAAGAATACGATTTTGGAGCAAATAAAGTAGGGTATCCTCCTGTTTTATGGACGAATTCCAGAATAAATAATAAGAATATAATAGTTTTAGAAAATATGAAAAACAAAGTAAGTGGAGAGTATGGAGTGAAAAGCGAACAGGCGACACTTACAGAAGATATTATAATAAAGACAGAAGAATTAACTGAGGGGGAAGATTTAAGGGATCAGATAGCAATTTGTACAGAGATTGCTGAAAAAACATTACAATTACTTAAAATTATGAGAAAGACAGATAAAAGTGATTACAGAAAAAATATGGTACATCTTTTTTTTCAGGCCGTTAAAAGAAATTATGCAAGAAAAAAATTTAATCAAAAGCAGATTGCTCTTCTGTTGAAAATTATAAAAGCAAGCACTAAAATGTTGGTAACCGAAGAGGAATACCTGCAATTTGATGAACAATTATATTTAAATGATTTGGATGTTTTCCCGGAAATGGAGTGATACAATTTGGAGGCTTTACTGGACACTACAATCCAAATAGACAGGATATTTAAAAGAGAGAAGAAAGAAATAATCAAAAAATATTTGAGTGAACATAAATGTGGTTCTTCGACATATGTTTTAGGAGAATTTAAAAATAACATCATAAAAGACTGTGTCGCATTATGTAATATTATGCAAATGGAGGATTCTTTTTCCGGTGTAAGAAAGAATATTAATGAAAAGGTTTTTAACAGATCATTTCAAAGAATGTATTATATTTTTGATGATTTATGTGATTTATATGGAGAGCAGTATGAATTAATTAAAGAAGAACTGCTCACTTATTCCAAACGTTTAGAGAGGCGCTTTTATTTTGGCATCAGCCCGGAATTATTAAGCAAAACAGGATGCCATAGGGCAGAAGCAGTAATAGTACAGGAGGGAAATGCAATAAAACTTCAAGGAATAGGGTGTACTAAAAAAGATGATTTTTGCAATATATGTGATTTTTGGAAAGAAAATATTAAAATTGTAGATGGACTTATCTGTAAAAAAGTTACTTCCCTAAAAGTGGAAAAGGCTTTATCTGCAGTGAAGGAAAATTATAAAAAGGCGAAAGGTAATACCTGTAAAAGTCTGGGCGACTGTATTATTGCAGTTGAGGCGTTAAATACAGAGAAGAAAGCGGTTTACACTTCTAATTTAAAAGATTTTAAACCTATATGTGATTATATTGGAGTGGATATGATATAAACAGCAAAGGGGAAAAGCCGTGGAAAAAGTTATTGAGTTATTTAAAGTGTTTTTGGAAACTATTCAATGGGAATATGAATATGATGAAAACCGGAAGGCGTTTATGACCGGAGTTAATATTGATAATTTTGGTTATGTTCATATACATATTTTGATATATGAGAGAGAATATGTCATTTATACAATATATGAAAAAAACGCTGAAAAAGAATATTTTAATAAAGTTTCTGAGTATCTGCACAGAGCTAATTACGGGCTGCAAAATGGTAATTTTGAGATGGACTACAGAGACGGTGAAGTCAGATATAAAGTATATATCATATTTGAGGATGTTGACATTTCTATTAGAATGATAAAAAAGAGTATTCTGATTGGAATGGCGATGTTTATAAAATACGGGGAGGGATTGCTGAGAATGATGTCAGGAAGCGACGACGATCCGGAAGAATGCATAGAGATAGCAGAGAAGGATATAAAGGAAAATTAGCAGTAACAGGAGTAACAAATTATTTTGTTTGTTACTTCTGTTTTTGTTTAAAGTAAAAACGATGAAATAAAAGAAAGGCAAAGGGAAATTATATTTGTAATGTTTACCTGATTATGGTATCATGTAGGAGATTCTGTGTGAATGGTGTTTAAATATGTTATCAGGTTCAGGTGTTTATTGTCCTCTTATGGAGTTATATATGGTGCAGAAGCTTAAAGAAATATATGCATACAGAGATATGATTGATGGTCTGGTCAGGCGGGAACTAAGGGGCAGGTATAAAGGTTCCGTATTGGGATTTTTGTGGACTTATATCAACCCGCTGATTCAGGTTGTAATATATTCGGCTGTGTTTTCAGTCGTCTTTAAAGTCAGGATCGAAAAATTTTATCTGTATCTGATCATAGGTATGATGCCCTGGACCTTTTTTACGACTTCGGTGCAGGGGGGTGCAGTGTGCATCCGGGCACAGAGCGAGATGATCAAAAAAATATATTTCCCTCGAGAAGTTATCCCTATCGCACATGTGACCAGCGCTTTTATCAACATGCTTTTTAGCTTTATCATCGTATTTTTGGCAGTGTTGGTATCAGGATTCGGAATGAGGCTCGAAGCAATGATATATTTGCCGTTGATTATGCTGGAGGAATATCTGTTTGCGTTGGGAATTGCTTTTATCGTATCTGCGGTTACGGTATATTTCAGGGATATGGAGCAGATCATCGGTCTGTTGATGATGGCGTGGATATATGCTACTCCTATAATGTATACGATAGATTATGTCCCGGAAAAGTACAGATTTCTGTCGTTGCTGAATCCGATGACATCTATTGTGGAAATATATCATCAGATCTTATATTATCGAATGATTCCTGCTGCAGGATATTTAGTCCGGGCAGGCATTTCCGTAATTATTGTGTTTATAGCTGGAGTGTTTGTCTTTGAAAAACTGAACAGAAATTTTGCGGAGGAAATGTAGTGGAGAACAATATAGTAACCTCTGACCGGGATGTTGTAATAGATGTAATCAATGTGAAAAAGAAGTTTAAGTCTTATCAGGATAAAGCTTCTACATTTAAAGAACGCTTTATACGGCCGTCCCGTGGGAAACATGAAGATGTTATGGTACTGAAGGGAATCAGTTTTCAGGTGCGCAGGGGAGAAGCGTTAGGCATTATAGGGAAAAACGGCTGCGGAAAAAGTACTACTTTGAAGCTGCTGACGAGAATATTATATCCGAATGAGGGAGAGATCAGAATAAAAGGCAGGGTGTCCAGCCTGATAGAGCTGGGAGCAGGTTTTCACCCGGATATGACAGGACGCGAAAATATTTATATTAATGCGTCTATTTTTGGTATTACGAGGAAAGAGATTGATGAAAGGTTAAATGACATCATCCGTTTTTCCGAACTGGAAGATTTTATAGATAATCCAGTGAGAACTTATTCCTCGGGAATGTATATGCGTCTGGCGTTTGCCGTGGCAATCAATGTAAATGCGGATGTACTCTTGATTGATGAGATTTTAGCGGTGGGGGATACGGCATTCCAGAAAAAATGTTTTGAGAAGTTGGAAGATATAAAAGAAAAGGGGACGACGATTGTGATAGTATCCCATTCGATGGATCAGATGTACAGGATATGTGACAGGATGATATGGATCGAGGATGGTTTCATAGAGGAGGAAGGAATTCCAAAGGTTGTAGGAGAAGAGTATCTGGCAGCAATGGAAGGAAAACGTCTTGAGAGAAAACAGGAGGAGAAAAGACAGAGGGAAGAAGGGGGAAAAACGGATTCAGAAGAGCAGGACGGATACTTAAAAAAATTACCTACGTTTTGCTGGGAGGGGGCTACACAAAATGGAAATGGCAAAATACGTCTGACAGACGGCTATGTACTTGATGCGGAAGGGAAGAAAACATCATGTATAAGTATGCGGAAGAAGTTCGAAGTGGTTTATCATTATGAGTCAGATCTTATAGGAATAAAACTGGCTTTTGTCATTAGCTTTACAAAGGACAACGGAATATATTGCTTTGGGGCAGGGAGTATTTCTAATAGTGACAGAGAAAATGTGTTTTTAGCAGAAAGAAATGGTACAGTGAAGGTGTCTTTTAAGGAAAATAATCTGCAGGACGGTATATATTTTATAGATATTGGCATACATGGGGTTGATGGGACGTTATTTCATTATATATACGGTGCGCTCAAGATAGAAGTTAAAGGGGATAAAGAGAATGAACAGGTCGGTATCGTAAATATGCCAAGGAGATGGGAGAGCAAGGGACAGATAATCAGTCAGGAATATTGAAAGGCAACATTTGTAGATATGTGATGACAGAGAGAAGAGAGATATGGAGAAAAAAAAAATTCTTTATATTATGGGTGTGGATTGGGAGTGGATTTATCAGAGACCGCAGATATTTGCAGAAAAACTTGCTATGGATTATGCGGTCACAGTTATATTTCCCAGAAGCATTTTGAGCAGAAGACACGATAAACCTTCAAAACTTGGAATGGAGTTTCGGATTTTGTGGACATTGCCTGGTCAGGAAAAGTGCAAAGTGATCGAAAAAATTTCCAACTGGTTAAACAGAAAGCTGTTTCGAAAGCTGGAAGAATATTCATATATATATATAGGATTTCCTCTCTATACAAGGTATATTAGGGGAAAGTACAGAGGAAAAATTATATATGACTGTATGGATGACCATGAGGCGATGTACTGGGATCCTAAAAGAGTATACAAAATAACCGAACAGGAAAAATGGCTTATTCAAAAAAGCAGTTTATTAATTGTATCCTCGAAAAAGTTAGCGCAGAAAACAGATGCTTTGGCAGGGTGTGCAAAGAGTATTTTGGTCAGAAACGGCGCAAATAGCGGAGAACTGTGCAGGGTAAAACAGCCATGCGTTAAAGAAAGTTATAATATTTATTATATAGGAACAATATCAAAATGGTTTGACTATGATTTGTTAACAGGTAGTATTGATCAGGTTAAAGGTATTATATATCATTTGGTCGGACCTGCTGCTGAAAGGATCGAATATAAAGGTATTTTATACAAAGGAATTATACCGCATAATCAATTGGAAGAAACGATAAAGGATTGCGATTGCCTGATTATGCCTTTTCGCCTGAATGAAATTGTGTTATCGGTTGATCCGGTAAAATTGTATGAATATATAACCTTTGGAAAGTGCATAGTCAGCGTGTATTATCCGGAGGTGGAGCCGTTTTCTGACTTTGTCTATTTTTACAGGAAGCCGGAAGAATATATCGAATTACTCAGGGTATTAAAAAGAAAAGGATTTCCACCAAAATATTCAAAGGAACAACAGAAAAGTTTTTTATTTGAAAATACATGGGAAAGACGGTATGAATTACTGAAGAGAAAAATGGAAGAGGTATCGGAATGAAAGTATTAAGTGTTTTTGGAACGAGGCCGGAAGCGATTAAAATGTGTCCTTTAATAAAAGAAATGGACAAGCACGAAGAAATTCAAAATGTTGTATGTTTAACAGGACAGCATAAAGAGATGCTTCAGCAGGTTATAGATATTTTCGGCATTGAGGTGGCATATAATCTGAATATTATGCGTCCGCAACAGACGCTGACGACTATTACTACCTCTGTCCTTGAAAGACTGGAAAGCGTCTTAATGCAGGAAAAACCGGATATTGTACTGGTTCATGGAGATACATCCACTTCATTTGCGGCGGCTTTAGCCGCATTTTATCAGCAGATACCGGTGGGGCATGTGGAGGCGGGGCTGCGGACTTATGATAAATATTCTCCTTTTCCGGAGGAGATGAACAGAAGTTTAACGGGAAAAATCGCAGAATTACATTTTGCCCCGACAGAGAATAACAGAAAGAATCTTGCAAATGAAAATATTCATAAAAATGTATTTGTGACAGGAAATACTGTGATAGATGCGTTTCATACAACAGTAAAGGATGGGTATGTTTATAAAGATAAGGGAATACGTGATATTGATTTTAGTGGAAAGAGATGTATTTTAATGACAGCTCACCGAAGAGAGAACTTAGGGGAGCCGCTCAGGAATATTTGCAGGGCTGTCAGGCAAATTGTAGAAAAATTTTCTGATGTGGAAGTAGTTTATCCTGTTCATATGAATCCGGCAGTCCGGAATACGGCAGAAGAGATATTAAAAAATATAGATCGGGTGCATTTAGTAGATCCATTAGATGTGGAAGATATGCATAATCTGATGGCCAGAAGCTTTTTGGTTATGACTGATTCAGGGGGATTACAGGAGGAGGCTCCTGCTTGCGGAGTACCGGTGCTGGTATTGCGTACAGAAACAGAACGGCCGGAAGCAGTGGCTGCGGGTACGGTAAAGGTAGTGGGAGTAGAGGAGCAGAATATTTTTGAGAATGCAAGTGTATTGTTGACTGACGTGGCAGAGTATGAAAAAATGGCAAAAGCGATAAATCCTTATGGAGATGGACACGCGAGCAAAAGGATTGCGGAAGCTATTTTAGAGTGGAAAGTAGTTGGCTAGCAAGATAGATTGAAATCAAAGGGGAAAAAGGATGAGAGTTAACAGCAAAGAATACTGGAATGAGCGTTTTGGTTCGGATTGGAAAGAATTTGAGGGAAATGGACAGACGCAGTATTTTGCGACTATTTTGGGGGAAATGTTGCCTGAACGGTTAATTGGTGAGATAAATAAAAATGGCTATTCCATTTGTGATTTGGGGTGTGCGGAAGGCGATTCGTTGCCAGTTTACAAGCAACTATTTATAAACTCAGAAATTAGTGGTGAGGATTTTTCAGAGAGGGCAATTGAAATTGCAAGCAGACAGTATCCGGAATTTTTATATAGGGTAAGTGATATTATGCAACCTGAATCGGAAAGAAAATATCCAGTTGTTATTTGTTCAAATGTTGTAGAGCATTTTTCAGATACATATAAAGTATTATGCAAGATATGTGAAAGATCAACTAAATATTCGATTGTTATGATTCCTTACCGTGAAAATCAAGGGGGGTAAAATAAGTGAACATGAACAGGTATTTCATACTACGAATATTCCAATGTATGTAGAAGAGAATTATTTGATATATTCAAAAAGTGTGCAGTGTGCTTCTATATATTATCCATGGGAGCAAATTATGTTGGTATATAGTAAAGATGCCCCAAAAGCATATATATCTGATATTGTAGAAAATATATATAGCGATAAGGAAACTCAAAAAATAGATGAGTTAACTGAAAAGATAGAAAAACTAAACGCCCAAATAAATGTTATGAAGAAAGTCATTGAACAGAAAGATACTTATATTATACAGGCACAGGATATGTGTAATGTTTTTTCACAAAGGAAATGGATGCGGATCAATCATTTTATTCAAAGGCTAAAAGGGCAGCTGATTCATGGGAATAATAAAGATAGGCAGGAATTTAAGAAATGGCTGATTGATGGAGTAATAAAGAAAAGGGGCTATTCAACTGAGGATGGAGAGACATATAATCCATGGGCATTAGTCAGAAATATATTAAAGAAGGCATATGTTTGTCAGGAAGGGATAAGTACTCAAAGTGACTTATAAAGTGGGAGATTGGTTTATCAGTGGAAATTAAAAAATTTTTCAGGATGGCTATATTCATGCGCGAGGGAGAATGAATATATATTAAAATCCGGGTAGAGATGTATCGAACTATGATATTAAAAAGAGTTATGGTGTGCAGTTTCTATAAAACATCAGATAGGAAAGAAAATGGAGAAAGAGAATAAAACATTTAGATTGCTATATGTGATTGGCATTATTTTAGTGGTAACCTCTCATACTGCCGGGGGGGTATTCGGCTGTTTACAGATTGGTTTCAGGAAAACTCCTTTCACATGCAATTATTTTTCTTTGCATCAGGTTATTTTTATAAGATAGAAAATGAACAAAACATAAAAGGGTATATCGTAAAAAAAATAAAAAAATTACTAATTCCATGTTTACTGTATAATTTATTTTACGGTATGATTAATACTCTCTTATATAAAATAGGCTTTTCTATAGGAGAAAAATTCAATTTATTTGACTGGTTATTAAGTCCGTTTATGTTTGGAAGTAATTTTAAATTTAATTCTCCAGATTGGTTTATCGCTCAACTTTTTATTGTTGAAGTTATTAATGTTTTAATAAGAAAACTTTTATGTGATAGAGCGAAAAGAAATGGACAAATAATTTCTTTCTTATTCATTTTTTTAGGAGTATTAGTGACTTGTTTTGGGTGGAACGGAGAATTATCAGCGCTTGTGAAAATATTGTTTCGGACTATATTTTGTTTATCCTGGTATGCAATCGGTATCCTTTATAAAAAATATGAGGTGTATGATAAATTAAATAATTATGTTTATTTTGTGGCTGTTTTTTCCATGCAGCTAATGCTTTTAGTATATAATAAAGGAAATGTATCAGGTTCAGTGGTGGGATTTTCTTTTGGAATAGAACCATGGCAGGTATATATGACAGCACTTTTAGGTATTGCATTCTGGTTACGGCTTTGTAAGATAATTGCAAGTGGAATGAAAGATAATAGAGTAATATCTTATATTGGAAGACATACATTTTCGATAGTAGAAAATCAGTATTTAGGGATATTTATATTAAATACGATACTATTATTTATAAATCGAAAAGTAGAAAATGGAATAGGATTTGTGGAGGAGTATTATTTTACAAGACACAATTATATTTTTATATATAGAGATATTATGAACTTTCCTATACTTTATTTAGTGTTTGGAATAACAGTTCCATTAGCAATCTCTTTATGTGGAGAAAGGTGCAGAGAGAAATTTCTAGTTAATTTTGGGGAGAAAATATATGGGAAGCGGAAAAACTGAAAATTTTCAAACATTTTTAAATGGATTAGTTGAAAAACATTATGTGGTGAAGAATAAACCAGTTCAATTGATGTTGGGACTCACTAATGTTTGCAATTTGCATTGTGCGTTTTGTCCATATTGTGGTTTTTGCAGTGCAAAAATAGAAATGGCATATATGCTTCCGATAGAATTAATTCGGGGGGGCATAAAGCCATATTTGGAAACTGCTCAATTTATTAATCCTTCTGCAAGGGGGGAACCTTTGCTGTATAGAAATTTTGAGGAATTTATGGAAGTATGCCGAGAATGTGATGCGTTAAGCAGTATGCAGCTTACAAATAATGGAACACAATTGCAAAGATATGATTTATCCCAAATGGATGGGGTCAATATTATTGCAATTTCTATTGATAGTGTTGATGCCAGAACATTTGAGATTCTTCGCTATGGAGCAAAATTGGAACAGGTATTGAATAATATAAAGCGTTTACGAGAAGCACTGCCTAATACAGTGCTACAGTGGTGTGTCGTTGTCAATAGATTAAATATACGACAGTTGGCAGATATCTATATTGCAGCTAGGGAAATGGGAGTTAATTACATTACATTTAATGATGTATATGGATATGAGGAAGATAAAGTAATTCAACTGCTTCGCTTAAGAGAGGGAGATAGATATATTGTAGAAAAGCAATTTACGAGAATAAATAAACTGAATTCTGATAAAAAAATGGTTGTGAATAATGTGATCTCCTGGAGTGGTTTTGAGGATGGGGAGGTTTTGGATGAAGTTAAAATATTTGATGAATTAGAACGGTTAAAAAATGAAAGGCCGTATCTAAATTTTGATGAATTAAATTGTGATAGCATAGAAAGTCGCAGGATAAAGACTGAAAATAGAAAAGTGATTTGCGATAAAGAAATAAGAATACCATATTGCACAAACCCATTTGAAGTTATGTTTATTCAGCCAGACGGTTCGGTTTCTCCGTGTTGTGCGTCTTATGGTATTATTGACAAAATTGAAGGAAATAATGTTGACAAAGTTTGGAATGGCGAAAATTATCAATTATTACGTGAAGCAATGTTCAATTGGGGCATGCTTCCTGACTATTGCAAAAAATGTGAAGCATTTATGCGGTATGATTATATTGATGATTTTTGGTGTGCTTTGAAAGAATATAATGATGGTTGCATTCAGGAACAGGATGTATTAATTCCTCCTAATTATTTTCCACCGGAGGGAGTTATTAGAAGTGAAGAATTAATGGCATTGATTAAAAAAGAAAATAGTAGTAAGAAAGAGATGATTGTTATGAACAGAGAAAAAAATATAAATATTTTTTTAACTGATATGATGGAACAAAAAAGTATAGTGGACAGTAATCCGGTACAAATGTTGATAGGACTTACGAATGTTTGTAATTTACACTGTGCTTTTTGCTTATATTGTGGATTTTGTATGAAGAAAATTCAAAAGGCAGAGATGTTACCTTGGGAAACTCTTGAAAAATTGAGAGGTTATTTGGAAACGGCAAGTATTGTAATACCTTCTGGCAGAGGGGAGCCTTTGGTGTATGATAAATTTGCAGAGTTTATGCAAATGTGTAGAGAAACATATGCTGTAGAAAAGATGCAACTGGTTAATAATGGGACATTGCTGGATCGCTATGAACCGGAAGTTTTTCAAGGAGTTAATATATTATCTATCAGTTTTGATAGTACAAATAAGGAAGTATTTGAATTGCTTCGGTATGGGGCTGATTATGACAGGATCATAAGTAATATCCAGTATGTAAGAAAGGCACTGCCTGATGCTGTAATGCAGTTTAGTGTAACTGTAAATCGGCTTAATATGGAGGAACTTAGCGATATTTATTTATTGGCAAGTAGCTTGGGTATTAACTATATTTCTTATAATAGCTTATATGGATCTGAAGAAGATAAAGTAGTACAGCTGTTAAGGTTACGGAACAGTGATAGGAAAATTGTAGAAAAACAGATGGAGAAAATTGGTCAGCTAAATGCTGATGGAAAAATTGAAATTATAAATGTAATTACGTGGCCGCAGATGGAAGATGGAGAACTATATGATAAACAGGATATATTTTTACGATTGATGAAGATGAAGAATATTATACCATATTTAGACTATGATGAGTTAAATATGTATGATACATCTACAAGGGTCGTACATGAAGAAGCGAAAAGTAATAGGGATAGTGAAGATAAGAAACTAGCCTTACCGTATTGTACAAATCCTTATTGTGTTTTTATGCTTCAGCCGAATGAAGATGTTTCTCCCTGTTGTGCAAGTTTTGGGACAATAACCAATATTTGTAATAAAGATGTCGATGAAGTATGGAATGGAAAGGAATACCAACTCCTAAGAGAAGCAATGTTCCATTATGATATGTTACCGGAATATTGCAAAAACTGTCGTTCTTTTATTCGATATGATTATATTAATGATTATATAGAGGTGTTGAAAAGCCAGAAGCAGTTTGATTATGACAGTCTGGTTATTCCACCTAATTACTTTCCACCAGAAGATCTAATTAAGGATAGGCGAATTCAGAGCAGAATCGAAGAGCAAAAGAAATTAGAAATATGGTCAAAACTTAGTAGCAGTGAACAAGTTCGATTCTTTGCAGAAACAATTAATGAATTGTACAGAGAGAAAGCGGAACGTGATGAAAAAATAGATGAAATAGTAGAAAAGTTAAAAATTACGGAGAAGGTTGTTCAACAAAAATTGCAAATTGCGGAGGAGGTTTTACAACAAAAAGATACTTATATTATACAGGCACAGAATATGTGTAATGACTTTTCGCGAAGAAAATTGATGCGAATAAATCATTTTATTCAACGGTTAAAAGGGCAGTTGATTCATGGAGGTGGTGAGGAAAGACAGGAGTTTAAGAAATGGCTAATTGATGGAGTAATAAAGAAAAAAGGTTATCGGGCTGAGGAGGAAACAGTATATAATCCATGGGCGTTAGTCAGAAGTATATTGGGTAAGGCCTATTCCTGCTCAAGGGGAGTAAGCTTTCGAAGCAGTTTAAAAGATAGTCTTGGCTTGACAATAGAGACAGAAAAAAATTTACAAAATGATTATACAGTGCATGATGTCATAATTTTATCTGTAATTGATTATAATTTCAGATTTCAAAGACCGCAGCATTTGGCATCAAGATTTGCGGTAGATGGACACAGAGTATTTTATGTGAATGCAAATTTTACAAGACCTGATACGATAATGAAGGAAGAGGAAAACTTATATGTTATTGACTTTGCAAGCACTGATTATTCTGCAATCTATAATATGAATGGAGAGGCGGCATCAGATTGGATGGAGAAACATCTGTCAAATCTGGCTAACAGTCAGGCAATTCGTGACGCAGTAGTGATAGTTGATTATCCAAACTGGGTGTATGGAGCAGAGTATCTCAGGAAGATGTATGGTTTTAAGATCGTCACAGATTATATGGATGATTATACAGGGTTTATTGGAACGTCAGAAGATTTTTTGAAAGGCAATTGTATCCGGTTGTTAAGAGAAAGCGATCTGGTGGTTGCAAGTTCACAGTTTTTGTATGAAATAGCTGTTCAGTATACAGATGCTGATAAGATTGAACTTATCCGTAATGGCACGGAAACAGAACATTTTTATCAGGCATTCGGGATAAGCAGTGAAGACAAGGAAAAAAAGACAATAGGGTATTATGGTGCCGTAGCGCACTGGTTTGCGTGGGAAAAAGTCTGTTATGTGGCGGAGAGATTTTCAGATTGTGATATAGTAATTGTGGGAGAGGTGACAGAATATCAGGAGAAACTGGAAAAATATAAAAACATTAAATTGTTAGGGGAAAAGAGTTATAAAGAATTACCTCAATATTTAGCTGATTTTGATGTGTGCCTGATTCCGTTTGACGCATCAACTGATTTGATAAAAGCTACTAATCCGGTAAAATTTTATGAATACTTAAGCGCAGGAAAAAAGATAGTTGCAACAGAGATACCGGAGTTGATGCCTTACAAGGATGAGTATGTTTATATGTCCAATGATAATAAGAAATTCGCAGAGTATGTTGGGCTTTGTCTTAAGGGTGGAGACATATTGAAATCTGAACAGGAATGTGTGGATTTTGCGAGAAAAAATGACTGGCAGGAAAGGTATAGCTGCTTTAAAAAGGCGTATATATCCAGAGTTCCTATGGTAAGCGTTGTTGTTTTGACTTATAATAATATAGCTTACAATAAACAATGCATTAATAGTATTTTAAAGAAAACTGCATATGCAAATTACGAACTGATTATTGTGGACAACCAGTCGACTGATGGAACGGTTGAATATTTAAAGGAATTAGAACAAAAGAATATTTATAATCTGAAAGTTATTTTAAATGATGTGAATTATGGGTTTGCCGGCGGCAATAATATCGGGATCCGTGAGGCAAAGGGCGATTACGTCTTACTGCTGAATAATGATACCGTAGTGACCAGGGGATGGATGACTGCGATGGTGAAACATCTGGAGGCGGATTCTAAACTTGGAATGTGTAATCCGGTGACGAATTCCATAGGGAATGAGTCGAAAATTCAGGTATATTATCACAATGTGGAAGAAATGAATGAATTTGCATATAAAGTAACTACTGAGAAGATGAATGAAGAATACAGGGAAACGGAAAGTATGCCTTTATTTGCCACATTGATCCGCAGGAAGGTGATAGATGAAATAGGAATGCTGGATGAGGCATATAAGGTAGGAATGTTTGAGGATGATGACTATTTGGCAACAGTTAAGTCAGCAGGATATGATATTGCCATCGTAGAAGATGCATTTATACATCATGTAAATAATGGGACTTTTAAAAAACTGAGGGATGAAGAATATAAACATATTTTTGAGACTAACAGAAAATATTTTGAGACTAAATGGAATAAGAAGTGGAAAGAGCCGAAATACAGGCCGGGAGTGGACTGGTGGACAAATGAGGGTATGGGGGAAGAACTGAATGATACTAAGACGAAGAAATAAAGAAGGATAAGAGAGGCGATAGATAAAAAATAGGAGTGCCAATATGAAACTAATTATTCAGATACCATGCTATAATGAAGCAGAAACATTAGAAATAGCTTTAAATGATTTACCGCAACATATTAAAGGAATAGATGAAATAGAATATCTTATTATTAATGATGGAAGCACAGATGAAACTGTGAAGGTTGCTCGTGATTGGGGAATTGATTATGTGGTGAATTTTAAATCAAATAAAGGGTTGGCTTATGGATTTATGGCTGGTATTGATGCTTGTCTGCGCAATGGTGCCGATATTATCGTAAATACAGATGCAGATAATCAATATAGTGGTAAAGACATAGAAAAATTGGTTATTCCTATTTTAGAAGAAAAATATGATATTGTCATAGGAACGAGACCTATTGATCAGACACAACATTTTTCTTTTCTTAAAAAGAAGTTACAGCATTTAGGAAGCTGGACGGTGCGAAAAGCGTCAAATACGGATATTCCTGATGCACCTAGCGGTTTTCGTGCATATAGTCGTGACGCGGCTATGCAATTAAATGTTTTTAATGAATATACTTATACTTTAGAGACAATTGTGCAGGCGGGCAGAGAAAAAATAGCGATGTCTTCTGTTCCGATTAAAACAAATGCCGAGTTGCGCCCATCAAGGCTTTTTCATAGTATGTGGGGATATGTTAAACGTTCTTCAGCTACGATCATACGTGCATTTATGATGTATAAACCATTAAGATTTTTTGCGGTAGTAGGGGCAATACCTCTTATTGCAGGTATTGTTCTGGGAATACGTTATATAATTTTTATATGTATGGGAGATGCGGGGGGGCACATCCAATCGCTTATTCTTGCCAGTATTCTCATATTGATGGGTTTTATGACTATAATAATTGGTCTACAGGCGGATATTATTGCTGCTAATCGAAAAATTTTACAAGATATACAATACAGAATAAAAAGAATAGAGTATGACTTAACTCTGGTTCCCACTAAAAAAGAAAAAACTGAAAATGGAGCAAAGTATGCAGCAAAATGAATTATCAAATAATTTGTCTAAATGGAAATATGTAAACAGGTATTCAGACTGGATGTACCATGCTTATTCCGATTATATTGGCAAGCATATTTTTGATGTTGGTGCAGGGATTGGGAGAATGGTTTCTTATTATCTGCCTCAAGCGGAAAAAGTGGTTGCAACTGATATTTTTCAAAAGCAGGTTGATTATATGAATGAAGTTTTTAGCGAGTTTTCTGCGTTTTCAGCACGAAAAATAGATATTTTGAAAGACGACTTGATAGGATATTATAACTCTTTTGATACAGTATTATGTATTAATGTTTTAGAACATTTGAAAGATGATGAATTGGCAATGGTGCGTATGTATGAGTTATTATGTAAAAATGGATATTTGATAATTATGGTTCCGGCATTTCAAAAATTATTTTGTCAGATGGATACAAATGTCTCTCATTATAGAAGATATGATGGGGGGGTACTGAAAAAAATGGCTCAAAAGCATAAATATAATGTAGTACATAATGGCTATTTTAATGTATTGGGAATCATTCCTTATTATTTAAAAGGAAAAATAAAGAAGAATACAAGTGAAAGTTTTTCTTCTGATTTAAATGTGTACAGTGGGAAAATATATAATATTGCGGCATCAATTCTTGAGCCGATAGAAAAAATTTTCCCTCCGCATTTTGGCTTATCTGAACTTATTGTAATACAAAAGGTGTAGCTTGGTTTATTATAAGGAGCTTATTTAGAAGAGAGGGCATAAAGAAAATGAAAACAGATTACCAACCCGAAGGAAATTATTATGACAAATATCACTCAACAAATCCAATTGTAAAATGGATGATGAATAAATTTTTGGGGGATTTTAAAGAATTGTTGCAACAGACTGAAGGCGTAAAAACTATTTTGGAAGCGGGATGCGGAGAAGGAGAGATTAGCAACTATATCTGGAAATATTATGGGAAATTATGTAGAATAGAAGCATTTGATATATCAAAGAGGATAATACAGAGAGCCAGGAACAAAAATACGGAAATAGAATTTTCAATAGGGAATATATATGAGTTGAATACTCGGGGGGGTATGAATTGGTCGTATGTTCTGAGGTATTAGAACATTTGGAGAATCCTCGAAAGGCATTGGAAAACCTTATTAATGCGACAAGTAATTATTTGATCCTAAGCGTTCCAAGAGAGCCAATATGGAGAATATTAAATATATTGCGTGGAAAATATTGGAGTGATTTTGGTAATACACCAGGACATATACAACATTGGGGGAGTTATAATTTCATTCGTTTTTTGAAAAATGATGAAATGAAGATTGTAAAGGTAAAAAGGCCATTCCCATGGACAATGGTTCTTTTGAAGAAATATTGATGAAAAATTTAAAGCAAAGACAAGAAATAATACGGTATATAATTTGGGGAATATTAAGTGCCATACTGAATATTGGACTTTTTCAAATTCTGGTTATGTTGGGTATTGATTATAGAGTTTCGAATATTATAACATTAATTTTGGTTAAGGTTTTTTGTTATGTAACTAATAAATTATTTGTTTTTAAAACGGTTTATATAGGATTAGGGAATTTATTAAAAGAATTAGGTTTGTTCATTATTGCTCGTGGCGTTACACTTTTAGTTGATTTTATAGGTGTTATATTTTGGACTGAGATCGTTGGGATAGATACATTTATAGCTAAGTGTGTAATGGCAGTAGCTGTTATTATTTTAAATTATATCTTGAGTAAAAAGTATGTATTTTATGGAGAAAAAAATAATGCATGAGATATAGAATTTGATTTATATTCAGATTAAAAATATGGAGAGCTAATTAGGAAAATATGAAGAAAAAGTTGGAAATAGATTTTAGAAAAAAAGAAAATATGTGGTATATAGCTTTTGTATTATTACTCATAATATGTGGAGTGATTAAGCTTATTTGTATTCAAAAGAGACCAGGCCCTATTATATTTGACGATGAATTATTTTATAGAAGATGGGCGGCGGAGATTTTTTATGAGCACTCTTATACAACATATTATACAGATGGGATTTATCCGCCAGCATACCCTTTGATCATATCTGTTGCATTTTTGTGGGAGAACTTTTATTTCGCGACACAGATAATTAATATTGTTTTATCAGTGATTGGAACTATTGCGGTATGGAAAATTATTAGATTATTTGCAGATCCAAAGAAATGCTTTTGGGGAGTGTTGCTGGTATCTGTATTGCCTTGGCAGTATGAATATTGTAGTAAAATGATGAGCGAAAATATGTATTATCCGGTACTTATGTGGAGTATATATTTTTTTTTGGTAGCTTTATTTAAGGAAAAAATAAAAGTAACGCAATGTTTTAGACTTGGAGTTCTGTTTGCAATACTTCATTTAACAAGACATATTACGATTGTTATATTGCCGATATTTGCCGCTTTGTGGTTATTAGGAATCAATGAAAATGGGAGGTGGTATTTTGAACTGAAGAAAGAAAAAATAAAAACAGGGTTTCAGATACTTGCAGGCTATATAATAGTATATGGCCTGTGGATTGGTTATAGAATTTCATCCGGGGATGTTTTGCCGAAAATATTAGGATTAACTGTTAGTGGTGTTGGGAGTGAAAGTATAAAAGACTATGTGACATTTCAGTCATTAATAGTAATGATTATACTCTATGTATCATATTTGGCTTTAAGTGTGTTGTATCTTTTTCCAACCTGTGTATTTGGAGGGAAAGAATGTCTAAAAGGAAAGATAGGACAAAGGATTTCATCTGTTGGTATGCTTTTTGCAGGGTTATCGATTATGCTAATGATAGCAACAATTAGACATTCATGGCGGTCAGCATATAATTATCCGGAGATTTCTTATATTATAGGAAGATATATTATCTATATTCCTGTATTATTTATTATATTCTGGATAATAATTAAAGATGAAATAATGGAATTGAAAAATAAGCGAATTATTTTTATATATCAAGTACTGGAAACAATATTTTTAGTATTGTCTGGGCAGATTTTGACAAGAGGGCGATTTTTTGGATTAAGCGAAAATTTTCTTGAGCTAGTGAATACGAGAGATGTTTTCTATATTTACTATTTTTATATTTTAATTATTGTAATGTCTTTGGTTAAGGGACTTATCTTGTTGCTGAAATATAAATGGTATAATAATATTACACAATTATTTATGGGGATAACATTATTGGCTGGATGTATATTTGTATTGAATTATGAAAGCAATGAAAAAATAGGTGTATTTGGAAAGTTGGTAGTTGAGTATAAGAAACAATTTACATTTGAAAATGTGGATTTTATTATTGATGGTGTACCAGTGGGGCATTTAGAGAAAGACATGGAATTTTGGACAGGAATGTCGGATGAACCTGTAAAAGCATTTAAAGTAACAAAAGTTGAAGAAACAGATAAGACGAATGTAGAAAATTATGATGTGGAAATTATCGAATCGGAAAGCTTGAGATGTACATATGAAGATTTATATGATAGAAAAGGATTAGTTTTGTACCAAGCATCGGATACATATGATGAAAGCCCTGCTCTAACATGTGAGTACCAAAAAAGACAGTATGGATTATATCAATGCCCTATTCATGTGGATATTAAGATTGATTGTTCCTATCCGGATAAAATAATATGTGGTCAGGGATTTAATGTTCAGGAGGATGGGCAGTCTGCATTAGTGCTTCAAACTGAATTACCAGAGGGAGTATATGATGTTTTTATAAATAATAAGTGTTATTCGGAAATGTATATTAACAAAGATGGGGTTGGGAGTTTTCTTATATCTGAAGATGTTTATTCTAAACCGGGGGAACTGGCGATAGAAATTCACTTTAAAGGAAATGGCATATTTATTATGGAAAAACAGCAACCATTTATTATAGAAATTCAAGATGAAATGTAATGTACGGGGATTTTAATAAGTCTACAAAATTAGGGAAGGTAATAATAGTGTCGGATTCAAAAATGCAACAAAGAGAATTATGGGTTGATATTGCAAAAGCAATCTGTATTATTTTGATGGTAATCGGGCATATTGGTGTTCCATTTGTTCAATATATATATATTTCATATGGCAGCCTTTTTTATTTTATCGGGATATACCTATTCTGGTGAAAAGTATACATGGATGGATTATTGTTGGAAAAAGATTGTAACATTGCTTATCCCGATGTTTACGGTCAACACTCTTTTTATAGGTTTTTATGCTTTAACGGTAAAGCTGAATCTCTATTCTTATGTAGAGACGGGAACATACGCAGGATTTTTTATTGGATTAAAGAGGCTGTTTTCCCTTGGCTTATCCTGCACGGAAATGGGCGGTGCGACATGGTTTTTAATAGCACTATTTTTTGCAGAAACTTTATTTAAAACTATACAGAAGTGCGTTAACGATAATGTTAAATATGATATTCCTGTTGCTGTACTGATCGGAGTGGGGGGGTATTGCTTGTCATCAAAAGGGATTTACTTCCCGTTTTCCTTTGACTTAGGATTGTATGCAAGTTTCTTTTTTGCAGTGGGCGTTTTTTTGAAACGTAATAGAGTATTAGAAAAGTTTAATGATTTTTTTATGAGCTGTGCATCTATTGTGATGATATATATTTTGGTGAAATATTATTTTAGGGATCAGCTTCCGATGAATTGGCCAACGCGACAATTTGATAATATTATAATTCAATTTATTTCTGTTTTTTGTAGTTTTTATGTTTGCTATTGTGCCTCACAGTATATTATCAGGTTAAAAAAGATATCGAATTTTCTTTTTTATTGTCTGTATAATGGGGTTAAAACCCTCGCCTTTAGGCGAATCCTTTAGGTAAACCCCATAGCTTCAAGTTTAGAAAAAATGAAAACAGGGATACTAAACTTGATGTGAGAATAATGGAAAATTACAGAAAGTCAGCACATTGCACATATGATATCAAATATCACTTAGTGTGGATAACAAAATACCGTAAGCCAGTGATAATAGGGAAGATAGCATTGCGGACAAGGGAGCTGATCCGAATGATCTGCCAAAGCAATGAGGTGGAGATTCTGGCAGGGCATGTAGGAAGTGACCACATACATCTGCTTGTGTCAGTGCCGCCCCATCTGTCAGTAAGTAAATTGGTACAATATATAAAAGGAAATACGTCAAGGAAACTGCAAATGGAATATAAAGAATTGAACAAGCAAATCTGGGGACAACATTTGTGGGCAAGGGGATATTTTGTAGCAAGCAGTGGAAATGTGACAGATGAAATAATCAAAGCGTACATTCAGAATCAAGATTTGCAGGAGAAGAGCAATTCCGATAACTTTGAGATAGGGTAAGTGTAAAGGATAAGGAATAACTTATAGGGTGCACACTTTAGGCTGCTTTAGCAGCAAACCGAACCTACCGGCTTTAGCCGGTAGTGGTTGAGTTAGGACAACATACATATACTGTGTTAGCTTTTCATTTTTTTATGTTTAGATTTATTACACTGTGCATTTGTTTGCTTCGAAGGTTGCCTCTGTCAACATTAAAAGAATTTCCTATAACGCCAAGACTTTCACCTTATTGGTATATTATAGCACCAATTGTGTTGGTTCTTTGTATGTTGATGCCATGGATAGCAGATAAAAATATGTTTTTAAATTTTTTGGTAAATGGAAAGCCTTTTCCCTTTTTTCAGAAAACAATAAAAATAGTAAGATGAAATAATAGAATGTACTGGAGAATAATTTAAAAGAAAACTAAGTTGTAATTTTTGAGTGAAAAATGTTATAATTAAAAGATAAATGGTGAAGAGAAAGGAAACAAGCGGTGGTGCAACAGAAAAAGAAATTATTAATTATAGTATGTGTTGTAGGGTTATTGGTTTGTTCGTGCTATTATAATATATTATTTGATATATTATGTATTGCTGCCTTGTTTATAAGCAGTTATTTTTTGGGGTATATATTAAAAGTGGAAGGCAGTTGCTTTGAAAAAATGATAATGCGAACTGCGGCAGGTATGGGCATTATTGGGATTATAATATATTTTGTTTTGCTTGTAGGATTTGGGAGTAAGTCGGTATATATTGCCGTATTGATTCTGAGCTTGACAGTATCGGTTCCTTTTTTGATAAAAAGAAAGCAGGAATTTTTGGAGACTGTATTTTATATAAAAAATAGTATAACGTGCCATTGGTTTATGATATGTGTTTTTTTGTTGTTGTTAACATGGTATTTGGTATATAGCAGCGCGCCGATCAGTGGTCATGATTCTATGGCTAAACATTTGCCGATTACGGTTTATGCGGCTGAAAACGGTAAATGGTATACTAATGTAACAGAATCCATTGTATATGGGGAGGCAATGGTACTTCAATATACATATTCTGTATTGTTTTATTCGCTGGGGGCTTATAAGGCATTAGTGCTTTTTAACGTTGTTTTGCTTTTTTTAGTATATTTTATTCTTGTGCACTTCATTCATTGCATATATGCTAAAAGCAATATGTGGATTTTGGCAATTATTTTGTTTTCTACACCATTATTTTTGGGATTTTCCACTGTATTTTATTTGGAAATTTTACCGTTATATTTTTTATTTTCTGCATTTGTTGGGAGTGGAAAGATACAGCAACAAAATATATGGGATAATATTGAACTGATATCCTTTTTATGTGGGTGTGCTATATTTGTTAAACTAACAGTTGCTTTTACAATGGCAGTGATGGCAATGGTATTGATTGTCGAATGTATAAAATATGCATTAGAAAAGAGAGCGATTAGACAGGCAGTTGCAAAAATGGTAAGGAGTGTATTAGCGCTAGCGGCACCATGCTCAGTTTCGATAATTCATATATGGTATAAAACTGGAAATCCTTTGTATCCTACCTATAATGGAATATTTAAAAGCCCTTATTTTGTCTGTGAAAATTTTCAGGATCCATTTACAAATAAGTTATCTTTTTCGATTCAATCATTAATAGATATTGTTTTTCGCACCACGCTGAATATTGAAATGTATCCGGGGGGGATGGGCATATTTTTATTATTTGTTTTTACAATACCACTTGCTTTAGGTGTTTTATTGATAAAAAAGAAAATTAAAGAATATCCGGAATATATAGTATGGTCTTTGGTTGCAATGGTTTCATATAAAGTAAATACGATAACGACATATAATTTGAGATATTATTTTTCTACCTGGGTTTTGCTGTCGTGTGTGATTACAGTAGGTATTTCTATATGTATAGCATGGATATCACATAGAAATGTCAAAGGAATATTATTGGCAGCAGTTGGTGTGATTATTTTATATCCTAATTTAATATGGCTGAAAAAATATGATACCATTCCACTCAAATTAGCTAAGGATGAAGGAATAGTGCAACATGATTTTGGGGAGGTTTTCAGTATGATTCCGGAAGGTAAAAGAGTCTTGGCTATTACGAATTCTTTTTTGAACAAAGGATCATATTATGGATATTTTGCATCGACAACATGGCATAATAATACATTGTATACAATATATGCAAATGAGGCGGAATATACATGGGAAGAGTATTTGTCTTCTTTTGATTATATTATAGTGGATAAAGTAATGGGAGAACCACTTGGACTGGCTGCGGAGACAATGGAAAGATTACCAGATTTTACAGGGAGAAAATATTACGAAAATTCAATTTGTGAGGTATATGAAGTAATTCCAGAATTGAATAAAGTGTTGGAAGTAAAATTTGATGAACTTCAACAGATCAATGAATTGGAACCATTAACAGAGACTTTTCAGAATACGGAGACTGATTATTATATTATACATCAGATTGTCAATAAAACGGATCATCCAATTTCGATAAGATTTCAAATTAATTGGATGTCTGAGGAAGATGAATTTCTTGATTGCTATATCTCTGTTTATGATGCGCAGTCCGGAGAAGGTGAATATCGTTCGGAGAGGATTGCAACAAATTTAAATGCTGCCTATGGAATTATTTATATTGTAACTACGGATGAACAAGAAGTTGGAGTAAAAGGGTATTCTCTTGAGGGGATTAACAATGTGACGGTTCGGGAGGCAGTAAATTTTGAAAATGGGAGTCTGTTGCATTAGAGTAGTTTGTTTATACTGGAGGAAGGATCTATGAATAAGAAAAGAGAAGGGATTTTTTTGGCGGTTTTTCTGTTTTTTACTACGTTTTTTTTGACGGCAGGTTGTTATTATTCCGGAGCACGTTATGTGGGTGATACAGCAACTTATGCACAGGTAACTAAGAATATTGCATATACAGGAAAAGGCGAAAGTGACATGTGGTCAAATGGCATATCTATTATAGAGCGGCATATATGGGCAATCCCCGTAGCAGAGCTTCTTGACAGTGAGATTGCGTTTGAAGACACGGCTGATCCAAGAAAGAATATGATGGGTTATCATGCCTGCTTCATTCTTTATTTAATAGCACCTTTATGTTATGTGATGTCAGAGTTTGCGTGTATTACAATCGCTCAAAGTTTGGCTCTGGCACTTAGTTTGTTTTTTTGTATTTTGTTAATGCGAGAAAAAGAAGTCCCATGGCTGTTGATAATTATAACATGCATTTTGCTGACAGCTCATCCAGGATGGTCAATGCCGGCAGTAAGTGGGGCGTTTTATCCTGAACGCATATTTATGGGTACAGGAATGTATCTGATATGGGCTTGTGAGAAAAAGCAATTCAGCAAATTGCATTTTATAGTAGCAACAATTTTGTGTATGATGGTTGGTGAGAGAGGGGCATTGTACGCAGGAATGTTTATTTTGGCGTATACGATCTTTTTTTGGAAAGAGAGACCACAACTGAGGGGAATGCGTTTGGCTTTGGGAAGCGCTGCTGTTTTATATACAGGAATTATGATGAAGTTTTTTTTAGCTAATATGTATTATTCTGGGCTGGGTAGTCTTTTTAATATTAACAGTATTGTTTTATATTTATCAGATCCTGATAATATGAGGAAAGTGATTTTATTTATTATAATAAATTTTTGTTTTTATTTAGTTGTGGCATTTATGGATTGGAAAGCTTTAATAATTGGAATGGCATCTACAGTTCCTAATTTATTATATAATGTAGGAGGTGCAGAAAAAATTGGATGGGGGTTGCATTATCATGTATTTTATTTTGTGTTTCTCATGTGGGCGGTAACGAGAGGAATGATAAAATTATATGATGTTTCAAAAAGGTGGCAAAAAATAAAATTGATTCCTTATGCTGTAAGTTTGACAGTTGCATTTCTGATAAGTATTGTTGATCCATATGATTTGAGTATTCGATTTAATATATCAAATTTGAATAATAATGTCGTGGTATGTGTTCGAAATAATATACGAAGAGATTATTTTGAAGGGGGGGCAGAAAAACGGAGGGAATTCAGGCAATTTATTAATGAAAATATACCGAGTAATTCAAAAGTGTCATCAATTGAGGGAGCATATTGTGAATTGGAGACAATTCCTGACATTCATGCATATTTGTATCCGGCAGGAATTAAATGTGCGGATTTTGCGGTGGTTAATTATCAAAATGCGGAGGAAGGATATGATTTTGAGGGAGCGATAGTGTATGCAAATGCGGAAGATGTTGAAATATATAACAGGGGAGTAGTTGAAAAAATGAGAGAATATGGATTTGATATAGACAACCCTATTCTTTTTCCGAGTTACAGTAATGGAGGAGTGGCGATATTGAAAAGAAAATAGTTTTTTACAGATGATAGAAATCAGAGGAGTGGAAAAGTTACAGATGTATAAAGGAAAGAAAATATTGGTCATAATTCCGGCTTATAATGAAAGTCACAACATTGAGCATACATTACAATCCCTGACAGATGAAGGTATGGAAATAGATTATCTTATAATAAATGATTGTTCAAAAGATAATACCTTGGATATCCTGAAAAGACTGAATAGTAATTATGTAGATTTACCTATTAATTTGGGAATAGGCGGAGGGGTGCAGACAGGGTACAAATATGCTTTTAGAAATGGGTATGACATAGCGATACAGATGGATGGAGATGGGCAACATATACCAAAGTATATTAGAGACCTGATAGAGCCTATTATTAGAGATGAGGCAGATTTAGTGGTGGGTTCTCGATTTCTCGATAAAGAGGGATTTCAATCATCTTGGATGCGCAGGCTGGGGATTAATTTTCTGAGTTGGCTGATTCATGTCTGCTGTGGAGTGAAAATAAAAGATGTTACAAGCGGCTTTAGGGCTGCAAACAGAAAAGTCATTAAACTTTTCGCAAGGAATTATGCACAGGATTATCCGGAGCCGGAATCGCTTGTAACAAGTGCCGTCTCAGGTATTCGAATATTGGAAGTACCGGTCGTTATGAAAGAACGAACAGGGGGAAGAAGCTCAATAACCAGTTTAAGATCCATATATTATATGGTAAAGGTGTCTGCTGCGATAATTTTGAGAAGGGAGGCAATCAAATGAATATCGCCTTAAGGATATCATTAATAATTGCTTTGCTAATATATTTTTCATGTATCTATATGATGCTAAAAAAGGAAAAGCTTAACTTCAAATATTCCTTATTGTGGATCATATTAGGTATTTGTATGTTGTTTTTTATAATATTTCCAAGTGCGTTGGAACAATTGGCAAAAGGGATAGGGATTATAAATTACCTTAATGGTTTATTTGCGGTGGTATTATTCGGACTTATTATTTTGCTGATGTTTTTGACAACTGTTGCATCTGAATTGAGCAATAAAAACAGAATATTAATTCAGGAATGTGCGTTGCTGGAAGAGAGAATTCGAAAATTGGAAAAGGAGAGTACAGAAAGTGTATAAGATTGGAATTGTTGGATATGGAAAAATGGGGATTTTGCATGGTGCATTAGTAAACGGTTCAAAAAAGGCCAGAGTAGTGGCTGTTTGTGATAAGTCCTGGGTAATGCGATTTGGCATCAAAAAAGTTTATCCTTCGGTGAAAACCTTTTCCAATGTTAGAGATATGTTAGGTAAAGTGGAACTGGATGCAGTGATTATTTCCACTCCGACGTTTAATCATGTTCAATCTGCAATGGAATGTATTGAGAAAAAGTGTGATCTATTCATTGAAAAACCATTGGCGTCTTCTTATGAAGATGCCCAACAGTTACTTGATGTAGCATTAAAAAAGAATATTAAAATTCAAGTGGGATTTTGTAATCGGTTTGCTCCATCCATTGCAAAAGGAAAAGAATATTTAGACTCCGGTGCGATAGGTGATGCATTAGAGGCAAAAGCGTTTATGTATATAGCAGATGTTTTTGAGCAGCACTCTGGATGGCGTTATAGCAAGGCAGTTTCCGGAGGCGGGGTATTAATGGATTTCGGAATCCATATGTTGGATCAATTATGTTGGTATTTTGGAAAAATTGATACTGTGCAGGCGCATGCACAAAAGATTTATTCTAAAGAAGTAGAGGATGAGCTTCAGGCCACTATTTCTTTTGAAAAGGGGCCAAAGGTTGCGTTTGAAACATCATGGAGTAAAGAGGCCTATCGAAAAACATATGCAAGGCTCGAAGTAGAGGGAACTAAAGGAAAAATGATTGTTACGGATCAGACATTGGACATCTTTGATAGCAAAGGAGAGCAGATAGAAAATCTGGTTTATCCGGATTTATATGGTGGTGCATATATGGATGTCGGAGGAATTTTATATTCCAGACAGATGGAAGCATTTCTGGGTGTTTTGTCTGGCCA
Organism: Lachnospiraceae bacterium; assembly: GCA_910573755.1. Classification (GTDB taxonomy): domain Bacteria; phylum Bacillota; class Clostridia; order Lachnospirales; family Lachnospiraceae; genus 1XD8-76. The sequence continues at coordinate 2,839 of CAJTBO010000001.1, read as the reverse complement.
GCAGTCTACAAACTTGGAAAGTGCTGTTTATGTGCAAAAGGTAATTAAGAAAATATATCAAAGCGCTGAATTGGGGGAAATTGTTTCTGTAGAGTAATATTATAAAAGAAAAGAGGATAAGGCTATGGTAGATATAGATCAAGTTATTTTAGGCGACAATCAGTTTTTTGGCGTAAATCATATGTCTCAGGATAAGGGAAGAGCCACTTATGAACAGTTTAAGGATCTCAATGAGATAAGGAGGATATTGAAATACGGTTTAAGCAAGGGCGTAAATGGTGTTATGTTTTCTACGCATCCCAGTATTTATGAGATTTGTGATATGATTCGGGCAGATGATGAATTGAAGAATAAACTCAATGTTTACGTAAATGTTCCATATATCATTAAATATGTGAGCATGGTGACAGAAATGGGAATGTATAACACCATAAAGACAGTTTTGAAAGGAAAAAGCGGGAAAGGGAAGACAAAATTTGTATTGGAAATAGGAGCAAATTTACTTACATTGAATCATTTGGGGATATTGGAGCGTCTTATAGATGTAGAATTAGCCCCGTTTCATGATTTAAATATTAAGGCTGTCTTTTTGCATAATGCATTATGCGACTTGATTTTAGGATATGATATGAAAGAGGTAGCAGTGACATTTGATAAATACGTCAGAAAAAGATATCATGCAATTCCTGCGTATGGTACATTAAATTTTTCGGCGTTTTCCAGATTTTTAGATGATTGTGGTCTGCAGAATAGTTTAGTTATGACTGCAGTCAATAAAAAAGGTTTTTTGATGAATCCGTCGAGAGATGAGGTGGTTCATGATATTGCAAAGAGTGATCATACAGTTCTGGCTATGGCTACGCTGGCATCAGGGCGTATACTTCCGGAGGAGGCTTATAGCTATATTGCGGAAACAGCAGTGAAAAATGTAGTTGTAGGATTGTCTTCTAAAAAACATGCTGATGAAACTTTTGGAATTATTCAGAAATATATTTTGGAGGGATAATATGGGTTTTCTAAAATTATTGATTCCTGCTTCTGTGGCATGTATTTGTAATGCGTTGGCAAATATGTTTTGGAAAATGAGATTTGACAGGATCCCGCTTTCCGTAAAGTCAGTTCAGGATATAGGTGGATTGTTAGTATCTCCCCATATATGGGCGGGATTATGTTGCTATGGATGTTCCATGTTGCTTTTCTTTTATATGCTATCAAATTTTAAATTATCCTCTATTATGCCGGTAACCTGTATGACATATATTTTTAATATTGTGATTGCCAAAATGATATTTCATGAATCGATTGAGAGGATACAAATAGTGGGGACTGTTATTGTAATATGCGGCCTGATTATTCTCTCAAGAGGAAGTGTAACAAAATAGTTTTATAGGAGAACGTAATATAATGGCATTTTTGAAGGAAAAATTCAGTGATGTAAGGATAGGTTCTTTGATATTTCTCGAGATAGAGGGATGGATATATTGGTTATTCGGTTCGTTCCCGGGAGCTATAGGAATTATTTTGAGAAATATTATATGCAGTTTTCTTTTTAAGAAAAAGGAAGGAATGGTGTGGATTCAGCCACGAGTGACGATTATAGAAAGCAGAAAATTGCAGATGGGACATAATTGCGGCATTAATACAGGTACATATATTAATGCAAAAGGTGGGATCATTATGGGAGATTATGTATTAATAGGGTCTAATGTTACAATTTCTTCAGGAAGACATCCAATAGAAGGAAGAAGCCCTTCTATTTTTGAGAGGCCTACTGAGCCGTGTCCTATTGTCATTGAGAATGATGTTTGGATTGGAGCAAATGCAGTAATAATGCCAGGGATTACCTTGAAAAAGGGGACGGTGGTTGGTGCTGGCGCAATAGTAACGAAAGATACAGAGGAATATTCAGTTGTCGCAGGTGTACCAGCTCAAATTATAAGATATAGAAATGAGTAGAAATAATTATAGACAAAAATTATGCTGTTTGTGTGAGATTGTTTTGATTGGAACAGCTATATATTTGTTTTTTATTGCTTGTAATCATGAACGAGAAACGAAAGATGCATTGATTTTAGGATTTATATGTATATTTGGTGTTGTATACTTGAAAGTATGGACGAGGCTGAAAAGTATATGGTATACTATTTGGAGTACAGGCTTGATACTTGGGGTAACAGTATTTATATTATGTGAGTTATGTATTGCGATAGGAGCCAGAGATAATACTCCGAAGAATTTGGGAAATGTTGATTATATTTTGATTTTAGGAAGTAAGTTAGAAAAGGACGAGTTATCAGATACATTAAAGTCAAGATTAGATAAGGCAATTGAACTTAGTGAATATTCAAAGGCTCCGATTATTGTATCCGGGGGAAATGAAGTACAGAATACTCCTTCAGAGGCAAGTGTAATGAGGGCATATTTGATAAAGCAGGGTGTAGAGAATAATATATTAGCAGAAGAAAAAGCGTTAGATACCAGACAAAATTTCATGTATACTGCGGAACTTGTAGATACTGAATCAGAGTTATTGATTATTACAAGTGAAATACATTTGTTTCGGGCGAGAATGTTGGCACAAAATGTAGGGTTTCAGCATATATATGGGGTGGCAACTCAGACGAATAGCGAAATGTTTTTATATTATAATTTGAGGGAAGTTGTGTCTATATTACGCGAAATAATTATAAGTATAATTAGAAATTAAGAGAAGGGGTTAAGTGCAGTAATAATATAAAGACACCCCTACAAAGAGAGCATCCCTTTAAATCCCGAACAACGGATAATTGTATATTATCCCTGAATAAATACATTAGAAAAAGGTATATGAGATGAAAGT